>DISZ01000004.1 GCA_002422085.1 Rhodobacteraceae bacterium UBA6197
GTCATCGATCAAGACGCGATCGATTGATAGCGGCCGTCAAGGTGGTGTGAATTTCCGGATGGTCTGAGGCCATGGTCAGGCGGCTTTCACGGTTATGCTGAGAATGGGGTCGATCGTCGCCTTGTCGATCTGTGTCGATCTGTGCGAATCATGTAGCGGCTTGAGGTCTGCCATTCGTCGTGCTGCTCGAACAGCGCGGCGCCGATCAGGCGCATGATCGAGGCTTCGGTCGCAATCGAGGGCATGACGGCCACTGGTTCGAAGGCGTGCCCGAACCCGACACCATCGCCCGGCGTTCATAGTCTTGTTCCGGCGCTCTATCGGGTTGGTGCGGTGCTGGCGAGGGAAGGCCCTGCAGGCCGGTCGCACCACGTCCTCGGAGGCTAACCTCAAGAAGCTGACGCGATGCCACATATCGACAAGCTGCGTAACGCGATGATGGCGCACGACATCTGGCTCTGGAAGAAGCGCGCCATCGAGCCGTATCTGATCATCGCCAGGACCGATGCGGAGCGGATGATCTTCATCAATAGGCTTCCCGATCAGGCCTGCCGCGACGCTCTGCCGGGCAATCCATGCATTGCAGAAGCCGTGGCTTGGCTTCGGGTCTGGACCAACGCCAATCGGAAGGCCCGGCCTATGCCGTTTCGGGGACGGCACGCCGCGTCCTTTGATACCGCCAAATCGCGTGATCGAGACCAAGCGGCGTCCAGTGATACCCGCGCCCAGTCAGTTCCCGCGACGCCAGCCGAACCAACACCGCCGCCTGTCGGGGTTCAGGCTCCTTTTCGGTTCCCAATGCACCTGCGACGAAGCGCTGGATCATCCGGTCAGGCTTGATGAGGTCATCGTCCCCCGCCAGCATACGGAAATAGTCGAAAGCAATCCCACTGCTCTGGCCGGGCTGGCCCAGAATGTTCGCCTCGGCGAGCTCCAGCCGATCCGGCGTGAGGTCCGCGAAGGTGTCAATTCGGCACTGAAGCAGAGCTTCCGCAAACAGTTTGACTGCTTTCGCCTTCAATATGCCTGAAGTCGTCGATGTGCGTTGGCGGTTGCCAAAAAGCGCATGCGCCGCATCCTCGAAGTTCAGCCCGTCATAGAACGCAATCAAGTCTGTGAGGCTGTGGCTTCCGGCGCCGCGACCCTCGCGCGACGTCGCAAGGCGCGGCCAGCCCGACTTGTCGCAGAACCGCGCCACGGTGGCTT
This sequence comes from Rhodobacteraceae bacterium UBA6197, assembly GCA_002422085.1. Taxonomy (GTDB): domain Bacteria; phylum Pseudomonadota; class Alphaproteobacteria; order Rhodobacterales; family Rhodobacteraceae; genus UBA6197. The sequence continues at coordinate 1,207 of DISZ01000004.1, forward strand.
GCGTGGACGTGTAGCCGACACCGATCGAAAACACCGCGTCGATGACACAGAGCGGCAGCGAGGCATATCGGTGTTCTTCCGAGACCTCGACCGGCGCCAGACCGATTTCTTCGATGTGGTCGGCAAGCATGACGACAGCGTTGCTGTATTCTCGAGGTTGGCCCCCCATCGCTTTCCTTGCTCTTCAGCTTTCACCTTCATTGCACATCCAAATTGTCGCCGATCTGCGACAGATGCAATGCTTGCGCAGGGTGGGGCATCAAGCGTGAATGCCACTGTTCGTCTGTAGACGGATCGACAACACAAGCCGCCACCTTTCCCTGCTCGGCCAAAAAACCACCCTGTCCGAGTTGGAAAAAATCGGTGTTCGGGTTGATAGGGAAATTGCAGACAACACATTGAATTGCAGTCAAGAGTCTTGCCCAGGCAATCCCCCATGACTTTAGGGAGATTACCCTTTTTGCTATTTTACCCGTTTACAAGGAATTTCCAGAGACAGGATAGCTCCAGACCGGCTCCTTGGCCACTTGGCCGCGCGAAGCGTTCTTCCGATCCGGCCAGGGCCGGATTCTTTCTTTGTTTTCGAAGGTTTTGCGGGTGAGTGCTGCGCACTGGCCTCGGCGCAAGAAGGCCGAGCATCAGCATGACATCGAGGCGAGCACCAGCCCCGCCCCGATGGCGCCGAGCCCGTGCACCGATTGCAGGAAGGTTGGCAGGTATGAAGTGGGCGCGATCATTACCAGTCCCATCCCAGCCATCGCCATGTTCGATCCCGCCAGCACCGGCATCCGCCACAGCCGCCCAACGATGATCGGCGCCGGCGCGCGGCGCTCGACCCGCACCGTCCAGGCCAGCAGCAACCCGGCGGCGGACAGCATGGTCAGGCTTTGCCTCGAACTCCAGGCCCAGGCCTGCCCGCCCTGCAACAGCGCCAGTATCAGCGTGACCGCCGTCAGAATGACCAGGATTTCCCCGGCATAATCGACCTGCGGATTGCCGGGTTCGAAATCCTCGTGCAGGTGGCGTGCGATCAGCATCATCGCCACGCCGCCAACCGGCAGCTTGACGAGGAATATCCAGTGCCAGAAAAAATACGCAGCGAAAGCGCCGCCAAGAAGCGGGCCGGTAATGGCAGCGATGCCCCAGACGATCAATAACCAGCCCCGCACTATACGGCGCGTTCGCGCACCGAATAAAGATCTCCGGCCAGCGTGGTGACTGTCGCCATCGCGCCCCCGGCGCCGATCCCCTGCAGGGCGCGAAAGGCGATGAGCGAGACCATGTTCCACGACAGGGACGAAGCCGCCGAGCCAATCAGGAAGATCGCAATGCCGACCATCAGAACCGGCTTGTGCCCGTAAAGATCGGACAGTTTGCCACAGACCGGAATCGTCACGGTCTGCGCCAGCAGATAGCTCGAAAACACCCAGGCAAACAGGCTGAAGCCGCCCAGATCGGCGACGATCTGCGGAATCGCGGTGGAAACGATGGTGGTGCCCATCGCCGCCAGCATCATCGTGCACATCAACCGCCAGCAGAACCAGCCCGCGCCGGTCGGATTTAATATCGTCACGCATTGTCTTGGCCAAATTTCCCGGCGCTGGCGGTAGCCGGGGCGGCATCCCGGCTGGCCACCGGGTCATGAGGGGCCAAACGTCGTGGGGCTGCAAAGCGCATGCCCCCCCGATCTGCGCCGGTCAGAAGGCGGGCGTGTCGGTGCCGCCGGCGGGCCGGGGCTGTCGCTTCCTCGGGTTCAGGAAAACCCTTCGACCGCAAGCGCGCCGGGAAAATCCGCATATGAGGAGCCGGCGGGCAGGCGCCCGCCATGATGCAGGGTTTCATGATCGAATTCGCCGTGAGGGTTGCGTAACGGCCCCTTGCAAAAACATGGCGCCAACGCATTGATTGCATTTGATGGTTTTGCCTTTGTGGCGGGCTTCGGCCCCGCCACTTGCCCCGCTGCAAACATCTGAAACCGCCCTGAGGGGCAGGTATTCTTCCGTGTTGTCAAAAGGGTTTGCGTGCTCCACCGAACTTCATCGTCGCGCCGCCGGGCGTCAGTCGGGCTCAGAATGGCCTCAGTCTTGGTTCGGGAAAAAATCGCCCGTTCCGGTTCGGCCCTATTTTCCTGTGCTTTTTCAAAATCCTGCCCTTGAACCTTGCCAAAACCCCGACGCGCGATCCGAACGACATCGATGGCAACATGGACAGGGCACGCAGTGGGCGCGTTGCCCGGGATGCGCGCGTGAACGAGCGGATTTGTGGTGTTGGTTCGCTACTTGTCGCGCTACGCAAGGTAGCCATGGTTTGAAATGGGGCCGAGGTCTGGCGTACTGGACAAAGCGGACGTTGGTGAAAACTCCGGTTTGTCGTAAACTGATGCGAACTGGAGCCGATCGCACTGGAGCCAACAGATGACGATTCCAAGCAACCGAATTTGCCTGATGCTGAACAAGGACGCCGAGGCAGCGGCGGCCTTCTATGCCGAGATCTTCCCTGACAGCTCGGTCGAAAGTGTAGAGTATTCTCCTAGTGACAACCCGTCCGGCAGCGCAGGTGAGGTGTTGGTTGTGCAATTCACCGTGCTGGGTATTCCGTGCATCGGAGTCAACGGAGGGCCGTATTTTCAGCACAGTCAGGCTTTCTCGTTTCAGGTTGCTACCGATACACAAGCGGAAACGGACGCATATTGGGATGCCATAGTTGGCAACGGTGGCGAAGAAAGCATGTGTGGATGGTGCAAGGACAAATGGGGGGTTTCATGGCAAATCACCCCTCGCACGCTGACCGAGGCGATGGCGGCCGGAGGCGCAGAGGCCAAACGAGCTTTTGATGCCATGATGCAGATGAAGAAGATCGACATCGCTGCAATCAATGCCGCCCGAAAAGGCTAGGGTGAACTGGCTTGGCGACGGAGGTAAGGGCGCTGATCCGACGCCTTTCTCTTTTCGTCGGGCGTCCGCCTTACTGTAAAAAAGCCTGCGCTCGAGTCCGTTCCTCAAAATGCCCGAGCCCGAGACGAACTGACCCTCCATTCAACACCCGTCCAGGCTACTCGGCGCATGGCAGCTCCGCCGCGCCGCAAAGGTCGCAGATCAACAACACCGTGGGCTCGCGCCGCCGGACCAGACGCCCGGGAACCGCCGACGAGAGCCCTGCCAGCCGGATCACGCGGCTGACGCGGCGGTCGGAGATGCCTTCCTCTCTGGCCAATCGGCGCTGGTGTTGACGTGGCCGCGCTCCATGGCGATCTCGATCTCCTTGAGCGAGAGGATGCAATCGCGCCCAAGCCCTCATGTCGGAGATCGCACGCCAACTCGGCTTTGCCGACGGCGAACCTGGAAAGCCGCATCGCGCGCCGCCTTTCGATGTGCGCGGCGCTCAGCTTGAAGTGTCGTGGGCCTTCCTGGGCCCAACGCCAGCGCTCAAGTGTCTGGTGGCCGATCTTTCAACGGGCGGCCAGTTCGATCTGACTCAGGCAGACTTCGCATATTTTCACCTTTTTTGCGCAACGCATTTTAGTCGCAGCAGAACAAAGGCGTGAGAGAAACGCCTATTCGAGTCGCTGGGTTGCGCGCTCAGAGGCTATGCCCGAAACAGGCGGAGCGGGAGTGAAATGGCGCGCGCCATCGAAGTCGCGTCGGATGCTTCGGCATAAAGCGGGAGCCATAGGCATGCGGCCGGACGCTTTTCTCAGGATTGTCGGGATTCGTGTGGCATTCAGACTCGCTCCGAATTGCCGAATCCGACGAATTGAAGCGCGAGTCATCGCCTCTGTCCCTTTCCCGTGAGAAAGCGTTTCCCCGTCAGGCTACGGCTTGATTTCTTGCGTTGTTTTCAAGAGGTATGCGAACGCGCTGAAATGGGGGCGGCAGGTATCTGGCACCAAGCAGGTATCTGGCACCAAACTGTCCCGGATACCCGCGCCATGTCGATGCCGGACACCCTGTTGCCGGACAGTCCTCGCCGGAAAGCCCTCGCAGTAACTGGCCGTCAATTGCATTGACAGGATTGCACGGCCAGCGTGGCTCTTGACGTCGGTGGACAAGATCACCTTGCGGCACGTCAACGCCGGCCAACACAGCCGGTTGTCCGAAGGGCGCACCACGACATCCCGAGGCGCGTTGTTGACGACCCGGAACCTGGGCAAAGCAGATTTGGTGCCTGACGCGCAGCTTTTGAGTTACATTTTCAAAACATGGAGTTATTCAGGTAGGAAAGAAAGCGGATCAAGAGTTCGCGCAACAGGGACCGGGAGGAGCCTACGACATGGAGTATTTCGTTCAGCAACTGATCAACGGGCTGACGCTTGGATCAATCTATGGCCTGATCGCCATCGGCTATACGATGGTTTATGGCATCATCGGCATGATCAACTTCGCGCATGGCGACGTATTCATGATCGGGGCCTTCATCTCGCTGGCGGTGTTCCTGGTCCTGACCACTGTTTTCGGGGTCACGTTCCTGCCGATCGTGCTGTTTCTAGCGTTGGTCGTGTCAATGCTGTTCACCTCATTCTGGGGCTGGACGATCGAGAGGTTGGCCTACCGACCCTTGCGCGGATCGTTCCGGCTGGCCCCGCTGATCACGGCCATCGGCATGTCGATCGTGTTGCAGAACTTCGTGCAGGTGACCCAGGGCGCGCGTGTCAAGCCGCTGCCGCCGCAAATTCAGGGCGGGGTCGAGCTGATGAGCGGGTCGGTCGATGGCACAACGATCAACGCGCAGCTGTCGTATATGCAGATGATCATCATCGGGACGACTTTTGTGCTGATGGTGGCCTTCTCGCTGCTGATTTCGAGAACCTCGCTCGGTCGGTCACAGCGTGCCTGCGAGCAAGACCGCAAGATGGCCTCGCTTCTGGGGGTCAACGTGGATCGCACGATTTCGCTGACCTTCATCATGGGGGCGGCGCTGGCGGCGGTGGCGGGTCTGATGTTCATGCTGCTCTATGGGGTGATCGACTTCTACATCGGCTTTCTTGCCGGGGTTAAGGCGTTCACCGCCGCCGTGCTGGGCGGCATCGGGTCGCTTCCGGGGGCCATGCTGGGGGGCCTGCTGATCGGGCTGATCGAAGTGTTCTGGTCTGCCTATTTCACTGTGGAATACAAGGATGTGGCCGCCTTCTCGATCCTTGCCATCGTGTTGATTTTCATGCCCTCCGGTCTGTTGGGCAAGCCCGAGATCGAGAAGGTCTGATGTCCGGGCCAGGGCTAGTGTCGGCCGCAAGGACACCGAACGCATCTCAGGGTGCAGAAAGCCGCATGACCCGCGCCCTGCGGGAAGCATCTATCGCTGGTGCCTTGGCCGGTGTGCTGGGCTTCTTCTTTCTCGCCTTGCGCACCGACATCGTCACCGGCGGACTGGAGGTCACCACCCGCTGGGGCCTGTGGTTTACCGCCATCGCCATCGTCTTTGCGGGTCGGCTGGCGCTGAACCTGTTCTGGTTTGGCCACAGCTACGGTGCGGGCAAGACCGCCGGGCGCAAGATCACGCGCCTTCTTCCGTCGAGCAAGATCGTGGGGCGCGTGGCCTTGGCCTTTGCGCTGATCCTGCCATTCTTCTTCATGGTGCTGTTTCCCAACCGAGACCGCCAGTATATCGACCTTTCGATCCTGATCATGACCTACATCATGCTGGGCTGGGGGCTGAACATCGTCGTGGGCCTTGCCGGGCTGCTGGACCTTGGCTATGTCGCGTTCTACGCGGTGGGGGCCTATTCCTTTGGCCTTTCGGCGCAGTATCTGGGCTTTGGCTTCTGGACCGCACTGCCGATGGCGGGGCTGTTGGCCGCGACCTGGGGGCTGATACTGGGCTTTCCGGTGTTGCGCCTGCGCGGAGATTATCTGGCGATCGTGACACTGGCGTTCGGCGAGATGATCCGCGTGGTGCTGATCAACTGGAAGTCCTTTACCGGGGGCCCGGACGGCGTATCCGGCATCCCCAAGCCCACCTTCTTCGGGTTGGAGATTGGCCGCGGTTCGGGCAGCTTTGGCGATGTGTTCGGTCTTCCCTACGAGCCAATCCACCGCTTTGTATACCTGTATTACATCATTCTGGCGCTGGCGCTGCTGACAAACTTTGTCACCATGCGCCTGCGCCGCCTGCCCATCGGCCGCGCCTGGGAGGCCTTGCGCGAGGATGAAATCGCCTGCCGGTCCCTGGGTATCAACACCCGCAACACCAAACTCAGCGCATTTTCCACCGGGGCGATGTTCGCGGGCTTTGCGGGATCGTTCTTTGCCACAAGGCAGGGCTTCATCTCGCCTGAAAGCTTCACCTTCCTTGAATCGGCCATCATCCTGGCCATCGTGGTTCTGGGCGGACTTGGCAGCCAGATCGGCATCGTGATCGCCTCGGTCGTGATGATTGGCGGGATCGAATTGTTGCGCAACCTCGACTTTCTCAAGCAGATCTTCGGCCCGTCGTTCGAACCTGCCGAATACCGCATGTTGATTTTCGGACTGGCGATGGTCGTCATCATGGTGTGGAAACCAAGGGGGCTTGTGTCGACGCGCGAACCCTCGGCCACGCTGAAAGAGAAAAAGCTGATTGGCGCCGATCAGATTGCGCAAGGGGAGGGGCATTGACGTGACCACACAAACTCAATCCCTCTACCGCTGGAAAGACGATCCCGTGCTGACGGTCGAGCATCTGTCGATGCGTTTTGGCGGTCTTCTGGCGATCAATGACCTGTCGTTCGAGGTCGGTCGCGGCGATATCACTGCGCTGATCGGCCCGAATGGCGCCGGCAAGACCACGGTGTTCAACTGTGTCACCGGCTTTTACAAACCGACCGAGGGGCGCATTGTCGCCCGTCACGGCAAGGGTGCGCAGACCGAGGCGGTCGATCACGCCACCCGCACCGGCAAACGCTGGCACAAGTCGGGCGAAGGGGCGGTATTCCTGCTGGAGCGCATGCCCGACCACGAAATCTCGCAAAAGGCCAAGGTCGCCCGCACCTTCCAGAACATCCGCCTGTTTGGCGGGATGACGGTGCTGGAAAACCTGCTGGTGGCGCAGCACAACACGCTGATGGTCGCCTCGGGCTATACCGTGGGGGGAATCCTTGGGCTGCCCTCGTTCAAGAAAGCGGAAAAGGCGGCGATCAAGAAGGCGGTCTATTGGCTGGAACATGTGGGACTTGTGGACCGCGCCGACGACGCGGCGGGTGATCTGCCGTACGGCGATCAGCGGCGGCTGGAAATCGCGCGCGCCATGTGCCTGGACCCGCAGGTTCTGTGCCTCGATGAACCGGCGGCCGGACTGAACCCGCGCGAATCCGCCGATCTGAACATGTTCTTGCGGTATATCCGCGATACGCACGGCACCTCGATCCTGCTGATCGAGCATGACATGGGGGTGGTCATGGAAATCTCGGATCATGTTGTCGTGCTGGATTACGGCGTGAAGATCTCGGATGGCGACGCGGCGGCGGTCAAGAACGACCCCAAGGTGATCGCGGCCTATCTGGGCGTGGATGACGAGGCGGAAATCGACGTGCCCGAGGTGCGACAGGATCTGTCCGGCGCAAAGGGGGTCCCCCATGAGTGACGTTCTTCTCTCGGCCCGCAACATCCACACCTATTACGGCAAGATCATCGCCCTGCGCGGGGTTGATATCGACGTGAAAAAGGGCGAGATCGTCACCATGATCGGGGCCAACGGCGCGGGGAAATCCACGCTGATGATGACGATCTGCGGCGATCCTCACCCGCGCGAAGGCCAGGTTATCTATGACGGCCAGGACATCACCGCGATGCCCACGCACGAGATCATTCGCCTTGGTGTCGCGCAATCGCCCGAGGGGCGGCGGATTTTCCGTGCCATGACGGTGCTGGAAAACCTCAAGATGGGGGCGGCGCTGGTCGATCCAAAATACTTCGCGCAGGATCTGGAAAAGCAGTTCACCCTGTTCCCGCGCCTGAAGGAACGGATCAACCAACGTGGTGGCACGCTTTCGGGGGGCGAGCAGCAGATGCTGGCCATCGCCCGCGCGTTGATGAGCAGACCCAAGCTGTTGCTTCTGGACGAACCCTCGCTGGGCCTTGCCCCCCTGATCGTGCGGCAGATCTTCGATGCGATCCGCGTCTTGAACCAAACCGAGGGGCTGACGGTATTTCTGGTTGAACAGAATGCCTTTCACGCACTGAAACTGGCGCATCGGGCCTATGTGATGGTCAACGGCAAGATCACCCTGTCGGGTACCGGGGCGGAACTTCTGGGGCGCGAGGATGTGCGCGCCGCCTATCTCGAAGGTGGGGGGCATTGAAAATGCAACGCAACGAGAATGGAGCGGTGACATGGAAAGCCTGATCTGGGAGGAGTCTTTCGGCGCCTTCCTGCTTGTCTCTTTGGCGCTTGGCGGCGGCACGGCCTGGATGACGGGCCGCGCCGTGGCGCTTGGCTGGGATGCCCGCTGGAAGCTGGTGGTCTATATCCTGCTGCTGGGATGCGCGGTCCGCTTCATCCACTATGCACTGTTTGGCGGGACACTGTTGTCGCTGCATTATTACGGCGTCGATCTTGTCTTGCTTCTGGCCATCGCATCCTGCGCCTATATCGTGACGCGGTCTGGCCAGATGGGCAGCCAATACCGCTTTGCCTTTACCCGGATCGGGCCTTTCGGTTGGCGCGCCAAACCCCAGGATTTCCCCACCTATGCGTCAAAATAGGGGTTTCCTTTGTGCCATTTCTGAGGTTCGATAAAACAATATTGATGCGGCATGCGCCTCGTCATGTTGGCGCCTTTGGCAGTTGACACCCTGCAGCGGCGCCAAGACAAAAAGGTGTTTCCAAGGGAGATGACATGAAAAAACTACTTTTGACGACCGTCGCCGTGGGTCTTTCCTTCACAGCCCAGGCCCAGGCCGAGATAGCCATTGCCGTCGCGGGTCCGATGACGGGTCAATATGCCTCGTTCGGTCAGCAGATGAAGGGTGGCGCCGAACAGGCCGTGGCCGACATCAACGCCAAGGGCGGCATCAATGGCGAACAAGTGCGCCTTGTGGTGGGCGATGACGCCTGCGACCCGAAGCAGGCCGTGGCTGTTGCCAACCAGTTCGCCGGTGAAGGGGTGAAATTCGTGGTGGGGCATTTCTGCTCCGGCTCGTCGATTCCGGCTTCGGCGGTCTATGCCGATGAGCAGATCATCGAGATCTCGCCTGCCTCGACCAACCCGAAGTATACCGACGATCGTCCGTCCGACGGCATCTTCCGTGTCTGCGGCCGTGACGACCAGCAGGGCGAAGTGGCCGGCAAGTATCTGATGGACGAATTCGCCGGCAAGAAAATTGCGTTCATCAACGACAAGACCGCCTATGGCCAGGGCCTCGCCGAAGCGACGCAGGCTGTCTATGAACGGCTGGGCGGCACGCCGGCGATGTCGGAATCCTACACCGCTGGCGAAAAGGACTATTCGGCGCTGGTGTCCAAGCTGAAGCAGGCTGGCGTTGAAGTGCTGTATGTCGGCGGCTACCACACCGAAGCAGGCCTGCTCAAACGCCAGATGCAAGAGCAGGGCATGGACACGATCCTGATGTCCGGTGATGCGCTGGTGACCGATGAATACTGGGCCATTACGGGCGATTCCGGCAACGGCACCCTGATGACCTTCTCGCCCGATCCGCGCCGCAACCCCGAAGCCAAGCCCGTGGTTGACGAACTGATCGCCGCCGGCAAGACCGCCGAGGGCTATGCGCTTTACACCTATGCCGCGATCCAGATCTATGCCGACGCTGTGACCACGGCAGGCTCGGACGACTATGCGGGGGTTGTCGCCGCGCTGAATGCCGGTGACTTCAAGACCGTGCTGGGTGAGCTGAAGTTCAATGACAAGGGCGACGTCACGCTGCCGGGCTATGTCATGTACGAATGGAAAGATGGCAAGTACGACTACGTCGCCAAGTAAGACCGCGTCGCTGGCCTAAAGGCATTGAAACCCGGTCCGGCATCGCTAGGGTGCCGGGCCGCTCTGGTCTTGGAAAGTCGTTGTCCAACGCGCAGCGCCGGCACCGTCGATCAATGCTGTTGCTGCGTGCGGCTCGCTCGCTGGCCCGTGTGCCGGGCCAGACGGTCGGGCGGAAAGTCCAAGCGACTCGCGACGCCGCGCACCGGGGTGCGCGTTGCGGAGTGAATCTGGCAGGCCCTGCCTTCAAAGACACCGGAGCCGTCGTCAATCTTCTGCGCGACAAGGCACTCACCGCCTTTGGGCTCGGCAGTTACACCTCTGGTTGTTTCACCTTCGGCACAGTCGAATGAACCGGAGGCGTAAATGTGGGGCGGTGCGCCGAGATCTTCGCGCATGATTCGATCGGCGGTATCGGTGGTGAGTAATTCGGGAGGCCGGGCGAAATTGACGCTGGTGTCGGGCATCCGAACCGCAGGCGCTGTTGGGCTCTGCGGCAACCGCGATGTGGCAGGTATTTCATGTTGAAACAATGGGTTGTCGTAGTTGCGCGGAATTGTGGCGACGGAATTGTCCGAAGGATTTTTTGAGCCGGGGGGGCGCAGAGCGGTTACTCGAAATAGCGATGACGGAACGGGGCAGAGCAACCGCCCGGCCTGTGCTGCATCTGCACACATAAAAAAACACTTGCGTCATAAATCTGAGTCATGAAACAAATGGCTCAAACGTGATGCGGTGTCGCTCCGAAGCGACACCCTTGCCCGCAAGGTTGAAGCTCAGGATGACCACGCCGTCTGCAGTTCCCGCGCTCGAGATCACAGGTCTCGAAAAGAGCTATGGCACCGCCAGGGTGCTGCGAGGAATCGACCTGACGGCCCATGCCGGAGACGTGGTGTCGATCATCGGGGCCTCTGGTTCCGGCAAGTCGACATTCCTGCGCTGCATCAACATGCTGACCACGCCGAGCAAGGGCTCCATCCGGGTTGCGGGTGAACTGATCAAGACCCGGAAAACGCCGGCCGGCCTTGAAGCCGCCGATCGCCACCAGTTGCAGCGCATTCGCTCTGAACTGGGGATGGTGTTCCAGGACTTTGCACTGTGGAGCCATCTGACCGTTCTGGAAAACGTGATCGAAGGCCCGCTTCGTGTGCTGGGCCTGCGCCGGGCCGAGGCCGTGGACCGTGCCGAGGACCTGCTGGCCAAGGTCGGTCTGGCCGAAAAGCGCAACAGCTATCCCGCGCATCTTTCCGGCGGCCAGCAGCAGCGCGCGGCGATTGCCCGCGCACTGGCGATGGAGCCCAAGGCGCTATTGTTTGACGAGCCGACCTCGGCGCTTGACCCCGAACTGGTGGGCGAGGTGCTGCGCGTGATGCAGCTGCTTGCCGAGGAAGGGCGCACCATGATCGTCGTGACGCACGAGATGCAGTTCGCGCGCAATGTCTCGTCCAAGGTGTTCTTCTTCCATCAGGGTCTGGTGGAGGAGGAGGGCGCACCCGAGGAGGTTTTCGGGCACCCCAAATCCGACCGCTGCCGGCAGTTTCTTTCGGTGCACTGACACCGCTGGCGTGGCCGGCCGCGCATTTTCAAAAAAACGACCATAATAACAGGAGGTACTACCATGATCCGCAAACTCGTAACCGCTGGCGCACTGGCTCTGCTCAGCACCCAAGGGGCCCACGCCGAAGACATTCGCATCGCAACCGAAGGGGCCTACCCTCCGTTCAACCTTGTCGATGAAAGCGGTCAGATCAAGGGCTTCGACGTCGATATCGCCAACGCGCTCTGCGCCGAGATGAAGGCAGACTGCACGATCGTGGCGCAGGCATGGGACGGCATCATTCCGGGCCTGAAGGCCGGAAAGTACGACGCCATCATCGCCTCGATGTCGATCACCCCGGAACGCCTGCAGGCGGTGGATTTCACCGCGCCCTATTACATCGCGGGTGCGGCGCTGGTCGCTCCGGCAGCCAGCGATATCAGCTTCACCCCGTCGGGGCTGGACGGCAAGACCATCGGGGTCCAGCGTGCCACGACCTATGCCACGCTTTTGAAAGAGGAATTCCCGGGCGCCATCGTCAAGACCTACGACACTGTGGAAAACCAGAACCTCGACTTGACGGCCGGTCGGCTTGATGGCGTCGTCGCCCAGCAGGTGGTGATGTACGAATGGCTCAAGACGGATGGCGACTCCGCGTTCGCGTTCAAGGGCGAGCCGATCGTCGATCCGAAATACATCGGTGACGGCGCAGGCATTGCGGTGAACAAGGGCAACACGAAGTTGCTCGGTGAACTCAACGCCGCCTTGGCTGCGATCAAGGCGAACGGTACCTACGCCGAGATCAACGCCTCGTACTTCCCGTTCTCGATTGCTCCCAAGTGATCTTTGGTCATCACCGCCGCCCTGTTCGCGGGGCGGCAGTTCCACCGCACTGCGGCGACAGGACAAGACGTGTTCAACCTTGATGGCTTTGGCCCGCTCCTGCTCCAGGGGACGCTGGTCACCCTTCAGCTTTCGCTTGCTTCGCTTGCCATCGGGCTGGTGCTCGGCCTGCTGGGCGCCACGATGAAGCTATCGCGCTTTCGGCTGCTGCGCGCGCTTGCGGGAACCTATACCGCTGTGATCCGCGGCGTGCCCGAGCTGATCGTGATCCTGTTCATCTATTACGGCGGGGTGATCTTGCTGAACAATCTGGCACATGGGCTGGGGTACAAGGGCTATATAGATGTCTCGGGCTTCAGCGCGGGCGTCATCGCCTTGTCGCTGACCTTCGGCGCCTATGCCACCGAGATTTTCCGCGGCGGGATTGCCGCCGTTCCCGGCAACCAGATCGAGGCCGCGCGCGCCATCGGCATGGCGCAGACCACGATCTTCCGCCGGATCCTTCTGCCGCAGGTCTGGCGCTTTGCGCTGCCCGGGCTGGGGAATGTGTTTCTTGTCATCATCAAGGAAACCGCGCTGGTCTCTGTGATCGGGCTGGACGAATTGATGCGCAAGACCGACATCGCCGTGGGTTACACCAAGAAGCCCTTCACCTTTTACCTGTTTGCCGCCTGCATCTACATGGTGATCACCGCGATCACGATGCAGATGCAGCGCCAACTGGAGCGTCGCGCCAACCGTGGTGTTGCGGGAAGGGCGGGGGCATGAATATCTCGGTCATGCTTGCGGCGTTGCCCGATCTTCTGCGCGCGGTCCCGCTGACGATGGAACTGGTGGCGCTGGCGCTGCTGGTCGGTCTGCTGATTGCTCTGCCCACGGCGCTTGCCCGGCTCAGCAATGTCGCGCCGCTGCGCTGGGGCGCCACGGCCTATGTGTTTTTCTTTCGGGGTACGCCGCTTCTGGTGCAGATTTTCCTGATCTATTACGGCCTTTCGCAATTTGCCGCGGTCCGCAGCAGCATCGCCTGGGTCATCCTGAAAGAACCCTTCTGGTGCGCGCTGATCGCCCTGTCGCTGAACACCGGGGCCTATACCGCCGAAGTGTTCCGCGGTGGCATCCTGTCAGTGCCCCATAACCAGATCGAGGCCGCCCGCGCCATCGGCATGTCGCCCGTCGCCGCCTTTCGCCGGGTGATCTGGCCCCAGGCCATCCGTCAGGCGCTGCCGGCCTATGGCAACGAGATGATCCTGATGGTGAAGGCAAGCTCGCTTGCCTCCACCGTGACGCTGATGGAGATCACCGGGGTGGCGCGAACGCTGGCCTCGGACACCTACATGCCGATCGAGATCTTTACGACAGCGGCGCTGATTTACCTGTGCCTGACCTATGCGATGGCGCAGGCCATCCATCTGGTCGAGCGGCGCCTGGACGTGACCCGCACCCGCGCCTGAGCCGGCAGCGGGACCCAGATATGACGCCTGCTTGGCCGGCATGCGTCGCCCACCACCCCGTCCGCCTTCAACGCGCGGACCGTAGACGGAGACGAGACGATGAACGCCAGCCCCCTTTCGAACCACTCGGGCGACCAGCTTCGCGAAAGCGATCTTGCCCACCACCTGCATCCTTTCACCGATCACTATGGTCTGGCGAAAGAGGGCGGCCCCAGGGTCATGACCCATGGCGAGGGCATCTATCTTTGGGACACCGAGGGCCGCCGGCTCCTTGACGGGATGGCGGGGCTCTGGTGCGTCAATCTGGGCTATGGTCGCAAGGAACTGGGCGAGGTTGCCCATGAGCAAATGGACCGGCTCGCCTTCTTTAACACCTTCTTCAAGACCTCGCACGAGCCGGTGATCGCGCTTTCGGAGCGCCTTGCCGGCCTGACGCCCGAGGGTATCGACAACTTCTTCTTCGCCAATTCAGGCTCCGAGGCCAATGATACTGCCTTGCGTCTGGTGCGGACCTATTGGGCGGCGCTGGAAAAGCCCGAGCGCCAGGTCGTGATCTCGCGAAATTATGCCTACCACGGCTCGACCCTCGCGGCGGCAAGCCTGTGCGGCCTGCCGGGGATGCACGGCATCGCCGGCCTGCCGATCTCGGGCATCACCCATGCAAACGCCCCCTATGCCTGGGCCGAGGGTCGCGACAACGACGAGGCCTATGGCCAGGAATGCGCTGATGCGGTTGAGACCAGGATCCTCGAGATTGGCCCCGAGAATGTCGCGGCCTTCATCGGCGAGCCGGTGATGGGGGCGGGCGGCGTGATCACGCCGCCGCCGGGCTATTGGGCGCGGGTGCAGGCGATCTGCCGCAAATACGACATCTTGCTGATCTGCGACGAGGTGATCTGCGGCTTCGGGCGTACCGGCGAGTGGTTTGGCGCCGACAGCTTCCAGATCCAGCCGGACATCATGTGCATGGCCAAGGGTATGAGTTCGGGCTACCTGCCGATCTCGGCGGTGGGCGTGGGCACCCGAGTGGCCGACGTCATGCGCGGCCGGCCGGGGGTCTTTTCACACGGCTTCACCTATTCGGGCCATCCGGTTGCCGCCGCCGTGGCCCTCAAGAACATCGACATCCTCGACGCCGAGGGTGTGATCGACCATGTGCGCAACACTGTCGGCCCGGCGCTGGGCGAAAAGCTGGGCGCGCTGCGCAGCCATCCGCTGGTCGGCGAAGTGCGGGGCATCGGCGCGATGTGGGCGATCGAGTTGACCGCCGACAAGGCGACCCGCGCGCCGTTCACGCCGGTGGGATCGGTGGCGACCCGCGTGCGCAACCTGTGCTTCGAGCGCGGTCTTGCGACCCGCGCCGTGCGCGAGGGGCTGGTCTTCTCGCCGCCGCTGATCATTACGCCGGCGCAGATCGACGAACTGGCCACGATCCTGACCTCCTGTCTTGACACGGTCGCCTCCGAACTCTGAGCATCCGGGGGGCGGCGTTCGCGCCGCCTGATCCCGCCTGATCCAACCAAACGGGAACACAAACATGAAGATCGGAATCGCCCGCCTTTGGCACGAGGCAAATTCCTTCACCCCGTCCCATGTCGGGCTGGGGCATTTCCTTGGCCGCGAACATGCCAGGGGCGATCTGGCTGCGGAGGCATTTCGCGGCACCACGGTGGAAACCGGCGGCGTCTTCGACTGGGCGGACCGGACCGGGGCCGGGCTGGTCTTTTCGCGGCTCGCGGCATCCGCGCCGGGGGGGCCGGTGGCGCAAGCGGTGCTCGATGCGCTGATCGAAGAGATCGTGACCGATCCCGCGTTTGACGCGGTGGACGGGATCTATCTGTCGATGCACGGCTCATGCCTTGGAACCGGCGATCTGTCACCCGAGACGACGCTGGTGACCCGACTGCGCGCGCGCTTTCCCGCGTTGCCGATCATGGCCTCGTTTGATATGCATTGCATCCCGACGCCGGCGCTGGCAGCGGCTCTGGATGGCGCGACGGTCTATCGCAAATATCCCCATACCGACATGCCCGAGACGGCCGTGCGGGCGCTGGACTTGCTGAGCGCGCTGATCCGCGAGGGCGGGCGTGGCGCGGTGACACTGGCGCGATGTGATGTGGTGTTGCCGAGCTTCAACATGCGTACCGACGAGCCCGGCCCAATGACCGAGATCGAGGCACTTGCGGTCTCGTTTGAAGCCGTGGCCGCAGAGCAGGGCCTGCCGGTCGCGGTCAACCCTTTCGCCAGTTTCGCCTATGCCGACAGCCCCGAGACGAACTCGGGTGTGCTGGTTACCAACCTCGCGCCCGCCAATCCGGCCGCCTGCGAAATGGCGGCAGCGATCGCCGCGCAGATGGTCGAGGAAATGCGCGCCCGCCGCCGGGCCTTCCGCCCGAACCTGCCCGAGGCTGCGGCGTTTCTGGCGACCCGGCCCTGGGCGGACGGGCGGCGCTGGGCGATCCTCGAGCCGTCGGACAACCCGATGTCGGGCGGCGCGGGCGACACCCCCGGCCTGCTGGCCGCAGCACTGACCGCCGATCTGCCCCAAGGGTCGGTCTTTGCCTTTTTCGACGATCCCGATGCGGTTGCCACGGCGCGTGCGGCGGGTCCGGGCGGGCGCGTGGTGCTGCGCCTTGGCGGGCGGATCGATGACCGCTTTGGCGCCCCGGTGCCGGTCGAGGCGGTGGTCGAACGCCTGACCGACGGGCGGTTTGTCAATTCCGGGCCGATGGAAACCGGCATCACCGTCGATCTTGGTGCGACCGCGCTGGTGCGGGTCGGTCCGCTCAGGATTCTTCTTACCAGCGGCTGCTATTCGCCCAATGATCCGGAATACTTCCGCCTTCAGGGCATCGAGCCGGACGAGATCCCGGTGCTGCTGGCCAAGGCCAAGAACCATTTCCGCGCCGCGTTCGGCAGCACTTTTGACGCTTTCGCTCAGGTCGAGACGCCCGGACCGGCGATGGCCGACGCCACCCGACTGCCCTTCGCGCGGATCCCGCCTGAACGGCTGGACCTGACACGCTGAAACCCCGCAACCGGAGATGCCTGTGACCCTTCAAGAGCTTCATTTGCAAATCGTCAACGCGCTGCCCGACCTGCCGCGGCAGGTGGCTTTGGCGGGGAGGTATGTGGTGGATCACCCTGATGCGGTGCTGGCCCATTCGATGCGGGATCTGGCGGCGCGGGCAGGGGTTTCGCCGGCGACGCTGCTGCGTCTGACGCAAGCGCTGGGCTTCAACGGCTGGGCCGAGTTTCGCGCGGTCCATGTCGGCGAATTGCGCCGTGCCCCCGATGCCTATGCCGACCGCGCCAGCCGGGCGCTGGACCGGTCCGGACTGCCCAGCCTGCTCGAGGAAAGCTTTGCCGCGCATCGCGCCAACCTCGACCATGCCGCCGGCGTCAACCTGCCCGAGGTCTTCGCCCGCGCCGCGAAGATCCTGGCAGGTGCCGACCGCGTCTTCATCTCGGCCTTCATGAGCTGCCGTGGCCCGGGCCTGACCTTCGCCTACCTGTGCAAGATGCTGCGCGACGACGTCGCCTTTCTGGGCGGCGAGGCCACGTCGCTTGATTCCGATCTGGCGCTTTTGCGCCCCGGCGACGCGGTGCTGTCGATCAACTTCCAACCCTATGGACACGAGATCGACAAGGTCGCCCGCGCCGTGGCCGAAAGCGGTGCGCAGCTGATCTGCCTGTCCGACAGTCGCGCCACCCAGGCCACGCGGGTCGCGGCCGAGACCCTGATCTTCCCCGTCGAGGGGCCGTCGTTCTTCCCTTCGATCACCGCGGCCCACGCGCTGGTGGAAAGCCTGATCGTGACGCTTCTTGCCCATCTTGGCGACGAGGCGACCGCGCGCATCCGCCAGATCGAGACGGCGCTTTACCAAAGCGGGACCTATAGTTCTGTAAATAATCAAAGAAAAGAAGACTGAGATGAGCCATGTCTTTCACCGCTCGACGCTGACTGTCCCGCCGCTGGCGGTCCGGGCTTCGGGACAACAGATCACCGATGCTGCAGGTCAGAGCTATCTTGATGCCTCGGGCGGCGCCGCTGTCAGCTGCATCGGCCACGGCGATCCGCGCGTGGTGGCGGCGGTGTCCCGGCAGATCGCCGAGCTGGACTACGCCCATAGTGGCGCCTTCACCAGCCGGCCGGCCGAAGAACTGGCGACCCATATTTGCGAGGCTGCGGGCCTTGGCATGGCGCGGGTCTATTTCGTGGGGTCGGGGTCCGAGGCGGTGGAGGCGGCGATCAAGATGGCGCGCCAGTGCCAGATCGAGCGCGGGCAAACCGGGCGCCATGTGGTGATCTCGCGCCGCCAAAGCTATCACGGCAACACGCTGGGCGCGTTGGCGCGATCGGGTAGTGAAACCCGGCGCGCACCCTATGCCTCGATGCTGCCCGAGCGCGCACAGATCATGCCCTGTTTCCACTATCGCTACGCCGAGCCGGGTGAGACGGCCGAAGCCTTCGGGCGTCGTGCCGCCGATACGCTCGAGGCCGAGATCGTGCGGCTCGGGGCAGAGAACGTCGCGGCCTTTTTGGCCGAGACGGTGGTTGGCGCGACCTCGGGCGCGGTGGCGCCGGCGCCGGGCTATTTCAAGCGTATCCGCGAGATCTGCGACCGCTATGGCGTGCTGCTGATCTGCGACGAGGTGATGTGCGGCGCCTATCGCACCGGCCCGTTTCTTGCCTGCGCCGATGAAGGCATCGCACCGGATATCGTGACGCTGGCCAAGGGGTTGGGGGGCGGCTACCTGCCGATCGGCGCGGTGCTCTGCCGGCCCGAGGTCTATGACAGCTTTGCGCTTGGCTCGGGCGCCTTCACCCATGGGCATACCTACATGGCCCATCCGGTGGCCTGCGCTGCGGCGTTGGCGGTGCAGCGGGTGATCGTCGAGGACGGGCTTGCGGCACGGGTGGCAAGCCGGGGCGCGGCGCTTGAGGCCGCGCTGCGGGATCATCTTGGCCAGCATCCCCATGTCGGCGACATCCGGGGCCGCGGGTTATTCTGGGCGGTGGAACTGGTCGCCAACCGGGAAACCGCGGCGCCTTTCGACCCGGCCTTGCGGCTTTCGGCCCGGATCGGCGCCGAGGCCAAGGCGCGCGGGCTTCTGGTCTATCCCGGCAGCGGCACGATCGACGGCTGGCGCGGCGATCACGTCCTGCTCGCTCCGGCCTATTCGATCGGAGCTGCGGATCTGGACCGCATCGCGGGCGTGCTTGCGACCTCGCTCAAGGCGGCGCTTGCCAGCCTTTCGTGACCGCCTTGGGCTGCGAAAAGCTGGGCCGGTGCTGCCCGGCCGATGAAAGCCGGCCTGTATGGGGGCGTTGTCAGAACACACCGGCTTGAAGCGGGTAGGGCAGCCATAATGCGTTTCGTCATGAAGTTTTTGCGTAAAGGCCAGTTCGGCCGCGCCGACGCAGAAACAAAAAGAGGACGCTCAGGTTTCGCCGCAAACTTCCAGATGGGCCGAACGTGGCCGATCACTGAACATGATTGGGCTGCAAATGCGGCGAATTGTTGAAAAAGGACAAGCCCTAGGCGTCGGATGGAACTTTTCGGATCTTGTGGGCGGTGTCGTTCCGGCGATTGATGCGGCAGCGCACTGCAAGGCCTTGAAGCCAAGCCTCGGTCTTTGCCGGAAGTGCCGGCCAAAGCGCCTTGTTGCGCAGGATCATGGTCGGCCTCTTGTTTTCACAGCGGCGGCGCTATCATTTCGCATAGGCCAACGCCTCATCATCTCACGATACGCGCCAGCCCCGCTTGCACCTTGATGAGCGCCGGCAGGTATAGCGAAACGAGGTTTTCGACGCGGTCTTGCACGGCCGCGACGCCGGTGTTCAGCGCGGCGACCACCTGGCCCTGCGATGAGATCAGCGGCACCGCGATGGATCGCAACCCGATCTCGACCTCTTGGTCGATCAGTGCAAAGCCGTCGCGGCGTATTTGCGCCAGCTTGGCCATGATCTCTGCGGGGTCGGTCAGGCTATAGGCGGTGCGTGGCGTCAGGTCCGACGCCTCGATCACCCCGCGCGCCGTCGTCTCGGGCAAGGCCGCCAGCAGCACCCGCCCCATCGAGGTGCAATGGGCCGGAAGGCGGGACCCCGGCATCAGTCCGATTGACATGACCCGGCGCTGCGCCGCGCGCGCCAGATAGACGATCTCGGTCTGATCGAGAATCGAAACCGAGCAGCTCTGGCCGATCTTCTCGGTCAGTTGGTCAAGCCAGGGTTGCACGATTTGGGCCAGCGGCTGCGAGGCCAGCGCCCCCATCCCCAGCCGCAAAACCCGCGGGGTGAGGGTGAAGAACTTGCCATCGTAATCGGCATAGCCCGCCGTGTGCAGCGTCAGCAGGCAGCGTCGCGCGGTGGCCCGGTCGAACCCCGTTGCTTGCGCCACCTCTGCAATCGAGAGTCGCGGCATCTCGGCCCCGAAACACTCGATCACGCGCAGCCCCTTGGCAAAAGAGGCGATGAAATCCGTCGATTTGTTCACCATGCGAACGAAAAGTAATGCAATGCGAACAAATGTCAATATGTGCACAAAATGCGTGGCAACAGGCCCGTGTCGCGGGTAATTCCTGTCAGCAGGAGGACCGGAAATGGACAAAAGACTTGCCTCGCTTGCCGAGGCCGTGGCCGGTATTCCCGATGGCGCAACGGTCATGATTGGCGGCTTTGGCGGCTCGGGCGCGCCGATCGAGCTGATCCACGCCCTGATCGACCGTTTTCTGGAGACCGGCAGCCCCAAGGGCCTGACCGTGATCAACAATAACGCAGGCAACGGCCGTGTCGGTATCGCCGCGATGATCGAGCAAGGCATGGTTGCCAAGATGATCTGCTCGTTCCCGCGCTCGGCCGATCCGAGGGCCTTTACCGAGCGCTACCAAGCCGGTGAGATCGCGCTGGAGCTGGTGCCGCAGGGCACGCTGGCGGAACGCATCCGCGCCGGTGGGGCAGGGATCCCGGCCTTCTTCACGCCCAGTTCGGTCGGCACGGATCTGGCAATTGGCAAACCGGTTCAGACGTTCGAGGGCCGCGATTACGTCATGGAGCGCTGGCTCAAGGCCGACTACGCGCTCCTCAAGGCCGAGTTGGGCGATCACCTCGGCAATCTGACCTATCGGATGGCGGCGCGGAACTTTTCGCCGCTCATGGCCTCGGCGGCGGCCCGCACCGTGGTGCAGGTCCGCCGTGCCGTCGAGCCGGGCGAGATCGACCCGGAACATGTCATTACCCCCGGACTCTTTGTCGATGCGATCATCGAGGTCGCCAACCCCGCCCAGGAAGAAGAACTCAACCGCGCCGGAGCTTGTCACCCATGACCGACAAACTGACCAATGCCCAGATCGCCTGGCGCGCGGCGCAGGACATCGCCGATGGCGCCTATGTCAACCTCGGGATCGGCTTTCCCGAGATGGTGGCGCGTTTTCAGCCGCCCGGCCGGCAGGCGGTCTTTCACACGGAAAACGGTGTGCTCGGCTTTGGCGAAGCGCCCACCGCCGGCGACGAGGACTGGGATCTGATCAATGCCGGGAAGAAGGCGATCACGCTGAAGCCCGGCACCGCCTTTTTTCATCACGCCGACAGC
Organism: Rhodobacteraceae bacterium UBA6197; assembly: GCA_002422085.1. Taxonomy (GTDB): domain Bacteria; phylum Pseudomonadota; class Alphaproteobacteria; order Rhodobacterales; family Rhodobacteraceae; genus UBA6197. The sequence goes on from DISZ01000004.1 coordinate 22,540, forward strand.
TTTGCGATGGTGCGCGGTGGGCATCTCGATGTCGCGATCCTTGGCGCCTATGAAGTGGCCGAGACCGGCGATCTGGCGAACTGGTCGACGGGCCCGAAGGACGTGCCGGCAGTGGGCGGGGCGATGGATCTTGTCCATGGCGCCAAGCGCGTGGCCGTGATCACCGATCACGTCACCAGGAAGGGCCAGCCGAAACTGGTCGAGCGGTGCACCCTGCCGCTGACCGGCGTGGGATGCGTGACCCGCATCTACACCAGCCTCGCCGTGATCGACATCGAGGCGGGACGTTTCATTCTGCGCGAGATGCTGCCCGCGCTTTCGATCGACGCGCTGCAAAACGTGACCGGCGCCAAGCTGCATGTAACCGATCCGGTCGGCGACCTGATCTGCCCGGAGGTGTAGCATGACCGAAGTCTATATCTGCGACTACATTCGCACGCCGGTAGGCCGTTTCGGTGGCGCGCTGGCCTCGGTGCGCGCGGATGATCTGGGGGCCGTGCCGTTGCGCGCGCTGATGGCGCACAATCCGGGGGTCGATTGGGCGGCCGTCGATGACGTGATCTTCGGCTGTGCCAACCAGGCGGGCGAAGACAACCGCAACGTCGCGCGCATGTCGCTCTTGCTCGCCGGGCTGCCGGTGGAGGTGCCCGGCACCACGATCAACCGGCTCTGCGGCTCGGGGATGGATGCGATCCTCACCGCGGCCCGCGCGATCAAGGCCGGCGAGGCCGATCTGATGATCGCCGGTGGTGTCGAAAGCATGTCGCGCGCGCCCTTCGTCCTGCCCAAGGCCGAAAGCGCCTGGTCACGCGACAGCGCCGTCCATGACACGACGATCGGCTGGCGCTTTGTCAACCCGCTGATGAAGGCGCGATATGGCGTGGAGTCCATGCCTGAAACCGCCGAAAACGTGGCCGATGCGTTTGGTATTTCGCGTGAAGATCAGGACGCTTTTGCGCTGCGCTCACAGATCAGGGCGGCGGCGGCGATGGCGGCCGGGCGTCTGGCCGAAGAGATCACCCCGGTGACGATCCCGCAGCACAAGGGGAACCCGGCGGTGGTGGACACCGACGAGCATCCGCGCGCGTCGACCACGCTTGCGACGTTGGCCAAGCTGCGCCCGATCGTGCGCGACGGGGGCACCGTCACGGCGGGGAATGCCTCGGGCGTGAATGATGGCGCTGCCGCGCTGATCATCGCGTCGGAAGCGGGCGTCAAGGCGCATGGGCTCACGCCGCTGGCGAAAATCTCGGGCGGGGCGGCTGCGGGTGTTCCGCCACGGATCATGGGGTTCGCTCCGGCGCCCGCGTCGAAGAAGCTGATGGCGCGGCTTGGCCTGACCCAAGAGGCGTTTGACGTGATCGAGTTGAACGAGGCTTTCGCGAGCCAAGGCCTTGCCACGTTGCGCGACCTCGACATCGCGGACGATGATCCCCGTGTGAACCCCAATGGCGGGGCGATCGCGCTGGGTCATCCCTTGGGCATGTCGGGGGCACGGATCACCGGCACGGCAATGATGGAACTGATCCGATGCAAGGGAGACCGCGCGCTGGCGACGATGTGCATCGGGGTCGGCCAAGGCATCGCGATCGCGCTTGAGCGAACATAGGCGAATTGGCTTTGGTGTGTCGCTGACCTTGATGTTGTGACCGGCTGTCTTTGTGGATCATCGCAGCCCCATCCCGGCACATCGATGCCGCCCGGTTGGGAGATCTCGAGACCCATCTTGAGCGGTGCGGGTGGCTGACGTTGATGGCTCGGAAGGGCAGGGCTGATCTGCACGAACGGGTCGAATTTGACTGGAAGGAGGAAGCGGGGGAGGAGCACCCCCACAGGGTTGATCTCGTCATGACCGAGCAGGATGGTTCGCGGATCTCCTGTCCGGTTCAACCGCAAATCCGGGCGCATGCGCGCCTTCTGAGCGAGGTGTCGCGAACGGCCTTGCAAGTGCGGGACAGCGGTTTCGTGGCTGGTTTTCGGTTCTTCTCAGGTGAGAAATTCGACCGGATCGATCCGTTCAGATCGAGGCTTTTCGTCGCTTGCCGGCGTCCTGCCGCCGAAGACAACTTGCCCGGCGCCCAAGACCCTTGGGGCGATGGCCGGCGTGGGTAAACTTGGCGAATTTTTCGCCTATTCCGACGAGGTAAGTGATGAATTTCGCGCCTTTGATCGGTTGCCCTGATGTGGCCATCTAAAACGCGTTCAACCCCGAACGGAGTTTTAGAAAACTAAATGTAATCAAAGGACTACAGATGAAAAAACGACTCTTCAATTTGGCAGAACCGTCGCCTTCCCGGGGCGATGGGCGATCCGACTCGGTCGAGTTTGCTTAAATTTTAGGCAGAATTGCAACACTCTGGCATGCGATCGCCAGACCGGTCATTTTAGCGGTCTGAACGCACATTTTGTTGCTTGACTTGCTTTCGTGGGCCACCCAGCCTTTCCCGGCTATCTTCATAATTTCGCGAGACCACATGAGAACTGAAACCTTCCCCCTCACGAATGCCAGCCCGGGCACCAGCCGGACGCTGACACGTCATATCTGGGGGGCCGAAGGCCAGCGCCCCAAGGTCTACTTGCAAGGCGCCTTGCACGCCGACGAGATGCCGGGTGCGATCACGCTCTGGCACCTCATGGAACTGCTTGACGCGGCCGAGGGCGAGGGGCGGCTTGTCGGCGAAGTTTCGGTGGTGCCATTCGCCAATCCGATCGGCCTGACGCAATGGGTGCACAACAAGCCCCAGGGGCGCCAGGACCTCGAGACGATGCGCAACTTCAATCGCTACTACCCCGACCTTGCGGCGCTGGTGGGCGACGGGCTGGAGACTCGGCTTGGCGACGACCCGGAGGAGAATACCCGGATCATCCGCGCCGCCTTCGCCGAGGCACTGGCGGCGGTGACGCCGAAGTCCGAGACGGACGAGATGCGCATCCGGTTGATGCAATGGTCGCACGACGCCGACATCGTGCTCGATCTGCACTGCGACCATGTTGCGCTGATGCATTTTTATGCCTCCAGCGCCCGCCCGGACCTGACCGATCTGCTCGGCCGGGCAACCGGTGCCAAGCTCGCGCTGATCGAGGACATCTCGGGCGGCAATGCCTTCGACGAGGCACATTCTGCACCCTGGACGGCGTTGCGGGCGCGCTATGGCGAACGCTTTCCGATCCCGGCGGCCTGCTTCTCGGCCACCGTCGAATATCGCGGCCAGAACGACGTCAACGACACTCTGGCGCAGGCGGACGCGGCCGGGCTGATCACTTTTCTTGGTGCCGTGGGAGCGGTGTCCGGCGCGCCGGCGCCGGCCTATCCACCGGCCCCGCAAAGGCCGCTCGGCGGCGCCGGCGAGGCCTTCGCGCCGCAGGGCGGTATCGTGACCTGGGCCCGTGCGCCGGGCGATGAGGTTACCGCAGGCGAGGCCATCGCCTGGGTCAGCGACCCGGTTGCGCGCCGCCGCATGGCCGTCGCGGCACCGGCGACGGGGCTGCTGTTCCGCCGCGAACTCTGGCCGAATTGCCTGACCGGCCAAAGCCTCTGCAACGTCGCGGGCGAGACAATTCTGCGACAAGGAAATCTGCTTTCGGACTGAAGATGTGACTTAAAAAACAACACCCCAAACTGACAGGAAGTATACCGATGAAGGCAAGCAAGATCGCCAAATGGTTCGCCATCACAGCCATATCTCTCGGCTTCACCGCCACCTCGGCACTGGCCGACGACACCCTCGACCGTGGTCTCGGTTCCGAGTGGTCCTCGCTCGACCCGCAGGTGAATTTCGACGCCAACGCGGGCTGGATCATGTCCGATGTCTACGAGGGACTCGTCACCTTTGGTCCCGGCGGCGTCATGCGGCCCGGCGCGGCCGAGAGCTGGGACGTCAGCGCGGACGGGCTGACCTATACCTTCCACCTGCGCGACGGAGCGAAATGGTCGAACGGCGACCCGTTGGTGGCGCAGGATTTCGTCAACTCGGTGCAGCGCACGCTGAATCCGGACACGGTCAGCGACAAGGGTTACTACTTCTATTCGGTGGTGCAGGTGAAGGGCGCCGCGGCGCTGGCGAACGGCGAGACCACCGACATGTCGACGCTTGGCGTGACCGCGCCGGACGACCGCACCCTGGTAATCGAGATGCTGACGCCCGCGCCACACATCCTCGAGGTGATGGGGGCGTTCCAGATCCCGCCGTTGCACACGCCTTCCTACGAGGCGAACGGTGCGGGCGTGTTCATCGACCCCGCCAAGGTGGTGTCGAACGGCGCCTATGTGATCAAGGAGGTCGTGCCGCAAAGCTACGTTCTGCTCGAGCGCAACCCGACCTACTGGGACGCGGCGAATGTCGCGATCCCCTTCGTCAAGTATCAGGTGACCGAGGATGTCTCGACCGAGCTGAAGCGCTATGAGGCCGGCGAGATCGACATCACCTACGATATTCCGGCGAACCAGATCGAAAGCCTGCGGGCGTCAATTCCCGATCAGGTCTTTGTCTATCCGATCATTGAAGAGCTTTACTACACCTTCAACCTGACCCACGATGTGTTCAAGGACATCAACGTTCGCAAGGCGTTGTCGCTGGCGATCGACCGCGAATTGCTGATGAACAAGATCGTCAAGTCGGGCGCCGTGGCAACCTTTTCCTATGCCGGCGGCTTTGATCCGACCTATGACGGGCCGCTTATCCCGGGTGCCGAGCTGACCCAGGCCGAGCGCGAGGCGATGGCGAAGGACCTGATGGCGGCGGCGGGCTACGGGCCGGACAATCCGCTCAAGATCAACATCGTCACCACCGTGAGTGACTCGCGCATCAAGATGGCGCAAGGCGCGGCGCTGATGTGGAAGAAGGTGCTGGGTGTCGACGCGACGGTCGAGCCGATGGAGGTCAAGGCTTGGCTCGATTCCTTCAACGCCGGCACCTGGGACGTCTTTGCCGACGACCTGGTGGGCGATTTCGCCGGGGCGGAGAGCTTCCTTGCCTACATGCGACCAAGCGCCGAAAGCGGCTACAACTGGGACAAACCCGAATACGACGCGCAGATGGACGTCGCGGCCACCAAGGCCGACATGCCCAGCCGCAATATCGAACTGGCCAAGGCGGAAAAGATCCTGCTGGACGACGTGATCTTCGCGCCGATCGCGCGGGAGGCGAGCCATCATCTGGTCAGCCCGCATGTCCATGGCTTCGAGCCTTCGGTGGCCGAGTATAATCTCAGCCAGTTCCTGACGCTCGACTGAGCCAGCGGGGGCGGTCTTCGGCCCGCCCCCCCCTTTGAGGTGGGAAATCTGATGCTGCGATTTGTCGGCAAGAGGCTCTGGAACGGTTCGCTGACGCTTTTCGCGTTGGTGACGCTGACTTTTTTTGTCATGCGGTTGGCGCCGGGTGGGCCGTTTTCGCGCAACCGGAAGATCAGCCCCGAGGTGCAGGCCAATATCGAGGCGGCCTTTCACCTCGACGAGCCGATCTGGCAGCAGTTCGGCCGCTTCGTCTGGGGGCTGTTGCACCTTGACCTCGGGCCTTCGACCCGGTTTCGCGACTATTCCGTGGGCGACATCATCGCCTCGGGCCTGCCCTATTCGCTGACCATCGGCGCCTGGGCGGTGCTGGTGGCGACCTTGGTCGGCATCGCGCTCGGCATCGCCGGGGCAATGCGCCGCAACGGCTTTACCGATTATGCCGCCGGCACCGTGGGGGTGATCGGCATCGCCATCCCGATCTTCGTGATCGGTCCGGTGCTGCAGGTGGTCTTTGCGGTGCAGCTGCACTGGCTTCCGGTGGGCGGCTGGAACGACGGATGGCGCTCGCTGGTGCTGCCGGTGGTGGTGCTGGCCCTGCCGAACATCGCCTATATCTCGCGCCTTACCCGCGCCTCGATGATCGAAACCATGCGCGAGAACTATGTGCGCACCGCCGTGGCCAAGGGCATCGGCCCCACCCGCACGCTTATCGGGCACACGCTGGAAGGGGCGCTGATACCGGTCATCGCCTATCTCGGCCCGGCCACCGCGGCGATCATCACCGGCTCGATCCTGATCGAAACGGTCTTCGCGCTGCCCGGAATCGGGCGCCACTTCGTCGATGCCGCGCTGAACCGCGACTACCCGCTGGTGATGGGCATCACGCTGCTCTACGGCGCGCTGCTGATCCTCTTCAACATCGTCACGGACCTGCTCCGTGCCTGGATAGACCCGAGGCTGCGCCATGCCCGCTGAAACAGATCCCCTCATCGAGGCCGCGCCGGCCCGCCACGCCTCGACGCTGGAACTCCAGTTCCACCGCTTCCGCAAGAACCGGCTGGCGATGTTGTCAGTGTGGATCCTCGCGCTGATCGTGGTCGCCTGTTTTCTCGGCCCGTTCCTGTTTCCGTTCACCGGACAGGACGCGGATTTCGACAATATCGCCGCGCCGGTCGACCTGTTCTCGGCACACCCGTTCGGCACCGACGATTTCGGTCGCGACCTCTTGGTCCGGGTGCTGGAAGGCGGGCGGGTCTCGCTGACCATCGGCTTTCTCGGCGCCGTCGTCGCCGGAGTCATCGGCGTGTTCTACGGGGCGGTCTCGGGCTTTGTCGGCGGAAGGGTGGACGGGCTGATGATGCGCCTCGTCGAGATCCTTTTCGGCTTTCCCTACGTGATCCTCGTGATCCTTCTGAGCCTGCTTTTCGGCGGCGGCAACGTGGCACTGTTTGCGGCGATCGTCTTCACCCTCTGGTTGACGCCGGCGGTGGTCGTCCGGGCGCAGGCGCAAGGTCTGGCGCGCAAGGAGTTCGTCGAGGCGGCGCGGGCGGGGGGCATGACCGGCCGGCATATCGTGCTTGAACACATCGTGCCGAACTCGCTCTCGGTGGTGATCGTCTACGGTTCGCTGCTGGTGCCCGAGGTGATCTTGTCAGAGAGCTTCCTGTCGTTCCTCGGCATCGGCATCAAGGAGCCGCAGGCGAGCTGGGGAAACCTGATCCAGACCGGCACGACGGCGATGGCCACCGACCTGCGCCTGCTGCTCTTGCCCGGGACGCTGCTGGCCGTCGTCCTGTTCTGTCTCAATTTCATCGCCGACGGGCTGGCGGAGGCTTTTGATCCCAATGACCGCTAAGACCCTTCTCTCATTGCGCGGGCTGACCGTGCGTTTTCGCTTGCCGAATGGCGAAACTGTCGCCGTCGACGGGATCGACCTCGACGTGGCGGCGGGCGAGGTGCTGGGCATCGTCGGCGAAAGCGGCTCGGGCAAGAGCCAGGTGCTCTATTCCCTGATGGGTCTGCTCGCCGCCAACGGCCGTGCCGGCGGCCAGGCGCTGTTCGAGGGGGTGGACCTGCTGTCCCTCCCGCGGCGCGAACTGGACACGTTGCGCGGGCAGCAGATCTCGATGATCTTTCAGGACCCGATGACCTCGCTCAATCCCTACCGCCGGGTTGGCGACCAGATCGCCGAGGGGCTGATCGTGCATGAGGGGCTGTCGCGCACCGCCGCGCGGGCCGAGGCGGTGCGGATGCTCGACCGGGTGCGGATACCCGACGCGGCGAATCGCGCCCGCCGCTTTCCGCACGAGTTTTCCGGCGGGATGCGGCAACGGGTGATGATCGCCATGGCGCTGTTGGCGCGACCCAAGCTGCTTCTGGCCGACGAGCCGACCACCGCGCTTGATGTCACGATCCAGGCCCAGGTGCTCGACCTGATGGCGGAGCTCGCGCGCGAAACCGGGACCGCGATCATGCTCGTCACCCACGATCTTGGCGTCGTCGCCCGGCTTTGCGACCGGGTGGCGGTGCTCTATGGCGGTCGGATCATGGAGGAGGCAGGAGCGGACGCGCTGTTCACCAGCCCGGCGCATCCCTATACGCGTGGCCTTCTTGACGCGACGCCGCGGCTCGAGATGGAGCTGACGCGTCGGCTGGGCACCATCCCCGGCACCCCCCGCTCGGGTGGCGGCGACGTGATCGGTTGTCCCTTCGCGCCGCGCTGCTCCGCGCGGATGGCGCGCTGCACAACGGAACGCCCGGCGTTCGCCGAGCGGCCTCACCTTGCCGGCACCCGCCGCGTTGCCTGCCACCTTATCGCGGAGGCCGCTGAATGACTCTCCTGGAAACCCGCGCGCTCGATGTCGGCTATCAGATCTCGGGCGCCGGCCTGTTCAGCGCGCCGCGCTATCTCCCGATCGTGCACGATGTGTCGTTTACGCTCGACACCGGGCGCACCCTGGGCGTGGTGGGCGAGAGCGGCTGCGGCAAGTCGACCCTTGGCCGGGCGCTGCTTCGGCTCGCCGTGCCCGACGCGGGCCAGGTGTTCTGGCAGGGCCAGGACATGGCCACGATCCCCGATTTGCGCCGGCGTCGCGCCGAGATGCAGATCATCTTTCAGGACCCGATCGCCGCACTCGACCCGCGAATGACGCTGGGCCGCATCGTCTCGCGCCCGCTCGCGACCTTCGAGCCGGGCCTCTCGCGCAAGGCGGCCCGCGCCCGCGCCATCGAGGCGTTGGAACAGGTGGGCCTGTCGGCCGATTTCGCCGACCGCTACCCGCACGAGCTGTCGGGCGGGCAGGCGCAGCGGGTGGGGATCGCCCGCGCCATCGTCGGTCGGCCGAAGCTGATCGTCTGCGACGAACCGGTCTCGGCACTCGACGTCTCGATCCAGGCGCAGGTGATCAATCTCCTGATGGACCTGCAAGAGCAGATGGACCTCGCGCTGGTGTTCATCTCGCACAACCTCGCGCTGGTGCGTCACATCAGTCACGATGTGATGGTGATGTGCCTCGGACGCGTGGTCGAGTCCGCCCCGCGCGACGCCTTTTACGCCCGCCCGCTGCATCCCTATTCGCTGGCGCTGATGCAGGCCGTGCCGGAACCCGATCCGGCACGCGAGAAGGGGCGCGTGGGCACCGCGTTGCAGGGCGAGCTGCCCTCGGTGCTCGCGCCGCCGCGTGGCTGCGTCTTTGCCTCGCGCTGCCCGAAGGCGGTCGCGCTCTGCCAACAGACCCGCCCGGAGCTTGTCTCCGTGGCCGAGGGGCGCACTGTCGCCTGCCATTTTCCGGAGAATTGAGATGACTGCCGATCTTGCCGCTAGCTGGGCCGCCGTGCCCCGGTTCGAAAGCGTTCGCGCCTCGCGCGACGGGGTCTGGGCCTTCTGGTCCTGGGCCGGCGCGACCGAAACCGACGAAATCTGGGCGGCCCCGCTTGACGGTTCGGCCCCGCCGCGGCGGCTGACCTTCGGCACCGATCACTTTCACATTCGCGATGTTTCGCCCGACGGCAGCCGGCTGATCCTGGCGCAATCGCCGAACGCCAACGAGCACGACCACCTTGTCCTGCTCGAACGCGAAACCGGCGAGCTGACCCGGCTGACCCCGGCGCAAGACAACCACTATGTCTACGGCGGCGCGTTTAGCGTCGATGGCAGGGCGGTCTATTTCGTCGCCGATTACGACTACGACAACCACGAGGCCGTCGCGGGCGGCTGGCTCTGGCGCCAGGATCTCGCGAGCGGTGAGCGCACCTGCCTTGGCCGTTCGGAGCGGCATTTCGAGCAGGGGCCCGAGCCTTCGCCCGACGGCAACCGGCTGCTTTGGCACCGCCACGAACACGACGCGGGTGCGACCCAGCTTTGGGTGCTGAAAGCCGATGGCAGCGACTGCCACGAGGTGCTGAACCTCGGCCCGGCGGTCAACGCCCGGGGCGTCTGGCTTGACGACGACAGCATCGGTTTCGTCGCCGACTGCGACGGGCGCGACGGGCTTGGCGTCGTGACGCTCTCGAGCGGCGCGGTCGCGTGGCTGGCCGAGGAGCCGGCGCTCTGCCCGCACATGGTGCTGGCGGGGACCGGCCCTGCCTTTGTCTGCATCCACCACCAAGAAAGCTGGACCCGCGCCGTGCTGGTCGAGAAGGGCCGCCTCAGGCCGCTGCCGAACGCCTCGGGCCGGCGCAGCCTTCTGCCGCATGCGGCACTGCCGAATGGCGGCTGGCTCGCCGAGGCCTACGACGCCGACGCACCGCATGAGCTGGTGGCGGTGGCGGCCGACGGCGGCTGCCGCAGCATCGTGCGCCCCGACAGCGGCGATCGCCACTACGTGGCCCCCGTGGACTTTCGCTGGACTGCGCCCGACGGTATGGCGATGCAGGGCTGGCTCTATCGCCCCGAAGGCCGGCCGAAGGGCCTGATCGGCTATGTCCATGGCGGGCCGACCTGGCATTCCGAGGATTGGGTGAACCCCAAGATCCAGTTCTGGGTGGCCGAGGGCTATGCGGTGCTTGACCCGAACTATCGCGGCTCTACCGGCTTTGGCTATGCCCACCGCGAGGCGGTGAAGGAAGATGGCTGGGGCGGGCGCGAACAGGACGATATCCGCTCGGGGATCGAAGCGGCGCTGGCCACTGGCATTCCCGGCCCGGTCGCGGTCGCCGGCAACAGCTACGGCGGGTTTTCAAGCTGGTACGCCATCACACGCCACACCGATCTGGTTGCGGCGGCGATCCCGATGTGCGGGATGTATCGGCTCGACATCGACTACAACGAGACCGAGCAGCCGCATCTGCGCGCCTATTCCGAGCAGATGATGGGCGGCACTCCCGACGAGATGCCAGAGAAATACGCCAATGCCTCGCCCGGCCGGTTCATCGACGACATCCGCGGTCATCTTCTGATCGTTCACGGGTTGGCCGACACCAATGTCGGGCCCGAGAACACCCTGACCGCGATCCGCGAGTTGACCGAGGCGGGCATCGCGCACGAAACGATGCTGTTCGCTGACGAGGGCCATGGCGTCGCCCGGCGGTCGAACCTCGAGACCTATCTGCGCACCAGCGCCGACTTTCTCGGGCGCGCCTTTGCCCAGGCCGAGGCCAACGCCAGCCTGAACGTAAGAACATAGGGACTCGCCATGAGCTCCACCTCTCGTTCCGGATCGATCACCACCGTTGCCGCCCTGCCCAAGGTCGTTCGCGCCAGGGGCAGCTACCTGTGGGACGCAACCGGCAAGTCCTACATCGACGGCTCTGGCGGTCCGGCGGTCTATTGCCTCGGCCACGCCAACGCCGAGGTGAACCGCGCGATCTGCGACCAGCTTGACGCCATCGCCCACGGCTATCGGTATAACTTTACCTCCGACGCGCTGGAAGAGCTGACCGAAATCCTGCGCGACCGCCTTGGCGGCAGCCTGCGCGAAATGGTCTTCGTCACCGGCGGCTCGGAGGCGGTGGAGAGCTGCCTCAAGATCGCGCTTCAGTATCACAGCGCCAGGGGCGAGAAATCGCGCCGCATCTTCATCAGTCGCGAACGCTCGTGGCATGGCAACACGTTGGGCGCGCTGGGGCTTTCGGGCTTCGCCGAGCGCACGGCGGCTTACGAGGGCGCCTTCATTCCCTCGGTCAAGATTCCGCCCGCCAACGCCTACCGCCCGATCGCCGGGGCGACCGCCGAGACCGCCGGGGCGGCGGCTGCGGCGAAGCTTGAAGAGGCGATCCTGAAGGCCGGGCCGGAAAACGTCGCCGCCTTCGTCTTCGAGCCGGTGGTGGGTGCGGCGGGGGGCTGCGTGCCGGCGCCGCCGGGCTATGCCCAGGCGGTGCGCGCGATCTGCAACCGTTACGGCGTGCTGATGATCGCCGACGAGGTGATGAGCGGCGCCGGGCGCTGCGGCACCTGGCGGGCGCTGGCACACGACGGGGTCGAGCCCGACATCATGTCGGTGGCCAAGGGGCTCGCCGGCGGCTACCAGCCGCTGGGCGCGGCGGTCTGCACCACGCGGGTGTGGGCGGCGATCCGCGATGCCTATGGCGCCTTCGGCACCGGCCACACCTTCACCGGGCATACCGCAGCCTGCGCCGCCGGGGTGGCGGTGCAGAAGATCGTCGCCCGCGAGGGGTTGCTCCAGCGGGTCGCCGCCAATGGCCCGCGCTTTTCTGGCTGGCTTGGCGAGGCGCTGGCGGGGGTCGAGGCCGTGGGCGACATCCGCGGTCGGGGACATTTCATCGCGGTCGAGCTGGTGGCCGATCGCGTGACCAAACAACCGTTCGACAAGGACTTGAAACTGTTTCTGAAAATTCGCGCTCGGGCGATGGAGAACGGGCTGATCTGCTATCCGGTTGGCGGCAATGTCGACGGCGAAAGCGGCGATATCGTGATCTTCGCGCCGCCCTACAACGCCAGCGACGACGAACTCGCCGAGATCGTTGACAAGGGCGCGCGGTCGATCCGCCAGGTGCTGGTGGCGGAAGGTCTTGGCTGATGTCGGCGATCGACATCTCCTGCGTCTTCACCGGCGCGATCCGCATGTTGTCGATGGCGCCCAGGCCGCTGGTCGCCGCCGACAAGATCGCCATCATGGCGATCGGCGCCGCCTGGCCGCATCTGAACGCCTGCGGCCCGGCCAACGGCCGCCCCTGAGCAGTGGGTGGGCGTCCACAAGACGATGAACAAGCTGAACACGATACCGAAATCCCTGGCAACCTGGGCCAGGAGGCCTTGGCATGACATCCGGCGGGCCGCGACGAACGCCGAGACCGCGTCGCCTTCGACGTCCTTGTTGAGACCTGCCGCACGAAAGGGGACAAGGCGGTCGTCCAGCCAGTCACGCGCTGCCGGGCTTCGACGACAATCCGGCGTAACACCGAAAGCGCTTCCGGACGACAAACCTCAGTAAGAACCGCTTCGCCAACGTCCGGCACCGCACGAAACGCCCCAAAGGGTGCCTCGGCCACAAGACCGGGCTGGCCATGGCGTTCAAACTGATGATGTTGGCGCAAAAGAAGTGGCGCAAATTCGACGACCGGAACCGCCGGCCCGAGTTCATCCAAGGGGCTGAGTTCCGCGATGGCCTTTGTCACATTCAAGCGGCGGCCTGACCAGGCGTCACCAACTTTCGCGCCTATCTCACGTCCGTCATCCCCGGCCCAGTGCCGGCGAGCGAACGGCCCACGAAGTGAGCTGTCGGTTCTCCAGATGAAGTGGGCATGCCAAATTCGATCACGACGGTTTTGTGCCGTAGCCGATGAGAAGGTACACCTCCCGGATGGCGCCCATTTCCGGTGGGAAGCGCAGAACACCGAGATCATTTGGTTCGGCACCGTCCAGCGGCACATGGTCGATCTCTTGCACGCCATGGTAGAACCCGGGCCAGGCCGCGTCACCGACGCAGACCAAGCTGTGCACGCCTTCCTTGCAAGTATCCGGATCGAACCCTTTCAGGCCCTGCCCGGCATAGAACACGACGGTGTGGTGGGTGCTTGGACGCGCATTCGGTGCCTCGAACAGAACTTCGAGGCGGTTGATCTCGACTGTCTTGTCGCCGGTCACGAACGGTAGCATCGACCGCGTGATCGGCATGCCAAGCAATTGTGTGCGGCCGCTTGGCGCCTCGTGCCACGCCCATTGCCCACTGGTTTCGCGGCGCGCGTCGATCAGGCGCACCCCGTCGCCGGGCAGGCGCATGGCCGCGCATTCGCGGGCCGCCCGGCGCAGCAGGTCGCCGCCTTCGCGCGCGGTGTAGCGCAGGTGCAGCACCACGTCGCGTAGTGTATCGACGTCGAACTGGTTGTTCTCACGCGGAAGCTCCAGCCGAATACGACAAACGGCCCCGGCAAGTTCGAAGGGCAGGTAACGCGGATCCTGAAAGCTGAGCTCGAACATACCGAAATCGTCAGTCCCGACCGAGGTGACGACGCTTTCGGTGGCGGCATAGCTGTGGATCATCCGCGCGTCCTCGGGCAGGGGCGGGTAGCCGTTGTTGCAGCCATCCGCGTCACAGCAGCGATGCTGCGGGTCGATCAGAATCGGGCTGACGCGCGTTTGGCTGGACAAAAGCGTCATGCGGCAATGGATGCCTGTATAGGGTCCGGTGACGCAGGGCAGGCTGACCGACAGGGTCTTGATCCGGCGCATGAAATGGCCGGGGTAATCCAGATCGTACATCCATTCCGGGATGGCGATTTCGCAGGTGCCGGTCGCCTGAAGTTGCAAGAAGGCCACCGGAAACTGTTCGCGCAGCGAGATGTTCTTGGTAATCTCGTATTCGCGCAGGTTTCGGTCGTGGTAGGTCTTTTCCATTCGCCGCAGCGACAGGCCAAGGCGTTCACCCGCCAGAAGGCCTTCGTGAAGGTCGTCCCAGCCGGTGTCGCGCACGAAATGTTCGGCCAAGTGCCCGCGTTCGATGTTGAAGGCGCGCTGCGCCTGATAAGCACAGTGAAGCGCCAGTTCATACATCCGTGCATGCAACGCCGCAGTTTCCTGCTGCAGCCAGAGGTAAAGCGCGTGGCTGGTGAACTTGTCGCGCAGGAAATCCTGCACTTCGGCGACGTTCTGCATGGTCTGGCGCTGGTCGTTCAGGTCGCGCAGGGCGGCGTCGCGGCGGCGCAGGGCACCAAGGCGTTCCCGCTCGATCTTGTCGATCTCGATCGTATGGACATCGACAAGGTGCTGCCATTCATCCTCGCGCCGGTCCCAGCCGTCCTTGGTCAGACCGAGTCCGGCGACGGTGTTGACGACATCGGCGGCGGTTCGGGTAATGGTGCCCGAGGCGGCAAAGATCATCGCCAGTTTCTTGCCCGGCGGCAGGGTGATGAAGTTGCAGGGAAAGCCGACATTGGGGTCGGGGATCAGGTTCATCGCCTGACCGATTGCCTCGACCACGTTGCCGGCGGTGCGCAGCGTCGTCGAGGTGACGGTGAGGGGTTCGTATTGTGCCTCGCCCGACAACAGGCCGGCAGCGATCAGGTTCTTGTAGTAGGTGAGGTTGGTCAAGGCGATGGCCTTGTTCTTTTCAATCGCCTGAACCTGCCAGTCGGCGTCGCGCCATTGATCCTCGCGGATCTTCAGCATCAGGTCGTTGATCTGGCGTTCGTGCATGACGCGCAGTTGCGACAGGTATTCGGCGTCGCCCTTCTCATAGGCCGACAGCAACTGGCCGCCAAGGCTGCGCAGTTCACCGGCCAGTTCCTGTGCCCGGCCGACCAGAACGAGGAAGCGATACGGGCTGGCCGGACGGCACCAGAACGCCTCGTCGAGGCAGAGGTCGCCATCGAGTTTCCAGCATTCTCGCACCGTGTCGTCCCCGAAATAGGGCATGTCGATAGTGGGGGTTCCATTGCGGATGCGGCGCGCGTTGAGGCAGGCATGGATCAGCCCAAGCCGGTCGCTGGCGCGGTCGTAAAGGCACATCAGTCGCGGGTTGAGCGGCGCACAAGCCAGCGTCACGCTGGCAATGGAGTCGGCTGTCTCAACAGGTGTTTCAACCACCGTTACCGGTAACGTGCCAAGGATGCGGTTCACGGTATCGACCAGAAGGCGCGCCTGCCCGAAGGCCTCGGGCGTGTTGCGACGCATAAGCGCGTCCGACCAATCCAGCAGAATGTCGAGGCGCCGCAGGGTGACGAACCGCCGTGCCGCGATAGTGTCGGACACCGGACCGGAGGGGCAGCAGCAACGACGCGGGCGCAAATGGCCACGCCGGCTTGGCGGAACCGTGGCGGGCATGTCGACGAATGCGGTGTCCGCGAACCCTCCCGCCGCACCGATCGGCACGGGATCGTTCGGGCCAGGGTCGTCGGGCCCCGGATCGTTCGGCCCCGGATCGTCACCGCCGGTGTCGTCGCGCGGGTCACACTCTGCCCAGGTGTTGTCGCCGGTCAGCGGGTTCCAGATCAGGTCCAGCCAGCGCAATGCGTCTTCGTGCCGGCAATGCGTGGCCAGATGCCCCGCCGCGGCGATGGCCATTGCAAACCGGTCGCGCGGCAGGATCGGCGCGCCGGGACAGTGCCAGCCAAAATAGGGGAAGGCAGGCAGCCCGCCGACGATGTCGGGGGCGGTGGCCGTTACGACCTCGGGCAACACGACCGCGTCGTCGGGGGCGATATCATAGCGAAAGCCGGGCGCGGGAAATGGCAGGTTGGGGTCAGAAGGGTGGCCCTCGTGCGCAAGCCCGCCGGTGATCGAAAATGTCAGCGAGTCGCCCTCGCGCCCGACAAGGGTGATGTCTGGGATCGCGTTGTCTGCAATCTCGATCCCTTCGGCGGATTTGCGCTGTGCCTGGAATTCGCCGTTGTGGACGCGGCACCAGCGCAGATGCACGGCGCGCCGCGGCACCCAGCGCAAAAGCCCGGGCAGCCGGTCCGGCCGATGCCAGTCGGACTGCGGGTCGCCGGCGATCCCGGTCACCGGGTCATCGGGCAACGCGCCCCATTCGGCGATCTGTTCGACCGGCTGATAGATTTCCGAGTCCTCGATCCAGAAATAGTACTCGTCGATCAGTGCCGGATGTGTCTTGCCACAGGTCTGGCAACAGTGGCTGTCTGGTTCGTTGTCGCACTTGGAAAGATAGCCGGTGCTGGCAAGCGGGTTCGCCGCGGCCGCGACGCGGAGAAACCGGGTGCCCAGCCGTACCGCCGCCTGAAACCACATCGGCTGCCGGGTTGGTTGCCCTGTGCCGCCTGCCGCCCGGCCCGGCAATTCGCTGAAAATCGGCGCGGCGCCGATCGGCCCGTCCGTGCTATCGGTGTTGTCCGGCCCGTCCGGGTTGTCGGTGTCGTCGCCCCCACGCCGGTCGTCCCCAAGCGGCGACAGCCAGGAGGGCCGCGCATGTCTGTCGGGCGTGCCCAGAAGGCCAAGACCTTGCCGCTGCGGGTCAAGCGCCGTCAAGGTCGACGGCTCGCGGTTTTGCAGTAACGTCACGCCATGATGCGCGGGCGGCCGACCGCCGACCCAATGAAGCAGACCGCCGGGCACCGGAAGCGTCAGATCCGAGCGGCGCAACTCGGCCTCGAAAAAGCCGAAGGCCTCGGATTTTCGGGCCAGTTCGGTGCGGTCCCAATCAATCCAGTTCTCGCGGTATATCTCGCGTCGCTTGCAATTTTGCCAACGGCGGAATCCGCCAAAACGACGCTCCCAAGCGTGCAGGAAAGCTGGCGTCGGAATGAACGCGGGTTCGAGGCCCAACCGGGCGCGGTTGACGAACAACTGGAGCGCCGTGGTTGCTTCTTCGATTCGGGTGGCTTTCTGGCAAAGGCCGACGTCAACATCCATCAGAAGAACGTCTGACAAGTCTTTGGAGTTGCTGGCAAACCCGCCTGTCGGCAGAGGCACCCGGTTGAGCCGGGTCAACCACGCGACCATGGCGCTTCGGCCGCGTGTCCGTAGCCCGTTGTTCAACGCCTCGATCTCGGCATAGCGCCGCGGATCGCCGTTCTCGATGCAGCCATCGCGGTAAAACCGGGTAAGGTTCGCCGTGCCTGCGGGCTCTGGCCCGTCGGAGGCCCAGAGAAATGGCTGCGCCGCGCGGATGTTGCCGGTCAGGAATTCCGCCATCAGCGCCCGCACCCAAAGGTCGGCGCGCCACACCCGGATGGCCCAGCGGTCGTCCACCAGATCGCCGCTGGTCACGTCATAGGACAGATCGCCCTCGGCCGGGTCAAAGTGATGCAAGACGGCATTGTCGTGGCGGATGTCCACGTTCATATGGCGCAAAAGATGCGCGGGGTTGTCGTCATGCGTTTCATTGGCCTCGTGAAACAGCAGCCAGACCGGTTTTTCCGGGCTGCGTTGCGTGGTGGCGCGCATGACGGTGTAGTCAAAGAGGCGCAACCACCCATCAAAAAGCGCCTGAATCCGCTGCGGCGTGGGCGCGACCCGCATGTCGTCGGCGGCGACGGGAGGCAGGTAATTGTCGAGCCGCGGCAAAAGGTTGAAGTCGAAATCCGCGCGATGGGTCTGAACCCCGCCCGCGACATAGTGCGACTGGCCGCGAAAAGCCTGCGGCTGCGAGAGCATATAGCCAAGCTCGGACTGCGCGTCATCCGACGCGGGCGTCGCAGACAAGGACAATCGGTCGGCAAAGAGCAGTGCCTTGAAGGCCATCTGATAGGTCGCCCGCATGTCGCGCAATGTGCTGACATAGTGCTGCGCCAGAAAACCGGGGATGCCGCCGCCCGTCACGCCGATGTCGAACCCGTCGTCAAGCGGCGCGTCCTTCCTGGCGATGAAAAGTTTGTCATTCGGAATGGTGCCAAACGCGCCACCCGAATCAGGGCCGTCATATTTCAACTGAAAGCCGGTGGTCTGCGGGCAGACATCTTCAGGCCCGTCGAACTGTAGCGGCAACCGTTCGAATTCGACCGACAGATCGTAAAATCCGCGTTCCAGCCAGATCGGCGCGGTGCAGTCGGCGGGGGCCTCTTCGTCGGGCCAGTCGTGGGCCAACAGCACCCAGGTTTTCTGCCCTTGCTTCAGCGAGACGCGCCAGCGGTGAAAGCGCCGCAGGGCCTCGAAATCGGGCAACTCGACGCCGGGCATGGGCGCCCCGGCGGAAAACGCGTAAGAGCCGGTCTTGTCGATCAGCAACTGGCCCCGCCAGGTCAGGACAAAGGGTTCGGCCCCGCCCAGTTCCCGATTGTCGTCATTCGACAGCGCAAAGCCGTTGCGGATGGCCGCATAGTGCAACTGTTGCGCCGTGATGGTGGCATTCATTGCCGGGATCACGGTCGGAACTGGCGAATTGGCGGCGTTTTCGGCGCGGCCGAACGCGTCGATCCCGCCCCGGACCTCGCGCCAGCGCAGAACACCGGCGGTGCTGCGGTATTCGGCCAGCATGCCGGTGCCGACCACGCCCAGCAGCGCATGGAACGCGCCGCCGTTCGGCTGAGGCCCCCAGCTGACCAGAGGCGGCGTGCCGTTGTCATTCTCCCACGGGGTCTGGGCGCGGTTTTCGGACGCCCAGAGGTGGCGCAGCAGCAGCAAAGCAGTTTCCGGGCCGTCGGCCTTGTGATGTCCAGTGACCGAGGCGACATGGTTGGCCAGATGAGCCGCGATGGCATCGCACCGCGCAAGAAAGCGCGCAAATGACTGCTGGAACCAGCCCCAGCGGGCGGATTCGTCGTGTTCTTCGATCAGTCGCGCCTCGGCTTCGAGTTGGCTGTCGAAAAGGAACGAGAAGAACACGAGATCGGCGCGCGGCCGATAGTAGAGCGTGCTGACAGCATCGCGCTCTTGCGCCGACAATTGGCGGATGCGGGCCAGTTTGGCGATGACGGCGGCGTCGGTGAAGCCGACTTCAAGCGACAAGGTTCCCGCCGCGGGATCGTGACGGAACGGGCCGCCGCCGGTATTCCACATCGGCGTCGAAGTGGCGGCAAGCGGCTCGTCATAGCGGCGATCCGCGGCAGTGACGGGCAGACCCTCGGCGGCCAGAATGCCGGGAAAGAAATGCTGACCGAAGTTCAGCCAGCGTGTGCTGGCCGGCGGCATCGGCATCGCGAAGCGGGTCGCCAACACCGCCTCCATGGCGGCCCATGTCAGGGTGGCGCCGTCACCCGCCTCGACGGCCAAAAGCCGATCACGCAGGGCAAAAAGGCTGTTGCCCTCGTCATCGTCAGGCAGATCAAAGGGCAGGTCGCGCGCCTCGTTTGCGGTTTGCAGCGGAAAGGGCTCGCCGCCCTGAAGCTGCGGATCTGTGGTGAACAGGAACAAAAGTTCGCCGACCTGAAAGTCGGAGGCATAGATCTTGGCCAAGACTTCGGCAAACGTCAGCGTGCAGGCCGGGTTGGCGCTCCATGTCGCGGCGGGGTTTGCCGGATCGAACCCCGCCATCAGTGACAGCGCGTCGAAATTGTCTTGCAGCAGTTTCAGGAATTCTGGCGGCCGGCAGGCGCAGTCGAAGCTCGCCATCGCATACTTCTGGATAGCGTAGAGGAGTTTCTCGACCGCCCAGTCGAATTTCGAAGACCCGGGCACCCAGAACGCCAAAACATGAGTGCGCTCGGCGCGCGTCGCGCCCGGTGCGGGCGTGCTGCCGTCGGTCAGCGGCAGGCTGAAGTCCGCCCGCAGCAACAACAGAGCGGCCAGTTGACGGATGAAATCGGCATTCGCCGTGGTGCCGTTGAACATGCCAAGCACATCTGCGATGTCCGCCAGTTCCGCGAAGGTGACGGGGTGGCCCTGCGCCTTCAGCCGCCGCCAGAGCCGAATGAAGGCGTTCAGAAGCTTGAGCGCGGCGACCGGATCGGCCGGATCGGTGAAGGTGATGAAGAACTCGTCGAGGCAGCACGGTTCGCAATCGGGCAGGCTGCGTTCGCGGCGGTGGCGAATGTCGAACCCGACGAAGCCCGATTTCCACAGCTCGAGAAATTCGCAATAGCTGAGGCACGTGCGGTCCAGAAATACCGGCAGATGCACGATTTCGTCCAGCCAGCCGGCATCGCCCTGCGCAAAGCCGAATTGCAGCGGCAGCGTCGCCGGGCCGACCCTGCCGGGGCGGAAAAGTGCCGCGTCCTCCTCGGGGGTCAGGCCCAGATACTCGACCGCGATGTCGTGGCGCAGGGGGTAGCGCCACAGATGCGAGCGGAATTCGGCGGGTTCATGGACCGGGTCCAGCACGTATTCGGTGATGTGGCGGCGGAAATGGCGCATGGTGGCGAACCGGCTGCTGCCCAGTTGGGCCAGATAGGTTCGGGCGATGTCGGTCGGCTGATTGTAGGGCAGCGCACAGCCGGTGAAATCCTGCCGAAGCACCGACCAGGCGCCAGGCTCGGTCGTGGGCGTGGCGGGGGTCGAATGTTCGGGCAGGGCGCAGAACAAGGTGGCCGCATCATGGGCTTCGGCCACTGGCTCCGCCGCCGTATTCAATGGATGGCCGCCCAACGTGTCGGCCGCGGTGTTGTAGAGCACGCCGACGCCACCGCCGATGGCGACCAGAGCCTCCAGGCTTTCGTTGACAAGGTCGATTTGCGGGATCTGCGTGCAGAGGTTGGACGCGGTCGCCAGCAGGTCGCCCAACGGCCCGCGGCGGTTGCCCAGCAGGTGGGACAGCGTCGCGTTCTGGTCGTCGGGCAGCGGATCGTCGCAGGTCGAGAGGGGCGAGACCTGCAAGATCTCCTTGAGATAGGCGACGGGCCCCAGCGGCGACAGATGTTTGGGCGCGATGCAATTGGTCAGCGACCCGTCGGGATTGATCGGTGTGAATGGCCCCGACGGCACCACCACCACGGCACCATTGGCGCCGGCATTGGCCCAGATCGGCTGGGCATGGTCAAAGGCAACGCTGCCGCGCAGGGCATCGCGCAGGTCCTCAAAGGTTATGCCGTCAAGATCGGAAGCCTTGAGGATGCCACGCGCCCAAAGCGCCTCGGTCACGGAAAACCGTAGAGCGTCGGGCACGATCCCGGCGGTAAGGGCCAGAACGTCGCGGATACACGCCAGCCAGTCGGCGACCTGCGCCTGAGCTTCAGGCTCGCCCGGCAGGATCGCGGCGAGCGCTGCGGCAAGATTGGCCGCGTTCCAGCCGGTGAAATCGAAACCGGGCATCTGCGCCAGCAGCGCGTCGACAATGTTGCCCGGCGATCGGTCGAGCATCGGCAGGCTTCCCGCCGCAAGCGGGATATGCGGATCGACAGTCAGCGACACGTCGAAAAACCGGCGCAGATTGCGCACGAAGGCGTCCGACCGTTCCGCCACTGTCCCCGGCGCAGTAAACGCAGGCAGGAGCGTCGCATCGCCCGTGAACAGCGCCAGCCAGGCCTGATTGGTGCGGTTCGACAGGTCGAATACGTCGGTGACGGCGAAGGGCGGCGTAGTGATCGCGGCCATGAGCGGAACATGCGCATGGGTGACAGCGCTTAGCACGATTTCCAGATGTCCCGTGGTCTCGGCGAGGGTGAGGGAATTCCAGAAGACGTCGGTGGTTTCGGTCGTGACGGCCAGCCACGCGGTGACCAGCGCCTCGGCATTGCTGCCTGCGATCAGCGGACAGAAGGGCACGTTCGGTTCGGCGGCAAGGCCCAGCGACCAAAGCCGCCGCGCCGCCTGAAAGCGGGTAAGCCCGGCGGGCTCGGAAAAGACCCCGTCGTCGATGGCCTGTGTCAAGGCGACGGTGAGTTGCGGGACGGCCTGCAGGATGGCGATGTCATAGCGCTGCTGGCGCGCGACCTGAGGCGGCAAAAGCGCTGTCAGCGCATAGAAATATTCCGCCGTGACCGTGAAGGGCGGGTTTAGCGGGCCGCCGCCGTTACGGGTCAGATGCGCCTTGGTCAACCTGTCTGGCTGGCTTGGAAAGACCGGAAAGACGAACCCCGCCCGTACGGCGGCGGCGCTGTTTCTTTCGCACCAGATCGCGGCGGACATGGCAAAGACGAAGTTGGTCAGGCGATCCGCCTCGCCGTCGTGACCGACGTAATAGGTGACGAGGTCGCCCTCAAAGAGGCGTCGGTCACGTTCCTCGTCGCTGTCGGCATTGTGGGGGCCGGTGAACATAGATTCCAGCGACCGGTCGGATTCCGGCAGTGGAAAGGCGCCGCGATCCCAGGTGATTTCGCGGGCGATGTGGCGCGCCGCCTTGAGCGTCAGATCGGCAATGCCCGCCAGATTGCCGGGTTCGTCATTCAGCACGTCTTCGATGGCGGTGCGCAATTGCGTGTAATTCGGGGCGCCGCCGTCCTCGGGGACAGTGACGGTGGGGCCGGTCGCCGCACCCGGACCGGGCAGTTGCAGATGGAGACTGACCGGATCGAGGCCGGCAAAGGTGTTCGGATCGCCCGGCAATGCAGCGTTCGAGACGGGCACGTTGTAATACTGCCGCCGGTGGAGGATCTCGGATCCGCCGCGCGTGATGACAAGTCGAATGTCGGCGGTTTCATGTTCGCCGCCCGGGGCTGGGGCCGGTATTTCGACGACGGCCGTCGCGACCGCGAACATGTTTCGCTGAAAAACGCCCAGCCCGGCAGGTGTGATGCTGAAATGCTGGGTGATGCGCGTGTTCGCGTCGGGCTGCGGCAGGGGGTCGGCCGAGGGCGAGGCCGGCAGCACCGGCGCAAGGTAGCTTGCCGACCCGGCCGCCGGTCCCTGTCCGGTCGGGTCGGCCAATGACAGTTCATGGACCTCGATGGTCAGGCCGTTGAGATAGTCGGTAAAGTCTGCTCCCGTGACCGGGTTGGTGGGGAGGAGGCGGAGAATGACGCTGGGCATTGGTATCTCCTGTTATAACGACGATCAGAACTTGCGTTTTATCACTGCGAAAAGAGCTCTTTCACCTTGTCCGATAGATCCGCTTCGTTTCTTGATGATCCGGAAAACAACATAGTGACGGTGGCATACGCGATCTGGGCAAAATGCACTGGCGATGATCCAATGGCGGTATGACATGCGTGGTCAAATACGACATGTCCTGATTTGAAGCCCTGAAACTTCAAGGCACCTTCCATGACCGCTTGTCCATATTCACTCGGAAGGCCTTTTATGATCGAAGTCTCGGATCGCGACAAAGCCCGAGAGCCGACCTCCGGATCGTCTGCAGACATGCCTGTTTCCAATCTGCAATAAGCGGTCTTCATTGGCCTGAAGCTGCCTCCCAGCAACCCATAGAGCTTTCTTGCTCCGGTTATGACCGTTCGCTCTATTGCCACGAATGAGCCGGTGATTTCGCTTGAGAACTCGCAGGGGATATCTTTCCGTAAAACCGACGCGCTGACATATTCCGCGTCAGGGATTTCATCAATCCAAACTCGGACTGTCTGTGTGTTTGATATTTTGTATGTTCTTATCATCTTGAAATATTCCAGAAATTGAACCAGTTGTCGTTGAAATGTCCGGGCAATGCCGAAACGACATCCGGGTGGTAAACGCTGAACGGTGAAACCCCGTATTTCTGTAGTGCGGCCGCATGCGCTACGTCGTAGGCATTTTCGAATGACATCCCGCCACCTTGCATCAATCGCGACATGCGAGTCGCCTCGTTGGCTTCATGCATGTAAAAGCTCGCATCCGCGCCGGAAATCTTGCGCCCCTGGGACATCGCTGCCCGTAATCTGGCGATCATTGCCGCGTTTTCAGGGACGTCTCCGAACTTCGCAAGGTGACTTTCGACCAACGCAAGACCCCTTTCAGAAACATTGATCTCTGCGGACGCCAACCGTCCCAACCCGGTGCCGCCTGCGGTGCCTTCCGAGAACGCCCCGGTTCCGGGCGAAGACGGGCTTCCACCGCGGGCTGCCAAACCGAGCGTGGCCGCGCCCACGACAAATGTACCTGCTTCCCACGCGCGCTCGCTGCCGGACAGTTTTCTGCCGACATCCCAGTGCTTGTCCACCATGAAACTGCTGATGTTGCCGATATGGAGCCCCGAGCTTTCCCCAGTAATTGCCTGCCCGCCGCTGACGCCTATTTCCCACGCCCCGCCGATGGGATTGGCCTTCAACGGGATTTCGATAAAGCCCTGAATATAGCCCCTCTGCCATGCGCGGGAATATCCGCCGATACTGAAGTCTCGCGGGTCCACCTTGGTCAGGACGTGGCAGGTCGCACAAAGGTAGTTCTCGGCCAGCTCTGCGGCTTCGTAATTGCCCTGCTGGGCGTACATGACGGCAAAGGGTTTGGTGTATTGGTTCAAGGGGCGCAACTCTCCCCCTTGGTAGTTCGCCGTGGGGATATGCTCGCCACGGGGTCCGAGTTCCCAGGTGGGGCCGCTAGGAGCGTGCGACTGAACTGTTCGCACTGGCGCAATTTCAGGTTCGCTTACCAAAAGTGGCGGCGGCAAGTAGCGTTCGTTTTCTGGCAAGGATTGCTGCAACGCTTCTTCGCGTTCGGTTGGTTCTGTCGGGTCGGCACAGGATTGCGAGGTGGGGTCGCAGAACATGCCTGAGGAATCCGTGTTGTTCACCGGGTTGTTCCGAGCGTAGCGGTACAAATTCAGCCCATCGACCAGCCCACCCGGATCCGCGCTGATCCAGCGGCAGAGCCAGGGCGCGTAGTACCTTGCGCCGTGGTAGTAGAGGCCCGTCTCGTCGTCCCTTTCCTGTCCGGCGCGGTAGCGTTTGGGGGTCTGGGTCAGGCTGTCGACGGCGTGCCAGGTGGTGTTGCGCCAGGGGCTGAATTCCTCGGCGCTGATCAGGCGGGCGTTTTCGTCAAGCTCGATCCTTGAATGGCCAAGCTGATCGCCCAGCTGGTAGCGGATCAGCCGGGGCGGTTTGCCCGGCTCGGCACCGGCGACGCGGGATTCGACCAGTGCAACCCGGGTCTTGTCGTCCATCACGTGCAAGGTTTCGCGGGTCAGCGGGTCCGCCCCGTAGCGGCGGTAAATCTCGAACCCGCCAAGGTAGATGCGTTCTTCGCGGATGGTGCCATCGGCGCCCTCGGTGACCTTGCGCAGCCGTTCGCCGGCGCCGTCGTAGACATACCAGGTTCGCGCCCCCCCGGTGCCCGCCTGCCGCCGGGTCATCCGCAACTGGTCGGCGTGGTTCCAGGCGATTTCCTCCAGATGCGGCAAGGCTTGCATGTTGCCATGGGCATCGTAGTTCCCGTGTTCCTCGGTCGTATCGCCAGTGATCGTGCGGCTGAGCCGGTTGGACCGAACGCCGGGTTCCAGAAGGCTGGCCTCATCGTAGGAAAAGGTCCGGGTCCATCCGCCGGTCGCATCGGCCGCGCTGTGGTGGCGCAGCCGCGTCAGATTGCCCGCGATGTCGTAGGCATAACTTTCGGTGTAGCGGCCCAGCGCTGTTCCGTCCTCGGCTTGCAGCAGCATCGGTGGGCCGTCATCCGGCCCGGTCGGGCGCGCCCGACCGGAGGTTCCCAGGTGTTCGCGCCCGGTGGCGCGGGTCAGCCGATAGAGCGCATCGTAGTCATAGTCGGCGGTGGCCGAGACGCGTGTGTTGCGGAAAAACACGTCCCGCTGCGCGGCATCGGCGATATGGGCAACGTTGCCCATCGCGTCGTAGATGTAGCGCAGGTCTTGAATGGTCTTGCCGACGTTGTCGACATGCAGCCGGACAAGGCGCAGGGTCAGCGGGTCGTAGTGATACCGCGTTACGGTGCCGTTGGCGTTGTCAACCCGCTGGCGCCGGCCCTTGGCATCATAGTCGATACCCGTGATGCCGACGGGCGCGGGGGTGTCGGGCCCGCCGGTCAGAAGGCCCTCGGGGGCCGCGGATCGATCCAGCCAGACGGTCAACCGCTCCAGCAGATTGGCTTCGTTGTAGCGCGGTTCGACCACGCTGATGCCGCCGCCACGACCGCTTTGCGGCGGGATCATCTGGATCGGCCGGTCCAGCGCATCGAAACGGGTTTGACTGGTATAGCGTTCCGGCGCCAGAGCGGGTGTGTCAGACCAGTCGATGGCACCACGGTATTGCGCCGCCAGTTGCCGGGTGCTCGACAGCGCGTTGCCCTTGAAATCGTGGGCGTGGGTGGTGACCAGACCCGCCTGATCGCGCATTTCGGTCACGCGGCCGCGCAGGTTTCGTGCCTCGGGGTCGGCGAGGGCTTCGCCATAGACAGTCTGCGTCAGGGTGATTTCAGGGGGGGCACCGGAACGAAGAAACGAGGCGACCGGGCGGCGCAGAACGTCATATGCGGTGCGAAATGCGTGGCCGCGATCATCCCAGGCGTATTGCGCCTTGCCGGAGATGTCGTTGAGGATGCGGCGTTGCCCCGCCTCCATGCTTTGGGTGGCAATCCGGGTGCCCAGAAGATCGTAGTCATACCGCATCACGAGGCGGCCCAGCGCGTCGCGGATTTCGCGCTGGTTGCCCTGAATGTCGAGTGTCGTGTGGGTTGTGGGAAACTCCGCGCGGGTGCCGCCGCCGTCCGGGATGCGGTTGTGCAATGTGGTCAGGATCGTGCGCCCCAGCGAATCGGACTGGAGCACGCTGGGCGTGGCGGCGGCGATGGAGGACATTTCGGCCGCTTGCCGCTCGCGCGGGCCAAGCGTGCCATCGATGCGCTTGGCGTACCAGCCGGGGCGATAATCCGAGGTCGGCAGACGCGCGAAATAATCGCCCAAGTCAGGGTCGGTGGCAGGGTCGAGCCGCAGCGTGTCGGCCACGTCCCAGACTTCAGCGCGCCACGGGCCGAAAACCGATTTGTTCCATGTCTGGTTGGGAAAGATCGTTCCGACGACACGGGACATCGGGTCGTAAAAGAGGATCGGGCTTTGGCCGATGCGCAGGTCGAACTCGAACAGGTGGGTGTCGGTAAAGAAGGACTCGTAGCTGCGGACCGGCTTGCCCTTGTTGTTGAAGATCGTCCAGCCTGTTGCGGTCCAGCGGCGGGGCGCCGGCGTGTTGGAGATCACGGGCTGGCGGTCGGGGCCGACGACAATCTGGCCATCGCTTCCGCGTTCCGGCACGGGGCCGGGCTCGGCGGGCAGTTTCATCTGGATGGCGCGGCCAAAACCATCCGAATAGGCCAGCGTGATATGCAGCGGCGATGTGGCGCCGCGGGCAAGGTCGCTTTGGTGGGTTTGCCGCGTGATGGTGCCCGCGACGAGCGGCTGGGGCGGTCCGGCAACACGGGCGCGGGCAACAGCGTGCACATCCTCGACCATGCGGCTGGTGGCGCCCTGCAAAAGCCGCGGCGCGGCGGCATCGGGGTCGGCCACGAAGGCGGCGACCTGCGCCGGCGAAAGTGTCGCCTCGAATGCCGCATCGAGGCGGTCGCCCAAGGTTTCCTCAGGTTTGCCCATCACCGCCGTGCCGGCCACCCGGCCTAGCGCATCAAACGCCATGGCGATCCGGTTTCGGTTGGCATCCATCACCAGAGCGGGCGCCAATACGCGATAGTCCTGGCCGCCGCGAGTCACCGGGTCGTGGGCGCCCGGCCCCCGTTCGCCGACCGTGACGCGACTGCCAAGAGCATCAAGGGTTTCCGCCACCAGAAGCGCGTAGTCGTCATAGCGCACGCGGCTTTCCGTCGGCGCGTCGGCGCGGTGGAACGGGTCGCGCGCCCGTTTGGGAAGAAAGAACGCAGCGCGTGCCTGCGCCAATTCGGTTTCGGGGGTGTCATCGCTATCGGGCGAAAAATAGACCCTGCCCGAGGGCACCCACCACCCCGCGTCGTAAAGCGGGCGGTAGCCTGCGGACACAAGCATGTCGTCGGTCAGGCGGTCACCGTAGATCGATGCGACCAAACCCGGTGTCAGGCCCAGAGTGTAGGTTTCGTAGCCCAGCCCCAGTGCGCCAAGTTCGCCCGGCGGCAGCGGCCCGGTCAGGTCATCGCGCCGATACAGCGTCACCTTTCGGCTGAGGCAGCGGCGGCACCGACCCGGCAGGGCGGGGCTTTCATAGGGAACCTCGGCATCGGCGTGCAGCGTAAAGCGGCCATCGCGGGCGGTCCGCCCGAAATCCGAGGGTTGAAAGCGCCCGCCGGGCCCAGTCGGGATATATCCTGTCAGGGCGTGGCTTTGCTGATCGAATGCCGCCGGGGTGCGCCAGTCGTCCGGCCGATCGACAGCCGCCGTCATCCGGGTTTCACCGTAGGTGACATGCACCTCGGCCTGCGCCGCGCGAACCGCTTCCGGCAGCGAAAGATCGCTGTGGCGGCGGCCATAGCCGATGGTCACAACCTTGAGCGCCGTGCCATAGCGGTCGGTTTCCAGCGTGATCGTGTGGGCCACGCGCGGGTCGAGCGCGGCGCAGGCCTTCGGGTTCTTCGGATCGGTGCTGATGGCCCCGTCGCGGACCCGAACCACGGCCCGTTCGTAGCTGTAGGCAATTTCTTCGCGGCTGCTGACCAGAAAGACCGCATAGGGGTTGGATCCGCGATCCTGCAGTTTTTGCACCGCATAACTGCGTTCGGTCACGCCATGAGGCAGCTCGGACCGGGGCCCTCCGTCAAGCGCATAGATTTCCTGCCGCAGCAAAGACCCCCGCAGCGCCCGGCAGGCTTCGCGGCGCTCCTCGGCCGAAAGGCCGGGCGGAAGCGTGGTATCGGGTAGCAGAAGAGCGCGCGCCGCGGCATCGTCAAGCCCGGGTTCGCGAAAGTATTCACCCGAGTCGTGCGGCCCCAGAAATCCCGCGAAATAGTCCGACACGTGTTCACCGCCGATGTCGATCCCCGTATGGAAGAAACTGCGCGTAAGCACCTCGGGCACATGCGAATAGTGTTCGATGTTCTGCGCCGGCGCTTTGCCATCGGCAGTGAGGGCGGCGTATTCCTCGGTATCGGTCTGCTCGACCATGCCGAAGCCGCGAAATTCGCGTTCCTCGCCATCGAAATGTCCGTGGTGATAGCTGTAGCGCGCGGCAAATCGGGTGCGGCCGATATGGTCGATGGTTTCGACGCGCTCGACGACATGCACCGGGAACGGCAGGTGCGTGATCCAGGGCCTGCCGGCGGCCTTGTCGGCCAAGGCGAACCGTGTCGAAGGGCTGTAATGAACGCGGGTTTCGGCGCCCATGTTGTTTCGGGTAACGACCAGCAAATGCGGCTTTTGCCCCCCCATCAGGTCGATGTAGCTAAGCGGGCCATTGACGCTGGCGGGCAGGGCGGTTGACCAGACAAGGCAGGCGGTGCCGTTGCCCAAAAGATCGGCCGTGGCGACGGTGCTGACGCTGCTGATCGGCGGAAAATGCTGCAGGCGGCGGGCATGGCTCCAGCCATTGCCCGAGAGGTTGAAATAGAATCGCGCC
Source organism: Rhodobacteraceae bacterium UBA6197 (assembly GCA_002422085.1). Lineage (GTDB taxonomy): Bacteria > Pseudomonadota > Alphaproteobacteria > Rhodobacterales > Rhodobacteraceae > UBA6197. The sequence goes on from DISZ01000004.1 coordinate 51,899, forward strand.
CCGTCGCCGGCAAGGTAGAGGATATCCGTCGTGCCAGAGCCATCGACATCGGCCAACTGAATGCGCCGCGCGTCGAAGTGATCGGCGGTATCGAACCACGGTGCACCATCCATGCTGACGCGCGCGCCAAAGCGCCCGTGACCAAGGCTGGGCCAATAGGAGACCTCGCCGTTGTTGATGCGCACGAGGTCCGAAAGGCCATCGCCGCTCATATCGGCCAGAAAAACCGTGCCCCGACCCTCTGCGAAGACAAGCTGCGGCCCGTCCGCGCCCGCCCAATCGTGGTGCACGGTCTCGGCCGGGGCAAACCCCGCTTCCCCCAGCGACCGATACCAGACCAGTTCGTTTGGCCGCGTGATCAGCACATCCGCAAAGCCGTCGCCGCTAAGATCGACAAGCCGCAAATTCGGGTCGTTCCAGTCCAGCCGTGGCAGCGTGCCGAAAGCCCTGAAGGATTGCCAGTCGCCCTGCGGGTCCCGTTCGTAAAATCCCGGCAGGGGTCCGTCGAAGGTCACCAGGTCCAGCTGGCCGTCGCCGGACAGGTCCATGAAGCGATCGCCGGAGCGGGCCTTGTCCGGCGCCGGTTGTGTCGGCGCGGCCCGCGCGGGGCCAAAGCGGCCACCGCCGAGATTTGGCTTGTAGTGCCACGCGCCACCCTGGCGGGTCAGGATGCCCGGCGCACCGTCGCCGTCAAGGTCGACCCATTGAACCTGTCCGCCAACGCCGACGGGCAGGTTTTCGGCGCTGCTCTGATCCAGGCGTCGCAAGGTGTCGTCAATGCGGGCCTTGCTGTAGGTGAATTCCACGGGCGGCAGAGTCGCGGTCAGATAGCGCCCGTCGTCCTTGCGGACATGGCCCGCTTGGGTGGCGCGGCAAAGAAAGGACGCGATACGGGTGCTGCCGGCATGATCCAGTTCTTCGTCGATGGTGGCGAAGGGCAGGGCGGCGTCGTCATAATGAAACTCGGTGCTGCGGACGAGGCAGGGTTCGGGGCCGAGCTCGGCGAAATTGTGGAACATCAGCACGCGGTGGCAGCGGCGGTGAGTTCGTATTTCAAACCCGGCACGATGGTCTGAGAACGAATCCGGCCGGGTCGGCCATGGTCGGGTCGGACGGTCGCTGGCGCGGATATAGCGGTGATCGTCCGGATTTGACGGCAAGGCCGCGACATGGCCCTCGTCATAGTCGAAGACGGCCTCGAACAGCCATTCGGCCCGCGCCAGATCGGGGTCGATCAGACGCGAGACGCGGTTGCCGTAGCGGATGCGCTTGAGATAGCGCTGCGCCCGGCGCTCGCGCGTGCGCTCGGACCCAAGCGACAGATCCAGTCCGGCGGCGTCTTCGGCGGCATAGTCGAAGACCATCGCATTGCCCTTGTCGTCGAAACTTTGGCACGGCAGCCAGCGAAACACCCGGTCCGGTCGGGCCGGGTCGGCAATGCGGCTGTTGCCCGTCAGGCCATAAAGCGTTGTCACATTCTCGCGCGTGATCGTGCGCCAGTGGATCGCCCCGCTGACCCCATGGGTCCAGCGTTCCACGCGCGCGAAAAGCCCCTCGACCCGGGGGCGATAGCGGTGAATGACATGGTCCGGTGCGCTGTCCCTGTCTTCGTGCCTGCCGCCATCCCGTTTCAGCACGGGGACCAGATCTTCGGCGCCCGACATGACATAGACGTCACTTTCGCCATCGTCATTGTAGTGTGGCACGCCCTTGGCTGTCCTGCGCCCGATGCTTGGAAGGGACAGCGACCAGCCGAATCCGAAGGGGCCATTGCCGGTCGACGAATCGTAGGACAAGGACAGGCTTGGCCCGAACCCGGACCGCCCGGGGCTGAGCGCGATGGGCAGGTTCATCGTGCCGCTGCCGGTCGCGGGATTGGCGGCGAATTTCTCGCCTATGCCCTTGATCGCGCCGCCACCTTTCGGTTGCACGATAGACGGTAGCGCGCCAGAAACAACGGAAGTGCCCGCGCTATCGTTTCGTGCGGTGTCACGTGGGGCGGTCGCGACATCTTGCGATGATGCGAGCCACGACATTTGATTTCATGTCCTGTAAAACAGGCTTCCAAAATGAATTGGAACTGCTTGGTGCGTTGGCTTGTCCTACTATCCTTTTACGCGAGTCCGACGAAATTGTCACCACAATTGGTGGGTGCCAAAAGCCCGTGCCCGGGGCGCGTTCCGTGCGGCTGTGCGAGTGTCGCCGAAAATCCGACACTGACGCAGGCCGCGATTTGACCTCTGCCGGTGTCTGGCAAACGGAAGAACAGACCTGTCGAACCGCAGGAGCCTTGGCGCGATTGTCACGGGGCGGATGGCGTCAGAGCCCTTTCAGGGCGGGCGCAGATCATCGGAATTGGCGGTGGCCCATGGCGTTTGCAAGGCAAAGATCCGACGCTGCAAGAATGCGGTATTGAAGGGTGCGGCAGGCCTCGTCGCGCGTGACGGCGACCGGAACCCGCACCGCACCCGTCGTCAGCGCGAAACTGCGCCACCTTGCAGGATCTGACGGTGTCAGGTGCCGGACAGAAGATACCGGGCAATCCCATACACATAGAGAGCAGAAAATACGATGTTGATATATTTCAGCTGTCGTTCCGTTTTGAGCCAAGCGCAGAAAATCCATATCAAACAAAATGGTAATCCAAACATCATGGCGGCCAATTGCCAATCTTGAACGATGGAAACCGTGCTGCAAAGACCTAATGTAAGGGCGACCCACTTCAGCGGCTGCTCGTAGGCTGCCAACTTCAAAAGTGTCATATCAAGAGCTTTCAGATGACCAGCACCGTTGACCCGGAGATCTGGTATGGCCGCTGATAGCAAACGAACGACGCAAGGACAATGCGGCTGCAACAGGCTCGACCATCAGATCGCCCGATCCGTCTGAACGGGGCCGGAGCGTCGCCTCGGAGGATTTCCGCCTCGCACGCTGTCACCGGCACCGGCGGGTCGACGCAAGCTTGCCTCGGGGGCTAGCGATGGATGTGGGCGTTGCCTGCTGCAAAAGCCGATGTTGTGCCCGGTCGATGCGCCTGTTGTCGGGGCGCTGGCTTGGGCGTTCAGAGGAAGCTTTTGGTCTTTGGCGACCTGCCAAGGCCATTGGACCAAGACGTGTCGTGCGATGTGCCTTTGCCGTCCCTGTTGATCCTGATCTCGCGCCCGACCTGCGCCTTGATGATGTCGGTGGAGGTGATCCCCGCACGTCCGCCGGACGGCTGACGCGCGGCATGGCGGCGCGATCAATGATCTTCTTGCACGCGGCGCCGGGCCCGATTTGCCCCTTGCGGAGGCAAGAAAAGACAGGTTCGGGGCCTTTTCTTCAGGATGTCCCGTGTGGAGCCGATCCGGGGCAGGGGCGCGCGCGCCACGGCAAACGTGAAGGGCAGGGCCGTTCCGAGCGGTTGTTCATGGCCGGTTCGGCGTGCCTTCGCACCAAAGCGTTCCCATTGTCGATGCCCTTGGGCACTGCGGCATTCGGGGTCGCGGCAGATCGGGTCCATTCATCGGTGGCCGGATGAATTTTGTGCGCGCGACGCGGTAGCGGGGCGATGCCGGTTTTCCGCTGACATCCAAAGCCGCATTCGCGGTGGGTGGAAACGCAATCGCGGCGCTGTTAGCCCTGCGTCAACAGGGTCATTGCGGGGGTGAAATGCGGCCGGGGGCTAAGCGCTGTAGGTGCGCTTTGCCAGTGGCACGGCGTCCAGTTCGGCGTTCAGCATCTCGAGCAGGGCCTTTTCGGCACGGTTCATGCTGCGTCTGGCGTTGGTCAGCATGTTGATATCGACGGCTGGCAGGGATTTGTAGGGTGGCACCTGCCACAAAAGGCCCGACTGCTGATCGCGCCGCGCGACATGCACCGGCAGCGCCCCGATGCCGATATTGGCAACGATCATGCGCCGCACCTCGGGCAGGTTCGATGACAGGCCTTTTGGCTCGGGCCGCATGCCCAGACGCCTGCGCATCTGCGCCACCTCCCAAAGTGGACCGTCGAGATCATCGGTCTGGAACGAAACCACGTCTTCGTCCTTCAACTCGGCGACCTCAATGTCATCACGGCCATACAGCCGATGCGACGGACCGCAGAACAAGCCGAAGTATTCGCGGTAAAGCACCCGCGCCGAGAGACCGGTTGGCGGCTGCCGCACAAGGCAGATACCCAGGCTGAAGCGGTTTTGCTGCAACTGTACGACCACCTCGGTGCTGTCCATCGTCGAGATCGTATAGCTCACCTTCGGAAAGCGCAGGTTCAAGCGTTCCAGGACCGCATCGAAATGCGGGCAGACGACATGGCTGGCGACCGCGATGCTGATCTGGCCCGAGACCTCGTCTTCCAGCCCATCCAACAGGTCGGGAAGCTGGGCGACCGCGCCGAAAATCGCGCTGGCCTCGCCATAGAGAACCTGACCCCAGGGCGTGATGCTGAAGTGTTTGGGCGTGCGGTGAACCAGCTTGCGCCCGATGATATCTTCAAGCCGTTTCAGGGCCGCGCTGATCGTCGGTTGCTTCAGGCCCAGAAAATGAGCCGCCGGCGTGATGCCGCCCTCATCCACCACGACCATGAACGTGCGCAGCAAATTCCAGTCCAGATTCCATGGAAAGCGTTGTTCGTATGGTTTTAGCATAGATTTCGTCAATCATTGGGATTTTGATTATCTATTTGCCCTATGCAGCAACGCAACGCAACCTGTCAGTCATAAGGACTTTGGGCCGCGACTCAGCCTGCGCGGGTCGAAGAAAACGATAACAACAGGGAAAACAGACATGATGAAATCCATGAACATCCTGCGCCGCAGCGTCCTGATTGGCACCGTCGCCATGTTGGGGCTGGGCGTCGCGCCGCTTGCGGCCAACGCGGACGAGCTTGCCGGTATCCAAGAGCGCGGCGTGCTGCGCATCGCGATGAGCGGTCAGTATCCGCCCTTCAACTTCGTCAACGAGCAAAACGAGGTCGTCGGCTTTGACCCGGCCATCGGCACCGAAATTGCCAAGCGCATGGGGCTGAAGACCGAGATCATTACCACCGCATGGGACGGCATCATCGGTGGCCTGCTGGCGAACAAGTATGATGCGGTCGTCGGCTCCATGTCGATCACCGAAGAGCGCGACAAGGTGATCGACTTCGTCGGCCCCTACTACAACACCAAGCGGGCGATCTTTACCAAGACCGGGTCCGACATCACCAGCGTCGCGCAGCTTGCCGATGCCAAGGTCGGCGTCACCCTGGGCGAGACGCATGAACAATGGGCGCGCGATCAGGGCTATGACATCAACACCTACAAGGGCCTGCCCGAACTGCTTTTGGAACTCGACAACGGCCGCGTCGATGCCATCGTGAACGACTCGATCCCCGTGATGCTCGCGATGAAGGCCGGGCAGTATGATCTGGCGATGATCAACGATCCCGCGGCCGAGCCGATCGGTGCCGGCATCGCGATCCGTGAAGGCAACCCGGATCTGGCCGCCGCCATGCAAAAGGCGTTGGACGACATGATGGCGGACGGCACCTATCTTGCCATCGCCAACGAATGGGTCGGCGGCGACATTCGCTGAACCTGTCTGCCTGCCGGGCGGTCCCCGGCAGGCGCATCCCTCTTGCGAGGTCATCTTCATGACAACGACATACGGCCATCTGACGTGGGAAGATGTGCGCGATGCCGACAAGGATCGCGTGGTCATCCTGAACGTCTCGGCGACCGAGGATCACGGACCGCACATGCCGCTGGACACCGACACGGTGCTGGGCATGGCCGTGGCCGAAGGTGTGGCCAAGGCGGCCCCGGACGAGGTCTTTGTCATGCCGCCGGTGCCCTACGGTTTCAACGAACACCACAAGGATTTTCCGGGGGTCATCTGGATTCAGCCCGAAACGCTGATCGCCTTTGTCACCGACATCACCAAGTCGCTGGCCCATCACGGGTTCCGCCGCATCCTGCTGCTGAATTCGCACGGCTCGAACCATCCGTGCCTTGATCTGGCCGCGCGCAAGACGGTGATCGAGACGGGGATCATCTGCGTGTCGGCCTCTTACTGGAACCTGATGTCGGCGCGGATCAACGCGGTGCGAAAATCCGAAATCGGCGGCATCGCCCATGCCGGAGAGTTCGAGGCGGCGATGTACATGCATCTGCATCCCGAGCGCGTGCATATCGAAAAATCCGCAGTGCAAAACCTGCACAACCCCGACAGCAAGTTCTTCAACCTCGATCTGGCCGGCGGCGGCGGCGGCGCGATGTTGATGCGCTGGTGGTCGGCTGTGTCCCCCGACGGCACCATGGGCGACCCGACCGTGGCCGACCCCGAGACCGGAAAGCGGTTTCTGGATGCCGCGATCGACGAAACCACCGCCCTGATCCGCGAAATCCGCGCGCTGCCGATCCTGCCGCGCCAAGACCATCACTGAAAGGCGGGTGATTTGGACTATGAACTGATCCTGCGGGTCTATCCCTTCTTTCTTGAGGCGGCATGGGTGACGATCGAGCTGTCGGTCTTGACGGCTTTGCTGGGCCTGACCTGCGGTGCCCTCGGGGCGGCGGCGCGCCTGTCGCGGCTGGCACCGGTGCGCTGGATCGCAGCCACCTATGTCAGCGTGTTTCGCGGCACGCCCGCGCTGATCCAGATCTTCATCCTCTATTTCGGCGGCCCGCAAATCGGCATCCAGCTGGACAGTTTTTCTGCCGGGACCATCGCGCTTGGCGTCAACATCGGCGCCTACATGACCGAAACCATCCGCGGCGCCATCCTGTCGGTTGACCGGGGCCAGACCGAGGCCGCCCGCACGCTGGGCATGAGCCGCTGGGAAACCATGCGCAAGGTGGTGCTGCCGCAGGCTGCGCGCATGATGATCCGCCCGCTGGGCGTGAACATCAACGCGCTGATCAAGGGTACCGCGCTGGTCGCACCGATTTCGGTGGTCGAACTGACCTATACCGCGCAGCGCTTTATCGGATCGACCTACAAGCCGTTCGAGATGTTCCTGCTGTCGGGGCTTCTCTACATGATCATCATCTATGTGGTCGGTCACGGCATCAACTGGCTGGACCGGCGGGCGCGGATCACATGAGCGGTGCGCACGATATGACAGGAGGCCGCCATGGGTCTTGATTTCACGGTAGTGCCCGGCTACTTCGGCGTGCTCTTGATGGGCGCGGGCTGGACCATCGCGATCACGGTCGTCGCCGGTCTGCTCAGCTTTTTCGGCGGCATCGTCTTTGCGGTGATCGCGCTTTACGGCCACTGGTCCCTGCGTCTGCCGGTGCGCGGCTTTGCGTTTCTGTTCATGGGCACGCCGCTGCTGCTGCAACTGTTCCTGATCTATTTCGGGCTGATCCAGATCGGCATCGACCTGCCGGCCTTTGTCGCCGGGGTGATCGGGCTGGGGCTGCACTTTGCCGTCTACAATTCCGAACTGATCCAGGCCTCGATCCTGGCGGTGGACAAGGGCCAGTATGAAGGTGCGCGCACCCTTGGCCTGTCGCGCGGGCAGACCCTGCGCCGGATCGTGATTCCGCAGGCGGTGCGGGCCGTGATCCCGCCGATGGGCAACAACATGATCGCCCTCTTGAAGGATTCCGCGCTGGTCTCGGTGATCGGGGTGATGGAGCTGACGCTGGCCGCCCAGCAGGCCATCAGCCGCACCTACCGTCCGTTCGAGTTCTACCTCGCGGCGGCCTTTTGCTATTACATCGTCAACCTCGCGCTGGAGGCGGGCCTGCGCCGTCTGGAACGCCGCATTGCCGCCTCGCGCTGAGAAAGGAACGCCGCCATGACAGAAAAAACGACTAAAAAAGCGACAGAAAAAGCGACAGGAAAAGCCTTTATCACCATCAAGAACGCCGCCAAAAGCTATGGCACGCTCAAGGTGCTGCGCGATATCAACCTGACGGTTCAGCGCGGCCAGATCGTCGCCATCATCGGGCCATCCGGTTCCGGAAAATCGACCCTGCTGCGCGCCATCAACGAACTTGATCCGCTGACCTCGGGCGAGGTCTGGCTGGAAGATGTGCAGATCAACAAGAAACTGCCACCGCGCCAGCACGAAGCGCATGTCAATCAGGTCCGTCAGGACATCGGCATGGTGTTTCAGCACTTCAACCTGTTCCCGCATCTGACCGTGCGCGGCAACATCACGCTGGCGCCGCGCATGCTCAAGGGTCTGTCCGAGGCGGATGCCAACGCGCTGGCCGAAGAGCAGCTGGCCAAGGTCGGCCTGTCCGAAAAGATCGACGAATACCCCTCGCGCCTGTCCGGTGGCCAGAAACAGCGCGTCGCGATCGCGCGGGCCTTGGCAATGAAGCCCAAGGTGATGCTGTTCGACGAGGCGACATCGGCGCTTGATCCGGAATTGGTCGAAGAGGTCAATCTGGTGATGAAGCAACTGGCCGAGGAACACATGACCATGATCATCGTCACCCACGAGATGGATTTCGCCGCCTCGGTCTGTGACCGGGTGTTGTTCATGGATCAGGGCGTGGTGGTCGAAGAAGGCCCGCCATCGGTGATCTTCCGCAACCCCAAGGAAGAACGCACCCGAAATTTCCTGCGCAAACACCTTAGTCGCTGAAAGCGTGACCCAAATGACCAACCTGTTCTACCAGACGAAATCACCCCGCCCCATGCTCGACCGCGCCGAGGGGATCTATATGTGGGACACCAGCGGCAAGCGCTATATCGACGGCTCAAGCGGCGCGATGGTCAGCAATATCGGCCATTCGAACCCGGCCGTGCTGGACGCGATGCGCGCGCAGATGGACAAGTCGACTTTTGGCTATCGGCTGCACTTCCAGACGGACTCGTCCGAGAAACTGGCCGCCAAGACCGCCGCCTTGGCGCCCGAAGGAATGAACAAGATCTTTTTCGTTTCTGGCGGCTCTGAAGCGGTTGAAAGCACACTGAAGATGGCGCGTCAGTATGCGCTGACCCAAGGCCAGTCACAGCGGTTCAAGGTGATCTCGCGCTATCCGAGCTATCACGGCTGCACGCTGGGCGCGCTGGCAATCACCGGCTATGCGCCGATGACCGCGCCGTTCGACCCGATGATGCAGCGGATGCCCAAGATACCCGCCCCGCGCGCCTATCTTGAAGGGTTGGATGCAGACGACCCGGCCACGGGTCTGCACTACGCCAACATGCTTGAGGCCAAGATCCTCGAAGAAGGCCCCGACACCGTGCTGGCCTTTATCGTCGAGCCGGTCGGCGGTGCCTCGACCGGCGCGCTGGTGCCCCCGGCGGGCTACATGCAGCGCATTCGCGAAATCTGCACGCAATACGGTGTCTTGTTGATTCATGACGAGGTGATGACCGGCGGCGGCCGCACCGGGCGCTTTTTCGGCGCCGAGCATTGGGCCACGGTGCCCGACCTCATCTCGATCTCGAAAGGGTTTGGCGGCGGCTATGTTCCCTTGGGCGCGATGATCGCCCGCGATGACATCGTCGAGGCGGTGATGGGCGCGGGCGGCTTTGTCCACGGCTTCACCTATGCCGGCAATCCGCTTGCCTGTGCCGCGGGCTGTGCGGTGCTGGAGCAGATCGAGGAACACGACCTGATCGGCAACGCCGCCCGCATGGGCGACAGGCTGGGCGATCGGCTGCGTGGCCTCATGCAGCGGTATCCGCTGATTGGCGATGTGCGCGGCAAGGGGCTGCTGATGGCGTTCGAACTGATGGCCGACCGCAATACCAAGGCGCCGCTGCCCGCCAACCTGAACGCGCATGCCCGGCTGGTCGATATCGCCTATGACAACGGTCTCATCATCTATTCCCGGCGGACCCGCGGCGGCGCATCGGGCGATCACTTTCTGGTCTGCCCGCCGATGATCGTGAACGAGGTGCAGCTGGACGACATCACCGACCGGCTGGACCGGTCGCTGGCCAGCTACATGGCCGAAATTCCGCAATACTCGGGCGCGAGGTAAGGACAGGACATGTCAAAGATCATCATCACCTGCGCCATCACCGGGTCGATCCATACCCCGTCGATGTCGCCCCACCTGCCGGTCACGGCACAAGAGATCACCGACAATGCCATCGGTGCCTCTGAAGCCGGGGCCGCGATCTTGCACCTGCACGCCCGCAACCCGGACAATGGTCGGCCCTCCGCCGATCCGGCGCATTTCATGGCGTTCCTGCCGCGGATCAAGCAGCGCTGCGATGCGGTGCTCAATATCTCGACCGGCGGCAGCGCGACGATGACGCTGGACGACCGGCTTGCCGCGCCGAAACTGGCGAAACCAGAGATGTGTTCGCTGAACATGGGCACGATGAACTTTGCGCTTTATCCGGCGGCCGCGCGGATCACCGAGTGGAAATACGACTGGGAAAAGCCGTTCCTTGAAGGCTCGGATGATCTGGTGTTCAAGAATACCCCGCGTGACATGGCCCATATCCTGCACGAGCTGGGCGATCAGCGCGGCGCCCGGTTCGAGTTCGAATGCTATGACATCAGCCACCTTTATATGCTGCGGCACTTCGTGGATCGCGGGTTGGTCGGCGGCCCGCTGTTCATCCAGTTCGTCTTTGGCGTGCTGGGCGGCATCGGGCCGGACCCGGAAAACCTGACCCATATGAAGCTGATCGCGGACAAGTTGTTTGGTGACGGCTATACCTTTTCCGTGCTCGCGGCGGGGCGGCACCAGATGCCGCTGATTACCCTGTCCGCCATTCTGGGCGGTCACGTCCGCGTCGGGCTGGAAGACAGCCTGATGATCTCGCGTGGGGTTCTGGCCAGGAACAATGCCGAACAGGTCAGCAAGATCCGCCGCATCGTCGAGGAACTGGGCCGCACCGTGGCCTCGCCCGATGAGGCCCGCGCGATGCTGCACCTCAAGGGTGCCGACCGGACGGGGATTTGACCATGGACGGCATTGTGATCGCGCCGGTGACGCAGGACACCGTGCCCCTGCTGGATGCGGCATTGCGCCGTCTGGCAACAGATCTGGGCGATGACTACCTGGCCGATCAGGCGACGCTGTCTGCCGCGATCTGCGGACCGGCGTCGGGGTGTTTCGCGCTGCTTGCCAGCAGCGACGAAGGGACCATGGGCGTGGTTCTGGTCGCACCGGTCTTTTCCACGATGCGCGGGGGGGCGGGGCTTTTCGTCAGTGACCTGTGGGTCGCGGCCTCTGCGCGTGGCAAAGGGCTGGCGCGTCGCCTGCTGGCGGCCACCTTGCAGGAAGGCGCGCGGCGACATAGCGCGCGCTTTCTAAAACTCACCGTCTATCACGATAACCCGGGCGCGCGCGCCAGCTATGACCGGCTTGGATTTGCCGCGTCGCCTGACGAGACGAACATGTTTTTGACCGGTGCCGCGCTTGAAACACTGAGAGAGACGCTATGAAAGCCATTTTCGACGACCGCCAGTGGAAACACCAACCGCGCCACTTCATGGCCAACGGCGCGATCCTGCCCAACCCGGAACAAGCCGAACGGATTGACCGGCTGCTGACCGGCGCCCAGGACGCGGGCTGCACCATCGAGGCACCACGCGATGCCGGCCTTGGCCCGATCGCGGCGCTGCATTCGCCGGAATACCTGACCTTTCTGGAAAACATCCACACCCGTTGGAAACGCATTGAAGGTGCCGGGGACGAGGTGATCCCCAATATCCACCCCGCCAACCGCAGCGACAGCTATCCCAAATCCGCCGTCGGTCAGGCAGGGTTTCATCAGGCAGACACAGCCTGTCCGATCGCCGAAGGAACGTGGGAGGCCGCCTACTGGTCTGCCCAGACGGCCATCACCGGGGCGGACCTTGTTCTGGCAGGCGAGAGATCCGCATATGCGCTGTCACGTCCGCCGGGGCACCACGCCTTTGGCGATCTGGCCGGTGGCTTTTGCTTTCTGAACAATGCGGCGATCGCGGCCGAACGGTTGCGCGCCAAGGGTCTGCGGCCGGCCATCCTTGATGTGGACGTGCATCATGGCAATGGGACACAAGGGATCTTCTATGATCGAAGCGACGTGCTGACCGTCTCGATCCACGCGGACCCCGAACGCTTCTATCCGTTTTTCTGGGGGCAGGCGCATGAACGGGGCAGGGGCGACGGGTTGGGCTACAACCTGAACCTGCCGCTGGCGCGCGGCACGGCTGACGACGCCTATCTTGCAACGCTGGATCTGGCGCTGCGGCGTATCCGGGCATTTGGCGCGGACGCGATGGTCGTGGCGCTTGGGCTGGATGCCTTTGTCGGCGATCCGTTCAAGGGCCTTGCCGTCACCACAACCGGATTTGGCAGGATCGGCGCTGCGATTGCCGGGCTGGGCCTGCCCTGCCTGTTCGTCCAGGAGGGAGGCTATCTCTGCGACGAGCTTGGCGAAAATCTGACATCGGTTCTCAGGGGGCACCAGGACAATTCTGCCTGAGGGAAACCTGCTTTTCAGCGCGGCTACCGTAAAGACTACTCGGTGAATAACTCCTCTGCAGGTGGGCAAGGCTTCCAACCGCATGTGCCAGTCGGATTGGCCGGCGAGGTCATCTCGGGGCCGAACCGGCTGGCACCACACGCTAGCATGTGGTGCCTTGCAAAAGGTTGCCAACAAGCCGCAGCGGGTCGGCGCCGGTTGTGGGCCAGCCAGTGCCCGGTCGTCGGGGGCAGGGGCATCGCTTGTCGATCCAGCTGTCACGCGGGCGTCACAAGATGACTTCCCGGCGCGATCCGCGTAACAGCGCCCTTGCAAGGCCTTTCGCCCGAGACCTCTGGCACGGCAACAGCCCGCCGGTCAGTCGTCGCTGAAATAGCCGCTTTCGGCGCCCCGATGGCAGGCGGCGCAGTTGGCCATTGACCCGGCTCTGGCGATTGCTTTCGCGGAAACCTCGCGGTCATGTTTGCGCTTGAACCAGGGAAGTTCGCTGATCCGCAGCGGCGGGTTGGCCAGATCAACGCCTTTGATCGCGCGCTCTGACGCGGCATTTGCAACAAGCCATGCCTCGATGTTTCGCGCATCGGCCTCGGGCAGGCTGGCATCCTCGCCAAAGTGGTCGGGCAGGTTGTTCATGATCTTTTGCCAACTGGCCGCAGGCAGGAATACGGGCGGGTAGGCCATATGGCAGGCAGAGCATTCCGTCTTGGTCAGCGGATCGGTGACCGTTGCGATGAAATCGTCATCGGCATAGGCGGGGCCGGCAAAGGCCAGCAAAAGGATCAGTCGTTTCATGGGTTTTCTCCTTCAGAGGGTGTTCAGCCAAGCGATCACATCGGCCTTTTCTGCGGCGGTGCAGTCGCGCCCGAGCACCGAATTACAATTGCGCCCGAACCATTTCTCGACCTTTGCGATCTCGGTGAAGCGGGCGGGATTGGCGGACGGGGCCATCGGCTCGATCGCTTTGCCGGTGCGGGCCTGACCGGGTTTGGTCGGGTCCATGGTGTGGCAGGTGGTGCAGGAGGGCGTGTCGGGCTTGCCCCCGCCATGCGCGGCTGTGAACAGCGCCTGGCCGCGCGAGGGATCGGCGGGTGTCCCGGATTCGGCGCTGTAGCGCGCCAGCAGATCGGCCGGTGAGGTGTCGCCGGCAAAGGCCGGGGCGGCGGCCAGAACGGCAAGGATCATCAGTATTTTCATCGGGTGGTCTCCTTTGGAATGGCGATCGAAAAGGGGCTGAACCAGCCGGTCTCGGCATCCGCATGGCAGGCGGCGCAATTGGCGGGGCTGGAAATCTCGCGGCGGGCAAAGACGGCATCCGGGATATCGGCATGCGTAGAGATCCAGAACGGCGTGCGGGTCAATGTGTAGGGTGCGGTCGGCTCGACGCGGCCCAGCCGATGCGCCGGCAGCGTGTCGGCGGTTTCGGCGGCATGGGCTGTCAGCCAGTCGGTGATCTGCGCGGCCATTTCTGGCGGCAGGCTGGCATCTTCGCCGAAATGGTCGCGCAGATCGGTCATCAGTGCGCGCCAGCTTGCGGCGGGCATCAGCGAGGGGTGATAGGCCATGTGGCAGGCGCTGCATTCGGTTTGTGTGGTGCCCTCCCAGATCGCTACCGGGGCGCCCGAAATGGGACGCGACTGCAAGCCGGACCAGAGCCCGGCCCCGCTCAGCAACAACAGCCCCGCAACGCTCAGCGCCACAACCGGGCGGGCGGCGCGGGCGCGGGCGGCAAGATCGCCGGGCCGGGTATCCTTGCGCCCACTTACCATGGCGGCCGCAAGGTTTTCGCGGCTGCGCCACGACTCAAAGGCTACGCCACCCAGATGCAGCCCGATCAAGACCACCAATCCCCAGGCCAGGGATTCGTGCAGGTCCTTGGCGGTGCGGCCAGCGGCAAAGGATTCGAAGACCAGCGGCCCGGTCTTGAACAGGCCACCAAGCGCAAAGACACCGCTGATGGCCAACGCGACCACCACTGTCAGCAGCGCCAGCACCATCAGCGCCCCAAGCGGGTTGTGCCCCAGATGGCGGGCGCCGTCGCGCAGATGCGTCAGCACTGTGTGCGGACCCGGCAGGAAGCCGGCGAACCGGGCATGGGTGCCCCCCACAAAACCCCAGATGACGCGCACGACCACCAGCGCCGTTGCGGCAAGGCCTCCGACCAGATGCCAGACAAGCGCGTCCGCCCCCATCAGAAAACCTGTCACCAACGCAAGGCTGATGGCGGCCACCAGCGACCAGTGAAAGATCCTGATGAATCGGTCCCAGACGTAGGTCTGCGTCATTCCTGAACTCCGCTGTGGATTTGCGTGGGTTCGGTATTGCAGGGCGGGGCTGACAATGGCCTGACAGCTTTCGGCGGCTCAGGCGGCAGGCAGGTCGATGTCGATCCGCAGCCCCGGGCCGGCGTCGCCAAAGGCCATCTGCCCCCCCATCGCGGTAAGGATATCGCTGGCGATGGTCAGGCCAAGCCCATGGCCGCGCGAATCCGCCCGCGCGCCGCGTTCGACCAACGCGGCAATGCGCGCAGGCGGGATGCCCGAACCATCGTCCGAGAGGATCAGACGGATGCGTGTGCCCTCTTGCCGGGCCGAGATGGTCACCCGCGACAGCGCATGGCGGGTGGCGTTTTCCAGCAACGCACCAAGGGCCTCGGTCAGGTCGGCGGGGTCGGCGGCCACAGCCAACTCGCCCGGCAGGTCAAGCTGCCAGCCCAACGCCTCGCCCGCCGGCGCGCGGCGCAAGACCCGCAGGATCTGACCGACGGAGTCGGCAAGATCGGCCCGCCCGCGGCCCGCGCCGGCGGCGATGCGCGCCCGTGTCAGTTCGCGCTCGACATGACGCTGCATCGTGCCGGTGATGTCGTCGATCGCGTCGGCCGACCCGCTCTGGCCTGCGGCCCGAAGCCTCGCGGCCTCGCCGATAAGCGCCTGAAGCGGGGTCTTGAGCCCATGTGCCAGATCGCCCGCCCGGTTGCGGGCGCGCTGCAATTCGGCCTCGCGTTGTGACAAGAGCGCGTCGATTTCTTCGCCAAGGGGACGGATCTCGGCAGGGATGTCGTCACCCAGACGGGTTTCGCACCCCGCCCGGATCGTCACCACGCGGCGCCCCAGATCGGCCAGCGGGCGCAGTCCGAAAGACACCTGCATCCAGCCCGCCGCGATCAGCACCAACGCCATCGCGGCGAGATAGGGCGCCATGTCGCGCACGAACTCGGCCCGCGCGGCGGTCAGGTCGACAGCGTCCATCGCCACCGCAACGCGTAGCTGGTCGCCCCCCATGCCGGGGGGAAGCGTCACCATGCGCTCGACCGCCAAAAGCGCTCCGCCCTTCGGCCCGACGACAAGATGCACATGTTCGGCGCCGTCGGACAGATCATCAATCGGCAGCGGAAGCGCCTCATCCCAAAGCGACCGTGATCGTTGCGGCAGGGCGCCCGGCGGATCAAATTGCCAATAGCGCCCGGCGAAGGGCAGGTTGAAGCGCGGATCGGCCGGCGCAGCGGTGGTGATCAGCGCGCCCGTCGCCGGGTCGCGTTCCAGCCCGGCGATCAGGTGATCGAGTTGCACCGACAGTTCGGCCGCGGCCAACCGTTCGATATGGGCGGCAAACAGTGCCGACAGCGCAAAAGCCGCCAACACCAGCGCCGCGATCACGGCCGCGGCCCCGGCCACAACCAGACGCAGGCGCAAGCTGAGACGGCTCATGCGCTGCGGCCTTCCAGAAAATAGCCGAACCCCCGCCGCGTCCCGATCACGCCGGGCCCCAGCTTGCGCCGCAGTCGCGCGACGACGGCCTCCAGCGCGTTGGCCTCGCGTGCGTCATCGTCGCCATAGAGATGTTCGAGCAGCTCGGTCGGCGGAACGGCGCGGTCGCGGTGCAGCATCAGATAGCTGAGCAACCGGTATTCCAGCGCGGTCACGGCAACCGGCGCGCCATCCATCGCAACGCACATGCGCGTGCTATCGACCGACAACCCCCCCTGGCTTTCCAGAGAGCCCGCTCGACCTGCAGCGCGTCGCACAAGCGCGCGCGCGCGCGCGATCAGTTCCTCCATCCGGAACGGCTTGGGCAAATAGTCGTCGGCGCCCGCATCAATGCCCTCGACCCGTTCGGTCCAGGCGCCGCGCGCGGTCAGGATCAGCACAGGCATGGTCCGCCCATTGTGGCGCCAGCGGGTCAGCACGGTCAGCCCGTCCAGCCCCGGCAGGCCCAGATCCAGCACGATCAGATCGTAATCCTCGGTATCGCCCAGAAACCAGGCCTCTTCGCCGTCCGCACAGCGCTCTGCGTGAAAGCCCGCCGCGCCAAGGGCCTGCGCCAGATCCGCGCCAATGCGCGGATCATCCTCAACGATCAACGCACGCATCAGTCATCATCCTTGTCGGGTAGCGTCCCGTGCCCTTCGATTTCCACAAGTCGCCCGTTGGCCGCGTCAAGCTTGACCTCGATCAGCCGGCCGTCGGGCGTTATCAGCCGGAATTCATAGACATAGGAGCCGTCGTCGCGCTCCAGCTTGACGTCGATCACCCGGCCACCATAGGCGGCCTCTGTGGCGGGCAGAAGCGTGGCCAGCGGCAAGGCGCGCGCGGCTTGCAGCTCGGTTCGGGCATTGTCATGGTCGTGGCGACCACCTTCATCGGCCAGACCGCCGTGTGGCGCCACGATAAGGCAAAGTAGGGCGAGCCGCTTGATCATGGTTTTTCTTAGCCGGTTCGGGCTGACAGCGCACTGACAATTCACCCTGCGTCGGGCGCGCGCAAACACAGGGAGGGGAGATCTGGCCCGGCAATTCGTCAAACGATCTGCAGAGCCGCGTTCGCGTTGCACCAGAGCGCCGTGACCCGGGGCGAGGGGGCAACCAAGATGGTGGAAATCTGCGGGAACACCGCTTCAACACCGCGAACATGGCACATTGCGATGCCCTCGGCAGGGCCCGGCCCCCGTTTCCATGACCGGATCATTGATCGATACGCCGGAATTCGGCTGGCAATCACCTGCCGCAACCATCCCGCACGGTTTGGCGCCGCAGATCCATCAAGCGCTCGTGAAACCGGCCGTCGGCCTTTCGCGATGCGACCCTCGCCGCGCGGCAAATGCTCTCGGGACCGGCTGGGCGCCACTGAACGGGCTGATCTTCGTCATCATGGGGGGCCGGGCGGTGGCCGCGCTTGCCCGGGCCGATTTTGGCTGGCACTCGCGGCACCAGTGCTGCTAGAACTTGGTTCAATTCAAGAGGCCAGCCCAAGGAGGCAGCAATGGCATCACGCGATCATCTCCCGCTCGTCTACTCCTGCTCGGGGTGTTCGAGCGCGGCACAGATGGCCAATTATCTGGCAATCCAGCTTGACCGCCGCGGTCTGGCCGAGATGTCTTGTATCGCTGGCGTCGGCGGCGATGTGCCGAAACTGGTGCGGGTGGCCCGATCGGGCCGCCCGATCATTGCGATTGATGGTTGCGCGCTTGCTTGCGTGCGCAATTGTCTGGCCCGGCACGACGTGGTCGCGCAAAGCCATCATCTCCTGTCGGATCTCGGGGTGCGCAAACGCTACAGCACCGATTTTGATCTTGACGAGGCCGAAAGGGTGCTTGACGCGATCGCTGATGGACTGGCCCCCGCGCCAGCGCTTCCCGCCGCGGAAACTGTTGAGCCCTGATCCGCGCCGCTATTGGAACAGCACTTCGCCTGCGCCCGGCCCGACCTTGCCGACAACTGCGGCAGCGGCGTAGCCCTCGGCGTGAAGGGCCCGTGTCACATCGTCGGCGCTATCCGCGGCGACCGACACCAGCAGGCCGCCCGATGTTTGCGGGTCAGAGACGATGTCGCGCCAGACCGCAGAGACCTGCGGATCAAGCGCCACCGCGCCGCCAAAGCTTTTCCAGTTCCGCCCCGAGGCGCCGGTGACGTAGCCGCCTGACGCGAATTCCTTGGCGCGGGTGAAAAGCGGCAGCCGGTCGATCGCAAAGCGAATGGCAACGCCCGACCCACGGGCCATCTCCAGTGCATGGCCCGCCAAGCCAAAGCCCGTCACGTCCGTAATGGCGTGGACCTCGTCGCGCCGCGCGAGATCGGCACCGATCATGTTGAGCAAGGTCATCGAGGCAAGCATCTCGTCGTAGTCCGCCGTCGACAGCAGGTGATTGCGGTAGGCGGCCGTGTAAAGCCCGACGCCGATCCCCTTTGTCAGGATCAGCGCATCGCCCGGTCTGGCGGTGTCGTTGCGGCGGATCCGACTGTCGGGCGCGGTGCCGATCGCCACAAGACCATAGATCGGTTCGGCGGAATCGATCGAATGGCCACCGGCCACCGGAATACCGGCTGCGGCGCAAACCTCGGCGCCGCCGTCGAGGATCCGGCGGGTGTCCGCGACCGACACCTTTCCCAACGGCATGCCAAGCAGCGCCAGCGCCATGATCGGCGTGCCGCCCATCGCGTAGATATCGGACAGCGCATTGGTGGCCGCGATCCGGCCGAAATCGCCCGGATCGTCCACCATCGGCATGAAGAAATCGGTGGTGGCGATGATGCAGGTGCCGTTGTCCAGCCGCCAGACTGCGGCATCGTCGTTCGAGCCGTTGCCAACAAGAAGCTGCGGAAACGCGGCGGCGGCGGGGTTTGCGGCGATCAGATCGCGCAGCACCTCGGGCGAAAGCTTGCAGCCGCAGCCGCCACCATGGGCAAGCTCGGTCAGGCGTGGCGCGGGGGTCTCGAGTGTGGTCATGTCGGTCTCTTGTTGGGTGCACCGTCTTTTAGACTGCCTTGACGCAAACGCATAGTGGCGATGGCGCGGGCCCGAAACGTGACATCTTGGCCGCCCATGGCTTTCCGGCGTCACGAAACCATGCGCGGGCGCCCGCGGGAATTCGGCTCGCAGCGTCCGAGGCGCGTCGCCCACGACCTTTGGCACCGTCTCCGCCCGGTGGCGGTGGTGGCCGTCTCGGGTGCCCGTGCCGCGGCCATGCCCAAGCCCTTGCCCTGCGTTGCCGCCTGCGCCGGGCGCCAGCGCGGCGGGCAGCGATGGAGAGGGCAAAGACCGCTGCTTGCCGTTTTGCCCCAAAGCCACACTTGTTGGACCGCGCCGCAGGTTCAACAGGGCAGCGCAACGCCGTCGACGCCGGGGCCGACCCGGTCAGATGCCGCTCTGCCGTGCGCAGGCGCGCCGCCACGGGCCTGGTGTCGGGTGGGTCGATCGAGGACCCGACGACGCCCGCGCAAAGATCGTCAGATGCCCGGATCGCAGAATGAGAACTCTGCGCGTGCCCGCCGCGCAGGATCAGATACGACATCTCCCGCGCCGAACCTGTGCCGGCTCCGACGTGCGACAACCGGGCTGGCCGCCCCTTCGGTTGTCATGGCGTGGTCGCCGTTCTGTTGCCGCACGGCAAGTTGGGCCCCTTTGCAAGTCTTGCGCGCAAACCTGCCGGGTCTTGTCGCCACGGAAGATGAGCGCTCGCGATCAGGCCAATTTCTGCGTCGAGCCCTTCGCCCGCGGTTGTCCTTGTCCGGCTACCAGCCACCCGCACGGCGAAAGGCGCTGGGCGGCTGTCCGGTCAGCCGGGCGAAATCGCGGCTGAAGTGATAGGGGTCGCCATAGCCGCAATCGGCGGCGACGACGGCGATCTTGGCGTCGGTGCCGACCAGCAGGCCCTTGGCGGCATGGATCCGTTCGCGCCGCAGCCATTCTATCGGCGCGGCACCGTGCGCCTGCCGGAAACGCCGATGCAATTGCGCGGGGCTGAGATTCGCCAGATCCGCCAGATCCGCGATGTGCCAGACTTGCGCCAGCCCGCCTCGCATCCGTGCGGCCAGCGCGGCCATGCTGGCGTCCGGCGCGCTGGCCTCGTCCACGCTTGCCGCTCTTGCGCGAACCAGAAAACCGACAAGCCGGGCGACTGCGACGTTGTTCTCTGCGGCAGTGGTTGGATCTGGGTTTTGCAACTGGTCGATAGCCGTGACGAACACGTCCCGCATCCGGCCGACATCGGCCACCGGTAGCAGCGGAGCCTCGTCGGCATGAAGGGCTGCGAACAACGCCTCCAGCCCATGGCCCTGAACACCCAACCACAAATAGCGCCATGGCGTCGTGCCCGGCACACAGCCGTGTGCGTATTGCCGCGAGGTATCAAGCCAGACCAGATTTCCCGGCTGAACCCTGAACGCGCGTTTTCCCAGCCGTATCAGTCCAACCCCGGAGATCGGCAGGATCAGCACATGCTGGTTGAACCTCTGCCGCACAAGCGGCATGTCGGCGCGCGCGGTCGTCCGCCCGGCGGCCTTGATGCGGTAGGGCAGCATTGCGCCAAGACCGTCGGGGCGATCAAACCAGATCCCGTCGGCCATCGCGGCGTCGCAAATGCGTTCCTCGCCCTGACGTGTCATTGTCCGATCCTCTTGTCTTTGGATGAGAGGATTATCCATCATTTGGCAATGCCAGTCTATTCCCTTGGCCTCTTCTTGCTTTTACGTTTGCGACAAATCCCCGGAGGACACCATGTTCGACGCCAACGACAAGCTACGTGACATCGTCAATGACCCGACCCTGAGCCCGGCGCAAAAGGCCCGTTTTTTGTCGCTCGAGGCCGAGAACAGCCTGTCCTATCCGCTGCTTGACGCCGCAACCCGTGCCGCCCTCGATGATCGGGTGATCTGCGACATGTATGAGGGCAACGCCCCCTACAAGCCGCGGTATGTGTTGCCCGACTATGCGGTCGTGCTGGCAAAGGGCAGCGACTGGCTGGAGCTGCCGGCACCGCAAGACCTTGACGAGGCGATCAGCACGCTGATGATCGCCTATCATCACACGCCCTCGGTGACGGGGATGCCGGTCTATCTCGGGGCGATCGACGCGCTGTTGCTGCCTTTTTGCGAGGGTGTCACCGACGAGGATCTTTACCGAAAGATAAAGCTGTTCTGGCGCTATCTCGACCGGGTGCTGCCCGATGCCTTCATGCATGCCAACATCGGACCGGCCGACAACCGCGTCGCCCGCGCGATCTTGCGTGCGGATGTGGAACTGCAGCAGATCGCGCCCAACCTGACGCTGCTCTACGATCCCGAAACCAGCGGCGAGGATTTGCTGGCGGGGGCGATCGACAATATCGTCGCCTGCTCCAAGCCGCATATCGCCAATCACCCGATACATGCCGAAACCTTTGATGCGCGCGGCTATGGCATCGTCAGTTGCTACAATGCCTTGCCGGTTGGCGGCGGCGCATCGACGCTGGTGCGGCTCAATCTGCGCGAAGTGGCCGCCAGGGCGCAAAGCGAGGCCGATTTCCTGCACCGCGTGCTGCCGCACTACATGGATCTGGCCTTTGATCTGATGCGGGCGCGGATCGACTATCTCTACAGCCAGTCGCATTTCTTCGACAGTTTTCTGGTGACAGAGGGCTGGATCGACCGCGACCGCTTTACCGCGATGTACGGCGTCTTTGCGATGGCCGAGGCGGTGGATCTGTTGCAGGACAAGGCCGGGCAACCGGGCCGTTACGGCCATGATGACGCGGCCAATGCGCTGGGCCTGCGGATCACCGAGGCCTTGGCCGCGCGGGTCGCCGCCGAGCCGCTGGACAATGTCTGGCGCGGCCGGGCCATGCTGCATGCGCAAGCGGGTCTGTCCACCGATACCGGCCTCACTCCGGGTATTCGGATCGCCTATGGCCAAGAGCCCGACCCGGTGACCCATGTCCGCGCACTGGCGCCACAGCACCGCCACTATGCCTCGGGTGTTTCCGAGATCCTGACGCTGGATGAGACGATCCGCGCCAATCCGACGGCCTTGGTGCAATTGTGCAAGGGCGCGCTGGCCAGCGGTTTTCGCGAGTTCACCGCCAACGTCGCCGGCAACGATCTGGTGCGGGTCACCGGCTACATGATCCGCCTGTCGGATGTGCGCCGCCACGACGCCGCCATGGGCTCGCGGACCAACACGACCGCGCTGGGGGCCGAGGCGGCCCGGTTGACCGCCATTCTCAGCCGCAAACCAAGGGTGGTGGGCCATGAGCGGCATCCGGGCTACGGTCAGTAAGATCCTGACCTTTTCTTGTGTGGACGGCCCCGGCAACCGCCTGGTGCTGTTCTTGCAGGGATGCAACTTTGCCTGTCCGGGCTGCCACAATCCCCATACGATCGGCATCTGCGATGATTGCGGCGATTGCATCCCGGCCTGCCCGCAAGAGGCGCTGTCGCTGGCCGGTGGCCGCATCGCCTTTGACCCCACCGCCTGCGATCAATGCGATGCTTGCCTGCGGGCCTGCCCGATCAGCGCCAATCCGATGGTGCAGCATCTGGATGTGGCAAAGGTGTTGGCGCTGATCCGTGACAACCGCGACTTCCTGACCGGCATCACCGTTTCGGGGGGCGAGGCGACGCTGCAGCTGAAATTCGTCATCGCGCTGTTCACGGCGATCAAATCCGCCGCCGATCTGGCCGGGCTGACCTGTTTTGTCGATACCAACGGCCATCTTGGCGCCGAGGCCTGGGCGCGGCTGCTGCCGGTTACCGATGGCGTGATGCTGGATATCAAGGCTTTTGCCGCCGACCGTCACCGCCTGCTGACCGGGCGTGACAATGACCGAAGTCTGGCCTCGGCCCGGATCGTGCAGGCGGCGGGAAAGCTTTATGAGGTGCGCTATCTGATGGTGCCGGGCATGAACGATTCTGACGCGGAAATTGCGGCGCTGATCGGGCTGGCGCGGGACTTGGGCGATGAACTCAGGGTCAAGCTGAATGCCTATCAGCATCACGGCGTCAGGGGCCCGGCGCTTGATTGGCCGAAAATGCCGCGCGACGGGGTCGAGGCCGCCGCCGCACGGCTGCGCGCCGCCGGTTTGACCGAGGTGGTGACGCCGGTGGTCTATCCTTGAAATCGGCTCAACCCTTGGCCGCCGCGATGTCGCGTGTCGCTGGGTTCAAGAGATCGACCGTCTGCAATGCCCTCGCGTCATGACACTGGCCCGCGACATCGGCACCGCGACCGTGGCGCCATGATCGAACGACCTGACCATGAGGAACCTGGCGACGACAATTCCCGAGCCCGGACAGATACCCCCCAAAAGGCCGAGGCATCACGTTGGATCGATCCGTCGAGCCGCATTTCCGCTTTGGTGAGTGCGCGCCGCCATCTTGACCAATCGTCAGATCAGCGCAGACCCCGCGACGGTCGCCTATCATGGCAAGGATCACCGCAGCGCGCCGGTCGATCGGCAATAGACCCCGTTGCTGGCGTGACAACATCCGGGTCGCGCCGACGCTCAGGCTTTTCGGGATGTCAGGGTGTGCCCGGGCTGGCCATGGGGTGGGCAATGCGACTTGCCTTTTTGCCGCGGGAAACGCTGGGTTTGAACGGCGCGGCGGCGTCGATCTGGGATTGCCTCTTGATCTGACAGCGCGACCCTGTTGCGCCGCGCCGCAAATCAACCGCATGGCCCCGATCGGCAGATCAGCGCGCCACGCCCTTGGACGCGGTGCCGGTGCCAAGCTCGATGATTTCTGCCGTGATCGCCTCTTGCCGGACCCGCCGCAGCGTCGCCTGAAACGTCTCCAGCTCGCGCGCGATCTGGCTTCCGGCGGCGGACATGGCTTCCATCCGGGCCTCGTTTTCGGCTGCGAAAGCGTGCAGCGCAGCCTTGCAGACCAGCGCATGAAAAAAGTCTCGACCCAGGCTGTCGATCAGGGACTCGCCAGAAACCTGCATCAACGGACGGTCGCGCAAGGGCGACGGCAGGCCAGAAAGATCGAGTGGAAAAAGAGCCCGCCGCCGGATCGCCGGTCGCCCGGACTCCCAACCGGTGAAGATCACGTCAAGGCGGTCGAGCTTGTGCTGGCCTACGTGCTTGTAGATTGCATTGGTAATCGCGTCGGCCAGCTTGGGGATGCCGGGTGTGTGCGATGGCAGGGCGGCGGTCCACACCGGCGTGATCCCGCGCGCCATGGCGACAGAGAGCCCCCGCGTGCCGATCAGGAACAGCGTCTCCGGGTCGAGATCGTCGCTGATACTGTCGAGGACACGCTCGGTGAAAGCGCCGGCAAACCCCTGCTCGGCACCAAAGACCAGCAGGCCGGCCTTGCCGGTTTCTGCGTCGGTCATTGCCTTGGCCGCCGGGGCGTCTGGCCCGATGGCGGCCGACAACGCCGCTGCGATGGTCGCCGTATAGCTGTCGATCGGCACGACCTGAGTGCGGGCAAGGCGCGCACGGGCGGCGGCGATCCCTTTCATGGCATTCACCACGGCCCCCAACTGACGGATGCCGTCGATCCGGGCGCTGATATCGGCCAGCCGTTCCGTCATGCCGGGTCCGGTGCCGTGGCGGCAGCGGTCGCGTCGGTCGTGCCGCCGGACAAGGATGCGGCCAGACGGCCAAGCGCGGCCATCAGGCCCTCGTGCGTCTTGGGGTCGAGCTTGCCGGTCTCGGACAGGGTGCTCAGTGCGGCGGCGGCGTCCCGGTTCAGTGCGGCGGGCAAGGCCGCACGAAACGCCGCGACAGCCGCGAGCGGCAAGGGATCAAGCAGCCCCGATTGAACGGCCAGCATCAGGGCAACCTCGTCGGCAAGGCGGAAAGGCGCATTCTGGGGCTGACGCAGGATCTCTCGGATCCGCGCGCCGCGCGTCAGTTGCTTGCGCACGCGGCCCTCGGGCATGCCGCCAAAACGGGTAAAGACCTCGAGTTCCAGAAACTGCGCATAGTCCAGACGCAACGTGCCCGCCGCCTCGCGCAAACAGGGGGCTTGCGTCTTGCCACCCACGCGGCTGACGCTAAGCCCCACATCCACGGCCGGTTTCTGCCCCTGGTGAAACAGGGCTGCATCCAGCACGATCTGGCCGTCGGTGATCGAGATCAGGTTGGTCGGGATATAGGCCGACAGGTTGCCCGAATCCGTCTCGGCAATCGGCAGGGCGGTCAGCGAACCGCCGCCGCGCGCCTTCGACAGCTTGGCCGCGCGTTCCAGCAGGCGCGCATGAACGTAGAACACATCGCCCGGATAGGCCTCGCGCCCCGGAGACTGCCGGGTCAGCAGCGCGATCTCGCGGTGGGTGGCGGCGTGTTTCGACAGATCGTCGATCACGATCAGCGCATGCTGCCCCTTGTCGCGGAAATATTCGGCCATGGTCATGCCCGCATAGGGCGCGATCCATTGCAGCCCCGGCGCAGAGGCCGAGCCCGCGACCAGAACGATACAGCGTTCGAACGCACCCCGTGCCTTCAGCGCGTCAATGGCCCGCCGCACGCTGGAGGTCTTTTGCCCCACCGCGACATAGATGCAGATCATGTCGCTGTCGCGCTGGGCGATCAGCGTGTCTATCGCCAGTGTCGTCTTGCCGGTCGAATGGTCGCCGACGATCAGCTCGCGCTGGCCCTGGCCAAGCGCGAAAAGCGTGTCCACCACGACGACCCCGGACTGCACCGGTTCGGTCACGAGGTCGCGTTCGATGATCGACGGGGCAGGGCGTTCGATCGGCAAACGCGTCTCGGCCTCGATCGCGCCCTTGCCGTCGAGCGGGCGGCCCAGCGGGTCCACAATCCGCCCCAAGAGCGCCTCGCCAACCGGCACGCTGACCACCTCGCCGGTGCCAAAGACCGCAGCGCCCGCCTCGACGTCGCGCGTGGTGTCCAGCATCACGCAACCGATCAGGTCGGGGTCCAGAACCCGCGCGAACCCGACCTGGCCGTTCTGGAACCGCAAGACCTCGTCCAACCGCACAGTATCCAGCCCCGAGATCATCGCGACACCGTCGCCGATCTCTTCGACGCGCCCTTTGTGTTGGGCGTGCGGGCCAAGCGTGGTGCGGCCCAAGGCGTCGCGCGCGGCGGCAAGCCAGTCAGGCGCGTCAGATTGCATTCTTCAGGTCTTTCTGAATCGCTGCGAGGTCCGCCTGCCAGCTGTTGCGCAACACGAAATGCGGCGTGCGAAGCTCAAAACCGGCAATCAGATCGGGGTCGGTCACGAAGTTCAGTTCGGGCGCCCCGCCAAGCGCTTTTCCCACCGCATTTGCGACTTTTGCCTTGGCCGCCGCGTCGAGATCGACCGCGCTGAGCAGATCGACGCGGGTTTCTGCCTTGAGCAGCGCCGCGCGATCCTTTGGCGGCATCTGGTCGATTGCCGTGACAAGCAGGTGAAGAAACGCGGCCTGAACCTCGGCCGTTTCCAGCCGCCCCAGAAGCTTTCGGGCGATGTCCACGGCAAGCGCGGCAGATGCAGCCGCAGCCTTGGCCCGCGCGGCATCGGTCTCGCGTGCGGCTGTGGTCTGCGCGGCCTTCAAAAGCGTCTTCGCCTGACGAGAGGCGTCCGCCAGTGCCGCCTTCGCGGCAGCCTCTGCCTTGCGGGTGGCTTCGCTCAGCAGCGCCTCGCGTTCCGCCGCCATCCCGGCGCGGGTCGTGCCTACCTCGGCGAGCGCCGCAGCGGCGCTGTCATGGGCCGTCTTTGCATCGTTCAGCATTGTTTGCACCACGTCTTGCCGCCGCGCGATGGCCTCTGCCACCGGGCGCCAGAACACGCGCGAAAGCAGCCAGACCAGGATCAGAACGTTGACCGCCTGCAACCCGAGTGTCCACCAGTTGATCGTCATGCGCTCATCCCAGCAACGGGTTGGCGAAAAGCAGCAACAGCGCAATGACCAGACAATAGATCGCCGTTGTCTCGATCATCGCGAGCCCGACGAACAACGTGCGCGAAATCGTGTTTGCGGCCTCGGGTTGTCGCGCGATGGCATCCATCGCGGCGGCAACGGCGCGGCCTTCGGCCAGCGCCGGGCCCAAGGCGCCGAAGGCCACGGCAAAGGCGGCACAGACAATGCTGGTCAGACTGAGATAGTCCATCAAATATCCTTCTGCTCTGAGAGGTTGGTTGGGTCTGCATCCGCTGTTCTGGCCTTGCCGTCTTCGACCGTCGCCGTGATGAACACCATCGCCAGCACCGCGAAGATATAGGCCTGCACCAGCCCGGTCAGCAGATCGAGCGCCATCAGCGGGATCGGCACCAGAAGTCCCGCCAGCGAGGCGACAATGCCGATAACGAAAACGCCGCTCATGACGTTGCCGAACAGGCGCACGAACATCGAAAAGACGCGGGTGACGCTTTCCAGCATGTTGAGCGGGATCATCACCGGATTGGGGGCCGCGAAAGATCTGAGATAGCCGCCAACCCCACCGCTGCGCACCCCGAACCAGATCACCGACAGAAAGACGAGGGCGGCAAGGGCCGCATCGGTTTCCAGCTGTGCCGTTGGCGGATCGATCCCCGGCAAGAGCGACGACCAGTTCGCCACGAGGGTGTAGAGGAACAAGGTGCCGATGAATCCTCGGTAGGGCGCGGGATCGGCCTCGCTGGTGGCGACGATCTGGGTGTCCAGCGTCGCGACCACAAGTTCGAGCGCGGCCTGACGGCGGCTCGGGCGAAGATCGAGCCGCCGGGTCAGCAAGAACGCCGCCAACACCAGCACGACCATGATCGCCCATGTCGTGACGACCGCTTGCGTGATCGGAATTGGCCCCAGATGGAACAGGACGGCGGACTCGAGCGGCGAGTTCATGCGCTGCCCCCCCTTATCTGGCCAAGCATCAGCGCCTTGGCACACAGAACGCCAGCCAACGCGGCCAGAAGGGCAAATCCGCCGGCAAGCACGGCACCATAAAAGCCCAGACCGAGCATGCCGAACCGCCCCAGAGTCAGCGCCAGACCAAGAAGCGGACGCCCCCCCGCCACGATCAGATCGGCGGTCATGCGCACGGCACGGAAATAGGCAAGCCCCAGCACAAGGCCGCCTACAAAACAGGCGGGAATGCTTAGAAACAATGGAACTGTTTGCAGACCGATCATCGCGCGTTCATCCATTTCCATGCGGCCCAGCCACCAAAGCACAGCCCCAGCAGCATCAAGGGGGCGCTCCAGAAGATACCCGTTCCAAGCCGCGCATCAAGCCAGCGCCCGAAGAACAGCCCCGCCAGCGTCGGCATCACGAAGATCCACCCCAGCACACCGATCTGCGCCAGACGGCGGCCCACGGACATGTCACCCTCGCGCAGCCAGCGGTCTCGGCGCTCGCGTCGCAGGCGGGTCTGGGCGACCAGCGGGTCTTCGTCCGGTGGTTGCGGATGTTCGGACGTCACCGGAACTCACCTGCGTTTGCGCCGGATTTGAGCCGGCTGACCATGCGCCGGATCGCGTTCAACTGCAGGCGCATCGTTTCGACATGTTCGGTCCGTTCCTCATCGGCATCCGACTGAAACCGTGCAAGAACTTCGCGGTCGAGGGTCGCCAGATCGTCGCCCGCCACCGCCTCGCGGGTGGCGATGTCGATCTGGGTGGTCGGGGCCGTGGCGCCGCCCACGGTCATCACCCCGCCGCGCAGGGCGCAAAACCGTTCGCCTTGCGCTTTTCGCCAGCTGACGATCGAGATTGCAAGCGCCGTCAGGAACGGCGCATGGCCGGGCAGGATGCCGAAACTTCCGCTTGCGTCCTCGGCGCGCAGGCTGTCGATGTCGTCGTCCACCACGATCGACAAGGGGGTGATGATCCGCAGCTTCACGTCACGGCCTCGGCGTCATGGGTCTTTGCCGCCGCCTCTTTTTTTCGCGCATCTTCCAGCGTGCCCACCATGTAGAGCGCGCTTTCCGCCCAGTCGTCGGTCACGCCGTCCAGTATGGCGCGGCAACCCGCCAGCGTGTCGGCAAGCGGGACGCTGGCGCCAGGTGTTCCGGTGAAGGCTTCGGTGACCATGAACGGTTGGGTCAGGAACCGCTGCAAGCGCCGCGCGCGTTTCACGATCAGCCGATCGGCGGCGCCCAGTTCCTCGACCCCCAGCAAGGAAATGATGTCGGTCAATTCCCGGAACCGGGCCAGTGCCTGACGCACAGCCTCGGCGGTCTGGTAGTGGTCCTGCCCCACGATCAGCGGATCAAGCAGCATCGACGACGAGGCCAGCGGGTCGATCGCCGGATAGAAGCCCTCGGCGGCTTGCGCACGCGACAGCACGATCACACAGTCCATATGGCTGGAAATCGTCGTGACCGCCGGATCGGTGAAATCGTCGGCGGGCACATAGACCGCCTGAATCGCCGTCACTGCAGACCCGGCGACCGACGCGATCCGTTCTTGAAGGCTTGCCACCTCGGTCGCCAATGTCGGCTGATAGCCGACGCGCGAGGGCAGGCGGCCAAGCAGGCTTGACACCTCGGCGCCCGCCTGCACGAAGCGGAACACATTGTCCATCAACAAGAGCACGTTCTTGTGTTTCTGATCCCGGAAGTGTTCCGAAATCGTCAGCGCGGTCAGTGGCGCCCGCCAGCGCGCGCCGGGTGGTTCGTTCATCTGGCCGTAAACCAGCACCGTGCGCGGCAGCACACCAGAGCCTCGCATCTCTGTCAGCAGCTCGTGCCCCTCGCGCGATCGCTCGCCGACGCCGGCAAAGACCGAGATACCTTCGTATTTCTCGACCATGGCGCGGATCAGTTCCATTACCAGAACGGTCTTGCCGACTCCGGCGCCGCCGAACATCGCAGCTTTGCCGCCCTGCGCCATCGGCGTCAGCAAATCGATCACCTTGATCCCGGTCTCAAACACGTCGGTGGTGCGGGTTTGAGACTTCAAAGCGGGCGGCAACGCATGGATTGACTGGCGCGGCGTGCCCTTTGGCAGAAGCGGCCCGTTGTCTTGCGGATCGCCCACGACATCCAGAAGCCGGCCAAGGACGGCCTCGCCGACCGGCACGGCAACCGGCCCGCCGGTCGCCCGAACCGCCACCCCACGCGCAAGCCCGGCCGTGGACTGGAATGCCACCGCGCGCAAGGTGGTCAAGTCCAGATGGCTGTGAACTTCCAGTATGAGCGGCGTCGACTGATCCCACTCGACATGCAGGGCCGAGTTGATTGGCGGCAGTTCTGCCGTCGCAAAGACCACATCCACAACCGCGCCTCTGACCGCTTGCACGGTGCCGACGGACTGAATGGACGTTTCCTCGGTCATGTCGGGCGCTTGCACATGTTCCAGATCTTTCTGGTGGGGGGCATTTGTTGAAGCCTTCAGTTTAAGCGCAGGCCGAGGGTGTCGCAAGCGCATAGCGTTTTAGGCGGCAGCGCGCGATGCGGGCGCCCGGGCCGAGCCGGTGCGTGATCATCCATGCCGAACGGCTGACCATCGGCCGCAGGTTCGCGGTCCTTCGGCTGCCACGCGGGGCGTCTCCAGCCCGAATGGCGCGATCCTGTTGCGGCAAGGCGTGGTGATTTGCGCCGGGATGGCGCAAGCCTTCTTCGCTGTCTTTACGGTCGCGGCTGGCTTGATCGCCAAGACCTATTCTTTGTCGATCATGTGTCGTCGCCAGTCGACCAAGCCGTCACGGTTGGCGTCGAGCACACCGGTGAAATCCGTCCGACCTCGCGCATCGTTGGCGGACCGCAAAGCGGCCACATCTTGCGCGGCCCCTTGGCCCACGTCCCTGCTGCCGTTGCCAGCTTCGGGGTTTCAGGGAGGGCCTTGGACATTGCGGCGGCGCAGAAAAAACCAGAAAAGCCCCCATGTTTTCAGGCCTTCGTCCATCCGACCGGCAGATCGGCGGCTTCTTCATTCTCGTCGCGCAACTTCGGATTGTAGCGGCAACGGGTCTCGCCAACCCCATAGGCCCGACTCGCCAGAGCGACGCTTGCCCGGAGTCGTGCCTTTGCATTCCTGGCTGCCTCTCGGTGCTGATCCGCCGCAACTGCACGCATTTGCCTTCCGGGCAATGGATGGCCGCTGCTTTTTTCGCGGGCATCTTCAAGCATGTCCGCCTGCATGTTCAGGTCCGCCCGGGGCGGCTTCAACCGACGGTTCCTATCCTCCATGGCCTGCATCTGGCAGATCAGCGACGTATCCATGCCGCCAGATTTCGCCCGCCACTTCTGAAATGCCGCGTTGCGCATGCCGTGCCCGCGCCACGACCGGCCCTGCCGCATGCCGCAGCATCGCGATGGTCCGAGCCGCGGAGGACTGCGCGTCTTCGCGCAACATCCTCTCGTTCATTTTACCGAGAAAGTCCGGCCTGTAGTCGTCTCGCGTTTCCGGCCGGGGGCATGCCCCATGTGGCGGTGGATACGTCAAGCATTTCAGCGCCAAAAGTTCACCATGGGCAGTTATGTAAACTGTGCTACTCATGCAGCAACAGCGATTGATTTTGGATCCCGAATTGGGTTGCACTAAAGGTGAGGTCTATTGCGCTACGCGTTTGGTTGTCGGCGATGATCGTTTCTGCGTTGCCCGCGGCCACAGAGCCGAAGGTTGCCCGTCAATCTGGCACGCCAGAGGCTTGGAACCAGATTGGCCCGATGTATGACGGCGCTTGGCAGATTGCGAACCCCGCCGGGTGCGCCGTGGCTGGGCCAAAGACGTTGCGTTTTTCCTCGCGCGGCAACCTTGACACGCCGCAGATTGAAATGCTGCCAAGTGGCCAATGGGTTGGAACGCATCGGGACGCCCCGAAGCCCCTTCCACTTGTTTCGACCGATGCGCCGCCTTGGCATTTGGGAGCGGCTACAAGCAAGGACGGGGTGCTTGCGCCGCTTTTGTCTATCGCAGAGATTGAGACGGTGAAGGACTGTGGCGTCGACGACCTTGCGCGCTGATCGGGACCACCCTCAATGTCGTCGGCGTGACAATGGACATGACATTGCGCCTGTTGGTTGTTGCCCCCGGACCCAATGTGCGGGACTTTTCGCAGGTCTCGAATGGCCAATGGGATGCCGGTGGGAAATTGATGTGCGGTGACGTTGAGCCGCTTGTTTTCAGACAAAAGGCGCGATGATGAGCTACAAGAAGCAAACAGTGGCAGGTCATGTCTGGCGCCAAAATGTGTGGGCCTTTGCGCTGCTGATCATTGCGGGCCTCGCGCTTGGCGCGATCAAGATGTCGGCGTTGCAGACTGCATCGCAGTTTGCCGCGAACGGGGCTCAAGCCGTCGGGCAGGTCACCGACATGACCGCGCAAAACAGCGGCAAGAGCCGAAAGACCTATCGCCTGTCCTACACATTTTCCACGGCCGACGACCCGTTCAACAATGGGATCCAGAACGTGTCGAAAGCGTTCTATGATACACAAACCGTTGGGGCCGACATTGTTGTGACGTATCTGCCTGCCAATCCCGCATCGAGCATCGTCGAACCCGAAAAGATCACCAAGGGCTTTTGGGTCGGTATCGCCGCCGCCGCTGGCTTGGTCTTGGCCGGCATCTGGGGCGGTATGCTTTCCGTTTCGCGCGCTCGGGTCAGTATCCGGTTGCGCGACACGGGCGATGTGCTGACCGCCACGGTGATCGGCCACAGTGTCGAGGGCAAAAAGAAACAAAAGGGTTACATGCAGTGGCGCGACGGGGCAGGGGGCGAGGCGCGCAGCATGACCATGCCATTGGCTGATCTGCCCCCGGTTGGTGCATCAATTACCGTTTTCGAGGACCCGACGCGCCGCCATGACCCCGTGTGGGAGGGCGATATCGGCAGCCGCTGAAATCCTTTCAACAAAAGCGCCACGACTATCGGGGCCTGTTTCAGGAGATCTGGAAGTGAAGAAATCCATTTTGAAAGCACTCGCGACGCTCACCGTCGCATTGGTTCTGCCGATCGCGTCGCCGTCGCTGGCCCAAGAGGGCGTGACGGTCCTGTCGGAGGCGGATCTGCGATCCCTTGTTACCTTTGGGCCTGCAGCTCAGTTGAAACTTGCCGAGTGTGAGACAAAATCCTATCCGACATGCACCTACATTTGGGGCCTGCCTGACAGCGGCGATGCCGCGCGCATGGCGCTGGGTGGCAAACCTGATGGCGACAAGCTTCTGACGATCTTTGCTCAGGCACGAAGCTTGGCAGATTTTGACCGGGTTCTTGGCAGCTACAAAGATGCAGTGCCGGTTGAAAACCTTGGGGTGGCCGCAGTTTGGTCCGACGCGCGCGACCAGCTTTCGCTGATTACGGTCGATAACCTGATCATTCATGTCTATGTTCAAATCTGGAAACTGGATGATCCCAAGGCGACGGCAATGCGGGTGGCCGATTTCTTGTTGGCCGCAAGCTGATGGCTGCCGCGCCCATCGTGGCAAGATGTCTGATCCGTTTTGTCATTCCGTCAGATTGAAAAGCCGCTCATGGCCCATCCGGCGGCGATCGAGGGACCGCCTGTCCGAAAAGGGGTTCGCCACACCCAAGCGCTGCCGATCCGCGGCAATCGTCAATGCGATCACTGCCAGGACGGATTGATCCCGTGCCATGACGCGCCGAATTGCGCAGGCATTGACCTGCCCCCGGTCGCCCCTCGTTCGTGGCGAGAGACGCTGGGCTTGACAGGGGTCGGTTTCGCGTGTGGCACGCGCGCCCGGCGCGGTATCATCCGATTGCGGCAGCACCCGGCGCGCTTTTGCCGGATGTTTGTTGTCCCGTGAGGACTGCGGCCCGACGTCGGCGCGGCCTTGGCGCCAGAGAGCCAGCTTGCGGCCAAGGTTTCGACTTCGGCCACAACGGCACCGGTGTGCGGTTGCCACGCGGACCGACAGACCCTCTTTTCGATAGATGCAAACGCGCTTCTTTTCGGTCATCCCCATCGCCTTACGCTTCAAGATGAGACCGATGCGCCGATGGCCGAACCGGCGCGGCTTCTCGGCACTCGCGCTTTCTCATCCTTGATCCTGCCGAAGGCGCTGCGCCTCGGTGAAACGACCTTTCCTCATTCGTCTGTTCTTTCAGGGTTGGGCAGACTCCACCCCAAAGCGCGAGATGCCGGGGGGCGGTCAGGACGCGGTGTGTGGCGTTGCAAAACCCGCGGGCTCGTCACGTGTGATGTGCGCCGTGGGCTGCCCGCAGTTGGCGCGATCAAGGACGCCCGGCGCCACGTCAGGCATTCACATGACCCGGCAACTGCGAAAACCTGGGGCGGCAAACGCAAACGAGGGCAAAGCGGTCATTCCTTCACATAGGCTTCGCCATCGGCAGCCGGCGCCCGCGCGCGTCCCACGACCCCTGCGACCAATACGATGGTGGCGATATAGGGCGCCATCGCCAGAAATTCCGACGGGATCGGCGTGTTCAAAAGCGCAAGCTTCTGTTGAAGCGAATTGGCAAAACCAAAGATCAGCGCCGCCATCAGCGCCCCCACCGGATGCCAGCGTCCGAAGATCATCGCGGCAAGCCCGATATAGCCCAGCCCGTTGGTCATGTTCTCGTCGAACCGGCCAACCGAGCCCAGCGTGAACCACGCGCCGCCGAACCCGGCCACCATGCCCGCGACGGTGACGTTGATATAGCGTGTGCGATAGACATTGATGCCCAGCGTATCCGCCGCCCGCGGGTGTTCTCCGACGCTGCGGGCGCGCAGGCCCATGCGGGTGTGAAACAGGTAGTAGGTCGCCACCGCCACCATGACGATTGCGCCATAGACGAAAAGGTTTTGCTGGAACAACATCGGCCCAAGGACCGGAAGGTCGGCCAGCACCGGGATGCGGATGGGCGAGAAGATCGGCGCGTTGTTGAGGAACCGGTGTTCGGAATAGACCTGCGAGCTGACGTAAGAGGTAACGCCAAGCACAAAGAGGTTGATGACCACGCCCGCAATGATCTGATCAACGCGGTATGTGACAACCAGTGCGGCGAGGATGAAGCCGAACATCCCGCCGATGACCACCGCCGCCACCAGCCCGCCAATCCCGCCCACCAGCGACCCCAAAAGCGCCCCGGTGAAGGCACCGGCCAACAGCATTCCCTCGATCGCGATATTGACCACCCCGACTCGTTCCGACAAAACACCGGCCAACCCGCCAAGCGTGATCGGCACGGCGGCCACTACCGTGGCTTGCAACATGCCGGTCAGCGAAAACCCTTTGCCGGCGGTCGCCCAGACCAGAAACGCAGCCACCGCAAGGGCCATGCCCAGCCCAAGGCTGAGGCTGGTCCAGCGCAGGCCGCCACGCAGGAATTGCCGCACGCCAAGGAAGGCCAGCACCGCTGCGACCAGATAGTTGAAAGCAGCGGCCGGAATCAACAAGTCGGGCAGCGCCCAAGGGTCGTTCGGGCGTGACAGCCGGAACGTGGCCGTGCCCTCGGAGCCGGCGCCGAACACCACCGCCGCCAGCACGGCAAGGCCAAGCAGGATCCACCCCGTGACATGCGCCTGGCGCACCTTCGTGGTGTCCAGTTTCTTGCCCTTCTGGGCGACCGGGCCGGATATCGGGGTGCTGGTCATGGCCTTACTCCTTCGCCGACGGTCTGGCTTTGCTGAACCCCCAAGGGAACAGTGCGCGGACCAGCAACGGCGCCGCGATAAAGACGATGATAAGCGCCTGAATGATGCCGATCAGGTCAATCGAGACCCCCGCGTCCACCTGCATCTGCCGTCCGCCCGCCTCAAGCGCGCCGAACAAAAGCCCGGCCAACAGAACGCCCCAGGGGTGCGATCGGCCCAGAAGTGCCACCGCGATGGCGTCAAACCCGATCCCGGCCGAAAATCCGGGCGACGCACGCCCGAGAACGCCGCTCACCTGATTGGCCCCGGCAAGTCCGGCCAAGGCACCCGCCAGCCCCATCGCCAGAACGATAACAAGGCCCGCCCGCATCCCGGCATAGCGCGCGGCCTCGGGGTTTTCGCCGCTGGCGCGGAACTCGAAGCCCAGCCGCGTCTTGAACAGCAGCCAGTGGATGAAGATCACCGCCCCGATCATCAGAAACACGCCGGCGTGCAGCCGCAGGTTCGGGTCCAGCCATGTCAGAAGGCGCGGCAACTCTGCACTTTCCAGCACCGATTTCGAGATCGGGTCGGAACGCCCCTCTCGCTGGATGAAGTCTAGCCGCAGCAGATAGTCCACAAGCCGGTAGGCGATCAGGTTGAGCATGATCGTCGAGATCACCTCGTGCGCGCCGGTCGCGGCGCGCAACCAACCGGCGATGGCGGCATAGAGGCCACCCGCCAGTGCGCCCACCAACAGGACCAGCGGCACATGCACGATCATCGGCAACCCGGGCAGGCTGAACCCGGTGATGACGGCAGCCATGCCACCGATCAGAAGCTGCCCCTCGGCGCCGATATTGAACATGCCCGCTCGAAATCCGAGCGCGATGCCAAGCCCGGCCAAGGTCAGCGGAATGGCCGAGGTCAGTGTCTCCGAGATCGCATTGAAAGATCCGACCGACCCGCTGACAAGCGCCACATACGAACGCCCGACGGTGGCGAGGTCGACATTGGTGGCAAGCATGGCGACCGCGCCAAGCAACAGTGCCACCACCACGGCGAAGATCGGGACGACCACCAGGTCTTCCCATGCGGTGCGGTCGGGTGCGGCGCGGCGCAAAAGCGACTCGTACATCCCGTCCGTCTGCCTTTTATTCCCGCTCATGCGGCCGCCCCTTCATATCTGCCCGCCATGGCCAGGCCGATGGTGGCTTTGTCCGCTGTCGCGCCGTCGAACTCGGCCACGATGCGGCCCTTGAACATCACCAGAATCCGGTCTGACAGCGCCAGAATTTCGTCCAGTTCTGAAGACACGATCAGCACGCCGTCGCCCTCGTCGCGCGCTTGCGCGATGCGGCTGTGGATGTATTCGATCGATCCCACATCAAGGCCGCGCGTCGGCTGCGATGCGATCAGAAACTCGGTGTCGCGGAACATTTCTCGCGCCACGATCACCTTTTGCTGGTTGCCACCTGACAGCGTGCTGACCGCGTCAAACACCGAGGTCGTGCGCACATCGAAATCTACCACGGCATGGGCCGCCGCCTTGTTCACGACATCCCACCGCATGGTCGGTCCTGTCGAAAACCGATCATCATAATAGCTGTCGAGAACCATGTTTTCCGCAATCGAGAAGGCAGGGATCAACCCGGTGCGCTGCCGGTCTTCGGGAATGTGGGCAAAGCCCATGCGGTGCCGTTCGCGCGCGCTGGCGCGTGTTATGTCCTTGCCCTTGAAAGAAACTGTCCCGCCGGCGACGCGGGTCAGCCCGGTCAGCGCCTCGACCAGCGCGGATTGACCATTGCCCTGAACGCCGGCGATGCCGACGATTTCGCCGCTGCGGACCATCAGGCTGATGTCATCCACCGCAACATCGTCGTTATTGTTCAGCACCGTGAGATCCGCCACCTCAAGCAGCGGTTCACCCGGCGGGTTGGGGTTCCTCTTGACATCGAAACTGACCGGGCGACCGACCATCAGTTCGGCCAGATCAGCCTCGGAGATGGCGTCTGGATGGTCGGCATGGCCGACGATTTCACCACGCCGCAAAACGGCGATATGATCAGAGATTTCACGGATCTCGCCCAGCTTGTGGGTGATGAAGACGATGGCCTTGCCGCTGTCGCGCAGGCTTCTGACGATCGCGAAGAACTCGACGACCTCTTGCGGGGTCAGCACGGCCGTCGGTTCGTCGAAAATAACCAGATCGGCGGACCGAAACAGCACCTTGATGATCTCGACACGCTGCTGAACGCCAACGGGCAGGGTTTCGATCAGGGCGTCAGGATCAACTTCCAACCCGTAGGCGTCGTTGATCTCGCGCACTTGCGCGCGCGCTTGAACCAGATCGAGATGATCAAGCGGACCGGTCGGCTCGACGCCCAGCACGACATTCTCGGCCACGGTGAACACGGGGATCAGCATGAAATGCTGGTGGACCATGCCGATGCCGGCGCGGATCGCTTCACCAGGCCCGGCAAAGCTGACCGGATTTCCGTCGATCAGGATCTGGCCCTCGGTCGCGGCGTAAAGCCCGCAGAGCACGTTCATCAACGTGGATTTGCCCGCGCCATTTTCGCCCAGAAGCCCCAGCACCTCGCCGGCGCGGATTTGCAGGTTTACATTGTTTACGGCCGTAAAGCTGCCGAACCGCTTGGTGATACCGCGTAGCTCAACGTTCATCGACGCTCTCCCGCTGATGAAAATGCCGCCCCGCAAGAATACGGGGCGACATGATGGCTTGACTTATTCGCCGACGTTGATCGAGCCGTCGATGATGCCTGCGCGAACAGCCGCCAGCTTGGTCGACAACTCGGCCGGGACGCGCTCTGCCATGTCATGGAACGGTGCGAGGTCCACGCCGCCATTGTCCAAGGTGCCAACCAGAACGCCGCCTTCAAACGAGCCGTTCATTGCCCGCGCGATCACTTCGGAGACAGTGGCGTCCATGCGCTTGGTCACGGACGTCAGGTAGACATGGCTGTTGTTCGGGTCGGTCAGGTAGAGATCGGCGTCCACCCCGACGAGCATGAGCTTGTCGGCCCCCAATTCGTTCGCCAGCGACGCCGAACCCAGACCGACCGGACCGGCCACCGGCATGACGATATCGGCGCCCTCGTCATAGAGGTTCTGGGCAAAGGCCCGACCGTCGTCGAGGGAATTGAAGTTATTGGTGAACAGCCCTTCGCGCGTCTCCGGGTTCCAGCCCAGAACGGTGACCTCGGTTCCATTTTGTGCGTTGTAGTACATCGCGCCCCGATAGAAGCCGTCCATGAAGATCGTCACCGGAGGGATGTTGATACCGCCGAAGGTTCCCAAAACGCCCGTCTTCGTTACGCCCGCCGCCACATAGCCGGCAAGAAACGCGGCTTCGTCGGTGGCATAGACCTGCCCCAGAATGTTCGGGATTACCGGATCATAGGCATAGTCAACGATGGAAAACGCCTGATCGGGGTTGGCGGCGGCGGCCTCTTTCGTGGCATCGCCCAACAGGAAACCCACGGTGATAATGATGTCGCAATCACCGTTCACAAGCGAATTGATGTTCGCCACATAGTCTGTTTCGGCCTGCGACTCGAGGAAGCGCCCCTCGACGCCCAAGCTCTCTTGTGCATCCAGAACGCCTTGCCAAGCCGTCTGGTTGAAACTGTTGTCGTCGATGCCGCCGGTATCGGTGACCTGGCAGGCGGTGAATGCCGACGCGTCGCTGCCCGCAATGAGTGCGGCAGCCAAGAATGTCGGAGCAAGCGTCTTTCTGAAGCTGAACATACGATTTCCCTCTCTGTTCGCATCGGACCTGGATATTGGGTCTAGGTATCGCGTCACACAGCAAAATCTTGCCGTAAAAAGGACGATATTCACCAAGACCTGATTGCTCAGGCTATACTGAACAATATGATATTGCACTTGATCCACATCAATTCGGACGATTGACAGAGCCTGCTTGACGCCAAGGAACTTGCCGGGGCCGGTTGCGGTCAGGGGGCCGTATCGCGACAGATTGGCCTTGTCCGGACACTCGGCCGGGGGCCCGGCGTCACCGCCGCAGCACGATCGCGATGGAACCTGCGCGACGTGCCGCTGGACGAAGAGACAGTCGATGCCCCGGACGACGCCCGCCCGGCACCGGCGTTTTGACAACATGACTGCAGCACCGTTGGCCGCATTTCCCGTGGGGGAACCAGATGCCAATCAGGGCGCATCGGACGCTTGAGCCATTCGAAAGCTCTGCGCCCCGGCGCGCGTGCCCGAATCGGAACCGGCGCTTTGCAAAACCGGACCCGCGGATCCTCGTCATGAACGGGGTACGATCCGGCACAGGTCCATCGCCAGATCCGTGTCACTTTCCGCAATGGCGACACTGCGCTTGGCATCTCCCTCCCCTCTGCCGTAGACTAAATCCGGTAGGGGTTTGGGGAAATACGGCCTCAGCCCGATTTATGCACGAATCCGCCCAAGGCCAAATATTCAAGAGCAGCCAATTGGTGATGATGCTGTCGTCAGAACGGAGCCTTGTCACAGTCTGATTGCCGGACCCATTGTAGATTTTGAGAGGCCCCATATGACACGATTTTTCCCCCTGGCTGCGATGTTTTCCATCGCGTCGCTTGCGCTGACCTCGCAGCCTGCGCAGGCAGAATGGGCCAACAACCGTTGGGTTTTGAACACGGAAATATCCTTTGTGAATTGCTATGACTTTTGCTCGAAAGAGCAAGTCGCCGACAATG
Organism: Rhodobacteraceae bacterium UBA6197; assembly: GCA_002422085.1. Lineage (GTDB taxonomy): Bacteria > Pseudomonadota > Alphaproteobacteria > Rhodobacterales > Rhodobacteraceae > UBA6197. Next base: position 92,152 of record DISZ01000004.1, read on the forward strand.
CGGCCCGCCACCCCTTGGTGGAGAAGATGGCAGCCAGAGTGAAGCCAGAGCTGGATGCGATCAGCGAATGGATGTCCTCGATGTCTTTTGCACAGGCCGCCCTGCCGACAACTCCGGGGGAGTTCTTCGTCTTTCCTTTGCGCGGCATGAGTGACGAAAACCGGGAACTGTTAAGCGATTCCGTGGCGTCGTTCACCCCGAACGCAGGCATGGAACTGAGCGATAGCGCCTTTATTGCGCCCTTGGCCGCAAACGGCACCTATAGCCGCACGCAAGAAATAGAAAACAGCACGACCCTTGCACATGAAATATATCACGGGGTTCAGGCAACCTTGCGCAAGCCCGACCCCGATCCAACCTGGTTTTCCGAGAGCATGCCAGAGGCCGTGGGCCGAGCCTGGGCCTTCAAGCGTCACGGCCTGCTGGAATTCAACCCACAAAACTACGAAGAACCCCTGCATGAACCCGGCAACCCGTATTATCGCGACCACTTTTTCTATATGCTGGGGCAAGATTTGAACGCGAAACCAAATGTCGCCTATTTCGTCGATCTGGAAAAAGAGACAGGCCGTGATGGCACCGGCGGCCTGATCTGGATCGACAATTTTCTGGCATCAAAAAAGAAGACGTCATTGGCGGCCTATTACCCGCAGTTCATCGCCAGACACGCCGCCAGCGCCAAGAGCTTTGGTGAGAACGCCGACGCAAGATCCAAAGCCAAACAATATTCTCCTCAGACCAGAATTGCCGCCGGTGAAACGGGCGCGGTCGCGCGCGACTCTGATCCTCGCTCGATCGCCAAAGTGGCCGCGATCTATACCGAATCCGGGCCAGAATTTACGGGTGACTGGGGCAACGTGGATGAGGACCAAAGGATCTATGTGAACCTGCTGAGCATTTACAAAGCCGACCGCCCGGATGACGCGCGACTGATCGTCGGGCCGAAGGTCATTGAACCCGGTGCAAGGCATATGGCTTCGGTTTACGCCATGACGGGCAAGACAACGAAACCGATGGTTGTCCGCGTAAGTAACGTCGCAAAAACGGCACAAGAAAGCGCCCGGCAGGCAGTGACGCTGGAATTGCAGACACAGCAGGTGACGTTCGGTCTGCCTGCCTGTCTGCAAGCGGGCAAGACCGCGCAAATCACGATCGCGGGGCCATTGACGGCGGAAGAAAACGCCAAGATGTTTGCCGAAGGACCTTCGCGGCTGCGCGCTTCGGCAGGAAAAATCGACAGCAGTTTCACGTTCACTGCGCCGGGCACGGCTCAAAAGGTGACGATCAGCCTGTCATTGACGGATCCCATGGGCAAAAGCCATCGCGTCAACTTGCCGTCCATCGACATCACCTCTGGCGGCTGCATGGTCAGGATGACAGCGGGAGACAATGACATAACCTATGTGCCCGACGGCGATTACAGCGAAGCCAACGTTCGCCGGGAAGGCGTGGCGGTGTATCTGAAAGAAAACGATATCGCGCTTTATCGAGGGGGTTGGCAAAACATTCCCGCACAGGGCAAAGCGATGATGGTCGGCATGATGAGCAAGACGATGATGGTGGATGTCCCGTCGTTTTTCGATGACGGCCACCCGGAGAAAGGCACCATGGAAGCATGGAAAACGCATCGCATGCCGAAAATAATTGCGGAACGATTCGCCTGGCACAATTTACGCAACGCCAAGGGGCCGAATGGCAGCCCGCCGATACGGAAATCCGCCCCTTGCCCCAACGGTGGAAGCGGCTGTTCCGCGACCACAATTGTGGCCGAAGGAAATACGGTTTCAATTACCTTCGACGACGCTCAGCGCGCTCTTCAAGTGTCTCAGAATGGCACCTTGGTGACTTTCGGATACGATGGGTATGAGGTTCGGCGCCCTCCCGGCTGGTAGGCGCAACAATCGTCTTCGCCGCAAGTGTGACCTGTTCAAGTCGGTCGAGCCGTCCAAGCGCGCGCCAGTTGCCCCGACGGAACCGTTTGCCGGGCCGCATCAGTTTCCTTGTTCGCAATGCGGCAGGTCGGCATTGGGCCGCTTGGCGCACGACCGACCTGCTCTTTTTCGTTGTTCCGGAATCCTTGAAAGAAACCGATCGCGTGGTTCCGGCTTACTGCCGAGCCGCTGAATTGACGATCGCCGCTGTCCGGGCGGTGCCGAACAGGCGCTGCATCGGGATCATTCCGGATCCTTGCGATCATGGTGGTCGTGCTTGCGATCAGTTTCTCTGTTTTGTTTCATCATCCGCAATCTCCAGCACCTCGCCGAGAATTGACAGGCCGAGGAACATGTCATCTTCAGAGATGTTCAAAGGCGGGGTCAAACGGATTATGTTGTTGTAAAAGGAGAGATAAAGGCCCTTGTCCATCGCTGCCTTCATCATCGCTGCCATGGGGGCCGCAGCGTCGCCTTTTGCGCCAAAAGTTACCAGCGGTGCGCGGGTCTCGCGGTCACGGACAAGTTCAATGCCATTGAACATGCCAAGGCCACGGACATCTCCAATGCTCGGATGATCGTCCATCATCGCGCGCAATCTGGTGCGCATCGCGTCGCCCAGACGCGTGGCGTTTTCTAGCGCACGCTCGTCTTCCATGGCGCGGATTGCGGCTACACCGCTGGCGCAGGCAAGCGGGTGGCCTGCATAGGTCAACCCGCCGGGAAGCGCATTCTTGTTCAACCACTGGGCAATATCCGACGATACGCTCATCGTGCCCAGCGGCACATATCCCGAATTGATGCCTTTGGCGGATGTCAGGATATCCGGTTGCACCCCCCAATGATCGACAGCGAACCATTTTCCGGTCCGCCCGTAGCCCGCCATGACTTCATCGGCGATCAGCAGGATTCCATATTTCTCGCAGGTCTCCTTGATCGAGACCAGATAGCCGTCGGGCGGAACGATGATCCCGTTGGTGCCGGTCACCGGCTCCAGGATCACGGCCGCTACCGTGTTTGGATCCTCGTACATCAGGAGCTCCTCCAGATGCGGGCCCCCACGACAAACCGGGCATTTCGAGACATCCTCGTGGCCAACAGGGCAGCGATAGCAATAAGGGTCGAACATGCGCACCACGCCCGGCATATCCGCGCGTGTCAGATGATGGCGCGGGTCTCCCGTGAGGCTGAGTGTGCCGCCCGTAGCCCCGTGATAGGACCGATAGCGCGCCACGATCTTGGACCGGCCAGTATAGTGCCGTGCAAGGCGGATCGCCGTTTCATTCGCCGCTGAACCGCCGGTCGTAAAGAAGGTTGAGGTCAGATTGCCTGGCGTGATCTCGGCCACAAGCGCCGCGAGTTCACTGCGCACGTCACAGCCCATTGCGGGGCCGATATAGCATAGCCGGTCGGCCTGATCCTTGATCGCCTGCACGATCTTTGGGTGCTGGTGGCCCATGTTGGCGTTGACCAGCTGGCTCTGGAAATCCAGATAGCGCTTGCCATTGCTGTCCCAGAACCAAGAGCCTAGCGCGCCTGTGATGACAGGGGGGCGCACACCCTGCTTGGACCAGCTTTGCAAATACTGCGTGGCGTGAACCTGTGCCACCCAGTCGGGATCGTGAAGGGGAAACCTGTTGGATAGGGACATTTGTCAAAGCTCTCCTGCTTCGGTTAGCACCTTGCGGGCGACGCGAAAACATTCCAGCGCCTGTGGCACGCCGCAATAGATGCCGATCACATGAACGATGGCGCGGATTTCTTGCTTGCTGACACCGTTATTCAACGCGCCTTTGCAATGGATTTCCCATTCGTGCATCTTGCCCAGCGCGCCGATCATGGTGAGGTTCATCATGCTGCGTGTCTTGGGATCAATGGTTTCATCGCCCCAGCCGAAGCCCCAGCACCAAGCCGTCATCGCCTCTTGGAAGGGTCGGGTGAAGTCGTCGGCGGCCGCGAGGTTTTTTTCGACATACTCGGCGCCCAGCGTTGCTTTGCGCTGCTCGAGACCAGTCTTGAACAAGGTGTCGTCCATGGGGTTTTCCTTTTCAGCCGCAGATGGCGACGAATTCGATTTCGACGCGCGCATCCATCGGCAGGCGCGCCACCTGAACGGTGCTGCGTGCCGGTTTGTGCCCGCCCATTTCTTCGGCGTAGATCGCGTTGAGTGCTGCGTATTCGTTCAGATCGGCCACGAAGACGGTCGTCTTGACCACGGAGCGCAGGTCCAGCCGCCGCGTCGCCAGAATGTTGCGGACATTCACGAAGATCTGCCGCGTTTGTTGCTCTATGCCCCCCGGCACGATCCGGCCGTTCTGACCGACCGGCATCTGCCCGGCGGTAAACAGAAATCCGTTCGCCTCGACCGCGACCGAATAGGGGCCGATCGCGTCGGCGTTCTCAGGCACGATGATGGGCTTCATTGCTCTCGTATCCCTTGTGTGAAAAGTGTTTGCGTTCTGCGCCGGCCAAGCCCCAGGCGATCATCGACGTGATGTCATAGACGGGCAGTCCGGTGGCATTCTGGACCGCTTCGGCATAGGGGGGCAGATCGGTGCATTCGAGCAGGATCGCCCCCGTCGCGGGATGCGCCGCCTGGATCGCCAGCGCGGTCTCGACCACCTCGGCCTCGACCGCCGGAAAATCGAGGCTTCCGACCTGATCGTGGATCGCGGCCTTGAAGGCGGGTTTGTCCTCCAGTCCTCGGATAGTGACCGGGACATGGCCGCCCCAGCAGGCGATCTCCATGTGGCGCGGCGTCAGGGACGCGCCCGTGGACGAGATAATGCCGATGGATTGCTCCGGTTTCATGCCATGACGGATCAGCGGCAATTGAAGCAGGCTGGACATGAAGACCGGCACCGGCAAGGCGGCGGCCATCTCGCGCTGGAACAGCACCATGAAGCCGCAATTGCCAATCACCGTCTTTGCGCCCTGCTGGACCAGGCGCTTGCCCGCGTCGATGAACCGGTCCACCAAGTCGGGCTTGGGGTCATAGATCAGGTTTTCCATAGTGGCGCCGCGCACGACCTCGTAGATCACCGGGTGATCGAAGGTCCGCGCATTGCCGGGTGTGCCCGGCGGATAGGGAATGAGGCAGTCCATCACGACGATACCGATCGGCGCGCCGTAAATATCCTGACCCGTGTTGGCCTTGTAGATCATCTTGACTCTCCAAATGAGGCTGGTCACGCCATCAGCTGTCCGGCCAGCGGCAGCTTAGCGTTTGAACGCGATGCCGACATTCTTGGACTGATAGTAGCTGTGCAGCGATTCATACCCTTTCTCGCGTCCGATACCGGAATGCTTGAACCCGCCGAAAGGCGTCTGGGTGCCGCCTACACCCCACTGGTTGACATGCACCTGCCCAGCTTCCAGCCGTTCCGAACACCATAGGGCGCGGTCCATGTCGGCCGTAAAAATCCCCGCTGCGAGGCCGTATTTCGTGCTGTTGGCCAAATCCACGGCCTGAGCGGCATCTGTCGCCTTCAGGATCGTCAGGACAGGGCCAAAGACCTCTTCCTGGTTGATGCGCATGTCGCTCGTCACGTCGGCGAAAACCGTGGGCTGGTGATAGTAGCCTTGACGATCCACCTTGCGTCCGCCGGTAATCAGCCGCGCCCCTTCCTGCGCGCCAATTCCGGCATACATCGCCACACGATCAAGCTGGGTTTCGCTCACCAGCGGCGTGATGTCGTGGTCTTCCAGTCCCGGACCCATGGAGAGGCTTTCGGTCATCGTCTTCACCGCATCGATCACCTCGTCATAGATCTTGTCTTGTACCACAATGCGGTCCATCGAGTCGCAGACCTGGCCCGAGTTCTCGAAAATCCCCGCCTTTACGTTCTCGACCACCGACTCGATATTGGCGTCTTCGAAAACCAGCGCGGCGGATTTGCCGCCCAATTCCATCACGGTCGGCACGACATTGCCGGCGGCCGCCCGCATGATCGACTGCCCCGTCTGCACCGAGCCGGTAAAGACGATCAGATCGACATCGCGATGTTCGGCAAGGGCCGCCCCTGCGTCTTTCCCGTAGCCCGTCAAGATATTCACCGTCCCGGGCGGGAAGCCCACCTCTGCGGCAAGGTCAGCGAAGACGTAACAGCTGAGCGGATCAAGCTCGGGTGCCTTGATCACGTTGGCATTGCCGGCCGCCAGCGCCGGGGCCAGCGAGCGGGCGATCATGTTGTTGGGATAGTTCCACGGGATGATATGGGCGACCACCCCCATCGGCACCGGCACCACGTAGTCGGCCACACCATCCCCCAAGGGGATGTAACGGCCCTCGATCGTGGCGGCCGCGCCACCATAATATTCGAAATACTTCGCGCTGCCCTCGACCTCGCCCATCGCCTCGGAAATCGGCTTGCCCGCATCAATGGAAACCAGTCGGGCGATCTCCTGTTTGCGTTCGCGCAGAAGTTGGCCCATGCGAACCACCATGCGGCCGCGATCAATCGGATTCATCTTGACCAGTGCGCGGCTTTTGACCACGGCGCGTGCGGCAGCGACAGCGGCGTCGATATCGCGGGCGGTGGCTTGGGCCACCTGAGCAAGCGGCTGCGCCGTGGCCGGATTGATCAAAGTGATCCGCCCGCCGTCCCCGCCATCCACCCATTTGCCGTTCACGTAGTTCTGCCAGTAATCCTTGACGGAATAGTCCATGGTTTTCTCCTTTGACGTCGGTTCAGGCGAGCCGGTTGGGGTCGATTGCGAGGATGCGCGCGGGGTAGGGGGTGTCGAGAATGCGAATGCTCAGCCCGCCGGCATCGGTCAGCGCCGCGCGCTCGAGCATGGCAAAAGCAAGCCCGCGTCCGGTGCTGTGCCCGTGCCCGCCGCTGGTGGTATGGCCGACGATGCGGCCACTGTCGGTCTCGACGCTCTCATGGCCGATCGGATCGACGGGCGTCGCATCGCGGAGTTCCAGTCGCACCAACACATGTTCGCTGTCGCCCGGTGCAAACCCGGCCTCGGACAGCGTCGTCATCGGCGTCAGTTCGGTGCCGAGCGCCAGCTGCCCCTGTTCAAGGCGCAAAACCTCCAAAGCACGGGCGCCGATCAGCCGGGCGTCGGATCCGTCCAGGATTTGCAGCAGCACATGACGCAAGAATTCCGCCTCGCAATGCAATTCATACCCGGGAACACCGAACGGGTCAGTGCGGTGCAGTCGGATGGGCGCGTAGCCGCATAGCATCTGCCGGACTGCGCCCACAGGGCAGGCGGCATCATCCATCGGCTCGGGCCGCTTGTCGGCGATATCGGCGACAGAGAGCCGCGCCAGCAAATCCGCCGCACCCGGCCCCGACAACAGCAACGCACCTTCGCGCCCGGTCAGGTTGTCGATGCGCAGACTTGCGGGGGCGGATCTGGTCAACAGGTCCAGATCGATCCTCTCGCGCGCCGGTCCAGCCTGCAGGGTCACATCGTCATGGGCCAGCCGCGCAACCTCGAAGACTGCGCAAAAACCGCCGGCCGTCGTCATGACAGTGCCGTTGGCGCGCTGGCCCGGCGCGGGCAGATCCTCGAGGATCAGACCGCCAATGAATTCACCCGCCCCCGGACCACTGACGCGAAACTTCGCGTTATGGCTGATATCGCAAAGTGTCAGAGCACTGCGCGCCGCGCGCACCTCGTCGCCGACATGGTCGAAAAAGCTCGAGCGGCAGAAAGAGTAGTCCTCGGTCTGCGGCACGCCGGCCGGTGCGAACCAGTTGGGCCGTTCCCAGCCATATATGGCGCCAAAGACAGCGCCTCTTTTGGCCAGAACGTCATGCACGGCAGATACCTTGAGCCCGCGTGCCGCCGGAAGTTCCTCGCCCGGTTTGGGCAGAAGATAGGTGCGTTCATAGGCTTCCTCGGTTTTGCGTGCCGCCCAGGTGCGCGTCGCGTATTTCCCGAACCGGCGACTGTCACAAGGGCCCATATCGATTGACGGAGCGCCCTCGACGATCCATTCCGCCAGTTGCCAGCCGATGCCACCCGACAGCGTGACGCCAAAGGGATTGCCCTCGCCCAGCCAGAAATTGCGCTTGCCGAAAGCCGGGCCGGTATAGGGCAGGTCATCGGGCGTATAGGGTTGCGGCCCGTTGACGACGCTTCGCACCCCTGCCGTTTCAAGAAGCGGAATGCGTTCAATCGCGGTTTCCAGATAGGGCAGAAGCTGGTCAAGCTGGTCGGCAAACAGCTCCATTCCGAAGCTCGCAGGCACGCCGTCGACGAAACACGTCTCGCCGCGCCCCTCGTAGGCGCCCATCACCAGCCCGTCGCCTTCCTGCCGACAGTAAAACAACTGCTCCGGATCGCGCATGACCGGCATTTCCGGCAACCCCATCTTGCGGCGCGCGACAAGTTCGGGGATCGCCTCGGTCACGATATACTGGTGCCGCAGCGAAACGACATGCGCTGGCAGCTGCACAAGGCCCATGGTCTGTCCGGTATAGTTCCCGGTGCAGCTGACGACGTGTTCGCAGGCGATGTCGCCGCGAGAGGTATGCGCCTTATGCCGAAGTCGGCATAAGTCGCATTATGCCGATGCCCGGATTATGCCGATGTAGGTCTGTAAGTCGTTGTTTCCGGCGGGGACCGCTGTGTCGGGGTCGGCATAATCAGAGGGCTTCGAGGAAGGCGAGGAGTTTGTCTGTCGGCCGGAAGCGGCCGGGTTTGGTCGTGATCGGGGCTGTCCTTTCGAGGGCCCTTTCCTTGATCTGCAGGTCCGCGTGCAGGTAGATCTGGGTCGTCTCAACCTGTTCGTGGCCGAGCCAGAGCGCGATCACCGCGGTGTCGATGCCGGCGCGCAGCAGACGCATGGCCGCGGAATGCCGCAGGACATGCATGGTCATCCGCTTGCGTGCGAGGGATGGGCACCGGCTGGCCGCATCCTTGACGTATCCGGCCAGTCGGCGTTCAAGCGCATCGCGGCTGAGAGCGCGTCCGGTGCGTGTCGGGTACAGCGGGTCTGCTGGCTGACCGGCCCGCTCGGCCAGCCAGACCCGCATCACGGCAACAGTGCCGGATGTGAGCGGCGTGATCCGTTGCTTTCGACCCTTGCCGGTGCAGCTGACATGCGCACCGGCTCCGAGATGGATGTCGGCGCGGGTCAGCCCGATCAGTTCGGAGGCCCGAAGGCCGGTCTGGACGGCGAGGCCGAACAGCGCCGCGTCGCGCCGCCCGGTCCAAGTCGCCCGATCCGGCGCGGCCAAGAGGGCGTCGATCTCCGCCTCGGTCAGCCAGGTCACCAGACGCCGTTCGAAGCGCTTCGGCGGAATGGCCAGAACGCGCTCGATGGTGGCGGCATGTTCGGGATGGCGCAGGGCCGCGTAGCGGAACAGGGACCGGATCGCGGCCAGTCGGGCGTTGCGGGTGCGCACGCCGTTCTGTCGCTCGTGCTCCAGATGGTCGAGGAAAGCGCCGATCAGGGGCGCATCGAGATCGTCGATGTCGAGCTTTCCCGGCACCTTGCCGTGCTGCTCTGACGCAAAGATCAGGAGGAGCCGCAATGTATCGCGATAGGCCTGAACCGTGTTCGGGCTGACCTGGCGCTGGCGGACGAGGCGGTCGGTGAAGAACGCCTGCAGGGTCGTGGCCAGCGCACTCATGCGTCACCCGCCAGATGGCGCTCGAGCCGTTCGCCTGCCAGTGCCAGAAGTTCCGGCGCCGCCGACAGGTACCAGTAGGTGTCGCCGGGATCGGCATGGCCGAGATAGGTGGACAGAATGGCGAGGCGGGAGCCGGGGTCGCCTGTCCTGTAATCGTCGATAATGGTACTGACGGCGAAGCTGTGCCTCAGATCGTGGATCCGGGGCCGGCACGCTGCCGAGCGTGGGGCAATGCTGCAGTGATGCAGCAGTTTCCGGAAGATCGGCTGCACGGTATTGTAGCGCAGCCGTTTGCCGCGCGAACTGATCAGCAGGACCGGCGGGCCCTCAGGACAGGGGCGGTCGTCGCGGTGCAGGTAGTCCTGCAAGGCAGCGACCGTAGTCGGGTGCAGCGGCAGGGCGCGGGCCTTGTCGAATTTGCCGTGCCGGATCGTCACCATGCCGCCGCCCGCGTCGAAGTCGCCGCGGTCGAGGCCGATTGCCTCGCCGATCCGCATGCCGGTCGTCGCCAGCAGACCGATCAAGGTCCGGTAGGTTGCCTGCACGTGTGTTCCGCGCAGGTTCCCCGTGGCCCGCATCAGCGCAGCAATCTCCCGGGGCGTGTAGAGATACGGTGTTGCGCGGCGTATTTGCGCCGGCAGAAGATCGTCGGCCGGCACCTCGGTCCTCGGGTCGAGCGTGCGCAGGTGCCGAGCGAAGAGACGGACCTCGGCCAGCCGCCGGGAGGTCCAGATCGTATCAGCGCCAGCGGGCTTTGTCGCCCAGGCCAGCGCTGTCCCGGCCCGGACATGGGTCTCGCCGCGATCCTCGGCGAAGGTCACGAACTGGCCGAGAAGCCGCTCGGCCTTGTCCATCTTGTAGCCGAGGGCGCGCCGCATCGTCAGATAATCGGCAAGGGCATTACGCAAGTGGCTCATAGCGCGCCCTCCGGCCAGGGGCGCGCGATAAGGCGCAGGGTGTCGCGGTCAACCTTGGCGTAGATCGCCGTGGTCTCGACACGACGATGACGCAGGAGCTGCCCGATCTCCGGCAAGGATGCGCCGGCGCGCAACAGTTCCGTTGCCACTGTATGGCGCAGGCGATGAGCGTGGATGCGCCCGAGGTCCGCGCGCCGGGCGGCATCCGCCACGATGCCGCTGACCCGACTCGCGCCGAGAGCATGATGGGGCGCGAAGTGCCGGACGAACACGGTCCGCCCCTGCGCGTCCGCCGGTCGGGCATGGCGCAGGTATTCGGCCAGTCGGCGGCCGACATCCGGCGGAAGCGGGAGCCGCTCGTGACAATTGCCCTTGCCGCGCACGCGGATCGTGCCCGCGCGCCAGTCGATATCGTCGAGCCTGAGCCCAGCGACCTCGCCGCGCCGCAGGCCGAGCCGGACCAGCAGGGCCAGGATCGCCAGATCGCGGCAACCGACGGCGGTATCGGCATCGCAGGCCGCGAGAAGGCGCCGCACCTGATCAGGTTCGAGCCCCTTGGGAAGTCCGGCCAGTCGGCGACGCAGGACCTTCGGCACGGCCGGGACAAGCGAGCGTTCCGTCACGCCGTCCAGATGCAGGAAGCCGAGGAACGACCGAAGCGCCGTGACCGTCAGCTTCGCCACGCCGGCGTTCAGGCGCGGGCACCACGCCACAACGAAGGAGGTGATATCGGCCGGGGTCAGCCCCTCGAGATCGAACTGCCCCGCGGCCATTCTGCGGACCAGGAACGGGCGCAGGCAATCAATGTACCGATCGGTCGTACCATCCGCGAGGCCGCGTTCCGTGATCAGGAACTGCCGGTACCGGTTCAGGATTGCCCCGGCGGGATCGTCATCCACTGCGGCTTCGGCCGCGGGCACCAGTCCCAGCCCGCGCAAATGGTCGAGAGCGGGCCCCAGTGCCTTGCGTGTCTTCAGCTTGCGGACGCCCGCGGCCCAGCGGTCAGCCATGAACCGATCGACCTGCGCCATGGACAAATCGCCCATCGCGAGCTCTTGCGCCTGCAACCAGCCGATCAGGTCGTTGAGCAGCCTGCGCTGCTTCCAGAGCGTGGAGGCCGCGTATCCCTGCCGCCGCAGATCCTGCTCAAGGCCTTTGGAAAGGGCCGTGACCGGGTTCTTGCGCCGTTTCTTCTTCGGTTCGATCACTATGATATCTCCTCGTTTCGACGTGAAAGAGGAGACGTTACCAGCCTGCAGCCCCGAGGATTATGCCGAACCCGATGCAGCAAAACTGAAGTTACTCAGACGTTTACACAGTTACATCGGCATAATCCGGGCATCGGCATAATGCACGATCCACCCTTCGGGCGTTTCGGTAAAGCCGGTCACTTCGGTGTTGCGGTGGATTTTGGCCCCATGTTTGCGCGCACCTGCCGCATAGCTCTGGGTCAGGTCTGCGGGTGCAATATGGCCGTCGCCGGGATTGTAGAGTCCGCCCAGAACCCCCTCGACGTTCATGAACGGCCACAGATCCTTGATGTCGCGCGGCGTCACCAGCCGAGCCTCGACCCCGGTCTGGCGCGCGAGGCCAAGATAGCGCCGGAATTCGTCCAGTCGGTCCGGATGCGTCGCCAGTCGCAGATTGCCGCATTGGTGATACCCCGACGGGACTCCGGTGTCGGCCTCCAGCCGTGCGTAAAGGTCGGCGCCATACTGGTTCAGTCGGCTGACGGTTTCATCCAGCGTGTAGGTGATGACATTCCCGGCCGCGTGCCAGGTCGAGCCAGCGGTCAGTTCCGTGCGTTCGCACAGCACCACGTCGTGCCACCCCTTTTTCGCAAGGTGGTAAAGGACAGAGCAACCGACCACACCACCGCCCACGACCACGACCCGCGCTGTATCCTGCATCCCGCCCTCTCAAGTGTAAGGATATGTCGAGCGATCCTAGGGACGTTGTGGGAGTGGCGTAAAAGGGATAATACTCAGACAGGGATATGAAAGAAATTCATACGATGTCGAACCGCCGCTTGCCGCCGCTCTATCCTCTGCGGGCTTTCGAAGCCACCGCCCGGAAGCTGAGCTTCACCCTCGCCGCCGCGGAACTGTCGATCAGCCAGAGCGCAGTCAGCCATCAGGTCCGAACGCTCGAGTCCTATTTCGGCGTGCCGTTGTTCTATCGGGCACGCGGAACGATCCGCCTGACGGCCGAGGGCCGACGGGTGTTCAATGCCTGTGAATCCGCCTTCAACGACCTCGCCCAGATCGGCACCGATCTGCCGGACAGCGAATTGCGCGACACGTTGACGCTAAGCAGCCCACCGCTGATCTTCAACTGGTGGTTGCTGCCGCGTCTGGGCGAATTCTCACGCATATATCCGAACATTCGTTTCCGGTTCCAGCATCTGATCTGCGGCACCCCCGTTCATTGTGCCGATGCCGACATCGCCTTGTTATGGGATGGCGGAATCGCTGACGGGTTCGTTGGCGCCAACATGTTCGACATGAAATATTACCCCGTGGCCAGCCCACGGCTGGCGGCCAGCCTGCCAGCCAGTCTGGAGCCGGAGGTTCTTGAAAGGACGACGCTGCTGCACGAAGTGGATCATTCCGGATGGGCGAGGTGGCTTGCTCAAGAACGGTTCCCGGAACAACTGGCCACGTCGGGCTGGGTCTTTGAAGATCCGGGCATGCTGATCGAAGCCGCAGTCGCCGGGCAGGGAATAGCGCTCGGGCCGTTTCCGCTTCTGGATGAACTGGTCAGTGCCGGGCGGTTGGTGCGCCTGCACCAAAGCGCGATTGAATCGCCGGACAGCTATTACATGACCGTTTCGACCCGCAGCCTGAGCAAACCGGGGATCAAGCTGTTCTGGAACTGGTTCGGCCAGCACGGGCTGCCGCCGTTCAACACCTTGATGGCGGACGCTGAAAAGGCGACCGGATGACCTCGGCCTCTTGAGCGTGGCTTGGACCCGCAAGCGGCACGTTTACCACGGTCCAAAGCCTGCAAATGCCACGATCCGAAGCAAGTCGGTTGGGCGGGCAAAGGCCCGTCGAAGTGGCGATCCCGGATCACTGAACTGGCGCAATGGGGCGATCGGCTGCGGCCGGGTGGTGGCGGTTCGCGCGCCAAGTCGGGGCGGGCGGTTGCGCTTGATCCGTTTTGTCCAGAGGGGGGCACGGCAGGCAGCTTGCCGACGGGTTGGAAACGATCTTGCGCGCCCGGCTTGCGACTTCGTTCATGCCAGCAAAGCTCTGGGCGCGGCTTCGGCGCGACCCGGATTGGAACGATCGGGCCCGCCATGCGTTCAAGGCCGCATTCACGACGGGCGAGGTCGGTTCCACCGATCGGCCAAGGCATGTCGGTTTTCACATCCGATCAGATCATCACGTTGCCAAGGGCTTCAAGGGGTATGCCGTTTCCCGAATTCTCGGGATCCATCCCCGATGCCTCAACTTACCGATGGCCAATGATGGCGCGGCACCCATCGTGTTTCCTTTGCCCGCTTGCCGTTGCATCACCGCCAACGCGCCACCCAATGCACCCGACCAAACACGCCAATCTCTTGGGGTTCAGGCCGGTTCTGGCCTCAAAAACTCTGGCAGCGGACGGCCATTGACTCGTTCCCCCCCGACGTTACGGTATGTAGACACATGGAATTTCGGGACAATGCGCGGTGAAAACGGACATTTCAGCTGACGCAACCGCTTTGGCTCAGTTGGTGGAGTCAGGCGCCGCGTCGCCAGACGAGTTGCTTGATGAGGCTCTGGCGCGGGTTGCAAAGCTCAATCCGAAACTGAATGCGGTTGTGCTCGTACAAGAAGACGCGGCACGGCGCGCGATCCGCAATGGCCTGCCACAAGGCCCGTTCAGGGGCGTGCCCTTTCTGTTGAAGGATCTGGGTGCGGAGGCCGTCGATTTCCCGAGCCATAGCGGATCGAACCTGTTTCGCGACACCCGCTATACCTATGACAGCGAGATATATCGCCGGATACGCACGACCGGGGTTGTCACCTTCGGGCGCACGACCTCGCCCGAGGGGGGGATCGGGCCGGTGACGGAGGCGGCCGTCTATGGTGGCCCGACCCGCAACCCCTGGGATCTGACGCGCACTTCGGGTGGCTCGTCGGGTGGGGCTGGCGCTGCGGTGGCCGCGGGTATCATCCCGCTTGCGCATGGCTCTGACGGTGGCGGTTCGATCCGAATTCCCGCCTCGAGCTGCGGGCTGTTCGGGTTCAAAGCCACGCGGGCGCGGTTTCCCGATGGTCCGGCATCTGGCGAAGGCTGGGCGGGGATGGCGATTGACGGCTTCCTGTCGCGCTCGGTGCGCGACAACGCCAGAATGATGGATGCCTGTGCCGGGCCCGATCTGGGTGCGCCTTATGTGGCGCCGGCGATGGAGAGGACCTTTTTTCAGGCCATCGCCCGCCCGCCCCGCCGATTGCGGATTGCGCTTTGTGATACCACCTTTGCCGGCCGGCAGATCGACCCGTCGTGCAAAGACGCGGTCGCGAAGGCCGCGAAACTTCTTGAAGGGCTGGGTCACACGGTGGTGCCCGCGCGTCCCAAGGCCGACCATGACGGGATGATGCGCGCCTGGACGCAGATCGTGGCCTGCGGCACCGCGCTTTCGGTTGCCAAGGCCACCAAAGCCAGAGGCCGGGCGCTTGCGGCGGAAGACTTGCAGGGCGTCTCGCGCGGTGCGCTGCGCTATGCCAGCACGATCAGCGGTGCCGAGTATTTGGCTGCGGTCGAGAAAATTCATGCGTATGGCCGTCAGATGGCCGTATTCTTCACCGATTACGACATCTTGCTATCGGCAACTCTGGCCGAGCCGCCGGCATTGGTCGGACGCTTTGCCCATGAGCGTGACGATTATGAGGCCTACCGCATCGGCGCGGGGGGCGTTTTCGACTATTCTCCCTTCTGTGCCGCGTTCAATGCCAGCGGCCAACCCGCTGCTACCGTGCCGCTGCACTGGACGGACGACAACCTGCCCGTCGGTATCCATCTGGCGGCTGCCTTTGGCGCAGATCCCACTTTGATTGCGCTTTGTGCTGAACTTGAGTTGGCCGCCCCTTGGGCCGATCGCAAACCCGTTTTGGCAGACTAACTCATTCTATCGTCTGCAAATATTCTACAGAGCGGCGATAAGGAGACGAGTTTCTTGAAAACAGATCACGCAATCGACGCATGCAATGTCAGTAAGATCTACGGGGCCGGCGCGCGCGCGGTCACGGCTTTGGGGGATGTCTCCATCGGCATCAAGCAGGGCGAGTTTTTCACGCTTCTTGGCCCGTCCGGGTGTGGCAAAACCACCTTGCTACGCTGCATCGCCGGGTTTGAAACGCCGACCTCGGGGACGATCCTGTTGTTCGGGCGGGACATCACCCACACCCCTCCGAACCAGCGCCCGGTCAATACCGTGTTCCAATCCTATGCGCTGTTCCCCCACCTGAGCGTTGCGCAGAACGTGGGCTTTGGATTGAAGATGCAGGGCAAGCCCGCAGCGGAAGTCGCACAAGAGGTTGAACGCGTGCTGGCCCTGGTCAAGCTTGAGGATTTTGCCGACCGTTTGCCGCAACAACTGTCAGGCGGGCAACAGCAGCGTGTGGCTCTGGCGCGTGCGCTGGCGCCCAAACCCGAAGTTCTGCTGCTGGACGAGCCGCTTTCGGCGCTGGATCTGAAGCTGCGCAAGGAAATGCAAAGCGAACTCAAGCGGCTTCAGACCGAGACGGGGATCACCTTCATCTTCGTCACCCACGATCAGGAAGAGGCCTTGACGATGTCTGACCGGATCGGGGTCATGTCGGCGGGCGCGCTCATGCAGGTCGGCCCGCCGCGCGAAATCTACGACCATCCGGTAAACCGCTTTGTGGCGGATTTCATTGGCGAGACGAACTTTCTGGTGGGGCAGGTGGATGGGCAGGGCCTGCGGATCGGATCGGGGGACGTGATTGCCGTGCCGCTGAACGGGCAAACCGGCGAGGTGACGCTGGCGGTCCGTCCCGAGCAGATCAATATTGGCCCGGCCGGAACCGGCGTCGCGGCCAAGATCATCGACATGACTTACCTTGGCACCGACACCCATTATACGGTTGCGCTGGGTGACGCCAGCACGCTGGTGGCCCGGGTGCAGTCGAACTCTGGCGCGTCCCTGAGTGTGGGGGATAGCGTCGGCATTACCTTCGATGCAAAGGCGGTTCAGGTGCTAGCCTCATGAGCGGCACCGGCAAAACCAGAAGCAAAGGCGCCAATGGCTGGCTTTTGTCCGCGCCCGCGCTGATCCTGTTGCTGCTTGCGGCCAGCGGCCCGCTGGTCATTGTCGTGATCTATTCCGTGTTGGCGAAGGGCGACTATTCCGGCGTCCGCTGGATCCTGTCGGGCGATGCATGGTTTCGCGTGTTGTTCGAAAAGGACATCTTTGACGGCACGGTCAGCCTGGCGGATGCGAACCTGTCGATCTTCTGGCGCTCGGTCAAACTGTCGCTTGCGACCACGCTGATCACCTTTGTGCTGGGCCTGCCGACCGCATGGTTCATCGGCACACGTCCCAAGACCACGCGCGCCCTCTGGCTGTTTCTGATTACCATTCCGTTCTGGACGAACCTTCTGATCCGCACCTTCGCAATCATGGAAGTGATCCGAAATCAGGGCCTGCTCAACACCTTGCTGATCAAGATCGGGCTGATCTCTGCGCCGATACAGATCCTTTATACCGACACCGCAGTGCTGATCGGCATGACCTATGTCTATCTGCCGTTGATGGTCTTGCCGCTTTTCGCCGCCATCGACCGGTTCGATTTCAAGCTGATCGAGGCGGGCTATGATCTTTATGCCTCACGCTGGCAAATACTTCGCGGCGTCATATTGCCGATCATCAAGCCGGGGATCGTCGCGGGATGTATTCTGGTCTTCATTCCCAGTCTTGGGGCCTATGTGACGCCGCGTGTGCTGGGCGGGGGCAAGAACATGATGATCGGCAACTTCATCGAGCTGCAATTCGGCCAAGGTCAGAACTGGCCTCTCGGGGCGGCGCTTTCGACCATGCTGCTGTTGATCGTGCTTGTCTCGCTTGTCGTTTATACGCGCGCCTCGACGCGGGGTGGCCCCCATGGCTAGAGCGCGCAGCTTTGATGTCACAACCCTGCCGGGGTTTGCGATCACCGCGATCCTGGCGTTCGTGTTGCTTTACGCGCCGATCATCACCTTGGTTTTCTATTCGTTCAACGGCGGTAACTCGGTCAACCAATGGGGGGGGCTGTCACTGAAATGGTACGCCATTGCGGCGCAGAACGAGGCCGTGCAGCAGGCGGCGCTGCGGTCTTTGATCATCGCGCTCTGGGCGGCGGTGATCGCGACGGCCGTGGCCACGATGGCCGCGCTTGGCACCACTCGGCGTGGCAAGTTCAAAGGCCAGACCTTCATCTACATCGTCATCAATCAGCCTTTGATGGTGCCTGAAATCGTGACGGCGGTGGCGCTTTTGATCTTCTTTTCGTCGGTCAAGATCGCCACCGGCTATAGCGGGCTTGGCTATCTGATCCTTGCGCATTCGGCGTTTTGTGTGCCTTTCGCCTATCTTCCGATCAAGGCACGGGTGGAGGGGATGGATACCAGCATGGAGACCGCGGCCGCAGACCTTTACGCGACGTCGTGGAACACCTTTCGCTTCATCACGCTGCCGCTGCTTTTGCCGGGCATCATCGCCGGCGCGATGCTGGCGTTCATTACCTCGCTTGATAACGTCATCATCACCGAATTCGTGAAATCGGCGGGACAGGATACCTTGCCCACCTATATGCTGGGTCAACTGCGCCGGGCCATGACGCCCGAGGTGAATGCCATCTCGACCGCGTTGCTGGCACTGACCGTGTTGATCCTGATCATTTTCTATTTCGTCACCAAAAAGCGGGACTAACCCGCGTATTCCCAACAAAGGAGAACCATCGTGAAAGCTACACTTCTTGCAACAACCGTTCTTTTCGGCAGCGTCTCGGGCGCCTTGGCCGAAGGGCAACTCAATCTGTTCAACTGGGGCAACTACACCAGCCCCGAACTGCTGGAAAAATTCACCGCCGAGACCGGCATCACCGTGACTGTTACCGATTACGACAGCAACACCACCGCCTTGGCCAAGGTCGAGGCAGGCGGGTCAGGCTATGATCTGGTCGTGCCATCCGCCAACTATGTGCCGGTCTTTGCGCAAAAGGGGCTGTTGCAGAAGCTGGATCATTCCCGGCTTGCCAACATCGGCAACATCGCGCCCGAATGGGTCGACGTGCCGTGGGATCCGGGCCGAACCTATACCGTGCCGTGGCAGTGGGGCTCGACCGGGGTCGCGGTCAATACCAAGGCCTACGGTGGCGATATCAACACCTCCGATATCTTCTTGAATCCGCCGGCCGAACTCGTGGGCAAGGTCAATGTGGTGCCAGAGATGAGCGACATCATCGCGCTGACGATCTTCAACGTCGGCGGCGAGGCGTGCACCGACGATCTCGAGGTCCTCAAGAAGGTGCGCGACAAGCTGATGGCCGCGAAACCGTCGTGGCTTTCGATGGACTATGGCACCACCGACAAGTTGTCTTCGGGCGACTATGTGGCGACGGTCAACTGGAACGGTTCGACCATGCGGGCACGTCTGAACAATCCCGACGTTGCCTATGGCTATCCCAAGGAAGGCTATCCGCTGTTCATGGATTCGGTCGGGTTGCTGGCCGATGCGACAAACGTGGACGAGGCCTACAAGTTCCTCGACTTCATCATGGTGCCCGAGAACGCCGCCATGATTTCGACCTTCGCGCGCTATGCCAATGGCATCGCCGGATCCGATCCCTTCATGCCCGAAGACATGCAGACCGCGCCCGAAATCGCGACACCTGCGGAATTCGTGCCCGCAGGGCGGTTCCTGCCGACTTGCCCGCCCGAGACGACAGCGCTTTATACGGCGATCTGGACCGAACTGGTCAAGTAACCACAAATCGGAGCGCCCAAGCGGCGCTCCGATTTCGCATCGGGTTCCGGGATATCGGGTTCCGGGCTCTGGCCCGGCCCTGGCCCGGCATCCGGTGGGTCGGGCTGGCGACGATCTGGTCTGGCCCACACGTCCGGAACCTGCGGATGCGGGCCGTGCAGATCTGCGCGCTGACGCCCGACATCTGGTCTTTGGCGCGGCTGCGAAATACCTGAAATCGAAATCCGGAAACAAGAACCCGGCAAGCGGCGCGCGTGCCCGATGACCTTCTGAAAGGCTTCACCGGGGTCTTGCAGAAGCGCGGGCCGATCTTGTAGGCCGCCCGATCCGATCTGCCGAGAAAGGGGATACGAGGTTGACGCCGCTTTGCCTGCCGGGCAGGTCTTCCACAGCCATCTGCAACGCGTCAGTGCGAACAGGCTATGGCGCGGAGTGCACCAGCGGCAAGTTGCTGGCATGGGGCGAGAAAGCGGCCCCCCCCCTCCGGTGCCGTCAACCCGGGCGACCCCGGCCGATCACCTTCACCGAGAGGTTCAACCGCACCGTCAGGCGCGAATGGCTGGTGCAACACATCGTTGAAACCATCAACGACGCCCAAGGCGGCGTCACAGAATGGCGCCGGGCATCCAGCAACGACCGCCTGAACATCCCATTCATGGTTTGCACGCGAACCTTTGCCGGGCGATGGGGCATCGGCGGCATCACCCACGCCCTTGATCTGAAAATGGCTGCGTTCATTCGACGACGGCACCCCGTCAAGATTGGGGCTTGCCTTCCGACCTTGGCGACGCTTCAGAATGGCGGCACTCAGCCAGACAGGGGGCCCGTCCGTCGGCCGCCGAGAAATTGTCCGTTCCCGTTGCCAGTCTTCCTACGCAGCTTGGGCGCGGTGTTTCGTGACGGTCCTCTCAGGCAAGACCCGCACCCATTCGTCATCACGCCGAGCGATGCGCCACCGATGCTGGCCGTCCCGCATGGCGGCATCCCGCGCCTGTTTCAAGGTCTTGCCGGCCTCAAGGACGCCCGGAAAACAGCTGCCGCGCCACACCTTCGGCGCCTTCAGGGGCTTCGCACCCGATCTGGTATCGCAAAACCAGTCGCGACAGCCATTGCACCAGATTGCCAACGGCTCGACCCGCTCATGGTGTTCCGCACCACGCGGGGTCATTGGCCCGGCTTTTCCGCAGCGGTTGAACCGTCATGGCATCTGGCGCCGCCAGTCGCCCTGATCGCGTTTTCTGAAAGCGCGTGGTCGGGTTCCTGTGCGTCTTGGCCAGCGCGGCCTCGGCGTGGTTGGGGGTTGACGGTGCGAAATGCCACCCCGGCCGTGCCCCTCTGCGGCCACCACCATGCACCAAACAAGCCCGCGAAACCGCGGCACGCCCAAGGGCACCACCCGAAAAATCTTGAAACAACGCCCGGTTTCACCAATAATATCAACATAGCCGTTTCACCTTTGGCTGATCGGGGCTGAACCATGAAGATGCGCGGGCTACTTCTGGGAGTTCTCTTGTGGCACGGCACGGCAGGGGGTGCCTTGCGCGCAGAGCAGACCGTCGCGACCGCCGCGCCGCTTGGGGAAGTCAATGAGACCTACGGCAGATCAGACGTCGCGGGGGGCGATCTGGTCGGCCTGTCGATCGGAAGCGCCGAGTGGTTTGACCCGCAAAACGTGCGGATCGCGGTGTCGCCCAAAGACTCGGTGCTGTGCGTTTCCGCGATCAGCCGCGATGGGCTATACTTTGCGCGCACGCCCTATCAAAAGCCGCCCGAGGCCTTTGGCGCGCGAGAGGTGCGCCTGACCCCGTTCACCGTGAAATTCGAGGACCAGCTCAGCAACTTCAACATGAGCGATATCGCGCTGCTTGCCTTGCAGGCGTCTTCCGCGGAATGTTTCGAGCCCGATGCCCTCTATCTTCCGCTCCTCGAACAGCCAGAAGCCACGATCGTCCGTCTCAACGCTTATTTCAACACCGGCAATCAGGATATCGCAATGACGCTGACGGATGACGGGTCCGGGCGGCAGACAGCGGCCCGGTGTTCCAAGCCTGACGGCGCACGGATCGGCTATGATGTCATCTGTCGCGTCTACGGTCTCAAGCTGGGCAATCAAGGCCGAACAGTCACGCTTGATTTCACGCTCGACGACGGCCTGCAGACGACGCCACTCTCCTACAAAATCCTCCTGCCCTCCGCACCGGAGGGCTGAATGGCCGCCGACCGCGACATAGACAGCGGCCTTGCGCACTGGCTTGGCAAATTGCGGACCCACTACCCACCGTATCATTTGTTGATCGCGCTCGTGATCTCGGGACTCATCTTCGGCGCGATCATTCTGACCACCGGCTGGGGCAGCCCGATGATTGCTTTGGAGGTCCGATCCAACTTTGTCAGCTACACGGTGGGGCGACCGGCGATTGCCGCGATCGCCGTTCAGGATGCAGTGGTAAGCGACCGGGATCGCGCGCTTCTTTGCGGCTATGGCAAAACCGATGAAAAAGGCACCCGGCTGACGGCGCGCATCATGCCGTCACAGGGGGATATCGTCGAGTATGTCTGGAACAAGGGGTTCGCGATCATCCGTTTCCGCTCCCCGCCGGAAAAGACCGGGCCACATCTCGACATGCAGGTTCAAAAGCAACCCATTTGCAAGATTGACAGCGAGCTTTCCCTCTATCTGTTTGACGCGAACCTGACCGAAATGCCGCCGCTGCCGCTGGTCGGGCCGGGTCAGATCGGCGCCGAATTGGGTATGCAGCCGGTTCCGTCGCAAACAAAAAGCGATTTGCCGACCTGGCTAACGCAGCAGGCGCCGGCTGATGCCGAGCTTGGGGTATCCAACACGCGCTTGCTGCTTGACGGGACGGCGCGCGTCTATGGGCGCACAAATCTTGGATCTGATGGCAATCTTTATCCGATCCCGGACAGCGACTTCAATTTGCCGCGCGGCAGCCGGCTGACAACCGTTGACGGAACCTGGCTGACCGGCACCGTGACGCTGGCCACCACGGGAGAGGGCTTCGATGTCCGCGCGACAACCGAGGCCCAGCAATTGCGGCTTTACCGCATCGGAAGCCAGGAGCAGGCTGAAACATTCGCAACAGGCGTTCTGAGCCGCGCATTTCGCGACCCCAGCGCCGCCCCAATCCTCTTGTTCGTTGGCATTTTCGTCGTCGTTGTCCAGATTCTTCTGGCGCTCGCCGCGATCGAAAAGAAAGGGCCGGAGGGATGAGGCGAGAATTGACGGCGGTGATTGCGGCACTGCTATGCAGTTTGATGATGGCGCCGCCGCTCGGATCCGAGACGATCTATGTGGATGCAAATGGCGAACACGGCCAGGGCTGGCTTTTCGGGGCGCGGACGGACGGGAATTGCTGGATCGCCTTGCCGTGGCATGTCGTCGCGCGACTGGCGAGCGATCCGATCCACCCGGTCTTTTATACCGACCAGAAAGGACGTAGCGGCGAAACGGATCTGCCAGTTCATGTGACCGAAGTGCCGGGGGCCCAAATGGCCGCCGGCGGTGTCGATGATCTCGGCTTTGCCCGGATTGTCGCTGGGCGTGAAAAGGGCAATTGCAGTTCCCGTCTCGGCCTGCCGCCACTGGCCTATGTGGAAGCGCTGCGCAACCCTCAGGACCTTGTTCTGACCATCGCGCAAAAACGCAGCACGCTGAAGGTGGATGTCGAACTTCTGCGCAGCCTTGCCGATGAATTCGGCGGCAGCACGCTTCTGGTAAGAGCGGCGCGGGACGCGGACGCCGAAAACTTCATGGGGGGCGCAAGCGGGTCGGTTGTGCAGGGCAACTGGAACGGTCATCTCTATCCGCTGGCCATGGGGCTTTCGGTGCCAAGGGGCACGCAGAACCTGCGCGTGCTGCGCTTTGACCGGATCGCCGACGCTTTCGCCGTCGTTCAGGCCGCGCAACGCCCCGTCGAAGAACCCGAACCGACACAACGGGCGCCGGTGGCCAAGATCACGGGGATCGAAGCGAGTGTTGCCGAAGGGTCCACACCGCTTAGCCAACTCACGACAAATGCCGGATGTTGGCGCGGTGCTCCGGCGCAAGGTAAGCGCTACGTGGAGTTTTCGCTTTTTGTCGCCGATCCGGGATACATCACTGGAATTCATCTTCAGACAGCGCCGGATTGCGGGCCGCCAGCCGAGGCGATTATCGAAGAACGCCGGCCGGGTGAAGCAAACTGGCGGACGCTTGCGCTGAATTGTCCCACCTCACCGCCAGGCGGCACGGGATGCAGAATTGCCCGCAGTGCGCCACGCGAGTTTCGTCTGCATGTTTCCTCGCCAGAGGGCTGGGTCGGCCTGTCAGCGCTTCGTATCGATTGAGAGGTCAGTCCAGAAGGCTGGCGGTCACCGGAAAGAGCGGGCCCGCCTCGCACTGAAAGGTGCCCGAGATCGCATCGCCTTGTGTCAGTTCCGCGCTGAGCCGACAGGTGCTTGTCGCGACGCCGATCTGCACCCTTCCTGCCCAGCGAAGCCCCGTCCCGAAGACATCGACCTGTCCGGTGAGGTTCTTGTTGGGCTGCGCATTTGCCACGAGTGATTGCCAGGTTGCCGAGCCGTTCTGCGGGTCGCCATCCACCGACTGGAACACAAGGCCGGTCTGGATATAGGACCAGAGCTGTGCATTGTTGCCAATCTCGCCCTCGGGTTTTGAAACCCGAAACCGGATGAGCGGCACGGATCCCACCACGATGCGCAGCGCGGTGGATCGGACATCGGCGTTGTCGGATTCCAGCACCTGCCGCAAGCAGACCCGGTTGACCAGACGGTTCTTGGTCACCATGGCCTCCTGCAGATATCCGATGGCAAGATCCGGGTTCGGATCTGCACAGGCGGTGCGCCAAGTTTGCAGGATGGCGGCGGTATTTTGTGCCGTGTCTTGGGCACTGACGGGAACACTTCCGAAAACGACCGCGACAAGGCCAATACTCATTGCTTTTTCGAGCATAATTCCCCCCAACTAAATATCGCGATCAAGGCAAGTATACGAATTATCCGCCGCGAGACAACATTTCTGCCTCTGCAACCAAAGCGGCTTTGAGGGGCGGCCCGGCACTGACGCCAAGATCGCCGGAGTTGCGGACGTTGTTCGGTGCGTGGCAAGCGCCGTCGCGCCGCAACTTTGCCGCTGCGGATCTGACCTGCGGTTGGGGGTCCGGCGCGAACGTCTCGTGGCCGCGCCGAGGGTGCCCGGAATAACGCGGTGCGGCTGACGAAACGGCGGTGATCGGATGAGGCCACGCCCCGGATCGCGGCGCAACGCCGGTCTCCGGTGTCGCGGTGAACCCCGGCGGTTCTTTGATCTCGTGGACAGAAGGCGAACCATCTTTCGTCGCGCCACGCGCGGGCGTGAAAAGGCTTGGTGGCATTTGGCTAGCGGCAGATCCGGCCCACGCGCCACCGGCGGCGCCGGGGCTTTTGGCCGACGCCGTCCCGATCGTTTCGGGAACACGCGTGGCAACTGCTGGCGTGCCGAACCGGGGGCGCGGCTGACAAAATGGGGCGGGTCAAGCGTCTGCGCTACATCCGGCGGCGCGGCGTGGGCGTGGCGCCATGCCGATACCCCGACCAATCATTGGACCAATGCCCACCCGATGATGCTCGACGCAAAAGCCGGCAACGCCGCGCTGGAAGGCTGGCGCCAGCGTGGGCACAAGCCAGATCTGAAGCCGCGACAGAGTGCTACGCTCTTGCACGATCTCGAGGATGCTGCCGCGGTTGCAAGAGCTTGCCGCCGACGCGGGCGTTCCCGACGATCAGTCGAAACGGGCCCATTTCGAACACGTCTCGTGTGGTCAGGAGGCGATCTTGGTGGCGCATGCGACACGTTGGATGCCGCTGTCCGATGCGCGGAGCAAACGGGCGGGCCTTGGCCGTTGCGCGGTTTCGTGGGAATGTTCCGACGGAACTGGCAGCATGAAACGTTTCAACAGGAAATGAATTTTGTGCCGGACGCTTTCAGATGGGTTTACCAGTGCGGCGGGGAATTGAAAGGAACGATTGATGAGCAATATCCTTCGCGCATTTTGGGGCGGGTTGGTCGCGCTTACGATCTTGTGGCTGGTCGCTACGCCGGGCGTCTCAAGCGCGACCAGCTTTCGCGAGTTGCGCGGATTCATGGTGCAATACAGCGGTGTTCTGGCCATCGGTTGCATGAGTTTCGCCATGTTTCTGGCACTGCGCCCGCGCTGGCCCGAGCACTGGTTCGGCGGTATGGACAAGATGTATCGCCTGCACAAATGGCTGGGGATTGCCGGGCTGGTGCTGGCGATCCTTCATTGGGTCTGGTCGAACGGGCCGAAATGGGCGGTTGGTCTGGGCCTTTCGACCCAAGGCAGGCGGCAGGGGCGCGCAGAACTGCAAGACCCGATCCAGTCCTATCTGGCTGGCTTTCGTGGCGCCGCTGAAGCGATCGGAGAATGGGCGTTCTACGCCAGCGTGCTGTTGATTGGCATCGCCTTGGTCAAGTTGATCCCATACCGTCTTTTTCACCGGCTGCACCGATTGCTGCCGATTGCCTATCTGGCGTTGGTGTTCCACGCGGTGATCCTTTTGGACGTCAATTATTGGCTGACGCCCCTGGGGGCGGTTCTGGCGGTGATGCTGGCAGCGGGGAGCTATGCTGCGGTCGTGTCATTGCTGGGCGGCATCGGCACTGCACGGTGCACGACCGGAACGATCATGGATCTGCAAAGCTTTCCGGGCGTCAAAGCACTTCGAACGACGATCAGAATGGTTCCCGGCTGGCCTGGCCACAAGGCCGGGCAGTTCGCCTTTGTCACGTCTGACACGAAAGAGGGCGCGCACCCCTATTCCATCGCATCGTCCTGGGATCCGGGGTCGCCAACGATCACCTTTGTCACCAAAGCCCTGGGCGATCATACCTCTCAGCTTGAAAACAAGCTCACGCCAGGCCAGAACGTGCGGATCGAAGGCCCGTATGGCTGCTTTACGTTTGATGACGATCAGCCGGTGCAGATCTGGATTGGCGGCGGCATCGGCATTACCCCTTTTATTGCGCGGATGGAGCACCTTGCGAAGGACCATCCCCAGACGAAAAGGTCCGTGCATCTGTTCCATTCCACCAAAGACGTGGACACCGCAGCGCTGGCGCGACTGCAACAGGATGCGGGCGCGGCCGGCATTCATCTGCATGTCCTGATCGACGCCAAGGACGGCCTTCTGACCGGCGACCGGATCCGGCAAGAGGTGCCCGAGTGGCGCGAGGCGAGTTTCTGGTTCTGCGGTCCTGCAAAGTTCGGCGCCGCATTGAAGGCAGATTTCGCGGCACAGGGGATTCCAGTCCGCAGCAGGTTCCACCAAGAGCTTTTTGAAATGCGATAGCGGCGCGGTCGGGTGATCGCAACTATCTGATCCAACAGAGAAATTCCGCAACCAGAAACGCCGCCGCGCCGCCGCATTGCCGTTTTGTGCGTTGCGGCCAGCCGGTTCGGTTTGGCCAGTCCGGCCAAAACGACAGGGCGGTGCCTGTCGTTTGCGCGGCACAGGGGGCATTTCTTTTCGACCTTGGCGCTTTCTGCTGACACCGCCGGGCGACGTGCTAAGCTGATGATCATGCCAAGTGACCAGACCCAGATTTTTCTGCTTCTCGCCGTTGTCGTCGCCCTGTTGGTGTGGGGGCGCTTTCGCTATGACCTTGTGGCGTTCGGTGCCCTGATTGTCGCCGCATCGCTTGGGCTGGTGCCAAGCGAAAGCGTGTTTTCAGGCTTTGGCCATTCGGCGGTTGCGATCATCGCCCTGGTCTTGATCGTCAGCCGTGGCCTGTCGTCGTCGGGCGCGGTCGAACTGATTGCCTCGAGATTGGTCGATCCTGATCGGCCGCTGCCGTTGCATATCGCCATCATCGCAGCCGTCGGGGCGGGGCTTTCCGCCGTCATCAACAATGTTGCGGCGCTGGCTCTTTTGATGCCGCTGGACATCGAAGCGGCGAAAAAGGCAAAACGCCCGACCGGGCAAAGCCTGATGCCGCTGTCGTTCGCGACGATTCTGGGGGGGATGATTACCCTGATCGGCACGCCGCCGAACATCGTGATTTCGCAATACCGGCACGACGCCATGGGCGAGCCGTTCGCGATGCTCGATTTTGCTCCGGTCGGTCTGGCGGTCGCCATCGTGGGCATTGCGTTCGTGTCGCTTCTGGGGTTTCGCCTGTTGCCGTCGCGGATCTCGGCGGTGGATGACGAACGCGAAATCCGCCAGGGCCGCTATGTCGCAGAACTGCGCGTCGGTGAGCAGACCTTCAAGGACGATATCCTGGTTCAGGATCTCTATCCCAAGGCCGACGACGCTGATGTGAACCTTCTGGGCCTTATTCGCAACGGCAAGAGGCGGCCGGGTCTGGCGATGCGCGAGACGCTGCGCTCGGGCGATTTCCTTGTCGTAGAGGGCGAACCGAAGTCCATCGAGACCTTTATGGGGCAGTCCGGGCTAGACTTTGCCGGCTCGGAAAAGCACGAGGGCGGGGTTGCTGCGCGCGGGTTGGCGCTTACGGAAACCATCGTTCCCGATGGCGCCCGAATCCAGAACAGGACCGCGCGCAGCCTGCAATTGCTGGATCGCCAATCGGTGACGCTTCTTGGTGTCTCACGCGAAGGACAGCGGTTTCGTGACCGGGTCCGGCTTCTTACGATCCGGGCGGGCGATGTCCTTTTGCTTTTGGGAACGCCGGAACGCATCTCGGCGGCGACCGATTGGCTGGGCGTTCTGCCCCTTGAGGGCCGCAGCACCGAGGTCATCCAGCGGACCAAGGCCGGCTTGTCGATCGGCATTTTCGGGGCGGCGGTGGGGCTCGCCGTCGCGGGGCTCTTGTCCTTGTCCGTCGCGCTTGGCGCCGCGGTGATCGCCTATGTGCTTTTGGGTCTGGTCAGCGGACGCGAGGTTTATAACGCGATCGAATGGAAAGTGATCGTGCTTCTGGCAAGCCTGATACCGCTGGCCGAAGCGTTCGAACGCTCTGGCGGGGCCGAGTTTCTGGCCAACCAGATTGCCAACCTGACCCAGGGCTATCCCGCATGGGTCACACTGGCGGTGCTGATGGTCGTCACCATGACGATGTCGGATTTTCTGAACAATGTCGCGACGACATTGATCGCGGCGCCGATCGCGCTTTCGGTGGCGACCGCGACGGGAACGAATGCCGATACCTATCTGATGGGGGTCGCGGTGGCGGCATCTTGCGCGTTTCTCACGCCGATCGGGCACAAGAACAACACGATCATCCTTGGCCCCGGCGGCTATCACTTTGCGGATTATTGGCGGATCGGGCTGCCGTTGGAGCTGTTGGTGATTGCCGTTGCCGTGCCGGCCCTGCTGGTCGTCTGGCCGCTTTGAAACCAGCAAGCACGCGGATGGGATTGCGCCTTTGAACGGCCCGTGCGACCAAGCCGCGCCCCGCGCTCGGCCGGCAAGAACCCTTGAAACATGACATTCAGAACGCCGTGCCAAAAAGGCCGTCGCAAGCGGTGCCCCGGGCGCGCCGTGGCGGCGATGGTCCGGGGCAGCGGATTGTCTATCCGGGTTTGTTGCCAAGGCAGAGTCTGAATTGCGAAATGGCGCCCGACCCATCCGGGCCGGGCACCGGGGGTCGTTTACCAGCCGCCTTCTGCGCGGCGGTTGTAGGGATCGTTGCCCAGATCGAACACCAAAAGCTTGCGCTCGGTGAAGGTCTCAAGAAACCACTGGCTCAGTTCGCGCCCGACGCCTGACAGGCCGGTGCCGCCAAAAGGTGCCAACTGGTCCCAGTAGTTCGAGGTTTCGTTGATGTTGACCGACCCGTGCGGCAGCGCTTCGCCAACTTGCCAGGCGGTCGCAAGGTCGCGCGTCCAAAGCGAGGCGATCAGCCCAAGACCGGTCTGATGCGCGATCCGGATCGCCTCGTCCGCCGAGGATATCTTGATGATCGGCGCCACCGGGCCAAAGGTTTCCTCGCGCGCGATCAGCATGTCGGTGGTGACGCCGGTCAGGATCGTCGCGGGGTAGTAAAGCCCCTCTTGCGGGCCGATCTGTTCGATCTGCGCCCCATTCGCGCGGGCGTCCTCGACATGCGCCTTGACGCGGGCCAGAGTCGCGGCATTGCACAGCGGGCCCATTTCGGTCGCCTCATCGGCCGGGTTGCCGATCTTCAGCTGGCGCGCGCGTTGCATGAACTTTTCAACGAATTCGTCATGCACGGCCTCATGCACCAGCAACCGTTCGGCCGAGGTGCAGACCTGACCCGAATAGTAGAAACAGCCGTTGATCGCGCCTTCGACCGCCTTGTCGATATCGGCGTCGGCGAGGATGATGAACGGGCCGTCGCCGCCCAGTTCCAGAAGGTGCGGACGCAGCGCGCATTTCTCGGCGATCTTGCGGCCGGTTGCGGTTGATCCGGTAAAGAACACGCCGTCAACGCCTTTGGCCTCGGTCAGCGCGGCGCCGACGTCGCCCAGACCCTGCACGATGTTGATGACCCCGTCCGGCAGCCCGGCGGCCTGGAAGATGTCGCCCATCATCGCGCAAACAACGGCAGCGTATTCCGACGGTTTCCAGATCACCGTGTTGCCCGAGGCCACGATATGCGCCAGGGCGATCGAGGAAATGTCGGTCGGAAAGTTGTAGGGCGTGATGACCGCCACCACGCCCAGCGGCCGATGGGTCATCACCAGGCGCTTGTTGCGGGTGCGCTCTTGCGTCGAGGGGAAGGACAGGCCGCGGTGGCGCAGGATCTCTTCTGCCGCCTTTGACCAGGACGGGGCGGTATATTCGAACACCTCTTCGCGGGCATCGGTAATGGTCTTGCCGATCTCGGCGGTCAGCATCTGCGACATCGCCTCGGCGCGCTCAAGAAAAAGCGCATGGATCCGGCGCATGATCTGCGCCCGCTCGATCACCGACAGTGCCGCCCAGGCGGGTTGTGCCGCCCGCGCCGCCGCCACTGCCTTGGCGACATCGGCGGCGTTGCAGCGCCCGACCTTGTGCAAAACCCGCCCGTCATGCGGGCTGTTCACGTCGAAGGTGCCGGCCGAGCCGTCGTGCCATTGGCCGGCGATCAGGGCGCCTTTGGTGAGGTGGGTGGAAATCCGGGGTTGTTCGTTCATGTTGAACCCTTTCGGTTGGGGGCTGGCCATTAGCGGCTTGGCCTTGGTCTTTCCCGCTGCAACAGCACCGAGACGAGGATGAGAAGGATCGAGGCCGCCACGATCAGCGCGCCCACGGCGTTGATCTCGGGCGTCAGCCCGCGCCGCATGGTGGACCAGATATACATGGGCAGCGTATTGTCGCGCCCGGTCAGGAAAAACGTCACCGGGATTTCGTCAAAGCTGAGCGTGAACGACAAGATGCCGGCGCCGATCACGGCGGTGCGGATGTTGGGCAGCGTTACCAGAAAGAACGTCTGCCAGCCGCTTGCCCCGAGGTCGGCCGAGGCTTCGTCAAGGCTGTGGGGCAGGCGTTGCAGCCGGGCAAAAACCTGCGTCACCACCACCGCCAGCAGCGCTGTCGCATGGCCGATGATGACGGTTTCAAGGCTGAGGCCAAAGCCGATCAAGCGAAACAGGATAAGCATGGAAATGCCGGTGATGATGCCGGGCAGCGCGATCGGCAGCAACACCAGCTTGCGAAAGATGCCTTTGCCGGGAAACTCCAGCCGGTCCAGCGCCAGCGCGGCGGGAACACCGATCAGCAGCGTCAGCACGGTCGCCGACACCGCGACATAAAGCGAATTCTGCACCGCCGTGATCAGCTGGTCGTTTTCCGCCAGCTTGCGATACCAGTCCAGCGTCAGCCCGGTCATCGGCCAACTGAGCGAGCGCGAGGTATTGAAGCTGAACGCGACCAGGACCACGATCGGAATATAAAGAAAGGTCAGGATCAGCCCGGCGACGCCGACCCAGACCCAGGCGTCCACCGCCTTGCGCAGCTGCTTTGACGTGCGGCGGGCCGGGGCGGTGCGAACCGTTGAGGGGGCGGCGGTCAGGCTCATGCGAAGGCTCCCTTTCCCAGCCGCTCGAACCTGTCCGAGACCGAGATGATCGCCAGCACGATGACCAGCATCACCAGCGCCAGCGCTGACCCCAGCGGCCAGTTCAGCGACGCGCCGAACTGCGTGGCGATCACGTTCGAAATCATCATCCCGTCCGGCCCGCCGACCAGATAGGCCGCGATGAAATCGCCAAAGGCCAGGCAGAAGGTCATGGTAAAGCCCGCCACCACACCGGTCAGCGACAGCGGCAACGTTACCTTTAGGAAGGTTGCGGTGCGGCCCATGCCCAGATCGGCCGAGGCCTCGAGCAGGTTGCGCGGAATCTTTTCCAGCGCCGCATAGATCGGCATCACCATGAAAGGGATGAACACATAGGTCAGCGTCACCACCATCGAGGTCTGGTTATATAGAAAGATCGGCGAGGGCTCGGTCAGGATACCGGTCGAGATCAGGAACGAATTCAGAATACCCTCGGTGCCGAGAATGGTTTTCCAGGTATAGGCGCGCAGCAGATACGACACCCAAAGCGGTGCCACCACCGCCATGTAAAGCGTCTGCCGCAGCGCCGGGCGCCGCACCTTGTGGACCAGGAAATAGGCGTAGGGATAGGCCAGCAGCAGCGAGAACAACGACACCAGCGCCGCGATCTTGATGGTGCGCAGAAGCGTGCGCAGGTATTGCGGATCGCTGATCAGCGTCTGGTAATTGCCCAGTTGCAGGGCAGGGGTGAAGGTCGGGTATTGTTGCTGCCAGAAGCTGAACACGAACAGGATCGTGTAGGGCACGAACATGAACAGCACGACCCAGATCAGCGGCGGCGACAGGACCAGCGCCTTGCGCACGCGAAGGGGCAGGGGCAGTGTCATGCGGCATCCTCCGCGGCAAATCCCATGATCTTGTGTGCGGCGATTTCGACTGCGACCGCGTCGCCCAGCTGCGGCAAGCCGGCGGCGGCATCCGTGATCTGCAGATCGACCAGCACCTGTCCGGCACCCAGATCGACAATGATCCGCGCCACGCTGCCGTGATAGAACACCTCGGCGACCTTGCCGCGCAACAGGTTGGAGCCGTTCGCGTCGCCGCGCAGCAGCCGCGCCTTTTCGGGCCGAAAGCCGAAGGTCCGCGCCCCGGGCAGGATCGACTGCGGGTCGATGGTCAGCGGCTGGCCATGGCAGGCAATCCGGCCGTTCTCGATACGCGAGGCGAACAGGTTGGTCGTGCCGATGAAATCGGCGATGTAGGGGCTGCCGGGCAGGTCATAAAGGCTTTGCGGCGCGCCGTCCTGCACGATCCGGCCAGCCCGCATCACGATCACCCGGTCCGACATGGTCAGCGCCTCGGTCTGGTCGTGGGTCACCATGATGAAGGTCAGGCCGACCTTCTGGTGCAGATGGCGCAATTCGACCTGCATCGCCTCGCGCAGGTTGGCGTCCAGCGCCGACAGGGGCTCGTCCAGCAGCAGCACCTTGGGTTGGCGCACGATGGCGCGGGCCAGCGCCACGCGCTGCTGCTGGCCACCGGAAAGCTGATGCGGCGCCGCGCCGGCCTTGTCGGCCAGTCCAACGAGGTCAAGCACCTCGAGCACCCTGGTTTCGACCTCGCGTTTCGGGGTGCCCGCCACTTTCAGGCCGTAACCGACGTTCTTGCCGACGCTCATGTGCGGAAACAGGGCATAGTCCTGAAACAGCATGTTGACCGCCCGCCGGTTCGGCGGCAGATCGGTCACATCCTCGCCGTCCAGCCAGATCTGGCCCGCGGTCGGTTCTTCGAAGCCGCCGATCATCCGCAGCAAGGTGGACTTGCCGCAACCCGATGGCCCGAGCAGGGTCAGAAACTCGCCTTTGCGAACGCTCAGCGACACGTCGTCAACGCCAATGACGCTGCCGAAATGCTTGGACAACCCGTCCAGACGGATGATGTTGGTCATCTTTCTTCTCTCCTGGTGCAGGGAATGAGGCCGGCGGCACGGGCGCCGCCAGCCTCGGCCGGTCATTGCGATTTGACGGCGTTCCAGGCGTTGGCGTAGACGTTCAGACGCGGCCCGAGGTTTTCCCACAGCAGCAGGCTGTCAAGATAGGCGGGGTCATCTTGATGCAGCGCGGCATATTGTTCCGGCGTCATGCAGGCCTTGGCCGCAACCGGGTTCGCGGCCGAATAGCCGGTAATCGCCGACATCCCGCATTGACCTTCCTCGCTGATCGCCATTTCAAGAAACTTGTAGGCGCAATCCTCGTTCGGGGTGTCTTTGACGATCATCCAGTTGTCCACCCAGCCCTCGGCATTCTCGGTCGGGATGAATTCCCTGACGTCGACGCCTTCGGCCTTCAACAGGCCCGACTGATAGCCGGCCCAGGTGTTGGAGATCCAGATCTCGCCCGATTTGTAAAGATCGACCAGCTCGCCCGCCGTGGACCAGTATTTGCGGATCAGCGGCTTTTGCGCCAGCAGCTTGGCCTGCGCCGCCGCGATCTGTTCGTCGCTGAGGTTATAGATGTCCATATCGCCGTTCAGCCGCGCCGCGACATAGATTGCGCTTTTGTCATCCCAAAGCGAGACATGGCCGGTCAGCTCCGGGTCCCAAAGGGCGGCAATCGAGGTCGGCGGCGTCGGGAACTTGTCCGCCAGATACATGAACGCGATCGCGCCCCAGGAAAACGGCACGCCGAAAACCTTGCCATCGGCATTGATGCCTTCGGCGCTGCGGAACTTGTCGTAAACCTCGCCCCAGCGCGACAGGCGCGCGGTGTCGATCGGCTGCACGAAGCCGGCCGCGATCAGCGGCGCGGTGCTGTCGATGGCGGGCGACACCAGGTCGAACACGCCGCCGCCCGCCGCCAGTTTGGGGGCGAAGTCGTCGTTTGATCCGACATAGGTGGCGCTGACCTTGCAGCCGGACGCCGCTTCGAACGGGGCGATGAAGCTGGTGTCGGCATAGCCTTCCCAAGTCAGGATGTTCAACTCGCCTTCAGCCAGCACCGGCGCGCCGCTGCCCGCAAGCGCCACCACCGCGGCGATGGCGCCGGTCAGTTTGTTCTTGATCGTCATGTCGTGTTTCCTCGCTTGTTGGTGGTTGAATCGGGCTGTGCGGCATCCGGCTGTTCGGCCGTTTTTCGCACGATCGTCCCGATATTCACGCCCAGGGCCTTGGCGGCCTTTCTCTTGCTTCCGTGAATTCTGATGGCCTTGTCGATCAGCGCACTTTCATAGCGGCGCAGTTCAGACCTGAGGTCGAACATCGCCCCCGCTGGCAAGGCGCCGTCTCCGGCGGTGCCCGGAATATCCATCGGCGCCAGCAGGTCGGCAAATATGGCTTCGATGCTTTCGGCATCATCGACGAAGATCGCGGCCTTTTGCACGATGTTCACCAACTCTCGGATATTGCCGGGAAAGCTGTAGTCCTCGAGCAAATCGCGATAGCGCGCGGGCAGGATCATCGGGGTCCGGCGACGCTGGTTGAAGGTCTGCAAGAAGCGATCCGTCAGGTGGCCGATCAGCGCCGGCATGTCCCGCAATGGCGGCACGGTCAACACGATCACCGCCAGCCGGAAATAAAGATCGGCGCGGAACCGACCCTCGCGCACCATCTGCCGCAGGTCGCGGTTGGTGGCGGCAATCACCCGCACATTGGCAAGCCGGCTTTGAAGCCCGCCGATCCGCATCGCGAGGCCATCTTCCAGGAACCCCAGCAGTCTGGCCTGTGCCCCCAGCGGGATTTCCCCCACCTCGTCAAGAAACAAGGTTCCGCCCTCGGCCTGTTCCAGAAGGCCCGGGCGCAAGTCGCCATCCGGTCCTTTTTCCTGCCCGAACAGCGCCTCGTCGAAACGCCCCTCCGGGTAAGAGGCACAGTTCACCACGATGAAAGGATCACGCGCATCGGCGACACTGGCATGCAAGAACCGCGCCACCTCGGATTTTCCGACGCCGGATTCGCCGGTAATCAGAAGGCGCATGCCTTCCCGCGTGGCGCGTTCGCCGCGCGACAGCATCTGGTGCAATGCCGGGCAAAGACGCCGCTGGCTGGCAAAATCGGGCCGGGTGCGGTTGGCGGACAGGAACCTGACATTGCCGCCAGAACCGACGCCCCCCGCACGTTCCCGGCGATGACGGATGATTTCGACATCGCGCAGGGTGATGATTTCTGGAGCTGTTCGCGCGGCGCCGTGGTGCGCGGTCGCCATGATCAGCGGCCCGCCGCGTGGCCGGAACACCACATCCCGGCGCCGCGGCCCGTCACCCGCAGACAGCAGATCGTTCCATTCGGCAATTTCGGGCAGCAAGGACCCGGCCTGTTGCCCGACAATGGCCGCGGGCAGATCGAGAATGCGGCAGGCCTCGGAATTCGCGCTGACGATCACGCCGTCGGGCGACAGGCACAACAGGCCGTCGTCCAGAAGATCCAGTCGCGCGGCGGCCTCTGCGGCGGTCGTTGCACCAAAAAGCGGGTGCTCGGGCCAAATTGCGTGCGTCATGGTGCGCCCCCTCCGGCGCTGCGGCCGGGTCCAAGAATGGCGCCGCCACCGGCGCGGGGCACCACCGACCATTCAAAGCCGGCGTCGTCAGTCAGGCTGGCCTCTGGCCCCCCGGCCACCACCGCGGCAAGCAGACGTGCCCGCCTGCCAGAGGCCGCGCCGGCCTCGCCGGGCATCAGCAGATCCGCCGCCGGCTGCCCGAGGCAGTCATCCATCGACCGGCGAAAGGCATCCGCAGCGGCCAGATTGACCACCTGAACGCGCTGATCGGCGCTGAGCGCCACCAGCGGCGCCTCGACGGCTGACAGCAGCGCCAGCGCGGCATCCAGCCGCCGCTGCAATTCGATTTCGCGGCGCCGGTGTTTGCCCACGTCGCGCACGATCCCGAACATCCGCAGCAAACGGCCGCCCTCGACATGGCCGCGCACGTCGTTCTCGACGTGGATTTCGACGCCATCGTAGCGCCGGTCAAGCGCGGGGGCGGCGTCGACCTCAAAGCCGTTCGCCAGAAGGTTCAGCACGAATTCCTCGTTCTGCCGATTGCGCGGGAAGATTTCACGCACAGGGCGATCGGTGAAGGTTTGCCCGGCGTCCAGCAGATAAAGCTGCGCCATCGCCGGGTTGGCGAACCGCCAGAACGGATCGTTGGCGAATACCTGGCGGACCACTTCGTGATCCGGGGCGGTCAGGTCAACGGGAATGCCGAATTCGATACACCAGCAGGCATCGCTGGAGGCAGAAAGAACGCCTGAAAGAATGCGTTTTTCGACATCTCCGGGCAGGGCCCGGTCGTTTTTGATAAGATCTTTGGATGCGTGTGATTCGTTCATGCATCAATGCTGCGAAATTGCAGCACCCCTTGCAAGTCCTGCTTTGGTGTGTGTCACAGGTCGGCTCAAACGAAAGGCCGGGGCCAGCGTGGTGGCTGGTGCCCGTGGTCTTGCCTGGGGCCGGGGGCGGTTGCGGGCCGGGGTGGCGGCGGGGCCTCTGGCCAAACATCGGCTCGGCCGTGTGCGACCTTGGCGCAGGCGCCGATCGTGTCAGAGGGGCGGGCCGTGGTGGCGGGGCCGAATGCGGCGAAAGAGCCGGCCTTGGTGGATGGGCCGGCCTTGGCGGATAGGCCGGCCGTGGCGGCGGCGTCAACCTTGCCGGCGCCCATGGCCTCGGCCCCGGTCGGGGTCGGCCGCGCCACCATGCGGCCGCCGCCGATCACGCCCCGCACAAGGCCGAGGACGACATTCGCGAAGCCGTGCCACGCGGGTGGCTGACAGCCCCGATCCTTTCAGTTTTTGCCTGGGGTGCCCTTGGCACGGGCAAGGATGTTGTCCAACGCCGTCGTCAGCGCGGTCATGCCGCCCGCGGTGCGAAAGTCGGTGTGGACCTGTTCGTTCATCCCGCCCTCGGTGGCATGTGCGATCTGCAGGTCGCGCAGGCTATCGGTGCTGGCGCGTAGCGTGTCGCCAAGATTACCGAACAGCCGCGCCATATAGGTCCGGGCTTCGCCCTGCGGCAGACCTTGCGCAACGGCCCAGTCCGCCGTCGCCTCGACGATGCCGAAATAGCTTGCCATCAGGGCGCTGAGC
The DNA here is from genome assembly GCA_002422085.1 of Rhodobacteraceae bacterium UBA6197. Lineage (GTDB taxonomy): Bacteria > Pseudomonadota > Alphaproteobacteria > Rhodobacterales > Rhodobacteraceae > UBA6197. The sequence goes on from DISZ01000004.1 coordinate 129,631, forward strand.
GCGACGTAGACATCAAAATCGGCAAGGTCGTGAACGGGCAACGCCACGCCAAGGGCGTTGAACAGGTCAATGGCCCAAGGTTCCGGCGGGTGCACCGGGGTGGCATCGCTGCGGGTTCGGGCGAACGGCAGCGGAATCGCGCGAACCACCTGACCCGCCCCGGTCCAGTCACGGATCGTTGCAATTGCAAGACCGGCGACAAGGCTGACAACCCGCTGGTCCTCGCGAAAGCGCAGCGGGCGCAGCACCTCTTCGGCGATCTGCGGCCGCACGGCAAGAAACACGATATCCGCGCCGTCGAGGACCGCCTGATTGTCAGAGGCCACCGTCACGCCCGGCAGGGTCGCGGCAAGGTCTTGTGCCAGCGCGGCATTGCGCGGTGAAATCAGCACCGGCCAGTCTGCCAGTGCCGACCCTTTCAACCCGCTCAGCACGGCCGCTGTGATCGCGCCGGTGCCGATGAATCCCAGCTTGGTCATGGTTCCTCCGTCAGCAGTGGACGGGCCGCAAGGCGCCGCCCCGATGCCCTGTTTCAGCGAAAGACGCGGGTCAACGCCACGTCGATCGCGCCGGTGATCCGGTCGATATCATCGGCGGTGGCGATCAGCGCGGGCGACAGGCAAAGCGTGTTGTTGAAGCCCGGCACCGAGCGGTTGGTCGCCCCGAGGATAACGCCCTGGGCACCACATTCCGCAATCACCTGTTGCACCAGCTTTTCGGCCACCGGCTCTTTGCTCGCCCGGTCCGCCACCAGCTCGGCCCCAAGAAACAACCCCTTGCCGCGCACATCGCCGATGACCTTGTGCTTTTCCATCAGCGCCGACAGGTTCGCAAGGCAGCGCGCGCCCATGTTCACCGTATTCTCGATCAGCCCCTCGTCCTCGATGATGCGCATGTTCTCGAGCGCGGCGGCCGGGCCCGCGGTGCAGCCCCCGAAGGTTGAAATGTCGCGGAAATAGCTCATCGGGTCGGCGGCATCGTCCTTGAACATGTCGAAGACGCACTCTGTGGTGACGGTGCAGGAAATTGCCGCATACCCCGAGGCCACCCCCTTGGCCATGGTCACGAAATCCGGCTGGATGCCGTAATGCTGATAGCCGAACCAGCTTCCGGTGCGGCCCATGCCGCAGACGACCTCGTCGATATGCAGCAAGATATCGTATTTCCGGCAGATCTCTTGAACACGCGCCCAATATCCCTCGGGCGGCACGATGACGCCGCCACCGGCGGTGATCGGTTCCAGCACGAGCGCGCCCACGGTATCGGCCCCCTCGCGCAAGATCACCTCTTCGATGGCATCCGCCGCGCGCTGACCATAGTCTTCGACATCCCATTGCTTGCGGTATTCAAGGCAATGCGGGATGCGCACGAACCCATCGGGGAACGGGCCATACATCTGCGCGCGTTCATCTTGCCCCGACGTGGCCAGCGTGGCGATGGTGGTGCCGTGATAGTCGCGGTCGCGGTAAAGGATCTTCCACTTCTTGCCGCCATGGTGACGATGCGCCAACTGGCGCACCATCTTGTAGACCTTTTCGTTCGCCTCCGACCCCGAGTTGGAATAGTAGACCCGCGTCATGCCGGGCATCTTCGCGATCAGCTTTTCGGCGAAAATCGCGCCCGGAACCGTGCCCGCGGCACCCGCAAAGTAGTTCATCTTCAGCAACTGGTCATAGACCGCCTTGGCGATGCTTTCGCGGCCATAGCCGACGTTCACCGTCCAGACCCCGCCCGAGACGGCGTCGATGAATTCCTTGCCCTTCGCATCCCAGACGCGCAGGCCCTTGCCCTCGACGATCACCCGCGGATCGCCGGTCTCGAAGGCCCGGTGCTGTGTCAGATGGTGCCATACATGGGCGCGGTCGGCCTCGACCACGTGGCTTAGATCGTTGGTTTTCAGGGTCATGTCGTGCTCCGGGACTGGGGTTGGGCAGGGCAGGCGCAAGGTGGGGCAGGCGTTGGGCGACGGCGGGCGCGCCCGTGATCTCGACCAGAGAGCCGCAGATGAACGCGGCCTCGTGCGAGGCAGGAACGGCAACCGGTGCGGCTACCTCCTCAGGCTTGCCGATGCGGCCATAGAGCACCGTTTTATCCAGATCGGCAATAGTGCAGCCCTGACGTTTTGCGCCGGCCTCAGGCGTCGGCGTGTGCATGTCACCCGGGCAGACGGCGTGGACGCGCACCTTTCGCGGCGCGCAGGCGCGGTCGGGGATCTGGCTGAAACCGGCCACCGCCGCCTTGGAGACCTTGCCGGCACTGTGGTTCGGCGCCGGGCAAAGCCGCCGTTGCGAGGCGGTGTTGACGCATGCGCCGCCGCCCGCTGCGATCCCGTGCGGTTGCGCGGCTTGGCACGGGTGGACCGTCGCGTCGGTTTTGATCGCAATGGAAAGACGCCAATCCTCTGGCGTCAAGGCCAGCAGGTTCGCGCGAAGGGAGTGGTCGCCATTTGCGCCGTTTTTCGCAGCGAGGGCGGTTCCCGGCGCCAGCATCGGCGCCGTCGCGGGCACGCGCCCCGGTTCGGGCGACGCGGCGCGGGAGGCCATACGAGCTACCCGGCCTGCCAAACGCGCCACGCCGCCTTGGCGTCTGGTTCCAAATCTTGCAAAACGCAAGGCATTGTCTAGTCTGGCTGACATCCCGAGGGGGCAAAGCCGGATGCCTGCAAGAACGGAACACGACGCGCAGGTGCTTTCAGGCCTGATCGAGGGCAAGCGCGAGGCGTTTGAAATCGTCTATCGGCGGCACAACGCCTCGATGGTTCGCGTGGCCTCGGCGATCCTGCGCAACCGGGCCTCGGCCGAAGAGATCGCGCAGGAAACCTGGATCGCGGTGTTGCGCAATATTGGTGGTTTCGAGGGGCGGTCGTCATTGGCGGGATGGATCTTCACGATCTTGTCCAACAAGGCCAAAACCCGCGCAAAACGCGACGGGCTTAGCGTTTCGCTGGATACTTCGGCCGACGATTCCACATTTGACGACGCCTTCGATGGTCGTGGCCGCTGGCGCGATATGCCGGAACTCTGGGACGAGATGACACCCGAGCGGATCGTCGATGGCCGGCAGATCCTTGCCTGTGTGGGCGATGCGATCGACGGCCTGCCCCCGGCGCAGCGCGCCGTTCTGGTCTTGCGCGGACAGCAGGATCTGGACGCCGAGGAAGTCTGCGCTATCCTCGGGATCACCGAAGGCAACATGCGCGTCCTGTTGCACCGCGCACGTTTGAGCCTGCGGCAGTCGCTTGATCGGATCGGCGGATGACCGTTTGGTGCATCGAGAGGAATTTTTTCGGGTGACCCTGTAACGAAGCGCGACCTGAGCGGTCCTGTCTTTGTGAAACACGACAAAGGACAAAGAAGATGCTGACCTGCCGCGACCTTTCTCATCAGGCCGACGCTTTTCTCGACGGCGAATTGGGCCTTTGGAAAAGGCTGCGCATCCGCCTGCATCTGTCGATGTGCGAGGGCTGTTCCCGGTTCATGGACCAGATGCGCACCACGCGCAGCCTGCTCAGGGCCGAAGCCGACGTTGCAGAGTCCGGCGAGATTGCCGGCATCGACACTATCCTTGCCGCGTTTCACGAGGGAAAACAGTCCGGCGGCTAAGACGGCCCCGCGACCTTAGTGAAGGACCAAGAAAATGACAAATCTCAAGAACGGCTTTCTGGCCGGTTTCGCTGCGACGGCCGTGTTGTCGGTGATGATGGTGGCAAAGGGCATGATGGGCGTGATGCCCGAACTTGATGTCGTGGCCATGCTCAGCATGATGATGGGCGCCCCTTTGATCGTCGGCTGGCTGGCCCACTTCATGATCGGCACACTGGCCTGGGGCGGCGGTTTTGCGGCGCTCTATGGTGTGATCCCCGGCGGCAGCGCCATTCTCAAAGGGATCGTCTTTGGTGTGGCCGCGTGGCTGGCGATGATGATCATGGTCATGCCGATGGCCGGAGCGGGCCTCTTTGGCATGAACTTCGGCATCATGGCACCGATGATGACGCTGGTGTTGCACATCGTCTTCGGGGCAGTTCTGGGCGGCGTCTATGGCGCGCGCCAGCCTGCCACTATGGCGCATTGAACCCGGCGGCCCCTCGCCGCATCTATTGAACCACCCCCCGCGTCGACCGCTTCGGCGCGGGGGGGGGGCCATTTGAATGACGAGACGACAGGTGAGCATGATGAAAAGCGAGCGACTTCAGTTTGACGGGCATTCGGGGGCGACACTGGCGGCGCGGCTTGACCTGCCCGAAGGGCCGGTGCGGGCTGGCGCGATTTTCGCGCATTGTTTCACCTGCTCGAAGGACATTGCCGCTGCGCGCCGGATCGCCGGACGGCTGGCGGCGCGCGGGATTGCCGTTTTGCGGTTTGATTTCACCGGGCTGGGCCATTCCCAAGGCGAATTCGCCTGCACCAATTTCAGCTCGAATGTCGAGGATCTGGTCGCTGCCGCTGACGCCCTGAAGGAACGTGGCATCGCGCCGCAATTGCTGATCGGGCATTCGTTGGGCGGGGCGGCGGTCATCATGGCCGCCGACCAGATCAAGGACGCAAGAGCGGTTGTAACGATTGGCGCGCCGTCCGATCCATCGCATGTCGCGCATAATTTCGGCGGCAAGCTGGACGAGATTCGGGCCAACGGGTCGGCGCAGGTTTCACTGGGCGGACGGAAATTCGAGATCCGCAAGCAGTTTCTCGATGACATCGCCGAGACCCGGTTGGCCGACCACCTTGCCAAGCTGCGACGCGCGCTTCTGGTATTGCACGCCCCACGCGACCAGGTGGTTGGTATCAAGAGCGCCTCGACCATATTTCTGGCGGCGAAACATCCCAAATCCTTTGTCAGTCTCGACGACGCTGACCACCTTCTCAGCCACGAGGCGGATGCGGAATATGTGGCGGAAGTCATTTCGAGCTGGTCAGACAGATACCTCGATCTGGCCCCCGAACCCGCGATCGCGGCGGCCCCGGAAGGGGTGGTGCGCGTGTCAGAGGCGGGTCCCGACGGCTTTCGTCAGGATGTGGTTGTCGCTGGCAAGCACCAGTTCATGGCCGACGAGCCGGTGTCCGTGGGCGGCACCGATCTTGGCCCCAGCCCATATCAGCTTCTGGCGGCCGGTCTGGGCGCCTGCACAACAATGACGATCCGCATGTACGCGCGGCGCAAGGGCATTCCTCTGGCGCATGTCGCCGTGGACGTGACCCACAACAAGACCCATGTGCAGGACTGCAAGGACTGCGAAAAGTCGGGCCAAAAGACGGATATCTTTCGCCGCGCGATCCGACTGGCGGGCGATCTGTCGTCAGACCAGCACGCGGCACTCATGGCGATCGCCGACAAGTGCCCTGTGCACCGGACCCTGCGCGACAGGGCGGAAATCGAAACAGTTGCGGTATGATTGCTGGTATCATCCCGGCATTGGATGACGCGGCAAGAAAAGGCAGGAGATGAAAATGGCCACGCACGCCCCCACGCCGCAAAAGCGCGCCAACACGCGCAAGCGCATCAATCTGGCCTTGCAAGGGGGCGGCGCCCACGGCGCGTTCACTTGGGGGGTGCTCGACCGCATTCTGGAAGACGGCCGGCTGGAGATCGACGCGATTTCCGGCACCTCGGCCGGCGCGATGAACGCCGTTGCATTGGCCGACGGCTTTACGGCCAATGGTGTCGATGGGGCGCGCGAAAAACTGGAATGTTTCTGGCGGGCCATGTCAGAGGCCGCGAAGGGCAGCCCGATCCAGCGTGCACCGATCGACGTGATGTTGGGCATCTGGAGCCTTGACCGATCCTGGGGCTACCATGCGATGGACGCAATGTCGCGGATGTTTTCGCCCTATCAGCTAAACCCGCTGAACATGAACCCTTTGCGCGAAGTGCTTGAATCCTGTGTTGATTTCAGCTGCGTGCAAAACTGCAACACGATCCGGCTCTATGTTTCCGCAACCAACGTCGAGACCGGCAAGGTCAAGGTTTTCGACAGCCATTGTCTGACGGCGGACATGGTGATGGCGTCGGCCTGTCTGCCCAACATCTATCAGGCGGTGGTGATCGACGGTGTTCCCTATTGGGATGGCGGTTATATGGGCAACCCGGCGCTGTTCCCGTTCCATACCGGCAGCGACTGTGCCGATATCGCCGTCATCCAGATCAACCCGGTGGAGCGCAAGGGCATTCCCCGCACCCCGCAGGAAATCCAGAACCGGCTCAATGAAATCGCCTTCAATTCCAGCCTTTTGAAGGAGCTCAGGGCGATCGATTTCGTTGCCCGGCTGATCGACGAGGGCAAGCTGGACGCAACCCGCTATCGGCGTGAACGCATCCACATCATCGAAAACCAGAACGCGCTGATCCCGCTGGGGGCGTCGTCCAAGATGAATGCGGAATGGGCGTTCCTGACCCATTTGCGCGATCTGGGGCGCGAGACGGCGACACAATGGCTGGAGAGGAATTTCGAGGACATCGGTGTGCGCTCGACGGTCGATCTGCGCGCGATGTTCATGGACACCGGTGCACAACATCAAGGGTAGGCCGGTGCCGGGCCCGGACCGGCCCGGAGATCCTCTGGCCTTCGGCGTTCCGGCGGCAGACGCGCCGGGCATGACCGAGGTTGTTCTGGCGATGGCACGAGCCTGTGGCAACGCCTTGCCGCAGACGATGGGAAACGCGGGCCGCGCGCTGGCGCCTGTCACGCGGCGGCGGTTTCTGTCTGGCGATCTTTTCGGTCGCCATATCGTCGTGCTGGCGGGTTTCGGTGGCAATGGCGGCACGGTGGGCGCGGTAGGGCGGTTGGCGGGCGGGGGTTTTGCCGGCCGGCGTGCCTGCGGATCAACGCACGATCCTCTGGGCGTTGGGATCCGTCCCCCAAAACCCGGCCAACCGCGCCGGCCGACCTGGCCCCGAACGGGTTGATCGGCGATTGCTTGCGCGTGGCGCCAAGGGCGCGGCCGCCTGAACAGATCGGCGGGCACATTCATCAAATCGTGTTGATGCCGGCATTGGAGGTGCCGTCGGGGTTTGATGCCGTCCACGGCAGCGCCCGTGATCCGGTGATCTGCACCGCCGCGACGCCGAGACCCGGACTGCCCGAATGCGGGCTTCGGGCTGACGCCATGGCCGATGCGGATTTCACGCCCTGTCTGGCCAACAGTTCGTGCCGCCTTTGCTGTAACGGCGCCTGTCCGGGCCTTTCGAGGTGCCCCCCTTTGCCGATGGCGATCTCTTGCGACCGGCGCCCTGACCCCCACCAAAGAAGTCACGCGTTCGTGAAGATGGCGGCGTAACAATGCCGGCTGCCAGTTGTCATTGCCCTATCCAACAGCAAGGAGGATGAAGCCATGAAAATGAAACTTGTCGGCATCGCGCTCGTGCTTTCGTTTGGAACCGGCGCAGGGGCGCAGACGATGCCCCCGGCTTTCGGCACCCCTGACGATGTGGCCTATGCCGCAGAAATCTGGACTTATCTGGAAACCCATAAACTGGCCGGGCCGGATCAGATCCATAGCGTGCCCTATGAGGGCACTGAACCGCATGGCATGATGCTTGAAGCCTTCTACACCAAAGGAACGATCGGCGGGCTTGCCAGTGATCTGATCGTCAAGAACAACTATGGCCCCGCCGGCGTGACCGCCGAAGCGGTTCTTGCTGATCCTGCCGCCCATCTTGCGGCGGTAACGGTCATGTTCCGCCGCGAGGCAGGGTTTGACGCGGAGAACCAGGATTGGTTCTGGGCCAAATATCTGCCCGATGGGTCGCTTGATGTGAACGAGATGGGCATGCCTTTGGCGGGAAGGGTCGCCAAAGGCATGGAGGAGGGCTGTATCGCCTGCCATTCGGGCGCGGGCGGCGGTGATCTGGTGTTCACCACGGACCACCTGTCGCGGTGATCGAGGTGCGGCGCGAATGGGCGGAGTAGGGGTGTGACAGCTTTGCTGTCGCTGTTGGCGGGGGCCATTTCCGGCTTTTCGCCCATCGCGCCGGGCTTTGCACCGTCAAGGCCGGGGCAGGGGTTCTCACCTCGCATCGCGGCCATTTCTTGTGGTCACGCGTGAAAAGCGCGCCTTCGGCGAGGGCATTGACTGCGGTGTTCGGGGCCGTTGAACACGCAGCTTGTTTCACCCTCTGGCCGCTGACCGGGCTGCCGGTTGCTTGTGGCGTGCTGCTTGGCGTCGGGGCGCGGCTGAAGGGTGGCTGCACGTTCTCGACGCTGACCCATGCTGTGGCCGGCAATATCGGTCTGGCCGATGAGTATGTGGCTTGCCCCGCGCCATAGCTGCCCTTTGTCATGGCGCAGGCGGGATGCGCACGGGCAAGGCGCTGCTTTCCGGAGGCAATGACGAACACGATCCTGTTTGCCATGCCGGCGCTGTCGCCCCATGCCATTCCCGCCCAAGCCGGTCCTAAAGGAGGAATTCCGGCAACGCTTTTCAACATGTGTGCGTTCGGCCGCGAGATCCCGTCAGTGCTGTGCAGCGACGACATTTGCAAGATACAACGATAAAATCCTCGAGACGCGGACATGAATTGGCGTGTTGATGCCTGATATGACGGAAAGGAGCAGACGATGAGCACGAAAATCGGCAGGGCCTGTGACAGCCTGTTGGACCGTCTGGGCCGGCGCCTGGCAGGCAAGTTGAATTCACAAAGTTCCGGCTATCGACCCTTTACGCCATCAGACTTTCCCAGCCTGTGCCGCACATTGAAGCCGGGCGATGTGCTGTTGATCGAAGGGCGCCAACGCATCTCGAACGCGATCAAATATCTCACCCAATCGACCTGGTCACATGCGGCGATGTATGTCGGTGACGCGTTGCCGGACCCGGATGATGGATCAGAGCGACCGCGTCTGGTCGAAGTCAACATCAGCGACGGCTGCGTGGCGGTTGGGCTTTCCAAATACGCCACCTATAACACCCGCATCTGTCGGCCAATCGGATTGAACGATGCCGAATGCGCCGCGGTCATCACCTTCATGATTGAACATCTGGGTTTGCGCTATGACATGCGCAACATCGTTGACCTGTTGCGATATTTTCTGCCGACACCACCCGTTCCGGTGCGCTGGCGCAGGCGGATGATCGCCTTTGGTTCGGGCGATCCGACGCGCGCGATCTGTTCTTCGCTGCTGGCACAGGCCTTTCAGTCCGTGCATTATCCGATCTTGCCGGAAAGACAGCCGGCGGCGCCTGATGGTCTTGGCATCCACGAGCACGACGAAATTCTTCATATTCGCAATTACGCCCTCTTTACGCCGCGCGATTTTGACCTTTCGCCGTGGTTCGGTGTGATCAAGCCGGAAATGCCGGGAGGGTTGTCGCGACGCACCATCGCGCCCAGAGCACAGAAGCCTGAGCACAAAAGCCTGAGCACAGAGGCCTGAGCACAGAAGTTTGAAGCGGCAGAAAATGGGCCTGCCGCCACGCCAAAAGATCCGCCCCCGGCGACCCCCGGCGCAAGGTGCCTTGGGGTCACCTGACGCAGGTGCCACGCGGCCCGGGTCCAAATGCTCAGAAGACCCTACGGCGCCTTGCCGCCAGCACCCGCTTTGGATCGGCAAGGGCTGGCTGCCTTGCGCCGGGCGACCCATGTCTGAAAATTCGCCTCGCCGTGTTTCCCCTGATGGCGCCCGGTCTGGCAGCGGTTTCCAGATGATAGCGACGCACCTTTCGCAGTGCGCGGCGACTGGCAGGGCCGGTTTGCGTGGTCCCTTGCACTTGGCCGAAACGTTCACACCGGCTTTGGTCGCCTTAAGAAACGACTGGAACTACCCGGTTGCAAAGGGATTTCCAGATTATGACCCTTGCGTTGGAGACGCCATTTCGATCCGGCGCACGCTCTTTCAGGTCGTCAGGTGGCCCATTCCGGCGTGTCTTTGTTGACAAGCCGCGCCGTGTGCTGCGCGATCATCAGATCTTCGTCAGTCGGGATCACGAAAACCGGAACGCCGCTGTCGGCGTGGCTGATGCGTGGTTCGTTGCGGGCGTTCGCCGCCGGATCAAGGCGGATCCCCAACCATTCGGCCGCCCGGCACACGCCGTCGCGCACCGGCGCGGCATGTTCGCCGATGCCGCCTGTAAAAATCAGCGCATCAAGCCCACCAAGCGCGGCCGCCAGTGACCCCAGTTCCCGGGTGATGCGGTAGATGAACATCTCGACCGCCTCACGCGCGGCAGGCGCCGGGTTGGCCAGCAGCGACCGCATGTCATTGCTGATCCCCGACACGCCAAGCAGCCCTGACTTGTGGTAAAGCAGATCGGACAGCGCATCATGGTCCATGCCCTTTTCCTTGATCAGGTACAGCAGCACGCCGGGATCGATTGCGCCGCAGCGCGTGCCCATCGGCAAACCATCAAGCGCGGTGAAACCCATTGTCGATGCGACGCTTTTTCGGCCCTTGATGGCGCACATGCTCGCGCCATTGCCCAGATGCGCGACCACCACGCGGCCATCGGCCTTGTCGCCCAGATAATGGGGCAAGGTGGTGGTGATGTATTCGTAGGACAGACCGTGAAAACCGTAGCGGCGCACACCCTCGGCCGCGAGCGCGCGTGGCAGCGCGAAATGCGTGACGACGGGGGCATTGGTGACGTGGAACCCGGTGTCAAAACAGGCGACCTGTGGCAGGTCGGGCTCGACCGCGGCCAAGGCCCGGATCGGGGCGAGGTTGTGGGGTTCGTGTAGCGGCGCCAGCGGGGTCAGGGCGCTCAACGCGTCGATCAATGCCGGCGTGACACGGGTCGGGGCGGTGAAACGCGCGCCGCCATGCACCACGCGATGACCGGCGGCAACAAGGGTCAGCCCCTCCGAATGGTTGCGAATCCAGTCCAGTACAATGCGCAAGACAGCGGCATGATCCGCGCTGGCGGAAAGGTCGCGATCCGTGGCGGGCGACTTGCCGGCCTCGGTGATCGTCAGATGCGGCGCAGAGCCGATCCCGTCAACCGCCCCTTTGGCGATCGGCACCGGGTCCACGGTCTTGCCGCGACCGGCGAAAATCGCGAACTTGATGCTGGAAGACCCGGTATTGAGGGTCAGAATGGCATCGCTCATGCGAGGTTCCTTGTCTGGAAGTCCTTGATCAACGCCGCCACCGCGCAAGAGGCAAGGCGGCTTTGCGGGTTGTCAGCGCGGCTGGTCAGAATGATCGGCACCCGTGCCCCCAGAACGATTCCCGCCGCATCGGCGCCCGCAAGATATTCCAGTTGTTTCGCAATCATGTTGCCCGCGTCCATATCCGGCGCGACCAGAATATCGGCCAGACCGGCCACCGGCGACACGATATGCTTGGTCTTGGCGGCGACCAGCGATACGGCGTTGTCAAAGGCCAGCGGCCCGTCGACCACGCCGCCCGTGATCTGGCCGCGCTCGGCCATCTTGCACAGCGCCGCCGCATCAAGCGTGGAGGGGATGCGCGGGTTTACCATCTCGACCGCTGACAGGATCGCAACACGGGGCGCGGGGATCCCCAAAGCATGGGCCATATTGATGACGTTCTGAACGATGTCCTTCTTGATTTCGAGGTCAGGGTTGATGTTGATCGCCCCGTCGGTGATGAACAGCACCCGGTCATAATTGGGGACATCCATCAAGAACACATGGCTGAGCCGGAACGCGGTGCGCAGAAAGTTGGCCGCATCCATTACCGGACGCAGGAATTCATCCGTGTGCAGGCTGCCCTTCATCAGGGCAAGTACTTCGCCCTTGTGCGCCATTCGCGCCGCCAACTCGGCGGCAGCTTCGGAATGCTCTGTCGCCACCAGCCGATACTGTGAAATATCCAGGCCTGCCTCGTTGGCTGCGTCGCGGATACGGGCCTCGGGTCCGATCAGAACCGGGACGATCAGCCCCGCCTGCGCCGCCTCGACCGCGCCGCCGATCGCGTTGGCGTCAACCGGGTGCACCACCGCCGTCAGCAGGGGGGGCAGGTTCGCGGCCTGCGCAATCATCGTGCGGAATTTCGCGCCGTGATCCTCTAGCGTCACGGTCGGCAACACCACGCGCGGGCGCCGGAATTTCCTAGTCGGGGCGATCACCACCGCGTCGCCTTCGATCACCACGTCTCCCGCCTGATTGGTGCAGCGGCAGTCAAAGGTGATCCGGTGGCGTTCGGAATCCTTTTCGCGCGCGGTGATACGCACCTGGATCACATCGCCCAGACCGATCGGCTTTCGAAAGTGAAGGCTCTGGTCCAGATAGATCGTGCCCGGCCCCGGCAATTCGGTCCCCAGCACGGTCGATATCAGCGAGGCCCCCCACATCCCGTGCGCAACCACCTTGTGGAACATGTCGCTCTTGGCGAATTCGGGATCGACGTGTGCCGGGTTGAAGTCGCCTGAAACCGTCGCAAAAAGGGCGATGTCGCGTTCCATCAATGTTCGCGTCAGGCCGGCGCTCTGACCGATCGCGATGTCGTCAAAAACGCGGTTTTCAATGAAATAGGATTCTTGCACTCTCCAGAGCCTCCAATTCAGTCGTTCGTTTCTGTTCCGTCGCCATGGTCGTTTGGGGCGCAATCCGCAGTTTCGCGATAGCGCGACCAGTCTAGGACGAGGCCGCCCTCTGCGTCGACCCTCGCCGGATCTCCTGCGACTCGAAGACACGGGGTGAGGGCGCGTCACAGGTTTGTGCCATCTTCGCCTTCGGCTTGCCTATCGCCGTCGCTTGACCGGATCGCCAGAGTGCGGGCGACGCCAGTCTTTGCCTTCGCACCCAAGCGCCGCTGCGGTGATCGACAAATTCGCGCCGGCGTGGTTGCCCCGCGGTGGGCCGCTTTCGATCCGAAAGGGTCTTGCGCAGGGTCGCCAGCGCCGAAACCGCGCCGAAATCGAAGCTGTCGTTCACCCCGGACATGATCGCCCTCCGTCGGGTTTCGCCACGTGATCTTGAACACCCTGTGGCCCTGATCGACAAGATGTTTGACCCTCGAACAGTCGGGCGACAGATCGAGAATGTGACGCTTTCCGATCCGGGCCAGCACGATCAGCACCAGCACGATCCGGACCGGTCCGGGGCGAGCGATCTTGGGCGAGGGTGCAAAACGGGCGCGGTCAGGTGATTGCGACGATTGAACGGCCCCGCACCAGGCGGAAGAGACGTCGATCCAGGTTCTATATCTCGGAGCGCCGGAATCCGGCCAAGACAGAGCCGAGGAATAGGGGAACGGTCGTTTTGGCGGGTGGGAACTGCCATCACTGCCCGCCAGAAAGCGGTGCGCCATTTCGGGTCCGGCGCAACATTGTGTTGCATCACCGTCGAAAAAGGGGGCAAACAGCCCCGAAAATCGAGGAAATGGGAACGATGCCCGAGAACGCAGCGCCAACGAAGCGAGGCATATCGCACGTCCGGAGGGCTGCGCGGCTGTCGGTTGCCCCGATGATGCACTGGACGGACCGATCGCCAATCACCCATAGAATAAGGCGCTTTTGAAACGCTCTATATCTCATGTAGCACTTTTTTCTTCTAAAACCGATGTGCAATGCGTCCATGCGTTGAACGTCTCAGGAATTTCGAGCATCAGCAAGAACGAAAAAAGGGCCGCGATGCGGCCCTGACCTGCCCCCGGTCGTCCCCCGATCAAAACAAGAGTCCTTGGGGCAGTGCTCTGCCACCCTACTTTGGACCGCCAGTAGATAGGATTTTCGGAGCTATGCCCGAAAGTTGGTGACG
>DISZ01000018.1 GCA_002422085.1 Rhodobacteraceae bacterium UBA6197
TTGTCAAAGAGCGCGGAGACAAAATAAACAGTGGCGCCTGACTTCCTAGGCGCTACCTGCGAACCTCGTATCCAAATTTTTTCCGTTTGCTTTCAGTTGCTTGCGCTTCCGTCCGCGGCCGTTGCGGTGTTTGCCGCTTCGGTGAGGCGGTATTTACGGAGAGCGGCCGGGGTCCGCAAGAGGCTTTTTGCGAAACAGGTGATTTTTTTTGCGGCACCCGGTTTTTTCACAAGATCTGGTGGTTTTTCGCCGCCTGACCGCCAGGCGCGGCGGGTTGCCGCAAGAATATGTCGCAAATCACCCCCATCCGAGACAGGAAAAACCGGACCTTGCGCACCCCCTTCGGCGCGGGCCCGGCGGGGCGGCGCAAAACCGGCTCAGCGGCGCAGCCGCAGCGCCAGCAAAGCCAGAATCACGGCGCCCCAGATCAGCGCTTCGGGCAGCCAGACCTTGCCTTGCCATGCGTAATGCACAGCCGCGAGGGCGGCGGCCGGATAGACCAGCCGATGCAGGCGGCGCCAGTTCGGGCCCAGACGGCGCACCGAGGCGTTGTTCGAGGTGATCGCCAGCGGCACCAGCAGCACGAAACCCGCCATGCCCAGCACCAGATAGGGCCGCTTGACCACATCCCTCAGCGCCTGATCCCACAGCATCCCCATATCCAGCACCGCCCAGACCAGCAGATGCAGCGCGACATAGCCAAAGGCCAGCAGCCCCACCGCCCGGCGCCAGCGGATCAGGTTCACCCCGGCGTAGCGGCGCAGCGGCGTCATCGCCAGCCCCCCGGCCAGCAGCCAGAGCGCGATCTTGCCCAGCCGGTGCTCGATCTCTTTCACCGGATCGACCCCCAGCCCGCCGCTGACGCCCAGCCAGACGATCCAGGCCAGGGGCAAGAGCCCCGCCAGATAGACCGCGCCCGGCGGCACCCGACGCAACGCGCCATTCAATGGTCCTGCGATCATCATCATCAGTAGTTCTTCGCCAGATCCATGCCGGCATAAAGCCCCGCCACGGCGTCACCATAGCCGTTGAACGGCAAGGTCTCGTTGCGGCCCGCGAATATCCCCGCCCCGATCCGCCGCTCGGTCGCCTGCGACCAGCGCGGATGGTCCACCTTGGGGTTCACATTGGCGTAGAAGCCGTATTCGCGCGGTTGCAGCACATTCCAGGTCGTGGGCGGGCGCTGATCGGTCAGGGTGATCCTGACGATGCTCTTGATTGACTTGAAACCATATTTCCACGGCACCACCAGCCGGATCGGCGCGCCGTTCTGATTGGGCAGCGCCGCGCCGTATAGGCCGGTGGCCAGAATCGTCAGCGGATGCATCGCCTCGTCCAGCCGCAAGCCCTCGACATAGGGCCAGTCGATACCGCCCGAGCGCTGACCGGGCATTTCCTCGGGGCGCAGCACGGTTTGAAAGGCCACATATTTCGCCCCCGGCCGCACGCCGACCCGGTTCAATAGCGTGGCCAGCTCGAACCCGATCCACGGCACCACCATCGACCAGGCCTCGACGCAGCGCAGCCGGTAGATGCGCTCTTCCAGCGCGACGCCCGCCATCAGATCGTCCAGCCCATAGTCGCCGGGCTTGTCGACCATGCCGTCGATCGTCACCGACCAGGGCGAGGTCTTGAACCCGAGGCTGTTGTTGCGAGGGTCCGTCTTGTCAAAGCCGAACTCGTAGTAGTTGTTATAAGAGCTGATCTCCTCAAGCGTATTGGGCGCAGCCTCGGTCGACCACTTCGACGCC
This sequence comes from Rhodobacteraceae bacterium UBA6197, assembly GCA_002422085.1. GTDB lineage: Bacteria > Pseudomonadota > Alphaproteobacteria > Rhodobacterales > Rhodobacteraceae > UBA6197. Next base: position 1,752 of record DISZ01000018.1, read on the forward strand.
GCCGCCGTTATCGCCGCCTCGGCCCGGCCCGGCAGCCCGCCAACCGTCACCCCCGCCAGAGCCAGCGCCCCCGCCATGATCTCGCGCCGCGACATATAGGCGGTCTTTGGCATCACATCCGACCATTTCAGGCGGTCCCAATCGTGCTTGGTCATCTTGCGTCTCCCTTTCGTATTGCCCCAGAGATAGCGCCACATCGTGAAGGGCACTCTCACAATACGTTGACGGCGCCGTGCTGTTACCGCTTTCCAGCAAATAATTTTGCCGCCAAACTCAGTCCTACGCCCGCAAGCACCGACCAAAAGGGAGAGATCATGCACCTCAAGACCGCCGCCTGCCTGCTGGCGGGCCTTCTGGCGGGCCCCGCCCTCGCCGAAGACGCCATCACCTATGAGGTCGAAGACAGCTTCGACAACGTCACCTTCGCCATCGAGAATGCGATCATCGGACAGGGGCTGGTGATCGACCATCTCAGCCATACTGGCGAAATGCTCGAACGCACCAGATCCGATGTCGGCGGCACCCGCACCATCTTTACCGGGGCGGATGTGTTTTCCTTCTGCTCGGCCACGCTGTCGCGCAGGGTGATGGAGATCAACCCCGCCAATGTGCAGTATTGCCCCTACGGGATCTTCGCCTATGAAACCCCCGAGCGCCCCGGCATCGTCGTTGTCGGCCACCGCGACTACCCCGAGGGCGAGATGCAGGAGGTCGAAGACCTGCTCGCGGCTATCGTTGCCGAAGCGCTGATGCTGGAAGACTAGCCACCGGTTCCGCCTTGTGATCGCTGCGCTTTCAGCTTCGTGAAAATATCCCCGCCGGAGGCTCCCAACCTGATCGTGGGAGCCTCCGGCGGGGATATTTTTGCGAAGCTGAAAGCCAAAAGAGGGGCCCAAGCCCCCCTTCCGGGTCTTGCATCAGTGCTGTGGCGCGCCTGCCGGTTTGTCGCGCGTTGACGGCGAGGTGTGATCGCCCACCCTCAGCCCGTCGGCGCTGGCGGTCACCGAGACCGTATCGCCATCCACCACCTTGCCCGACAGGATCATCTCGGCCAGCGGGTCTTGCAGGTGGCGCTGGATCACCCGTTTCAGCGGGCGAGCGCCGAACACCGGGTCATAGCCCTCGTCGGCCAGCCATTTGCGCGCGGCATCATTCAGCGACAAGGTGATCTTGCGCCCTGCCAGCCGTTTTTCCAGCTGCCGCATCTGGATCGTGACGATCTCGTCCATGTCGTCGCGAGTCAGCCGGTCGAAAATGATCGTCTCATCCAGTCGGTTCAGGAACTCGGGGCGGAAATGCGCCCGCACCGCCTCCATCACCTCGGCCCGCGCCGCGGAACTGTCGGTGCCCTCGGGCAACAGGCTGAGAGCCTGACTGCCAAGGTTCGAGGTCAGGATGATCAACGTCTGCTTGAAGTCGACCGTGCGGCCCTGACCATCGGTCAGCACCCCGTCGTCAAGCACCTGCAACAGCACGTTGAACACATCGGGATGGGCCTTTTCGACCTCGTCGAACAACACCACCTGATAGGGGCGGCGGCGCACCGCCTCGGTCAGAACCCCGCCCTCATCGTAGCCGACATAGCCCGGAGGCGCGCCGATCAGGCGCGAGACGGCGTGTTTTTCCATGAATTCCGACATGTCGATCCGCACCATGGCGTCGTCGTCATCAAACAGGTATTCCGCCACCGCCTTGGTCAGCTCGGTCTTGCCAACGCCCGTCGGGCCCAGGAACAGAAAGCTGCCCAGCGGCCGGCCCTCGTCGTTCAGGCCGGCGCGGGCACGACGCACCGCATTGGCCACCGCCGTCACCGCCTGACGCTGGCCGATCACCCGCTTGCCGAGTTCCTCTTCCATCTTCAAGAGCTTGTCGCGTTCGCCCTCCAGCATTTTCGACGTCGGAATCCCGGTCCAGCGTTCGACCACCGCGGCGATCTGCTCGGGGCGCACGGCCTCTTCCACCATCAGCGCATCGTCGCGCGACTCGGCTTCGGCCAGTTGTTTCTCCAACCCCGGAATCACGCCGTAGGACAATTCGCCCGCCTTGGCGAGATTGCCTTCGCGCTTGGCCTGTTCCAGTTCGGCGCGGGCCTTGTCAAGCTGTTCGGTCACCCCGCGCGAGGCTTCAAGCGCGTCGCGTTCGGCCTGCCATTTCGCCGTCATCTCGGTGCTGCGGTCCTGCAGATCGGCCAGTTCCTTTTCGATCCGCTCCAGCCGGTCGCGGCTGGCGGCATCGTCCTCTTTCTTCAGCGCCTCGGCCTCGATCTGCTTTTGCAATATCTCGCGGTCCAGCGCGTCCAGTTCCTCGGGTTTGCTGTCCACTTCCATGCGCAACCGCGACGCCGCCTCGTCAACAAGGTCGATCGCCTTGTCGGGCAGGAAGCGGTCGGTGATATAGCGGTGGCTCAGCGTCGCCGCCGCCACCAGCGCCGAATCCGAGATTCGCACCCCGTGGTGTAATTCATATTTTTCCTTGATCCCGCGCAGAATGCTGATCGTGTCCTCGACGTTCGGTTCGGACACCATCACCGGCTGAAAGCGCCGCGCGAGGGCTGCGTCCTTTTCCACATATTTGCGGTATTCATCCAGCGTTGTTGCGCCGACGCAGTGCAATTCACCGCGCGCCAGCGCCGGTTTGATCAGGTTGGCGGCATCCATCGCGCCATCGGATTTTCCGGCGCCGACCAGAGTGTGCATCTCGTCGATGAACAGGATGATCTCGCCCGAGGCGGCCTCGATTTCCTTCAGGATCGCCTTCAGCCGTTCCTCGAATTCGCCGCGGTATTTCGCCCCGGCAATCAGCGCGCCCATGTCCAGCGCCATCAGCTTCTTGTTGCGCAGGGATTCGGGCACGTCGCCATTGACGATGCGCAGCGCGAGCCCCTCGGCGATCGCGGTCTTGCCGACGCCCGGCTCGCCGATCAGCACCGGATTGTTCTTGGTCCGGCGGGACAGCACCTGCATGGTGCGGCGGATTTCCTCATCCCGGCCGATGATCGGGTCGATCTTGCCTTCCTCGGCGGCCTCGGTCAGGTCGCGCGCGTATTTCTTCAGCGCGTCATAGCCTTCTTCGGCGTTGGCGCTGTCGGCGGTTCGGCCCTTGCGGATGTCATTGATCGCGGTGTTCAGCTTTTGCGCGGTGACGGCGCCCGCGTCCAGCGCATCCTTGGCCTTGGTGTTGACCATCGCCAGCGCCATCAGCACCCGTTCAACCGGCACAAAGCTGTCACCGGCCTTCTTGGCCAGCTTTTCGGCCTCGTCCAGCACCCGCACGAGGTTTTGCTCGACATAGACCTGACCATCGCCGCCCGACACTTTCGGCAGTTTCGAGATCGCCAGATTGACCGCCTCGGCGACCCGTTCGGGTTCGCCCCCGGCGCGGCGGATCAGGTTGGACGACAGGCCCTGATCGTCATCCATCAAGGCTTTCAACAGATGCTCGGGCACCACGCGCTGATGGCCTTCGCGCATCGCTATCGTCTGGGCGGACTGCAAGAACCCACGTGACCGCTCCGTGAACTTTTCCATGTTCATCGGCTATCCCCTTTCGTCAAAGCCCCCGGCCTGCGACCGCCCGTTATGGCGCGGCCCCGTCCGGGTCTTGGTATGAAAATGTGACCGCGAAACAATTGGTTCAAGGGGGGGCCTTGGGGGTGCGACATAAAAGCTCGATAAGAGCGGGTGGCAACGCTTTGGTAAGGCTGTTGCGCGATAGTCGGCAAAACACCGTCGGAGGCCACATGTCGCATACCGCAACGCATATCAGTGCCCTGTTCTACAACGCCGCCTGTCGGCGGTTCGAGGCCGTGGTCGAATTTCTCGCCCCCGGCCTGATGCCGCCGCTGCGGGTGCCGGTCACGCTTTGCGCACCGCAAAACCTGCCGCACCCGGCCCTTGCCCGCGCCCTCGCAACCGAGGCGGCGCGGCGCGGCATCGGTCGACTGCTCTAGCGGCGGGCAGGTTGGCGGGCTTGGCAGGCTGGCCGGGGGGCAGCGGGTTTGACGGTGGGCGGGTCGGCTGACGGGTTTGGCGAGCATGATGGCGAGCGCGCCGTCGGGCGGTCGGGTTTGGCGAGCTTGATGGCGAGCGGGTTTGACGGCGGGCCGGCCGGCGGGTTTGGCGGGCTGGTCAAAAGCACGCATGCATCAGCGCAAGCCGGCGACGCGGATCGGGCGGGACGGGCGCGGCGGCGCAGACCAGCCAAAAGCATCGGCCCTCCGGCACCACCCCACCGGTATCGGCCCTCCGGCATCGGCCCACCGGCACCGGCCCTCCGGCACCACCCCACCGGCACCGGCCCTCCGGCACCACCCCACCGGCACCCCCCACCGGCATCGGCCCGCCGGCGCAAGCCGGGCGGCGATGGCGCTCATCTGACCGCGGCCCGGCGGTGGCAACTCTGCGGGTGGGGCTTGACGGGTAGGGGCTGGCACCGCATGACAGGGCCATCCTGACCCCGGAGGCTCTGATGACCGTCAACACCCTTTCCCTGCCCGAAGACCTGCCCTCCGATGATCGCCTGATCGTCGCGCTGGATGTGCCAAACGCGCTTGAGGGGCTGGCGCTGGCCGACAAGCTGGGCGACGCGGTATCGTTCTACAAGATCGGGCTGGGGATGCTGACCGGCGGTGGCCTCGCGCTGGCCAATGAGCTGAAGTCGGAACGCGGCAAGCGCATCTTTCTGGACATGAAGCTTTTCGACATCGGCGCGACGGTCGAGGCGGCGGTGCGCGGCCTTGCGCAATTCGAGCTGGATTTTCTGACCGTGCATGGTGATCCGCATGTGGTGCGCGCCGCGAAACAGGGCGCCTCGGGCAAGCCGATGAAGATCCTCGCCGTCACGATCCTGACCTCGCTTGACCGCGCCGATCTGGACGCGAGCCTGATCCGCCCCGGCGACATCACCGATCTGGTGGTTGAACGCGCCGCCCGCGCCTTCGAGGCCGGCGCCGATGGCGTGATCGCCAGCCCGCAAGAGGCCGCCTTGATCCGCGCCTTGCCGCAGGCGGCGGGGCGGCTGATCGTCACCCCCGGCGTGCGTCCCTCGGGTGCCGATCTGGGCGATCAGAAACGGGTCGAGACCCCGGCGATGGCAATTGCCAACGGCGCCGACCATATCGTCGTCGGTCGCCCGGTCTGGCGCGCGCCCGACCCGCGGGCCGCCGCGCAGGCGATTCTGGCCAGCCTTCCCCGCGCCTGAACCCCGCGCNNCGCGCCGCCGCGGGCCCGTCAGGGCGCAAGGCGGCGCCCCCTCATGGCGCAATCAACCGCAGCGGATGCGTCTTGGTGCCGTCGGTTCCCGGTTCAGGTTTCGGCCCCGCGCCCGCCTGTGCGGCTGCGGTCGCCTCTGGCGCCCCGCCCCGCGCCGCCAAGGCGCTCCGCCAAGGCTCAGTTATCGTTGATATCGCGGTCCCACAGCTTGACCTGACCGGGGCGCACGCCCACGACCCGCCGCAAGAATGCCCATGCGGCCAACCCGCCCAGCGCCGCCACCAGCAGCATCAAGGGCAGCGATCCGCCCAACACCCCCAGCCAGATCAGCCCGCCGACCAGCACCAGCCCGACCGCCGTGCCCAGCAACACAAAGCCCGGCAGCAGCATTTCCGCCGCCCCCAGCACCACGCCCGCCGCAACCCAGATCCAGCCCTCTTGCCACCACATCACGACTTTCCTTTCAGCAGCGCAAAGGCGTCACCAAAGGCGTCAAGCGCCGAAGTGGGCAGCAAGATCGTCTGTTTGCCGGTCCCCGCGCCGACCAGCGCCAACGCCTCGACCTGCTTCAGCGCGACCTGATACTGCGCCGCCTCCAGCCCGTTTTCCTTGATCGCCACGGCCACGACCTGCGTCGCATAGGCCTCGGCATCGGCCGAGATCCGGCGCGCCTTGGCCTTTTGTTCGGCGGCGTAGAGATCGGCGTCGGCGGCCAGCTCGACCGCGCGGCGCTTGCCCTCGGCCTCGGTCACCTGCGCCCGGCGCGCGCGCTCGGCGTTCAACTGTTGCAGCATCGCCTGACGCGTCGCATCGTCCAGATTGACGTCGAGAATCTCGGCCCGCGTCACCTCGATGCCCCAGTCATCGACCATCGCGGCGACCTGTTCGCGGATCTTTCCGGTCAGCTCGTTGCGGTTCGACTGAACCTGATCCAGCTCCATCTTGCCAATCTCCGACCGCACGATCCCGGCGACCGTGGTGGCAATCGCGGCATCCACGTCGCGGATCCGGTAGACCGTCTTTTCCGGCTCGATGATGCGATAGAACACGCTGGTTTCGACCTTGACCAGCACGTTGTCGGTGGTAATCGCGTCCTGTTGCGCGGTGGGCAACTGGCGCTCAAGAACCGAGATCCGATGCGCCACGCGGTCCAGAAATGGCACGATGAAGTTGATCCCCGGCCCCAGCACCGCGCGCAGCCGGCCAAAGCGCTCGACCACATGCTTTTCCGATTGCGGCACGATCCGCACCCCCAGCCAGACCGCCAGAAATATGAACCCGGCGACCGCCAGCAACACCCCGTTGGTGCCGATAAATTCTTGCCAACCCATCCCGATCCCTCGCTGAATACTTGTTACAATTTGGCCAAACATGACCGTTTCAGCGGCGCTATTCAAGCCTGACCGCCTGTCCAGACCGGCCCCATATCTGCTATACTCGCGCCACCATGCCCAGCCAGCCCCCGCGCGCGCTTTGCCGCGATTGCCTTTCGCTGATCGACCCGGCCGCGCGTTGCCCCGCCTGCGGCAGCCCGCGCGTGCTGTCGCATCCCGAATTGTTCACCCTGCCGATCGCCCATATCGACTGCGACGCCTTTTATGCCTCGGTCGAAAAGCGCGATGATCCCAGCCTCGCCGCGCGCCCGGTGATCGTCGGCGGTGGCACGCGGGGGGTGGTCGCGACCTGCTGCTATGTCGCGCGGATCTATGGCGTGCGCTCGGCGATGCCGATGTTTCAGGCGCTGAAGCTTTGCCCCGATGCGGTGGTGATCCGGCCGCGCATGGCCCATTACGTCGCCGCCTCGCGCGTGATCCGCGCCCTGATGGAGGCGCTGACCCCGCAGATCGAGCCGCTGTCGCTGGACGAGGCGTTTCTCGATCTTACCGGCACCGCGCGCCTGCATAACGCGCCGCCGGCGCTGTTGATGGCCCGCCTTGCCCGGCAGATCGAGACCGAGGTCGGGGTGACCGCCTCGGTTGGTCTGTCGCACAACAAGTTCCTTGCCAAGATCGCCTCTGATCTGGACAAGCCGCGCGGCTTTTCGGTGATCGGCCGCGCCGAGACCGACGCGTTCCTGCGCGATCAGCCGGTGCGAATTCTGTGGGGCGTGGGGGCGGCGACGCAAACCGCGCTGGCCGCCGCCGGAATTCGCACGCTGGCCGATATTCGCCGCTCCGATCACGCCACGCTGGTGCGCCGCTTTGGTGCCTCGGGCGAACGGATCTGGCAATTGGCCCATGGTCAGGATGCGCGCCGCGTCACCCCGGATGCGCCGCTGAAATCCATCTCGAACGAAACCACCTTTGCCGCCGACATCGCCGACCGTGCGGCGCTGCAACATCAGCTTTGGCCGCTGTGCGAAAAGGTCTCGGACCGGATGAAGGCCAAGGGGCTGGTCGGCCACACCGCCACGCTGAAACTGCGCCGCGCCGATTTCACCGCGCTTAGCCGACGAAGCGCGCTGCATGACCCGACGCAACTTGCCGATACGCTGTTTCGTGCCGCAGTGGCGCTGTTGGCCGGGGTCCGGGAACCGGGTCCGTTCCGGCTGATCGGGATCGGCCTGTCGGATCTGGCCGCCGCCCCCGCCGGTGACCCGATCGGCGATCTGCTGGACCCGACCGCCGAGTCTCGCGCCCGCGCCGAACGCGCGACCGATGCGATCCGCGCCCGCTTTGGCGCGGGCGCGATCCAGAAGGGCCGAAGTTTACCATGACGGCAGACAGGCCGGGCGCCTCAACACCTTGTTAAGGGCAGAAACGTAAGACTGGCCTCGACAGGATCCGGAGATTTGCTGATGTCGTCGCATCTTATTGAAGATCAGATCAGAACCGCCATCGGCGCCCATGGCGCGTGGAAACTGCACCTCAGGGCCGCCGTCATTTCCGGCACCTGCGATACCACGGGCGACGAGGCGGCTTGTGACGACCGCTGCGCCTTCGGGAAATGGCTGCATGGCCAACAGATCGACAACCAGACGCGCCGCTCGGTGCCGTTCAGGGTGGTTTTGCGGTTGCACAAGCAGTTTCACGCCTGCGCCGGCGATGTGATTGACGCAGCCCTGGCCGGGCAGAAGGACGAGGCGCTCAGCATTCTGGAGGGGGATTTCACCGATGTGTCCCATCGGCTCAGGCGCGCCATGGTGAAATGGGCCGGCGAACAGACCCGGCAGCGTTGCGCCTGAAACGCCGCAAACCGCGCGATGCAATCCGCCTAAAACAAACCGCCCTACGCAAACCGCGCGATGCAAATTGCAATACGCCAACCGCGCTACGCAAACCGCACCGGCGGCCCGGACTATTCCGCCGCCAGCGCTCCCTCGGCGCGCGCGATGTGGCAGATTCTGCCCACGATCCGGCGCATTGCCTCGGCAAAGGCATCGAAATCGGCACTGCGGCGCACCCGCCGTTCGTCCATGTAAAGCGCCCGGTCGATCTCGACCTGAACGGCGTGACGGTTGTGCGAGGGGCGGCCATAGGTCTGGGTGATATAGGCGCCGGCAAAGGGCGCATTGCGGCTGACGCGCAGCCCTTCGGCGGTAAAAGCCGCCTCGATCGCCGCCATCACCGCGCCTCCGGCCGAGGCACCGTAGCGGTCGCCCAGCACGATCTCGGGGCGGTCCGGCCCCATCTGCTCCAGCGCCTCATGCGGCATCGAATGGACATCAATCAGAATCGCCTGGCCAAAGCGCGTGCGCGCCGCCTCGAGCAGCCGCGCCAGTTCGGCGTGATAGGGCCGCCAGACCGACTCGATTCGCGCCTCGGCCTCGGCGCGGCTGATCTTGCCGCTGTAAATCTGCCGCCCCGCCGCCACCACCCGCGGAATCACCCCCAGCCCGGCGCTGACCCGCGGGTTCAGATGCTGCACCCGCAGCCCCTCGATCAGCGCGGGGTCCAGTTCGTCCGCGCCGCGATTGAGGTCCAGCCAGGCCCGCGGTGCGGTTGCCGCCAGCAGCGGCGCGCCCTGTTCGGCGGCGCTTTCCAGCAGTTGATCGACGAACGCATCTTCTGACGATCGCACCTGCGCCGCGTCCAGCACCGTGCGGCGCAGGAACTCGGCCGGGTAGTCGCGCCCCGAATGCGGCGAGGCAAAAACCACCCCGCTCAGCGGTTTGTGCGGCAGGCTCAGCCGGAACGGTGCAGCGCGAAAAGGCGATATGGCCATGAGCCCTCCTGAAATCCCGTTCAGTATACAGCGATTTGATTCTGCACCAAAAGCCCCTTGAAAGGTCTGGCGACTCCTTTTATAGACCCCCCAGACCGACGCGGTTCCGCCCGCGTCCTATTTGTTTGGGGCAGGTGGAATTTCTCGGGGTGTGGGCGGTTAGCTCAGCGGTAGAGCACTACGTTGACATCGTAGTGGCCACTGGTTCGATCCCAGTACCGCCCACCATTTCACCACCTCTTCGGGGGTAACGCAGGTTTCAAGGCGCGACCGCGCCGCGAATAGGAGAAGACCGATGAAGGTCCGTAACTCGCTCCGCTCGCTCAAGCAGCGTCATCGCGATTGTCAGGTCGTGCGCCGTAAAGGCCGCGTCTATGTCATCAACAAGACGCAAAGACGTTTCAAGGCCCGTCAGGGCTGAGACGTCAGAGCCAGTGATACAAAGGCCGCGCCGGGAAACCGCCGCGGCCTTTTTCATGGCGCGGGCCATCGGGGCACGGGCGTTCGTGCCACGGGCGTTCGTGGCACGGATCCGTTGTGGTGCGGACCACTCTCGGCGCCGACCGATAAGGTCGCGGCGCCGTTGTCGCACGGGCGTTTGCCGCTTGGGGCAGCCGTGGCGCGGGTCTTTTGAGCACAGTCCGCGAATGACACGGGCCGGAAATGGCGCGGGCCGAGTGTGGCACGGGCGCTTTCGCACCGGCCAGCGGCAATGCGGGCCGTTTTGGCGCGGGCCGTTTTGGCCGCGCTATCGGCCCATGGCAAAGTCCGCTTTTGGCGCGGGCAGTTCATGGTGTTGGCAGTTTGTGGCGCGGTCGGCCCATGGCGCGGGCCGGCCATGACACGGGTGGTTCATCGCGCTCGGGCCGGGACCATGCCCTTCCTGCCCCGCCCCGAAACCGCCCCCCGCGTCACCCGCCTCGCCGCACCTTCCCGCCGCATCGGGTCGGCGCGGCTCCGGGCGATCATCGCGCCCGGTCGCGGCACGTCCTGCCTTGGGGTCATTTCAGCTTGATGCCGCCCGCCAGAAGTTGCGCCACCGTCGCCTGATCCAGATAACCGGTCACCGGCATGTTGCTGGCTTGCTGAAAGCGGCGAATCGCGCGCCGCGTGTCATCGTCGATTCGGCCATCCACCTTGCCCGGTTCAAGGCCAAGCCGCGCCAACTGTCCCTCGACCATCCCCAGCGCGACCGCTGGCAGGTTCAGCGCCGCCTCGGTCGCCTCGGCGCGGGCACGTTCCGCCGCGCCGTCCTGATCCGCGCGCAATTGTGTCAGGCGCGCCTCGGCCTCTTCGCGAAAAGCCGGAGATTTGCGGCTGGCCAGATAGTCGCTGTAGGCGGCGGCACTGTCGGCCTGCACCGCCCGGTCCCATGCCGCGCGGTCTTCGGCTTCGGCCTCGGCACGGCGCGCGGCCTCGAACGGGGCCAGCCGTTCGGTCGCCAGATCGGCAAACAGCCCGTCGGGATATTTCTTGAGGTAGGCCCGCAAGCCCGCCTCGTCGCCCGCCGCGCCGGTCTGGTTCCAGTAGATCTGGTCCTGACGTTCCTGGTCGGCCCGGCGGGCGGCGGCTTCGGCCTCGAGTTCGGCGGCGCGTTTGGCGCCCTGCGCCGACAGCCGCGTCAGCTGATCGCGCCCGAGATAGCCCGACACCGGCTCGCCGCCGGCGGCCTGCCAACGGCCAATCGCGGCGCGCGTGCCGGGGCCAAAGATCCCGTCCACCCCCTTCGGATCATGCCCCAGAATGGTCAGGTTCTGCTGCACCTCGCGGCGCTGGTCACGGTTCAGCGCCAGCGCCTCTTCGGCCAGCTTCGCGGCGCGGTTCGGTTCGGCCTCGATCGCGGCGATCCGGGCGCGGGCGTCGGCGGCATTGGCACCCTTGGGGTAGCGGTCAAGATATAGCTGGTAGGCCGCCGGCGTGTCCTCGCGCTCTGCCAGATCCCAATAGGCGCGGGCCTCGTCTCCCGACGCGGGCGCGGCAGTGGCGGGGGTCGGGGCCGGATTTTCACCGGCGGGCAAGACCACAAACCCCTTGGGCAGATAGCCTTGCGCGCTCAGCCCCGCGCGCGCGGCGGCCGTGCCCAGCGGCGCGCCCGGCCGGATCAGGTCACCGCCCAGCAGCGCCGCCATCGCCTGCGGCGTTCCGGTCAGCACCGTGACCCCTTGCGGAATCGTCAGCATCCCCGGCCCCTCTTCGACAAAGCCCCCGGCCGGCGCGGGGTCATCGGCGCGCGGGGCGCTGCCCAGCAGCAGCACCGCCTGCCCCGGATGATCGGCCAGCACCGTCAGCACCGCCGACAGCGGCAGCCCCTTTTCCAGCGCATCAACCAGCCCCGCGCGGCCCGAATCAGTCGGCATCAGCCAGCTTTCCTGCGCCGAGTGCCAGAACCGCCCCGACAAGGCGACCACGATCCGGTCGGATTTTGGCGCGAGCGCGATCAGCCGCGCCAGCCGGGCGCGCACCTCTCCGGCATCGGCATCGTCTTCGGCCAGAACCGTGAAACCCGCCGCTTCCAAGGCCTTGCGGGTCTGCGCCGGGGCCGCCCCAGCGCGCAGATCCTCCAATTCCTCATAGTCGCCATTGGCCAGAACCAGCGCCAGATCCGCCGCAGCGACCGGCCCCGCCAGCGCCATCAGCACCGCCAGCGCGGCACCCGCCCCAAGCTGTCTCGGCATCGCTTTCCTCCCGTTGTCCAGCGCGACAAGGGTAGCCGCAGGCGCGGGCGACTCAGTCGTATTTTCGCAAATCCTCAATCACCTTACCGTCATTCGGCAGGCTGCCCGGCGGCACGATCTCGATGATCGCCTTCATTTTCAGCGCTGCGACGACAGCGCCTTGGTAGCGCGCGGGGTCGGCGGCGGGGCTTTCCAGCCGCACCGTCATCACGTCCATTTCCCCCTCGCGCGAGGCGATGACGCGGGCACGGGCGATCTCGGGATGCGCGGCGACAAGGCCGGCCACCTGTTCGGGGCGCACGAACATGCCCTTGATCTTGGTGGTCTGATCGGCGCGCCCCATCCAGCCCTTGATCCGCATATTGGTGCGACCGCAGGGCGATGGACCGGGCAGCACGGCGCTCAGATCGCCGGTGGCAAAGCGGATCAGCGGGTAATCGGGGTTCAGCGTGGTGACCACAACCTCGCCGACCTCGCCGTCGGGCACCGGATTGCCGGTGCCGGGGCGCACGATCTCGACGATCACGCCTTCATCGACGATCATCCCCTCCATCGCGGGCGATTCGTAGGCGATATTGCCCAGATCGGCGGTGGCATAGCATTGCAGCGTGGCGATGCCGCGCGCGGCGTATTCCTGACGCAGGCTTGGAAACAGCGCGCCGCCGCCGACCGCGGCCCGGGTAATCGCCAGCCGCTCGCCCATGCTGTCGGCCCGATCGAGGATCACCTTCAGATAGTCCGGCGTGCCGCTATAGACGGTCGTGCCAATATCGACCGCTGCGCGAACCTGCAGCTCGGTCTGGCCCGTGCCCGCCGGCAAGACCGCCGCACCGACCGCCCGCGCGCCCGATTCAAACATCATCCCGGCGGGGGTCAGATGATAGGCGAAACAATTGTGCACGATGTCGCCCGGCCCGACGCCGCAGGCATGCAAGAACCGCCCCATCCGCCACCAGTCAAGCGCCAGACCGCCCGGCTCGTAGATCGGGCCGGGGCTTTGGAAGACATAGCCAAAGCTGTGCGCCGGAGCCGGGGTCAGTCCGCCAAACGGCGGCTCGGCCTTTTGCGCGGCCCCCAGATCGGACTTGCGCAGCACCGGCAGAGCCGCCAGCCCGGCGCGATCAACGACCTCGCCAAAGCTGGCCAGATGCGCGGCCATGCCGGGCGCGCATCGGGCGCGCGCCAGCGCGGCGGGCAGGGCGCGGGCCAGATCGGCATCGCGGGCGTCATTGGTGCGGGTTTCGGCGGCGTCAAAATACTGGGTCATGGCGTGCGGGGTTGCCCCCCTCCTTTCCCTCGCCGCTGTCGGAGAGGTAAGTGTTTGTAATTACTAACTATTCTTCTACGCCAGCCAGCGCTTTCGGCGGCGATAGCTGCGCACGTCACGAAACGATTTGCGGCCCTCGTCCGACATGCCCAGATAGAATTCCTTGACGTCGGGGTTCTCGCGCAGCGCCTGCGCGGGCCCGTCCATCACCACCCGGCCGCTTTCCAGAATATAGCCGTAATGGGCGTAGCGCAGCGCCACGTTGGTGTTCTGTTCGGCCAGCAGAAAGGTCACGCCCTCGGCTTCATTCACCGCTTTCACGATCTCGAAGATCTGCTCGACCAGCTGCGGTGCCAGCCCCATGCTGGGCTCGTCCAGCAAGATCATTTCCGGGCGACTCATCAGCGCGCGGCCGATCGCGACCATCTGCTGCTCGCCCCCCGAGGTATAGCCCGCCTGGCTTTTGCGCCGCTCTTTCAGGCGCGGGAAATAGGTGTAGACCATCTCCAGATCGGCCGCCACGGCGGCGCGTCCGTCGCGCCGCGTATAGGCGCCGGTCAACAGGTTTTCCTCGACGGTCAGGTGCTCAAAGCAATGTCGCCCTTCCATCACCTGAATGACGCCCTTTTTCACCAGATCGGCGGGGGCCATGTCCTCGATCCGCTCGCCACGATAGCTGATGCTGCCCTTGGTGACTTCGCCTCTCTCAGATTTCAGAAGATTCGAAATTGCCTTCAGCGTGGTGGTCTTGCCGGCGCCATTGCCACCCAGAAGCGCGGTGATACCGCCCTTCGGAACCGACAGGCTGACGCCTTTCAGCACGAGGATCACATGGTTGTAGATCACCTCGATATTGTTGACCTCAAGCAAGGCCTGATCGGTGGGTGCGGCGTCCAGCATGGGCTAACCTCTTGAAATCAGGGGTTCCCCCGGCCCGTAGGCCGGGGGATCTTGGTCAGTTGCAGCGCTCGGTGATGCCGGCTTCCTTGGCATAGGCCGCCGAGTCCTCGGCCACCAGCGGGTCCAGCACCTCCATGTCCGGCGCGATAAAGCCGGTCACCAGAGTCCACTTCTTGGTCGTCGCATCCCACTGCTGCACCATCGCGGCGCCGGGGCCACCGTGGTCGGCACAGGTTGCCGCAAAGGGTTGCCCAAAGTTCGGCAGACCCAGCTCGACCATCCGCGCTTCGGTAATTTCAAGATTTTCGAAACCATCGCGCATCTGCGTCGCGTTGATCGCCGGGGTTCCGGCGATTTCCTGCGCCTTGCGGGCCGCCTCGGCGATCACCATCGCCGCATACATGCCGCGCGAATAGAGAACCGAGCCAACCTGATCGCCGGCGCCCGAGGCCTTGCCCGCGTCAAGCACGTATTTCTTCATGTCGGTGTAAACCGGATAGTCCATCCCGGTGCCATGCATCGCCAGCGACTTGTAGCCATTCGCGCCATCGCCTGCCGGAACCACGTCATTCTCCGAACCGGACCACCAGATGCCGATGAAATTCTCCATCGGGAACTTGATGTTGGCGGCCTCTTGCACGGCGACCTGGTTCATCACGCCCCAACCCCACATCAGCACGTAGTCGGGCTTTTCGCGGCGGATCTGCAGCCATTGCGACTTTTGTTCCTGGCCCGGATGATCGACCGGAATCTCGGTCAGCTCAAAGCCGTGCTTTTTCGCCAGATCGGTCAGGGTGCGGATCGGTTCCTTGCCATAGGCCGAGTTGTGATAGACCAGCGCGATCTTCTTGCCCTCAAGGCTGCCGCCGTTCTGTTCCAGCAGGTAGGTGATCGCCACCGAGGCGCCGTCCCAATAGTTTGCCGGATAGTTGAACACCCACTCAAAGACCTTGCCATTCGCCGCCGAGGTGCGCCCATAGCCCGGCGTATAAAGCGAGATGTGGTCAGCCGAGACCTTCGGGATCAGCTGATAGGTGATGCCGGTCGACAGCGGGTTATAGACCAGCGCGCCGTTGCCCTTGGTGGCCTCGTAGCACTCGACGCCCTTTTCGGTGTTATAGGCGGTTTCGCATTCCGGGACCTGCACCTTTTCGCCGCCGATACCGCCGTCGCGTTCGTTCAAAAGCGTGAAATAGTCATTGAAACCATCGGCATAGGGCGTGCCCCCGGCGGCATAGGGACCAGTGCGATAGCTCAGGTTCGGGATGACCAGATCGGCCATCGCCGGGGCGGCGGCGACCATGCCGGCGGCCACGAGTGCGGTGAATTTCATCTTCATTCGATTTTCCTCCCAAGGAAGTTTGGATGCGATACTGCCGGTTTTCCGGTTCTTGAGATATTGGGCGGCCACCCTAGTGCGGGAACGGCCAAAGCCGGAGTTTCTCTTTCGTCAACCGCCACAGCTGCGCCAGCCCATGCGGTTCCGCGATCAGGAAGACCACGATCAACCCGCCGACGATCATCAACTCGATATGCGCCGCCAGATCGGTCGGCCAGCCCAGGCTGCCGACCAGCACGTTCTTCAGCAACACCGGCAACAGCACCAGAAACGCCGCCCCCGCAAAGCTGCCGAAGATGCTGCCTAGCCCGCCGATGATGACCATGAACAGGATCAGGAATGATTTCTGAATCCCGAAGGCCTCGCCGACTTCGGCCGCCCCCAGATAGACCGCAAAGAACAGCGCCCCGGCAATGCCGATGAAGAACGAACTGACCATGAAGGCGGTCATTTTCGTGGTCAGCGGGTTCACCCCGATGATCTCGGCGGCGATGTCCATGTCGCGAATCGCCATCCATTTGCGCCCCACCGTGCCGCGCGTCAGATTGCGCGCCAGCACCGCGACAATGGTCAGCATCACAAGGCAGAACAGGTATTTCGACACGGCTGTCGTTTGCGCTCCGGTGACAAAGAACCCGATCACCTGACGGCTTGGCGCGGTGATCTGCCCCGAGGCCGAGTAGTTGTAAAACCACGGCACCTTGTTGAACAGCCAGACCAGAAAGAACTGCGCCGCCAGCGTCGCCACGGCCAGATAGAACCCCTTGATCCTGAGGCTGGGCAGGCCGAACAGCACTCCCACGGCGGCCGTCACCCCCCCCGCCAGAAGCACGTGGACAAAGATCGAGACCTCGGGAAAGGCGGTCATCAGCTTGTAGCAGGCATAGGCCCCCACCGCCATGAAACCGCCGGTGCCAAGGCTGACCTGACCGGCATACCCGACCAGAATGTTCAGCCCGATTGCCGCGATCGAATAGATCAGGAACGGCACGAAAACCGCGTTTGCCCAGTAATCGTTGATGAAAATCGGCACCACGCCATAGGCCAGCGCCAATACGGCCCAGAACCGCCAGCGGTCGAACTTGATCGGAAAGGTCTGGCTGTCCTCGCGGTAGGACGTCTTGAAATCACCCGCCTCACGGTAGAACATCAGCACACCCCCGATTGATTTTGCAAGGTGAGCCGATGGTGGCGGTCAGAAGCCGCGTCGGATCTTCACCCAGGCCCAAAGCCCGACGCCGAACCCTGTCGCCGCCAGAAGAAAACTGACCATGCGCTGCACCTGCGGCTCGCCCGCGGGTGCAACCAGGGCCATCCAGCCAAAGGCCAGTGCCGCCCCCCAGCCGATGACAAACAGCAGTGAAAAAGTCTTCATGGCGTCGAACTCTCCCGTGTTCTGCCATGGGCTGCGGCGCCCATGATCCGTCCGGATCACTGCCACAGGGGTCTCCCGTCCTCACTGCGGCCCGAACTCTTGCATCAAAGCCCATAGTTCACACCCGCTCAATGATTTTTTCGCCGAACAGACCCTGCGGCCTGAACACAAGGAAGATCAGCGCCAACATGTAGGCGAACCAGTTTTCGGTCGCGCCGCCGATCATCGGGCCGACGAAAAAATCGAACAGCTTTTCGCCCACGCCGATAATCAGCCCGCCGACGATCGCACCCGGAATCGAGGTGAACCCGCCCAGCATCAGCACCGGCAGCGCCTTCAGCGCGATCAGGCTCAGCGAAAACTGCACCCCCGATTTCGTGCCCCACATGATCCCCGCGACCAGCGCCACGAACCCCGCGATCGACCAGACCAGCACCCAGATAAAGCGCAGGCTGATGCCGACCGACAGCGCGGCCTGATGGTCATCGGCCACGGCGCGCAGGGCGCGGCCCTGTTTCGAATACTGGCTGAAGATCGTCAGCGCACTTACCAGAACGACCGCCACCACCGTCGCCACGATGTCCAGATTGTCGATGAAGAAACCGTAGCCGAACAGGCTGTCGGTGACGCTTTCGATCGTCTCTGAAATCCCCTGCGGCAGGCCCACGTCCAGCTTCTTGATGTCGGCGCCCCACATCACGTCGCCCAGACCCTCAAGGAAATACGCAAGCCCGATCGTCGCCATGAACAGGATGATCGGCGCCTGACTGACCAGATGCTTCAGCACCAGTTTCTCGATCAGGACCGCCAGCCCGACCATCACCAGCGCGGTCAGCGCGATCGCCACCACCGCCGGCAACTGCCAGCCGAACTCTGCGACATGGGTGCCAAAGACCGCGTTGATCATATGCGCGAACGGCACCTGCCCGTTTTGCAGCCCGACCAGCGTCAGCGCTGCAAACAGCGCCAGCACACCTTGCGCATAGTTGAAGATTCCGCTGGCCTTGAAGATCAGCACAAAGCCCAGCGCGACCAGCGAATACATCACCCCCGCCATCAGCCCGTTCAGCATGACCTCGGTCGCATATAGCAGTTGCTCAGGCATTTGCGCTCCTCCCGGTCGTCAGGACGACCTCATGGATGGAAATACGATGCGAATATGATGGAAATATTATTCCACATTTCAAAGAGTTGGCCCTAGTCATGCGCCACACCCAGATAGGCGTCGATGACGTCTTGATTGTTGCGCACCTCGTCCGGGGTGCCGTCGCCGATCTTCTTGCCGTAGTCCATCACCACCACCCGGTCCGACAGGTCCATGACCACGCCCATATCGTGTTCGATCAGCGCAATGGTGGTGCCAAATTCGTCGTTCACATCCAGAACAAAGCGGCTCATGTCCTCTTTTTCCTCGACGTTCATGCCCGCCATCGGCTCGTCCAGCAGCAGCAGTTTCGGTTCAGCCGCCAGCGCGCGGGCCAGCTCGACCCGCTTTTTCAACCCATAGGGAAGGCGTCCGACCGGCGTTTTGCGAATATTCTGAATTTCAAGGAAGTCTATGATTTTCTCGACTTTTTCGCGGTGGGCATGCTCTTCCTTCTCGGCATTTCCGATCCAGAGCGCCTGCGAAAGCAGCCCCGATTTCATCATCGTCAAACGCCCGGTCATGATGTTGTCCAACACCGACATGCCGTCAAACAACGCGATGTTTTGAAACGTGCGCGCGATGCCCAGACGCGCCACCTGATAGGGTTTCATCGGGCCGCGCTTGTATCCCTTGAACCAGACCTCGCCCTCGGTCGGCACATAGAACCCCGAGATCACGTTCAGCATCGAGGATTTGCCCGCGCCGTTGGGCCCGATGATCGCCCGAATCTCACCTTCGCGGATATCGAAACTGATATCCTTGATCGCTGTAACCCCGCCAAAACGCAGGGTAATATTCTTCATCTCCATCAAGACGCCACCAATCTTGCGGCCGTCTGCGGTGGTGTGTCCCGCGCTCTTTGCGTTCATTGCGCCGCCATCCTCTGCTCGGGGGCGACCAGGGCGTCGGCCAGCCGCAAAGTGGCGGTGATCTTGCCTTTGCGGCCGTCTTCATAGGTCACTTCGGTTTCGGTATAGACGCTGCCGCTGCCATCATAGAGCGCCGCGATCAGGTCGGCGAACTTGGTTTCGACGACATTGCGGCGCACCTTGCGCGTGCGCGTCATCTCGCCATCGTCGGCATCCAGTTCCTTGTGCAAGATCAAGAACCTGTGCACCTGACATCCGGCCAGCATCGGGTCTGCGGCGACCGATTTGTTGACCTCTTCGACATGGCTTTGGATCATCTCGTAGACCTTCGGGTGCCCGGCCAGTTCCTGATAGGAGGCGTAGGCGATGTTGTTGCGTTCGGCCCAGTTGCCGACCGCCGTCAGGTCGATATTGATGAAGGCGGTGCAGCGGTCGCGGTTCGCGCCAAAGACCACGGCCTCCAGAATGTTGGGGTAGAATTTCAGTTTGTTTTCAACGTATTTCGGCGCGAACAACCGGCCATCGGCCATCTTGCCCACGTCTTTTGCCCGGTCGATGATGCGCAGATGCCCGGTGCCTTCTTCAAAGAAACCGGCGTCCCCGGTTGCCACCCAGCCCTCGGGATCCTTGGTGCTGGCGGTGCTTTCGGGATTCTTGAAATATTCGACAAAGGTGCCGGGGCTGCGGTAGAACACCTCGCCGTTCTCGGCAATCTTCACCTCGACGCCGGGACTGGGCACGCCCACCGTGTCGGATCGCACCTGCCCGTCGGGCTGCTGGGTGATGAACACCGAGGCCTCGGTCTGACCATAGAGCTGCTTGAGGTTGATCCCCAAAGAGCGATAGAAATCAAAGATTTCCGGGCCGATCGCCTCGCCGGCGGTATAGCCGACGCGGATCCGCGAAAAGCCCAGCGTATTCTTGAGCGGGCCATAGACAAGGATATTGCCCAGCAGATAGGCCAGACGGTCACCCAAGCCGACCGGCTTGCCATCCAGTATGTTCGGCCCCACCCGGCGTGCCACGGCCATATAGTGATCGAACAGCCATTTCTTGACCCGGCCCGCGTCTTCCATCCGGATCATCACACTGGTCAACTGGCCTTCAAAGACCCGCGGCGGGGCGAAGAAATAGGTTGGTCCGATCTCGCGCAGGTCGGTCAGCATGGTGGCAGGGCTTTCGGGGCAATTGACGGTAAACCCGGCCCACATCGCCTGCCCGATCGAAAAGATGAAATCGCCCACCCAGGCCATCGGCAGATAGGCCAGCACCTCGTCACCCGACCGCAAGTGGTCAAAATTGCTTGAATTCTTGGCGGTCTCGATGATGTTGCGGTTCGACAGGACCACGCCCTTGGGCTTGCCGGTGGTGCCCGAAGTATACAGCATGACGCAGATGGAATCGTAGGTCAGCTCGGCGATACGGGCGTCAAGCTCGGCCTCGTAGCGATAGTGACCCGCGCGTCCCTCGGCCTTTACATCCTCAAGCGCATTCATCCGGCCGTGGTCATATTTCCGCATGCCGCGCTTGTCGGTATACATGACATGTTCGATATGGTGGATGCGGTCCTCGACTTCGACGACCTTGTCGACCTGTTCCTGATCGCCACAAACGACAAAGCGGGCGCCGCAGTTTTCCAGCACATAGGCCATCTCGTCGGCCACCGCATCCTGATAGAGCGGCACCGGAATCGCGCCGCACATCTGCGCGGCAATCATCGCCCAGTAATGCGCCGGACGGTTGCGCCCGATGACAGCGACAAAGTCGCCGCGCTCGATGCCCAGCGACAAGAACCCCAGCGCCAGTTCGCGAATCTCGCGTTGCGCCTCGGCCCAGGTCCAGGATTGCCAGATGCCGAATTCCTTTTCGCGGTAGGCCGGCAGGCCGCCAAGGCGGGCCACGTTGCGCGCCAGCAACGCCGGTATGGATTGTGGCGCGGCCGCGACGGCCACTGAAGCATCTGCCAAACTTTCCTCCCTCGCGCCGTTTGATCAGCGTCACTGTCCGTTGGGCGATTCCCCGTCTCGCCCAACGCCATGGTGGCACGCTGGGGGCGAAAGTTTTCGTGATTTTTTCGGAAATGTTACGAATCCTTTCCGCGCCTCTTTGGGCTTTCGCCGCGCCGGCAATGGGTGCTAGCGATGACGGTGGAGGATCGGACAGATGTCGGGTGAAGAAACGCGCGAGCGGATGACACAGGCGGGGTTGAACCTGATTCAGCAGGCGCTGTCGATCTTTGATTCGGAACTAAGGCTGGCGGTAAGCAACCGGCAGTATCAGATCATGTTCGATCTGCCCGAGGCGCTGACCCGGCCCGGCGCCTCATTCGAGGACACCATCCGGCTGCTGGTCGAACGCGGCGAATACGGGCCTCAGCCCGATATCGAAGCGGCCGTCAAGCTGCGGGTCGAGCAAGCCCGCGCCTTTGCGCCGCACTATATGGAGCGCCTGCGCGCCGATGGCCGCTGGATCTCGGTCGAGGGCTCGCCCCTGTCGCAGGGGGGCTGGGTCACGGTCTATACCGATATTACCGAGATCAAGCGCCAGGAGGCCCTGTTGCGCGCCCGCTCGGAAGAACTGTCGGGCCAGGTTCTGGCCCATGCAGAGCGGCTGGCGCAGGCCAATCGCGCCCTTGCCGCCACCAATGCGGCCTTGGAAGAGGCCAAGCGCGAACTGACCGAAATCGAGGCGCGCACCCGGCAGGTGACCGAGATGATGCCCGCCCATATCGCCCATCTGGACCGCAATTTTCGCTACACCTTCTCGAACCGGCAATTATCGGCGATCATGCCCGGCAGCCTGTCCGAGATCGCCGGGCGGCATGTCGTCAATGCCTTGGGGCAACAGACGCTGACACGGATTCAACCGGGCCTCGAGCGCGCGCTGGAGGGCGACGCCAGCGTGATCGAGATCACGCATGCGCCCTCGGGGCGCCGTATCCGCATTGCGCTGACGCCTGACCGGGGGGCCGATGGGGCGGTGAACGGGGTCTATGTGCTGTCAACCGATGTCACGCATGAAACCCAGACCCGTGCCGCGCTGGTGCAAGCTGGCAAGCGCGAACTGGCGGCACAGTTGACCTCGGGGCTGGCGCATGACTTTGCCAATCTGCTGACCATCATTCTGGGGCTTCAAGGACGGCTCGGGCGGATGCCCGCACTGCCTGATGGCGCAGAGGAACTGGTCCGCGCGACACTGGCGGCCGCGCGCCGGGGCGGCACGCTGCTGGATCGGATCGCCGCCATATCCGGCCCAAGAGAACTGCGCCCGCAACCGGTAAAGCTGCGCCCTTTCCTGATGGATCTGGCAGCTATGGCACGCCCGACATTGGGCGATACGGTCTGTCTCGACATTTGTATCGAGGGCTTGGAGACGCCGTTGATGCTGGATCCCGGCCCGTTGCAGGACAGTCTTTTGAACCTGATCCTGAACGCTCGCGACGCGATTGGCGCGCACGGTGGTCAGGTCGAGATCCGCGCCCAACCGGTGCGCGACACCTGGGTTGAAATCGCGGTCACCGATACCGGACCCGGCTTTTCATCGGTGGCTCTCGAGCGCGGGCTGGACCCGTTTTTCACCACCAAGGGCGGCGAAGGGTCAGGGTTGGGCCTGTCGATGGTCTATGACCAGACCAAGCTGGCGGGCGGCACGGTGCGGCTGGAAAACCGGGCTTCGGGCGGGGCCTGCGTGACGCTGCGGCTGCCGTTGCGGATGGCCGCGCATGAGGCCGCCCCGATGTTGATTCTGCTGGTCGAGGATAGCGACGAGATCCGTGCCGCCGTGCGTGAAATGTTGCGCAACATGGGCCATGCCGTGATCGAGGCCAGCACTGCCGAAGAGGCAATCGGCCTTGCCGATCTGCCTGACATTGGGCTGATCCTGTCCGACATCAACCTTTCAGGACCGATGACCGGGGTGGCGTTGGCGCAGGCGCTGCTGGCGCGCCAGCATCCGGCGCGATTGGGTCTGATGACCTCGCTGCCGCCGGGCGATACGTTGCGCGCCGCCGCCCCCTGCCCGGTGCTGACCAAACCCTTTTCCGAGGCCGCACTTGCCGCCTTCCTGGCTGATGGAGGCCCGCTGTGAAACCCCCTCACGTCGCAATTCTGGATGACGAACCCGAGATCCGCCGAATGCTGTCAGATGCGCTGGAAGAGGCGGGATTTCGCACCACCTCTTATGCTCGCGCGACAGAGTTCGAGGCCGGATTGAAACGGCTTGCCCCGGATGTCTGCCTTGTCGATCTGGGCCTGCCAGACCGCGACGGGCTGGCACTGGTGCATCGGCTTGCGCTGGAATCCGGGGCGGCGATCATCATCATCTCGGGTCGCGCGCAGGTGCAGGACCGGGTGACCGGGCTTGAACTGGGCGCCGATGATTACATCATCAAACCCTTTGATCCCGCCGAAGTCGTCGCGCGCATCCGCGCGCGCCTGCGCAAGACGCGCACGGACGCCGCGCCGAACACCCAAACCGCGCATTTCGCGGGTTGGACGGCCTATTTTGACCGCTACCTGCTGGTTGATGCGGGCGGCGTGGAAACCCCCTTCAGCCACGCCGAGGGTGAAGTGCTGCGGCTGTTCCTGGAAAGCCCGAATCGCCTGATCAGCCGCGCGCAGATGCAAGAGTCACTTGGCGGTGGCGCCGGTGAAAGCTTTGACCGCGCCATGGATGTGCGCATTTCGCGGCTGCGCACCAAGCTGGGTGAAGATCCAAAGAACCCTCGCCTGATAAAGACCATCTATGGCGCGGGCTATATCTTCCTTGGCGATGTGCACTGGGGCTGAAGCGCTTTGATTTCATCTTCGCCCAAATATCCCCGCCGGAGGCTACAACGGTGCAATCAGGAGCCTCCGGCGGGGATATTTAGGCGAAGATGAAACCGCAATGCCACTGGCTCTTGTCGGCCCGATCTGCTTGCATGGACGAAGGACGCAAACAGGCGGAGGCGGCATGACCATCCATTGGTGCGGCACGGGGTTGTCATCGGGGCCGGGGTTGCGGCGATTGCTGGACACGGGTGCCAAGGTCGTGGTCTGGAATATTTCGCAAAGTGAGGCGCAGGTCCTGTTGGGCGATCGCCCGGCCGATCTGCGGATCTTTACACCCGACGCACTGGCGGCGGCGTTGCAGGCGGGCGATGTGGTGGTGTCGATGCTGCCGCCCGATCATCATCTGACATTGGCACGGATTGCCTTGGCGGCGCGGGCACATTTCGTGTGCTCGTCCTATATCTCGCCCGAGATGCAGGCGCTGGACGGGCCGGCACGCGAGGCGGGGGTGGCACTGGTCAACGAGGTGGGGCTTGATCCCGGAATTGACCATTTGATGGCGCATGACCTGGTGGCCGACTATCGCGCCAGCGCGGCCTATGACGTGCGGAACGAGATCTCGTTCACCTCTTATTGCGGTGGGGTGCCAAAACGACCCAATGCGTTTCGCTACAAGTTCAGCTGGTCGCCGCTGGGCGTGCTCAGGGCGCTGCGCGCGCCCTCTCGGTCGATCCGTCACTACACCGACTTGCGGGTGGCGCGGCCTTGGGAGGCGGTCAGCCACTATGAGGCACCTTTGCCGGTGCCGGAAAGCTTTGAGGTCTATCCCAATCGCGATAGCCTGCCCTTCGTTGCCGAGTATCGTTTTGATCCCGCCTGGCGGCTGCGCGACTTCGTGCGCGGCACGATCCGGCTGAAGGGCTGGGCCGAGGCCTGGGCCCCGGTTTTTGCCGAGATCGAGCAGATGGAAGGGCCGGCGGGCGAGGCTGCCCTTGCGGCCCTGGCCGAGCGGCTTTGGCACGGCAATGCCTATGCCGAGGGCGAGCCAGACCGAGTGGTGTTGTTTGTCACGCTTGTCGCGCGCCGTGATGGCCACGATGTCTGGCACAAATCCTGGGCGCTGGATGCCAGTGGCGATGCCCGTGGTTCAGCAATGGCGCGGCTGGTCTCCGGGCCGGTCTCGCTGGCCGCCGAGGCGGTGCTCGCGCGCGAGATCCCGGCCGGGGTGCACGCCGCGCCGCATGACCCGAAGCTGGTGGCGCGCTGGCTGGCGGCGGTCGGCCATCAGGCCGAGGTGATGATCAAGGCCGATGCCCTGACCTGAGCGCGCTCAGGTCATCCGCAACACATCGTCGCCAGCATCTTCCAGAGACATGCCCAGAGCACCCAGCCCGTCTTCGAGGTAATCTGCCAGCATCGGGATGCCCAGCAGGTAATCTTCGGTGGGGGCGGTCGCCTCTGCTCTGGCGGTCGCGATCGCTTCGGCCAATTCATCGGCCTCATAGGTTTCGCGGCCGATCCACATCAGCGCGACAAGGCTGGCCTTTTCGTCATCGTTCAGCGCTTCGATGAAGGCACGCAGTTCTTCCTCATGCCCGGTACCGGGAAAGCCCGCGTCGAATTCTCGGGCGCGAATGATGATATAGGCGATTTTGGCCGGGCTGATCTGAAGCATGTGGTCCTCCGTTCGGGGCAGTTTCGCCGCTTGTCGGGTAGGGCGCAAGAGGGCGTGGGCAAAGGCGCGGCGAAATGCACCCCGGCGCCGGAAGGGTCAGGCTGGCGGGTCGAGCGGCACCACCCGCGCGGCAGGATCGGGGGCGAGTTCCTCAAAGTCGAAATTGTCCAGCCGCCGGGCGCGTTTGCCGGCCTTGTCGGCCGAGGTCTTGATGTCTTCGATGTCCCGGGCCGCCTGTCCGAAGTGCCGATCGAGGCTTTCGACACGGGCGCCCAGACGGTCCACATCGCCGTAAAGCGCCGCCAGTTCCTTGCGGATCGCGCCGGCCTGTTCGCGCATCCTTGCGTCCTTGAGCACGGCACGCATGGTGTGCAGTGTGGCCATGCAGGTGGTGGGCGACACGATCCAGACCTTGGCGGCAAAGCCATCGCGCACCAGTTCGGGGAAATTGGCGTGCAGTTCGGCATAGACCGCCTCGGAGGGCAGAAACAGCAGCGCCCCGTCGGCGGTTTCGCCCTCGAGGATGTAGCGTTCGGAGATTGCCTTGATATGGCCGCGCACGGCAATGCGCATCATCCGCTGGGCCTCGATCAACTGGCTTTGGTTTTCGGCACGGCGCAGGGATTCGTAGGCCTCCAGCGGAAACTTGCTGTCGATCACGATCGGGCCGGGCGGGTTGGGCAGATGCACAAGGCAATCGGCGCGGCGCCCGTTCGACAATGTGGCCTGCATCGTATAGGCGTCCGGCGGCAGCGCCTTCAGCACGATGTCATTCAGTTGGATTTCGCCAAAGGCGCCGCGGGTCTGCTTGTTCGACAAGATGTCTTGCAGACCCAGCACGTTGCCCGACAGCTTTTCGATATTGGCCTGTGCTTTGTCAATCGTTTCAAGGCGTTGCTGAAGGTCCCCCAAGGAACGCGCGGTCCGGGTGGCGGTGCCGTGCAGCGATTCCGTCATGCCGCGCGACACATCTGCCAAGCGCTGCTCCATCAGCGCCAGCATCCGCGCCTGCGAGGTGGCCTGCGCCTCGGAAACATGGTGCAGCCCACCCGCCAGATGGTGCTGCCCGTCCGACAGTGCCTGCATATTGGCCCCCAACTGACCAACCTGCGCCTGAATCGGCGCGACCATCCGCGCCGCGCGCGCCGAGGCGCGCAGGGTCTGGATCAGCAAGATCAGCACCAAAAGAACCAGCCCGGCCGCCGCCGCCAGCGCCAGCACACGCGGGTCATTCAGGGCGTAGGTCTGGCCCGCGACGGTCATCATGTGCGCCCGAAAAGCCGTTCGATATCGGCCAGTTTCAGTTCGACATAGGTCGGGCGGCCGTGGTTGCACTGGCCGGAATGGGGCGTCGCCTCCATTTCACGCAAAAGCGCGTTCATTTCCTCGGCACGCATCTGGCGCCCCGAGCGGATCGAGCCGTGGCAGGCCATGCGCGACAGAACCGCCTCGATCCGGGCTTGCAGGCGCAGGCTGTCGCCCTGATCCGACAGTTCGTCCAGAATGTCGCGCAGCAGAGCGGCGGCGTTGATCTCGCCCAGAATCGCGGGGGTTTCGCGCACCGCAATCGCGCTGCCGCCAAACGGTTCCAGCGTCAGCCCAAGGCGGGCAAGGTCGGGGGCAAGGTCCAGCAGGCGCGCCGCGTCCGAGGCCGACAGCTCGACGATTTCCGGGATCAGCAGCGATTGCGCGGCGATACCGTTTTCCGCCATCTGCCGCTTGAGCCGTTCGTAGACAAGCCGTTCATGGGCGGCGTGCTGATCGACAATGACGATGCCCCGCGTGGTTTGGGCGATGATGTAGTTTTCATGCACCTGCGCGCGGGCGGCGCCCAGCGGATGGTCGATGTCGCTGGTATCCGTGACAGTTTCGGCGCGGGCGGTGGGGCTGGCGAAGGGCGAGGCGAACGCCTGAGGGCCTTCGGCAAACATCGGCGCCTGTGCGGCATAGGCGTTGCGCAGCGCGTCAGAAGACGGGCCAAAGCTGGCGCCATAGGACAGGCGGTCCATCTGGTAGATCCGCGGTGCATCACCCGGAGCGCCGGCAAAACCGGGGCGCATCGCGCCCAGCGTCGCATCGGCCACCGTCGATGAGGCACGATGCCCCGCCGCGGCCAGCGCATGGCGCAGCGCGGTGACGATCAGCCCACGCGCAAGACCCGCTTCGCGAAACCGGACCTCGGCCTTGGCGGGGTGGACGTTGACGTCCACGCGTTCCGGATCACAGGTCAGGAACAGCACCGCCGCAGGGTGCCGATCGCGCGACAGAAAATCCATATAGGCGGCGCGCAGCGCCCCGGTCAGCAGCTTGTCGCGCACCGGGCGGCCGTTCACGAACAGGAACTGTTCGACCGCAGCCCCGCGCGAATAGGTGGGCAGGGCGGCATAGCCGGTCAGGCGCAGCCCCTCGCGGTCGGCATCAATCGGCAGGGCATTGTCGATGAAGGCGCGCCCGATCACCTTTGCCAGACGCCCCGCCAGCGCGCCGAACAGTTCACCCTGCTCGGCATCGGCGCGGAATATCTCGCGGCCGTCACCGCCACCGGACAGGTCGCGCAGGGTGAACGAAACATAGGGCTCGGCCATCGCAAGGCGCTTGACGGCATCCGAGATGGCCTGGGTTTCGGCCCGGTCCGAGCGCAGAAACTTGAGCCGCGCAGGCGTGGCAAAGAACAGATCACCAAGCTCGACCACGGTGCCGCGGTTCAGCGCGGCGGGGCGCACCGGCGCCTCGCGTCCGCCCGATACGCTGATTTGCGCCGCATCATGGCCCTGCGCGCGCGAGGTGATCGTCAGCCGTCCGACCGCCCCAAGCGAGGGCAGCGCCTCGCCGCGAAACCCGAAGGTATGGATGTTGAGCAGGTCCGAGCCGTCGATCTTCGAGGTCGCATGGCGCGCCAGCGCCAATGGCAGGTCGGCGGCGGTCATACCGCAACCGTCATCGGTAATGCGGATCAGCGTCTTGCCACCATCGGCAAAGGCGATGTCGATGCGGCCGGCACCTGCGTCAAGCGCGTTTTCCACCAGTTCCTTGACCGCCGAGGCCGGGCGTTCAACCACTTCGCCCGCCGCGATCCGGTTCGCGGCGGCCTCATCCAGTTGACGGATCACGGGGCGGGTTTCGGCTTGCGGCCCGCCTATCTTGGGGTCTGCGGCGTTCATCCTACTAGGGTTAGCACAAAGCCGGAACAGAGGCTATTGATTCGGGCAAGGCGCGGCGCGGCAATTTCAGTTGCCACGCCGCGCCCCACGCCTCGCGCCCCTGTCAGTTCATCAACCCCACCGGACGGCCCACCACCACAAAGCGCAGATCGTCGGCCCTGAGCAGACGCGCCGCCACGCGGGCCACATCGTCGCGGGTAACGGCCTCGACCTTGGCGTTGCGGGTATTGACATAGTCGATGGGCAGGTCCGAAAGCTGCATCCCGACCAGAATATCGGCAATCGGGCCGTTGCCATCAAAGCGCAGCGGGTAGGCGCCGGTCAGATAGGTCTTGGCCGCGTCCAATTCCGCATCCGTCACGCCGTCCGCCGCCATCCGCCGCCATTCGGCACGGATCACCGCGATCGCCTCGGCGACTTTTTCATTGGCCGAGGCGACCGAACCTTGCCACGTCTCGGCCAGATCCTTGGGCACGAGATACGAGGCCACGCCATAGGTCAGGCCACGCTTTTCGCGCACTTCCTCCATCAGCCGCGACGAAAACCCGCCGCCGCCCAGCACCTGATTGAGGATATAGGCGGCAAAGAAATCCGGGTCATCCATCGCCAGACCCGCTTCGCCGAACAGCACCATGGATTGCGGGCTGTCATAGTCCACGATGGTGACGCCGCCGGTCAGGCCCAAGGTGGCACGCGGTGGCATTGGCGCGCCGGTTGCCGGCAGCGCGCCCAGAAGTCGGTCCAGCAGTTCCCCCAGCGCATCCGGGGTGATGTCGCCCACCGCCGAGACAAAGATCCGGTCGCGCGCCATGACGCGCGCCTTTGCCGCAAGGATATCGTCGCGCGTCAGGGCGGCGACGCTGTCGGCGGTGCCATTGAGAGAACTGCCATAGGGGTGATCGCCATAGGCCAGACGCGCGAAGGTGTCGCCCGCAATCGCGCCCGGATCCTTGGCATCCGAAGCGATGATCGACAGCACCTGCCCGCGCACCCGGTCGATGGCGGTCTGGTCAAACTTCGGCTCGTTCAGCGCCTGCCCCAGCAGCGTCACCGCAGCATCGCGGTTTTCGGTCAGCATCTTGGCCGAGACCGACAGAACGTCATCGGACACGTTGAAGGAAAACGACGCCGCCAAGGTCTCGGCGGCCTCGGCAAAGCCTTGGCTGTCAAGATCGCCCGCGCCTTCCTCCAGTGTCGCGGTCATCAGGTTGATCGCGCCACGTTTGCCGGGCGCATCAAGGCTCGCGCCGCCACGAAAGCGGATCTCAAGCGCGGTAAAGGGGATTTCGTGGTTTTCCACCAACCAGGCGGTGATGCCGCCGGGTGAGGTGACCGACTGGATGTCCACCGCGCGGGCAGGCAGCGCCGCAAGGGCCAGAACGGCGGCCAGGGCAAAGCGAATCATTGCGTGACCTCCGTGGGTTCGGAGGGCGCGTCGGCGTGGGTCAACCAGCCGGTAACCGCACGGCGCCGGTCAAAGACGTCCTTGGCGGCGGCCATCACATCGGCTTCGGTGACTGCGGTCAGGGCCTTGGGCCAGTCCTGCACATCGGCCACGCTCAGGCCGCTGGCCAGCGCCTCGCCGTAGCGCTGCGCAAGGCCCTGCACCTGATCCAGGGCATAGATCTCGCCGGCGGTGATCTGCGTCTTGATCCGGGCGAACTGCGCCGGATCAACGCCCTCGGTCATGAATTTGGCCAGCGTCGCATCCAGCGCGTCTTCGGCCTCTTGCATGGATACGCCGTCGGCAGGGACAATGATCAGCGAAAAGGTGGTGTCGTCGATCGCCATGCCGTCATAGCTGGCGCCAACATAAAGCGCCTTTTGGGTGCCGAACATCAGAGCCTTGCCCAGCACCGAGGTGGCGCCGTTGCCGCCCAGAACCTCGGCCAGAACGGTCAGCGCCGCGGCACGCGCCTGATCGCCGGGGTCGCGTTCAGGCGCAAGATAGCTGCGGCTGACATAGGGCCGCGCCACACGGGCATCGGCAAAAGTCATCCGGCGTTCGGCCAGTTGCGGCGGTTCCTGCACGCGCTGGCGGGGCGCAAGATCGGGCGTCGGGGCCAGCGGGCCGTAGTATTTCTCGGCCAGCGCTTTCACCTGATCGGGGCTCACATCGCCCGCCACCACCAGCACCGCGTTATTGGGCGCATAGTAGCGCCGATACCAGGCCAGCGCATCTTCGCGGGTCAACTGCTCCATCTCGTGGCGCCAGCCGATGACCGGCGTGCCGTAGGGATGGTTGAGATATTGCGCGGCGCGGCGCTGTTCGCCAAAGATCGCGGCGGGGTCACTGTCGGTGCGCTGGTTGCGTTCCTCGATGATAACCTCGCGTTCGGTCTGCCAATCATCCTGCGACAGGATCAGATCGCGCATCCGGTCGGCCTCCATCCGCATCACAAGTTCCAGCCGATCGGCGCTGATGCGCTGGTAATAGGCGGTGTAGTCATAAGAGGTGAAGGCGTTGTCGGACCCGCCATTGGCCTCGACCACCTTCGATAGTTCGCCCGGGGCAAGATCATCGGTGCCCTTGAACATCAGGTGTTCCAGGAAATGCGCCACCCCGGATTTGCCGCGCGCCTCATCGGCAGAGCCGGCCTTGTACCACACCATCTGCACCACCACCGGGGCCCGGTGATCTTCGATCACCACCGCCTCAAGCCCGTTGGGCAGGGTGAAATCGGTCACGGTTTCAGCGATGGCGGGGAAAGCGGCGGCAAGGCCAAGGGCGACAAGCGCGCCAAGCGTCAGAAACGGTCGGATCATGAAAACCTCCGGGTATGCCCAGCATAGCTACGCCATCATGCGCCGGGATCAACCCGTCTGACGCGGAGTTGATTACGGCTGAAGCAGTTTTGCCGGGGGCGGCGCGGCAGGGGTGCGCACACCCAGCTTGCGCCAACGCTCCAGTTCGAGGTCTTGTTGCAACGCCATCGGCTTGTAGGCCTTGATATAGACGTTCACGTTGAACAGGCGTTCCAGCAGGCGGCCGTCATGCTTGCGGCGGTATTCAAGGTCTTCGGCGGCCAGATCGGCGCGGATCGAGGACGACGTGCCAAAACGGCTGGCCTGTGCGACCAGCGCGCCATCGCCTGCGCCAATGCCGCTGCGCGTCAATGCGGCCGGGTTGCCGCCCAGCGCGGCAACGGCGTCGGCCTCGGGGGTGGGGTCCGCGATGCTGGTGCCGCCCGGCGTGGGCGGCGGCAAGGCCGCAAGGTCTTGCGGCAATTGCAAGGGCTTGGTCGGCAGGATGCCAAACTCATCCGGCCCGGCCGTCGCCGAACGCAGATGCATCAGTTGCGGCTGCTTGTCGCCGCCGCCACAGGCCGCCAGCATCAGAGCCGCCGCTAAGAGCGCCCCAAAGGTGCCGATTTTCGCCTGCATGAGCCACTCCCTCACCAATC
The DNA here is from genome assembly GCA_002422085.1 of Rhodobacteraceae bacterium UBA6197. Classification (GTDB taxonomy): domain Bacteria; phylum Pseudomonadota; class Alphaproteobacteria; order Rhodobacterales; family Rhodobacteraceae; genus UBA6197. The sequence goes on from DISZ01000018.1 coordinate 33,710, forward strand.
TGTCCCCGTCTTAGCGCAAGAGTTTGCGCGCGTCACGGGGGAAACCTTGCCGCAGATCCGCGCGGCCTATCGTTTGCGGGTCTTTGTTGGGGGCGCAGCGTCACGCCCGGTGAACAGAACCAACCCGGCGGCACCGGCAAAGATCGCGATATCGGCCACGTTGAACGAATAGGGGTTTTCGATTCCCGGCACCGACAGGTTCAGGAAATCGGCAACCGCGCCATAAAGCAGCCGATCGACGACATTGCCCAGCGCGCCGCCGATCAGCAACCCCGCCGCCACCTGCACCAGCGCCGAATGCGGCTCGCGCCGGACCCAGAGCCAGACCCAGACCGAAATCCCAAGTGCCAAAAGGATCAGCGCCCAGCGCGTCCAGTCGCTTTGCCCGGAGAACAGGCCGAAATTGACGCCCTGGTTCCACGCCATGCGGAAATTGATCCAAGGCGGCAAGACTTCCATCGCCAACTTGCGATCCAGACCCAGACCATGAACCACCGTGTATTTCGAGACCTGATCTACGATCAGCACAGCCGTCGCCACCTTAACTGCAAGCCGCATCAACGCCTCCTTTTCTCGCTTCTTTTTGGCCGCAATACTCCCGCCGGAGGCAAGTCCTTTTACCTGGATGCCTCCGGCGGGAGTATTTTTGCCAAAAAGAAGCCACCAGCTCAGTGCCGGAAATGGCGCATGCCTGTGAAGACCATCGCCAGGCCTGCGGCATCGGCGGCCGCGATCACCTCGGCGTCGCGCATCGAGCCGCCAGGTTGGATCAGCGCCGTCGCGCCGGCTTCGGCAGCGGCAATCAACCCGTCGGCGAAGGGAAAGAACGCGTCCGAAGCCACGACCGAGCCTTGGGTCAGCGGTGCGGCAAGACCCAGCGCCTCGGCCATGTCCCGTGCCTTGCGGGCCGCGATCCGGGTGCTGTCGACGCGGCTCATCTGGCCTGCACCGACGCCCACGGTCGCGCCGTCCTTGACGTAGATGATGGCGTTCGACTTGACGTGTTTGGCGACTTTCCACGCGAACAGCAGGTCGTTCAGTTCCTGTTCGCTGGGCGCGCGTCTGGTCACGACGTGCAGATCGTGGCGCGAGATGGCGCCGTTATCCTTGCCCTGCACCAGAAACCCCCCTGAAACCTGACGGAAGGTCAGCAATGCGGACTTCGGGTCGGGCAGTGCGCCGGTGGTCAGCAAGCGCAGGTTTTTCTTGGCGGCAAAGATCGCACGGGCGGCGGGGTCGGCATCGGGGGCGATGACCACCTCGGTGAAGATGTTGCAGATCTCTTCGGCGGTGGCTGCGTCCAGCGTCTGGTTCAGCGCGATGATGCCGCCGAAGGCCGACGTGCGATCACAGTCATAGGCGCGTTTGTAGGCGTCAAGCAGGGTCTCGCCCTGCGCCACACCACAAGGGTTGGCGTGTTTGATAATGGCGACCGCCGGACCCTTGCCCGCGAATTCGGCCACCAGCTCGAAGGCGGCGTCGGTGTCATTGATATTGTTGTAGCTGAGTTCCTTGCCTTGCCACTGTTTCGCCGTCGCCACGCCGGGACGGTTCGAGCCATCCAGATAGAAGGCCGCGGACTGGTGCGGGTTTTCGCCATAGCGCAGGCTTTGCGCCAGCGTCCCGGCGAAGGCACGGCGGCGCGGGGTTTCTTCGCCGATCGCCGCCGCCATCCAGGTGCTGACCGCCGCATCATAGGCCGCCGTGCGGGCGTAGGCGATCTGTGCCTGACGCTGGCGGAATCCCAGCGAGGTGCGGTCGTCATTCTTGTCCAGTTCGGCCAGCAGCGCCGCATAGTCCTGCACATCGACCACGGTGGCCACAAAGGCATGATTCTTGGCCGCGGCGCGGATCATCGCCGGGCCGCCGATGTCGATGTTCTCGATACACTCGGCATGGGTGCCACCCTTGGCCACGGTTTCTTCGAACGGATAGAGGTTGACCACCAGCAGGTCGATCGGCTCGATCCCATGCGCCGCCATCGCGACCTGATGTTCGACATCGTCGCGCAGCGCCAGCAGGCCGCCATGCACCGCCGGGTGCAGGGTCTTCACACGACCATCCATCATTTCGGGATATCCGGTCACCTCGGCCACGTCCTTGACGTGCAGCCCCGCGGTCCTGAGTGTCAGCGCCGTGCCGCCGGTCGACAGGATCTCGACCCCCCGTGCGGCAAGGGATCGGGCGAATTCGATCAATCCGGTCTTGTCGGACACGGAAATCAGGGCGCGGCGAAGGGGGACGAGGTTGGTCACGGGCGGCAGTCCTTTGGCTCAGTCGGTTTCAGGTGGGGCAAGGTCCGGCATCGGGTCGGTGTCGTCTTGCGGCAGGAATTCCAAGTCGCGGATTGCGGCGGGGGTATCTTGTGCCTTGGCCAAGGTCCAGCCGATCTGGCACGCAAAGTCCAGAACCCGCCCGGCGAGCACGATCTGGCGCGCCGCACGGGGGCGCAAGCGGCCCTTTTCAAGGTAGACCGAGGGTTCCAGCGTCATCTCGGCGGTGCCGTCATGGCGAAACACCCAGATCTCGCCGGATTTGAGCGCCATCGACACCGCCGCCCCGCCCATGTCCAGCGCCGCATCGACATCGGGGTGCAAATGAAAGCGCAGATCAAAGGCAATGCCCTGAAGCCCCGAGCGGTCCATGACAACCTCAAAACGCCTGCGGTCCTCGTTGGTCATCGCACCCAGGGTATCTTCGCCCGTCAGGGTGCGGCCATCCAGCGACAAGGTCAGTTCGCGCACATGGGTCATGCCATGGGTCGCGGCATAGCCATTGTGGCCAAACAGCAGACGGGTGCCGGCGTCGGTCAGTTCGCTTTGCAGCCAGACTTCCGAGGGGGCATCGGCCAGCAGGCCCCGGCTGGCACCGCCCAAGACGCCGCTGGCGCCAAGCCGCGACGAGGAAAAGCCGACGATGCCCAGCGTCGAATGGCTGGGTGTGGCCCGGCCCGCGCGGTGCCAGTCGGGGCCGAAGGCCGCCCCCGAGCCGCAGTTGACGATCAGCGGGCGGCGCCCCGAGGTCACCTCAAGCGCCAGTGTCGAGGCATGGGCATTGGCCGAGGCCGGTCCGAACGGCGGAGCGGCAGCGTCAACGATGACCGTGGTGCGGCCACCGTGAAGCCGCGCAAAGCCCATCGCCAGCCCCTCGGCCGGAACTGCGCGCACCCCGGCGGCGGCCAGCGCCTGATCCAGACGGCCTTCAAGCCCGCGACCGCCGCCGTGAAACCGCGCCAGACCGCCATCCGCATGGCGCAGCGCGCGCAGCGTCGGCGCGATGCGCCCGATCGCGGCCAGATGCGCCGCCGACGGGGCACGACCGGCCTCGGCCAAGGCCGCCGCAGCCCAGGTCAGAAGGGTGAAAACCTCAAGCAGCTCTTCGGGGTTGCGGGTCGGGATGCCGCCCTCGGCGTCAATCTGCGCCTCGCATTCGCGCGCCAGCGCGGCCGAGGCGGCGGCGACGTGGCGCTCCATCCCGGTCAGGGCAAGGCCGGCGTAGATCAGGCCGGTCAGGGCCTCGAACCGGGGCAGGCCGGGGCTGGCCGATTTCCAGCGCCGGGCCAGAAAGATGGTTTGTTGGCCGAGGCTGCGAAAGAACGCGTCGGCCGGGGCACGGTCCTGACCATTCAGCAGCAAGATCGCATGGTTGATCCAGCGGATCAGGCGGCGGCCGGTCAGATCCGGGGTCCAGCCCGGCCCGCGGCCGCCTCCGAACCGGGTGATCCAGTCGAAAACCCAGGCCTGCGCACGGTCGCGCGCGGCGCGGTCGCCGACGGCGGCAAGGTCGTCCAGCCAGGCGCCGCCGTGCAGCGCCTCTTCAAAGCCCGGATCGGGCATCGGCAGATCCCAAAGCGACTTGCCGGGGCCTTCGATCAGGAAGCCCGCAAACAGGAAGTTGCCCGCGACCAGTTGTCGCCCCCGCGCGAACGAGCCGATGGTGCGCGGTTCGGGCTGGCTGACAAAGCCGGTTGCCGGGCGGGCACGGGCAGCGCGCAGGGCGGCAAGACGGTTGAACAGGCGGGTCTTGCGGGAGGACCATCTGCCCGGCACCCCTGCCCCCGCCCTGGATTTGCGCCCGTATGTTGCCTGCCGTGCCATGCTGCCCCGGTTAGTCCGATGTCATCGCTGAAGAAGCTGTCGGTTCAGGGCGCACCATAGTCGGGGCTGCGGGGCGTGTCATCGCAGAATTCCGTCAACCGGCAATGTCACGTGTCAGGCAGGCGATGTAGAAGCCGTCGAGGCCGCCCAACGCGGGCCAATAGTCCGGGCGCAGGCGCAGACCGCCCTCTGGCGAGATCCAGTCCGGGTCGATCCCGGGCAGGGTCAGCGCCTCTGGCAGGGTGCGCAGGCCGGGGTGGCGGGCAAGGGCTGCGGTGATCTGCGCCTCGCCCTCTTCGGGCAAAAGCGAGCAGGTGCAATAGACCAGACGCCCGCCGGGGGCCAGCATGCCAAGCGCATGGTCGAGAAGCCCGGCCTGCAAGGCAAACAGCTCGCGCAGTGATCTGGGGTCTTTGACGTAGGGCAGATCGGGATGGCGGCGCACGGTGCCGGTGGCCGAACAGGGCGCATCCAGAAGGATCGCGGCAAAGGGTTCCTGCGGCCGCCAATGCAGCGCATCGTCGATCACGATCTCGGCCGACAGGCCACAGCGGGTCAGGTTTTCGCTGATCCGCGCGGCGCGCGGCGAGGATATGTCAAGCGCGGTGACCGCCGCCCCCATCGCCGCCAGTTGCAGCGTCTTGCCGCCCGGCGCGGCGCATAGGTCAAGGCAGCGTTCGCCGGGCGCCGGGGCAAGGATCCGCGCCGCAAGGGCGGCGGCGGCGTCCTGCACCCACCAGGCCCCGTCTGCAAAGCCCGGCAGGTCTGATACCTGCCCGCGCGCCGCAAGCCGGAGCGTGCCGGTTGGCAGCACGCTGGCGCCCAGCGCCTCGGCCAGCGCAGCGGCGGTCTCGGTCGATTTCGGCGTCAGATCAAGGGCCGCGGCGCGCAGGTGTGCCGCCTCGATCCGCATCGTGGCCTGTTTGCCCCAGGCCGACATCAGCCGACCGCGCAGCCAATCCGGCAAAGCCGGCGCCGGCAGGCTGGCCCATTTCGCCGGGTCGGTCTCGGCGACCTTGCGCAACACCGCGTTGATCAGCGCGGTAAAGCTGTCGGTGCGCGGGCCGCCGGTGCGCGCCAGCGTGACCGCGGCGTTGACTGCGCCATGCGGTGCGGCACCTTCCTCCAGCATCTCGACGGTGGCCAGGCGCAGCAGCGCCAGCACATCGGGCGGCGGAGTGCGGCGCATCAGCGGCTTGAGGATTGCATCGGCGCGGCCAAGGTGGCGCAGCGTCGCCACCGCCAGACGTTGGGCGCGGGCGCGTTCTGCAGGAGGCAGCCAGGCAAGATCGCCTGCGGCCAGTTGGTTGGAAAGCGGCTGGGCATGATCGGTCACGCCAAGGATCAGCCCCAATGCGGCTTTGCGCGCGTCTTCACCCGTATTCATCTGACCGCGACCCTTTGGCTTGTTCCGGTTATGCAGGCCCCGTATATCATGGGCCTGCGCTTCACAAGGAATGCCCGCGATGACCGATAAGCCCGAACAGCAAGAACAGCCCCGCCTGGATCTGCCCGCCGCTGCCCAACGGGCCTTGGCCGAGGCCGAGGCGCGACGCAAGGCCGCCGCCGAAGTCGTCCTGCCTGTCGAATTGGGCGGGCGCGACGGGCTTGACCCGGTGCGCTATGGCGATTGGGAAAAAAAGGGTCTGGCAATCGATTTCTGACCGGGCGTTTTTCGGCACGCGCCGGGGGTTTTCCACCCCCGGACCCCCGGAGGATATTTCAGCGAAGATGAAGATCGCGGTGTCGGGTCAGAGGCCCAGCACGTCGAGCATGTCATATTCGCCCGGCTTTTGGGTTTGCCCCCAGAGCGCCGCGCGCAGGGCGCCGCGCGCAAAGATGGCACGATCGGTGGCGACATGGCGCAAGATGACCCTTTCGCCCAGCGCCGCGAAGATCACATCATGTTCGCCGACGATGTCACCGCCACGCACCGAGGAAAAACCGATCGCGCCGGGGTGGCGAGCCCCGGTGATCCCGTCGCGCCCGGCCTCGCGGTTGGCGTCAAGATCGATGCCGCGGCCCTCGGCGGCGGCCTGGCCCAGCATCAGCGCGGTTCCCGACGGGGCGTCCACTTTCATCCGGTGGTGCGCCTCGACGATCTCGATGTCCCAATCGGGGTCGAGGGCGGCGGCGACCTTGCGGGTCAATTGCACCAGAAGATTGACGCCCAGCGACATGTTGCCCGCGCGCACGATGACCGCATGGCGTGCAGCGGCCGCGATACGGGCAAGATGGGCGGGTTCCAGCCCGGTCGTGCCGATCACATGTGTGGCCCGAGCCTGAGCCGCAAGGGCTGCGAATTCGACCGTTGCGGCGGGCGCCGTGAAGTCGATGACCGCTTGCGCCCCGGCAAGGGCCGTGAGCGGGTCATCGGTCACGATCACCCCGTTCGCCACCCCGCCGGTGGCGATGCCAAGGTCTTGCCCGATCCACGGGTGGCCGGCGCGTTCGACCGCCCCCACAAGGCGCGCCCTTTGCGAGGCCAGAACGGTCGTGGCCAGCATCTGGCCCATGCGGCCCGAGGCCCCGGTGATGACGATGCCCGGCAGGTCGGTCATGGCAATTCCCCTTGTTGATCGGCATTCCTTAGCCCGTGTGCGCGCAGTTGGCAAAGCCCCGTTGCGAGGATCGCGCCCATGCCCTACATGGGGGCCATGGCACAGAACCGATTTCCCATGGGCAAAGGCCCCACGCAACGTCAGCTCCGCGTCGGCGAGTTGATCCGGCGCACCCTTTCCGACGTGCTGTTGCGCGGCGATGTCCACGACCCCGACTTGAACCGGATTTCGATTACGGTGGGCGAGGTCAGCACCTCGACCGATCTCAAGGTCGCCACGGCCTATGTTTCGCCATTGGGTGGGCAGGGCAGCGATGAGATGCTCAAGGCGCTGCGCCGCAACACGCCCGAGTTGCGGCATCTGGTGGCCAAGGGGCTGACGCTGAAATACGCGCCCGAATTGCGGTTCCAGCTGGATGAGACATTTGACCGGCTGGATGACACGCGGCGGATGTTTGCAGACGAGCGGGTGCAGCGCGACATTGCCGCGCAAGACGATGATGACACCGCTGAATAAGGCGCTGGCGCTGGTGGCGTCGGTGGCGGGCATGGCCGCAACTGCGGCGGCGGGCGCGGGGCCGTGCCGCGACGTGGCGTTTGACGGGCTTTCCTACACGGTTTGCGAGGTGTCGGCACAGGCTGACCTACGGCTTTGGCTGACGGCGGCCGATGGCCTGCCGGTCGCCACCTTCGAGCGGTTGCGCGAAACGCTCGCCCCCGGCGAGGCAATCGGCTTTGCGATGAATGCGGGCATGTATCATCCCGATCGCCGTCCGGTCGGGCTGTTCGTGCAAGACGGGGTCGAATTGGCGCGGATCGTGACTTCGGCCGGGCCCGGCAACTTTGGCATGCTGCCCAACGGGGTGTTTTGCGCGGGTGCGGATTTCGCGGTGATCGAATCGCGCGACTTTGCCGCACGCCAGCCCACCTGCGCGCTGGCGACGCAATCGGGGCCGATGCTGGTGATTGACGGCACGCTGCATCCAACGTTTCTGGCCGACAGCACCAGCCGCTATCTGCGCAATGGCGTGGGGGTTTCGACCGACGGCAAGACCGCGTGGTTCGCGATCTCGAACCAAGCCGTGACGTTTCACGAATTTGCCCGTCTGTTTCGGGACGGGCTGGCGACACCCGATGCGCTGTTTCTTGACGGGTCGGTATCGCGCTTGATGGCGCCGGGTCTGGGGCGATCGGATGCGGGCACACCGATGGGGCCAATCATCGGCTTGGTCCTACACGCCGATTGACGCCCGTGGCCGGCTGGGTTAGCAGCCGGGTTTCGCATCAAAGGGACGCATCATGGCACGCAAAAAGGGACGCGAGATTTCCGGCTGGCTGGTGGTGGACAAGCCGGCGGGCGTCACCTCGACCGCGGTGGTGGGCAAGGTCCGCTGGGCGTTTGACGCGAAAAAGGCCGGCCACGCGGGCACGCTGGATCCGGCAGCGACCGGAGTTCTGGCGGTGGCACTGGGCGAGGCCACAAAGACCGTGCCCTATATTGCCGACGCGCTGAAATGCTATCGCTTCACGGTGCGGCTGGGGGCGGCCACAAACACCGATGACGCAGAGGGCGAGGTGATCCAGACCTCGGATCTGCGCCCGACCGACGCCGAGATCGCCGCCGCGCTGCCCGCGTTCACGGGCGATATCCGGCAGGTTCCGCCACAGTTTTCGGCCGTCAAGGTCGATGGCCAACGCGCCTATGCGCTGGCCCGCGCGGGCGAGGAAATGGATCTGGCCGCGCGCGATCTTTGGGTTGAAAGCCTCGATCTGCTGGCGCGCCCCGATGCCGACACGCTGGAACTGGAGATGGTCTGCGGCAAGGGCGGCTATGTGCGCGCGATCGCGCGCGATCTGGGCGCCGCATTGGGCTGCCTTGGCCATGTGGTAAGCCTGCGCCGGGTCTGGTCTGGCCCATTTGACGCAGAAGACGGGATTTCGCTGGAGGCGCTGGAGCAGATGGCGCGCACCCCCGAGCTTGACGCCCGGCTCTTGCCGCTAGAGGTGGGCTTGGCCGATCTGTCCGAACTGAAGGCCACCGCCGAAGGGGCGGCCCGGATCAAGAACGGCAATCCGGGCATGGTGCTGGCCGCGGATGTTGCGTTTGGCGATGAGGCATGGGCCAGCTACCAAGGCCAGCCCATTGCCGTTGGCATCTACAAGTCGGGCGAGTTGCACCCCAGCCGGGTGTTCAATCTGTAGCTCCCGGACTTCTGGCCGCGAACTTCAAGCATCGGGCCGCAGGCGACGGGGGGGGCTTGCGCGCGCCGCTGTCGCGGGCAAGAAAGCGGCATGATCACACGCCACCACCTCAAGGGCGACGCCCAATCGACGGCCGTCTATTCAGACTGCGAACGCTATCGCTATTTGCTGACGCGTACCTGGGATGGCGCGCGGGGCAAGGCGCTGTTTGTCATGCTCAACCCCTCGACCGCGACCGAAACGCAAAATGACCCGACGGTCGAACGCTGCGAACGGCGGGCGCGGGCGCTGGGGTTCGGCGCGTTTCGGGTCACCAACATCTTTGCCTTCCGCGCCACCGAGCCAAAGGTGATGCGGGCGCAGGCCGACCCGGTGGGGCCGCAAAACGACGCGGCGATCACCGAAAGCCTTGCCTGGGCCGATCAGATCATCTGCGCATGGGGGGCCCATGGCGCGCATCTGGGGCGCGGCGCGGCCGTCGAGGCCCTGTTGCGTGGCGCTCAGATGCCACTTTTTCACCTAGGGCTGACCAAGGCGGGCGCGCCCAGGCATCCGCTTTACATTGGCTATGACCGCCAGCCCGAGCTTTGGCGTTGAGGTCTGCGTCGGATGATAGCCTCGCACGTTAACCAATTGTTAAGTTTCATGCTGTTATCTTGCCGCATTGATATGCAAATCTCGGCGCGCGCTGCGCATTAGCGTTTGAAATGTTGGTCGGGAAACAGAATGCTGTTCCTTTCAGGTTTGTTGGGATTATTGATGGCTGGCGTGTCTGCCGGGTTTGCCCCGCAGACCAATAGTGATGATTCGGATCACAACGACGACACTGACCTGACACCGCAGTATCACGGCGAAACCGCGCCGGATCTGCTGTTCGATATCCCCGCGCTTTCACCAGAGGTCGCACAGGTGGCCGCCGACAGCACCCTGGCGCCCGAAGATGCTTCTGCCTTCGATGCGGTCGCAAACGACATGGCCGTCAGCGCGCCGCCAAGCACTGACCTCGAACCAGATGCCGAGCCTGACCCCAAACCAGTCGATGACACGACCGAAATCTCCGAGGGTATTCTTTGGGGCGACATCGCGGACGATCTGATCGCGGGGGGCGATGCGCTGGATCAGATCAACGGATATGGCGGTGACGACACGATCCTGGGCAACGCCGGCGAAGACCAGCTTTTTGGCGCAGAGGGGGCTGATTCGATTCTGGGAGGCGACGGCGACGACTATATCGACGGTGGCGCGGGCGATGATGCGCTGTTTGGCGAAGCGGGTGATGATACGCTGTCGGGCAATGACGGCGCCGACCGGATCGACGGTGGCGAGGGTGACGATTCCGTGATTGGTGGCGCGGGCGATGATCTGCTGGTCGGCGATCAGGGCAATGACAGCCTGCAAGGCTGGACCGGGAACGACACGCTGTCGGGCGGGCTTGGCGCGGACGAGCTGTTTGGCGGCGACGGCAACGACGTGCTGATTGGCTCCCTCGCTGATTCCGATACCGGGCAGGCCGATGTGGACGGGCAGGATTTTCTGAACGGCGGCGCGGGTGACGATACCTTGCTGATCGGGCGTGGCGATTGGGCCGATGGCGGTGAGGGCGCGGATCTGTTCGCGCTTGGCGACTGGCTGGATGCCGATGCTCCCGCGACGATCGACGATTTCAGCACTGCCGAGGACCGGCTGGTCCTGATCTATGATCCGGCCCTGTCGCCGGACCCGGAGGTGACGCTTGAGCCTTCGGAAACAACGGACGATTCGGCTTGGGTGCTTTTGAACGGGATCCGCATTGCCGAGGTGATGGGCGCCGCGGGGCTTGCCGCCGCCGATATCACCCTGATGACGCCCGAGGAATTCGCAGCCCGCTAATGCGCTGCCAGCCAAGCGGCGGCCGTCCAATAGGCGCTGTCGGAAAATAGGCGATTGCGCCGCGCCTTTCCCCCCCACGCAAGGGGTCAATCGAAGGTCAGCGCGCGGCCACCCCGCATGCCCAGGCTTGCGCCGCCCCTTTTGCACAAGGGCAATTCAGGCTTTCCTTCTGAAGCGTTTTCCCCTATACGCGCGCATCCGCCGCACTTGGCGGAGCCTCCACGGGCCCTGCTGGACGACATCCCGGCCTGCGCCATAACACAAACCGACGAAGGAGACCCCGATGTCGATTACCGTTGAAGAAAAAGCCCGCCTGATCAAGGAATTCGCCACCAAAGAAGGCGATACCGGGTCACCGGAAGTTCAGGTTGCGATCCTCAGCTCGCGCATTGCGACGCTGACCGGTCACTTCAAGGAACACAAGAAGGACAACCACTCTCGTCGTGGCCTTCTGATGATGGTGGCTCAGCGTCGCAAGCTGCTGGACTACCTCAAGGGCAAGAACCAAACGCGCTACGCCGCGCTCATCGAGCGTCTGGGCCTGCGCCGCTGATCTGACGGAACGCGCCCGATCGGGCGCGTTTCACTTTCGCCCCGGCGGTTGCCGGGGATCGGCCTCTCCAACGGGTTCCATGGGGTGGGCAGCCGGGAAAGAAAAGGGAACCACGGGCCTTCGCCGAACGCGGCGGGGGGCCCGTACGCAAACAGGCGCGGGGAGGGTCCCTGCGCATCGATAGGAAAACATATGTTCAACGTTACCACGAAATCGATCCAGTGGGGCAATGAGACCCTGACGCTGGAAACGGGCAAAATTGCCCGCCAGGCCGATGGGTCGGTCATTGCCACGCTGGGGGAAACCTCGGTCATGGCCAACGTGACCTTTGCACGCGAACCCAAACCGGGGCAGGATTTCTTCCCGCTGACCGTGCACTACCAGGAAAAATACTATGCCGCGGGCAAGGTGCCCGGCGGCTTCTTCAAGCGTGAAGCGCGTCCTTCGGAAAAGGAAACGCTGACCTCGCGCCTGATCGACCGTCCGATTCGCCCGCTGTTCGTGCCGGGCTTCAAGAACGAAGTGCTGGTGATGGCCACGGTGCTGTCGCACGATCTGGTCAATGAGCCCGACATCGTGGCGATGATCGCCGTCTCGGCCGCGCTGACGATTTCGGGCGTGCCCTTCATGGGTCCGATCGGCGCTGCGCGCGTTGGCTTCTCGGGCGGCGAATACGTCCTGAACCCCGACGTCGATGACATGCAAAAGCTGCGTGAAAACCCCGATCAGCGGCTTGATCTGGTCATCGCCGGCACCAAAGACGCCGTGATGATGGTCGAATCCGAGGCCTATGAGCTTTCGGAAGCCGAAATGCTGGGCGCGGTCAAGTTTGGCCATGACGCGATGCAGCCGGTGATCGACATGATTATCGACTTCGCCGAAAGCTGCGCGAAAGAGCCGTTCGACTTTCACGCGCCGGACTACTCGGCGCTTTACGCTGCCGTCAAAGCCGCTGGCGAAACCCAGATGCGCGCCGCCTTTGCGCTGCGCGACAAGCAAGAGCGTGTGTCCGCGATTGCCGCCGCGCGTGATGCCGTCAAGGCCGCGCTGAGCGAAGAGCAACTGGCTGACGCGAACCTTGGCTCGGCGTTCAAGAAACTCGAAGCCTCGATCCTGCGCGGTGCCATCATCAGCGGTGGCCCGCGCATCGACGGGCGCGACACCAAGACGGTGCGCCCGATCGTGTCCGAGGTCGGCATCCTGCCGCGCACCCACGGTTCGGCGCTGTTCACCCGTGGTGAGACGCAGGGCCTTGTGGTGACCACGCTGGGCACCGGCGATGATGAGCAGATCATCGACGCCTTGCACGGCAACAGCCGCTCGAACTTCTTGCTGCACTACAACTTCCCGCCGTATTCGGTTGGCGAAGTGGGTCGTGTCATGGGGCCGGGGCGTCGTGAGATTGGCCATGGCAAACTGGCATGGCGCGCGCTGCAAGCGGTGCTGCCGGCGGCGACCGACTTCCCCTACACCATCCGCGTCGTCTCCGAGATTACCGAATCGAACGGGTCGTCGTCGATGGCGTCGGTCTGTGGTGGCTCGCTGTCGATGATGGACGCCGGTGTGCCGCTGAAGGCCGCCGTGGCCGGTGTGGCGATGGGTCTGATCCTGGAAGACGACGGCAAATGGGCCGTTCTGACCGATATTCTGGGTGACGAAGACCACCTCGGCGACATGGACTTCAAGGTGGCTGGCACCGAAAACGGGATCACCAGCCTGCAGATGGACATCAAGATTGCGGGCATTACCCCTGCGATCATGGAGCAGGCCCTGGCGCAGGCCAAAGACGGCCGTCTGCACATCCTGGGCGAAATGGCCAAGGCGCTGACCGCCGGTCGTCAGGAATTCTCGGCACATGCGCCGCGGATCGAGACGATGCAGGTTCCGACCGACAAGATCCGTGAAGTGATCGGCTCGGGCGGCAAGGTGATCCGCGAAATCGTCGAAGTGTCGGGCGCCAAGGTTGATATCAACGACGACGGCATCATCAAGATCGCCTCGGCCAATGCCGACAGCATCAAGAAAGCCTACGACATGATCTGGTCGATCGTGGCCGAGCCGGAAGAAGGCAAGGTCTACACCGGCAAGGTTGTGAAGCTGGTTGATTTCGGTGCCTTCGTGAACTTCTTCGGCAAGCGTGACGGGCTGGTCCATGTTTCGCAAATCTCGGGAAAACGCCTGAACCACCCGAATGAGCTGCTGAAGGAAGGCCAAGAGGTCAAGGTCAAGCTTCTGGGCTTTGACGACCGTGGCAAGGTACGCCTTGGCATGAAGATGGTCGATCAGCAAACGGGCGAAGAAATCAGCCCGGAAAAAGCCAAGGAAGACGCCGGCGAGGCGTGATCCCTGCCAAAAAGTGACGAAAGGCCCCGGAGCAATCCGGGGCCTTTTGCAATTGACGGGGCGCGGCAGCACTGGAAAGCCGCCGCCACCGCTGCTATCGCCGGTCAAGGAACGCGGGCGCTGGCGCCCCGGATGACCTGCCCGTGCCGACCTGGAGGGAAACAAGATGAGCCGATCCCGCGAGAGTGCCGCGATAGAGTTTGACGACCAGGCCGCTTGGGGTGCCTACCGCCCCGGACCGATCATCGGCGTGCCGCTCGGCATTGCGCATCGCTTGCCCTATCTGTTGAAACCGCTGACGAAAATCCTGCGGCGACCGGCAAAATACCTGGCCAGAACGCCACTTGATCTGGTGATCTGGGGGTTGAAACTGCGGTTGTTGCCGCGCGGAAACCTGTCCGAACAAAAGTTCTATACCGCGCCACAGCTATTCGACCCGGACGAATTCGCGGTGCTGGCGCGGGTATTGGCAACCGGCGGCGTGTTTGTCGATGTCGGCGCCAACGCCGGTATCTACAGCTATTGGGCGACCCAATGCATGACCAAGGGCGGGCGCATACTCGCGGTTGAACCAGACCCGGAAATGCGGCGCCGGATGGCCTTCAACATCGCGACCAACGATCTGCATCAGATCGAGATCTGCGCCTTGGCGCTCAGCGACCATGACGGCGAGGCGGTGCTTCAGGTCAACCCTGCGCAACGCGGCACAAATACGCTCGACACAGACGAGGCCAACCGTGCGGGCGGCGCGCGCGAAATGCTGACGGTTCCGGTCACGACCCTGCTGGCGCTGCTGACCGAACGCGGCATCGGCCATCTGGATGTTCTCAAGATTGATATCGAAGGGCACGAACCGCCGGTATTGCGCCACTTTCTGACCCATGCACCCGAGGCGTTGTGGCCACGCGCGGTCATCAGCGAATTCAAGGAACAAACCGCCAGCGACATTCTGCGACTTCTGGTCGATTGCGGCTACAAATGCCGTAAATCGAACAAGCTGAACTTCATCTTCGAACGTGGCTAAGCGCGGGGGACGGGCCCGGCCTGCGACCGGACCCGGAGCCTTTCATGGGCCGCCCTTACTTTGGCGCTTTGATCATGCGCAGGTAGGGCAGGACCACATTCACGTCACCGAACTGGGCCTTGGCATCGTCCAGCGACACGCTGGTTTTCACGATCACGTCTTCACCCGCCTGCCAGTTGGCCGGGGTCGCAATCGGAAATTTGTCGGCCGCCTGAACCGCATCAAGCGCGCGCAGGATCTCGGCAAAGTTGCGGCCCACGGTCATCGGATAGATCAGCATCAGGCGGATTTTCTTGTCCGGACCGATGATGAAGGTGGTGCGGACGGTGGCGCTGTCGTTGGCGGTGCGACCGTCGGGCAGATAGGCCTCGGCGGGCAGCATGTCGTAGAGCTTGGCCACCTTCAGCGCGGTGTCGTCAATGATCGGGAAATCGGCCTTGGCACCCCCGACCATTTCAATGTCGGATTTCCATTTCACATGCTCGGCCACGGTATCGACCGAAACACCCATCACCTTCGTGTTACGTTTGGCAAATTCACCCGCGAGTTGGGCGACAGCGCCGAATTCGGTCGTGCAAACCGGGGTAAAATCCTTCGGGTGCGAAAACAGGATGGCGTAGCTGTCGCCGATCCAGTCGTGCAGACTCAACGTGCCAATGGTGGAATCGACAGTAAAATCAGGGGCGATATCGTTGATGCGAAGACTCATGGGCAAATTCCTTCCGTTGCGCGCCACATTCATGCAGCGGCGATACAGGATTTGACCGGAAGATGCATCCCCCCACAAAGACACCCAAGTTGTCGCATCAGGGCATTGCGCCTCACTATCCGGGCTGCCAATCTGGCGCCAAATGGAGGATCAGATGATCGAAAAACGCGATTTCTATATCAATGGCCGCTGGGTCGCCCCGGCAGAACCGCAGGATCTGGATGTAATCGATCCGTCAACCGAAGAGGTCTGCGCAGTGATCTCGGTCGGCAGCAAGGTTGATACCGATGCCGCCGTCGCTGCGGCCAAGGCCGCCCTGCCCGGCTGGTCGATGACCGCACCCGCGACCCGCCTGGCCCATGTCGAGCGCTTGCTGGAAATCTACAAGGCCCGCGCGACCGAAATGGCCCACGCCATAAGCCTTGAGATGGGTGCCCCGATTGACATGGCACTGTCCGAACAGGTCGGATCGGGGGTCTGGCACACTTCGAATTTCATAAACGCCTTCAAGAATTTTACCTTCTTGCGCCCATTGGGCGACGGCACACCGGGCGCGATGATCGCGCTGGAACCTGTCGGCGTGGTCGGGTTGATCACACCGTGGAACTGGCCGATGAATCAGATCTCGCTGAAGGTTATCCCGGCGCTGCTGGCGGGTTGCACGATAGTGCTCAAGCCATCCGAAGTGGCGCCGCTCAGCGCGCTGTTGTTTACCGAATTCGTGGATGCGGCAGGGCTGCCAAAAGGCGTGTTCAACCTTGTCAACGGTGACGGCGCGGGCGTTGGAACGCAGTTGTCGACTCACCCCGACGTCGAGATGATTTCCTTTACCGGATCGACCCGCGCCGGCATCGCCATCACCAAGGCCGCCGCCGACACCGTCAAACGGGTCTGCCTCGAACTGGGCGGCAAGGGTGCCAATCTGATTTTCGCCGATGCCGATGAGGCGGCCGTCAAACGTGGTGTGCGACATTGCTTCAACAATTCCGGCCAGTCGTGCAACGCGCCCAGCCGGATGCTGGTCGAACGCCCTGCCTATGAGCGCGCCGTTGAAATCGCCCGCGAGGCCGCTGAAGCGACCCGCGTCGCATCGGCCCATGAAGCCGGACGCCACATCGGGCCGGTGGTGAATGAAACCCAATACGGCAAGATTCAGGCTCTGATTGAAACCGCAATCGCCGAGGGCGCACGGCTGGTTGCCGGCGGCCCAGGGCGCCCCGACGGGCTCAACCGCGGCTATTTCGTGCGCCCCACGGTCTTTGCCGATGTCACGCCCGACATGACGATCGCGCGCGAGGAAATCTTTGGGCCTGTGCTGTCGATCATGGCCTTTGACACCGAAGAAGAGGCGCTGAATATCGCCAACGATACGATCTACGGCCTGACCAATTATGTGCAAAGCGGCGATGGCACGCGGCGCAACCGTCTGGCGCGGCGGCTGAAGTCGGGGATGGTCGAGATGAACGGCCAGCCCCGCGGCGCCGGGGCACCGTTCGGCGGGGTCAAGGCCTCGGGACGCGCACGCGAAGGCGGGCACTGGGGGATCGAGGAATTCCTGGACGTCAAATCGATCTCGGGCTGGGACGGAAACTAGGCTCTTTCATCTTCGTTCAAGTATCCCCGCCGGAGGCCCCTGCGGCAAGGGTTGAAGCCTCCGGCGGGGATACTTAGGCGAAGATGAAAGCCTCAGAATGGGCAGGGGGCGGTGACGTCAAGGGCTTCGCCAGTTGCGGGATGCACAAAGCCCAGTGTCAGGGCGTGCAACATCAAGCGCGGGTAATCCAGCGCGGCCCCACTTGCATAGAGCGTATCCCCAAGGATCGGATGGCCCAGTTCCATCATGTGAACCCGCAGCTGATGGCTGCGGCCGGTCAATGGCATCAGTGCCACGCGGGTCGTACCGTCGGGATCATGGCTGAGCACGCGCCAGTCTGTCTGGGCGGGGCGGCCCGTCTCGACATTGACATGTTGGCGCGGGCGGTTTGGCCAGTCGACGATCAGCGGCAGGTCGACCCGCCCTTCGGCAGGGCTCAGATGGCCGGCCAGTCGCGCGGTGTAGGCTTTTGAGGTGCTACGGGTTTCGAACTGACGGCCAAGATCGCGCTGTGCATCGGCTGTCAGGGCAAAGACGATGACGCCGGAAGTATCAAGATCCAGCCGGTGAACCAGCAGCACCGTGGGGAAGTCCACGCGCAGCCGTTTGATCAGGCAATCGGCCCGGTCCTCGCCTCGGCCCGGAACCGACAACAGACCCGCGGGTTTGTCGACGACCAGAACATGGGCGTCGGCAAGGAGGATTCGGGCGGCCTCGGGCGGGGGAGAGTAGTGAAACCTTGTCATGTGGCCCTGTTGCCCGGCACAGAGCCGCGCGTCAAGTCAGCAGATCTGATGCCCTGCGGCCCGCAGGCGGCGGGCAATCTCTTTGATATGGGCGGGGGTAGTTTCACAACAACCGCCGATGAGCGTGGCGCCTTGGTCAACCCAACGCAGGGCATGGTCGGCGTAAAGGGCGGGGGTCATCTCGGGGCGGGTGTGCGGGCAGGTATGTGTGGGGTTGGCGAGCTTGGTGCCGGCGTTCAAGAAATCCTTGGTGGTCTGTCGAAAGCCATTGGCGTAGGCGCCGAAGGGCCGACCCATTCGGGCAAAATCGGCCAATGCGGCTGGCATCGCCTCGGGGGCCGAGCAATTGGCAAGGATCGCGTCCGAAGGCAAATCGGCCAATGCGGCGACCGGTTCCCCCGAGCGCAGGCAGTGGCCATCGTCATCATCGACCGTCACCGAAAGCCAGACCGGAAGATTCGCCACCGCGGCACCTTCCAGCACAGCGCGGGCATGGGCCAGCGAGGCCACTGTTTCACACAAGATCAGATCGACCTCGGGTGCCATCAGGCGGGCGATCTCGGCATATTTGGCCACTGCTTCGGCGTGAGGCGGCAGCATATCGGGCCGGTAGGACGCGACCAGCGGCCCCAGCGATCCGGCGATACGCGCGCCCGCACCATGGGCGGTTCGCGCCGCGCGGGCCTCGGCAAGGGCCTGCGCGTGCAGGGCGCCGAACTGGTCATCAAGGCCAAAGCCTGTCAGCCGATCATGGTGGATGGCGTAGCTGTTGGTGGTGGCCACTGTTGCCCCGGCCGCAAAGTAGTCGGTGTGCACCTGTGCCACCAGACCGGGATGATCGCGCATCACCTGTGTGGCCCAGAGTGCTGCGGCCGTATCGCCCGAGCGGGCCAGCAGCTCTTGCCCCATTCCGCCATCCAGAAGCGTGACCCGGGCCATCAGCTGATCGCCAGTTTCGCCGCAAGACCACCAAACAGTATTGCCGCCACCTTGTTCACCGCCCCCATCCGCGCCGATAGCGATCGGCCCAGATAGCCCGCAGCGATGCCGTAGCCAATGGTCACCAGCGTGCCGGTAAAGGCAAAGATTGCGCCAAGAACAACCACCTGCTGCCAGATCGGGCCATATTCCGGCCGGGTGAATTGCGGCAGAAACGCGAGAATGAACAGCACCGGCTTTGGGTTCAGCGCATTCGACAGGAACCCGCGACCAATCGCCCTGAGCGGCGACACCACCCCGCGCGCCGATCCGCCGCCGCTGCCCGCGCGCCATGATTTCCATGCGAGCCACAAAAGATACGCGGCCCCGGCCCAGCGAATTGCAGTCAGTGCCTCGGGATGGGCCGCGATCACCGCCGAAAGGCCCAGCGCGGCCAGTGTGATGTGCCATACCACGCCAAAGCCCACGCCCAGCCCCGCCATGGCGCCCGCACGCGGGCCGCCCTGGATACCGCAGGCCGTGGCAAAGAAGACATCAGCGCCGGGGGCAAAGTTCAGGATCAGCCCGCCAATGGTAAAGGCGATCAGGCTCTCGGCCGGGAAGGCCATCAACACATCCCACATTTGGGGCTCCTCAGGTGCGACGACGAGGGTTGGCAAGTGATGCGCCGCTTTGGTGACAGAACATAGGCGATCCGGCGCGACTGTCGAGATCAGAGCGCGCCAAAAACCGCGTGCAAGATGCGGGCCAGCGCGGTGGCGTCGGTTTCAGAAAAGGCGGCGGGTTGGTTGCTGTCGATGTCCAACACGCCGATCAGCCGCCGGCCCGCGCCAAAGACCGGCAGGACGATTTCCGAGCGGGTCGAAGAGGCGCAGGCAATATGGCCGGGAAAGGCATCGACATCTTGCACCAGTTGCGTTTCACCGCTGCGCGCAGCCGCGCCACACACACCGCGCGAAAAGGGGATCGTCAGGCAGCCGTGGCCGCCCTGATAAGGCCCGATCTTGAGCATCTCCGGGGCGGTGACGCGGTAGAACCCGGTCCAGTCAAATCGGTCGTCCGCGTGGTGCAGTTCGCAAGCAACCGTAGCCATAAGAGCAACCTCGTCGGTCTCGTTTTCGGTAAGCGCGGCAATGGCGCGGGCAGTGTCGGGGTAAGAAATGCGCATTTTGGGCTTTCTGGGCGACTCCGGGATGATCCCGGCGTTCTGTGGTGCGTTTCGAACACGAACCGCGGCCTAGGGGCGTTCAATCGCAAAGGCGGTGCCTTCGCCGCCGCCGATGCAGATGGCCGCGATGCCGCGTTTCAGGCCGCGGGCCTCCAGCGCGTGCAATAGCGTGACTATGATACGCGCGCCAGAGGCGCCGATCGGGTGGCCCAGCGCGCAGGCGCCTCCGTTCACGTTGACCTTGTCATGGGCGATGGCAAGGCGCGCCATGAAGGCCATGGGAACGACGGCGAAAGCCTCGTTCACCTCCCACAGATCGACATCATCGGCGGTCCAGCCCAGCTTGGCCATCAGCATCTCGGCAGCGGGGACCGGGGCGGTGGGGAAATCCGCCGGGGCTTGTGCGTGGGAGGCATGGCCAAGGACGCGCGCCCGGATCGGCAGGCTGTGGGCATTGGCGTAGCTGTCCGAGGCCATGACAAGGGCGGCGGCACCATCCGATATCGACGACGAGTTGGCCGCCGTCACCGTGCCGCCGGCACGAAATGCCGGCTTTAGGTCGGGTATCTTGTCAGGGCGGGCAAGGCCGGGTTGTTCGTCAAGGCTGACCAGCGTATCGCCGCCGCGCCGCGGCACCGTGACCGGGGCAATCTCGGCAGAGAAAGCGCCCGTGGTCTGGGCAGCCAGCGCCCGCGTCAGCGATGCAAGCGCATAGTCGTCCTGCGCCTGCCGGGTAAAACCGAAGTTGCCCGCGCAATCTTCGGCGAAAGTGCCCATCAGGCGGCCCTTGTCATAGGCATCCTCAAGCCCGTCAAGAAACATGTGATCCAGTGCCTGCGTGTGGCCAAGCCGCGCGCCAGAGCGCATTTTTGGCAGCAGATAGGGCGCGCCCGTCATGCTTTCCATCCCGCCCGCGACCATCAGCCCGACAGCCCCCAGCGCGATCTGGTCATGCGCGATCATCGCCGCCTTCATTCCCGAGCCGCACATCTTGTTCAGCGTCGTTGCGGGCGTGGCCTGCGGCAGACCTGCGCGAAAGCCCGCCTGACGCGCCGGTGCCTGCCCCTGCCCCGCCGGAAGAACGCAGCCCATCAGCAGTTCCTCGACCGCGTCGGGAGCAACACCGGCACGCTCAAGTGCGGCGGCGATCGCGGTGCCCCCAAGGTCGGCCGCGGTGACATTGGCAAAGACGCCCTGCATCGCGCCCATCGGTGTGCGTGCCGCGCCCAGAATCACTACGTTGTTCATCTTGCTTGCTCCTCCGGAAAATCTGTTCCACGGATACCGAATGGTAAGCATTGCAGTCTAGCCTGAAGGTAGAGTGACCTGCGCTGGAGTTTGCGAATGAACCTTTATGCCGAAGCCCGTGATGGCGCGCTTGTGGTGCGTTTGGAGGAAGAACGGCTGGATGCCGCCGTCGCCATCCGCTTCAAGGATCAGATGCGCGAAATTGCCAGCCAACCCGCGCCCCGCGTGATTCTGGACCTCTCATGCGTCCTGTTCCTTGATAGTTCGGGGCTGGGGGCGATCGTATCGGTGATGAAATCGCTGACGCCGGGCCGAAAACTGGAGCTGGCGGGGCTGACACCCAACGTCGAAAAGGTGTTCCGCCTGACGCGGATGGATTCGGTGTTCACGATCCACACCGATACCGGGGCGGCGGGACTTCGCACGAAAGGAATGCGGGATGCTGGCTAAGCAAGCGAACCAATCGGTGCGTGAGATGAGCCCCATCGCCCGGCCCGAGCCGCAGATCTTCTACCACAGCTTCCCGGCGGATCCGCTGTCTGTCCGGACCGCCCTTCGGGCGGCCCTTGCCCGGTTCTTGCGGCAAGTCTCGCCCGAAGAGGCGGGCACGCTCGAATTGGTTCTGGCGGAAGTGTTGAACAATATCGTCGAACATGGCTATGCCGACAGCAACTTTGGCACCATATCCCTGTCAATCGTTCGCGACCGCAAGGGGCTAAGCTGTTCCGTCAGTGATGACGGCGTAGCGCTGCCCGACACCTGTCTGCACTCGGGCAGCAATACCGGACCCAGCCCGGACCACCTTCCCGAGGGCGGCTTCGGCTGGTTCCTGATCCGAGATCTGGCAGAAGATCTGGGCTATCATCGCGAAAAAGGGCGCAATCTACTGGCGTTCCGCTTGCCCCTGCGCGAGTGAAAAGCCCCGCGATGCAGCATTCTTGCGGCCGCATTGCGTGCCCGGGTCCGGGCGGTAACGCCCAGGTCGCGCCAACAATCCAACGCCTCAGTTCAATTGGAATTGCAGCGGGTAGCGTCCATCTTCGAAATCGCCGAACAGGTCCTGAAGGTCGGGGTGATCCACCGGCTCGCCAGAATAGTCGGCGATCAGGTTTTGTTCCGAGACATAGGCGACGTAGTAGCTGTGGTCGTTTTCGGCCAGCAAATGATAAAAGGGCTGGTCTTTCGGTGGACGACTTTCCTCGGGGATGGCATCATACCATTCCTGCGTATTGGAAAACATCGCGTCGACATCGAAAACAACCCCGCGAAAGGGGTGTTTGCGGTGCCGGACCACCTGGCCCAGATGATATTTCGCGCGCGACGTTTGCATTTTCATCAGCCCCTTGGAACGTTTAGTAATCCTTTGCAGGGGGGGCTGTCCATTGCTTCGGCCCGATTCGCAGGGAAACAGTCTGTGAACCTGTAGCCTACAGTCCGGGCTCCGTGCAGCTTTGTGATTTCCCCGGAGCGGCTTTTTGGCTAAAGTGCAAAAAAACACAAGCCAATAGGCAGAGCAGTGATGAACAAGTTTCTTATGGCAGCCGTGATGGTGCTGGTAGTGTCTTGCGGTGGTGGCAGTCATACGGCGCCGCGCAATCTTGATAACGCTTGCGCGATCGTGCGCGAACGCCCGAACTATCATTCCGCGATGAAGCGCGCCGAACGCCGCTGGGGGGTGCCGGTGCATGTGCAGATGGCAACGATACATCAGGAATCGAAATTCATCGGCAATGCCCGCACGCCGTTCCGGTTTGCCTTGGGGGTGATCCCGATGGGGCGGCAAAGTTCGGCCTATGGTTTCAGTCAGGCGCTGGACAGCACCTGGGACGAATACCGCCAAGAGACCGGGCGCCGCGGCGCCAAGCGCGACAGAATCGACGATGCCACCGACTTCATGGGCTGGTATATGAACGGCTCCAGCGAAAAGCTGGGCATCGCCAAGACCGACGCGCGCAGCCAATACCTTGCCTATCACGAAGGACGGACCGGCTTTGCCAACGGCAGCTATGCGTCGAAGGCTTGGCTGGTGGATGTCGCCGGACGGGTTGAAAGCCGCTCGCAAACCTACCGCGATCAGCTGACCGCCTGCGGCAGGAACTGAGAAACGGCCTATCGCAGGCGCTTGTCGGTTTCGGCGCTGATGTCGAACAGCGCGGCGCCCAGCGCACCGCCTTTGGCCAGTTCGCCCAGAATAACGGTGGTCTGATTGCCGCCATCATCGGTGATGACCCATTGGCGCAGCTCGGTCGGGCTGCCGGTAAAGACCATCTTGATGGTGCCGTATTCGGGATGTTTGGGATCTTGGGCAATGACCGAGGTGGTCTTTGCATCACTGGTATGACCCACCACCATCTTCGCCTTGGCCAGATCGACATTGGCCGCCAGGATCAGGTTCAACGGCGTGCGGGCCAGCGGGTATTGTTCGGGCGGCTGGTTCGATTTCGGGTCGAAAATGGCCACCTGCTGCTGCCCCGCGATCACCAGCGTGCGGTCGGGCGGCGCATATTCAAACCGCACCCGGCCGGGGCGTTTGATGAACACCTTTCCGGTCGAGATGGTGCCATCGCCATTCACCTGAGTGAAATCGGCCTGAACGGTCTGCAACGCGTTCAGGTAGCGCGACAATTCAGTCAGCGGGATTTTCTCGGCGAAAGCCGGGGCAGCAAGGGCAATGGCCAATAGCGGGGCGAGGGCAAAGCGAAGCATGTTCATGGGCTCAATCTACCCTTTCGCGGGCAATTAAAAAGGCCCCGCCGGATCACTTTGGCGGGGCCTTCGGTCACGGTTTCGCGCGGTCAGTGTTCCGGCACCAGAATTTCACGTTTTCCGACGTGGTTCGCCGAGGTGACGATGCCCTGATCTTCCATCTGTTCAACCAGCCGCGCGGCTTTGTTGTAGCCGATGCCCAGCTTGCGCTGGATATATGAGGTCGAGCACTTGCGGTCCTTTATCACGATCGCCACGGCGGTGTCATAGAGCGCGTTTTCCACATCGTCGCCGCCACCAAGGCCCAGCACCGCGTCGATATCGCCTTCGCGGTCCTCATCGGGGCCTTCGACCACGCCGGACATATATTCCGGCGGACCAAAGGATTTCAGATGGTTGACGATTTCCTCGACTTCTTCGTCGCTGACGAAGGGGCCGTGAATACGGGTGATCCGCGCGCCTCCGGCCATGTAAAGCATATCGCCCATGCCCAAAAGCTGCTCGGCGCCCTGTTCGCCCAGGATCGTGCGGCTATCGATTTTCGAGGTCACCTGGAACGAGATCCGGGTCGGGAAGTTGGCCTTGATCGTGCCGGTGATGACATCGACCGAGGGCCGCTGCGTGGCCATGATAAGATGGATGCCCGAGGCCCGCGCCATCTGCGCAAGGCGTTGAATACAGGCCTCGATTTCCTTCCCGGCAACCATCATCAGGTCGGCCATCTCATCGACGATCACCACGATATAGGGAATCGTCGAGGGGGTGAATTCGTCGGTCTCGAAGATCGGCTCGCCAGTATCTTCGTCAAAGCCGGTCTGCACGGTGCGTTTGAAGGTCTCGCCTTTGGCCAACGCCTCGCGGACGCGACCGTTGAAGCCTTCGATGTTGCGCACGCCCATTTTCGACATCTTGCGGTAGCGCTCTTCCATCTCGCCGACGACCCATTTCAGCGCGACGACCGCCTTTTTCGGGTCGGTCACAACGGGCGAAAGCAGGTGCGGAATGCCGTCATAGACGGACAGCTCCAGCATCTTGGGGTCGATCATGATCAGCCGGCATTCCTCGGGCGAAAGCTTGTAAAGCAGGCTCAGGATCATCGTGTTGATCGCCACCGATTTGCCCGATCCGGTGGTCCCGGCGATCAACAGGTGGGGCATCTTGGCAAGATTCGCCACGATCGGTTCGCCGGCGATGTCTTTGCCCAGCGCCAGCGGCAGGCGCATGTTGCTGTCGCCAAAGTCGCGGGCAGCCAGAATTTCGCGCAACACCACCTTTTCGCGATGCGCGTTGGGCAGTTCGATACCGATGACCGAACGCCCCGGCACCGTCGAGACGCGCGCCGACAGCGCCGACATCGACCGCGCGATATCATCGGCCAGGCCGATGACCCGGCTGGCCTTCAGACCAGGCGCCGGTTCCAGCTCATACATCGTGACCACTGGACCGGGGCGCACGGAAACGATCTCGCCTTTGACGCCATAGTCATCAAGCACGTTTTCCAGCATCCGCGCGTTTTCTTCCAACGCATCATCTGACAGCGTGTGGCGTTGGATCGTGACCGGGTTCATCAACAGGTTCAGCGGAGGGTGTTCGTAGGCCGGGGCCTCGGGTTCCAGCTTCAGCTTGGGCTGCGCCTCGGCCATCGCCTGACGCGACGGAGCAGGGGATTTCTTCGGCGCGTGTTGCACCACGCGGCGCTGTTCCGCAGCAGGAATGACCACGCGATTCAGCGGTGCGCGCAGGGTGGGCTCGACGAAATCGTCGTCATCCTCGTCATCGTCCAGCGCGGCAAAGGCGTTGCGATCAAAGTCCGAACTGACGTTCCACAGTTCGTCATCCTGAGCATGGTCAGAATGGCGCAGATCGTCGTCCGGATCCGGCGCCGCGGCCTCTTGCGTCGGCCAAGGCGTTTCGACCAAGGCCGTGGGGGCGGGTGCCGCACAGACGGCCGTACGCGCGGCTGGCATCGGCATATAGCGCGGTGCGGCCTGAAGAGGAGGCTCGGCGCGGAAGGGTTCGGGTGGGGCGTGACGCGGCGTGGCGGCCAGCGGTTTGGGGCCGCGCGCAAGACGCGCCGCTACCGCCGACAGGACCGAAGCCGGGGTCGTCCCCGAGGGCTCGGGTCGCGTGACCGCCTCTGTTTCCGGTTCGGCCCAGACAGGGCGCGGATCCGCGCGCAACTGGCCCGTCGGGGCCGCAAAGCCAGAGTTCGCGTGACCGTGCATCGCCGGCTCAAGCCGTGCCACGGGTGCTGCGCTTGCGGCGCGGGTTTTGACGGCATTGGCAATGCGCGTGCGGATGCGGTCTTCGCTGGGCGCCTCAAGCTGGGAATTGTCCCAATCATAGGCATTTTCAACCAGTTCGGGTTCCAGATCCGGCGTTGGCTCGGGTTCCACGGCGCGGCGGATCCGGTTGATCAGGGTCGCACGCTCGGCGGCGGGGGCGGCAGGGTGGGGCTGGCTGGCATCCCACGCGGCCTGTTGCGCCTGCCAATTGGCCAGTTCGGTGGCCCGTTGAACGGCCTCGGCGCGGCGTGCGCGGGCGCGGGCAATCGCTGTTTGCGCCGCCTGAACCGAGGCAGCGGCGCCCCGGCCCAAAAGCATCATCAGCCCGGCATAAAGCGTCACCGCGCCCAGCATCAGGAAACGTGCGATGGCGCGCAGCTCGGGCAGATCAAAGCCCAGCACAAAGGCCCCCATCGCCAGCATCAGCACCGCAAAGATCAGCGCCATCAGCTTCATCCCGAAGGCCCCCGACACCGGCGACATCCCCAAAATCGACCCGGCAACCATATCGCCGAAATGCCCGCCCAATCCGAACGCCTGACCCCATTCGGCCCCCGGCACCAAAAGCGCCGCATAGGCCGAGGCCAATGCCAGACCGATCGGCAAGAAGGTTGCGCGGCTCAGGGCGCGTTCCTCGCCGCGATGGGTCACAAAGCGCAGCCCCCAGACGATTAGCCCCAGCGGCAGCACCCAGGCACCAAACCCCACGATGATATAGAGCGGCGAAGCAATGCCCGCCCCCAGATGCCCAAGCAAATTGTGCACCGGCGCGTCCGAGGCAACCATCCAGCTTGGGTCTTCGGGCGAATAGCTGGCCAGCATCAATGCCACCAGCGCGCCCAGCACCACCAGAGCCGCGCCCAGCAGTTCCTTGCCGCGACGTTCCAGCACGGCTTGCGTGTTCTGGTCCAAAAGCGGGTCGCGCTGTCGTGCCTGATAAGATGCCATGTTTACCCGTCCTCACGCATAAAGGCAGTCGCGTAGACAAATCAGCCCGCGCTGCGTTTCTTCTTTTGGGGCGACCAGAGCCACCCGAATATAACCTTTGCCGGGGTTATCCCCGTTCACATCGCGCGACAGATAGGCGCCGGGCAGAACCCGCACGCCCGTTTCGCGCCAGAGCCGCAGCGCGGCCTCTTCGCCGTCGGTCACCGGCAGCCACAGGAAAAAGCCGCCCTCGGGCGTGTGATAGCTGTTCACCCCCGCAAAGACCTGTTCGGCGATGTCGTATTTCGCAGCGTAAAGCGCGCGGTTTTCCACCACATGCGTTTCGTCATTCCAGGCGCGTTCGGAAACGCGCTGCAACGGCAGGGGCAGCGGCGCGCCCGCATAGGCGCGCAGTTGCCGGATGCGGGCGATGCTTTGCGCCCCCCCCGCACAGAACCCCGACCGCAGCCCCGGCATGTTCGAACGTTTGGAAAGCGAATGGAACACCACCACGCGTTCGGGGTCGGTGCCCTCTTGCGTCGCCACCTCAAGCGCGCCGGGGGGCGGAGCATTGCGCCAGATCTCGGAATAGCACTCGTCGGCGAATAGCCGAAAATCGTGCTTCTCAGCCAGCGCCAGCAGGGTTTTCAGATACCCACGCGACGCCACTGCCCCTTGCGGGTTCGCGGGCGAACACAGATAGGCAATCGCGGTGCGGTTCAGCACCTCGGCGGGAAGGCTGGCAAAATCGGGCAGAAAGCCGGTTTCCTCGGTCGCGGGCACAAAAACCGGCTCGGCCCCCACTGCCAGCGCCGCCACCGCATAGACCTGATAAAACGGGTTCGGGATCAGCACCACCGGCCGCTGGCCGTTCTTCAACTCGGGGCAAAGCGCGATCGCCGCGTTGAACAACCCCTCGCGGGTGCCATTCAGCGCCATCACCCGATCCGGCGCAACCTCAGCACCATAGCGCCGCTTGAGCCAGCCGGTGATCGCCGACAGCAATTCGGGCGACCCTTCGTTCGGCGGGTAAAACGCGAACTCCTGCACGCTGTCGGCCAGGGTCTGCGCCAGAAAACCCGGCATGGGGTGCCGCGGCTCGCCAATGGTCATGGCGATGGGATCACCGCCGGGGGCGTGATGATCCAGCAATTTCCGCAACCTCGGAAACGCATATTCGGGCAGGTTCGAGAACCGCTCGGGAAATGCCATATCTGCCTCGCTCGTCGGAGTCATGTCGCCCCGTTTCGCCCAAGATTAGCCAAGAGCCGCGGCCACGTCCAGAAAAAGCGATGAATCCCCGGCGCTTGGGGGGTGTTATTGTGGCATTTCAGCCAAGAGCGGCCTCGGCAGCCATACCCAGCCGCAGCAAACGGTCTTCGCTGCCCGGCGCCGCCATCAGGCTGATGCCGGTCGCCGGAAGCCCGGTGGGCAGCGTCAGCACGCAAAGCCCGAAGATATTTCCAATGCGGGTGTTGCGCAGCGCCAGCAGGTTCTCGGTGGCGAAATAGGCCGGATCGGTCAGCAGGCGTTCGGCATCGGGCGGCAGGATCGGCGCGGTCGGCACCAGCACCGCATCATAGCCCGCCGTTGCCGCCTGCCACGCGGCGCGCAGCCGGTCAAGCCGCGCCCAAGCCGCCACATAATCGGCCGCCAGCACCTGAGCGCCGGTGCGAAACCGTTCCAGAATAAGCGGATACATCCGGTCGGGATGGGCCTCGATCACGTCTTTCCACAGGCCATAGGCCTCGGGGGCGAACAGCACGCCCGACAGGCCCATCGCCTCGTCCACCATCGGCAGCGGGTTGCGGGCGATCTGCGCGCCAGCCTTGGCCAGCCGCGCGACCGCGCTTTCAAAGCCCGCCACCGGGGCGTCACGGGCGGCGTCAAACGGCAGGCCCTCCAGCACCAGAAGCCGCAAACCCGACAGGCCGGCGGCACTGAGATCGGGCGCACGGCGCCCTTCCAGCGCGGCCAGAACCAGCGCGCAATCTTCGACGCTGCGGGCCAGTGGCCCCACCGTGTCAAACCGCGCGCACAGTGGCACTACCCCGGTCAACGGCAGCCGCCCGGCGGTGGTCTTCAGCCCGACAAGATCGTTCCATGCCGCCGGGATCCGAACCGAGCCGCCGGTATCGGACCCGACCGCCGCCGCCGCCAGCCCCATCGCCACCGAAACCGCCGCCCCCGAAGACGAGCCTCCGGGCGCCAGCCTCGGGTCATGCACGTTGGGCGGCGTGGCGGTCATCGGGTTCACCCCCAGCCCCGAAAACGCCAGCTCGGTCATATGCGTCTTGCCCAGACAGACCGTGCCTTGCAGCGTCGCCAGCCGCAGCACCTCGGCATCCGCGCCGGGCACCCGACCGGCCAGAAGGCGCGACCCCGCCTCGGTCGCGACACCGGCCGTGTCGAACAGATCCTTCCACGACAACGCCACCCCATCCAGCGGCCCGCGCAGCAGCCCCGCCTTGGCCCGCGAACGCGCCGCCATCGCCTCGGCGCGGGCGCGGTCGGGGGTCAGGCGCGCATAGATCCGGGGCTCGCCGGCGGCGGCATCCAGATAGGCCTCGACCTGCGCCACCGGGTCAAGCTTGCCTGCCGCAATCGCGCGGCCCTGCTCGGCCGCTGTCTTCATCCGCCACGCCATCGCACCCTCCGGTTTTGCCGAAAGGCTAGCGGCAAGCGCGCGCATGGACAATCCCGCACAAGGCGCCATATTGGCGGGTATGAAACAGGATGCAGACGTAATCATCGCGGGCGGAGGGCTGAACGGCCCGGCCTTGGGGCTGGCACTGGGGCAGGCCGGGCTACGGGTGACGGTCGTGGACGCCCAGCCGCCTCGCGCCCGTGCCGATGCCGGCTTTGACGGGCGGGCCTATGCGCTGGCGATCGCCTCGCAGCGGCTGCTGGCGGCGATCGGCGTCTGGCCTGTGGTGGCCGACAATGCGCAGGCCCTGACGGCGGTCAAAGCGGCCGACGGCCGTGCGGGCGAGGGTCCCGCGCCATTCTTTTTGCACTTTGACGCGGCTGAATTGGACCAAGGCCCGGTCGGCTATATGCTGGAAGACCGCTTCCTTTACCGCGCCTTTCTGGCGGCGATGGAGGCCGCGCCCAACCTGACCCATATCGGCGCCACCGCGATTGTGGCGCAAACCCCCGGTGTGGCGGGCGTGACGGTCACGCTGTCGGACGGGCGCCAGCTTTCGGCGCGGGTGCTGGTGGGGGCCGATGGGCGCCGCTCGGGCGTGGCTGAACGCGCCGGGATCGGCCGCACCGGCTGGGGCTATGGGCAAACCGCGCTGGTCTGCGCCATCGACCACGAATTGCCCCATGGCGGCATCGCGCATCAATTCTTCATGCCCAGCGGGCCGCTGGCGATCCTGCCGCTTCCGGGCAACCGCTGCTCGATCGTCTGGAGCGAAACCGACGCCAATGCCGCCACCATCAGTGCGCTGTCCGACGAGGACTTTCTGGCCGTCCTGCGCCCCCGCTTTGGCGATTTTCTGGGCGAGATCCGGCTTGCCGGGCCGCGCTTTTCCTATCCCTTGAACCTGACCCTGGCCAATGCCTATACCGCGCCACGGGTGGCGCTGATCGGCGATGCGGCGCATGGCGTGCATCCGATTGCGGGGCAGGGATTGAACCTTGGTCTGCGCGATGTGGCCGCCCTGGCCGAAGTGTTGGTCGAGGCCACCCGGCGCGGCGAAGACATCGGCGCCGCGGATGTGCTTGACCGCTACCAAGGCTGGCGGCGGTTCGATTCGACCGCGCTCGCGCTGGGAATGGACGGCGTCAACAGATTGTTTTCCAATGATAACCCGCTACTTCGCGCGGGCCGTGACATCGGCATGGGGCTGGTCCAGTCGATCCCCGCATTGCGCCAGCGCTTCATGCGGCAGGCCGCCGGGCTGAGTGGCCCCCTGCCCCGCTTGCTGCAAGGGCGCGCGCTTTGACGCGCGAGGCCGGGTTCTCGCCGCCCGCCGTTGGTAGCCCGACAGGGCCTTGAACCGACGCGGCCCCTACTCCAGACGCCGCGCCTCATCCTCCAGCAGGATCGGAATACCGCCGCGGATCGGAAAGGCCAACCCGGCCGGACGCGAGATCAATTCCTGACGCTCGGCGTCATAAAGCAACACTGATTGCGTCAACGGACAGACCAGCGCCTCCAGCATGCGACGATCAAACAGGGGGCGGCCCGGTGCGGCCTGTTCGGCATCGGTCATTGCAAGATTTCCTCACCACCACCCAGCATCGCAAATTCGATCAGCGTGACAAGCGTTTCGCGCCGGTTGGTCAGGGTCGGCGCCTCGAGCAGCGCCTGTTTGTCTTCGGGATCCATGGGCAGCAGCATCGACAGCGAATTTATCAGCAATTCGTCTTCGGCCTGCCTGAGGGTTTCCCAATCGACGTCCAGCCCCTGACTGGTAAAATACCGGCCCAGAAGATCCAGAAAGGCGGGGCGGTCAAAACAGCTGTCAACCTCGACCCGGCCCAGATCGCGCGCGAAGCCTTCCCAACTGACATCGGCGCGCAGATAGGGCGTAAAACCCTGCACTTCGCGCTGCAACCGAAACCGCGACATCCCTGAAAGCGTAACCATGTAACGCCCATCCTCAGTTTCCGAGAACCCGGTCAACCGCCCGGCGCAACCGATCGCATTCAGCCGCTCTTCACCTCCCGGCCCCTGACGCGGCTGGATCATGCCGATCAGCCGCGTCTTGGTTTTCATGCAGTCTTCGAGCATCTGCAGATAACGCGGCTCAAAGATGTGCAGCGGCAGGCGCGTGCGTGGCAGCAGCAGGGCCCCCGGCAAGGGGAATAGCGGTATCGTCGCAGGCATCTCAGCGGGTTTGATCATGTGCCTTACCTAGGCCGTAGCGGTGTTTAGACAAATATCATCGACGACAGCCGCCGACGCCCTTTCAAAGCAATCGGATCGGTGGGTTTGAGCGCCTCGAAAATGGTAAGAAGCTGCGCCTTGGCGGCGCCCTCGTTCCAGTCGCGGTCCCGGCGAAACAGCTCCAGTAGCTGATCGACGGCCTCTGCAATGCGCCCTGCGGCGTGCAGCGCAGTGGCATAGTCAAAGCGCGCCTGCAAATTGACCGGATCGGCAGTCACAGCCGCCTCAAGCGCGTCAAGCGGCCCGGCCTCGGCGGCCTGTCGCGCCAGTGCCAACTGCGCGCGCGCCGCCTCGACCGGGGCGGCACCGGCAATCGCGGCGGGCACACCCGCCAGAAACGCATCGGCCTGATCCAGCCCGCCCAGCGCAATATGCGACCGCACAAGGCCACCAAAGGCATCGGCGTTCTCCGGCTCTTCGCCGAGGATCGCGGCAAAGGTTTCCGCCGCATCGACCGCAGCACCCTCGCTCAGCATCGCCTCGGCGGCCTCGATCGCTTCGGCCAGACCGCCATCCCCCGCAAGGGCCGACAGCTTTTCCACGAATTTCTTCAGCTCGGACGGGGCCAGCGCGCCTTGAAACCCGTCAACCGGCTGACCCTGCCAGAATCCATAGACCGTGGGGATCGACTGAACCCGCATCTGGCCCGCGATCATCTGGTTTTCGTCCACATTGACCTTGGCCATCAGAACCTTGCCGCCCGCCGCGTTGACGGCCGCTTCCAGCGCCGGTCCCAGCGTCTTGCATGGCCCACACCATGGTGCCCAGAAATCCACGATCACCGGAATTTCTTTCGACTTCTCGACGACCTCGGCCATGAATTCGGCCTCGGTCACATCGCTAACAAATGACTTCGCTTGTCCGTTCCCGAGCATGTCTGCCCCCTTCGATCTGATTTCCCCCTATATGCGCGCGTCATCGCCTTTCGCCAAGGGGGGCATTCCACCGCACCCCGGTCAAAGGTCGAATGTCGCGAACACCGGCACATGATCCGAGGGTTGTTCCCACCCGCGGGCACCGCGCAGGATGCGGCTCGAATGGGCGGCCCCGGCAATATCGGGCGTGGCCCAGACATGATCCAGCCGCCGCCCCTTGTCGGCACCATCCCAATCGGCGGCGCGATAGGACCACCAACTGTAAAGCTGCCCCTCGGGGATATCCTTGCGCGTCACATCGACCCATGCCCCGGCCTCCTGCGCGGCGGCCAGATGCGCAACCTCGATCGGCGTGTGGCTGACAATCTTCAACAGGCTCTTGTGGTTCCAGACATCGTCCTCGCGCGGGGCAATGTTCAGATCACCCACCAGAATGGCCCGATCGGGACGCTGCCAGTGAAAATAGTCACGCATCTCGGTCAGGTAATCCAGCTTCTGGCCGAACTTCTCATTCTGGTCTCGGTCCGGCACATCGCCCCCGGCCGGCACATAGAAATTGTGGATGGTCACACCGCTTTCCAGCCGCGCCGCGACATGGCGCGCATGGCCCAGTTGCGCAAAATCCTCGCCGCCCGCATCCATGATCGGCAGCTTCGACAGGATCGCCACCCCGTTATAGCCCTTTTGCCCCCGCGCCACGATATGGCCATAGCCCAAGGCCTGAAATGCCTCCAAGGGGATCTTCTCGACCGGACTCTTGCATTCTTGCAAGCACAGGACATCGGGCGCCTCTTCGCGCATCAACCGCGCCACCAACCCCTCACGCAGTCGGACCGAATTGATGTTCCAGGTGGCAAGGGTGAAACTCATGGCGCTCTCCTGTTTTGCGCCGCGATCTTCGGCCATCGGCACGTCAAGGGCAACCCACAGCCGCGCAATCAAAAACGCGGGACCAAAGCCCCGCGCCTTTCATCTTCGTCCAAATATCCCCGCCGGAGGCTTCCGCCCGCCTCAGGCAACCAGCCGATAGCCGCCCGACTCTGTCACCAAAAGCCGCGCATTCGAGGGATCCGGCTCGATCTTCTGGCGCAGTCGGTAGATGTGGGTCTCCAACGTATGCGTCGTCACCCCGGCATTGTAACCCCAGACCTCGTGCAACAGCACATCGCGCGCCACCACACCATCGGTCGCGCGGTAGAGGAATTTGAGGATATTCGTTTCCTTTTCCGTCAGCCGGATCTTGCGCTCTTTCGCGTCGATCAACATCTTCATCGCCGGTTTGAACGTGTAGGGCCCAAGCTGAAAGATCGCGTCTTCCGACTGTTCGTGCGTGCGCAACTGGGCGCGCAACCGCGCCAGCAAGACCGGAAACTTGAACGGTTTGGTGATGTAGTCATTCGCCCCCGAATCCAACCCAAGAATGGTATCGGCGTCGGTGTCATGCCCGGTCAGCATCACCACCGGGCATTTGACGCCCAGCTTGCGCAGCTTCTTGCACAGCTCGCGCCCGTCGGTGTCGGGCAGACCGACATCAAGCAACACCAGATCGTAAAGCGCGATCTTGGCCTTCTCGACCGCCTCCACCCCCGACCCGGCCTCGAAGACGTCAAAGTCCTCGGTGGCGACCAGCTGTTCGGCCAGCGCCTCGCGCAGATCGGTATCGTCATCGACCAGAAGGATCTTTTTCAAACCGGACATTGTAGCCTCCTATAGCATTGAGGCAGACCTGCGCTGCGGGCCGGCTTGCGGCAAGGACAAGGTGGCACTTTGAAAGATTTCTCACGCGGACGTGTCGCCACACCGGGATATGTTTCAATTTGTTTCAGCCGCAGCTATCGTGCCGCGCATGAACACCACGCCCCTGCCCCTTGGCCCGACTCCGTCCGAACGCCTCAACCGCGCCCGTGCCGATCTGCGCATGGGCCTGCCGGTCGTGCTGAACGGCGAGGGCGCGATACTGGCCGTTGCGGTCGAAACGCTGTCGCCGGACCGGCTGGCGGCACTGGCGCAACTTGGGCCGCTGACGCTGGCGCTGACCGCACGGCGTGCCGAAACGCTCAAGGCGCGCGCCTATGACGATGATCTGGCGCGCATCTGCGTGCCCAAAGGGGCCGATCTGCGCTGGCTGCGGGCTCTGGCCGATCCCGCCGACGATCTGATGACACCGATGAAGGGGCCGCTGCAAACCCTGCGCGAGGGCCCCTCCGGTCCGGCCCGCACCGCGCTGGCACTCGCGAAATCCGCGCATCTCTTGCCCGCGGCCCTTCTGGTGCCGCTCAGCGGCCCCACCCCCGAGGGGCTGACCACGCTCCAGACCGGCGAAACCCTGACCGCGCTTGCGGCGCAAGCCAGCCTCGCGCCGGTCGCCGCCGCGCGCCTGCCGATGGCCGCCGCCGGCATGGGGCGCCTGCACATCTTCCGCCCCGACGACGGCGGCGAGGAACATTATGCCATCGAAGTGGGCGCGCCCGACCGCAATGCCCCGGTGCTGACTCGGCTGCACTCGGCCTGCTTCACCGGCGATGTCCTGGGCAGCCTCAAGTGCGATTGCGGCCCGCAACTTGATGCAGCGCTGACCCAGATGGGCGCGGCGGGCGCAGGGATACTGCTTTACCTCAATCAGGAAGGCCGCGGCATCGGTCTGGCCAACAAGATGCGCGCCTATTCCCTGCAAGATCAGGGCTTTGATACCGTCGAGGCGAACCACCGGCTTGGCTTTGAGGATGACGAGCGCGATTTTCGCATCGGTGCGGGCATCCTGAAAAAGCTTGGCTTTTCGGCCGTGCGGCTGTTGACCAACAACCCCGCCAAAGTCCGCATGCTGGCGGCCAATGGCATCACCGTCACCGAACGCGTGCCGCTTCATGCGGGCCTCAGCCGCCACAACGCGGGCTATCTGGCCACCAAGGCCGCGAAATCGGGGCATATATTGTGACGCCGGACGACCTTGTGCTGACCCGATTCGGGGTAAGGTTCAAAGGTCGCCTGTTCCCGGCCACCATCGGCCGCCACGGCATCACCCGCCACAAACGCGAGGGTGACTGCGCCACCCCGAGCGGCATTCACACCGTCATCGGCATGATGTTTCGCCCCGACCGGATCGCCGCCAGCCGCCTGCCCGGCTGGGCCGTTCCGATCGGGCCACAAGACCTGTGGTGCGACGCCCCCGATCATCCGGACTACAACCGCCTCGTGCACGCACCCTTCCATGCCAGCCACGAACGGATGCACCGCGCCGATCCGCTTTACGACCTTGTCCTGCTGACCGACTGGAATGTGGGACCCAGCCTACCGCACAAAGGCTCGGCCATCTTCCTGCACCAGATGCGCCGCCCCGGTTACCCAACGGCGGGCTGCGTGGCTTTCAGCCGCCCCCATCTGCTGTGGATTGCCCGCCGCCTGCACCTTGGCGCAAAACTGATCGTGCGCCCCTGAGGCCTGTCACTTTGGCGAAAATACTCCCGGGGTCCGGGGCGGCGCCCCGGCATCAGCCATAGTCGCGCGCGCCAAATATCGCGCTGCCAACCCGCACATGCGTCGCCCCGGCCGCGATTGCCGCTTCGAAATCGCCGCTCATGCCCATCGATAGCCCGGCCAGCCCGTTGCGCCTGGCCATCGCGGCCAGGGCGGCAAAATGCGGCGTGCTGTCTTCGGCCTCTGGCGGTATGCACATCAACCCGACCACCGGCAGATCCATCGCCCGGCATTCGGCCACAAAGGCGTCCAGCGCCTCGGGCTGCACCCCGGCCTTTTGCGGCTCGGCCCCGGAATTGACCTGCACGAACAGCTCCGGGCTGGTGCCACGCGCCTGCGCAAGCGCCGCGAGCCTCGTCGCAAGGCTGGGGCGGTCCAGCGTATGGATCGCCTCGAACAGATCAACCGCCAGCTTGGCCTTGTTGGTTTGCAACGGCCCGATCATATGCACCGCGACGCCCGGATAGCGCGCCCGCCATGCCGGCCATTTGCCCGCCGCCTCTTGCACATAATTCTCGCCAAACAGTCGCTGTCCGGCGTTCAGAACCGCCTCGACACGATCTGCGGGTTGCACCTTGGATACCGCGATCAGCGATACCGCCCCCGGCGCGCGGCCGGCGGCCCGTTCTGCTGCCGTGATCCGGGCCTGAATTTCCGTCAAAGCCATGCTGCCCTCCGTTTGCGGCACCATGACCTCGCATCGCCCAAAAGAAAAGAGCGGGCTTTCGCCCGCTCTTTCCCCGATCAGATCCGTCAGGATCAGAAATCGAAGGACATACCCATTTCAGCACGGGTATTGTTGTCGACCGACGCAATGCCGCCAACCAGGGCAGCGCCGCCGCCCAGGTCGTACGAAGCGCCGATACCGTAGGCTGCGTCAGTAACGGTGTCGCTGTCGGCATATTCGAAGTTCAGCGTGGTGGCGCCCATGGTGTAGTCGGCATAGAGGCCCCAAGCGTCAACACCGTCCAGGCCGTCGCCGCCCATCGAGTACATCGCTTTCACGTTGGCCGCCCCGAAGGTGCCGCCGGCATAAAGCGTGGTCACGTTGCCAGCGAACGCAACCGTTTTCAGGTCATGGTCCGCATAGCCAAGGCCAACATAGGCGTTGCCGAAGTTGTACTTCAGACCCAGAGCATAGCTGTCGTCTTCGTCACCGATACGGCCCGACACGGAGCCGGTGAAGGCGCCAGCCGAGTAGGTGTAGTTGACGTTGTGCGAGGCATTGTCTTCGCCAGCACCCAGACCTTCTACGCTGTCGCCCGTCAGAGCTTCAGCAACGTTGTCAACACCCAGACCGGCGAGGCCACCGATATCCGAGAAGGTCGCAACTTCGTCGGCTTCAGCAACCGAACCGAACGACAGTTTGCCGAACGCGCCCGACACGAAGACCGAGCTGCCGTCGTCTTCCAGGCCGCCATCGGTGTTGTAAGCGGCGATCGTGGTTTCGAAACCAAACGACAGGCCGTTGTCCGACTCGGTCGTGCCGCTGATGGTCAGGTAGGTTTCGTAGACGGTATACATGTCGTCCACTTTCAGCGGATCAAGCTCCGACGACAGGCCATTGGCCAGACCGTCTTCGCTGTAGCCCAGACCGAACACGGCGTTGCCCGAAATGCTCACTTCAGCAGCGGCGAAGCCAGCCGAGAAGACCAGAGCGGTCGTAGCAAAAAGAACCTTTTTCATAGTTTCCCTCGTTGTCTCTAAGGTGCAACCCCAACTCAGGGGAATCCGAGTTGGGTATGCATGCTTTTTCTTCCCTCGGGCATGGCATTGCAACTCAAACGCGGACTGCGGCAGCAAACCGGGCGGGCGTGGTGCAGTCTTGCCACAGTCGGAGCCGCCGCCTGACCATTGTCCGCCGGGGAAAATCCTTGTCGCACTGCCACCTATCGGCTAGAGAACGGGACAATGACAGACGGGCTGAAGCCGAACGGAGACTGCTTTTGATGACGATTCAACGTTCCTTGCGCGCCGGCGCCGTTTTCAGCCTGATCTTGGTTCTTGCCGGCTGTGGCGGCGGAACCGGTTCCAAGGATCTCTTTTCGCTCAATCTGGGCGGCGATCCCGAGCAAAATCAGCGTCACAGCTTTAATGCGACCGAAGAGGCCAAACCGAAATCCAAAATCTGGGATCTGTTCTCCAACGCCGACGACCCCAATATCACCGTCGAAGTGAACAAATACCTCTGGCAGGCCTCGCTCGAAGTGCTCAATTTCCTGCCGATCCAGTCGGTCGATCCGTTCTCGGGCGTAATTGTCACCGGCTACGGCACCCCGCCGGGCGGTGGCCGCGCGTACAAGGCGACCGTCTATGTGCAAGATCCCGCGCTGGACGCTCGCAGCCTCAAGGTCGCGCTTGAAAGCCGGGGCGGTGCCGTATCGCCCGACACCGTGCGCGCCGTCGAGGATGCGATCCTGACCCGCGCGCGGCAACTGCGGATCCGCGATTCGAAGCTCTGACGGCTTCATCTTCGCGAAAATATCCCCGCCGGAGGCTCCCGGCCGCCACGTCGAAGCCTCCGGCGGGGATATTTTTGCGAAGATGAAAGCTGCAGCCTCCTGATCCGCTGGACCTCTCGCACCCGCCCGGTGTAGCAAGCCCCGGCAGATTTCCGCATGAGGGGCCTCAGATGTCGCGTTACGAACCCAGCCAAAGCGAAGCAAAATGGCAATTGGCCTGGGACGAGGCCGATGTCTTCAAGGCCCGGCGCGACCCGGCAAAGCCGAAATACTATGTGCTTGAGATGTTTCCCTACCCGTCGGGGCGGATCCACATGGGGCATGTGCGCAATTACACCATGGGCGATGTGGTTGCGCGCTACAAGATGAGCTGCGGCTATTCGGTATTGCACCCGATGGGTTGGGATGCCTTTGGCATGCCCGCGGAAAACGCGGCGATGGAGCGCGGCGGCCATCCGAAGGACTGGACCTACGCCAATATCGCCGACATGCGCGGCCAGATGAAGCCGCTGGGCCTGAGCATCGACTGGAGCCGCGAATTCGCCACCTGCGATCCGGAATACTATGGCCAGCAGCAGGCGATGTTTCTGGATATGCTTGCGGCCGGGCTGGTTTACCGCAAATCGGCGCAGGTGAACTGGGATCCGGTCGACATGACCGTTCTGGCCAACGAACAGGTGATCGACGGGCGCGGCTGGCGATCGGGCGCCCCGGTCGAGCGCAAGGAACTGACGCAGTGGTTCTTCCGGATCTCGGACTACGCGGGCGAATTGCTGGAGGCGCTCGAGGGGTTGACCGACTGGCCTGAAAAGGTCCGTCTGATGCAGGCCAACTGGATCGGCAAGTCGCGCGGGCTGCAATTTGCCTTTGGCGTGCTGGATGCGCCCGAGGGGTTTGATCGTCTTGAGGTCTATACCACCCGCCCCGACACGCTGCTGGGCGCAAGCTTCGCGGCGATTTCACCCGAGCATCCCCTGGCCCGGCATCTGGAGCGTCACGACCCGAAGGCTGCGGAATTCATCGCCGAGTGCCGCCGAATCGGCACCACCGAAGAAGCGTTGGAAAAGGCTGAAAAGAAGGGCTTTGACACCGGCCTGCGCGTCCGGCACCCGATGGACGAGGCGTGGGAGATGCCGGTCTATATCGCGAATTTCATCTTGATGGACTACGGCACGGGCGCAATCTTCGGCTGCCCTGCGCATGACCAGCGCGACTTTGACTTTGCCACCAAATATGGTCTGGCAATCAATGCGGTGTTTGAGGCCGAAGACAGCCCAAGCGCCTTGACCGAGGCCTATGTGCCGATGAAATCCGAGCGGGTGCGCTATATTCGCGGCTTTGCCGGCGCAGAGGTCCAGACCGGCGATGACGGCGTGTCCGAGGCGATTTCCTTTTGCGAAAGCAATGGCATCGGGCGCGGCGTGACGAATTATCGGCTACGCGACTGGGGCCTGTCGCGGCAACGCTACTGGGGCTGCCCGATTCCGGTGGTGCACTGTCCGTCTTGCGGCGTGGTGCCCGAGGCCAAGGCCAATCTGCCGGTGAAACTGCCCGATGATGTCAGCTTCGATCAGCCCGGCAACCCCTTGGACCGGCACCCGACGTGGCGCGACTGCACCTGTCCGAAATGCGGCGCCGCGGCCCGGCGCGAAACCGACACGATGGATACTTTCGTGGACAGCAGCTGGTATTACGCGCGCTTTACCAGTCCGCATGCCGCGACCCCGACCGATGCGCAGGACGCCGATTACTGGATGAACGTCGATCAGTATATCGGCGGCATCGAACACGCGATCCTGCACCTTTTGTATTCGCGCTTCTTTGCCCGTGCGATGCACAAGACCGGCCACCTGCCGGCAAAGGCGATCGAGCCGTTCAACGCGCTCTTTACCCAAGGCATGGTCACACACGAGATTTACCTGACGCGCGACGCGCAGGGCCGCCCGGTCTATCACCTGCCCGAGGATGTCGAAGACGGCAAGCTCAGCGCCACCGGCGAGACGGTCGAGGTGATCCCCTCGGCGAAGATGTCGAAATCGAAGAAGAATGTGGTTGATCCGGTCAATATCATTCAGGCTTTCGGCGCCGACACAGCGCGCTGGTTCGTGATGTCGGACAGCCCACCCGAGCGCGATGTGGAATGGACCTCGGCAGGCGCCGAGGCGGCCTACAAGTTTCTCAACCGGGTCTGGCTGCT
This sequence comes from Rhodobacteraceae bacterium UBA6197, assembly GCA_002422085.1. Lineage (GTDB taxonomy): Bacteria > Pseudomonadota > Alphaproteobacteria > Rhodobacterales > Rhodobacteraceae > UBA6197. The sequence goes on from DISZ01000018.1 coordinate 74,588, forward strand.
GTGCGACCGGATCGGCGAAATGCCCGCCGATGCGCCGGGCGAAGGCGATATGGCGCTGCTGCGCGCGATGCACCGCGCCGTGCATGATGTCACGCAAAGCATTGAAACCTTTGCCTTCAACAAGGCGATCGCAAAGATCTACGAGTTTACCAACACGCTGTCGAAGGCGCAGGCCAGCGGCGCGGCGATGCGCGATGCGATGCGCACTCTGGCGCAGTTGATTTCGCCGATGGTGCCGCATCTGGCCGAGGATATCTGGGCCAAACTGGGCGGCAAGGGTCTGATCGTCACCGCGCCATGGCCCAAGGCCGATCCGGCGATGCTGGTCGATGATACCGTGGTGCTGCCGATCCAGATCAACGGCAAGCGGCGCTCGGAACTGTCGGTGCCCAAGGATATGCCGGCGGCAGAGGTTGAAAAACTGGTGCTGACGGATGAGACTGTGCTCAAGGTGCTGGCAGGCCAGGCGCCGAAAAAGCTGATCGTCGTGCCGGGGCGTATCGTCAATGTGGTTATCTGACCGCCGAACCTTCTTGCTGATGACGCTGGCGCTGGCTGGCTGCGGCTTTACGCCGGCCTATGGGCCGGGCGGCGGGGCGGCGGGCCTGTTGGGCCGTGTCGCCGCGGATGCGCCGCAAACGCGGGATGATTTCGCGCTGGTGCGGCGCCTGTCGGAACGCCTTGGGCCGGCCGAGGCGGCGCGCTATCGCCTTGCCTACAAGGTGACGACCGAAGCGACCGGGCAGGCGATCACCCCCGAGGGCGCGACCACGCGCTATTCGCTGACCGGCGTCGCAGGCTATACGCTGCACGATGCCGGCTCGGATGCGGTGCTGCTGAGCGGCGAGGTGACCAGCTTTTCCTCGTGGTCGGCGACCGGGTCCACCGTCTCGACCCTCAGCGCCGAGGAAGACGCCCATACCCGGCTGATGCGGATGCTGGCTGACCAGATCGTGACGCGGCTTCTGGCCAGCGCCGGGTCTTTGCCGCAATGAAGCTGACCGGGCCAAGCGCCAATCGCTACTTTGCCAAGCCGGACCCTAACCGTATGGGATTGTTGATCTTTGGCGCCGATGCGATGCGCGTGGCATTGAAACGGCAAGAGGTGATCGCGGCGCTGATCGGTCCCGAGGGTGAGGGCGAAATGCGGCTTTCGCGGCTTGCGGCCAGCGAGCTGCGCAAAGACCCTGCGGCGCTCGGTGATGCGATCAAGGCGCAGGGGTTCTTTCCCGGCCAGCGCGTCGCCTTTCTGGAGGACGCGACCGACGCGCTGGCCCCTGCGGTCAAGGCCGCCGTGGCGGATTGGCGCGTGGGCGATGCGGCGATGGTGGTGACGGCGGGCAGCCTGACCGCAAGATCGGCGCTGCGCAAACTGTTCGAAGACCACCCGAACGCCTATGCGATCGGCATCTACGACGACCCTCCGACCCGCGAGGAAATCGCCGACACGCTGAAAAAGGCTGGCCTGCTGCAGATCGACCACGAGGCGATGACCGATATTTCGGCCTTGGCCCGCGACCTTGACCCCGGCGATTTTCGCCAGATGATCGAAAAGATAGCGCTTTATAAACATGGGGATAGCACGCCTCTTTCCCCTGCTGACGTGGTCGCCTGCGCGCCCTCGACCGTTGAAGCCGAGGTCGATGACGTGCTCAACATCGTGGCCGAGGGCCGCACCGGAGAGTTGGGCCCGATGATGCGCCGGCTGGAAGGGCAGGGTGTGCTTCCGGTGACGCTGGCGATCCAGAGCCTGCGTCATTTTCGCGCCCTGCATGCGGCCGCCTCGGCCCCCGGCGGCGCCTCGGAAGGCATTGCCCGGATGCGCCCGCCGATCTTTGGGCCGCGCCGCGACCGGATGCTGAAGCAGGCGCAGGGCTGGGGGATGATCCGCCTCGAGGAGGCGCTGAAGCTGCTGGTCGAGACCGATCTGAGCCTGCGTTCGACCAGTCGTGCCCCGGCGATGGCGGTGATCGAGCGCGCCCTGATCCGGCTGGCGATGATGGCGCGGCGCTAGCCGCACCGGCCCGGGCGGCACTATTATTTCCATAATATTGGCCTCGTATTTGCCTCACAGGTTTTTCCACCGCGCCCTTGCCGGCACCGCACCCTTGCCTGCCCGCGCCCTTCATGCGACAGGTTCGAAACCCTGCCCGCCATAGCAGAACGGAGCCCGACATGGATCAGCAATCCCCGCTCGTGACCAAGGCGCTGGAGCTTGTCGCGCCGTTTTGGGAAGTGGCGCGCGGCTGGCTGACCAGCCCGGCGGCATGGTCGCAGTTTGGCCTGTTGCTGGCGTCCTGGTTGCTGGCGCGGATCGCGGCGAAACGGCTGGCGCCGCAGCTGGAGCGGCTGATCGGCCCGAAGCCGGGCGCCAGCGGCATCATCGCCACCGCGCGGCGCTTCGTGCTGCGGTTCCTGCCCTTGCTGCTGCCGCTGCTGGCCTACGGTTTTACCGCGCTGGGCGAGGCCTTCACCCGTTCGGTCTTTGGCTCGGGGGCGGTGATCGCGCTGGGCAAGCGGGTGTTCCTGTTCCTGGCCGTGCGGGCCTTTGCGCGCGACATGCTGACCGACCCGTTCTTGCGCCTGATGGGGCGCTACGTGCTGATCCCGATCGCGGCGATCTACGCGCTGGGCCTGCTTGAACCGATCAGCGTATGGCTGGACAGCATGACGGTCGAGCTGGGCAATATCCACTTCTCGGTGATGGCGATGATCCGCGGGTTGATTGCCGGCAGCCTGCTGTTCTGGCTGGGGTCGTGGTCGAACCGGCAAAGCACCGACTATATCAAGGCACAAGAGGCGCTGCGCCCGGCGACCCGCGAACTGGCGGTGAAGGCGGTCAAGATCGTGATCTTTGGCGCGGCCTTCCTGCTTTTGATGAGCATCATGGGGATCGACCTGACAGCGATCGCCCTTTTGGGCGGCGCGCTGGGTGTCGGCATCGGGCTGGGGTTGCAGCAGATCGCGGCGAACTTCATCTCGGGGGTGATCCTGTTGGTCGAGGGCCAGACCACGGTTGGCGACTACGTCGAACTGGACGGCGGCGAAAAAGGCACCATCGTGCGGATGACCGCGCGCGCCTGTATCCTCGAGACCTTCGACGGCCGCTGGATCGTCGTTCCAAACGAACATTTCATCACCACGCGGGTGGTGAACTATTCCGACCAAGGTTCGGCGAACCGCTATGAGGTGGCGTTTTCGGTCAGCTATGACACCGATATCAACCGGGTTCCGGCGCTGATCGAAGCGGCGGTGGCAAAGCTGCCGTTCGTGCTGGCCAGCCCCGATGGCCCCGATGTCGAACTGCGCGGCTTTGGCGACAGCGGCATTGATGACGGCAAGAACAAGTTTGAAAGCAAGGTCCGGTTCGCGGTCTGGAACACGCTTCAGGCCGAGGGGATCGAAATTCCCTATCCGCAGCGCGTGCTGCATGTGAAAGGCGCGTTGCCGCTATGACCGAACCGCACGACCTTGACGCATTGGTGATTGGCGCGGGCCCGGCGGGGCTGATGGCCTGCGAGGCGCTGGCCCGCGCGGGCCGAAAGGTGCTTTTGACCGAGGCCCGCCCCAGCCCGGCGCGCAAATTTCTGATGGCCGGGAAATCGGGTCTGAACCTGACCCGCGACGAGCCCCTCGCCCGCTTTGCCGCCGCCTATGACAGCGACTGGCTGGCGCCGATGCTGGCCCGTTTCGGCCCCGAGCAGATCCGCGCCTGGGCCGAGGATCTGGGGATCGCGCTGTTTACCGGCTCGACCGGGCGGGTGTTTCCGACCGACATGAAGGCCTCGCCGCTGCTGCGCGCCTGGCTGGCACGCCTGGCGGGGATGGGGGTGGTGATGCGCACCCGCTGGGCCTGGGTCGGGCTGGATCAAGGGTTTGTGTTCGACACGCCCGAGGGGCGCCAGACCCTGCGCCCCAAGGTCTGCGTTCTGGCCTTGGGCGGCGCAAGCTGGCCGCGGCTTGGCTCGGACGCGGCATGGGTGCCGCTGCTGGCGGCGGCGGGCGTGGCGATTGCGCCGTTGCGCCCCGCCAACATGGGCTTCACGGTGCCATGGTCGGCGCATATGACGGCGCATTTCGGCACCCCGGTCAAAGGCTGCGCGCTGGCGGCCGCGGGCCAGATCAGCCGGGGCGAATGGGTCATCACCCCGAACGGCATCGAGGGCGGCGGCGTCTACGCGATCTCGGCCGCGGTGCGCGATGGCGCCGCGCTGACACTGGACCTCGCGCCCGAACGCAGCCTGACCGAACTGATCGGCCGGCTTGCGCGCCCGCAGGGGCGCGACACCACCGCCAACTGGCTGCGCAAGACGCTGCACCTCGATCCGGTCAAGCTCGCGCTGTTGCACGAATGGGGCCGGCCCCTGCCCAAGACCGCCCCGGCCCTCGCCCAGCGCCTCAAGGCGCTGCCGGTGCGCCACACCGGCCCGCGGCCGATCGCCGAGGCGATCTCGTCAGCGGGCGGTATCCAACGCGACGCGCTGACCCCCGATCTGGAACTGACCGCCCTGCCCGGCACCTTCGCCTGCGGCGAGATGCTGGATTGGGAGGCCCCGACCGGCGGCTATCTGCTGACCGGCTGCCTGTCCACCGGGCTGCACGCCGGCCGCGCCGCCGCCCGACACCGCTGAACCCCGCCACCACCAAACCCCGACACCGCCAACCGACTGCGCTTCTTTTTGGCCTAAATACTCCCGGGGGTCCGGGGGGCGGGCCCCCCGGTTCTGGCCAGCGCACGCAGCAGTGCCGGGCGGGCGCGCATCCGCGCCAGATACGCGCTCAGCCGCGACTCGACGATCGGAAACCGCGCGCTCAGCGCCCAGATCCCGCAATGGGTCAGCAGGATGTCGGGCACGGTCATCGCCTCGCCCATGATGAACGGCCCCTCGCCCATCCGCGCCACCAGCACCTTCTGGCTGCGTTCAAACTCCCAGCGCAGGGAGTTCTTGATCGCCGAGTGGCGCAGCTCTTCAGGCAGGATAAAGCTGTGCCGCGCGGCCATCCACAGCGCCGCGTCAAACTCGTCCAGCAGGAATTGCGTCAGGCTGTCCTGCCGGGCGCGTTCCAGCGTGCCGGCGGGATAGGTCAGCGCGCCATGATGATCGGCCAGATACTGGATGATTGCGGTGCTGTCGGTGATCGGCGTGCCATCGACGATCAGCACCGGCACCTTGCCCGCCGGGTTGAACGCCACCACCCCTTCGGACTGCGGCGCGGCCACCACATGGGTAAAGGGCTGGCCCAATTCCTCAAGCATCCACAGCACCCGCAATGCCCGCGATTCGACCGTTCCGATGACCGTATACATGCAATACCTCTTGGCCGCCCGGCGCCGGACCCCGGTCGCTTTGCGCGCCGCCATTGGGCCATGGTCGCGCCCGCCGCGCAAGTTGCGATTGTGCCCGCTACAAATGCGCCATTGACCCCGCCCTGCGACATGTTGTCCTCTGCGCGCCGCGCAAACCGAGGTTCCCGATGAACAACGCCCGCCTGATTACCCCCGTATTGATCGGGGGCGCGATCATCCTGATGCTGGGTTTTTCGATCCGCGCCAGCTTTGGCGTGTTCCAGATTCCGATCGCCGCCGAATTCGGCTGGCCGCGCGCCGAATTCAGCCTGGCAATCGCGATCCAGAACCTTGCCTGGGGCATCGGGCAGCCGATCTTCGGCGCGCTGGCCGAACGTTTTGGCGACCGCCGCGCGATCTTTGCGGGGGCGATACTCTACGCGCTCGGGTTGGTGCTGTCGTCCTTTGCGGTGACGCCGCTGCAGCACCAGATGCTTGAGGTGCTGGTCGGTTTCGGCATTGCCGGCACCGGGTTCGGGGTAATCCTTGCGGTGGTCGGGCGCGCCACCAGCGACGCAAATCGCAGCCTCAGCCTGGGGATTGCCACCGCCGCCGGGTCGGCGGGGCAGGTTTTCGGCGCGCCGCTGGCGGCCGGGCTTTTGGCCTATTTCCCCTGGCAGACGGTATTCATCCTCTTTGCCGCGATCATCCTGATGGCGCTTTTCGCGCTGCCCTTGCTGCGTGCCCCGGCCCGCGCCAGCCGCGCCGAGCTGGAACAAAGCATGGGCGCCGTCCTGCGACGCGCGTTTCAGGACCCGTCTTACATATTGATTTTCGTAGGCTTTTTCTCGTGCGGCTATCAGCTTGGCTTTATCACCGCGCATTTCCCGGCAATGGTGACCGAGATGTGCGGCGCCGTCGATCCGTCGGGAATGCTGGCGGGGCTGGGCATATCCTCGACCTCGGCGCTGGGGGCGGCGGCGATCTCGATCATCGGCCTGGCCAATATCTGCGGCACGATTCTGGCCGGCTGGATGGGCAAGCGCTGGACCAAGAAATACCTGCTGGCGGCGATCTACGCGGCCCGCACGGTGATTGCGGCGACGTTCATCCTGATGCCGATCACGCCGGTGACGGTGGTGCTGTTTTCGGTGTCGATGGGGGCGCTGTGGCTGGCGACGGTGCCGCTGACCTCGGGGCTGATCGCGCATATCTACGGGCTGCGCTACATGGGCACGCTTTACGGATTTGTGTTTCTAAGCCACCAGATCGGGTCGTTTCTGGGGGTCTGGCTGGGCGGCAAGCTTTACGATCTTTACGGCGACTATACGATGGTCTGGTGGATCGGCGTCGGCGTCGGAGCGTTTTCGGCGATTGTGCATCTGCCGGTCCGGGAACGCGAAATGGCGCTTGCCGCGGCCTGACGGCAGGCCGCTCAGCGGGGTTGCCCAAAACCGGCGGGCAGGGGCAGATCAGCATAGGTTTCGGCGCGATGGGCGCAAAAACCGAACTCGGGGCGGCGGGTGCAGCCCGGCCCGACCGCCAGCGTGACCAGCCCCGCACCCTGCGCCGAGCGCGCGCCGGGCAGCGAATCCTCGATCGCGAAGGCGTGAACCGGCGCCAGCCGCAGCGCCGCAAGGGTGGTCACGAACGGCAGCGGGTCCGGCTTGCCGCGCGGCAACTCGGCCCCCGAGACGATGGCCTCGACCTCGCCCCGCAGGTCCAGATGGTCAAGCGCCGCCAGAATGTGCCGCCGCGGGCTCGAGGAACAGACCGCGATCCGCAAGCCCTGCCGGTGCATATGCCGCAAGAATTCGGCCGCGCCCGGCACCGGTTCGCGCATCCGTGGCAACAGATGGTCGGCCTCGGCGCCGATCTCGTCGCCCAGCTTGCGATGCGTTTGCGCCGGCAACGGCGTGCCGAACAGATCGTCCAGAAATCCCGCCAGCCCGCGCCCGACATGGGCATCCAGCAGCGCCCGCGACGGGGTCGCCCCATAGCGCCGCGCCACGATGACCTTGGCCTCTTCCCAGGCCGGTTCAGAATGCACCAACGTCCCGTCCAGATCAAAGATCGCCGCCCGAAACCCGGCGGGGTCAAAGATCGCATTTCCCATCGGGGGGATCATGCTGATAGCCTTTCACAAAGTTCATCGACAAAGGTGAGGGACCGATGCCAGCAAACGAGATCACCCGGCGCTATGCCGAGGCGCAAAGAATTGCAAGCGAAGCGGGCGCCATGGCGCTGGCGTATTTTCGCCGCTGGGACCGGCTGACGATCGAAACCAAGGGCCATCAGGACTTTGTCTCCGAGGCCGACAAGAACGTCGAGCTGGCGGTGCGGGCCGCCCTCGCCAAGGCCTTTCCCGACGATGGCATCGTCGGTGAAGAGGCCGCGCCAGATCCCGGCTCCAGCGGCTACACTTGGGTCATCGACCCGATCGACGGCACCACGAACTTCATCAACGGCATCCCGCAATGGTGCGTGATCCTGGCCTGCGTGCGCGCCGGCCGCACCGAGATCGGCGTGATCCATGACCCGGTGCATGACGAGATGCACCACGCCCGCCGCGGCGGTGGCGCCTTTTGCAACGACCGCCCGATCCGCTGCGCCACCGGCAAAAGCCTGCGCGACGGCTCGATCGGGGTCGGCTTTTCCGGGCGCACCCCCAGCGACGCGATCAAGCGTCTGGTCAATGCGGTGATCGACGAGGGCGGCGTGTTCTGGCGCAACGGGTCGGGCGGGCTGTCGCTGGCCTATGTCGCCTCGGGGCGGATTCTGGGCTATCTCGAGGAACATATGAACGCCTGGGATTACCTGGCCGGGCATCTGATCGTGGCCGAAGCCGGCGGCAAGGTCGAGCCGGTCGATGCCGATGTCTCGATCGCGCGCGGTGGCCGCGTCGTGCTGGGCGCCGCCGACTGCTGGGACGATATCGTGAAACTGGCCGACTGCGCCTATGGCTGAGCGCCAAGCCCGAGGCGGGCACCAACGCCGGCCCCCTGCGGCCACGCCCGAGGCTCCCGATCCCCGATCCGGGCCCCGGCGGCCCGCCCCCTCGCGGCTTCTTTTTGGCAGAAATACTCCCGCCGGAGGCTCCCGCAGGTGCCGCAAGCGCCTCAGCCGGGCAACAGCACCGGACCCGACGCCGCAAACGAAAGCGTGACCTCTTGCCCCGGCTTGAACGGGTCGGTCACGTCATCCAGCACCGCGAACAACGACCCGAAGGCGGCGCCGACGGTATATTCCATCCGGCTGCCGACATAGGTGGCCTTTTCGATCACCGCCGGAACGCCCTCGCCCGCGCCTTTCAGCACCCGCACCCGTGAGGGGCGCACCGCCAGCTGTGCCGGGCCGGGGGGCAATCCGCGCGACGGCAGGCTGTGCAGATAGCCGCCGATCGAGATTTCGGCGGTGTCGCCCTTTGTGCTGACGATCTCGCAAGGGATCAGGTTGGCCTCGCCGATGAAATCGGCCACGAAGGCATCGGCGGGCGCCTCATACAGATCGCGCGGCGTGCCGATCTGGGCGATGGCGGCGTTGCGCATCACCACGATCTCGTCCGAGACCGCCAGTGCCTCTTCCTGATCGTGGGTGACATAGACCACGGTCAGGCCCAGGTTCTGCTGGATCTCGCGGATCTCTTCGCGCACCTGTCGGCGCAGCTTGGCATCCAGATTTGACAGCGGCTCGTCAAACAGCAGCACCTGCGGTTCCAGCACCAGCGCGCGGGCCACGGCAACGCGCTGCTGCTGGCCGCCCGACAGCTCGGACGGCAGCCGCGCGCCATAGTCGGTCAACCCGACAAGACCCAGCCCCGCCATCGCCCGGTCGCGGCAATCGGCCTTGGCAAAGCCTGAGAACTTGAGCCCGTAGCTGACGTTTTCCAGCACCGTCATATGCGGAAACAGCGCGTAGGACTGAAACACCATCGACACGTCGCGGTCGGTCGCGGGCAGCGTGGTGACATCCATGTCACCGATCAGGATCTTGCCCGAGGTGACCATCTCCAACCCCGCGATCAGCCGCAGCGTGGTGGTCTTGCCGCAGCCCGAGGGGCCGAGCAGCGTGACCAGCCGGCCCGGCGCGATCTCCAGGCTGACATCATCGACCGCGACAACCTTGCGGCCATAGACCTTGGTCACACCCTGAAAGCTGACCGAGGCGGCTTTGGCGTGGACGCCGGACTTGAGGGCTTCGGTCATCTCAGGTTCCTTTGGGGTCATGGCTGGTGCGGCGCCCGATCCGGGTGCGCCCCACCGCCAGTTGCAAAAGCCCGACCGCCGCCAGCATCACAAAGATCAGCGCGGTGGAATAGGCGATGGCAAGGCCGTAGTCGTTGTTCTCGACCCGGCCGATGATATAGCTGGTGGCCATGTCATAGCGCGCCGAGACCAGAAAGATCACCGCCGAGATCGCCGTCATCGCCCGCACGAAACTATAGACCAATGCGGCCAGGATCGCCGGGCGCAGCAAGGGCAAGATCACCCGGCGGAAGGTCTGCCACGAATTCGCGCCCAGCGTCAGCGAGGATTCGTCCAGCGATCTGTCAAGCTGCGACATCGAGGCGATGCCCGCCCGCACCCCCACCGGCATGTTGCGAAACACGAAGCTGACAATCAGGATCAGCCCGGTGCCGGTAATCTCGATCGGCGGCACGTTGAAGGCCAGGATATAGCTGACGCCGATCACCGTGCCGGGGATTGCAAACGACAGCATGGTGCCAAATTCAAACGCCCGCTTGCCGGCAAAGTTCTGCCGCGTCAGCAGGTAGGCGGTAATCAGCCCGACCGCCGCGGTCAGCGGCGCCGCAAGGGTCGAAATCACGATCGTGGTGAAAAAGCTGTCCCAGGCCGAGCCGGTCCAGCGCAGCGCGCCATCGGCAAACGACACCCGGAACGCGGTCAGGTAATGCTTGAGCGTGATCGTGTCATCGACCCCCCAAAGCTGCACCACCGAGCCGTAAAGGATCATCCCGTAGATCACCACGGTAAAGGCGACCCAAAGGGCGGCGATCACATAGACCGGCACCGCCAGCCCGGCGGGCATCGCCGGATGCACGCCCGCATCGCCCTTGCCGGTCACCGTGGTATAGCTTTTGCGCCCCAGCCAGAAACGCTGCACATAGAACGCCCCCAGCGTGAAGGCCAACAACACGATCGCCAGAATCGCCGCCCGGCTCTGGTCATATTGCGCGCCGACGATGGCAAAGAAGATCTCGGTTGACAGCACGTCGTAATTGCCGCCCAGCACCAGCGGGTTGCCGAAATCGGCCATGGATTCGATGAACCCCAGCAAGAACGCATTGGCCAGACCGGGCCGCATCAGCGGCAGCGAGATGGTGCGAAAGGTCTGCCAGCGGTTCGCGCGCAGCGTCTGGGCGGCCTCTTCCATCGACGGGCTGACGCCCTCGACCACGCCGATCAGCACCAGAAAGGCAATCGGCGTAAAGGCCAGAACCTGCGCGATCAGGATGCCGGGCAGGCCGTAGATCCAGCGCGTCGGGCGCACGCCCAGCAGGTCGGCCGTCCAGGTCGTCACCGCGCCCGACAGGCCGAACAGCAGGATGATCGCCAGGCCGATGACGAAGGGCGGGGTGATGATCGGCAGCACTGTCAGCGCCCGAAGCGCGCCCTTGAAGCGAAACCCCGACCGCGTCAGCACCAGCGCAAAGACCAGCCCCAGCGCGGTGGTCAGCACCCCGACCAGCACCGCCAGAAACAGCGAATTCCACGCCACGCCGCAGCGTGCGCCGTTCAGGCAGCCAAGGCCCCAGATCCGGTTCGAAAACATGCTGTCAAAGAACCCGGCCAGCGAATAGCCGCCGCCTTTGACCGCAAAGGCCGACAGCAGCATCTTCAGGATCGGGTAGAACACAAAGATCGTGACCACGGCGATCACCCCGCCGATGGCGCCGGTGACAAACACATCGCCGCCGACCGCGCCGCGCGCCGCGATGCCTTGGGTGAACAGGAACAGGAAGGCCGAGGCGGTTATCAGCGCGCCATAGCCCATGCCGAACTGGCGCGTTCCAAGCGGGCCGAACAGCGCCTCGAGCCAGGGCGCGGTCCAGCCGCGCAAGCCGATGCCAAGGCCCTGCGCCACCAGCCAGGCAAAGCCAAAGCCGCCCGCAAGGATCAGCACGCGGGCATAAAGCGGATCGGTCTTGCGCCGCCCCAGCACCAGAAGCGGCGCCGCCAGCGCCAGAAGCATCGGCGCCAGCCACAGCTTTTGCCCCAGCGCCAGCAAGACCGCCGCGGGGGCGGCGTCGGGCCGGGTCGGCCAGCCGTCCAGCAGCCAGTCGAACGACCAGAACTCTTCCAGCCCATACCAGGGCAGAAGCGCGAACCCGACCCATCCGGCAACGATCCAGAAGATCAGAACCGGATGGGTAGTCTTTTCAAGGCTGACGGTCCGCAAACGGCTTACTGCGGCAGCGTCGAGACTTCGGTATCCCATTTGCTCAGAAGACGTTGGCGTTCGTCGCTGGAGCCGTATTTCTTGAAGTCATAGTCGATCAGCTTGATCGCCGACAGGTCGGGCGCAAACTCGGATTTCGCGGCGCCGACGTTCGACATCACCTGAAACGCGTTGACCCCAAGGGCAAGGTCCTGCGCCTCTTTGCTCAGCGCCCAGTCGTAGAACTTTTTCGCCGCCTCCATGTTGCGCGCGCCCTTGATGATCGACATCGAGCCGATCTCGTAGCCGGTGCCCTCGCAGGGGGCGACGGTGACGATCGGGAAGCCGGCGACGGTCTGCGCCACGGCGTCATGCATGAACACGATGCCGACGGTGGTTTCGCCCTGCCCCGCCGCCTTGATCGGCGCCGAGCCGGACTTGGTGTATTGGTTCACATTGGCATGCAGGCGCTTCATGTAGTCAAAGCCGCCGTCCTCGCCGAACAGCTGCACCATGGTGGCCAGCGTGGTATAGGCCGTGCCCGAGGAATTCGGGTTGGCGATCTGGATCTGGCCCTTGAATTCGGGCTTGGTCAGGTCTTCCCAGCATTTCGGCTCGGGCAGGTTGTTGGCGGCCAGCAGATCGGTGTTATAGCCAAACCCGAGCGCGCCGGAATAAATGCCGATCGTCTTGTCGCCCGCCGAGGCGGCCTGCGCCAGCGCCCAGGGGTGCAACTGGTCGCGCATCGGCGAGATATAGGGTTCGGTCAGGTCTTCTTCGGCGGCTTGTAGATGCGGGTCACCGGTGCCGCCCCACCAGACATCGCCCTTCGGATTCGAGGCCTCGGCCTGAAGCTGCGCATAGGTTTCGCCCGAAGATTTCCGGGTCATGTCAACGTCGATCCCCGAGGCCTCTTCAAAGCCGCGCGCCATGGCCTGACACCATTCTTCCTGTGCGGCACAATAAAGGCTGAGCCGTTCAGCCTGTGCCGCCTGCGCGCCAAACGCCAGGGTCAGGGCCGCAACGGAAACGCCAAGCGTGTGTTTTTTCATGGTATCCTCCCCAGGATGCAAAGCGACATGGTCGCGTAAATTGTCGCGTATTTTTGTAACAAATTTTCGTCAAGCCTATTGCCAAGCCCGCGCGCATGGCAACAGAATTCTACCAAACGGTATAAGTCCGCGCGATGCCGGACTGGCCCAACAAAAGAAAGCAGGCCCGACTTGGACACCCCCAGCCCCCTTCTGTTTGTCCTGCATGTCGCAGGGGCGGCGGCGCTGTTGATCTGGGCGGTGCGGCTGGTGCGCACCGGGGTCGAGCGGGCGTTTTCGGTGCCGCTGCGGCGCTGGCTGAGGCGGTCTTCGGACAGCCGGCTGATGGCGTCAGGCACCGGGGCGGCGGCGGCGGTGATGCTGCAAAGTTCGACCGCGGTGGCAATTCTGGTGACGAATTTCGCCGCCAGCGGCACGATTGTGGCCTCGGCGGCGCTGGCGATGATGCTGGGCGCCGATCTTGGCTCGGCGGTGGTGGCGCAGATCCTGCTGGTGCGGCAAAGCTGGCTGGTGCCGGTGCTGCTGCTGGCCGGCGTCGCGCTGTTTTTGCGCGGGCAGGAACGCCGGGTGCGCCAGATCGGGCGAATCCTGATCGGGCTGTCGCTGATCTTCGTGTCGCTGGACATGATCCGGGTGGCGACCGATCCGCTGCGCGACAGTTCGGGCATGGCCGCGGCGATGGGCTATCTGGGCCGCGATCTGTTGACCTCTTTCGCGCTGGGGGCGGTGTTCGCCTGGGTGGTGCACAGCTCGGTCGCGGCGGTGTTGCTGTTCGTGACGCTGGTCTTGCAAGGGGTGATGCCGATGCCGGCGGCGGTGGCGATGGTGCTGGGGGCCAATCTGGGCGGCTCGTTCATTGCCTATGTGCTGACGCTGGCGCAGCCGCTGGAGGCGCGGCGCGTGGTGGTCGCCAATCTGGCGCTGCGCGGCGGCGGGGCGGCGCTGGTGCTGGGCGCGATCATCCTGTTCAACCCGCCGCTGGAGTGGCTGGGCGCCAGCTCGGCGCGGGTGGTCATCAACCTGCATCTGGCGTTCAACCTGCTGCTGGCGGTGCTGCTGATCCCGCTGGTCGGGCCGGTGACCCGCGCGGCGACTGCGCTGATGCCGCCCAAGGCGGACCCGGCTGGGGCGCTGGTGCGGGTCTCGGCGCTGGACCCCGTGGCGCTGGACACGCCCGACCGGGCGATGGCCTGTGCGGCGCGCGAAGTGCTGCGGATCGGTGAGGAAATCGAGACCATGCTGCGGTCGGTCATCGGCATGTATCAGACTTGGGACGATGCCACCGCCGCCGCGATCGAGTTGCAGGAAAAGGCCGTGGACCGGATGCACTTCGAGACCAAGCTTTACCTTGCGCAGATCAACCGGGGCCAGCTGGACGAGGCCACCGCCCGGCGCAGCATGGAGCTGTCAACGATCGCGATCAACCTCGAGGCGGCGGGCGATGCGATTGCGCGGTCAATGCTGGGGCTGGCGCGGCGGATGCATGTTTCCGGGGTCGCGTTTTCCGAACCCGGCTGGCGCGAGATCTGCGATTTCCACGACCGGGTGTTGTCGAATGTGCAACTGGCGTTGAACGTGCTGATGACGCTGGAACCCGATGCCGCGCGCGAGTTGGTGGCCGAAAAAGAGGCCGTGCGCGAGATCGAGCAGGCGCTGCAACGCTCGCATCTGGGGCGGCTGCGGCAGGGGTTGGCGGAAAGCATCGAGACCTCGAACATCCATCAGGAAACGCTGCGGGCGCTGAAGACGGTGAACACGTCATTTTCGATGGTGGCCTATCCAATTCTGGCGGAATCGGGGGATTTGCTGTCCAGCCGGCTGTCGTCGGGCGGCGCGCGCTAGCGGCGCGGGCTTTTCGGCATTGCGGTTTTGGGGCGGGGCGGTTTTGGGGCGGGGCGGTTTTGGGGCGCGCGTCAGGGGCGCCGCTTCGGGGGTAGGGCCTGTGGCGGGGTGATCTCAGGCGTCCCGGCCTTGGGCCGTGGCCAGCAGCGCGGCAAGGCCGCTGCGATAGTCGGGATAGCGCAGCACCACGCCCAGTTCGGACTTGATCCGGTCATTGCGCACGCGTTTGGATTCGGCATAGAAACTGCGCGCCATCGGTGTCATCCGGGCCGCGTCATAGGCCACGGCGGGGGGCGGCGGCAGGCCCAGCAGCGCGGCGGCATGGGCCAGAACGTCCTCGGGCGGGGCGGGGTCGTCGTCGCAGACGTTGTAGATCGCGCCGGGGTTCGGGCGGGCGATGCTGGCGGCCAGCGTGGTGGCGATGTCGTCAACATGAATGCGCGAGAACACCTGACCCGGCTTGATGATCCGGCGCGCGCTGCCATCGCGGACCTTTTCGAACGGGCCGCGGCCGGGACCATAGATCCCCGCCAGCCGAAACACATGCAGCGGCAGACCGCTGGCCTTGGCCAGCACCTGCCAGGCCGCCTCGGCGGTGACACGGGCGCGGCCCCGGTCGGTGGCGGGGGTCAGGGGGGTCATCTCATCGACCCAGCCGCCGCCGTGGTCGCCGTAAACGCCAGTGGTGGACAGATAGCCCAGCCATTGCAGATGCGGTGCTGCGGCCGCGATGGCCGCCGCTTCGCGCGCCAGAACCGGGTCGCCCTCGGACCCCGGCGCGACCGAGCTCAGCAGATGCGTCGCCCGCGCCAAGAGCGGCGCCAGCGGCGTGCCGGGCCAGAGCACCGGCGTTACCCCCTCGGCGGCAAGGCGGGCCGCGCTTTCGGCGTTTCGGGTGGTGCCGATGACCTGCCAGCCCTCGGCCAGCAACCGCCGCCCCAGCGCCCGCGCCGAATAGCCATGCCCCAGCGACAGCAGCGTTTTCACCGGCGCCGTCATGGTTTCGCCCCAGCCGTGGGGTCAGTTGCGGGGTCGGTTGGAGAGTCGGTTGTAGGGTCGCCCTCTGGCCCGCCCCGCGCCGCGCGGTCAAGATGCCCAAGGTCGCGGTCCGGGGCGATCACGTCGCGCAGGCGGCGCTTGAGCGCGGCGGCCTCGGGAAAGCCGCCATCGGTCTTGCGGTCCCACAGCGGCTGACCCGCAACGCTGATCGCAAAGACGCCGCCATGGCCGGGCACCAGCGTCACCCCGCCCAGATCGTCGCCAAAGCTTTGCAAAAGCTCTTGTGCCAGCCAGCCGGCGCGCAGCAGCCAGTTGCAGCCGGTGCAATAGGTGATGGTGACGAGGGGCTTCATGGCGGGGCTCCTTTCGGCTTTGATAGCGCGCGCGCGGTTTCATCACAACGTCACTTGCAAGGGGCGCGGCGTGATGACAGATTTCGGCATGGAAACGATGAATTCTTTGAAATCCTGGGCCGAGGCCGCGCCGCATCTGATTGCCGTCGCCATGGGTCGGGTGCCTGCCGATCTGGTGATCCGTGGCGGGCAGTGGGTCAATGTCCACACGCGCGAGGTCTTGCCGGGCCATGATGTGGCGGTGGCGATGGGGCGGTTTGCCTATATCGGGCCGGACGCGGGGCACTGCATCGGCCCCGATACCGAGGTGATCGAGGCCGAGGGGCGCTACATGATCCCCGGTCTGGTCGATGGCCATATGCATATCGAAAGCGGCATGCTGACCCCGGCCGAGTTTGCCGCCGCGGTGATCCCGCATGGCACCACGACGATGTTCACCGACCCGCATGAAATCGCCAATGTGCTGGGCCTTCGGGGCGTGCGGATGATGCATGACGAGGCGGCGTTGCAGCCGGTCAGCATCTACACCCAGATGCCCAGCTGCGCGCCCTCGGCGCCGGGGCTGGAAACCACGGGCTTTGAAATCTCGGCCGAAGATGTGGCCGAGGCGATGGGCTGGCCCGGCATCATCGGTCTGGGCGAGATGATGAACTTTCCCGGCGTGGTGGCGGGGGATGCGAAGATGCTGGCGGAAATGGCCGCAACGATGCGCGCCGGCAAGACCGTCGGCGGCCATTACGCCAGCCCCGATCTGGGCCATGCCTTTGCCGCCTATGTCGCCGGTGGCGCCGCCGACGATCACGAAGGCACCTGCGAGGCCGATGCGGTGGCGCGGGTGCGGCAAGGGATGCGGTCGATGATGCGGCTGGGATCGGCGTGGTATGACGTGGAAACGCAGATCACGGCGGTGACGGAAAAGGGCCTTGATCCGCGCAGCTTCATCCTGTGCACCGATGATTGCCATTCGGGCACACTGGTCCACGAAGGCCATATGAACCGCGTTCTGCGCCACGCGATCGCCTGCGGCTGCGAGCCCTTGGTGGCGCTGCAGATGTGCACGATCAACACCGCGACGCATTTCGGGCTGGAACGCGAACTGGGCAGCATCACACCGGGGCGGCGGGCCGACTTGATCCTGACCTCGGATCTGCGATTGCTGCCGATTGAGCGGGTGATCGCGCGCGGGGTGACGGTGGCGGAGGGGGGCGTGCTGACGGTGCCCTGCCCGCATTACGACTGGCCCGAAAGCGCGCGCCAAACGGTCAATCTGGGCAAGCGGCTGGCGGCCGAGGACTTTGCGATTGCCGCCCCCGAGGGCGCCAACACCGTCACCGCGCGGGTGATCGGCGTGGTCGAAAATCAGGCGCCGACCAAGGCGCTGACCGCCGAGATGGCGGTGGCCGAGGGGCTGGTGCCTGCCGACCCGGCACGCGACATCGCCCAGATCGCGCTGGTCGAGCGGCACCGCGGCACCGGCGGCGTGGTCAACGGGTTCGTGTCGGGGTTTGGCTATCAGGGCCGGATGGCGATCGGGTCAACCGTCGCGCATGACAGCCACCACATGATCGTGGTCGGCACCGATGCCGCGATGATGGCCGCCGCCGCGAACCGGCTGGGCGAGATGGGCGGCGGCATTACCGTGTGGCGCGATGGCGCCGAAATCGCCGCCGTGCCGCTGCCGATTGCCGGGCTGATGTCGGACGCCCCCGCCGCCGAGGTCGCCGCAAGCGCGCAGCGGATGGTGACCGCGATGGCCGACTGTGGCTGCACGCTGAACAATGCCTATATGCAGCACAGCCTGCTGGCGCTGGTGGTGATCCCGGAAATACGGATCTCGGATCTGGGGCTGGTCGATGTGACGCGTTTCGAACTGACCAATCTGTTCAAAGACCCCGGCGAGGCCTGAACCCTTGCCCTGAATGACGTTCCGAAAATGGAAGCACCCGATATGAACAAAACCGATAATCTGACGACGATGAGTCCGCACCCGACCCCGCCCGAGCTGTTCACCGATGCCGCCGCGGCGGTGGCGCGGCTTGAGGCGCTATACGCGCAATCGACCGAGTTCCTGCTGGACAAGTTCAACGAGACGCTGCGCTCGGGGCGGCCGTTGGCGCGGTTTCGCGCCTTTTACCCCGAGGTGCGGATCACCACGACCAGCCACGCCAAGGCCGACAACCGGATGGCTTTTGGTCATGTCTCGTTGCCCGGCACCTATGTTGCCACGATCACCCGGCCCGATCTGTTCCGGCACTATCTGGTGCAGCAATTGGGCCATCTGATCCGCAACCACGGGGTGCCGGTCGAGGTCGGGCCCTCGACCACGCCGATGCCGGTGCATTTTGCCGTCGCCGCCAATCCCGAGGTGAACGTGCCGCAAGAGGGGGTGCTGGACTTTCCCCTGCGCGATGTGTTCGACGTGCCCGATCTGGCGACGATGAACGACGATATCGTCAACGGCACCGCCGGGGCGAACCCGGACGGGTCAGGCCACCTGGCGCCGTTTACCGCGCAGCGGGTCGATTATTCGCTGGCGCGGCTGTCGCACTACACCGCGACCAACGCCGACCATTTCCAGAACCATGTGCTGTTCACCAACTACCAGTTCTACGTCGAGGAATTCGAGATGGTGGCGCGGCGGATGCTGGGCGACCCGAGCTCGGGGTATAGCGAATTCGTCGGGCCGGGCAACGCGTCGATCCGCGGCTGCGACGATCCGCTGGAAAGCACCGGCAAGACGCCGCAGATGCCCAGCTATCACCTCAAGCGGCCCGACGGACAGGGCATCACGCTGGTCAATATCGGCGTTGGCCCCAGCAACGCCAAGACCGCGACGGACCATATCGCGGTGCTGCGCCCGCATGCCTGGATGATGGTTGGCCACTGCGCCGGGCTGCGCAACAGCCAGCAGCTGGGCGATTTCGTGCTGGCCCATGCCTATCTGCGCGAAGATCATGTGCTGGATGACGATCTGCCGGTCTGGGTGCCGATCCCGGCGCTGGCGGAAATCCAGATCGCGCTGGAAGAGGCGGTCGAAGAGGTGACGCAGCTGGAAGGCTATGATCTGAAACGGATCATGCGCACCGGCACCGTGGCCACGATCGACAACCGCAACTGGGAATTGCGCGACCAGTCCGGCCCGGTGCAGCGGCTCAGCCAAAGCCGCGCCATCGCGCTGGATATGGAAAGCGCCACGATCGCCGCCAACGGGTTCCGGTTTCGGGTGCCCTATGGCACGCTGCTTTGCGTTTCGGACAAGCCGCTGCATGGCGAATTGAAGCTGCCGGGGATGGCGACCGCCTTCTACAAGACCCAGGTGGCCAACCATCTGCTGATCGGTATTCGCGCGATGGAACGGCTGCGCGAGATGCCTTTGGAACGCATCCACAGCCGCAAGTTGCGCAGCTTTGATGAGACCGCGTTCCTCTGACGCGGCGAAAACCGGGCAATTGACGCGAAAACCCCTTGCCATAGGGCAAAAAACCGTGTGTTACATGGCCACCAAGCCGCCAGATTGCGGCCCTGATGACCCCGCAAAGGGGCGTATGAGAGGAGACAGATATGTCGAAACCGATGACCAAGACCCAGCTTGTCGCCGCTCTGGCCGAAGCCATGGGTGCGGACAAGAAAACCGCTTCGGCTGCGCTGGATGCCGTGGCGGATGTCGTGACCCGTGAAGTCGCCGCCGGTGGCGCGGTCACGCTGCCGGGGATTGGCAAGGTATCGTGCCGCGCCCGTCCCGAGCGTCAAGTGCGCAACCCGGCCACGGGCGAGACGATGACCAAAGCCGCCGACAAGCAGGTGAAAGTCACCATCGCCAAATCGCTGAAAGACAGCGTGAACGGCTGATTTCGCGCGCCGCCCCTTGCGGGTGGACCGCTATCGGATAGGGTCGCCCTTCGGAGATACCGAGGGCGACCTTTTTCATGACCAGAGTGCCGCCAGACCGGACCGGACGCCAGCGGGTGACCAAGGCCGGGGTGGGCGCGGGGCGGCGTCGGGCACTTCGACGTCGGGCACTTCGACGTCGGGCGTGGCGAGGTTGGGCGCGGGCGGGGTTGGGCGCGGGCGGAATTGGGCACTTCGACCTTGGGCGCGTTGGAACAGGGCAAGGATCACCGACATGGATTTTCGCGCGATTTTGATGGGGTTGGCCTTTGCGCTGATGTGGTCATCGGCCTTTACCTCGGCACGGATGATCGTCGCCGAGGCACCACCGCTGACGGCTCTGGCGCTGCGGTTCCTGATCTCGGGGATCATCGGCGTCACGATTGCGCTGATGATGGGGCAAAGCTGGCGGCTGAACCGGGCGCAGTGGCGCGCGACGCTGATCTTCGGGCTGTGCCAGAACGCGCTGTATCTGGGCATGAATTTCGTGGCGATGCAGTGGATCGAGGCCTCGCTGGCGGCGATCATCGCCTCGACGATGCCGCTGATGGTGGCATTTCTTGGCTGGGTGACCTTTGGCGACCGGGTGCGGCCGCTGGGGCTGGCGGGGCTGGTCGCGGGGGTCATCGGAGTGGCGATCATCATGGGGGCGCGGCTGTCGGGCGGGGTCGATGTGACTGGCATGGTGCTGTGCTTTGTGGCCGCGCTGGCGCTATCGGTGGCGACACTGTCGGTGCGCGGCGCGTCCTCGGGCGGCAATGTGATGATGATCGTCGGGTTGCAGATGTTCGTCGGCGCGGCGCTGCTGGCGGTCGCGGCGCTGATGTTCGAAAGCTGGACGGTGCATTGGTCGCCGCGCCTTCTGGCGGCGTTCGCCTATACCACGCTGGTGCCCGGCGTGATCGCGACATGGGTCTGGTTCTGGCTGGTGGCGCGGATCGGCGCGGTCAAGGCTGCCACGTTTCACTTTCTCAACCCGTTTTTCGGGGTGGCGGTGGCGGCGGCGCTGCTGGGCGAAAGGCTGGGGCTGATGGATATCGTCGGGGTGATCATCATCGCCGGCGGGATTCTGGCGGTGCAGGTCTCGAAGCAGGTGCGATGACGGCTTTGTGAAGCCGCACCGTGAAACCAATCGACCGGCGGCGGCGTATCGGCAGCTAACAGGCAACCGACAGGTGCGCGATGGAGCTGATACTGGCCTATGGAGCGGGGCTTTTGACCCTGATCAACCCCTGCGTTCTGCCGGTGCTGCCGATCGTTCTGGCGACGGCGGCGGGGCGCCATCCGCTGGGGCCGGTGGCGCTGACCGCGGGGATGAGCGTGGCCTTCGTGGCGCTGGGGCTGCTGGTCACGGTCGCGGGGCGCAGCCTTGGCATTTCGGAAAGCACGATGGTGCGGGCGGGCGCGCTGGCGATGCTGGGCTTTGGGCTGGTGCTGCTGGTGCCGCGGCTGGGGTTTGGCTTTCAGGCGGCAACTGCCGGCGTGGCGGCGCAGGCCGATGCCGGGATCGACCGGGTGATGCGGGCCGGGTCCGGGCGCGCGCCGGGGCAAGGTCGCGCGCCGGGGCAAGGTCTGGCCGACGGTCTGGCCGGGCAGGCGCTGGGGGGCGCGCTGTTGGGCGCCGCCTGGAGCCCCTGCATCGGGCCGACGCTGGGCGGCGCCATCGCTCTGGCCAGCACCGGCGAAAGCCTGCTCAGCGCCGGGGCGATCATGACCGCCTTTGCCGCCGGGCTATCGACGGTGCTGCTGGCGCTGGCCTATGGCGGGCGCCGCCTGCTCATGGCGAACCGGGCCCGCGCGGCACGGATCGCGGCCCGCGCCCGACCGCTGATCGGCGCGGTTTTCGTGCTGGTCGCGCTGGCGATCCTCAGCGGGCTGGCCGCCCGGACCGAGGGCGCGCTGTTGAACCTGATGCCGATCTGGCTGCAAGACCTGTCGGTCGCCATCTGATGACCCGACCGCCAACCGCTTTGAACCAACCGCTTTGAAAAGGAGACCTCCGATGCACCGCCGCGATTTTCTGCACCTGACCGCCGCGATCAGCCTTGCCGCGCCGCTGGCCACGCTGCCCCATGCCGCAAGCGCCGCCGGCATGGCCTACAAACCCGGCCTGATCGACGCCGAACTGGCCGCCGGAAAGGTGGTGCTGGTCGATTACTACGCCACATGGTGCAGCACCTGCGCCGCGCAGCAACGCGTCATCGCAGCGCTGCGGGCCGAAAACCCGGCCTACGACGCGATCCGCTTTGTCGAGGTTGACTGGGACCGCTGGCAAGACGACCCGGTCACCACCGCGCGCAATATCCCGCGCCGCTCGACGCTGATCCTGCTGCGCGGCAAGACCGAGCTGATGCGGATCGTCGCGGGCACCGGCAAGGCCGAGATCAAGGCGATGCTGGATGCCGGTCTGGCGGCAGTCTGATCTGGCGGCGGTCTGTCGGGCGGCGGTCTGTCGGGCGGCGGTCTGATCTGGCGGGCCGCGCCGGGTGGCCGGGGCGGGCTGGCGCCCTCAAGCGGCCCCCCCGCGCGCCCGGCGCCGCGACCCGGCCGACAGGATCAGCGCCACCGCCGACAGGTTCATCATCACCGCATAGATCAGCCCCGGCACCGCCAGTTCGGGCTGACCCAGCAGGCTGGTGGCCACAAAGATGGTGACGGCGACGTTTTGCAACCCGGCCTCGACCATGATCGCCCGTGCGGCCGCCGGCGCCACGCCCAAGACCGCAGGCAGCCCCCGCCCCAGCGCCAGCGCGCCCAGATTAAGCGCCAGAACCGCCGGCCCCAGCACCGCGAAATGCGCCGCCATCGGCCCGGCGTTCTGCACAAAGGTCGCCAGAACCAGCAGCGCGAAAATGCCCTTGGCCAAGGGCTCGGCGCCGCGCAACAGCCGCGCCGCCAGACCGGGCGCCCCGGCCCGCAGCGCCGCCCCCAGCGCCAGCGGCACCGCGGCGACCAGCGCCATCTTCAGCCCCAGCGCCATCAGCCCGCCCTGCGCCGGCAAGGCCACCCCGGCCAAGGCCAGCACCAAGGGCAGGCTCAGCGCGACGGCAAGGCTGGTGATCAGCGTCATCGTCACCGACAGCGCCAGATCGGCCCGCGCCAGATAGGCGATGTAATTCGAGGTGATCCCGCCCGGTGATGCGGCCACCAGCATCAGCCCGGCCTGCAAACCCGGCTCCAGCCCCGCCAGCCGCCCGATCGCCAGCGCCAGCAGCGGCAGCCCCAGAAGCTGCACCACAAGCCCCAGCACCAGCGGCCCCGGCGCGCGCAACCCGACCAGCACCTGCGCCAGATCCAGCCGCATGCCCAGCGTCAGCATCAAGAACATCATGCCAAAGGGCAACACGGCAGCAAGCGTCTGAATCATCTGGGCCTCCGGGCGGAACCATGTCATAAAACCCGATGCCGATGCCGCTTTCCCTAACCAAAGTCAAGGCACGCCCCGGCGCCGATCCTATTGTCCGGCCATCATCCAAGGAGCCTGCCATGAATCGCCGCACCCTTCTGGCAACTGCCAGCGCCCTGATCTGCCTCTCCGCCCTGCCGCTGCGCGCCGAGGATCTCGATCTTCCGGTTGAAGAACCGATCGAGCCGGTGCTGCAACGCCGCTTCATGATGGAAGACCTCTACGGCAACGCCATCACCGACGAAGACCTGCAAGGCAAATTCGCGCTGATCTACTTTGGCTACACCGGCTGCCCGGATGTCTGCCCGACCAGCCTGTCAACCATCGCGGATGTGTTGGAAGCCCTGGGCGACCAGGCCAGCGGCATCACGCCCTATTTCGTCACCGTCGATCCCGACCACGACACCGCCTTGCTGTTGCGCGACTATCTGGCCTTCTTCGACAAGCGGATCGAGGGTCTGCGTGGCCCGAAAGCCTATACCGACCATATGGTGAAAATCTACAACGCCCGCTACCGGGTGAATACGCCCGACCCGGCCCACCCTGAAATCTATTCGGTCGACCACACCGCCTCGATCGCGTTTCTGGGCCCCGATGGGGTGATGATCAAGCGGTTCGCGCATGGCACCAGCGCCGAGGACATGGTGGCCGACATTCGCGCCGCCTTTCTCGAGGCCGGCGTAAAGTGACGCCGCATCCCCCCTGCCTGCCGCGCCGCGGTTTCCTGACCATGGCCGCATCCGCGATCGCCGCGCCGCTTTGGCCGGGTGCCACAAACGCCGGCGATGCCGCCCCCACCGCCGTCTCGCTGGCGCAGCCCGCCACCCCGCGCCGCAGCGCCCTCGCGCTTGCGATGAAAGACGCGGACGGCGCGACAGTGTCGCTTGCCGCCTACGCGGGGCAGATCGTGGTGCTCAATCTCTGGGCGCCGTGGTGCCTGCCCTGCCGGCGCGAAATGCCCTCGCTTTCACGGCTGTCCGAGCGGCTCGAAGGGCAGGCCGTCGTGGTTTTGCCGCTTTGCTTTGACTGGCGCGGCGCGATCGGCGCGAACCGCTTCTTCATCGAGACCGGGATCGAAAACCTGCCGGTGCTGATCGGCGATGGCGAAAACCTCGGCAGCACCCTGGGGCTCGAGCGCCTGCCCACCACCGCCATTCTGGACCGCGGCGGCCAGCATATCCTGACCGTCGCCGGCGAGGCGCAATGGGACGACGACGCCAGTGTTGACTGGCTGACCTCTCTGGCCTGATCCGGGCCTGTTGCGATCAGGCGCGGCGCGGATCCAGACTTGCCCGAGCGGGCTTCTTTTTGGCCCAAATACTCAAACCCGGTCTCCGCCCTCGATCCGGGTCTGGCATCACGCCCGAACCCTCGGACCTCAGACCAGATCGGATTTGGCAAAGCGCCAGTAGCCCAGCGCGGCAAAGGCCAGCCCCAGCGCGGTCGGATAGACCATCGCCCAGACCACATAGCCCGCCACCCCGAAAGCATCCAGAATCACATAGGACGCTGGCCCCAGCAGGATCAGCTGCGGATCGAACAGGATCATCGAGGCCGTGCGGAAGGCTTGCAGCGGGTTGGCCAGCGCAATCGCGATCACCGCCTCGGGAATGAACTGTTGCTGGATCAGGATCGACAGCAACAACAGATCCAGCAGCGCCACCAGCAGCAGCCAGATCAACAGGCTCGCCCCCAGCGCCACCTCGGTCGAGCGGGCGATCGACGACAGAAAGAAGCCGATCCCCAGAAAACAGGCCGACAGCGCCGCCACAAGCCCCGAATAAAGCGCAACGTGGCGCCAGGGCACCTCATGCGCGCGCACCAGCCCATAGGCCGCCGCCAGCGCCAGGGCCGCCAGAACCGGGGTCAGGATCAGCAGCAGCCGCGCGACGAAGCGGCCCCAATACCAGACCCGCAGGCTGATCGGAAACGCCAGCATGTATTCCAGATTGCCCGCCTCGCGGTCACCCACCATCGAGCGCGCGGTGGTCACCACGATGAACAATGGCAAGATCGCCATGGTGATCTGGATATAGGTCACCAAAAGCCGCGACAGGCCGGTAAAGCCCAGCACCCGGCTTTCGGAAATGCCGGTAAAGATCAGCAGGACCATCAGCCCGATCAACACCGCGGCATAAAAGTGAAACCAGCGCGAGCGCAGCGATTCCGACAGTTCAAGCCGCATCATCAGGCCAAAGCCTGCGCGGCTTTTCCGGGAGGTCATCAATACGTCTCCTCAAGCGGCAGGCATCGGCTGGAAAGCCCCTTGGCCAGAACCGCCTCTTTCATCGTCTCGTAATCGACCGCCCCCGGCTCATAGGCGGGAATCGCGGCAAAACCATAGTCCATCGGACTGACAACCCCCGAACGATAATACGAGGCGCGCGCGTCCATCCATTCAGTGCCGTTTTCGGCGCTCATCACCCAGAACTCGACCTCGGGGTCGTCTTTCCATGTCTGCATCTGCAACCAGTGCACCGCATCGCCGATATCGTCGAATTTGACCAGACGTTTTTGCGGCCCGCCGCGCACTTCCGAGGCAAAGAAAGGGTCAGAAATGATCATCCCGCAGATTTCGCAGACCTCGCGCGAATAGCGGATCTTTTCCGGGCCTTCGGTCTGCGGCTTGCACGCGGCCAAAAGCGGCGCCGCCGCCAGAAGGCCCAGCACCGAGCGGCGATGATGATGATGGTGGCCTGGGCACATGGCTAGGCCACCGTTTCGGGCATGTCCTGATCCAGACGAAGCGTCTCGATCAGGCTGCCGTAGCGTGCGAGCAGGCCCAGAAACCGGAAGGTTTCACCGGCGGGCACCGGGCCGGTATAGTTCAGACCGCCGTGCTGCTCGGAAAGGCCCCAGCCGGCCAAGGCGGCGGCAAAGGGCGGGTGCGGCTCGGCAAGGGTGATGCTGACGGCGCGAAACTCGCCTGCTTTCAGCCGGTCGATGACCTCGTCATCCAGCACGACGCGGCCGCGGTCCAGCTCGATCACCCGATTGACCAAGGAGGCGACCTCTTCCAGCCGGTGGCTGGCAATCAGCATCGAGGCATTGCGACGTTCGGCCAGAAGGTCGATGAACACCGCCCGCGCGGCCGGATCCAGATTGGCGGCGGGTTCGTCAAAGATCATGAAATCAGCCTCACGGCCCAGCGCCACGGTGACCAGTATCTTCTGCTTTTGCCCGCCCGACAGGCGCCAGAACGGACGGTTGCGGACCTCGGCCAGATCAATGCCCAGACGCCCGGCGATGTCGGTCATCACCGCCCGGCTGGCGCCGGCACCCTTTTCGGCAAAGGACAGCAATTCCCCCACCGGCATCCGCAGCGGCGGCGGCAGTTGCGGCACAAAGGCGATCCGGGCCAGCGCCTGCGCATCGCGCCGCTTTGGCGCGCCACCGGAAAAGGACACCTCGCCCTGATAGCGATACTGTCCCAAGAGACAGCGAAACAGCGTCGTCTTGCCCGCCCCGTTCGAACCGATCAGCGCGATCCGGTCGCCCGCCTTGACCGACAGCGTCAGCTCGTCCAGCACGGCGCGGCGGTCAAAACGTTTGGACAGGCGGTTGATGGTAATCATGGCGAGCCCCTAGATGATGTTGTCCAGCCCACGCACCTTGAACGACAGCGCGTTTTGCGGGCAGGCGTCAATGCACAGGCCACAGCGGGTGCAATCGGGCGCAATATACTCGGTCGTGTCCGAAGCATAGCCCATCTTGGTAATATCCAGCACATGTGGCACCAGACAGACGGCCCGGCACTCGCCCTCGTGAACGCATTTCGACAGATCGTATTTCACCACCAGAGGCGCGCCGGTGCCTGCCACCCCCATCGTCAGGCCGATCGGGCAGACATAGCGGCACCAGAAACGGCGGCTGAAGAACACCTCGACCCCCAGCAGGAAGATCACCCACATCAGCGCCACGGTCGGCCCATAGATCAACGCGCGCGACACGATGCCGACCGGGTTGATATATTCAAACACCGTATAGCCGGTGAAGAACGCCAGCCCCATGAAGATGATCCAGATCGCCACCCGCATGCCCCGATGGAACGGGTGGTCCTTGACCCAGCCCCTTTCCGCCAGCTTGAGGTGAATCCATTCGGCCCATTCGGCCAGCAGGTGATAGGGGCAGGCCCAGCTGCAAAAGGCACGACCGCCGACCAGCCACCAGACCAGCACCACCGTCACCGTGCCGATCAGCAGGTTCAGCATTACCTCGCGCATTGCCAGCATGACCTGAAGGGCGGCGTTCGGATCGGCCATGTGAAAGCCAAGGAAACGCGACGCCGACAAAGACCCTTCGACCAGCTGCACGTCCCACGAATAGGACACGACAAACATCAGGTTGATGATGATGATCGAGGCCCAGCGGCGGTATTTCCACTTGTTCCTGACCAGCGGGTATTCAAGCTCATGCGCGATGATCGCCTTGCGTTTGGCGGCCTCTTCGGGGGTCTTTTTCAAGACCTTCATATCGCGCGCGGCCTGGGTTTCTTCGTCGGGGCCGGCCTTGCGGCCCTCGGCGCCAAACATCATTGCCAGTTTGTGCAAAGACCATTTCATGCTGCGCGCTCCCTTGTGACTTCGGGGTCGATGACGATGGCGGCGGGTTCGGCGGGGCAGACCATTTCGCAGGCGCCGCAGCCGACGCAGCTCGAGGCGACAACCGGGACGTGACGCTTGTCGCCCTCGACATTGGTCATCGGCTCCAGCCGGATCGCGCCCTCGATCGGGCATTCGCGCACGCACAGGTCGCAGATTTCAACGTCATAGGGATAGGCGGCCAGCGGAATCGGGGTCCAGCGGTCGATTTCTTCCTGCCGCATCAGGCCTTCGAAATCATAGCCACGCGCCAGACCCTTGAAGCCCAGCCCCTGCACCGCAAGGCATTGCGCCGGGCGGGCCAGACGGGCCAGACCCATGGTGACCTCTTCCTTCCTGGCGATCAGGTGGCTCAGCGCGCCGGTCGGGCAGGCCAGAACGCATTGCACCGCGTCACACGAAAAGTCGCACGCCTGCGCGCGCGGGTCGATATAGGGCACGCCCATGCCGAAACCCTCGTCGCCATCGGCCAGCTTGATCGCCTCGACCGGGCAGACCTGCACGCATTGGCCGCATTTGATGCAGGCGGCCAGAAATTCGCGTTCGGCCAGTGCGCCAGGCGGGCGGAGCCGGTCGAACATGTGGCGCGCGACCGGAAACCAGCCGACGAGGCCAGCCGCCACGGCGGCCACGCCAGCACCCAGACTACGCAGCAGCAACCGCCGGCGTTCCAGTTCGCGCCGGGTCAGCCGTTTCTTGGCGGGCGCTTCTTTTTTCGGGGTCATGTCGGCGGGGGCGGTCATTGCAGCATCTCCAATGCCGTTTTGGGTTTGTCAGCGCTGCCCGACAGGGCAGCCTCGGGGGCATGCAGCGCCGGGGCGCGGCTCAGCGGGTAGGCTTCGCGCAAGATCAGCTTGGGTTCCGAGAAGGGCGCGAGGCGTTCGACGAAATCCAGTGCCGCAAGCGCCAGACCGCCCCGAAAGAAAGACGCCGGGGGCAATTCCTGCCACAGTTGGTCGGCGTAAGTGTAAACCTCATAGGGGGCATCGCCAATGCCATCGCCGTCACGGTCAAATCCGGCGTAGTCGTCCCAGTAATTGCCCAGCCAGCCGTTGCGCGTCGCGCCGCCGCGACCCCGCACCGAAACCTGGGTAAAGTTCGACAGGAACGAGTTGCGGCGAAAGTTGTTGCGTTCCCAGTCGGTGTGAAACTGGACGCCGATGCCGTTATAGGCGATCATGTTGTCTTCGAAGTCGTTGGTCAGGTCGGGATCCCAGGGCGACGGGTCGATATAGATGCCGACGGCATTGCCGATGATCTCGTTGCCGAAGATCTTTGCACCCGAGGTTTCCTTGAAGCCCACCCCCATGCCGGCGGCGCCCCAGGAACGCAGGATCTTGTTGCCCGATACGGTGATTTCATTGGCATACATCAAGAAGACACCCACCACGCAATCCGAGATCTCGTTGCGCTCGACCCAGTTGTGATGGGCATACATGAAGTGGATGCCGTAGCGCCCGTGGCGGATGAAGTTGTCCTGGATCTTGTTGCCGCTGGAATACCACACCACGAAATCGCGGGCATGTTCGATGGTGTTCTGTTCAAAGATGTTGTCGTTGGAATACCAGATCCGCACGCTGTCGCCGCGCATTTCCAGGGGCATTTCCTTGGAGCTGATGTAGTTGCGACGCATGACGTTGTTGTTGGCCTGCGTCAGATCCATCCCGAACAGGCTGTTTTCAATCCGAACGTCGCGAATGACGTTGAAGTTGCCCTTGATCCGCAACCCGGCATCGACCTTGTTGTGCAGCCGGCCCGAGTTGCGAAGAATCAGGTTCTTGAGCGTCACGCCATCGGCCGCGATGGTGACGATGGTGCCCTTGCCACCGCCGTCGATCACCGCAACCCCGCCGCCGTCGATCACCACCGGATGGGTGATGACCAGCGGTCCGGCGTGGTTGCCCGGCGGCAACAGGATCTCGGCGCCGTCTTCGGCCGCGTCGATCTGCTGTTGCAGGGTCTCGCCCCAGACCGCGGGGGCAAGGCCCAACGCAAAGCCAAGGGCAAGAAGAAGCGCGCGCATGGCAGCCTCACATCTCGGCGGCGGCGTCACCGGCCAAACGAACCTGTTTGAAGCGGATCAGCCCCGCCAGCGCCAGCAAAAGCCCCGCCGCCACCATCATGCCAAACCCGATCGCCGGGTAGGAATGGGTGGTGAACTGCGCCACCTTGCCGTCACCGAACACGGTCGGCATGAAGGGCTTGAGCGTGAACGCCCCCATCGAGTTCAGGCTGTGGCCATACCACCAGAGCCAGCCGGCGTATTCCGCCAGAAAACCGATCGGCAGCGCCATCGGCACCAGAACCGTCAGCCAGTAGAACGGCGAGCGCACCGACCAGGCCGCAAAGGTCATCAGCGCCATGAAGCCGATCACCACGGCAAACAGCACCGTTGCCACCGAGGCCATGGTCGCCACCAGCGGGTCATTGCGGGCCGGTTCGTTGAACCAGCGCGCCAGCGATTTGGCGTAGTGCCATTTGAAGACCTGCATGATCGAACCGTTCCAGGCCACCTGCTCGTCGGCGTGTTTCTTGTTTTCGTCGATCGTGTAGTTGGCGCGGAGGTTCTCGATCAGCGCGCCCTTTTCACCTTCGGCGGCGGTGGCGGCGGCCTCGGCGGCCTTGACATCGGCGGATTCCGACTCGGCCAGCGATTGCCGCAGCATCTTGACGATCGGAGACAGGTTCTGGTCATCGACCTTGTCGGCGGTGTCCTGACCCAGCGACACGACCAGCCCCTCCAGATAGCCCGTGGTGTGGTACTGGATGCCGTTGGTGCCATACATCGCCAGCCCCATCCAGCCCGCCACGGCGCCGTAGCCCAGCACCGAAACCGCCATCCGGGTCTTGCGACCAGGAGCGACGAAGACCAGCAGCATCACCCCCATCATGCCAAACAGGAACGGCGAGAAGGCCTTTTCGACCGGCCCGCCCGACGCAATCGGATACATGCCGACATAGTGGTTGATGGTGTCCATCTCGTGGACGCAATCGAGGGCCTCGGTCTCTTCGACCTCGGAGCTTTCACGGATGGTGCAGCCGTTGCGCACCGAGTCCATGTGAAAGAGAATGCGGATACCCTGCGGAAAGGTTGCCTCGGGGTAGTTTGGCGCGGTCAGCGACACCCACCAGCCGGGGGCGAAGAATGACGTGCCGATCAATGCCAGCGCGATAACAGTCAGCACGCGGTAAATGATACCGCGCTTGCGAGAAGCGGCCTGTTCCATTGGGTGAGGTCCTGTGAGGTGAGGCTATGAGAGAAGCATTGGCGGGCGCCATGATAACGCCCGCCAGTGGTGGTGTCGGCTTATTCGAAGTCCGGGTTTTCCCAGCCGGGTTCGCCAATCATTTCCGCAGGCGGTTTCAGCCGCGACACGTAGTCAAGAACGGCCTTGGTGTCCTTGTCGGTGAATTTCTGGATCTGCGCCATCATGTCGGGGTTGGCGTTGCGGCGCTTGCCTTCCTTGATCCACTGATACTGGCGTATCAGATATTCATAGTGCTGGCCGTGAATTCGCGGGTAGAACTTTTCGTTGTCGCCCTGGCCCTGATCGCCATGGCAGCGCACGCAGTTCTCGGCGTAAAGCGCGGCCCCGTGTTCAAGGTCGTCACCCGCACCGACGCCGTTTTCCGGGTTCATCGGCAGTTTCGAGATATAGTCCGCCACGTCGGTGATCGACTGCGCACCGCCAATTTCCTGCGGCAGCGAGAACGGATACATCGTCGGGTTGTCGCGGTTCTGGGCGCGAATGTCGGCAAGCTGCTTGATGATGACATTGGGGTGCTGCCCGGCAAGCTGCGGGAAGGTGCCGTCGGTCAGGCCCCAGCCGGTCATCTGGTGGCACGCGCTGCACACCTCATAGGTGTCGATCCCGTTCTGGTGGTCGGGGATCAGATGCAGGGCTTCGTCCTGTTCCCCGCCACCCTGGTTCCAGCTCGAGGTGTCAACGGCTGGGGTCGTGGCATCTTGCGCGTAAAGCGGCGCTGTCAGTGCCAACAAGGCGGCAATGGGAAGGGTGAGGCGTTTCATTTGCATTTCCTTTCAGTGGTCACTTGGTCACTTGGCGTTGCGGTCGATCTGCGACAGCCAAGTCGCAACCGCCATGATCTGGTCGTCATCAGCCTTCTTGATCGTCCCGAACATCAGCTTGGACTGGCCGTTGACACGGACCTTGTCGCGCATTTCGGTCATCTGCCGGACGAGGTAATCGCGCTGAAGCCCGGCCAGGAACGGATAGTTCTTGGTGGTCGGCTTGGAGCCATCCTTGCCGTGGCAGGCGGTGCAGCCCAGCGATTTGTAGGCAGCCGCACCGGCGTCAAGCTCTTCTGTTGTGGGCACCGGGTCCAGCGGCTTGATCTTGCCGGGGTCCTGGGCGGCCAGATATTTGGCGACAAGCTTCAGATCGTTGTCATCGACCAGATGCATGATGTCGACCATGCCCTGCACGAACGGGTGGCCCGTCACCGGGTCCGGCGAACCGATACGCTTGCCGGACTTGATGTCCTTGAGCTGCGTCAGCATGTATTTTTCATTCTGGCCGGCCAGTGCCGGATAGCTTTGGATCGGGCGTTGACCGCGCGGGCCATGGCAAGCCACGCAGGTCTTGGTCTTGTAGACCTTTTCGCCATCTTTTATGTCATCTGCCAGCGCAGGCAGGGCGGCAAACAGGGCAAAGCCCGAGATTAGGGCAGCAAGAATCGGGCGCATGTCGCGTTTCCTATGCTTCAAGTGGATATGCGGGCGACGGAACCGCCGCCCGCATCAAGGCCAGCTTACTGTTTCACGGCGCCATGTTCATCAAGGAACGTCTTGGCGCGCAGACCGATATCGGCGGCTTTCACCTGATACTGCCACCATTGACCGGCCCAGAGGGTCGCGTTCTGCCAGTCTTGCTTGGCAGCCGCTTCTTCCGATTTGGCCTTCGAGTCGGCAGCAAAGTTCAGCTGGTCCGTCGCGTCTTCGACCAACGAAACCACCTCGGGGAAGTCCTTGTAGTTCCGCTCGGTGATATAGGTCACAACCGAGTCGATGACTTCCTGGGTCGCCACGTTGTTGGCGGTCTGCTTGTCAAAGTCAGCCTGGGTATAGGCCTGGCCTTCTTCAGCCGCAGCACCGGCCTCTTCAACATAGTCCTTCGGCTTGACGGCAAGGTAGCCGGTCATCTCGAGGTGCAGCGCCGAGCAGAACTCGGTGCAGTAATACGAGTAGACGCCCGGACGGTCGGCCACGATCTTGGCGGTCGCGGTCTTGCCCGGTTCCAGCGACAGGTTCACGTCATAGGTCGAAACCGAGAAGCCGTGGGTTTCGTCTTCGGCCCGCTCCGAGTTGGTGATGATGAACTCGACGGTGTCGCCTTCGTTCACCTCAACGATTTCGGGCGTGAAGTGCGACCGGATCGCGGTCATGAAGACCTTGACGTTGGTGCCGTCACGCTCGATCCGCTCGGAACCCGGGCGCACGGCGTCGGGGTGTTTTTCCCCGGTGCGCGAGTTGGTCCCGTAGGGGTAGCGCACCAGCGGCTTCAGCTTGTCGGCGGCAATCGCGGTGACGTAGTGGGGTTCACCCAGCGGCACCGGCATGTCGTAAAGCAGTTCCATCTTGTCGCCGGAGATGTCGATAAGCTGGTGGTTCTGCGGGTGCAGCGGGCCCACCGGGTTGAACCGGTCGATCGCAAGTTTGTTCAGCGCGATCAGGTATTTGCCAGCCGGATGGACGCTTTCGCCTTCCATCGCGACAAGGTGGCCGACGTTGTAGTGGATGGCGAGCTTGTCCAGCAACTTGCCTTCGCAGTAGTCCCACTTGGCAATCATGCTGTCCACGTAAAGCGACGTGTAGACGATGCAGGGCTTGCTGTCGAACTGGTTGTGAAGAGGCCCGAGACCCAGCGCAACCTGGGTGTGGATCGCGTCTTCCATGGCGATGATCGGCAGGCCATAGGGATCGGTGCCCGAGAATTTCTTCGCCTCGATCGCGGCCTGGATCTTCTCGAAGCTGTACACCGAACCCTGGGTGTCAAGCTTGCCACCGACGACGATGTATTTGCCATCCGGCGAAACGTCCACGCCGTGCGGCGATTTCGGTTCGGCGATCAGATAGACCAGACCTTCGGCAATCGCCGTGTCCATCATGATGACCGGGTGGTTGTTGATCATCGTCACCTTGCCGGCTTTGTAGACCTCTTCGGCCTTGCGCCAGTTGATGACGTGCAGATAGTCGGTGTCGTTTTGCGAACAGCCGGCCTCGAACGGCGGACGGCCATTCTCGATGCCGCCGACATAGCGCTCGGCGCAGAACGAGTTGGTGAACGACCAGCCGTCCGACACCAGCTTGCCCGCGTCGGTCAAATCCTGGCTATAGGGCGGCAGTTCGATCGAGAACGAGTTTTCCGGCTCAAGCCGGCCTTTTTCGCGGTTGAATTTCCAATAGGTGATGGCACCGCGGAACTTTTCGTTGAACTGGCTCAGCGGCGCATAGCCACGGCCCAGAACGCCGGGGTATTGCGCGGCCTCGATCACATACTCCGAGTTCGGCGTGATGAAGGTGCCGCCATGTTCGGATTGCAGGATCGGGTTCACGACAATCTGCTGGGTTTCAAAGTCGTGCAACGACACAACACCGATGCGCGGCGCGGATTTGTCGTTGATGAACAGGTATTCGCCATCCAGATCGCCGTTGGTTTCGGTGATTGCCGGGTGGTGCGTGTCACCCCAGTTGATCTCGCGGCCGTCAATGTTGCCCTGACGCAGAACGGCCTTGGATTCTTCGTCGAACCCGTAGCCCTGCCACGGTTCCGGCGTGAACACCGAAATATACTTCAGGATCCGCATCGAGGGCACACCATAGACCATGATCTGCCCGGACTGACCGCCCGACGCGAAGGCGATGAACTCATCGCGGCCGCCCGTGGGGGTATAGGTTTTTGCGGCGGCCATCATATCCGTCTGGGACAGGCCACGACGCGTCATGACCTCTTCCAGCGTTTCCGCCGATGCCGTTGCCGCCATGCCAAATGCGACGATAGCCGTCGTCGCAAGCAGACGCTTGTTAAATGTTTTGACCATTAGTTTGCCCTCGTTTTTTCGGACCATCGATTGCTGCGAATCTCACAGATCACGGGCGGCCCGGTCCCTTGACGCAGGTTTTCTCACACGTGCGTGAACAGATTACCTTGACTTATGTTAAGGCGGACCCGCGGCATATGTGGATAGACCGACCGGAGGCGCCCGAGGTGGGAGTCTGTCCCAAAACGAGGTCGCATTATGAAACGCCGTTCTCTGCTTGCCCTTGGCGCCGCCATGTCTGTTCTTTCCGCATTTCCGCTCTGCGCGCAGCAGGCCAGCACCGACAATCTCGAGATTTCAGGCGCTTTCGTGCGGGCCACGCCGGCCATGGCCGTGGCCGGTGCCGGGTTCCTGACCATCACCTCGAAAGGCGAGGCCGACACCCTGCTGGCGTTCCGCACGCCGGCCTGTAACCGCCCGGAATTGCACACACATCTGAACGAAGACGGGATCATGAAGATGCGCCAGGTCGACAAGATCGACGTCCCGGCAGGTGGCTCGGCGGTGCTTGAATCGGGTGGGCTGCACCTGATGTTCATCGACCTTGTTGCGCCGCTGGTCGAAGGCGACTCTGTCGATGTGACGCTGGTTTTCGAAAAAGCGGGCGACGTTGCCATCACGATGCCGGTCAAGAAGGCCGGCGCGATGAACTAACATATTGATTTACAATACTTATCGCCGGAGCCCCTCCGGCGATTTCTGCTTCATTCAGGGGCAGATCCACGGCGCCGCGACAACCCCCGCCAAAAGCGCCATCTGCGCCGCGGCGGTCAGCGCCAGAAGCCGGTTCAGCGCGACACAGACCGGCGTGCGGGCCATTGCCCAGGCCAATCCCCCGACCAACAGCGCCGCGGGCAGCAGGCTGACACAGGGCGCAAGCCGCCACGCCAGCCCCAGCGCGACACTAAGTAGCACCCCGTAGAGCACCCGCGCGCCGGTTACACCCAGCAAGATCGCCAGCGTCCGACGCCCGGCCAGAGAATCAGTGACCCGGTCGCGGTGATTGTTCAGCAGCAACACCGCCGCCGCCGGAAACCCGACCATCAGCCCCATCAGCCCCACCCGAGGCGCTAGTGCCGCCCCGTGCAGAAAGGCGGTCCCTGCCACCGCGATCAGCCCGAAGAAGGCGATCACCAGAAGCTCTCCGAAGGGCAGGCCCGACATCGGCCAGGGCCCCATCGAGTAGAAATACCCCAGCATCAGCGACAGAACGCCGATCAACAGGATCGGCCAGCCGCCGACCAGCGCCAGCCAGGCGCCGCTGACGGCCGCCACGCCAAAGGCCAGGGCGGCGGCCCGGCGCACCTTGGCGCCGTCCAGCAGGCCCAGCGCCGTCAGGCGTGGCGGGCCCAGCCGGTCGGGGCCATCCACGCCGCGCGCCGCATCGGCCGCGTCATTCCACAGGTTGGTGCCAATCTGGATCGCCCCCGCCGCCAGCATCGCCGCCAGCGCCAGATCCCAGCGCCAGCCGCTGCCTTGGGCGGCCAGCCAGGTGCCCGCCAGAACCGGCACCTGCGACAGGCTCAGCGTTTTCAGCCGCGCCGCGATGACCCACAAAAGCGGGCGCGGCAGGCGCGCCAGCCGCTCGGCGACCGGGTTTGACGAGGCCGAAGTCAGGATCATGCGCGCACCGCCACATGCAGCATCGCCACGCCAAACATGAATGGCCGGGCGCGCACCACCTTCAGCCCGGCGCTGTCCAGTTCACGGGCGATGGCGCCCGCCTCGGGAAAGCGGCGGATCGATTCGACCAGATAGGTATAGGCCCGCTTGTCGCGCGCGATTGCCGCCCCCAGCAGCGGAATGACATAGCGCGAATGCAGCGCGTAAAACGGCGCGAACCAAGGTGCGGGGCGCGAAAACTCTAGCAATATCAGGCTGGCGCCGGGTTGCAGCACGCGTGCCACCTCGCGCAGCGCAAGCGCCGGATCGGTCATGTTGCGCAGCCCGAAGGCCAGGGTGACGCCGGCCACGCTGGCATCGGGCAGCGGCAGCGACTCGGCCTCGGCATGCAGATAGCCCAGCCGCGCGCCGCCGCGCGCGCGCGCCACCGCCAGCATCCCGGCGCTGGCATCGGCCACGATCACTTCGCGCCCCGGATCGGCCTTGGCCAGTGCCAGCGCCAGATCGCCGGTGCCGCCGGCAAGGTCGATCAGTGGCCCGGCGCGGCCCTCAAGCCGGGTGCGCGCCAGCCGCACGGTGGCGCGTTTCCACAGCCGGTGCAGGCCAAAGCTCATCAGATCATTCATCAGATCATAGCGCGGCGCGATCCGGTCAAACAGCGCGGTGACCTCTTGCCGGCGCTCTTCCGGTGCCACGGTGCGGGCGCCGAAGGTGGCGCGCATGTCATCCAGACGCGTGCTGCGTTGAAGATCCTGTTTCATTTGATCACCTGCTCCAGCTTCGCCAACATCGATTCGGGCGTGGCGCTATGGGTGAACTGAGTCACGAATTTGCCCTTGGGGTCCATCACATAGATGATCGAGGTATGGTCAATCGAATAATCGTCGCTTTCCGGGTCGCCATGCACCGAAAAGCGCGCGCCATAGGCGGCGGCGACGCGGTTGATTTCGTCCATATCGCCGGTCAAGCCAATGATTTTCGGATGAAACGCCGCCGCATAGGCGGTCAGGTCTTCGCCGTGGTCGCGCTTGGGATCGACCGAGATGAACACCGCCTGAAGCTGCTCGAGCTTGGCCGGCGGCAGCATGTCCAGCGCGGTTCCGAGGGTCCCCAGCGCGGTCGGGCAGACATCCGGGCAGAACGTGTAGCCAAAATAGACCAGCATGTATTTGCCCTGAAAATCCGTGTCGCGCACGGTCTGCCCGGCGCCATCCTGCAGCTGGAACGGGCCGCCCACCAGCGCCACATCGGACCCCGGCTTGCGCAGCAGCCCGCCGGCCGCAAAGACCAAGAGGCTGAGGCTGCCCAAGGTGATCAAAAGCGTTCTGCGCGTCATCATGCTATGTCCTTTCGGTCAGCCACGACCTGTCGGCGGGGCTTTTACCGCTTGCCTTAGCGGTCTGCGCGCGCGCGGGCCTTGACTTATCTCAATGGAATGGCCGACCGGCAATGGCCTTGGCCGAAAAGCGGAGGCCCTGGTCGAAAGGCGGGCGCGGGCCGGTCAGACCGCGCGCGACCAGGCGTCGGCGGGGTCTTCTTCGGCAAAGGTGCGCAGCGCCGCGACATCGGCAATGACCGCGTGGTTCTGACGCACCGTGACGCCCGCGTCCTTCAGCCGCGAAAAGGCGCGAGACAGGCTTTCGGGTTTCATCCCCAGACGCCCGGCGATCAGCACCTTTTCATAGGGCAGCGTGACCGTGCAGGCGCCGCTTGGCGCGGTGCACAGCTCGAGCAGGAATTCAGCGACACGCTGCGCCCCGGTCTGGGCCTTGAGCTGTTCGATCTGCGCCACCAGCCCGTGCAGATGCGCGAATGTGGCCGCCAGAATCGACAGCGCGACATCTGGTTCATCCCGGATCATCCGCAACAGGGTATCGGATTCGATGCGCAGCAGGGTGCAGTCGGTCACAGCCTCGGCGGCGACCGGATAGGTGCCGTGGCTGAAGGCCATGGCCTCGCCAAAGCTGCGGCCCTTGGTGAACACCCCGACGACCGCCTCGGCACCATTCGGCGCGATTCGGTAAAGTTTTACCCAGCCTTCCAGCACGATGAAAATTGCCGTGGCGCGTTCGCCCTGCAAGAACACCGTGGCACCGCGTTCATAGCTGCGGGAGTGCGCTTGGGAAAGAATTCGCTCCGAAAGCTCGTCACTTGTGTTGCGCAAGAGAAGCGAGCTGCGGGCGATGGCAGTATAATCGGTTTTCATGGCGGCCATTCGTCGTTTCCAGCGACAGAGTGCCACAGTTGGACGCGATGCACCACCCATCCCACTGCGGCAGATGGTTGCGGCAGGCGATTACGGCAGGCGGTTGCGGCGGCGCGGCGGGCGCCATAGTTTGCGATCCAGACAAACCGGGACGGAGCAGCGGAAATCAATGGCTGGTTGGGGTGAATATGTGCTGGCTTTCGCAATCTTTCTTGGGTCGCACGCGATTCCCGCCCGGCCCGCGCTGAAGGCGCGGCTGATGGCGATTCTTGGCCGGCGGGGCTACATTGCGGCCTATAGCCTGCTGTCGACCGTGCTGTTGTTCTGGTTGATCTTTGCCGCCGGCCGCGCCCCCTATCAAGAGCTGTGGGCGCCTGAGGTCTGGCAACGCTGGCTGGTCAATCTGACGATGCCGGTGGCCATTGTGCTCAGCGTCTTTGCGATCGCCACGCCCAATCCGCTGTCGTTTGGCGGGCTGTCCGGGGGGTTCGATCCCGCGCATCCGGGCATTGCCGGGGTGGCGCGTCACCCGCTGCCCTGGGCCTTGCTGCTGTGGTCGCTGGCGCATCTTCTGGCGAACGGAGATCTGGCGCATGTGCTGTTGTTTGGCGTCTTCGCGGCGTTTTCGGTGCTGGGCATGGTGCTGATCGACCGGCGCAACGCCCGCCTCTGGGGGCCCGAGCGCTTTGCCGCGCTGAGCGCGCGCACCTCGAGCTGGCCCTTCGCGGCGCTGATCTCGGGCCGCTGGAAACCGACCCGCGGCCCCGCATGGGGGAGGGTGCTGATCGCGCTGGCGGCCTGGGCCGCGCTCTTGTACCTGCACCCGCCGGTGATCGGCGTCTCGCCGCTGCCGTAGGGGTCAGAAGCAGGAAGGCGGAATTTCGCAAACGGCCGGGCCCGTCGCTTTCTCTCTCGGTCGAGTTTCGTTACACAATCGCCTTCCGCCGTGTTGGCTGAACTTGTTAAGGCAGCTTGTTGTTTTTATGAGTTGCTGGGGCTGCAATTTCTTATGAAGCCAGTTCCACACAGATCAAAGGAGTGAGCGCTGTGCTGAAACTCGGGACAAACTTTCTGTCGCGAAACATGAAAAAGGGCTTTGCAGTCAAGAATTATGCCCTTGCCGCGATCGGCAGACCCGCGCTGTTCAAATCTGCACTCGACCGGGTATTGCTCAAGCGCTCCCGCGCGGCAGAAAGTATTGACCGCGCAGAGAAGAAAAAGGCCTCGCTTGAAAAAAGGGCCCTGCTGGTCCGCCCGGACGTCTTGCCAAAGTCGCTGGATGAGCTTCTTGCCGGGCTGGCGCAAAACATGGGCGTTCTGCTGCTGGCACACGATGCCAGCGCTGCCGTGATCGGTGTGGCCGAGGTAGATCTATTGTCCGCGCTTGTGGACCTCGAAACCAACGCGCCTGGTCTTTCGATGCGCATCAATCGCAAGGCGGTGACCTTTCAGACCAAGGGTTTCGAGCGCCTCGCACTGACCGCGCCCGATATTGAAATCAGCCATTTCGATTCGAAGTTCAACGGTTTCTGCCTGACCATTGAACCCTATTGCAAGCAGGCCCCGGGGAAGTGGCTGTCAAACAACCCTCGGAACCTGACCGCCCGTGCGCTCTATCTTGATCTGCTGGAAACACCGGGGTTGCACGACGTCGCATCCGTGCTGATGGGGCCAACGATTCACGACCGCGCCAAGGCCCAGCCGGTTGATGTGGTCTACACTTGGGTCAACCACTCTGACCCCGACTGGGCCGCGATGTATGCAGAGCATCGGCGCAGCGAAGACGGCGAAACTGAAAGCAATGGCGAAAGCGTTGACGCGCAAGCCCTATCCCGGTTTCACAGCAACGACGAGCTGCGCTATTCGCTCCGCTCGGTGGCCGCCAACCTCCCTTGGGTGAACAAGATTTATGTCTTCACCAATTGCGCCAAGCCCGACTGGATCACCACCGAATCCGACAAACTGATCTGGGTTCAGCACAGCGATGTGATCCCGTCCGAATTTCTGCCCAGCTTCAATTCACATGTGATCGAGTCGTTCCTGCATCGGATACCGGGTCTTTCCGAAGATTTCATTTACATTAACGATGATGTATTTGTCGCGAGGCAGCTTAAGAAGGCCTTCTTCTTTGATCTCAACGGATCGTCTCGTTCCTTCATGGAGCCCTACGCGATGATTTCGGGGCCGGCCCGCATTGGCGACCCTGACTATCTGAACGCCTCACGCAATTCCGCGCGCATCCTCAATGCGGCACTTGGCTTTGTCCCGACGCAGCTGCATCGTCACACGACCTTTGCGCTGCGCCGTTCGGTTTTGAACGAAATCGAACAGAGGTTCTCCCTTGAGATCAATCAGATGCGCAAAAGCCGGTTCCGCCAGCCTACCGATATCAATCTGACCAGTTTTTTCTATCATCACTACGCCGCAGGCACCGGGCGGGCGATGTTCGCCACCTGTGCCAGCGCCTTCGTCAAATCGTTGGACATCCGCTGGAAGGCGCAACTGGCCGCCGCCACGGCGCCCAACCTTGATATCATCTGTATCAATGAAGGCGGCGCCGAAAGCCCTGCCGCCGACTGGCACGGCTCGGTCCGGGACTTCCTGATGAAGCGGTTTCCCGTAAAGGCGCCCTGGGAACGCTAGAACCGGGTCCAACGAGTGGATCGTGGCGGTGGTCGCAAAGCTGACTGGCGGGATCGGGCGAACAGACAGGATCGGGCGGGCGGCCCTATCCGATTGCGGCTAGGGCGCGCGCCCCGGCGAGGATCACCGCCGCAGCCAATGCTTGAGACGAAACGCGGCAAAGACGACCGGCGCCGCCCAGCCAAAGACCCGGCGAAATACTGCCCGACGAGCGCGCATCGCCACGGCATCGTTCCAGCGAAGTCCGGAGCTGTGGACAGGGTGCGTGGCGATCGTCTCGGGAAAGAACCAGCAGTTTTGACCCGCCCCAACAAGGTCGGCAATGAAGATATATTCATCACCCAGAAAATCGGGCATCCCGGCGCCAAATTTCTCATCAAAGCGCAGCCCGAACTCGCGAAGCGGCGCCACTCGCACCAGCATTTCATAGGTCGCCGCCTTGGCACTGTTCAGCCGGGTCAGGCGTTGAGGCGTTTTTGGGTAGGCCTTGCGCAGGCGGCCCTCCGGATCTTGCGCCTGCGCCAACGCCAACACCAGATCGGGAGCGCGGCTGAATTGCGCCAATACCCGCTCGATAGCCGCCAGATCAAACTTGATGTCGTCGTCAGCAAACAACAAGATCGCGCCGTTGGCATTGTCGATCGCGGCGTTGCGCGACCGCGCGACACCCTGCCCTGGCAAGTGGATCACCCGGATATCAGGGCGCCCCGATGGCGGCAGGAGGGTCTTGGAACCCGTCGCCTGGAACAGCGCGAGTATTTCGACGCCGTCGCGGGCGTCCGGATAGCGGATCTGGGCGGCACGCGCGCCTAGCGATGAATAGGCGATGGTCAGCCGGATTTCGGGCGAGGGTGGGGCGCTATGTGGCATGCACCTAGGCCTGCGGTCGTGTCGCGGTGGCAATGCTCATGTTCTGCTCATGCACAGCCACAGCCTCGACGATATCATCGTAGAGCGTCAGTTCGCCATTTTCCAGCACTGCGCCAATCGTGCACAATCGGCGGATCATCGACATCGAATGGGTCACGACGATCGCGCCACTGTGCTGCATGCGCTCGAAAAAGACCGCTTCGCTTTTGCGCTTGAAGGCGGCGTCGCCGACGCTTGTCACCTCGTCCACGAGGTAGGTGTCAAAATGCACCCCCATCGAAGCCCCAAACGCAAGGCGCGAGCGCATGCCGGATGAATAGGTGCGAAACGGCAGGTCAAAATGCACGCCCAGTTCAGCGAAGTTTCGCACGTAATCGACCAGGTAATCCACATTCACACCATAGATCCGCGCCACGAATCGGATGTTCTGCGCGCCGGTCAGATCGCTGTGAAAGCTGCCGCCAAACCCGACCGGCCACGAGATCGTACCATCCGAGATGATGCGCCCAGAGGTGGGATCCATCGTTCCGGCAATCATCCGCAGCAGGCTCGATTTACCTGCGCCGTTGCGCCCCAGCAGGCCCACAGCCACACCCGTGGGAAAGACAGCATTGATGTTTCGGGCCACACATTTGCGCCGTCCGTTCACGACATAGACTTTGGACAGATTCTCAAGCCGCAC
This sequence comes from Rhodobacteraceae bacterium UBA6197, assembly GCA_002422085.1. Lineage (GTDB taxonomy): Bacteria > Pseudomonadota > Alphaproteobacteria > Rhodobacterales > Rhodobacteraceae > UBA6197. The sequence continues at coordinate 117,501 of DISZ01000018.1, forward strand.
CATCTGCCTAGCGCCGGTCCCGGATGCTGAAGTAGATCAGGATGCAGGTGGCCCAAATGACCGTCAGGAAAAAGCCGACAATCGCCAGAAGCTTCAAGCGTTCGGGGTATTCCGATTTTTCCGCCAGGGTCGGGCGGATATGGGCCGCCAGATAGCGTGACTGCCGCCGCGCGTCGGCCTGTGCCACATCATAGGCGGCCAAGCCGGTCCTGTAAGCCTCTTCGGCAAAAATCTTGTCAGCATTCAGCCGTTCGTATTGCGAGATCAACGAGGCGTAATCCTCGCCGCCCGGCACGCCGCCATCAACCCCGAACTTGGCTCGCTCTTGCGTAATGCGCCCGCGGATCACCTCGATGCGGCGCTGGGCCTGCTGCAGGCGGGTATCATCGGGCTTCAAACCGGTGGGCAGCATGTCCAGTTCAATCATCGACTCGGCCAGTTGGCTTTGCAGTGAATTGAGCACCCCCATCTGGCCCTGAAAGTCGGCCGTCGGGTCGACAATCTGATTGGAGAGCCGAAACCGGGTCAACATCTGTCGGGCGTCTTTCAGGCGCGCGATACTGTTGTCCAGTTCTTCTTTCGCATAAAAAGTCGCGTCCTCGCGCGCGACGGCGGACAGCTCATTGATCATTCGGCTGCATTCATCAAAGATCGCCTGCGCGATGCGCTGCGCATCTTCCGGGGTAAATGCAAGAACACGCAGCGTCATCAGCCCGGTGTGGCTGTCATAGGCGATCTGGACCTTGCGCCGCAGGTGCTGATGCAGATCCTCGATCGTGCCAACGGGATCATAGGCAAAGACCGGGTCTCTGGGCCAGTATTTCGAGTAAAGCGCACGCAGGTCAATCTGCGCGTCAACCTGCGCGGCCAGTTCTTGACTTTTGAGGAATTCGTATAGGATGTCAGTGTCCGATACCGACGAGCCTGCCAAGAGGGGTATGTCGCCGAACAGGTCCAAAGACGATTTGAATTCCTCCTTGCGCACCGAAAAGGCCACGGTCGAGGCATATTGTTCCACCGCGACAACCCAAAGGTAGCTTCCGACCAAGATCAAAGGCGCTACGACTGCCAGGACGAAACTGGCCAAAACCCCTGAATTTCCAAGTCGACGTCGCCAGGCACTGTAGATGGACAGGACGTTTGTGGGGGCTAGGTCAGTCACGCGTGTGCCTTTTGAAACGGCTCGTCTGCAGTCCCAAGAACCCGGATCGTGCCGGACCCGCGACCGGATTACCCTCAAGAGGGTGTCTCCGTGCGTTGCCTTGTCTGCTCGGGGAATTCATTACATAAGTGGGTCCGCAATTTCCAGTCACAACTTGCAAAGGCCTGCCATGCCGTTTGATCCGTCTCTGTCCCGGCCGAACCGGCATTTTCGCATGCTGCGCACGGTTTCGGCGCTGATCATGCGTGAAATGGCGACAACCTACGGCCGCTCGCCGGGGGGGTATGTCTGGGCGCTGCTGGAGCCGGCGGGGGCCGTGGCGATGCTGACGCTGATGTTCTCGCTGGCGATGCGTGTGCCACCGATGGGTGACAACTTTGCCCTGTTTTATGCGACCGGCTATCTTCCCTTTGTGCTGTTCAACGACATGGGCAGCAAAATCGCGGGCGTGATCAGCTTTTCACGACCTCTGCTGACCTATCCTGCGGTGACCTATATCGATGCGCTTTTGGCACGGTACCTGCTGACGATGTTGACCCATATAGTGGTCGGAATTGTGATCTTTGGCGGCATCATCATCCTCTTGCCCACCGACTCCGCGCCCGATGTGCTCAAGATCCTGAAGGCGTATGCGATCATCGGTTTCCTCGGGCTCAGCGTCGGGTTGATGAACTGCTATCTGATGACCGCATTTCCCGCGTGGGGGCGGATCTGGTGGGTGCTGACGCGGCCACTGTTCCTGATCTCGGGGATATTCTTTACCTATGACGACCTGCCTGCGATCGCCCAGGACATCTTGTGGTACAACCCGCTGCTGCATGGCGTAGGCTTCATGCGGACGGGGTTCTATCTGACCTACAAGGGTGACTATCTGAGCCTGCTCTATGTGTGCTCGGTCTCGGCGATGCTGGCCATTCTCGGACTGCTTCTTGTGCGGTTGAACTATCGGGCGTTCTTGCAGATCTGACATGCGCAACACAGGCGTTGAAGATGGCCGGACGGTAGCCTGCGAAGCCGCAGAGTAAGCATAAATTGTCAGTAATCGCCACTTTCCTGCCGAAGTTTCTAAGCCGCGAGTTAACCCACGACCTCTAAGGTCAATCGTGCACGGGGGTGCAAGGTTTCTGGGGGTTGGGGATGCCAGTGTTTTGGCATAGGGCCACGCATTTTGCGGGCTATGAAAGCTATGTCTCGTCGTTGACCGATCTTGAGGTGTCCGTCCAGGGCGGCCAAGCGTTGCTCTATGCCGCGACGGGGTCGGGCGGGGGACTGTCTGCCTTCTGCCTGAATGGCAACACTGACGCGCTCTACCTTTGCAGCAAGACAATCATCTCGGGGTTGGGTCATCTTGCACCGCCACAGGTCGAGATCATCCCGACCGATTGGGGCTATTTCAGCCTTTCGGTCGGAATGAACATCAGCGGTGTCAACGCCTTCAAACTTGACGAGGCGGGCCGCATCGGCAGCCGCCAGAGCATCGATCTGCAAACCACGCCACTGGTCCAGTTGAAAGCCACCACACAGATTACGATCGACGGGCGCTCGTTTCTTTTTGCTTCGACGACGGACAAACTGAATCCAGTGGTCTTTGAAACCGGGTTGCCGGGAGGGCTCGCTCTGGCAAGCGATGCCAGCATGACCGTCGAAAGCGGGTTTGGCGCGCTGGCAAGCGTGTTTTCCGGCGGCCAGGCAGTCTTGTTCGGCGTCAACAGCGCCACCGGAATGATCCGAAGCTACCGCATCGCCACAAATGGCACGCTTCAGACGGCCTGCACCCTGACGTCGGACTCCAGGATCGGCTTTCAGGCCCCTTCAAACGTCGTAACCGCCGAGATCGGCGGGAAAAGTTTCGCGATCATTGGCGCGTCAGGCAGTTCGTCCTTGACCGTCTTGGAGGTGAATTCCGACGGCACGTTTAATGCCACCGACCATATCATCGACAGTCTCGAAACTCGCTTTCAGGGTGTCACCGCGCTTCAATCCTTTACTGCTGGCGGGCGTGCCTATGTGCTCGCCGGGGGAGGCGACGACGGGATAAGCCTTTTCAGCCTTTTGCCAACGGGTCAGTTGATTCACCTGACCACCTTCGTGGACACTGCGGCAATGACACTGGCCGATGTCTCGGCCCTTGCTGTCTGGGTGCAAGACGATGTCAGCGCGCAGGTCTTCGTCGGCAGCGCGAGCGAAACCGGCATCAGCCAGTTGCACCTCGATCTGGGCGCTGCCGGCGTTTCTCTACAGGCCAGCGGCGCAATGTCCACACTGGCGGGCGGTGCGGGCGATGATCTCTTGCTGGGCGATGCGACCGCGATTGATCTCTACGGCTATGGCGGCGAAGACCTGTTGGTTTCAGGCACTGGAAGGGCGCGGTTCTGGGGCGGCACGGGGGCCGATACCTTCGTGCTGACCGCGAATGGCCAAATCAATCAGATCATGGATTTCAAGCCCGGCTATGATCAAATCGACCTGACCCGAATGCCGATGCTGCGGTCGCTTTCCCAGCTTGCGATCAACTCGACGCCCGACGGGGCGGAAATCCGGTATCTTGATACGACACTACAAGTGATGCTGGCCTCGGGCACCTCGCTCAGTGTCGCTCAGTTGCTTGGGTCGATCCGCCTTTCCGTGTCGCGCTACGAACCCGCGCTCGATTACGAAGACCTGATCGGTATCAGTTTTGGCGACATGACCGGGATTGTCAAATCCGGCAGCGCGGTCGCGGATATGTATATTGGCACTGTGGGCTTTGATCTTTTGCAGGGCAATGGAGGCAACGACACTCTGTCGGGCGGTGGCAACAACGACACGATCACAGGCGGCAGTGGCAATGACCTGCTGACGGGCGGCACGCTCAGTTTCTTGTCGCCAGAGTTGAAAGTCAGCAATTTCGGAAAAGAGGCCGGTGGCTGGATTTCTCAGGATCTGACACCCCGGCTTTTGGTTGCGGGCGACCAAGGCATATCGATTATCGGCTTCGGCACCCGCGGAACATATTTGTCCAAGTCCGCCGGGGACTTCGAGTTCACGAATGCGACTTTTGCCGTGAATAATTTTGGCATTGCGCAGGGGTGGATCTCTTTTGACAAATATCCGCGGCTGGTCGGGGATTTCAACGGCGACGGCCGAGACGATATCATCGGTTTTGGCATTCGTGGGGCCTATCTTGCCGATGCCGTCAGCAGCGGCGGATTTGGCAGCGCCTATTATGCCATCCACAATTTTGGCGCTCAACAAGGCTGGTCATCCTTTGACAAATATCCCCGCGTGATCGGAGATATCAACGGTGATGGGCGCGACGATGTGATCGGCTTTGGCGCAAGGGGCACATATGTCGCGCTGGCCAAGGTGAACGGTGGCTTTTACGAACCCCGGAAATACGTCAACAATTTCGGTATCGACCAAGGCTGGTCCTCCAACGAGAAATACCTGCGCGCGACTGGCGATCTGAATGGCGACGGTTTTGCCGACATTGTGGGGTTCGGTTTCAATGGTGTCTATGTTGCGCTGTCAGATGGGCACGGAAACCTTGGCGCCGCCACTCTGATGCTGTCCGACTTCGGCGTCCGGCAAGGATGGAATGCTTCCAGCACGTTGCAAAGGATGGTGATGGATCTGAACAATGACGGGCTTGACGACATCATCGCCTTTGGCACCGACACGACGTATATCGCCATCTCGCGTGGTGCGGGGCAGTTCAACACCGCGCAGGCCTTCACCTCGGAGGGACGCGACAACTGGGCCGGGCAGTCGCTTGAGCCGCGCTATCTGGCCGATATGAACGACGATGGCGTCATCGACATTGTGACCTTTTCCAAGAATGGGGTGACGGTGGCGCTTGGCATGCCCGACAACGATACCTTCGTCTTCGACGACGGTTTCGGGATCGACCGGATCCTGGATTTTGACGCCCTCAACCCCTACGAAAAGATCGATTTTTCCAATCACTCGGCACTGGACAGTTACGCCAAGGTCCAGCTGGCAATGACACAGGTAGGCAACGATGTGGTCATCAACGCCGGAGCCGATGTCCTGACGCTCGAGCATGTTCTGCTTGGCGCGCTCGGTGCGGATGATTTCATCTTTTAGGGCCCGTTAACCCGCCGCGCCGGGCATCTCGAACGGGCTGACAAAGGCGTCGAACGGCGCGGCGGCGGCGTCTTTTTCCGACAGGATCGGCGCCGTGGTGCCCCAGTCGATGCCCAGACTGTCCCAGCGCACCGCGCCGTCACAGGCGCTGGCATAGTGGTCGGTGCATTTATAGACGATCTCGGTATCGGGTTCGCGGGTGATAAACCCATGCAAAAACCCCGCCGGAATCCAGAGCTGACGGCCGTTTTCAAACGACAGCTCCTCGCCCAGCCATTGGCCATAGCTTGGGCTGCCCCGGCGCACATCGACCGCCACATCCCAAAGCCGGCCGCGCCCGCAACGCACCAGCTTGCCCTGCGCATGCGGCGGCGCCTGAAAATGCAGCCCGCGCAGCGTGCCCACCGCATGCGACAGCGAATGATTGTCCTGCACGAACTCGGGCAGATCCAGCCCCGCCTCGTGCAGCGCGCGGCGGTTCCAGCTTTCGCTGAAAAAGCCGCGCGCATCGCCAAAGCGGCGCGGGGTCAGGCGCAGCACGCCGGGCAAAGAGGTTTGGGTGATCTCCATCGGGTCCTCAGCGCAGTTTCAACAACAGATCCATCGTCGCATAGCCGTCGGGGGTGATCCCATTGGCACGCTGATAGGCCTCGATCGCGGCGATGGTATTGGGGCCGATCTTGCCATCGGTGCCTTGGGTGTCAAAGCCGCTGGCGGTCAGCCGCTGTTGCAGCTCGGTCCGCTCGGCGGCCTTCAGCGCCCGGTCATCGCGCGGCCAGCTTGCCCGGATCGGGCCGCGCCCGCGCAGCCGGTCCGACAGGTGCCCGACGCCGATCACATAGGCATCGGCGTTGTTGTAGCGCGAAATCGCGGTGAAGTTGCCAAAGATCATGAAGGCCGCGCCCTTCGCCCCCGCCGGCAGCAGGATCGAGGCGGCGCCGTGGTCCGCCACCCGCCCGCCGTTCATGTCGCGCACCCCCAGTGCCGCCCAATCCGCCGCCGGTTTCTTGGTCCGCTTGCCCGCCAGCCCATAGTTGAACCCCGCCGGAAGCTGCACCTCGACCCCCCATGGCTGGCCCTTGACCCAACCCGACCGCGCCAGATAGGCCGCCGTCGAGGCCAGCGCATCGGCCGGATTGTCCGACCAGATGTCGCGCTTGCCGTCGCCGGTGAAATCCACCGCGAAGGCCAGATACGAGGTCGGAATGAACTGCGTGTGCCCCATCGCCCCGGCCCAGGACCCGGTCAGATGCTGCGGGTCGGTGTCGCCCGCCTGCACGATCTTCAGCGCCGCAATCAACTGCTCGGCAAAGAAACTGCCGCGCCGCCCGTCATAGGCCAGCGTTGACAGCGCCGGAATCAGCTGGGTGGTGCCGCGATGGCTGCCATAGCTGCTTTCCAGCCCCCAGATCGCCGCCACCACTTCTTTTTCGACGCCATATTGCGCCTCGATCCGGGCCAGCAGCGCACCATGTTCGGCCAGCGCCGCGCGGCCGTTTTCGATCCGCGTGTCCGAGGCGGCACTGTCGAGATATTCCCAGATCGTCTTGGTGAATTCCGATTGGTTGCGGTCGCGGCGGATCACGTCGGGGTTATACTGAACGCCGCGCATCGCCCGCGCCCAGGTCGCCTCTGAAATGCCATTGGCCAGCGCCCGCGGGCGGAACCCCTCGACCCAGATCTCAAAGCCGCGCTGCACCTCGGGCGAGGCCTTCTCAACCGGTTGTGTCACCTGAACGCTGCCTCCGCTTGGGCCCTGCTCGGCCATGCCCGAACAGGCCGCCAGCCCCGAAAACGCCGCCGCCGAAAGCGCGATGGTCCTGAACGTATGTCGCATGCCTGCCCGCCTTTTTGCCCGGTTTTGCGGGGCAGTGTAGCAAGGGCACCCCCGAAGGCCAATCACCTTTGCCCCGCATCGGCGGCTTACTGGACGGTTGGGCGATCCTTGCCGAAGAACGGCGTCATCTGCGCCACGATGACCGAGTTTTCCGCCAGCGCCCGCGCCATCAGCGCGCGTTCGTCCTCGTCGATCTCGTGGCCCTGCGCCAGCCGTTCGTCCAGCGTGCCATAGCCGGTCACATCCAGCGGCGCGAGGTCGGCCTGCTTCAGGATCAGCACGGTTTCGCGCACCGCCTCGGCCTCATCGACGCCGCTGGCATAGATCACCAGCCCGGCGCCGGTCGCGCCCTTGGGCAGCCCGTCGCCGGCCTTGCGCCCGACCTCGACCAGCAGCGTATAGACCTGCTGCGGGCGCTTGACCTTTTCGGGTGCCGCGCCGCCGGGCTTGTCCGCGCCCGGCTCAGTCACGCAACAACTCGTTGATCGAGGTCTTGGCGCGGGTCTGCGCATCGACCCGCTTCACGATCACCGCGCAGTAAAGGCCGATCCCGTTCTTGCCGGGCATCGAACCGGCCACCACCACCGATCCGGCCGGCACTTCGCCATAGCTGACCGCGCCGGTTTCCCGGTCGACGATTTTCGTCGATTTGCCGATGAACACGCCCATCCCCAGAACCGAGCCCTCGCGCACGATGCAGCCCTCGACCACCTCCGAGCGCGCGCCGATAAAGCAGTTGTCCTCGATGATCGTCGGCCCCGCCTGCATCGGCTCCAGCACGCCGCCGATGCCAACCCCGCCCGACAGATGCACGTTCTTGCCGATCTGCGCGCAAGACCCGACCGAGGCCCATGTATCGACCATCGCGCCCTCATCGACATATGCGCCAAGGTTCACGAAAGACGGCATCAAGACCGCGCCCTTGGCTATATAGGCCGATTTGCGCACGATCGCGCCGGGCACCGCGCGAAAGCCGGCGGCGCGCCAGTCGGCCTCGGTCCAGCCCTTGAACTTGCTGTCCACCTTGTCCCACCAGCCCGCGCCCTGCGGCCCGCCCGGATGCACCGACATGTCATTCAGCCGGAACCCCAAAAGCACCGCCTTTTTCGCCCATTGATGCACCTGCCACTGACCGTCGGCCTGCCGCTCGGCCACGCGCAGCGCGCCCTTGTCCAGCGCCTCCAGCGTCGCCTCGACCGCGTCGCGGGTCTCGCCCCGGGTGGCGGGGGTGATCGCGTCGCGGGCCTCCCAAGCGGATTCGATGGCGGTCTCCAAAGCGGCGTTGGTCATGGTTCCCTCGTCTTTCTTGGCGCGTTTCATGTGGCATTGACGGATATCAGCCTATAGTTGGAACCTCAAAGCCACGCAATGCGCCAGCGCCTCTGGCGCGGAAGGATCCCGATGAACGAAGAAACCCGCAGCCACCCGTTCCGTGACAGCCATCAGGATGTCGAGGCCGCGCACCGGATCCCGGATACCCCGCAGACCCGCGCACCGGCCTACCGCCTTGCCTTCACCGACACCGACTTCCTGATGCGCGAAGAACTGCGCCCGGTCCGGCTGCAACTTGAACTGCTGAAACCGCAGATGATCCTCGATGAACGCGGGATCAATTCCACCATCGTCATGTTCGGCGGCGCGCGGATCCCCGAGCCGTCGCAAAAACACACCGCCAAGACCCCGAAACTGGCCGAGCTGTCGCATTACTACGACGAGGCGCGCAGCTTTGCGAAACAGATGACCGAACGCTCGATGGCCACCTATGGCCGCGAAAACGTGATCTGCACCGGCGGCGGCCCGGGCGTGATGGAGGCCGGAAACCGCGGCGCCGACGATGCCGGCGGCCAGTCGATCGGGCTCAATATCGTGCTGCCGCATGAACAGGCGCCCAACCGCTACGTCACCCCCGACCTGTCGTTCAACTTCCACTATTTCGCGATCCGCAAGATGCATTTTCTGATGCGCGCCAAGGCGGTCTGCGTCTTTCCCGGCGGCTTTGGCACCTTGGACGAGATGTTCGAGGCGCTGACACTGATTCAGACCAAACGGATGAAACCGGTGCCCTTCATCCTCTTTGGCCGCGACTTCTGGGCCAACGTCATCAACTGGCAGGCACTGGCCGAGGCCGGCACGATTTCGCCCGAAGACCTCGATCTGGTCAGCTTCGTCGAAACCGCCGATGAGGCCGTCGCGATCATCGAAAACTGGAAGGACGGCTGCTAGACCGGACGCCGCGCCCCGGCGGCCGCAGAAAGACCCGCGCGCCGCTTCATCTTCGCCCAAATATCCCCCGCGGAGCGTCCCCGGCCAGCACAGGTGCACGGCCGGGCAGCATTGCGGGACGGCATCACAGGACCGCAAGACGGCGCCACAAGGCGGGAGGGGGGGGCCGCATCACAGCGCCACAAGACGGGGGGCCACAAGACGGGGGGCCGCAAGACGGGGGGCCGCAAGACGGGGGGCCGCAAGACGGGGGGCCGCAAGACGGGGGGCCGCAAGTCCGGGCGTCGCAAAGCCCCCGAAACCACTCAGGGCGCCAGTGGCGCGCGGCGCCAGCCCGGCTCGTAGTCCACGCTTTCGCACCCGGCAAAACCGGCCATGCGCTTCACCGCCACCTCCAGCCGCTCGGCCCGCGCCCGCGAGGGTCGCAGCCCGACCTCGGGCCAGAAGGCGCGCACCCGCAACACCCCCTCGGCGCGCACCGCCTTCATGTCGATCCGCCCGATGATCCGTTCCCCCTCCAGCACCGGAAACACATAATAGCCGTAGCGGCGCTTTGGCTCGGGCACGAAAACCTCGATCCGATAGTGAAAGCCGAACAGCCGTTCGGCCCGCGCCCGGTCGCGCAACACCGGATCGAACGGCGACAGGATCCGCACCATCCCCGGCGCGGGCGCCAGCGCCTCGGCGCGGGCGATGACACCGGGTCGGGCAAAGGCGCGGCGCGGCGCATGGCCCGGCGCCATCGCAACTTCGACCTCTTCGATCTCGCCGCGTGCCAGCGCGGCGCTGCACCACGCGCGCGCCTCGTCGGGTGTCACCGCGTTCCAGAACCGCGCGATTTCGCCGGCGCTGGCACAGCCCAGCCGCTCCAGCGCCCCGGCGCAGGCCCACTCGATCGTCGCTTCGGGTTCCGGGGTCGCGGCACATAGCGCGGCCGGGATGACCCGCTCGGTCAGGTCATAGACCTTGGTGAACCCGTCACGGCGCAGCACCGAAATCTCGCCCACCCGCCACAGGTATTCCAGCGCCGCCTTTGACGGGTGCCAGTCCCACCAGCCACCCTTGCCGCGTGCCTCATCGGTGCCGACATCGCCCGAACTGACCGGCCCCTGCGCCGCGATCTGCGCCAGAACACCGTCGGATTTCTGCACGAAACCGGCATCCTGCCAGCCGGTCCAGCGCTCGACCAGCCGCGCCCGGTCCCGCGCGAACCGCAGCCGCCAATGCGGGAAATCCGCCACCGGGATGATCGAGGCATCATGCGTCCAGTGCTCGAACAGCGCCCGGTCGCGTTCCATCAGCGCGCGCAGCGCCTCGGGGCGATAACTGCGCGATCGCGCCGCAAGGATCATGTGATGCGCCCGCGCGACGGTGTTGATGCTATCGATCTGCACAAAACCGATCTGGCCGATCAGCGCCAGCAGACCCGCCCCCTTGCCCCGTCCCACAGGCCCTTCGCCCAGACCATGAGTGGCCAGAAACAGGCGGCGGGCCAGCGGATTGGGCAGATGAGCGTAGCGCATCGCCCAGATCTAGCAGCCCTGCCGGGCCACCGTCAAAGCCCGTTCAACGCCACCGTCAAAACCGGCCCAAAATCGCCGCGAAAGCCCGGACCTGCGGACACCACCCCGGTGCCCACAGACCAGCGGCAACGGCGGCGCCCACAACCCAGCGCCCACGGAGTCGGCGCACCGTTCAGCGGCAATGGCGGCGGCAACGGAGTCGGCGGCAACGGCAGCGGCGCACAGGTCAGCGCCCACGGCGGCGGCGCGCAGGTCGGCGCCCACGGTGTCGGCGCACAGGTCAGCGGCAACGGAGTCGGCGCCCACAGGTCAGCGGCAACGGTCTCGGCGCCACCCGCGCCACCCGCGCCACCCGCCTCGCGCACTCCCTGCGGCACAAGGCCCCGGCCCCAGCCCCAGAGCCTACAGCCCCGCCTCGCCCTCGGGCCGCGCCTTTGACTTGCGCGCCCGCTCGGTGGCCGATTTCAACTGGCCACAGGCGGCCATGATATCCTCGCCGCGCGGGGTGCGGATCGGCGTCGCATAGCCGGCGTTGTAAAGGATGTCGGCAAAGGCATGGATCCGGTTGCCACTGGATCGCTTGTAAGGTGCGCCGGGCCATTCGTTGAACGGAATGAGGTTGATCTTGGCCGGAATGCCGCGGATCAGCTCGACCAGCCGGTAGGCGTCTTCCTTGGTGTCGTTCACCCCTTGCAGCATCACGTATTCAAAGGTGATCCGTTCCGAGTTCGACAGGTTCGGATAGGCGCGCAGCGCCTCGAGCAGGGTGGCGATGTTCCATTTCTTGTTGATCGGCACCAGACGGTCGCGCACCGCATCGGTGGTGGCGTGGAAACTGACCGCCAGCAGACAGCCGATTTCCTCGGCGGTGCGGGCGATTTCCGGCACCACACCGCTGGTCGACAGGGTGATCCGGCGGCGGCCCAGCGCGATGCCTTCGTTATCCATGACAATCTTCATCGCGTCGCGCACGTTGTCGAAATTGTAAAGCGGCTCGCCCATGCCCATCAGGACGATGTTGCTGACCAGCCGGGTTTCGTCCTTGGGCGCGCCCTGCACCGGCCATTCGCCCAGATCGTCGCGCGCCAGCATCACCTGACCGACGATCTCGCCCGCGGTCAGGTTGCGCACCAGCTTTTGCGTGCCGGTATGGCAGAACGAACAGGTCAGCGTGCAGCCGACCTGCGAGCTGATGCACAGCGTGCCGCGCCCCTCTTCGGGGATATAGACCACCTCGACCTCATGGCCGCCGGCGATCCGCACCAGATACTTGCGCGTGCCATCGCCCGAGACCTGCCGCGTCACCACCTCGGGCAGGGCGATCTCGAACCTGTCGGCCAGAAGCGCGCGAAAATCCTTGGCCAGATTGGTCATCTGGCTGAAATCGCGCACCCCCCAGTGATAGACCCATTGCCAGACCTGCCCGACCCGCATCTTGGCCTGCCGCTCGGGCGTGCCCGCCGCAATCAGCGCATCGCGCAGCTGTTCGCGGGTCAGGCCGACGATATTGGTCCGCCCCCCCTCGGGCAGCTTGCGCGGCAGGGTCAGCACGTCTTGCGTGATCGGAGCAGTCGCTTGCGGCGTATCGGTGGGACTCATGGCAACCTCGGGCTTCGGGCAGGCGCTTCCTATAAGGGATTCGCCGCGCCAAAGACAGGGGGCAATGCAACAGGCCCCGGACAGCGCCCGGGGCCTTGGTGATCCGGCGGCGCCGAATGCAGCGTTACTTGCAGCGCTTGGCGGCTTCTTCCATCGCGGCGGTAAAGCCCAGCAGGCTGAAACGGTCGCGGGTCTGCGTGCCGCGGCCCGAACGGGCGCTCAACGTGGCCTCGGACCCGGCCTTCAGCGCGGCGATGATCTTGGCATCCTCGTCGGGCGTGCCGGCCCAGGCGCCCTCGCCATCGGTGAACAGCGTGAATTTCGTGCCGCCAATGTCCATATCCACGGTCGAGCCATCCGCAAACGGATAGCCGCCCATGAACGACACCTCGCCCGATTTTCCGGGGCGATAGGTGATGAACAACAAGATGTCGCCGCGGCGCACCGCCACCGGCTTGCCGTCCTTGGTGTTGACGGTTTCCTTGGGAGCCGAAACGCCCCAGCATTCCTTCGGATTATCGCCGACGAAAACGCTCCAATCGGTGTTGGCCGCCACCCGGTTCGTGCTTTCCTGCGCCCCGACCACCGAGGCGGCCAGCGACGAGATGGCGATGACAGCGGCAAATACGCCGCTCCGCAGGGAAATATTCATAAGTGACAGCCCTCCAGCTGCGTGATGCCTCTGTTCCGCCCGTTGATGCTTTGACCCGAAGTCTTGGCAGTGCTTGTGGCGCACCTTTTCCAATGGCGGACTTGTTTTCAACTCGATATCCAACAGATAACGCAAAAGTGCCGAATTGGGAAACCCCTGTTGGCGGGTTTTCGCGCATTTGAAGGGGAGTGGGGCAATGACGGCTCAGCCGATGGTGGAATTGTGGCGCGGCGATATGCTGGAAAGCGTCCATTCGGGGCATGCGGTGGTGTTTGGCGCCTCGGGCATCGTCGAGACCTGGGGCGACCCCGAGACGGTGATCTTTCCGCGCTCGTCGTGCAAGATGCTGCAGGCGCTGCCGCTTTTGGAAAGCGGCGCCGCCGATGCCGCCGGGCTCAGCGAACGGCAACTGGCGCTGGCCTGCGCCAGCCATCAGGGCGCCCGGATCCATACCGAAGCGGTCAGCGCATGGCTGGCCGATCTGGGCCTTGGCGAACCCGACCTGCGTTGCGGCGCGCATATGCCCTACGACCCCGACACCAACAAGACGCTGCTCTGCTCGGATACCGCGCCGTGCCAGTTGCACAACAACTGCTCGGGCAAACACGCGGGTTTCCTGACGCTGACCCGCCACCTGCGCGCCGGTCCGGACTATGTCGAACTGGGGCATCCGGTCCAGATCGCGGTGAAATCCGCCTTTGAAGAGATCACCGGGGTCCCCAGTCCCGGCCACGGAATCGACGGCTGCTCGGCGCCGAACTTCGCCACCACCGTCACCGGACTTGCCCGCGCCATGGCGTTCTTTGCGACCGCCAACCCCGAAGGCGCAACGCGCGACCGCGCCGCCGCCCGGCTGACCCGCGCCATGGCGGCCTTTCCCGAAATGGTCGCGGGCGAAGGCCGCGCCTGCACCAACCTGATGCGCGCCATGGGCGGGCGGACGGCCGTCAAGACCGGCGCCGAGGCGGTCTTCGTGGCGATCCTGCCCGATCAGAAACTGGGCATCGCGCTGAAAATCCTCGACGGCGCCACCCGCGCCTCCGAAGCCGCGATCACCGCGCTTTTGATCAAATACGGCGCGCTGGATGCCCGCGATCCAATGGTCGGAAAATACCTCACCAATCCGCAACGGAATTGCCGCGGACTGGCTACCGGCGGCATGCGCCTCGCCCCCGGCTTTGCCTGAACCGCGGTTTTCATCTTCGTCCAAATATCCCCGCCGGAGGCTCCTGCGGCCAAGACAGGAGCCTCCGGCGGGGATATTTGGACGAAGATGAAAGCTAGATCATCTGCCAGATCAGCCGCGCGGCCAGCAGGGTCGAGGTGGTGACCAACAGCGGCTTGATGACCCGCGCGCCGACCCGCATCGCCACCCGCGACCCGATCCGCGCGCCGGCGACCTGCGCCAGCCCCATCGCCAGCCCGGTGAACCACCACGGCGCCCCGGCGACCGCGAAGGCCAGAAGACCGCCGAGGTTGGAGGCGAAGTTCAACAGCTTGGTATGGGCGGTCGCCTTGAGCACGCCGTAACCCGCGAGAGTCACAAAGCCGATCATGTAGAATGCTCCCGCCCCCGGCCCGATCAGCCCATCGTAAAAGCCGATCATCGGCACCAGGGTCAGGGTGAACAGCGCCGGTGTGATGCGCTGGTGCCGGTCGGTATCGTCCAGCCCCTTTTTCAGCGCAAAGAACAGCGCGACCCCGACCAGCAGCACCGGCAGGGCCCAGCGCAGACCCTCGGTCGGGATCACCGTCACCAGCAAGGCCCCCGCCACGCCCGCGCCAAAGGCCAGGGCCGCTGCGCGCAGTTGCCGGCGCAGGTTGACATGGCCCGAGGCGGCATAGCTCAGCGCCGCCGTCGCGGCGCCGAACACGCCTTGCACCTTGTTGGTTGACAGCGCCTGAAGCGGCGTCGCCCCCGCCAGCAGCAGCACCGGCAGGGTAATCAGCCCGCCACCCCCGGCGATACTGTCGACGAAGCCTGCCGCAAACGCAGCCGCGATCAGCATCATGGCAAGGTCGAGCGAAACTTCGAACATCGGCGCGGCATCCTGTTGCGGTTGCCTTTCATCCGCCGGCGTCACGGGAATGTAAAGCAGGCGCAAGGCGTGCGGGCCCGGATCGACCGCCCGGCGGCGATCCCGGCGGGCGTCGACGGCCGGAATTACCGCCGGGTCAAGGCTTTGCGGTGCCGTGGTCCATCTTGGAATGATCGATCGTCATGTCGTCCATCGCCCCGGCCTCGTCGACCGCGAAAGTGATCTCGACCCGACCGGCATGTTCAAAGACCAGCGTTGCCGGCACGGTGTCGCCGGCCTTCAGCGGCGCGGTCAGCCCCATCAGCATCACATGCATCCCGCCCGGTTCAAGCGTGACGATATCGCCCCCGGCGATCTCGAGCCCCTCCAGCGCCCGCATCCGCGCCACGCCATCGGCGCCAAATTCGGTGACATGCAGCATCGCCATTGCGGCGACCGGCGTTTCCACCGCGATCAGCCGGTCGGGCGTGGTGCCCTCATTGGCAATCACCACATAGCCCGCCGCCGATTTCGCCGCCGCCGGGGGGGCGGAAATATACGGGTGGATGATCTGCAATTGCCCGGCCAGAATTTCATGGGCTTGGGCGCTCGGGGCAAGTCCTGCCCAGATCAGCGCCAGCATCACCGTCAGAATGCGCAGCATGGTTCGTCCTGTTTCCTGTGTCCGATACTGGACCACCCGCGCGGATTGGCGCGGGTGGCTTTGGGGTTCACTTTCACTGTATCGCGGTTTGGCAAATCTGCCAGCCAAATCCGCCGGATCCCGGGTGCGGGGGCCGCCTATTTGCGCAGCGACTTTCCGGCCGGCGCCGACAGCCCCTTGGCAAAGCTCGAGATCGTGCTTTCGGGGGTGGCGGTCGCCTTTACCTTCTTCGGCTTCTTGGCTTCCTTGTTTGATCGCATCTGACCTTTGGCCATGTCTTTCACCTCTCACCGCCCGTCGCGGGCCGGTTGGTGCGGATTTCGGCGCCTGCAACGGGTTTCGTTGCAGCGCAATCGGGCACCTTTGCGTTTCACACGGGTCTTGCGGTCGCAGTGGCCCGGCAGATGATCCGTCGAGAGTCGCTCTCGACGCCGAACCGCACCGCGGATTGTCAGGGGCGAAACGCCAATGGGTAGGACAATGCGCCCCGCGCCCCGTGATCACAAGCGCAATCGCCCGGGCAAGGCCGGGCGTTCAGGCAAAGTCGCAGAGCGCGTAGCCCTGAACATACAACAGCGCGGTCAGATCGCCGTGGTTGATGCGGATATCACACTTGGCCGCGACCGAGGGCTTGGCGTGCAGCGCGACCCCGGCCCCGGCCAGCGCCAGCATGCCCAGATCGTTGGCGCCGTCGCCCACCGCCATCACCTGATCGTGGCCGAGCCCCAGCCGGGCGGTGATCTCCTCAAGTGCGCGCACCTTGGCCTCGCGCCCCAGAATCGGCCGCGCGACGGTGCCGGTCAGGCGCCCGTCCGCGACCTCCAGCGTGTTGGCGCGGTTCTCGTCAAAGCCGAGGGTTGCCGCGACATGGCCGGTAAAGGCGGTGAACCCGCCCGAGACCAGCGCCGTATAGGCGCCATTCGCCTTCATCGTCGTAAGCAGCGCCGCGCCGCCGGGCATGAAGCTGATCCGCGTCGCGATCACCGTGGCGATCACGCTGTCGGGCAGACCGGCCAGCAGGCTGACGCGCTCGGTCAGCGCGCCCTCGAAATCCAGCTCGCCGTTCATCGCCCGCGCGGTGATGTCCTTGACCCGCGCGCCGACGCCCGCGACATCGGCCAGCTCGTCGATACATTCCTGCTCGATCATGGTGCTGTCCATATCGGCCAGCAGCATCCGTTTCTTGCGGCCGTCGCTGGGCTGCACCACCAGATCGACGCCGATCCCCTGCAAGCCCTGCCAGACCTGCCAGCGGTTCCCGGGCATCTGCGGCAGCGCGAATTCGGCGGCAATGCCGGGGTTCAGCCAGACCGCCTCGCCGCCGCCCCAGGCATCGCGCAGCGATTCGACCGTCACCCGGTCGAGGGGGGTTTGGGGCGCGGTCAGCAGGGTCGCGGTGAACATGGGGGCTCCGATGGCAGGGCGTCTGTCGCATTTGTCGCTCAAAGCGGCGGTTAACGCAATTTTCCCGCTTGCGCCAGACCGGATCCGCGCTTAAACGCGGCCTTGGGACACCCCTCCCCAACGGGGGGCATTTATCTGGAAGGATACCATGTCTGATCTGCAGACCCCGGCTGTGCGGCCGGCCAATCCGCGCTTTTCCTCTGGCCCTTGTGCCAAGATCCCCGGTTTTGATCTGTCGATGCTGTCTGACGCGCCGCTGGGCCGTTCGCATCGCGCGGCCGTGGGCAAATCCAAGCTGAAACAGGCGATCGACCTGACCCGCGCCGTGCTCGGCGTGCCTGCGGATTACCGCATCGGCATCGTGCCGGGTTCCGATACCGGCGCGGTCGAAATGGCGCTCTGGTCGCTTCTGGGCGCGCGTCCGGTTGAAATGCTGGCCTGGGAATCCTTCGGCGAGGGCTGGGTCACCGATGTCGTCAAGCAGTTGAAACTGGACGCGGTGGTGAAAAAGGCGCCCTACGGCGAGATCGTCGATTTCGCCACGGTCGATTTTGACCGCGACGTGGTGTTCACCTGGAACGGCACCACCTCGGGGGTGCGGGTTCCGAACGGCGATCTGATCCCGGCGGACCGCGCCGGCCTGACGATCTGCGATGCGACCTCGGCCGCCTTCGCGATGGACCTGCCGTGGTCGAAGCTCGATGTGGTGACCTTTTCCTGGCAAAAGGTGCTGGGCGGCGAGGGCGCGCATGGCGTGCTGATCCTGTCGCCCCGCGCGGTTGAACGGCTGGAGACCTACACCCCCGCCTGGCCCCTGCCCAAGATCTTTCGGATGACCAAGGGCGGCAAGCTGATCGAAGGCATCTTTGTTGGCGAAACGATCAACACGCCGTCGATGCTGGCGGTCGAAGATTATCTTGTCGCGCTGAAATGGGCCGAAGGCATTGGCGGTTTGCCGGCGCTGATCGCGCGGGCCAACGCCAATTCCGGCGCGGTGCGCGACTTTATCACGGACAAGCCCTGGATCGCCGATCTGGCGCTTGACCCGGCCACCGCCTCGACCACCTCGGTCTGCGTGAAATTCACCGACCCGGCGATCAAGGATGCCGCTGCCTTTGCCAAGGCCGTTGCAAAACGCCTTGAAAAAGAAGGTGTTGCGCTGGATGCCGGGGCCTATCGCGATGCGCCGGCAGGTCTGCGCATCTGGTGCGGATCGACGGTCGAGACCGCCGATGTCCGCGCGCTGATGCCTTGGGTCGAATGGGCCTACCGCAGCGAATTGGCCGCTCAGGCCTGATCTGGACAGATGTTGGCGGGGTCAGCCCCGCCAACTTTCCCACATTACTGAAAATTCAAGGAATTCCGAAATGGCTCCCAAGGTTCTCGTTTCCGACAAGCTTTCCGAAACCGCCGTGCAGATCTTTCGCGATCGCGGCGTCGAGGTGGACTACCTGCCCGATCTGGGCAAGGACAAAGACCGGCTGCTCGAGGTGATCGGCCAGTATGACGGGCTCGCGATCCGTTCGGCGACCAAGGTCACCGAAAAGATCCTTGCCGCCGCGACCAATCTCAAGGTCATCGGTCGCGCCGGGATCGGGGTTGACAACGTCGATATCCCGAACGCCTCGAAAAAGGGCGTGATCGTGATGAACACACCGTTCGGCAACTCGGTCACCACCGCCGAACATGCGATCGCGATGATGTTCGCGGTGGCGCGGCAACTGCCCGAGGCCAGCGCCTCGACGCATGAGGGCAAGTGGGAAAAGAACCGCTTCATGGGGGTCGAGCTGTTCAACAAGACGCTCGGCGTGATCGGCGCCGGCAATATCGGCGGCATCGTCTGCGACCGGGCGCTGGGGCTGAAGATGAAGGTCATCGCCTATGACCCGTTCCTCAGCGAAGAGCGGGCCAAGACGATGGGCGTGACCAAGGTCGAACTGGATGACCTGCTGGCCCGCGCCGATTTCATCACCCTGCATGTGCCGATGACCGACAAGACCCGCAACATCCTGTCGCGCGAGGCGCTGGCCAAGACCAAGAAGGGCGTGCGGATCATCAACTGCGCCCGTGGCGGGCTGATCGACGAGGCGGCGCTGCATGACGCGCTGAAATCGGGCCATGTGGCCGGGGCGGCGCTTGACGTGTTTACCACCGAACCCGCGACCGAAAGCCCGCTTTTCCATCTGCCCAACGTCGTCGTGACGCCGCACCTTGGCGCCGCGACCACCGAGGCGCAGGAAAACGTCGCGCTGCAAGTGGCCGAACAGATGTCGGACTATCTGCTGACCGGCGCGGTGCAAAACGCGCTGAACATGCCCTCGGTGACCGCCGAAGAGGCCGCGATCATGGGGCCGTGGGTGAAACTGGCCTCGCATCTGGGCTCGTTCGTGGGCCAGATGACCGACGAGCCGATCAAGGCGATCAACATCCTCTATGACGGTTCGGTCGCCGAGATGAACCTGGCCGCGCTGAACTGCGCTGCGATTGCGGGCATCATGAAGGCCACCAACCCCGATGTGAACATGGTCTCGGCGCCGGTTCTTGCACGCGAACGCGGCGTGCAGATCGCCACCACCCAGCAAAGCAAATCGGGGGTGTTCGATGCCTATATCAAGCTGACCGTGGTCACCGAGTCGCGCGAACGCTCGGTTGCCGGCACCTGCTTTGCCGATGGCAAACCGCGCTTCATCCAGATCAAGGGCATCAACATCGACGCCGAGGTGGGCGCGCATATGCTCTATACCACCAACCGCGATGTGCCGGGCATCATCGGCACGTTGGGCGGCACCATGGGCAAGCATGGCGTCAATATCGCCAACTTTACCCTTGGCCGGTCGGCTGAAGGGGGCGATGCGATCGCCATTCTCTACCTCGACGCGCCGCTGCCAGCGACCGTTGTCAAGGAATTGCAGGGCACCGGTCTGTTCCAGCAGGTCAAACCGCTGGAATTCGAGATCGCCTGAGCATAGCACTAGGCACGAACAACGACCGATTGGCCCTCTGTCTTCGGGCAGAGGGCCGTCATCTGAAAGGCGAACATGCGACTCTATGCCATTGGCGATATCCACGGCCACCTCAAGCTGCTGCACGGCGCCCATGCGCTGATCGCGGCCGACCGCGCGGCCTGCGGCGATACCCGCGCCCCGGTTGTCCATATCGGCGATCTGGTGGATCGCGGTCCCGATAGCGCCGGCGTCATCGCCGATCTGATGCAGGGCCAGGCCGAGGGTCAGCCCTGGCACGTGCTCAAGGGCAACCACGACCGGATGTTCGTGAACTTCCTGACCGATCCCTGGGCCCGCGACACCGGGCTCAGGTCCGACCTCACATGGCTGCATCCGCGCCTTGGCGGGTCGCAGACCCTGGCCTCCTACGGGCTGCGCGAACCGGGCGACCGGCCGGTGGACAAGGTCCACCCCGAGGCCCTTGCCGCCGTGCCGCAGGCGCAGCGCGACTGGCTGAACGACCTGCCGACCTATCTTTTGCTGGGCGATGTGCTGTTCGTCCATGCTGGCATCCGCCCCGGCGTCGATCTGCGCGACCAGACCGAGGATGACCTGCTGTGGATCCGCGCCGGCTTTCTTGAGGACCGCCGCGATCATGGCGCCCTTGTGGTGCATGGCCATACCGCCATCAGCGACGCCACCCATTACGGCAACCGCCTCAATATCGACAGTTCGGCGGCCTATGGCGGACCCTTGTCGGCGGTGGTGATCGAAGGGCACGACGCCTGGCTCCTGACCCCGAAGGGCCGCCAACGGCTCGCGCCGCAATCGCCCTGACATGACAGGGCGGCGCGTAGGCCCCCCGTCACCGGCCGTCGCAACAACTGGCGCGACCCCGGCCCTTGCGTTACCATCACCCGGCATTCAACGGAGATCCCCATGTCAGACATCGTCATCCTGTCCGGTGCCCGCACCGCCATCGGCACCTTCGGCGGCGCATTCGCGGCCACCCCCCCGATCGAGCTTGCCACCGTCGCCGCCAAGGCCGCCCTCGCGCGCGCCGGCGTCTCGGGCGACAAGATCGGCCATGTGGTCTTTGGCCACGTCATCAATACCGAACCGCGCGACATGTATCTGTCGCGCGTCGCCGCGATTCAGGCAGGCATCCCCGAAAGCACCCCGGCGATGAACGTGAACCGGCTTTGCGGCTCGGGGGCGCAGGCGATCGTCTCGGCGGCGCAGGCCCTGATGCTGGGCGACGCCGATTTCGCCCTCGCCGGTGGCGCCGATTGCATGAGCCGCGCGCCCCATATCCTGCAAGCCGGGCGCTGGGGCCAGAAGATGGGCGATATCCGCGCGCTTGACATGATGGTCGGCGCACTCAGTTGCCCGTTCGGAACCGGCCACATGGGCGTCACCGCCGAAAACGTCGCAGCCGACGCCGGGGTCAGCCGCGCAGACCAGGACACCTTCGCACTGGAAAGCCAGCGCCGCGCCGCCGCCGCCATCGCCTCAGGCCACTTCAAGGACGAAATCGCCCCGGTCGAACTGAAAACCCGCAAGGGCACCCTCGTCTTCGACACCGACGAACACCCCAAGTCCACCACCGCAGAGGCGCTCGCCGGCCTGAAGCCGGTGTTCCAGAAAGACGGCACCGTCACCGCCGGCAACGCCTCGGGTATCAATGACGGCGCCGCCGCCGTTGTGCTCGCGCGCGCCGACGCGGCCCGCGCCGCCGGCCTCAAGCCGCTCGCCCGGATTCTCGGCTACGCCCATGCCGGCGTGCGCCCCGATATGATGGGCATCGGCCCGGTCCCGGCGGTGCAGGCGCTCCTTGCCCGCACCGGCCTTGGCATCGACGACTTCGACCTGATCGAATCGAACGAGGCCTTCGCCGCTCAGGCCGTCGCGGTCGGCCGCGCGCTGAGCTTCGATCCGGCCCGCGTCAACCCGTCGGGCGGCGCCATCGCGCTTGGCCACCCGATCGGCGCCACCGGTGCGCTGCTGACCGTCAAGGCGCTCTACGCGCTCGCCCGCACGGGCGGCAAACGCGCCCTCATCACCATGTGTATCGGTGGCGGCCAGGGCATCGCGCTGGCAATCGAGCGGCTCTGACGCCCGGGCTTCTTTTTGGCCCGAAATACTCCCGCCGGAGGCTCCCACGGCAGCCTCCGGTCCGCCGTCTCTGGCCGCGCACCCGCACACCGGCGCTCACAGCCAGACTATGAGCCGAATGTGATGCCACTATGATGGCAATAATAGTCCCGAAATCCTCACCTTAGCCGGATCTGAACGCGGGCCGACCGGCCCTTTGCGTCGATCACCACCAGCGCCATGAAGCCCGGCCCCGGCATCGGCAAGACCGTCTCGCGCGACCGGATCGCCACCGCCACCGGCGCACCATTGGCCAGCCAGGTGAACGGCGGCGTGCCGCCCGAAAGCTTCACCACCAAGCCGCCGCCGGGGGCCTCGATCTCGGCGCCCTCGGGCGGAAAGCGCAGCTCGGGCGCGTCGGGCGTGGCCTCGGAAAACACCGCATCCCTTGGTCGAAACCGCCGAAGCGGCAGCGGCAAGCGGTTGTTTGGCAACAGTAATGTCGCGGGCGGCGGCGGTGGCAACGGGTCCGGCGTCGCCTTGACGCGCCCAAACAACTCAAACAGGATCGGCGCCGCCAGATCGCCGCCAAAGGCACCCGGCACCGGCGTGCCATCCGGCCGGCCCAGCCAGACCCCCGCCACATGGCGCCCGTCAAAGCCCAGCGCCAGCGCGTCGCGGTGGCCGTAACTGGTGCCGGTCTTGTAGGCGATCCGGTCCGGCATCCCCCCCGCCGGAGGGGGTAATCCAGAAAGAATATCAATCACTTGCCATGCCGCTACCGGGCCAAACATCGGTTGCGCCAGCACCTCGGCCCGCCCCGGCTCAGCCGAAATCCGGATCGGTTTTCCCAGCCGTGCCAAGCCCGCATAGGCCTGCACCAGCCCCTCCAGAGTGACCCCCACCCCGCCCAGCGATACCGCCAGCCCCGGCGTTCCTTGGGGCAACCTGGCGCGGATGCCCGCCCGCTTCAATACCGCCAAAAGCCGTTCCGGACCAAGGGCTTCGGTCAGGCTGACCACCGGAATATTCAACGACGACTGAAGCGCCTCGCGGACCGGGACCGTGCCTCGGAAGCGGCGGTCAAAATTCTGCGGGCGCCAACTGCCAAAGGCCAGCGGCCGGTCCTCGATCAGCGTTTCAGGATGCGCCAACCCCTCGTCAAAGGCCAGCGCATAGACAAAGGGTTTCAGCGTCGAACCGGGCGACCGGACCGCCTGCGTCATATCGACAAATCCGCCCCGGCTTTCTTCGGCCCATTCGGCGGTGCCGACCTCGGCCAGGATCTCGCCGCTTTGGTGGTCGGCAAGGATCATCGCCGCCGAGACCTGCCCGCCCTGCCCCGCCACCGCGCGCCGGGCCAGAGCCTCGGCGGCGCGTTGCAGCGCGGGGTCGAGGGTGGTGACGATGCGCCGCGATTCGGGATGCGAGACGCGCAATCGGTCGGTCAACAGCGGCGCCAGTACCGGGAACGGCCGCCGCGCGCGGGGCATCGCCTCGCGCGCGGCGGCCTCGGCCCGCTCGGGGGTCAGTTGGCCCGCGTCGCGCAACCGTTTCAAAACCCGCCCCCGCGCCGCCAGTGCCGCTTCGGGGGCGCGGTCCGGGCGCCGCGCCTCGGGCGATTGCGGCAGCGCCACCAACAGCGCCGACTGCGCCGGCGTCAGCCGGCGCGGCTCCTTGCCGAAATAGGCAAGGCTGGCGGCGCGGACCCCCTCCAGATTGCCGCCATAGGGCGCAAGCCGCAGATACAGCTCCAGGATTTCGGTCTTGCCCAGCCGCCGTTCCAGCGCCAGCGCGACCCGGATCTGGCGCAGCTTGCCCGCCATGGTGCCGGTCGGCCCCTCTTCCAACAGCCGCGCCACCTGCATCGTCAGCGTCGATGCGCCCGAAATCACCCGCCCCGCCCAAGCCGCCTGCCAGACCGCCCGAACCATCGCCAGCGGGTCAACCCCGCCATGGTCGTAAAACCGCGCATCCTCGTAGGCGATCAGCAGGGCGATAAATTCGGGGTCCACCGGGCCGGGGGCCAGCCGCCAGCGGCCATCGGCCACCGGAAAGGCCCTGAGCAGGCTGCCGTCACGCGCCACCACCTCGGTGCCCAGCGCCACCTGCAACACCGGCAGATCGGTGGCGGCAATCCAGACCTCAAACCGGTCACGCGCGGCGGCAAAGGCCAGCAACCCCGCCACCAGCCCGATCAGCGCAAAGCGGCGCATGGCCTAGTCAATCACCACGCGGCCACTATCGGTCTGGGCGCGGTAATCGGGGCGATACATGTCTTCGACGCTGGCCGCGGGCTGATGAAAACTGCCCGGCGATACCGCCCGCACGATATAGGCCAGACGGAACGGCTTGTTGCTGCGCCAGTCGATCGCGGCCAGAAAGCGGTCCTGACGGAATTCGGTGCTGCGGGTGTTGGTCTCGACCGAGAGCCAATCCAGCGCCGCCAGATCCCCCGCGCGCAAGAGGTTCGGGTTGTCGATCTCAAACCCGGCGGGCAGCGGGTCGGCCACCATCAGCCGCGCCGCGCCACCGCCATGTGGCGTGATCTCAAGCACCGTCACCAGCCGCGTGCCTTGGGCGACATGGCCGGGATCAACCGGCACGCCGTCGGGCGTGTAGTAGCTGCGGGTAATCGAATAACCCGTGCCGCCCGCCGTTTCCGGCAGCAGCGGCACGCCGGTCGTGGTCAGCGTCAGCACCGCCGATTTGCCCGAGCCATTGGCGATGGCCAGTTCGGCCCCGGCGGTCTGGCTGTCAAGCACGCGCACCAGCGGCCCCTCGACCGGAGCGCCGTTGACGGTCATGCCCTCGGTGCCGGGGCGGTCGATCATCGCATGGGTCGCCATCAGCGCCCAGCTGGCCTCTTGTGTCGAAAGCGACTGGCCGTTGATCGCGCTGGCGACATCGGTGCCGATCCGGTCCAGTGGCACGACCGAGGATTCGGCCTCGGAGGCCAGTGCCAGCACGGCGGCGCGGTCGCGCAGCCGGGTGCCATAGTCCACGCGCCAGACCTGACCGTCATCGCGCTGGGCGCCCAGCAGCCGCGCGGCGCGGGCGAACATCGCATCGGCGCGGGTCTGGTCGCCATAGCTGGCCAGCGCGGCCCCCAGTTGCGCCGCCGCCAGCGGAGTGGCAAAGGCATCGCCCTTGACGTCGGCGTAGTAGCGCAGATCGGCCACCGCCGCCGCCCCTTCGCGCGCCAGCACCATCAGCGCATAGGCCAGCGCCACGCCGCCGCCATTGGCATCGGCGTCAAAGTCCGGCGCGTAGTTGACCTGATTGCGCAGGTTGTCCATCGCGTTGCGGAACGCCGCGTCAGGCACCTTGTGGCCTTGCGCCCTGGCCCGGCTGAGAAAATCCGAGACATAGGCATCCAGCCACAGATCGCCGCTGTCGGGCGACCAAAGGCCAAAGGCGCCGCTGGCGTCCTGATTGGTCAGAACAAGGCCGATGGCACTGTCGATCCGGGCGCCGACATCGTCCGGCCCGACCAGCCCCATCGCCGTGGCAACCTGATCGAAATACAGCAGCGGCAGCGCCTTCGAGGTGATCTGCTCGGTGCAGCCATAGGGGTATTGGTCCAGCGCCGCCAGAAGGCCCGCGGTATCGAACCGCGCCAGCGGCCCGACCGCCAGCGTTGCCCGCCCGCTGCCCGGCACCAGCCCGTGAAACACATTGGCATCCAGCGTGAAGGTGCTGCCCGCCGCCAGATCAAACCGCGATTGCCGCGACAGGGCCGGGTCGTTCATCTGCACCGGAATCGACAGCGTCTTTTCCAGCACCTTTCCGTCGGGCGTTGACAGCGCCACCCTTAGCGTCTGCACCCCTTCGCCTTGCCCCGCCGTGATCGGAACCGACAGTTCCGCGCGCCCCAGTTCGGCCAGATCCACCCCCGAAGGCACCGCGCCAAGCGCCAGCCCGTCCGAGGTCAGATCCAGCCCGATCCGCCCCGAGGGGCCGCTGGCATGGGCGATCTCGAGCAGCAACCGCGTGCTGTCGCCCGGCGCCAGAAAGCGCGGCACCGAGGCGGTAAGCACCACCGGATCACGCACCAGCACATCGGCGCTGGCCTGCCCCACGGCGCTGGCCGACCAGACCACCGCCATCAGCCGCACGGTGCCGTTGAAGGCGGGCATCTGAAACTCGGTCCGGGCAACCCCATCACCGTCAAGCGTCAGCGGCCCGCTGAAATAGGCGACCAGTTCTTCGGTCGGCGGCGGCGACTGCATCTTGAGCCCGGCTGCCGCATCACCGCCGGAACGGATGATGCCCTCGGCGCCGTTCTGCCCGTCGATCAGGCGGCCATAGACATCGCGCAGCGCCATGCCCAGACGGCGCTGGCCAAAGTAATGCGCCGAAGGGTCGGGTGCCTTGAAGCCGGTCAGGTTCAGGATCCCCAGATCCACCGCCGCGATCGTGGCATAGACGGTTTCGCCCGCCGCGCCCCCCGTCACCTTCAGCGCCACCGGCAGGGCCGCGCGCGGGTCTGACGCGTCCGGCACCTCAAGCTGGGCGGCCAGTTGCCGCGCCCCCGGATCGACTGCCGCATGAGCCAGACCCAGCGCCCTTTTGGGCACCCGGGCGCCCGCCTCGGCCGCCAGAGGCCGGATTACCGAGGCCGTGACATAGGCGCCCGCGCCCCACTCGTCAGTCACCGGCAGCGCGATGGTGTTTTCGCCGGCAGTCACCGCCACCGTCTGAAGCGAGATCAGATGGTTCGACAGCACCGACACCACCGCCACGCCATCCGCCGCCGGAACGATGCGCAATTGCGCGGTATCGCCGGATTTGTAGGCGGGTTGGTCCAGCGACACTTCCAGCCGGTCGGGGCTTTGCAGCGCATTGGCGGGCGCATACCAGCCTGCATCAAACCCGACCGAGGTGGCGGCGTCGCCGGTTGTGGCCTCGACGATCAGCTCATACTGGCCCCAATCGACGCCCGCGCCGACCTGCTGCGGCCCGTCGGCGGTCAGCGCAAGGTCGCCCTCGGCCACACGGGTGCGGTGGGTCACGCCCTCCCAGTTCCAGGACCCGTAAAGCGAATACCACTGATAGCGCGTCTCGACCCGGTTCAGTGTCCAATGCACCGCCATCGCGGCGGGTTGGCCATCGGCGCCGATCGCGGCAATCTGAAAGCGCGCGTCATCGCCCTCGGCCACCACGTCATCGGTGAACATCGGCTTGATGCCGATCACCGGTTCGGCAGGCAGCACGATCCGCGACAGGCTGCGCTCGACCGGCCGACCCGAGCCTTCGCGGACATCGACGGTGAAAGTGGCTTGCAACGGACGCAGCCCTTCGCCGCCCATCTCGGGCAGCGACAGGAAAAGCTGCGCCTTGCCCTGATCGTCGGTTTCAGTGCCGTCGATACTGTCGAACCATGGCGAAAAGGGTTCATCGTGGCGGCCAAAGCGGTAGCCCTCAAAGCCCGGCACGGCGTCGGCGGCGGCAAGGCGCACGCCACCCTCGACCGTCAGCCCCGCCCCCGGCGCGCCAAACAGATAGCGCGCGGCAAGGCCCATTTCGGGCAAGGCACCGGCGGCCAGAACGCCCTCGGGCAGGGTCAGATCAAAGTCGATCCGTTCGGGCAGGAAATCCTCGACCAGCAGCTTGGCCGAGGCCAGCGGCGCGTCCTTGACGTCGGCGAAGACATCCAGCCGCCACGTGCCGCGCGGTGCCGACCCGGCAATCGGGAAGGCGGCGACATGGCCGCCCGCGCCCAGATCGTCGGCCAACGCGCGGGAATATTCGACCCCGTCGGGACGCAGCAGAACCGCTGTCAGCGGCAACCCCGGCAGCGCCCGCGTCGCCGCATCGCGCGCCAGCATCGTTGCGTGGACGGTTTCGCCGGTGCGGTAGGCGCCTCGATCGGTGGTCAGGAACACATCAATTGGCGGCGCGGCGGGCAGGCCCTCGACACCTCGGTCCGACAGGTCGAACTCGGGGTCGGTCAGCGACAGGAAAGAGATATCCTCGCCCGCCGTGGCCGACACCAGCGCCGGCGCCGACCCGCCGGTGCCACGGGTCAGACCGGCGTCGAAATGCGCATAACCCTGCGCGTCGGTCAGCGCCGTGCCCAGCACCGAATTGGCGCGGCTGACAAGCTGCACCGCGACGCCTTCGCGCGCGGCGGCGTCCGACAGCCCGCGCAGCACCACATGCAGCCCGTCACTGCCCGAAAGCGTCGAGATCCCCAGATCCGAGATCACGAACCACTGCGTGGCCGCCGGGTATTCGGTTTCATCCCTGCCCGGAACCGAGGCTTGCAACGCGTAGATACCGGGGCCAAGCGCGCCCGTGACCTCTTGCACCGGCAGCCGGGTGGTGATGTCGCGGTTGACCTCCATCGCCACATCCGCGGTGCCAGACCAGAGCGTTTCGGCCATCGAGTCGGTGAAATAGTCATTCGACCAGTAATCCAGCGAGCGGGCGAAATAGTCGTTGCGCATCGCGGCGACGAGGTTGCGGTCAGAGACCCGCAGCAGCTTGAGGTCAAGCTTGTCGGTGTTGACGGTTTCCACCGGCAGGCCGGCATCCACCGCACGCGGCAAGATATAGGCGCGGCCCGGAAAACTGACGGCGGGGCTGCGGTCGCGGACATAGGCGGTGACGGTCACGTCGCGGGCCAGCGTCTCGCCGGTGGCCGAAGGCAGGCCCTCGCGGAAGGTCAGCGCATAGCGTTCGCCATGTTTCAGCCCCTCGACGCAGATCTGATTGCCGCTGGCGTCAACCGTCAGCCCGGTCTGCGGCAGCTTGACAAAGCTGGCGTAGTCGGTGCCCGACCTGGCCAGCGTTTCGGTAAAGATGGCGCAGATGCGCGGCGCGGCGCTATCGGATTCGACCTGATGTTCGGCCACCCGAAAGCCGTATTTGCCAATCATCTCGTCCAGCCGGGCGGCGATGTCGTCGCGTGGTGACAGGGCTTGGGCAAGGCGCAGCGCCGGCACCGTATCGCGGCCCCGATCGGCGCGTTCCAATGCCTGCGACAGGACCAAAAGCGCCTCGGCCTGCGCCGGCTTGGCGGGGGCGCGCAGATAGCCGTTGATCGCTGCCAGAACGGCGTTGCGGGCCGCACCCTGACCGCCGTTGCGGCTGGCGAGGGTCAGGCGCGCATATTCGACCCATTGGTCGGCGGCGTCCGACAGGTTCAGCGCCGCCCCTTGCAGCCGCGCCGCCCCCGCCGCATCGCCTGCCGCGCGGGCCTTTGCCATGGCGGCCAGAAGCTCGGACTCGGACCACTCGCCGGTCATATGCGTGCGCGCCAGCCCCGCGGCCTGATCGAACGCGCGGCCCAGATCGGCCGGATCCAGAAAGCCCAGATCGGCGACGCGCGTCGCGGCGCGGCTGGCCAGACCCGGCGCCGCCTCGCGCACAAAGCCCGACAGCGCGCCCTGATAGGCGCTTTGCCCGGAGATCGCGGATTTCGGAAAACAGGAATTGTTACGCGCGTTGAAGGTCATCGCCTGGCAGGCCGGGTCCGCCAGACAGGCAGCCTCGCAGGCCTCAAGCGTGGTGTCAAAGATCTGCCGGATATCGGTGCCGGCAAGGTCCACGCCCTCGCTCAACACCATGCGGCGGGCCGGAACCAGAGATGCGTCCTGCGCAAAAGCCGGAAGGGCCAAGGCGGAAACAAGAGCCGAAATCAGCAAGGCACGCATGGGAATTCCTCCGGTCAGGCAATGCGGGGATGCTGCCACGCGCACCTGTTCTTCGCAAGGTGCCGCACCGCCGCCGCATCAAACATCGCGCCGATTAAGCCTTATTTCACCTGCTGTCGTCATGCTGCCCCCAACAGATGATTTTATCGGATCAGGTGCCCCGAAATGCACAGCGGCATTACGGACAAACTGGCCTATGAGCGGCGCGCCCGTCTCGCGGCCGAACGTCTGCTGGAACAAAAGAAACGCGAGCTTTTTGCCGCGAACCAGAAACTGGCGCTGCACGCGCGATCCTTGTCGGATCAGATCGTCGAACAGCGTCACGGCCTGCAGCGCGCCCTGACCGAGGCTGAATCGCTGAAGGGCGAGAATTCCAAGGTCAGGGTCGATCTGGAGCGGGCGAATTCGGCCGCCCTGATCGCCCGACGCCGGCTGTGGGACGCGCTGGAAACGATCGAAGACGGCTTTGCGGTGTTCGACTCGGACCTGCGGTTGGTCGCGGCGAACGGCGCCTATCTCAAGTTCTTCAGGGGGGAGATCGCGGTGACGGCGGGGGTGACCTATGACGCGGTGCTGCGGATCGTTGCAAAACACGGGATGGTCGATCTGGCCGGGCAAGACCCGCTTGACTGGCATCACGAAATGGTTGCCCGGATCCGAAGCGCGAAGGTCGATCCCTGCGTGCTGAAACTGTCAAACGGCCGCCATATCCGGATGATCGACCGTTGGGGCGAAGACGGCGATCTGGTCTGCCTTGCGCAAGACATCACCGGGGTGATCCGCCGCGAGGCCGCGCTGGACGAGGCCCGCCAAAAGGCCGAGTCCGCCAACCGTGCGAAATCGGCCTTTCTGGCGAACATGAGCCACGAGATCCGCACCCCGATGAATGGCGTCGTCGGCATGGCCGAACTGCTGTGCGAAACCGCGCTGAACGAAGAGCAAAAGCTTTTCGCCGAGACGATCAAATCCTCGGGCGAGGCGCTGCTGACCATCATCAATGACGTGCTGGACTATTCCAAGATTGAGGCTGAACGGCTGCGCCTATACCCCGAAGTCTTTGATCTGGAACGCTGTTTGCATGAAATCATGGTGCTGTTGCAGCCCTCTGCCAAGGACAAGGGGCTCAAGCTGCTGGTCGATTACGACCTGTTCCTGCCGACGCGCTTTATCGCCGATCCGGGGCGGATGCGGCAGGTGATGACCAACCTGATCGGCAATGCGGTCAAGTTCACCGCCTCGGGGCATGTTCTGGCGCGCGTCGTCGGCTATGAGCACGGCGAGAAATCCTACGAGCTGCATGTGACGGTCGAAGATACCGGCATCGGCATCGCACCAGAACACATCGACCATGTGTTTGGCGAATTCAATCAGGTCGAAAGTGCCTCGAACCGCAAATTCGAAGGCACCGGGCTGGGTCTGGCAATCACCAAGCAACTGATCCAACTGATGGGCGGCTCGGTCTGGATTGACAGCGATCTGGGGCAAGGGTCGTGTTTTGGTTTCCGCGTGGTCTTGCCGATCGCCGAACCCGCCGACCCGATCGACAAGCCCGGCCCCCCGATCACGCTCAAGGCGGCCTTGGTGATTGATGATCTGATGGTGAACCGCGTGATTCTGGAACGGCAGCTGGAAACCTACGGGCTGGAGGTCACGCTGTGCCGCTCGGGCGCCGAGGCGCTGCGCGCGCTGGACGATGGCGGCGTGTTCGATCTGGTGCTGACCGACCATCAAATGCCCGACATGGACGGGTTGCAACTGGTCACGAAGCTCAAGGAACACGGGTTCAACGCGCCGATCCTGCTGTTGACCTCGAACCCGAGCGAGGCCGCGATCGGCCCGATGCGCGACCAGCTGGCCGGGCTGTTGGAAAAGCCGGTCCTGCGTTCCGAACTTTTTCGCACCTTGCAAGACCTGTCACGCCCGGTCACGGTCAGCGCCCCGGTCATTCCTCAGTCCGAACCCGCCGGCTTGCGGCAGATGCGGGTTCTCGCGGCCGAGGACAATCGCACCAACCAGCTGGTTTTCCGCAAGATGGTCAAGGATTTCGACATCGACCTCGCCTTTGCCGGCAATGGCCGCGAGGCGGTCGACCTGTGGCGCAGCTTTCACCCCGACCTCATTTTCATGGATATCTCGATGCCGGAAATGGACGGCCGCGAGGCAACCCGCGCCATTCGTTCCGCCGAACGCGCGGCAGGCAGCCATGTGCCCATCGTCGCCCTCACCGCCCACGCCATGGAAGGCGACAGCGACTCGATCTTTGCCGCAGGCATCGATCACTACCTGACCAAACCGCTGCGCAAGAACGCCATCGCCGCGCAAATCCGCGATCATTGCCCCGCGACCACGCGCCCCGCGGTTCCCAAGGACAACGACGACATCGCCTGAACCACCGCTATCGGCTTCTTTTTGGTGAAAATACTCCCGCCGGAGGCTTCCGCACTCCAAAATCTGCTCAACCCTCGGACAGAATCGCCAGAAACGCCTCGGCAAAACGGTCCAGTTTCTGATCGCCCATGCCGCTGACGCGGGCCAGATCGGCGCGGCAGCGGGGCCGCATTTCGGCGATCTTGCGCAAGGTGGGTCCGGTGCAACTCAGATAGCGGCCCTGCCCGTCAGGCCCACGCACCAGCGCCAGTTGCGCCTCGGCCAGACGGTCGAACACCGGCCCCGCGTCGCGTCCGGCCAGCTTGCGCCGCGCCGGATGCTGCACTTCGATGGTGCCGCCGATCACCTCCAGAAACGCCCGGCCATAGCTTTCCAGCTTTTTCGCGCCGACACCACTGACCCGCGCCATTGCGTCCAGCGTCATCGGTCGGGTTTCGGCCATCTCGATCAATGTGCGGTCCGGAAAAATGACATAGGCGGGCACGCGGGCCGCCTCGGCCAGCGCGCGACGCTTGGCCTTGAGCGCCGAAAGCAGCGGCGCGTCTTCCTCGGCGACCAGCGATTTCACCTGCGGCCGTGCCACCGCCTTGCGGATCAGATCGCGGCGCAGGGTGATCCGGGCCTCGCCGCGCAGGATCGGGCGGGCGGCTTCGGTCATCACCAGCGCGCCGTGACGTTCGGCATCGGGGCGGATCAGGTCATGGCCCATCATCTGACGAAACACCGCCTGCCATTGCGGCCGGGTCAAATCTCGCCCGACGCCAAAGGTGGGCAGCGCGTCATGGCCACGCTGGGTCACCTTTTCGGTCGCATTGCCGGTCAGAATGTCGATCAGGTGGCCGGCGCCAAAGCTTTCGCCGGTGCGCAGCGCTGCCGAAAGCGCCTTGCGCACCGCGTCGGTCGCGTCAAAGACATCGGGCGGCGTGTCGCATAGATCGCAGGTGCCGCAGGGCTCGGTCACCTCGCCGAAATAGCCCAACAGCCGCTGACGCCGGCAGCCGGTCGCCTCGGCCAGACCCAAAAGCGCGTTCAGCCGGGCGTGGTCGGCGGCCTTGCGGTCGGGCGGGGCAAGGCCCTCGTCGATCTGGGCACGGCGCAGGCGGATGTCGTCGGCGCCAAACAGGGTCAGGGTTTCGGCGGCGGCGCCATCGCGCCCGGCCCGGCCGATTTCCTGATAATAGCCCTCGATCGACTTGGGCAGATCGGCATGCGCCACCCAGCGGATATCGGGTTTGTCGATGCCCATGCCAAAGGCGATCGTGGCCACCACGATCAGCCCGTCTTCGCGCTGGAATCGCGCCTCGACGATGCGCCGGGACTCGGCCTCCATCCCGCCGTGATAGTGGCAGGCGGTATGGCCCGCCGCGCTGAGCGCCTGTGCCAGGGTTTCGGTTTTCGCCCGCGTCGCGCAATAGACGATGCCCGACTGGCCCCGTCGCGCATCGGCAAAGTCAAGGATCTGCCGGCGCGGCTGGTCTTTGGGCGCGAAGGCAAGGTGGATATTGGGCCGGTCAAAGCCGCGCAAAAAGATTTCAGGCGCCGTGCCATCGAACAGCCGGGTGACGATCTCGGCGCGGGTTTCCTCGTCGGCGGTCGCGGTAAAGGCGGCCAGCGGCACCCCCAACGTGCGGCGCAATTCACCGATTCGCAGATAATCCGGGCGAAAATCATGCCCCCATTGCGACACGCAATGCGCCTCGTCCACCGCGATCAGCCGGGTGTTGATGCGCCGCAGCAAGGACAGCGTGCCCCCCGAGGCCAGCCTTTCGGGCGCCATGTACAGCAGCTTGAGACGGCCCTCATCCAGCGCGGCAAAGACCTCTTCGGTTTGCTCGTCGGTATTGCCCGAGGTCAGCGCCCCCGCCTCGACCCCGGCTTCGCGCAGCGCCCGGACCTGATCGCGCATCAAGGCGATCAGCGGCGAAATCACCACCGTCACCCCGTCGCGACACAGCGCAGGCAGTTGAAAACACAGGGACTTTCCGCCCCCTGTGGGCATGATCGCCAGCGTGTTGCGCCCTGCCAGAACGGCGTGAACGATGTCCTCTTGCCCCGGTCGATACGAGCCGAACCCAAAGACAGAACCCAGCAGTGCCTGCGCGTTGGCGGCGGGCATCGCGGGTCAGTAGCCGTAAAAGAAGCCGGCATTGTTGATCAACGCCCGCTGCGCGATGATCAGCACGATGAAGGCGACCAGCGGGGCGAGGTCGAGCCCCGGCGTTTGCGGCAGGAACCGGCGGATCGGCGTATAGACCGGGTCAAGCAACCGGTTCAGCCCAAACCAGATCTGCGCCACTGTCGGCTGGCGGATGTTGAGCACCTGAAAATTGATCAGCCAGCTCAGGATGATTTGCGCGATCATGATGAACCAGACCACGTTCAGGATCAGGTTCAGGGCTTGGAACAGCGTAACCATTGGGACCTCCGGCAATTGCGCGCTCAGAGGTATGTCAGACAGCCGCGCCATGCAACCGCCCGTATGTGCAATCCTGACGCGACAGATTGGCGATGGCCGTTTTGGGGGGCCGCGTTCTCTTGCCGCAACGTGCCGGGTTGACCTTGGGGGCGGGGCGGGGCAACCCGGCTGCAATCAGGAGGCACGCATGTATCCGTTCGTCCGCATGGCCAAAGAGGCCTTCAAGTTTCGCAACGCCCCGGCGCTGACGATTTTTGGCACGCATGTGTCGCAACATATCTGCTGGCCATGGGACATCGACCCCTGGCTAGAGCTGAACAACGGCCGCACCCTGACGCTATACGACCTCGGCCGGGTTCCGCTGTCGATGCGCACCGGGCTGGCGCGGGCGTTGAAGGACAACCGCTGGGGCATGGTCGTGGCGGGCAATACCACCCGCTACCGACGCCGGGTAAAGGCATTTCAGCGCTTTGAGATGCGCACGCGCTGCATCGGCTGGGATGCGCGATTCCTGTATCTTGAACAAAGCATGTGGAGCCGGGGTGAATGTTCCAGCCACATCATGATCCGCGGCGCGGTCACGTCGGGCAAGGGCATCGTGCCGCCCGCAAGCGTGGCCGAGGCGATGGGCCTTGCGAGCGAAAGCCCCGCCCTGCCCGACTGGGTGCAAACCTGGAGTCACGCCGAGTCCGAGCGCCCCTGGCCGCCGCAGATGTAACCTGACCCGCCGCGCTTGCACCATTTGCGTTGGCGCGCTTGCGCGGGGCACGGTTTTCGGGCTTGATCTGCGCAATAGCCAGTGGGGGACAAAATGGCAGGACTGCGCAAGAAGATCTGGGGTTGGTATTTCTTTGACTGGGCCAGCCAGCCCTACAATACCTTGCTGATAACATTCATCTTTGCCCCCTACATGAAGGAACTGCTGGGCGATGGCTCGACCGCGCAGACGGTCTGGGGCTACGGCATCGGCACGGCGGGCGTCATCATCGCGCTGCTGGCGCCACTTCTGGGCGCCATCGCCGACAAGGCCGGCGGGCGGATGCGGTTCATCTGGTTGTTCTCGGTGATGTATGTGCTGGGCGCCTGGGGGCTTTGGTATGCCGTCCCGGGGGATTTCAATATCTGGCTGATCATGGCGTCATTCGGGATCGGCATGATCGGGATGGAGTTCGCCACGATCTTCACCAATGCGATGCTGCCCGATCTGGCCGGGCGCGAAGACATGGGCCGGGTGTCGGGCTCGGGCTGGGCGTTTGGCTATGTCGGCGGGATGCTGGCGCTGATCGTGATGCTGGCGCTGTTTGCCGAGAACGCCTCGGGCAAGACGCTGATCGGGATCAGCCCGATTCTGGGCCTCGACCCGGCGCTGCGCGAGGGCACGCGCTCGGTCGGGCCGATCGTGGCGCTGTGGTATGCGGTGTTCATGATCCCGTTCTTCTTGTGGGTGCGCGAAGTGCGCCACCCCAATCAGGTGCCCATGGCCGAGGCCGCTCGAGGCGCCTGGCCCGAGCTGAAATCGACGCTGCGCAGCCTGCCGCAGCGGCGCAGCCTGTTTGCCTATCTGATCTCGTCGATGTTTTACCGCGATGCGCTGAACGGGATCTATTTCTTTGGCGGGATCTATGCCGCCGGGGTGCTGGGCTGGTCGATCATCGACGTCGGCATCTTTGGGATACTGGGCACGATCACCGGGGCGACATTCGCGTGGCTGGGCGGCAAGGCCGACGACCGTTTCGGGCCCAAGCCGGTGATTACCTTCAACGTGATCGTGCTGACGCTGGTGGCGGTCGGGGTGGTCTATATTTCGCGGCAAAGTGTCTTTGGGCTGGCGGTCGGCCCGGAAAGCCGCCTGCCCGACATCGCGTTCTATGTGATGGGTGGGTTGATCGGGGCGGCCGGCGGGGCACTGCAATCGGCCAGCCGAACGATGATGGTGCGCCAGTCCGACCCCGAGAAGATCACCGAAAGCTTCGGGCTTTATGCGCTGACCGGCAAGGCGACGTCGTTCATTGCGCCGCTGACCATCGGGCTGATGACCCAACTGAGCGACAGCCAGCAGATTGGCATTACTCCGCTGATCGTGCTTTTCCTTCTGGGACTGGTCTTGCTAGTCTGGGTCAACCCCGAAGGAGACCCCAAAGCATGATCCGCGCCCTGATTGCCGCCCTGATCCTGACGACCGCCCCGGCCGCCGCCGAACCCTTGGCGCGGCAATTGTTCGGGGCAAAGGCGGCACCCTCGAGGCAGGCCCCGGCAGCGATCGGAACCTATGCCAGGGGCTGCGCGGCGGGGTTGGTGGCGTTGCCCGAAGCCGGGCCGACATGGCAGGCGATGCGGCTGTCGCGCAACCGCAACTGGGGCCAACCCGAACTGGTGCAGTTCTTGATGGATCTGTCGGGCACCGCGCGGCAGATCGGCTGGAAGGGGCTCTATATCGGCGATATGAGCCAGCCACGTGGTGGACCGATGACCGGCGGCCATGCCAGCCATCAGATCGGGCTGGATGCCGATATCTGGATGTTGCCGCCCGATCGGCTGAACCTTAGCCGCAAGGATCGCGAAAAGGTCTCGTCGATTTCGGTGCGCAGCAAGGATCAGACGCGGGTGACGCAAAACTGGACCCGCAGCCATCACGCCTTGCTGAAGGCAGCGGCATCGGACCCTCGGGTCGACCGGATTTTCGTCGCCGCCGCCGTCAAGATCGAGATGTGCAGGACCGCAACACCCGGCGACAAGGCGTGGTTGCAAAAGATCCGCCCGCTTTATGGGCACAACACGCATTTTCACGTCCGGCTGAAATGCCCCGCAGGTTCTGCAAGTTGCATCCGGCAAACGCCGACGGTGGCCGAATTGTCAAAGAACGGCAGCGGCTGCGACGAGACGCTGAACTGGTGGGTGACAACGTATCTGGACGAGCTGCGCAACCCGCCGAAAAAGCCTAAACGCTCTGGCCCGGCGCCGCGCAACGCCAAGACCTACCTGCTGTCTGACCTGCCGTCGCAATGCAAAAACGTTCTCGCCTCGCGTTGATCGCGGCAGCGGCGTTGGCGAGCGTGGCGCATCTGGGCGCGGCGCTGGTTGCAGCGCAGGGCGCGCCCCGTGCCGACTATGTTGGTGCAATCAACTGGCGGATGACGGACCCGGCTTTCGGCGGTTTTTCCTCGTTGGAGATCAGCGACGACGGCAGCCGCTTTGCCACCGTGTCAGACCGCGCGACATTATGGACGGGCCGTTTCACGCGCGACGATAGCGGCATGATTGCCAGCATTTCCGCCGAGGGTCCGCACCCGCTGCACGACAGCAAGGGCAAGGTGCTGCGCCGCCATTACGCCGATTCCGAGGGGCTGGCGATTGCTCCGGATGGCAGCATCTATGTGTCGTTCGAGGGGGTGGCGCGGGTCGCGCGCTATACCGGCCCCGATGCCTCTGCCGAGCGTCTGCCCGTGCCTGCCGAATTCGAGGCGATGCAGATCAATTCGTCGCTGGAGGCGCTGGCGATCGGGCCGGATGGGGCGCTTTACACCCTGCCCGAACGCTCTGGTGCGCTTGCCAAACCATTCCCGGTGTATCGCTACCGAGGCGGCGCCTGGGACCAGCCGTTTACCCTGCCGCGCGATGGCAACTGGCTGCCGGTGGGGGCGGATTTTGGCCCTGATGGGCAGCTATACCTGCTTGAACGCGATTTTTGGGGGCTATTGGGGTTTCTGACCCGGGTGCGGCGGTTCGAGATCGGCCCCGATGGCGCCACCGGCGGCGAGGTCTTGATTGAGACCCACGCCAGCCAGCATGACAATCTTGAGGGCATAGCGGTCTGGCGCGATGCTGGCGGCGCAATCCGGATTACCATGCTCTCGGACGATAATTTCCGCTTTTTGCAAACCACCGAGTTCGTCGAATACCGCGTCAGGGATTGACGCTGCGCGGACCCGGGCGTATTGGCGCCGCTGCTCGCGGTGGTCGCGGGCCAAGTCTCCGCTACCTTGTAAAAACGGATGATCCGATGACACGTTATTTTCCAGGCATACTTGCCATGGCCGCCATTGTGGTGGCTTCGAACATTCTGGTGCAGTTCCTGTTTGGCCAATGGCTGACCTGGGGGGCCTTCACCTATCCTTTCGCCTTTCTGGTGACCGATGTGATGAACCGCGTCTATGGGCCGGGCGCGGCGCGGCGCGTGGTGCTGGCCGGGTTCGTGGTCGGAGTGATCTGTTCGCTGATCGGCACCCGGATCGTCGGCGAGTTCGGCCCGCTGGTGACCTTGCGCATTGCGCTGGGGTCGGGGCTTGCATTCCTTGCGGCGCAGATGATGGATATTGCGGTATTTGACCGGCTGCGGGTCGGCGTGTGGTGGCGCGCGCCTCTGGTTTCCACTTTGGTCGGTGCATCGCTGGATACGGCGATTTTCTTTACCGTGGCGTTTTCGGCGGCGCTGACCGGGCTCGAGCCGGGCAATGACGTGTCCTGGGCGGGTGAGGCGCTGCCACTGCTGGGATACGGGCCGATAGTGCCGCTGTGGGTATCCTTGGGCAGTGCCGATTGGCTGGTCAAACTGGCGCTGTCTATCCTTGCGCTGCTGCCATTTCGCGCAATCGTTACAAAACTCTTGCCACCCATTGCGTAAAAAGTTTTGACAAACACAAAATATGTGGCAGCCTGTGGATAACGGCAACACAGCGAAAGGAGGTGGTCCAGTGTCTAGAGTGATATTGGAGAGAGGTATTGGGACAGTCAGGGGGGCCGTGGCCTAAGGGCAACCCCAAGGGCAAAGAGCTCTGGCTGGGCCGGTGGATCGACCAGACCCTAACCGGACCATCTCCGTAGATCTCGGGGCCACTCGCAAGGGTGGCCCTTTGAATTTGTGCGCCAGCCGGTGCCGTGGCCTTGATGAGTATTTAAGCCAAAAAGAAGCCTGACGGATAAAAAGGCGGTTGGGGCTTGGCGGGCGCGAACTGGCCCCGTAGCGTCGCGGCATGGGCACATTGTTCTATACCCATGAGGCAGGCTTGGCGCATGTCATGCCACCCGGGCACCCCGAGCAGGTCGCACGGCTTGAGGCGGTCTATGCCGCGCTGCGTGCATCTGAGTTCGACGCGCTGATCCGCCGCCCCTGCCCCTTGGCCGATCTGACCGAGGTGTTGCGCTGTCATGCACCCGCCTATCTGGCCAAGGTGCAGGCTGCGGCGCCCACGCAGGGCTGGGCGCAGCTGGACAGTGATACGTTCTTGTCCGCAGGCAGTCTTGAGGCCGCGCTGCGCGCCATTGGCGGCGTCAATGCAGCGGTTGATGCGGTTCTGGCGGGCCACGCCCGGAACGCCTTTGTCGCGATGCGGCCGCCGGGGCATCACGCCGAAAGCGCCACGGCGATGGGGTTTTGCCTGTTTGGCACGATCGCGATTGCGGCGCGCCGGGCGCTGGATCAGCACGGGTTGGCACGAGTGGCGGTGCTGGATTTTGACGTGCATCACGGCAATGGATCGCAAGAACTGTTGTGGGACGAGGCGCGGTGTTTCTTTGCGTCAAGCCATCAGATGCCGCTTTATCCCGGCAGCGGATATGCGACCGAAGTGGGCGCGCATGGTCAAGTGGTGAACGCGCCTTTGCCGCCGGGGTCGGGCGGGGCGGAAATGCGCCGCGCCTGGGAGGACATTCTGGCCCGCGCACTGGCATTCCGCCCGCAGCTTGTGCTGGCCTCGGCCGGGTTTGACGCGCATCGCGCCGACCCTCTGGCCGGGTTGAACTGGCGCGAGGCGGATTTCAGCTGGCTGACCCATGCGATCTGCGATCTTGCCGAAGATTGCGGCGCGGCGGTGGTATCGACGCTGGAAGGTGGATATGATCTAGAGGCGTTGGGGGCCAGTGCTGCGGCCCATGTGGCGGTGCTGTTGGAGCGAGGCGAATGAGCGATATTTCTGCAATGAGTTTTGAAGAGGCGATGGCGGCCTTGGAAAAGGTTGTGAAAGACCTCGAGTCGGGTCAGGTATCGCTGGACCAGTCGATCACGCTTTACGAACGCGGCGCGGCGCTCAAGGCGCATTGCGAGGCGCGTCTGAAGGCGGCTGAAGAGCGGGTCGAAAAGATCACACTGGGCGAGGACGGACAGCCGGCGGGCAGCACGCCGGTTGAAGGGCTTTGAATGTTTCCCGACCGTTTGGCTGAGGTTCAGCGCACTGTGCAGACCGCGCTTGACGGCGCGCTGTCGATGCATCCCGAGGGCAGCTTGCGCGACGCGATGCGCTATGCCGTGCAGGGCGGCAAACGGTTGCGCGCATTTCTGGTGCTTGAAAGCGCCGCCCTTTTCGGGCTCAGCGCCGCGAAGGTGATGCCTGCCGCGGCGGCGGTCGAGGCGCTGCACGCCTATAGCCTGGTGCATGACGACCTGCCGTGCATGGATAACGACGATCTGCGCCGTGGCTTGCCAACGGTGCATGTGAAATGGGACGAAGCCACCGCCGTTCTTGCCGGAGACGCGCTGCAAACGCTGGCGTTCGAGCTGTGTTGCGAGCCATCCTTGGCCTCCCCCGAACGACGTCTGGCGCTGGTGGCTGCACTGGCGCGGGCTGCGGGGGCCGAGGGGATGGTCTATGGTCAGGCGCTGGACATCGCCGCCGAAACCAGCACCGCGCCTTTGACGCTGGCGCAGATTACCGCGCTTCAAGCCGGCAAGACCGGGGCGCTGATCTCCTTTGCCGCCGAGGCGGGGGCGATACTGGCCGGCGCCGACACTCGGCCGCTGGCCGCCTATGCCGCCGCGCTGGGCTTGGCGTTTCAGATTGCCGATGACATTCTGGACGTGACCGGAAACGAAGCGCAGGCGGGCAAGCGGCTGGGCAAGGACGCGGGCGCGGGCAAGGCGACTTTCGTGTCCTTGTTGGGTCTGGAAGGGGCGCAGCGCCAAGCCAGCAGCCTGATTTCCGAGGCCGAAGCGGCTTTGGCCCCATATGGTGCAACCGCACAAAACTTGCGAGATGCCGCGCGTTTCGTTATTGCGCGCCAGATGTAAGCCCTTGGAGGGCAAATGACCGACCGACCCAAGACCCCGATGCTGGACAAGGTGCAGCACCCCGCTGACCTGAAGGCCCTGTCAGACCGCGACCTGCGCCGTTTGGCCGACGAGCTGCGCGCCGAGACGATTTCAGCGGTCTCGGTGACCGGGGGTCATCTGGGTGCGGGCCTTGGCGTGG
Organism: Rhodobacteraceae bacterium UBA6197; assembly: GCA_002422085.1. Lineage (GTDB taxonomy): Bacteria > Pseudomonadota > Alphaproteobacteria > Rhodobacterales > Rhodobacteraceae > UBA6197. The sequence goes on from DISZ01000018.1 coordinate 159,354, forward strand.
TCGAATTGACGGTTGCGCTGCATGCTGTGTTTGACGCGCCGCGCGACAAGATCATCTGGGACGTGGGGCATCAGTGCTACCCGCACAAGATCCTGACCGGGCGCCGCGACCGGATCCGCACCCTGCGGACCAAGAACGGTGTGTCAGGTTTTACCAAACGCTCGGAAAGCCCCTATGATCCGTTCGGCGCGGGGCATTCCTCGACCTCGATTTCGGCGGCACTGGGTTTTGCGATGGCGCGTGAACTGGGCGGTGATGCGGGTGATGCGATCGCCGTCATCGGCGATGGCGCGATGAGTGCGGGCATGGCCTTCGAGGCATTGAACAACGCCGGCCACTTGGGCAAGCGGCTGTTCGTGGTGCTCAATGACAATGACATGAGCATCGCCCAACCGGTCGGGGCACTGTCGTCCTATCTGGCACGACTTTACTCTGGCGGCCCGTTTCAGGATCTGCGCGCCGCGGCCAAAGGGGCAGTCAGCCTGTTGCCCGAACCGCTGCAAGAAGGCGCCCGCCGCGCCAAGGAAATGCTCAAGGGCATGGCGGTGGGCGGGACGCTGTTTGAAGAGTTGGGCTTCACCTATGTCGGCCCGGTCGATGGCCATGATCTTGACCAGCTCTTGCCGCTGTTGCGCACCCTCAAGGCGCGCGCCACCGGGCCGATGCTGATCCATGCGGTCACCAAGAAGGGCAAGGGCTATGCACCCGCCGAACGCGCGCCCGACAAGGGCCACGCGACCGCCAAGTTCGATCTGGTGACCGGCGCGCAGGTGAAGACACCCTCGAATGCCCCCAGCTACACCTCGGTTTTTGCCAAGGCGCTGCTGGATCAGGCGTCGCGCGACGAAAAGATCGTGGCGGTCACGGCCGCCATGCCGGATGGCACCGGGCTGAACCTGTTTGCCGAACGCTACCCGCGCCGTTGCTTTGATGTGGGCATCGCCGAACAGCACGCGGTGACCTTTTCGGCGGGTCTTGCCGCGGGCGGCATGAAGCCCTTTTGCGCGCTCTATTCGACCTTCTTGCAGCGCGGCTATGACCAGATCGTGCATGACGTGGCGATTCAGCGCCTTCCGGTGCGCTTTGCGATTGACCGCGCGGGGTTGGTCGGCGCCGATGGCGCGACCCATGCCGGGGCCTATGACATCGCGTTTCTGGCCAACCTGCCCGGCTTTGTGCTGATGGCCGCCGCCGATGAGGCAGAGCTGGTGCATATGGTGGCCACCGCCGCCGCGCTCGACGATCGCCCCTCGGCGTTCCGCTATCCGCGTGGCGAGGGGATGGGCGTGGATATGCCCGAACGCGGGCAGCCGCTGGAAATCGGCCGGGGCCGGATCATTGCCGAAGGTGGGCGCGTGGCGATCCTGTCGTATGGCACCCGTCTGGCCGAAGTGCTGAAGGCGCGCGAGGCGCTGGCCGCGCGCGGCCTTGCCCCGACGATCGCCGATGCGCGCTTTGCCAAGCCGCTGGATCGTGACCTGATCTTGCGGCTGGCGCGTGAACACGAAGCGCTGATCTGCATCGAAGAAGGCGCCATCGGCGGATTTGGCAGCCACGTCGCGCAGCTGCTGGCCGAAGAAGGGGTGTTCGATCGGGGCTTCAAATTCCGCGCAATGGTGCTGCCGGACATCTTCATCGACCAATCCAGCCCCGAAGACATGTATGCGACCGCTGGCATGAACGCGCCGCAGATCGAGGCAAAAGTGCTCGAGGTGCTGGGCGTCGCCGTCGCCAAACGCGCCTGACGTCTGCTGTCCCGACACCTGTGGACGCGCCACGGGGGAGATTCTGCCAGAATGAACGACGATCCGTTCGCTCGTTCATCTTCGCCCAAATATCCCCGCCGGAGGCATCCGCCGCTAACGTCCGCGCCAGGCCGCCAGAATATATTGCGCGGCCATCAGGTCCAGATGCGCGCCGCCGCCGTTCTTGCAGATGGTGATTTCTTCGGCGCTTGTGCGGCTGAACCTGCCCGACGGCAGATCATAATAATCGGCAAGGATATCGGCCTCCGAAATCACGCCACGCGCGATCGGATCCTTGATTTCACCGATATGGTGGATCGTGGTGGCACGGGCATCGACGAACAGCCGTGCGCGGCGCAGGGCCTCGTCATCGGCTTCGCGCATGTCGGGGCGGTAGGCACCGATCAGATCGACATGGGTGCCCGGTTGCAGCCACGCGCCGTGGATCAGGGGGGTGGTCGCCATGGTGGTGGTGGCGATGATCTCGGCGCCGCGCACGGCCGATTCAAGAGTGTCGGCGACGTCGGCACCGGTGGCCTTTGCCAGCGCATGGGCCGGCTCGGCCGAGCGGTTCCAGACGGTAAAACGCGCGCCGGGAAAAGCCGCCGAATAGGCCGCGATCATGGATCGCGCCACGTTTCCGGCGCCAACGACAAGGATTCGACGCGCCTCGGGCCGGGCAAGTTTGCGCGCGGCCAGCAGGCTGTCGCCGGCGGTTTTCCATTTCGTGACAAGGTGAAAATCGACAATCGCTTCAAGACGGCCGTGGGCGTTGTCGTAAAGCGTGACGGCGCCATTGATCATCGGCACGCCCGCCATGGGGTTGCCGGGAAAGACCGTGGCCGCCTTGACCGCCAGTCCCAGCCCGTCAATCCAGGCCGAGCGGGTCAGCAACGTGTCCTTGCCGCGATACAGGAACGTGTCGGCAACCTCTGCGCGAGGCAGGCGGTGGCCCGCCTCGAGCGCGTCGGTCAGCCAAATCCAGTCTAGGTGGGACTCGGCCTCGGGTCCGATGATCTCGACGCTCATCGCGCTTCCTCCGGGGTTAGAAGACGTTCGGCTACCAGTCGGGCAGCAAGGGTTTCAGGCGCGTCGAACAGATGCGTCTGCCAGCCGCGCGCGGCAGCGGCGGCGATATTGTCGCCGCGGTCGTCGGTGAACAGAAGCGACTCTGGCGGCAGGCCGCAATCGGCCTCGACATGCTGATAGATCCGGGCATCGGGCTTGATGATGCCCATCTTCCCCGAAATATAGCGACGGTCGAATTCGGTCAAAACCGGATACATCCGTTCCGCCAGATCAAACGTCTCGCGGCCAAAATTCGACAAGGCAAAGACCTTGGTGCCACGACGGCGCAAGGCCCGCAGCAGGCGGATCGCATGCGGGATTTCGGGCGCGAACATATCGGCCCAATGATCCTTCCACAAAAGGATATGGGCCGCGTGGTCGGGGTGCCGGGCGGCGAAGTCGGCGACCGTGGCGGCAAAAGGCGCGCCGGCGTCGATCGCCTCATTCATCGCGGCAAGCCCGACCGCGAAGAACAGATGGTCGCGGGCCTCGGGCGACAGGATCGGGTCGTAAACCCGCTCTGGATGCCATTCGACCAGCACATTGCCGATGTCAAAAACGACCGCTTCAATCATCCCTCTGCCTCCCGCATTGCGGCCCGCGCGGTGCGGTCCAGCGCGTCCAGAAAACGAGAGCGGTCGGCCTTTGTAAAGCCCTTGCCGCCGCCCTGTCGAAACGGGTCGGCGCTGCGCAGATCGGTCATCAGGTCGCGCATCGCCAGCACATTGCCGATATTGGCGGGGGTCAGCGCCTCGCCGTCATGTTTGAGAACGCGCGCCCCGGTGGCGACACATTTCGCGGCCAGCGGAATGTCTGCCGTCACCACGACGTCACCGCGCCCGGCGTGATCGGCGATCCATTTGTCGGCCTCGTCCGGGCCGGCGGCGACATAGACCATTTCGACCAGAGGATTGGCCGAGGGGCGCAAGCCGCCGTTCGAGACGATCACCAGACGTTGGCCAAGGCGGGTGGCGACCCGCTCGGCCTCGTCCTTGACGGGGCAGGCATCGGCATCAAGGTAGATCGGCATCAGCGATACAGCGCCTCGGCGTGAAAATTGATGTGGCTTTCGATGAAGGACGAGACGAAAAAGTAGCTGTGATCGTAGCCCTTTTGCAGCCGGAAGCTGCCGGGCTGACGGCGGCCCGCCATGGCGATGGCAAGGGCTTCGGGGCGCAGCAACGGCAGGAACTGGTCCGAGGTGCCCTGATCAATCAGCACTTCGCCGTCAAAGCCCAGCCCGGTCATCAGGTGGCTGGCGTCATGGTCCAGCCACGGCGCCTCATCCGCGCCCAGATAGGCAGTGAACTGCTTGCGCCCCCAGTCCGAAGCCACCGGGTTGGCAATCGGCGCAAAGGCCGAGACCGAGCGGTAGCGCCCCGGCAGGCGCATCGCCAGCGTCAGCGCCCCGTGGCCGCCCATCGAATGACCGGTGATCGACTGGCGGTCCTCGTCGATGGCGAAATTCGCGGTCAGGATGCGGGGCAGATCATCCGCGATATAGTCCCACATGCGAAAATGCGCAGCCCAGGGTGCTTGCGTCGCGTTCAGATAGAACCCCGCGCCCTGCCCCAGATCATAGGCCGCGTCATCGGCGACGCCCGCTCCCCGCGGCGAGGTATCGGGAAAACACAGCGCGATCCCGTGCTCGGCGGCCCATTTTTGCGCGCCGGCCTTGGTCATGGCGTTTTCGTGGGTGCAGCTCAGGCCCGACAGATACCACAACAACGGCACCGGGCCGATCTCGGCCTCTTCGGGCAGGAACAGGCCAAAGGTCATCTGCGTGCCCGTGACCGAAGAGGCGTGACCATAGACGCCCTGCACCCCGCCAAAGCACCGGTTTTCGCTGATCGTCTGCATGGTTCCCCCTTACTGGCCCGTGACCCAGGCAATGATCGGCGGCACCGTCAGGATCGACACCGCCGTGGAAATCAGGATCGAGGCCGACACACGCTGCGGCGCGACCCCGTAATGCGTGGCCAGAATATAGACATTTCCCGCCACAGGAAGTGCGGCGGCAGCAATCATCACGCCTGCCGCGTAGGGTTCGACCGGGAACAGCAGCAGCGCCGCGACCGCCACGGCGGCCGGGTGCAAGACCAGCTTGGCAAAGGACAACCAGACCGCCGGGCGCAGCCTTTCGGCAGATCGCGCCGCAAGGCTCGCGCCGATGGCAAACAGCGCGCCGGGGGTGGCCGCCGCCCCCAGAAGGGTCATGAATTCGGTCAGGGGTGCGGGCATCGGCAGGTGCAATCCCGCCCAAGCCAACCCGGCGATCATCGACACGATCATCGGGTTTTTCAGCAGCCCCATGGCCAGCGCCCCCAGCATCGCCGGCGACACGCGGCCATGGCGCGCACCGGTAATCAGCAGCGTGATGAGGCTGGAAAACACGATCAGATCAATCGCCAGAACCATCAGCACCGGGCCGACGGCCTGCGGCCCCAAAAGAAGCACCAGCATCGGCACGCCCAGAAAGCCGGTATTGCCGGTCATGCAGGTATGCGCCTCCATCGCGGCTTCGGTCAGCGGCAGGCGGCGCATCAGTGCTGCGGCCATGCCGATCAGCCAGACCAGCGCCGAGCCCGACAGATAGGCCAGCACAAAGCTGGTGTCGTAGAGCTCTTCCAGCGACAGCGTCGCGGAAAAGCGAAACAGCATCGCCGACAGCGCAAAGTAAAAGACGAACTTGGTCAGCCAGGCCGTCGCTTCGGCCGGAAAGAACCGGGTCCGGCCAGCAGCCCAGCCCAGCCCGATCAGCGCAAAAAACGGTAACGTCTTGAGAAATATCGCCAGCATGCGGCTTGGCTAGCACGCGCGGCGTGCGGGGGGAAGCGGGTGCACCCCCCCAAGCCCTGTCATCCGCGCAGCACGGTCATGATTTCCGCCAGAGGCTTCTTGATCTTGGCAACGGCAGGCACGGTGGCATCGGCCGCAGGATATCCGACCGGCAGGATCATCACCGGCTTTTCATTCTCGGGTCTGCCACATTGCGCGTTCAAAAACCGCATCGGGTTGGGCGTATGTTCAAGACACACCAGCCCGGCGTGGTGGATCGCCGCAATCAAGAGGCCGGTCGCGATGCCAACGCTTTCGGGCACGTAGTAGTTCTTGTAGCGGTGGCCGTCGCTGGTGACGCCATACCGCTGCGCAAAGATCACGATCAGCCAGGGCGCAACCTCGAGATGCGGTTTCTGGGCGCCGGTGCCGATCGGCTCCAGCGCGCGCAGCCATTCGTCACCGCCACCGCCCTCGTAAAACGCGCGTTCCTCTTCTTCGGCGGCAGTGCGGATACGCGCCTTTATCGCAGGGTCAGAGATGGCGACGAAGTGCCAAGGCTGGCGGTTGGCACCCGAAGGCGCGCTGCCAGCGGCCTCGATACAGGCGGAAATCACCGCCTCGGGAACCGGATCAGGGGCGTAGTCGCGCACCGAATGGCGCTTTTTCATATAGTCGCGAAAGGCCATGGCGGCGCGCATTGCGTCATCGGGCGAAAGCTGCACCCGGTCTGGTAGCGCCAGCGCCTGATAGCTGACGTGGTCGCGGTGATACATTCCCCCCCCTGTCCGCGGGGTCAACCAGCGCCGATCAGCGCCCCCGCCGCGAATACCAAAGCACCCCCCAGCACAACCTGCAAGGCCGCGCGCAGGAACGGGGTCTCCATGAACTTGTTCTGGATCCAGGCGATCGCCCAAAGCTCGATAAAGACGATGACCATGGCGATCGTGGTCGCGGTCCAGAACTCGGGGATCAGGTAGGGCAGCGCATGCCCCATGCCGCCCAGCGTCGTCATCACCCCCGATGCCAGCCCCCGTTTCCACGGGCTGCCGCGACCCGACAGCACGCCATCATCATGCGCGGCCTCGGTAAAGCCCATCGAGATGCCCGCCCCGACCGAGGCGGCTGCGCCCACCAGAAAGGTGGTCCAGGTGTTATGGGTGGCAAAAGCGGTGGCAAAGATCGGCGCCAATGTCGAAACCGAACCATCCATCAACCCGGCAAGCCCCGGCTGCACCCAGGTCAGAATGAACTGACGGTGGGCGGCGCGGTCTTCTTCGCCCTTGACGTCAGGATCAAGATGGGTTGCGCTCAGTTGGACGGCGGTTGCGGCGTGGCCCGCCTCGGCGGCGGCCAGGTCGCCCAGCAGCTTGCGTGTTGACGCGTCTGAACTGTGCTGCGCGGCGGTAATGTAAAAGTTGTGGGCGTCGCGCTCCATCGCTTCGGCCTCGGCGCGGATCCGTTCAAGCGACAGGTTGTGCATCAGCCAGACCGGCTTGCGCGCGTAAAACCCCGCCACATGTTCACGCCGGATCAACGGGATCACCGGGCCGAAACGTTCGGTATGGGTATCGATCAGGCGATGACGATGTTCGTTTTCCTCGGCGGCCATCCCGTCAAACACCTGTGCCGAGGCAGGATAGTCGGCGCGCAGGCGTTCAGCGTATTGCCGGTAGATACGAACGTCGTCTTCCTCGGACGAAATCGCCAAAGCAAGAATTTCCTGCTCGGACAGGTCCGAAAAACGGCGACGGGAAGCAAGACCGGGGATCATGAAACAGACCTTTCTTAGAATGATTCTAGTTATTCGCCGCCGCGCCGCAGGACAAGTGGAAAAAATGAACCGATCAGTTCATTTTTAGTTGCGAATCTGAACGACTCGGTTCATATTCGCAACTGAACCAGATAGTTCAGTTTTGGAGACGACAGATGAAACGTATCGCACTTGGCCTTGTCCTTGCTACGCTGACGGCAATTCCGGCGCTGGCCGGGGGTATTGCCATTGACCTTCCGCGCCTCGACTTTCCCACGCAAGGCGCCGAAGTGACGCGGGACTGCGTGACCCTGCTTCAGCCCGGCTCTTGCGCCGATTGAGGCTGGTCCAGATGCGCCACGCCGCGTTTGGTGGCAAGGCGCATCTGGCGGGCGCGCTCGCGAAAGCGGTCGCGGTCGGCGCTTGAATATTCGTCCGCGCAATGCGGACAGCAGACATCTTCTTCGTAAAGCGGGCTGGCCTTGTCGGCCACCGAGATCGGGCGGCGGCAGGCATGGCAACTGTCATAGTCGCCCTGCTTCAGCCCGTGACGCAGGCTGACACGGCGGTCAAACACAAAGCAATCGCCCTGCCAGAGGCTTTGGTCTTCAGGAATATCCTCAAGATACTGCAAGATACCGCCTTGCAGGTGGTAGACCTCTTCGACCCCCTGACCCAACAGATAGTTGGTCGATTTTTCGCAGCGGATTCCGCCGGTGCAGAACATCGCCACGCGCTTGTTGTGAAACCGATGGGCATTGTCCTGCCACCAGCGGGGAAAGTCACGAAAGCTATGGGTGCCGGGGTCAATGGCGTCCTTGAAGGTGCCAATCGCAACCTCGTAATCGTTGCGCGTATCTATCACCACCACGTCGGGCGCACTGATCAGCGCGTTCCATTCGGCAGGGCGAACGTAGTGGCCAACGCTGGCGCGCGGGTCCACGTCGGGTTGACCCATGGTCACGATTTCACGCTTGAGACGCACCTTCATCCGCGCGAAAGGCATCTGCGCGGCCGTGCTTTCCTTCCACCCCAGCCCGGCACAGCCCGGCAGCGCGCGAATATGCGCCAGCACCGTGTCAATGCCCGCCTTGGGGCCGGCGATGGTGCCGTTGATCCCCTCGCCCGCGATCAGCAGCGACCCCTTGACGCCCTCGGCCATGGCAAGCGTCAAAAGCGGCCCTTGCAGCGCGGCAGGGTCTGAAAAACGGGTGAAATGATAAAGTGCTGCGACGGTAAACATGCCTCTTTTCCTACGCTGCCGATTGGCGCCCCGCAAGACGACGATTGCGGCGCAGGCATTGACGCCGCAGTTCACGGCACTTACGCATTGGGTCTGGTGATGGGGGAAAGCCATGCGGCCCGACGACGAAGCCCTGATCGTGATTGATCTGCAAAACGATTTCTGCCCCGGTGGCGCGCTGGCGGTGCAGGGCGGCGATCAGATCGTCGGGCGGGTGAATGCACTGATGCGCGATCACGCTGTGGTGGTTCTGACCCAGGACTGGCACCCGGCCGACCACACGTCCTTTGCCGCCAACCATCCCGGTGCCGCACCGTATTCCGTGATCCAGATGCCCTATGGCGCGCAGGTTCTGTGGCCCGCGCATTGCATTCAGGGCAGCGACGGCGCGCAGTTTCACCCCGATCTGCATGTCGATCGCGCCGATCTGATCCTGCGCAAGGGCTTTCGGGCCAGCATCGACAGCTATTCCGCCTTTTTCGAGAACGACCACAAGACCGCTACCGGGCTGGACGGCTATCTGCGCGACCGAGGCGTGAAAAAGCTGACGTTTGTGGGACTCGCACTGGATTTTTGCGTGGCTTGGTCGGCGGTGGACGCGGCCCGGTTGGGCTATGGCGTCACCGTTCTTGAAGGCGCGTGCCGCGCCATTGATCTGGATGGCTCGCTTGCCGCCGCGGGCGACACGATGCGCGCCGCCGGCGTGACCCAGGAGGCATGAATGGCCGATATCGCGACGCGCGTCTATAACCACAAATGGAAGATCGACCCGATTGTGCGATCGTTGATCGACACCGATTTTTACAAGCTTTTGATGTGCCAGTCGGTCTTTCGCAACAAGCCCGACACGACCGTCGCCTTCAGCCTCATCAACCGGACCAAGTCGATCCGGCTGGCCGATCTGGTCGATGAGGGCGAACTGCGCGAACAGCTGGACCATGTGCGCGGCCTGTCGCTGACGCGCGGTGAAAGCACCTGGCTGCGCGGCAACACGTTCTACGGCAAACGGCAGATGTTCCGCCCTGACTTCATGGAGTGGTTCGAGGGGCTGCGCCTGCCGCCCTATCATCTGGAAAAGCGCGACGGCCAGTATGAGCTGACCTTTGAAGGCCGCTGGCCCGAGGTGATGATGTGGGAAATACCTGCCTTGGCGGTGCTGATGGAATTGCGCTCGCGCGCGGTGCTGAAAGACATGGGGCGGTTTGAGCTGCAGGTGCTTTATGCCCGCGCGATGACGCGTGTGTGGGAAAAGATCGACCGGATGCGCGGGGTCAAGGGCCTGCGGATTGCCGATTTCGGCACGCGTCGGCGGCACTCGTTCCTGTGGCAGGACTGGTGCGTGCAGGCAATGAGCGAGGGTCTGGGCAATCTGGACCGGGGCGGCGCCTTTACCGGCACCTCGAACTGCCTGATCGCGCAGCGCCGCGACATCGAGGCGATCGGCACCAATGCGCATGAATTGCCGATGGTTTATGCCGCCTTGGCCGACAGCGACGAGGCCCTGCGTCAGGCCCCCTACCGGGTTCTGGCCGATTGGCAGGAAGAGCACGACGGCAATCTGCGCATCATCCTGCCCGACACCTACGGCACCGCCGGGTTTTTGGAACACGCCCCCGATTGGCTGGCGGGCTGGACCGGAATCCGTATCGACAGCGGCGACCCGGCGGAAGGGGTAGAAACCGCGATCCGCTGGTGGCAGTCGCGCGGCGAAGATCCACGCAAAAAGCTGGTGATCTTTTCCGACGGGCTGGATGTCGACAAGATTCTGGAATTGCAGGCCCGCTTTGTCGGGCGGGTCAAGGTCTCGTTCGGCTGGGGCACGCTGTTGACCAACGATTTTCGCGGCCTCGTGGCGGGCGACGGTCTGGCGCCGTTCAGCCTTGTGTGCAAGGCGGTTTCGGCCAACGGTCGCCCGACGGTCAAGCTGTCGGACAACCCGGCCAAGGCGATGGGTCCGGCCGATCAGGTGGCGCGCTACAAGCGGGTCTTTGGCGTCGGGGAACAGACCGCGCAAGAGGTGTTGGTTTGACCCCGGTCAGCCCGCGACCGTAATCAACACCAGATAAAGCCCAGCCGACAGGGTTGCCGAGGCAGGTACGGTGATGACCCAAGCCGCCGCCACCGTCAGGAAATGCGACCGGCGCACCAGCTTGCGCCGCGACCGTTCCTCGGCCGGGACGGGTTTGCCCTTGCTCAGACCCAGCGCGCGGGCGCGGCGTTCGGCGTGCCATTCGCGATAAAAACCAACGCCAAAGATCGCGCCCACGGCGATATGGGTCGAACTGACCGGCAAGCCCTGCCACGAGGCCACGATCACCGTGACCGCCGCCGAAAGCGCCACGCAATAGGCGCGCATCGGGTTCAGCTTGGTGATCTCGGATCCGACAAGGCGGATCAGTTTGGGCCCAAACAACACCAGCCCGACCGAAATGCCGATAGCGCCAACCACCATGACCCACGCCGGGATCGTCACATTCGAGGCAACATCACCCGCATTCACCGTATGCACGATCGCCGCCAGCGGCCCGACCGCATTGGCCACATCATTGGCGCCATGTGCGAACGACAGCAGCCCCGCCGATATCACCAGCGGCAGCGAAAACAGTTTCTTCAATGATTTCTTGCGGTTTTCCATCCCTTCGGCCTGACGACGGATCAGCGGCACCGCCGCCGCCCAGGACACAAGGCCCACAGCCACACCGATCAGCGACGCGGCACCCAGCTCGATCGGGAATATCTTCTTCAGACCCTTGATCGCCAGATAGGTGGCAAAAGCGCCGGCCATGATCCCCACCAGCACCGGCACCCATTTGCGCGCCGCCGCCAGCTTGTCGTCCTGATACATGATCTTGGCCTTGATGAAGGCCAGAACGGCCGCCGCGATCAGCCCACCCATCAACGGAGAAATGACCCAGCTTGCCGCGATGCTGCCCAGTTTGGGCCAGTTCACCGCGCCGAAACCGGCCGCAACGATCCCCGCCCCGACAACCCCGCCAACGATGGAATGAGTGGTCGATACCGGCGCGCCAAGCATCGTCGCCAGGTTCAGCCAAAGCGCCGCCGCCAAAAGCGCGGCCATCATGGCCCAGATGAAATGCATGCTGTCGGCCATGGTGCCCGGCGCCACGAGATCGGCCGAGATCGTCTTGACCACATCGCCACCCGCCAGCAAGGCGCCGGCCGTTTCGCAGACCGCTGCAATCACCAGCGCGCCGCCCATGGTCAAGGCATTGGCGCCCACCGCCGGGCCCATGTTGTTGGCCACATCATTGGCACCGATGTTCAGCGCCATATAGGCACCGATCGCCGCCGCCGCGACCACCACGAAGGAAACCGGTTCGCGCCCCATGAACAGCATCGCACCGACCGCCACCAGCACGATGAAGGCCAGCGCGATGCCGGGTGCCACCAGCGGGCGGCCGACGAATTGCGTGGCCTCTTCCAGCCGGCCGATGCGGCCAAGATCCTTGTCGAGGGTCTTCCACTGATTCAGAGGTGGCTGGGCCATGTTACACGCCTGTCGCTATGTCGTTACAGTCGTGCGGCGGGTTAGCCGTTTCGGCCCTTGGAAACAACAGTGGAATCATCAGCCGCCGCCAAGAGCAGCGATTTCAAGCCTTGTTCGTGCACCAGATCGACCGCTTGGGGTAGCGGCATCCAGTGCCTCTCGCGCCGTCCGGCCTCGGGAAAGCGCTCTGAAACGGACGCGGTGCGCACTTTGAACACATGCACTTCACAATTCAACGCAAGACCATTGTCCTGCGCCTTCAGATAGCTGAAACGCCCGATCGGCGTTTTGGCGACCCAGCCCTTTACCCCGGCCTCTTCCCAGGCCTCCTGAAGGGCGGCCCCCGAAAGGGTGCGGCCCCGCATCGGCCAACCCTTCGGGATGATCCAGCGCCCGGTGCCAAGGCTTGTGATCAGCAAGACCTCGGTCTGGCCGCTCCGCTCGCGCAGGCACAGTGCCCCGACTTGCAGATGCGGCGGGCGTCGGCCCAGCAGGCCCGCCAGTATTTCGGCCCATGCACCCATCAGATCTGATGGGCCACGAGTGGGCCCCAGGGCGCAGTGCCCGCCAGCACATGATCGGCCATGCGCACCGCCCGGGCGGCGTAAAAATGCTGACGCGGGTCCTCTGGCGGCGCGCGCGTGATGATCCACCCTGCCGAGGCAAAGCAGCGCAGCATCACGAACAGGGGCAGATGAAGCGCCGCCTCGTCTTCCAGAACGCGCTGGCTGCGATAGCCCGCCACCAACCCACCGGCGATTTGCGGCAAGTGCGGCTCTTCAAGACTTTGGACCAGTGCCGTGGCAAGGTCGTATAGCCGATAGCCGGGGCCAGAGTCGTCAAAGTCGATCAGGCAAAGTCCGTCCGGCCCACGCAAGACGTTTTCGCGCAGGATATCGGCGTGGATCAGCCCGTAGTCCTCGGTAAGGCGCAAGTCGGCCAAGGTATCGCGGGCGAAATCGGCCGCGCTTTGCAATATCACCTGATCGGTCAGAGTCAGCGCGGGGTTTTCCCAGTAGCGGCCCCAATGCGGGCGCACCCCCAAAAGGCCATGGACATCCCACGCCTTGCGATCGAAGGGATCGGGCTGGCCTGCGGCATCGGCGGTGTTGTGCAGATGCGCCACCAGCGCCCCGACCTCGGCCATCAGCGCCGCCTGATCGCCCGCCGAACCACGCAAAGGCACCTCGGCCGAGCCGATCTGGCTGCCCTCAAGCCACTCGACACAGCTGGCAACGCGGTCGAAGGCGTGACCCGTCAGGCGGCCATTGATGCCGCGAACCGGGCGTGGCACGGCAAGCCCCTGATCGGCCAGAAGGTCGGTCCAGCGCAATTCGGACTCGATCGCATCACGGCTTTGATAGCCGGGCCGATGCAGGCGCAATGCCACCCGCGCGCCAGATTTGAGGGTGACATCAAAGACGATGTTCTCGCGGTTCTTGACCAGACGGGGCGGAATTGCGGCATTGCCCCAAAAGGCCAACGCGGTCTCAGCCATGGCCTGGGCCCGGGCATCGGTTGTCATGCGGAGATCTCCGTCAATATGGCGGCAAGGTTTTGCACCACCTCATCGGCATTGCCACGCGAAAACGGCATCGGCGGGCGGATCTTCAGGATGTGTTGCGCCCGACCGCCCCGCCCCAACAGGATGCCCCGTTCGCGCATCGCTTCGACGACGCGGGCGGCAATGTCGGGGGCCGGTTGACCTGCACGCGCGAATTCGACCGCAAAGAACAGGCCAAAGCCGCGCACGTCATGGATGGCGGGATGGTCCAGATCGCCAAGCAGCGCCGTGGTATAGGCCCCCACGTCGCGGGCGTTTGCGACCAGCCCCTCGGCTTCGATCACATCCAGAACCGCGCTAGCTGCGGCGCAGGACACCGGATTGCCGCCAAAGGTGTTGAAATAGCCAAAGGCCTCGCGGAACGCGGCCATGATGTCGGGGCGGGTGACGACGGCGGCGACCGGGTGGCCGTTGCCCATTGGCTTGCCCAAAGTCACCACATCGGGGGCGAAACCCAGAAACTCGTGCCCCCACCAGTGGCTGCCGACGCGGCCAAAGCCGGGCTGCACCTCGTCGCACAGGATCAGGCCCCCGGCGGCACGCACCACCTTGGCGGTGGCATCCAGAAAGCCCGGAGCAATGCCCGGCGTGCCTTCATTGGCAAAGATCGGGCACAGCATCAGCCCGGCAAAGCCGTGGCCGGCAGCCTCAAGTTCGGCGATGGCGCGGGCGACGCTTTCGGCAAATTCCTGCGGTTGCGCTGCCAGTGACCCGCCCAGAGGCGCGAGGCTGTCGGGCGCGGGCACCCGGCGGATATGGGGCGGATAGCCCCCGATCGGCGGGCGCCGGGTCGAAAGCTGGCTAACCGCGGTGGTGTTTCCGTGATAGGTGTTGTCGGTCGCGATCAATCCGGTCTTGCCAGTCACCGCCTGGGCCATCCGCAGCGCGATATCATTGGCCTCGGACCCGGTGCAGACCATGATGATCTGTGTCAGATCATGCGAGAATTTGGCCGTGATCCGTTCGGCATAGTCCAGAATACCCTCGTGCAGATAGCGGGTGTGCGTGTTCAACAGCGCCGCCTGACGCGCGATGGCATCCACGACATGCGGGTGGCAATGGCCTACATGCGGCACGTTGTTGTAGCAATCCAGATAGCGCCGCCCCTCGGCATCCCAAAGCCAGACGCCCTCGCCACGCACCAGATGCACGGGAGAATCGTAAAACGTCGGCACGTTCGGCCCCAGAAACCGGGCGCGGCGCGCCAAAAGATCATTCGTCATCGTCCACCTTCCCTCTCAGTGCCTTGACCCCACCGCGCACAGCCTTGGCGGCCAGTCGTCGTCGTTGGCTGCCCAGCGTCGGTTTGGTCGCGACCCGGCGTTTGGGCGCGACCAGCGCCTCGCGGATCAAATCGGCCAGCCGGTCGCGCGCCAACTCGCGGTTGCGGGCCTGACTGCGCGTTTCTTCGGCGCGGATCACGATTGCCCCGTCCTGGGTCCAACGCCGCCCCGCCAGACGCTTCAGCCGTGCCTTCACCGCAGGGCTCAGATGGGGCGAACGCGCTGCCTCAAAGCGCAGCTCGACGGCAGTTTCGACCTTGTTGACGTTCTGGCCACCCGGCCCTTGGCTGCGGGTGAAGTTTTCCGACAGTTCCCAATCGGCTAATGAAATGGTTTCGTTGATCCGCAACATGGCGACAAGCTATCCCTTGGGGCGGAAAACAAAACCCCCGCCCGTGCTTTCTGGCGCAAAAGTGCGCGCCCCGGCAAGGTCGGCGATCACGCCAACAGCCGGGTGCCGTTGTGCCCCAGGATCGGCAGGGTCAGAAGCGTCCCTTCTGGCATGTCGCGGTCAAAGGTGACTTCGGTGAAGTGCTCGGTCCGGCCAAGGCGCGGCCCCTCGGTCAGGATCACGCGGCTCTGCCCCACCTCGGAGGCGAGATGCGCGGTCAGCCGCGCCGCGCCGGCCGCGCGCAGTCGTGCGGCGCGGTCTTTCACCACGGGGCCTTGCAACTGCGGCATCCGCGCGGCGGGCGTGCCTTTGCGCGCGCTGAATGGAAACACATGCAGGAAGGTCAGGCCGCAGTCCTCGACCAGCTTCAGCGAGTTTTCGAACATCGCCTCGGTCTCGGTCGGAAAGCCCGCGATGATATCAGCGCCAAACAGAATCCCGGGGCGCAGCGCCCGCGCTTCGTGACAAAAGCGGATTGCGTCATCGCGCAGGTGCCGGCGTTTCATCCGTTTCAGGATCATGTCGTCCCCGGCCTGAAGCGACAGGTGCAGATGCGGCATCAGCCGCGGCTCGGTGGCGATTGCCTGCATCAGGTTTTCGTCCGCCTCGATGCTGTCGATCGACGAGATCCGAAGCCGGGGCAGATCCGGCACAAGGCGCAGAATCCGCATCACCAGATCGCCCAGACGTGGCGCGGCGGGCAGATCGGCGCCCCAAGAGGTCAGATCGACGCCGGTCAGCACCACTTCGTTAAAGCCCTTGTCGACCAGCCGCTTGATCTGTTCGACCACCACCCCCGCCGGAACCGACCGGGAATTGCCGCGACCGTAAGGAATAATGCAGAATGTGCAGCGGTGATCGCAGCCGTTTTGCACCTGCACATACGCGCGGTGGCGGCCAAAGCCGTCAATCAGGTGGCCCGCCGTTTCACGCACCGACATGATGTCATCGACCTGAACCCGCTCGGTCTGGCCGATCAGGTCGGGGGCCTTCAGCCCCGCCCATGTCGCGGCCTGCATCTTTTCGTGGTTGCCGATGACGCGGGCCACCTCGGGCATGGCGGCAAAGGTCGCAGGCTCGGTCTGTGCGGCGCAGCCTGTAACGATGATCGCGGCACCGGGGTTTTCGCGCGCGAGGCGGCGAATTTCCTGTTTGGCCTTGCGCACTGCCTCGGCGGTAACGGCGCAGGTGTTCACGACCACGGCGTTTTCAAGACCGGCGGCGGCGGACAGCTCTTTCATCGCCTCGGTTTCATAGGCGTTCAGCCGGCATCCCAGCGTGGCAAAGACGGGCGGTTTCATAGCGATGCCAGAAAGGTCGGGGTCAGCGTCGCGCTGAACACATGAGCTGTCGGGCCGGTCATCCAGACGCCATCATCGCGCCAGTCGATGTTCAACGTGCCGCCATCGACCTCGACCGTCACGCGCCGACCCGTCAGGCCGCGCAGATGCGCCGCCACCACCGTCGCGCAGGTGCCCGAGCCGCACGCCAGCGTGATGCCCGTGCCGCGTTCCCACACCCGCATGCGCAGATGGTCGGGGCCGATCAGCGAGGCGAACTCGACATTGGTGGCCTGCGGAAAGATCGGGTCGTGCTCGATGGCCGCACCGCGCCCGGCGACATCGACCGACTCGGCGTCGGGCACGAAAAACACACAGTGCGGATTGCCCATGCCGACCGCCACCGGGTCGCCGGTGATCGGCAGATGCAGCAAGTCCATCGGCCCCGCGATCGGAACGGCCGCCCAATCCAGCAGGGGCGCGCCCATGTTGACCCTTGTCAGCCCGCGGCCGGCATCCTCGGCCAAAAGCACGCCGCGTTCGGTCTGCAACCGCAGCTGCGCGACCCCCGCCTCGTCCATCAGAAAGCGTGCGACACAGCGCGTGGCATTGCCACAGGCCGCGCTTGGCGTACCGTCGGAATTGTAGAAAGTCAGGCGTGCGTCGGCATCGGTGGTTTTCTCGATGACCGCAAGCTGATCGAATCCCACCCCCCGATGGCGATCGCCCAGCGCCCGCGCCAAGGCAGGCGTCACCTCGATACGCGCCGAACGGGCATCGATTACGACGAAGTCATTGCCGAGACCGTGCATTTTCATGAACGGCAGATCAGAGGGTGCGCGCGTGTTTTCCATTGGCCGCGATATAACCTCGTGCCAGAGATTTTGCCAGTGGTTCGATAATTCCGGCGTTTTGCACTTGACCCGCTGCGGCGGGGTTTATAGAGAACCGCGCAGTGTGGGCCTGTAGCTCAGCTGGTAGAGCAACTGACTTTTAATCAGTAGGTCTCGGGTTCGAACCCCGACGGGCTCACCACACACTCAAAGGCCCGGGCATCATTGCCCGGGCCTTTGATGTTTGCGGGCCAATGAATTGTCGCGCGGCCAAAGGGACGACGGACGCCTTTCGGGATAGGAGCGGGCCCCGTTGCCCGCGTGCGTATCGCAAAAGAACCCCGGGTTATCGGGCTACGACAGACTTTGCGCCGCAGTGTCATGGCAAAGGGAGCTGGTTCCGCAGAATGGCCCAATGTGCGCGTGACGGGCACGGGCGTTGACTACCGGGCATGTTTTGCGGGGGCCTTGGTCAGCATGGGCTGAAAGCGCGCTATTGCGGCTGTTGCTGGTCTTCGGTGGCAAGTCGGCGCATTGCTTCGGCGCCCCTGTAGGCAGCCTGCCTGATGTGACAAACCCCGAAGGTCAGTGCCACGATCGAAACCCCGGTCAGCAGCATCAACACCCCGGCCATGCCAACCGAGAAGCCCAGCAAGAGCGTCACACCGGCAACGGCATAGCCCAGAATACTTCCAAGAAAGAGCGCGCCAACAAGCATTTGGGACTTCCTCTGACCTTAAGAATGACTCCAGATGACACCTACTACCTTAAACACTGCAACGATACGCCGCCGGGTCGAGTCCACTTTGTAGTACATTAGGTTAATACGGCATTAAGGTGCTTTGTCCAGAACGCAATTTTTTAATGGCATTTTGTAGGCGTGATGCCGCTTTTTTCATGGCGGTTTTTCGCTTGGGGCCGTCATGGCGCGTGTTGCAGCACGGCCATTTTGGCAGGGACGACGCCGATTCCTGACGCGTCGGCGCCACCGGATCGGCCCCGGATCACGGGCCTTGAGGGGGCGTCTTTTGGCGGCGCGACGGCTGCTGGGGCAGGCCAGCCTCTTTAGGCCAGAATGCGTGGTGTCAGCGCGGGCGCGCGGCTTTGCGGGACTGTGGGTTTGATCGGCAGCGCCAGTCGAAGCGCGATCTTTTCAACCGTCCGTCATACGCGTGTTGCAAATGACCGATGCTCCCGGGCCGAACGAAACCTGGCAAAAGCATGCTGCCGCCATAGCGCAGCGCCCTGACCTTGCGGCATTCACGTCCGCATTTCCAACCGAGGCAGAACCCTTATCTTGTAAAAAGAAGCGCGATTACTATCGGCTCTCGAAACAAACTATAATTCACGTTGGGGTTGACTACAGTTTCCGCAACAATCGCCCGCATCCTCCAATTGGATTCGATTTGGCGAACGCAAAAAACCAAGCCCCCGAAACTCGGGGGCTTGGCCAGATTTCACACCTCCGGAGACGTAGCTCAGGCGGCTTTCTTGCGGCGACGCAATGCCCCCAGCGCGACCAGACCGGCGGCCAGCATCGGCACCGAGGCCGGAAGCGGAACCGCAGCAATGGTATTGCCGGTGAAAGTTGCGCCCGAAGTAACCGAGCTCCCGAAACCGATCGCATGCACATCGTCAAATTCGATGTCAACTTGCGACCCGTCAGCGAATACCACCGGGTCAACCGATCCCCAATGCAGCACGCCCGCAGACACGATGCCGTAGAGAGTTTTGAACCAGCCGCTACCGCTGCCATTCGACGTGGCCGGATCAGGCGACGAGAAGGCAAGGTTTACGGCGACGGTGAAGTTTTCAAGGCCAATACCGCTAACGGTCCACTTGAAAAAGTCGCTGACACCAACCGAATCGGTTGCCGACACGGGGGTCCAGCTGAACCCGGTAGCGCCCGAACCGAACTCGCCGGTCAGCGTGGCGCAAGAACCCCAAGTGCAGCCTGAACCTTGGGTAACGGCAATCGACGAAGCACCAGTATCAAGAACAAAGGTAGGGTAAGTAGCCGCTTCTGCGGCAAACGCCGCGGAAGAGGCGATGATCGCAGCAGCAAAAAGAGTCTTAACGGTCATGTTGGGCTCTCCCACAATAATAGAAGATCACTTGTCTTCAATATTTACTTCTAACATCGAATCCGCCCGAGCGCCAATGAAATAGGGCAATTTTGCGTCAAAAATGGATTTTATCGAACATTGTAATTAGGATTGATAACCAAAAGATATATTGATCCTCATCGAAAGTTTAAACTGCGCGGCAAGCCAAGTGAATTAGGTTTATGTCCCCATCATGACAATGGATCCCGCGCTCTCCAACCCCGCTGCCAATAAGAGTCGACATCGCGTGACGTGCCATTTACCGCTGTGGGAAACGAAATTTTCAAAGGAAGCCAATCTTATGGCGCAGTCAGGTGGACAGCTTCGGGTCGGTCTTCAGTGGCATTCGATGACCTCTGGAAACCTCGGCGTCGGTGCGCTGACACTGTCCAACATCGCCATTGTCGAAGAGGCCGCGCGCAAAGCGCGGGTTGGGGTGGAGTTCGTGATCCTGGGCTGGACCGATGCGGACAAACCCTATTTTCAACGCGACAATGTCGAGATCATCGGTTTGAGGATGAAGGACTTCGTCAAGCCAATGGGTGGGCTTTTCAGTCAACTTCGGCGCTGCGACCTCGTGCTGGACATTGGCGCCGGCGACAGCTTTGCAGATATTTATGGTCTGAAGCGGTTCGGAACGATTCTGGCGTCCAAGGCGTTGACACTGCTGGCGCGGCGGCCACTGATGCTGAGCCCGCAGACGATCGGGCCGTTCAAGCGCCCCTGGGTGCGCAAATTGGCGTTGGCCGCGATGAATCGGGCCGAGGCGGTCGCCACGCGCGACGACATGTCGATTACCTTCCTGCGCGATCTGGGCTTTCAAGGTGAAATCATCGCCGCCAGCGATGTGGCGCTGCGCCTTCCGTTCACGCAAGCCGAAAAGCCGCAGGGCGGGCCGGTGCGGGTGGGGTTGAATGTGTCCGGGCTGCTGTTCAACGGCGGCTATACGCGCGACAACATGTTTGGGCTTCGCAGCCCCTACCCCGAGGTGATCCGCGCTCTGCTGACCGATCTGACCGCGCGACCCGATATCGAGGTGCACCTTGTGCCGCATGTCATTTCTGAAAAATTCGCCGTTGAAGACGATCACCGCACCAATTTGGCGCTGGCCAAGGAATTTCCGGGCGTGATCGTCGCGCCTAGATTTTGTGATCCGGTCGCCGCAAAATCCTATATCTCGGGGCTGGATTTCTTTGCCGGGGGTCGGATGCACGCCTGTATCGCGGCATTTTCATCCGGGGTGCCGGTGCTTCCCATGGCCTACAGCCGAAAGTTCGCCGGGCTGTTTGGCGCGATCGGTTACACGGCGCTGGTTGACTGCACCAAGGATAGTACCGAAGAAATCGTCACCGCGTTTGATGCGGCGCTGGCCCGTCGCGACGAAATTGCCAAAGAGATGGCGCAAAGCCTGACGCGTGGGCTGGACCGGTTGGCCCTTTACGAAGCGGCCGTCACGGCGCAGTTGGCCGCCGCAGCGGCACGTCGGGGGGGCGCATGACCGAAAAGCGGTCCGCAACGCTGGCGACGGTCCTTGACGGACAGCTTTGCAGTGGCTGTGGCGGCTGCGCGGCATTGGCACCCGACGCGGTGACGATGCAGATTTCGGATGCGGGCTATTTGCGCCCGGTGCAGACAAGCGAGCTTTCACCCTTTCAGGAAAACTATCTGAACCAGATCTGCCCCGGCGTCCGGGTAGCCCAAGCCCCCGCCGGGCGACCTGACCATCCGCTGTGGGGCCCCTACATTGCCATGCACGCCGGACATGCGACTGACCCCGAGTTGCGGCGCAATGCGTCATCGGGGGGGGCGCTATCAGCCGTGCTGATCCATCTGCTGGACAGCAAAGAGATCGACAAGGTGGTGCAGGTCGGGGCCGACCCGAACCTGCCGATCGGCAACCGCACCGTGCTGAGCCAGAACGGCGCGGCGGTCTTTGCCAGCGCGGGGTCGCGCTACGCGCCCTCGGCACCGCTCGAGGGGCTGGAGGCGCTTTTGCAGACCGACCTGCGCTATGCGTTTGTGGGCAAGCCCTGTGATGTCGGCGCCCTGCGGGCGATGATGCGGTTTGATGACCGGATCGCGGCGCGGTTCCCCTACCTGCTGTCGTTCTTTTGCGCCGGAGTGCCCAGCCTTGCCGGCGCACGCGTGGTGTTGAACCGGCTTGGCGCGCCCGAAGACGAGGTGACGGCATTTCGCTACCGTGGCAACGGCTGGCCCGGCTTTGCCACCGCGACGCTGCGCGATGGCACGACGCGGCAGATGAGCTATGCCGATAGCTGGGGGGGGATCCTGTCGCGGCACGTGCAGTTCCGATGCAAGATCTGCCCGGATGGAACTGGCGGCCTTGCCGATCTGGTCTGCGCCGATGCCTGGGAGGCGGACGAGCGCGGCTATCCGATCTTTGCAGAGCGCGACGGCACCAGCCTGATCGTCAGCCGCACCGAAAAGGGCGAGGCGTTGCTGCGCAGTGTGGTGGCGGCCGGACGGGTCGAGGCCTTTGCCTTTGATCCCGCCGGGCTGGCGGCGATCCAGCCTGGCCAGACCGGCAAACGGCGGCTTACGCTTGCGCGGCTGGCTGCATTGCGGGCGATGGGACGTGCGGCACCGCGCTATACCGGCTTTCACCTTTGGCGCAACGCACGGGCGGCAGGGTTGCGGGCCAACGCCAAGAACTTTCTGGGGACGTTGCGGCGTATCTGGCAGGGTCGTCTTTGAGGCGGGCAAACGAATAGCGCGCCCCCGAAGGGACGCGCTGAACCGAGGCCAGAGGCCGGGACGAGTGACGCCCGGAGGCGTCAGCCGCACGATCAGGCAAAGAAGTTGCCATCCGCCGAGTTGAGAGCATGATCATAGATCGCAAGATCGGTGATCGTGCCATCAAAGGCGTTCGATGCATCGGCTGCGCCATCCGCACTGGCCCAACCCAGACCACCCACCTGAAGGAACTGGTCATTGTGGGTCCAGTCCATGGTGAAGTCGTCATGCCCGACAAGCTTGCCGTTCAGATACAGCGAAACCTCGTCATCATCGAAGCTGGCCGCCACATCATATTCGGTATTTGCCTTGATCCCGCCGACCGAAAGCGTCGATTCCGAGTCACTGTCCTGAAAACGGGCATAGAGTTTGCCGTTATCAATATAGATCGACAAATGGTTGCCATCACCTTCGTAGGAGTAGGCGTCCTTCGACACCAGACCTGCCAGTTTCGAAACGCTGTCCGCCTCGAAGCTGAACGCGACCGTGCCTTGGCTGACTTCCATGTTGTCTTCATGTTCAACCGAGATCACGCTGCCCAGCTTGCCGGTGAATTCATGGTCACCCAAAAGACTGAAGATCGGCGAAAGGCTGGCCGAAGTGCCGGTCGCGGCGCCAGACGTGGTGCTGGCTGCCGTTTCCGCGGGGGCGGAAACCGCGGGCGCGGACGTCTCGGCCGCCGTCAGGCCGGTCAGGAACGACGACATCTGAGCCGGCGTCTTGGCGCCTTCGACAATCGCCACATCAGAGATCGTTCCGTCAAAAACCTGCTTGTAGGACGACGAACCCGAGGCGCTGGCCCAACCATTTGCACCAACTTGCAGATACTCGTTGTTGTTGACCCAGGTGGTGTCGCTTGCAACCGTGCCCATGGAAGAGCCGTTGAGCCATGCGCTCGCGGTACCATTCCCGAAGCTGACTTGCAGGTCATAGTCGGTATCAGCCTTGATCCCGTCCGCCTTGATCGTTTGGTCAGAAGTGCCGTCCTGGAAGCGAACGTTCAGACTGCCATCCTGAATATAGGTGGTAAAGTGGTTGCCACCGCCCGTGTAGCCCGTGGCATCCTTCGAGATGACACCCGAAGTGCCCGAAACGTCGTTGGAGTTGAAGGTCAGCCAGACCGTTCCGGACGACAGGTTCAGATCGGTCGTCGGCGCGACAGAAACCACGTCGCTTTCGCTGGTGATTTCAATGGCGCCGGTCAGCCACAGCGCCGCCCCACTGGTGCTTGTCGAGGTATCGGTGTTCGTGGTCGGGGCCGGGGCCGGGGCCGGTTCCGTTGCCACCGGGGTCGGTTCCGTGACAACCGGTGCCGGATCGGGCTCCGCCACCACAACCACCGGATCGGAGGTCGAAGGAGTAGTCGTGGTGTCACTATAGGTGTGTTCGGTGCCGTCCAGCAGTTCCATCAAACGGTCAAAGGCGCCTTTGGTCTCGGCAACGCTGCCGGAAACCGGGCGCAGATCTTCAAGGGTGATCCCCAGCCCGGCATCGGCATTCTTGAACAGGGTGTTATAGTGATAGGAGTCACTCACATCATCCCACTGCGCAACGATGTTCGACCCCGAGGTGCCGCCGCTATAGGAGGATGTGATGTTGTTTTCCACAACGCTGCCGGCAGGCACGCTGATCGACGCCGCCTTGTGACCCAGATTCGGCACGCTCAGCACGGTGTTGTCGCGCACGACAATCCCCGATCCATCCGAGACCTTGATCGCGTTGACCTTGCCCGAATAGATGATGTTTTCTTCGATCAGGATGTTCTTGTAGGTCGCATCATCGAGGAAAATGCCCTGAGCGCGTTCCGTGGTCTGCGCCAGATAGGTGTTGCCGCGGATGATGACATCGCTGGCTTCGCCTTGGAACTGCATGAAGTCGGCATGTGCATCGGCATCGGGGTAAAGGTGCCCGCCGCCCGAGTTGTCTTCGATCAGCACGTCATGGACGCCGCCAAACTTGTAGAAATCCGAAAAGACATAGTCGACCGAATTGTTCTTGACGGTCACATTGTCGGTGCTGAACACCAAGATCCCGTTGCCCACGTCATGCACGTTGTTGTTGTTCAGCGTGATGGTGTTGGAGTCCTTGACGTAGATACCGTAGTGACCCTCGTAGGTCTTGTCGACAAGGCCGTTCACCTCGGAGTTGATGAAGTCGACGTGGTCGCTGTTGAGGATCTGAACGACCCGCGAGCCGGAGACGCCATTGGTCGGATGGCTTACGTGCACATCGTCCAGACGGATGTAGCTGGAATTATCGACTTTCAGCGAACTGAAGACCGCCTCGTTGTTTGCATCGGCAGAACGAAGGGTAACGTAACTGTTGAAATCCAGGTTACTGAGGTTGACGGAACCGTAGTTACCCGACGAAAGCAGAATCGTGTCGCCACCTGCTGCCTTGCTCAAAGCTGATGTCAGTTCAGCCGAGCTAGAAACCTTGTACGTGGTTGCCATATTGATTGCCTCGTGTCGTTGATTGTCTTGCGTTGCATTGGAGTGGTTCGATTGCTCAAGGATTTACCGATGCAATTCGGCTTCTTCAAGGCGGCCGCTTTTTTTGAGCGCCGAACCGCGCAGTCTATTAAAAACGTAGCGTAAACAATACTATACGGGTGTATTGGCGGGTAATTTCCGAATCTCATCGCTACCACAACAACACCGATGGGCAGATTTATGCCGCATTTGCTAACATATCCTTGCCAGAACCCGCCGAGAGCAGATGCCGGACAGGAATTCTTTTCAAAACCGGGCCCGATTTGCCAATTCGGTGGAATTTATCGAAAGTCACGGAATTGAATCCTCTAATTGATACGCCTTTAAAATGACTTGAACTGGTGGCAGCTTGGGCGCCTGGTGGTGGGTTTTTTTGATATATCAAATGTAGTATATCAAAAGGTGTATAGCGGCCTAAAATACTCAATCCATTGGCGCAATAGCCGCAAAAGAGTGCAACGATAGCCGGCTTGCCCATGGCGGGGTTGACCCGCTCAGGTTTCCGGCAAGAATGATCCAGCAAGATAGCAAGGCCACATGATGACTCGCCAGATCACCTGGGTCGGATCGACCGCCATGGGAAGCTGCAAGGAGGCAGACTTCCGGGTCTGGTCCAGAGGATATGCGGTCGGTCCAGACCGAATCACCTATCTGGATGACGAAATAGGGCAGCATCTGGCCCGAAATCAGGATCGGCTGGCACAAACCGCCGCACAAATGAACGGCTGTTTCGCCGCCGTGCTGATCGGGCCGCCGGGGGCCTGGGTGGTCACCGACAGGATCGGCTCTGTGCCGATCTATCTCGGGCCGCATGCGGCAAGCGGTGGCATGGCGCTATCGGACACCCCCTGGCCCATCATCGAGGGCCTTGCCCCAGCGCCAAGGATCACCCGGCCTGCGTTGGTGGATATGCTGACCGCGGGCTATGTGACCGGCAACGAAACGTTGATCGAGGGGGTGACCACGGCGGCTCCGGCAGCGATTACAACGATTGCGGGCGGCGCAGCCCGGACCCAACGCTATTGGCGCTATGGCTACTTTCCCGAAGCGATGTCCGCTGACGAGGCGGCCGATCAATTGACGCAGGTCCTGTCAGAGGTGATCGCGCGAAGCGTGGCCATTCTGGACCGGATGCGGGGTCGCGCGGTGCTGACGCTTTCAGGCGGGCTGGACAGCCGATTGCTGGCGGGTCTGCTGGCGGGCACCACTGCGCGCACGCCTGCCGCGGTTTCCTACGGGGCACCCGACGACCCCGAGGTCATGGTCGCCGCCGAGGTTGCGGCGGCACTGGGGTATGATTTTCGTTCGGTTCCGCTGGACGGCAGCTATTTCAACCCCGACTTTCTGGCCCGCTCGGTCGACGAGGTGGGGATGACCACGCGCTTTACCAGCGGCACTGGCGCGCGGCATCTGGCCTGTGAGGCGGGCGATGTGCTGGTGCCGGGCCATACCGGAGACTTCGTGTCGGGCGGTCATTTGCCGCCCCATGCCGCGCTGGTCGGAAATCGTGCCCAGTTGCATCGGTTTCTGGATCTGCGCCATTTCCGTTACCCCGGCTCTGACCGGATCCTGCGGCAAGTATTGCCCGGCGGCACCGAAAGCCGCTTTGAAAGCCTTGCGCGCACCACCGCGGATTTTGATTTCTCGCAAGACATGTTCGGGCTGATCGACCGCTGGAACGTGGAAAACCGTCAGCGCCGGTTGATCCTGATGGAGCTGCGCGCCTATGAACGGGTCGCACCCTGGATCCTGCCGTTTTACGACCATGCGCTGATCGACTTTTTCGCCCGCCTGCCCCATGCGCTGCGCCTTGGCCAGCGGCTTTATACGCAGGTGGCGCTGGAGCGGGTGTTTACCGGGCGCGCGGCGGCGCTGGCCACGATCCGGCGGGTCGGAAAGCCGCTGCGCGTGGACGAGGCGACCGCCCTGCGGTTGGAACGTTTTGCGCGCCTTCCCAAGGTGCTGCGCACGCCCGTTCTGGCAGGCTGGCCATTGGCGCGCGAAGCACTGGCGTGGAGGCGGGGGCAAAAGGTGGCCACTGGCGGGCCGGACCCGATCCGGCATTGGTTTGCCAGTGACGCCGGGGTTCGGCGCTTTCTGACCGAGCGGATTCAGGCGATCTCGGTTTCCGGGGTGGACGGCGAGGCGCTTTTGGCCCTGGCCAATAGCGGCACCGCCCCGGAGGCGTTTTTTCACCGCGTCCTCACCGCCGCGATCACCGCACAAGAGGTGCAAGATACCGCCACCCGACGTTGGCAGGCGGCACGCGCCGCCCGCTAAGGACCGGACCCCGGGCCTTTGGCAATGGCCTGCACCCGGGCGCTATAGCCTTGGCAAACGGGGCCCGCACGAAACCGTTCTAACCCGCCTGACTGCTGCAACCGGGCAACGGCGTGTTTCATCTGGCCAGTGTCCCCGTGCAGCGCGCGCAAGGCCTCGGTGATACTGGCGACCGAGGTCGGATCGCAGCGCAGACCAATGCCCTGATCGTCAAAGAACCCGTCTATCCCCCGATCTTGCGAATAGAGGATCGGCACCCCGGCAAACAGCGCCTCAAGATAGACCATGCCAAAGGTTTCGCGCAGCGTGGGCAGCACGAAGGCTGCGTAGCCGTTCAACGTCTTGGGCATATCGGCATGGGGCACCGCGCCGCGCAGCGTGACCTGACCGGTCAGCCCGTGACGCGCGATTTCGCGCGCCAGCGCCGCTTCGGCCGACCCGGCGTCGCTACCGATGATGTCGAGCGTGATCGTGCAACCCTGATCGCGCAGCGCTGCAATGGCGGAAAGCAGGTTGGGCATTCCCTTCAGCTTCCAACCCGCCAGATGGAACGCCGTCACCAGCCCCGGCCCGGTATCGCGGGGCGGCAAGAAGTGGTCGATCTTGGTGATCGTAGGCAACAAACTGCGCGGCGCATCGGGCAGCGACAGGGTTTCCACAAGATAACGCTCGATCCAGGGCGTCACCGGAAACAGCCACGCCGCCTCGGCGGCAACCCGGCGCCACGCCGCATGCAGTCCGGGCTTCAGGCGCAGGTATTTCTGATCGGTATTGCCCCGCACGGTGCAGACATAGGGGCAGCCCAAATGGCGCGCAACACGCCGCGCCACCAGCCCTTCGATCGTCAGCTTGTGGCCATGCACCAGATCAACCCGCAGACCCTGTGCCTTGATGTCCGCCGCGATCCAGTCGGCAAGGCGATTGAGAAAAGGCCGCAGCAAGATACCATAAGGCGGCGCGCGGTAGACCAGGGTTGTGACCCTGTCGCTGCGATCCTGCGCGGTGATGCCGCCAAACCCGTTCACCCGATTGATCGAATAGACGCGGTGGTCAAGCTCCGGGCTACCGTCAAGCAAGTTCCGAACGGCGGGCGTCTTGCGCGCCGACCAGGCATCGGGAAAGTCCGCCGATATGTGCAAGATGCGCGGACGCGCCATGGAAGGCACGGTGCTATCCGTCATAGCCATTCAGCCAATCGACCCGATGCGACCAGACCTGACGCCATGTTGCGGCCCGGTCCTTTGGCCCCTGCCCACCCGCAAGCCGCGCCTGAAGCCCGAAAGCCAGCGCCCGAAAGGCGACCAGCCCCCGAAACAGCGCCTTCAGCGCCCAAAGCCGGAGCGGCCCCCAATGCTTGGCCGCCAGCGTGATCTTGGCGCGGATCAGGCGCTCCATCTTGGCGGCACGGACGGTGTCGGAAAGGCCACCGTAGTGAATGATCTCGGCATCGGGCGTCATCATCGGTCGTGCGCCACGCAAACGGGCGCGCAGGCACAGATCCGCCTCTTCGCCATACATGAAAAACGCAGGGTCAAAGCCGCCAAGTGCCTGCCAATCGGCGCGACGGATCAACAGAAAGCAGCCGGTAATCGTATCCACCGCACGCACGCTGTCGCGTCGCCAGCCGCCGTAGGCGTCACGATTGAAGATCGGGCTGTTCGGCCACAGCCGGGTCAGCCCCGCCGCCCAGCAAAACGTGCCCCATAGCGACATTTCGCGCCAGCACGACGTTGCATTCAGACTGCCATCGGCAAACAGCGTCCGTCCACCCCAGATACCGGCCTTTGGGTGGTCATGGGCAAACTGCATCAGCGTATCAATAGCGCCATTCAGCACCACCGTATCGGGGTTCAACAACAGCAGATGCGCGCCCATCGCCCGCTTGGCCGCCAGATTGTTGGCGCCGCCAAAGCCCAGATTGTCCTTGCGCGCGATCAGGGTCAGATCGGGGAACTCGGCCGCAATCGCCTCTGCCGAGCCATCGCCCGAGTTATTGTCAACCACGATCAGTTCAAACCGCGTCTGCCGCGTTTCACGGTAAACCGAGCGCAGACACTCTAGCGTCACCTCGCGGGTGTTATAGCTGACCACAATAATGGAAAGGGCGGGGGCAATCGACATGGGCACCTTGCAGACTTTGAGAAATCAGGGGCTGCGCTGCGTCGAGGGCACAGGCGGGCGGCGGGAATAGGTTGTAGGAATGGTCTCACGTGGGCGGCTATAGCCAATGCGTCGCGCGGTATCGGCCTGCGTTCCCGGCTTTGACGGGCTGTCTTCCTGACCGTCCGCGTCCAGAATCCAGACGCCACTTCCCAACAGGAACATGAAAAACACATAGATCGTTTTCCAGTAATCTACCGTCCAGCCCCCCAAGAAGAACCCGATCATGCAAAGCAGATAGCCGGTGCGATACCGCGAGACACGTTCGGACAGACCGGACTTGAAGGCAATCGTCAGGAACAGGGAAAAGAACGCCAGCTGCAAAAAGAGCGCCGCCGGCAGGCCGTTTCGCACCGCCGAAACCAGCCAGAACATGTCCATGCTGCTGCTCATCCATTCGGGGCGCACCCAGTCGCCATGGCCAATGCCGAACAACGGAAAATTCGCCACCGACTGGGTGCCATAGTCCCAGATCCGCAGCCGATTCGAGGCGGTCCAGCTGTCAAAGGCGAAATAGGCGATGAAGATCTTTGCCGCCGAGCGATTGGCCGCCAATTCGACAAGCATGTAAAGCGCCGCGACCGACCCCGCAAGAATGACCCAACGCTGACGAATTGGGTTGAGCACCCGGTCCCAGCCGATCAGCGCCAATTGTGCGATCAGCGCCGTCAACGGGCCGGACGACAGCGACAACATCACCGACACCGATACAATGGTCGTTTTCAAGGTGCGCCCAAATGCCGACGCCCGATACCCCAAGACGTAATAGGTCAGCGCCGTCGCACCGCCGCAAAACACGCCGTAAAGGATAGGGTGCGAAAACAACCCCTGCACCCGGTCCAGACCCCAGCGCGCTTCTTTCCAGACGATATCGTCGGCCTCCCACAGGCGGTTGGCCAGTTGCATCGGCACGTCAACGCCCGTCAACGTTTCATAAATCGAGAACGGCAGCATCAGGGCGATGATCCAGAACAGCACCTTGACCATGGCATGAAAGCCGTCCGCGTTCCGGATAAAGCACCGCGCCAGAAAATACGCCCCGATCGTTTCGATAAAACGGATGCCGCTGGGTTCGATCGTCGGGCCGACACCCTCAAGCACCACAAAGCTGAGGGTAATCCAGCCCCACATCATCAAAAGCGCGATATCGGCGGTGCGCACCCGACCCGCACGCCCGCGCATCCAGAGCCCGACACAGGGCAACACCATGGCCGCCAACACAAGCCTGTTGGCCGACATCAACATCGGCCCGATGTGAAACAGAAATGGCAAGATCAGCGAAATCAGAAACAGCACCACTGGCCATCGCGGAACGCGACCAGAGGCCGCCTGGGCGCGGTTTGTTGCGGGAAAATAGCTTCCGGGCTCCAGTCTGGTATCTGTCACGCGTAACCACTTTCCTTGTCAGAGCAGGTCGCCTTGAATCAGTATAGCACAAAGCCTTCACAAAACACCCGGTGCGACGGCAAATTGCACCACTTGGTATAAACCTTTTATGCTCTAACCATGCATTTTCGGCGGGATTATATCCAGATGTGATAGAAAGACGCATCGCACGCATTTGCCCGCGCCCGGCAACACGGCGCAAAGGCCCGGAGGATTGAATGACTGTTACTGTTTCGGTGATCTTACCAACCTATAACCGACCGGTCAGTCTGAAGGCTGCATGCGAAAGCGTTCTCAGCCAGTCGTATCGCGATCTGGAACTGATCGTGATTGACGACGCCTCGACAGAGGATCTGCGGGCGGTTGTCGATGCGCTGGGTGACGACCGGGTGCGCTATCTGCGCCACGCGGTCAACGGCGGCGCATCGCGGGCGCGCAATACCGGGTTGGCTGCGGCGCAGGGCCGGTTCATCGCGTTTCAGGACAGTGACGATCTGTGGCTGCCGGGCAAACTTTCGCGGCAGATGGCGATGTTTGAGACCTTGCCCCAGGATGTCGGCGTGGTGACCGGCTCGAAAATTCTTTATGGCCGCGACAGTGCGCACAACTACGGCCCCGGCAAGGTGACCTGCGCCCCTCCCCCCGGCCAGCAGCTGCGACTGGACGAAGATCAGGTCCGCCGGTTTCTGTCGGGCAACCGGATCAGCCTGCAAAACGCGCTGTTCCGGCGCGACTGCTTTCCCGGCGACAGTTGGTTCGACCCTTGCGCCAAGGCCAACGCCGATTGGGAGTTCACCGCGCGCCTGGCCCAGCACACGCTGGTTTTCGAAGATATCGAGCCGGTGGTGCTGGCCTTCATCTCGGCGGACAGCATTTCGACCAATACCCGCAAAAAGATTCTGGGGCTCTTGCGGATCTTGAAGAAGAACCGCGAGGCCTATGCGCGCTATCCCGATGTTCACGCCAAGAACCTGATTTTGCTGGCGCGGATGATGTCACGTATTGGCAAGAAACGGATGATGCGGCGGCTGGTTCTGGCCGGGCTGCGGGTGCATCCGCAGTCGGTGATCGGGATGGCCGGGTTCAGCGGTGTGGTCTGGCGGCGCTTTCGCAACCGTCTGGCTCCAAGCGGGCGCGCATAGCGCATAGGCCGCAATGATGGCATTTCGCGTTTGCTCTGACAGTGCGGCGCATTCCATGCCACCGCAGAGGCTGGAACCCTCTAATGCCGGTTCCAGCGTGAAAGCAGTTCGGCCTCGGAGCGGTAGGCGATCAGCCCCAGCATCCGCCGCGCCCGATGCAGACGGATGCGCAACAAGCAAACAAAGGCAAGTCCGCGTTCACGTAGCCCCTTGAGCCGCGCGGTCAGGGCCAGTTTCGGGATTTCGGCCAAGGGCGACACGGCAACGGCGACCGCGCGCCCCAAGGTGCGCAGCCGCCAAAACGGCTGGTTGCGTAATTCGGCGTATTCGTGGGCAATGTGGCGGTCCCACTTGCGGCGCAGTTCCTCGAACGAAGTGCGGGCAGGGTGATCGACCACCATATCGGGGGCGTAACGAATGACATGGCCCAGCGCTTTTGCGCGCAAGCCCCAATCGCGATCTTCGGAAATGGTAATGCCGCCGAACGGCCCCACCGCCGCGAACACTTCGCGACGCACGGCCAGATTGCCGGTCCCCGCAAAACCGTGGCGCGAGATGTATTCGTCGATTCGGTAGGCATAGATCCGTTCATAGGCCTCAAGTGCGGTAGCCGGTTGGCCCTCGATATGCGGCACCTTGACCGCTCCGCCAAGAATTCCCACGCCGGGGTTGGCGGCAAGGGTCCGGGTAATGGTGTCCAGCCAGTCGGCACCTGCGATGCAATCGGCATCGACAAACGCCAGAATCGCACCGCCAGCCGCGGCCGCCCCGGTATTGCGCGCAGGACCGGGACCGGGGGTTGGTTCGGTCAATAGCCGCGTCTTGGGGAAGCCGTCGCAAAGCCGCTGCGGCAGCAGCTTCGAGCCGTTGTCCACCACGATCACCTCGGCCAGTTCGAATGCGCCGGTTTGTCCCGCCAAGGCCGCAAGACACTGCGCCAGCGCCCGGGGCTGGTTCAGGTGCGGCACGATCACGCTGATCGAAAGGGCGCGGGGCAGAGAGACGCTCCTTTGCGGCTCGGAGGGATAAGCATTGATAGGCGGCCGATCACTCACCGCCCGAGTCCTGTCAAATCAGGCCTTGGTCACATTGTCCATTGGCAGCCCCTTGCGGGCCATCACATTGCGCGTGTCAACAATTGGAATGCCAAGCCCGGCCAGATGGCCATAGTCCACCGCGTCATGATCGGTCGCAATCAACACGGCGTCATAATCCTCTGCCTTCACCTGTTCGAAGGGCACCGAGGCCATCCCCTCCAGCTTCGGATAGTTGCGCATCCGGGGCAGATGTTCCACCAACGGGTCGTGGAATTTGGCGTCGGCGCCTTGTTCCAGCAGCATTTCAAGCAGCTCGACCGACGGGCTTTCGCGCATGTCCGAGATGTTTTTCTTGTATGACACCCCGATCAGCAAGATCCGCGTGCCGCGCAACCCCTTGCCATGCGCCCGGTCCAGCACCTCGCGCAGGCGCGAAATCACATAGCGCGGCATGGCCACGTTGATCTCGCCGGCCAGTTCGATGAAGCGGGTATTGAGCCCGTATTCCTTGGCCTTCCAGCTAAGATAATAGGGGTCGATCGGGATGCAGTGCCCGCCCAGACCGGGGCCGGGATAGAACGGCATATAGCCAAAGGGCTTGGTCGCGGCGCCGTCGATGACGTCCCAGACATCGATCCCCATCGCATCGAAAATCACCTTCAGCTCATTCACCAAGGCGATGTTCACTGCGCGGAAGATGTTTTCGGTGATCTTTACCGCCTCGGCAACCTGCGTCGAGGCGACAGTGACCACCTTATCCACCACCATCGCGTAAAACATCGTCGCCAGTTCGCCCGCCTGCGGCCCGTCGCCGGAAACAACCTTCGGAATCGTCGCGGTGCGGAACGTGGCGTTGCCGGGGTCTTCGCGTTCGGGCGAGAAACCGACAAAAAAGTCCTTGCCCGCCTGCAAACCGCTGGTTTCAAGGATCGGGATCACCAGTTCGACCGTGGTTCCCGGATAGGTCGTCGATTCAAGCGAGACCAAGGCCCCCGCGCGCAGGTGCTTGGCGATTTCACGCGCGGTATTCTCGACAAAGGAAAGATCCGGGTCGCGGTATTGCGTCAACGGCGTCGGAACGCAGATCACGATCACGTCGCAATCCTTTATCCGCGAAAAATCCGCGGTCCAGGAAAAGCTTTTCTGGCTGGCAACCTCGCGCAGCGCCTCGGTGGAAACCGCCTCGATATAGGTGGTGCCGGCATCCAGCAGCGCCATCTTGCGCGGGTCGATGTCAAAGCCGATGGTATTGATCCCACGTCGCGCGGCGGTAATTGCCAGCGGCAGCCCGACATAGCCCAGCCCGATCACTCCCAAGGTGATCTCGCGGTTCTGCAAGCGCGTTTTCAGCTGTTCATAAGAAGTGTTCGGCATGGTCGGACTCCTGTCACATAAATCATCAAATTCCAAAACGACCCAACACGCGCCTCAGGTCAGCCCGTTCGGACGAATTGAGGCAAAACATGAGCAACACGATAACATAGACAAGCGCCCCCGCGGCCCCAAAGCCGATCAGGCGCACCCAGGTATCGGGCGCGGCGATCAGCCGAAGCCCGACCCAAACCACCGTCCCGACCCCCGCCGGCAGCAAGCCGCGCCACAGAACTTCGGTGGCAAAGGTGGCAAAGCTGGTTTCCGTCAGCCGCAGGCTGAACCACCAGAAATAGCCAAGCTGAGAACCGATCGTGATAATTGTCAGCGCCAGCGTCACGCCGATCGCGCCCATGCCAAGCCAGGTCACAAAGATCAGCATCAGCCCCAGCCCGCCAAACTGAAACAGGAAGGCGGGCAGGAAAAAGGCGCGCACCCGCGCCATGGCGGTCGCGGTGATCGGCAGCAGGATCGTGGGTTGCGTGAAGGGAAACATCACCATGAACAACACGATGATCATCGACGCCTTGGAGTAGTTGTCCCCCAGATACAGATGGATGAACGCATCCGCATAGACGATCAGCGGCGCGGCAAGGATCATCGAGACCCAGAGCGCATAGCGCCCTCCGCGCAGCACGGTCGACGCCAGCCGCCGCTTGTCGGCCAGCGCGTTCATCGCCGTGATCGCCGGTTGCAATGGCTGCGCCGCCAGGTTGATCGTGCTTTGCAACTGCCGGAAGAAAGTGGCGCCAATGTGATAGCTGGTGACGTCAACGGCGGTGCCATGCAGGTTCAGCACGATCGTCGCCGCATTGGTATACATGATCGACCCCAGCCGCCCCAGCGTG
The DNA here is from genome assembly GCA_002422085.1 of Rhodobacteraceae bacterium UBA6197. Lineage (GTDB taxonomy): Bacteria > Pseudomonadota > Alphaproteobacteria > Rhodobacterales > Rhodobacteraceae > UBA6197. Next base: position 194,375 of record DISZ01000018.1, read on the forward strand.
GTCCAGACGCCAAAGTTGATCATCTCTCGGGCGCGGGAAAAGGAAAACAGGTGCCGGTCAAAGTAAAGCTCGGGAACCAGTTTGCGCGACCGGACCAAGGTCACGGTGACCAACACCATTTCGGCGATGAAGGTGGCGACGACAACCCAGATCACCGCCGAATTGATCGTCAGCAAGAACACCACCACCAGAACCGCGCGGATCAGATCGCGCATCACTTCGAGCAGGTTCAGTTCCAGATAGCGCTGACGCACGGCATAGGCGACCTTGTAGGGCACGACCGTCATCTCGTAGGTGAAACAGACCAGCAGCAAGGTCAGCATGATGCGTGCATCACCCACCATCTGCGGCGCGATGTTCAACACCTTTTCGATATTGGCCGCCAGCAGCAGCCCGGCAGGCAAGAACACCGCCGCCGCCAAAAGCAGCACCGGAAACAATGATGACAGGATGCGCCGCGCCTCGGTAAAGTCACCCTTGGCATAGGCGTCGATCGTGTAGCGGCTGATGCCACCGATGAAGAATGAAAAGAACAGCGGTGCGAAAACCATCAGCGAGGTCACGACCGGCAGCACCGCGAATTCTTCGGCAGGTAGCCGTTTGAGCAGGTATTGATAGACCCACATCAGCACCGCAAAATTGATCAGCCTTGCGATGACCGAGCTTGCGGAATTGATCACCACCAGCCGCTTCGAGACGATGATGTTTTTATGCTCTACCAAACGCGTTATCCCGCGATCACATCAAATTCAGGCGACAGGCCCAAGGCGGCGACGGCGGCCCGGATCTCGGATTCATAGGCGGCGTTGGATATGAGCACCAGATCCGGCGCAAGGGCGACAAGCGCCTCTGGCGCCACCACTGGCAGCGCGATACCGGGGGCGTAAAGGCCGTGCTTGCGGGGGTTGAGGTCAACCAGCGCCGCCAAGGGGGCGGCGGCCCTGGCACCCAGCGCATTGGCAAAGGTGATGCCTTTCGACCCCGCCCCCCAGATCACCGCCCGCCCCTGCAGGGCTGAAAGGCGAACACGCCATTTGTCCAATTCGGCGTTGGCGGCGGCAGCGAAAGCTTCGGCCGAGGCCGCAACCGCGGCGGTGCCTTGGGCAATCGCGTCGGGATCGGGGTCGGCAGACAGCGCCTCGACCATCAGGAACTGATCGGAATAGCCTGCCGACACCGTCTGCGGCTGAAATCCGGCGCGGCGGAACAGCGTGGTGATGGCCGGCGCCGTCCAATAGCCGACGTGTTCATAGATCACATCCCACATCGACACCGCATCCAGCATCCAGCCGGCGTTGGGCACTTCGAAATAGACCGGAACGCTGCGCCCACCGATGGCGGCGCGAATATCGCGCATCAGGTCCATCGGGGTATCCAGATGCTCGAGCACATGGCGGCACAGGATCGCATCAAACGGCCGGTCAAGCTGATCTGACCGGAAATATTCCGGCACGATCGAAACCCCGTCACGTGCCGTAAAGGGGCTGGGCTTGCCCGCCATCGACGGGTCGAACCCGGTTGCCGTGGCCACCCCGTTTTGCGCCATCAGATCCAGCATATGACCATCGCCGCAGCCGATCTCGACAATGTGCTTTCCGGCCAACCCGTGGCGCGCCACCAGACCCGCCGCCAGTGCCTTTGCAAATTCCTGAAAGCGCGGCGAAAAATGCAGCGCGTTTTCATACCCTGGGGCGTAGACCATGCGGTCGGGGTCGAAGGCCGCGTTCCAGATCATCGCGCAGGAGCCGCAGCGCACCAGATCGACATCACCCGCAGGCGCGGCACGCGCCGCCTGTGCATCAGGCCAAAGCTGGTTGCAGATCACCGGCACATTGCCCAACGTAAAGACCGGCCGTAAATCGGTGCCCGCGCAGACAGGGCATTGCGTTGCCAAGGTCATCACACGGCCACCAGTTCAGGATGTAGCCCCATCGCGGCAAGCTGCGCGCCGATCTCGGGCAGGTAAATCGGGTTCATCACGATCACCGTATCGGGCGGCGATGCGATCAGGCTTTCGGGAGCGCTGACGCGGTGGCCGGTGCCGGGCAGGTATTTGCCCTGCTTGAACGGGTTGATGTCGATCACCTGCGCGACCTCGGGGCCCAGACCGTTGGTGGTCAGGAACGACACCCCCTTGGACCCGCCGCCCCAGATCGCCACCCGCTTGCCCGAGGCGTGACGCCCACGCACGAAGCCTGTCCAATAGGCGCGGATCTGGGCCACTTTGGCGGGGAAGGCGGCAGCAAGCGCGCGCATCGCGACCAGATCGTTTTCGGCCTCGAGAACCGGGCGCCCCGCCGCCGGCGCTGCATACTGGATGATATACTGGTCGTCATAGGCCGCATAAAGCCGCGTTACATCCAGCCCGGCGCGATGAAACAGCCGCGCATGGCTACCAAGGCTGAAATAGGAACAATGCTCGTAGTAGATGTCCCAGAACGCCCCCTCGGCCAGCACTCGACGCACGTCGGGGGTTTCAAAGAACACGCCCACATCCTTGCGGCCGTCGATCACCGTGGCGATGTCGGCCAGAAACTGACCGACTGCCGGGATATGCTCCAACGTGTGACGGCTGACGATAAAGTCGGGCGGGGTGGCAATCGTCGCCGGATCGAAATATTCGCGCTGAAAGGCGATGTCGTGGCCGTCGGCGCCCGGCAGCCGTTCGGGAATGAAGCCCGGATCAACGCCCAAGGCATGGGTGCCGGTCTGCGCCACCATCTCTTGCAAGAAGTCACCCTTGCCGCAGCCGATCTCAAGCGTATTGCGCCCGCGCAGATCGTAAAGTGAGGCGATCTCGGCCACCAGTTCGCGGGCAAAACGGTTGAACGTCCCCGAGAAGTGCTGGCTTTCCTCGGTCGTCGAAGCGTAATCCACCTGCGCCAGATCAAAGACGCTGTTGAAGACAAAACCGCAGTCATCGCAGAACATCAGCACCAGCGGCCGACGCGGAAAATCGCGCGCCTCGTCAGATGTGTCCAGAAGGATGCAACTTTGCACCGGGATCGCATCCAGCCGGTAGATCTCGGACAGGTGTTGGCCACCGCAGGCGGGGCATGAGAGGACAGCTTCGGTCACGGGTTTCTCCTGCGGCTTAGCCTTCGACGATTTCCAGATCGGGGATCGGCACGACGAAGCGCCCGCCCGACTTCAGGAAACCTTGCTGCTGGCGAATGATCTCGTCGCGGAAGTTCCACGGCAGGATCATCACATAATCCGGGCGGTCATCGACCAGCCGCGCCGGATCGTCGATCCGAACCCGCACGCCGGGCATGTATTTGCCCTGCTTGTGGGTGTTCTTGTCCACCGCATATTCGATCGCACGATCATTGAGGTTGAGGAAATTGAGCATGATCGTGCCCTTGGCTGCCGCACCATAGGCCGCGATGCGCTTTCCCTCGGCCTTCAGCCCGCCGATCAACTGGCGCGCCCGGTCGCGGAAATCGCGCACCCGTGCGCCGAAGGTCGCGTAATAGTCGTAGCGGCCAAGGCCCAAGGCCGCCTCTTCGGCCAGAATGGTCTCGACCGCCTTCGAAGGCGCCGCCGATTTGCCAAAGTAAAGGCGCAAGGATCCACCGTGGATCGGCAACCGGCGCACATCATTCAAGTGCAGCCCGTGTCGGGCAAACAGCGATTTGGCCGAGCCGACGGAAAAATAGCACAGGTGTTCGTGATAGATCGTGTCGAATTCGATAAAGTCGATCAGGTCGCGGACATAGGGAAATTCGACCACGACCATGCCGTCATCAGCCAGCAATTTGGCAAAACCGGCCACCAGATCGTTCTGGTCGGCCACATGGGCCACCACGTTGTTGGCGATAATGACATCGGCCCGCAGCCCCTTGGCGCGCAGATCGCCCGCCACACGGGTGCCGAAAAAGTCGATCACCGTGTCGATACCCTTGGCCTGAGCGGCGCTGGCGGGCTGCTTGGCCGGATCGACGCCCAGTACGCGCACCCCCTTTTCCTTGAAGTTTTGCAGCATATAGCCGTCGTTCGAGGCGATCTCGACCACCAGATTATCGGCGCCAAGGCCGCGCATCTGGATCAGTTCCAGCGCATTGTCGCGGCTGTGCTTCAACAGGTCTTCGGAGAAGGACGAAAAATACAGGTAGTCGTCGCCGAACATCTCTTCGGCGGGCCGCGTTTCCAACAGCTGAACCAGCGTACATTCAGGGCAATAGCCCAGCCGCAGCGGCACAAGGGATTCGCGTCGTGACAGCGCAGTAGCGTCCAAAAGTCCGTCCGAACGCGGCATCAGGCCCAAGTCGAGGATCGGCTGCAAGCCCTTGTGACCACAAGAAATGCACGAAACCAGCGCGGCATCCGTGGCGAAATCGGGGGTAATGTCTTGCGGATTTGCCGCGCGTTCGGCCAGCGCCTTTTCAGTGTGGCGCAGCGCGGTATCAATAATGCCGTCGGCAATCAGTTTCTTGATATGGCCGATACGCTGGTAGCGGGGGCCTTCGAATTCTTCCAGGGTCAGGTGCTGGGCGTTGTAGGCCTCATAAAGCGATTGCGCGCCTTTGCGGGCATCCCATTGCGGTTTGAAATGTGGCATCACCCGCTGGATCTTGTCGCAGTTGACGCGATACGAGCGTTTGTCCGGGCCGGCGCCCTCGGCAAAAGTCACTTTGCAGCCGGGCACGATATCGGCGACGATCTCGGCCAGTTCCTTGATCTGATAGTTGTGCGCGGTGATGCCGACGTTGAAGGCCTCGTTGCGGATCAGGTCCGTCGCGGTGTCTAGCGTTGCCACAAAGGCGCGGCTGATGTCTTCGACATGGGTGATCGGGCGCCACGGCGTGCCATCGGATTTCATGTGGATCTGGCCCGTGGTCACCGCCCAGGCCACAAGGTTGTTCAACACCAGATCGAACCGGATCCGCGGGCTGACCCCGTAGGCGGTGGCCGAGCGCAGGAAGGTGGGGCAAAAGCCGTCATCGGCCAGTTTCGCCAGGCCCAGCTCCGATTTCACCTTGCTTTCGCCGTAAGGGGTCACCGGGTTGAAGGCACCGTTTTCATCAATGAAATCCGCGCCGCCGGCACCGTAGTTCGAGCACGACGACGAAAACACAAAGCGCGCCACCCCGGCGGCCTTGGCCGCGCGGGCCACGGTCATTGTGGCTTCGTAATTGATCTCATAGGTGGTTTCGGGTCGAAAATCGCCCAAGGGGTCATTCGACAGCGCCGCCAGATGCAGCACCGCGTCAAAGCCCAGAAAGTCGGCAGGCACGACATCACGGACGTCCTTCAAAAGCGTCGGCACGACGGGCATTTCGCCACCCGGCGCAAAGGTGCAGCGTTCATAAAGATCACTGTCGATGCCCATCACTTCGTGGCCGGCGGCCTTCAGCATGGGGGTCAGGACGGTTCCGATATAGCCCCGGTGGCCTGTTACGATCACGCGCATCCTATTTCTCCCATACGGCCCAGGGGCGATCCCCGGAATCCCAGAGCTTTTGCAAGACATGCTTGTCGCGCAGCGTGTCCATCGCGGCCCAAAAACCCTCGTGACGATAGGCCATCAACTGTCCATCCCGCGCAAGGTTTTCCAGCGGCGCATGTTCAAACATCACCATGTCGCCTTCGATATAGTCAAAGACCTGTGGCTCGAGCACAAAGAAGGCGCCGTTGATCCAGCCCTCGGCAGTCTGCGGCTTTTCCTCAAAGGCCGTGACGCGATCACCGTCAAAACGCATATGGCCATAGCGCGCCTGCGGTCGCACCGCCGAAACCGTGGCCAGCTTGCCGTGCGATTTGTGAAAGGCGATCAGTTTGTTGATGTCGATATTCGACACCCCGTCACCCCAGGTCAGCATGAAGGTTTTATCTCCGAGATAGGGTTTGAGCCGCTTGACCCGGCCACCCGTCAGGGTTTCATCGCCGGTCTCGATCAGGTCGATCTTCCAGCGCGACGGGTCAGGATCGTGGCGCTTCACGGGTTCAGCCTTGCCCATGTCGATCGACAGATTCCCTGCCAGAGTGCCGTATTCGACGAAATAGCGCTTGATGAAATCGCCCTTGTAGCCCAGCGCCACCGCGAAATCATTGAACCCGAAATGCGAATAGGTCTTCATGATGTGCCACAGGATCGGCTTGCCGCCAATTTCGACCATCGGCTTGGGGCGGACACTCGTTTCCTCGGCAAGGCGGGTGCCTTTACCCCCAGCTAGAATCGCGGTTTTCATGAAAGATATCTCCGGTGCAAATAGGTTGGAACGATGCGGCTACGCACTTTACCCCTGACAAGGTTACGGCAGTTTGAAGGTCATGGCGGCAAGAGAAGACTCTTTGCACAGCATGCCCCTTGACCATTGGCCAATTGAACAGAAATTATCGACTTAGAGCAAGGAATCATTAGGAAATTGCCTGATCCGTAAAGCTGAAATTGCTGGATGCCAAGCTTAGCCCATAGACTCCGTTCAACACGCCGATCAGATCATCAGCCTCGCCTGCGCCGCCATGGTGCCAGATCGCGGTGCCTGCGGGCAGGCCTGCGGCATTGCTGGTCAGCGTGTAGTCGGCCATCGTTCCGGCAAGCTCGATGATGTCGGTGCCCGGCGTGAAATCCCACACGAAACCATAGTCGCCGGTTCCTGTCGTCGCGCCGTTGCCATCGTCGTAATAGCTGCCGTTCAAATCGCCAAATACGAAGGTGTCTGCCCCCCCGGCACCAACGAAAACGTCAATCTCGCCCAGACCAGGGCTGGCGGCACCCGTGTCGACCGCCACCATCCGCTCGTTCGTGGCATCGCCCTGAAGAATGTCGCGCCCGGTGATTTCGGTCACCGACAGATCGCCAAAGGTAACGTCATAGTAATGCGCGTTCAGATAGATCGACCCCGTCGCAGGTGCTTCGTCGATGGTAAAGGTTTCAAGCGTTTGCAACGTCCAGTCAATCGGCTCGGAGGTGCCCACCTCCCATACCTTCAGGCTGTATTGCCGGTCATAAAGCCCGACCTGTTCGACCCTGACGGTAAAGTTGTAGGTAGAGCCTTCGTCCAGACTGAAGCTCTTGATGCCAAGCACGTCCGAGAACGTATCATAGCTATGGCTCTTGAACAGGTGGGTGTAAAAGAACGCCGCGCCCGGCTCATAGCCGGTATGGGGCTGCATGCCGGCAAAGCGGCTGTCGTTGTGGCCATTCCACAGCATCCCGATGGCCAGACCGCCGCCGTCGCGCCCAAGCGGATCTTCATTGTGAAGGTCATTCATCTTGATGGTCAGGTTCAGTTCGTAGTTATCCCAGCTTTGATCGCCCAGCACCAAGAGCCGGTCATAGCCCAGATCTACCGGACGCACACCAGCGGCGCTGACGGCCCAAGTGCCATCGACCACCTGCACCACGTCTTGAATATCGGTCACCGTGGCCCAGTCGATGCTGTAATTCGGTGCCCAATCCTGCCCGGAAACATAGTCCACCGTGACATTTCGGTTGTAGACCTGCCCGTTGGTCAGCGTGGCAGTGATGGTAACCTGATCGTCGACCGCTGAACCATTCAACTCGGAATAGGCGATATCTACATTGAAATCACCGGGATTTTGCAGCCTGCGGGTGTCTGAACCCAAGGACAGCGCCCGCGCCGGCCCGCCGTTCAGCGAATAGCTGAGCGAAGCTATTTCGCCCGCGACATTGCCCAGAATGTTGATCCATTCCTGACCCTCGCCGGGGGCGCCAAAACTTTGATCCAGCCCGTACCACACATCAATCGGGTTTCCGACAATGACACTGACCAGAGCGGTATCGGTCAGCGCGCCGTCCGTGACCGTATAGCTGAAGCTGTCGGTGCCCTGCCATCCCGCAGTCGGCGTATAGCTGTAGTTGCCATTGCCATTGTTCACCAGCACACCATGGCCCGGCTGCGAGACCGCTGTAATGCTGAGGGTGTCACCATTCTGGTCCGAGTCATTGGCCAGCAGTTGCGCCGCGGTAAAGCTGCGGGTCACACCGACGGCGGCTGTCAAGGTGTCATCCGTCGCCATGGGCGCGACGTTGACCGGCGTGATGTTCCCATCTTCGGCCACGAGCGGTGCCGCGGTATTTTCAAAATAGTCGACCAGCGCGGTAAAGCCGACGGCCGCGCCGGTATTCCCTGAAAACACCCCCGTCGCCGTTACATCCATCGCATGGCTAAAGCTGCCCGCCGTCGTCCAGCTGGCGCCGTCGATCGAATAGGCCAAGGTCCATTGATCGCCCGTCCGGGTCAGTTGCAGATAGGGTGCCTCGTTACCCGGCACTGCGATCTTGAACTGCGTCGTGGAACTGCCATTCACTGTAACGGCGGCAAAAGCATAAAGCTTTTTCCCATCCGAATAGGTGTCAAACCGAACCCAGTTGTTGGCATCTTGTTCGACCAGCAGCCCTTGCATCTGATACTTTGCGTTCGGCTGGCTCAGGAACCGCGTCTCGATCTGGAAATCGGTATCGGCGGTGTCCTGCATGGCGCGGACTCCGCCATTGGTGTTCCAGACATCATAGGTGCCATCCGGGGTCGTCAGCACCAGATATGCGTCCGTCGCCCCGGTCTCGAGCGCGGTCGAGACACCCGCCGGACCCTCGATCCGCCAGATCGGGTTCAAGGTCGCAGCGGCAAAATCATCCGACGTCAGAGTGCCCGAGGGCGACCCCTCTGCGGTAACCGTAATGGCCACCGAGGCGGTGTCCGTCAGCGCGCCATCGGTCACGGTGTAGGAAAAACTGTCGGGGCCAGCGTATCCGGCTGCCGGCGTATAGGTATAGGTGCCGTTGCCATTGTTAGTCAAAACGCCGTGGCCGGGCTGAGTCATCGCCGAAATGCTCAGTGCATCGCCATTGGCATCGGAATCATTGCCCAGCAGATCGGCGGCGGCAAAATCCAGCGAATTGTCATGCGCGGTGACCAGCGTATCGTCACCTGCGATCGGCGCGGCGGGGGGTTGCACAATGACGCCGTCTTCATCCAGAATTGGTGCCGCGGTATTCTCGAAATAATCGACCTGCGCCGTGAAACCCGTCGCAGCCCCGGTATTGCCCGCAATCACCCCCGCCGCCGTGACCACGAGGCTATGGGCGAAGCTGCCCGCCGTAGTCCAATTCGTGCCATCGGTCGAATAGGCCAGTGTCCACTGATCGCCGTCGCGCGTCAGTTGCAGGTAAGGGGCCACGTTGCCCGGCACTGCCACCTTGAACTTGGCGGTCGAATTGCCGTTCACGGTAACGGCAGCAAAGGCATACAGCTTTTTGCCGTCGGAATAGGTGTCAAACCGGATCCAGTTGCTTGCATCCTGTTCGACCAACAGGCCCTGAAGCTGGTATTTGGTCGCTGGCTGGCTCAGGAACCGGGTCTCAAGCTGAAAATCGTCGTTGGTGGTGGCCTGCATTGCGCGGGCGCCACCATTGGTGTTCCACACATCATAGGCACCGTCGGGGGTGACCAACTCCAGATAGGCGTCGGTCGCATTCATCGCCACCGCGGCCGAGATCCCCGCAGGCCCGGCAATCTGCCAGACCGGATCAAGTGCCCCCCCGGCGAAATCGTCCGATTCCAGAGCGCTGGCCAGACGCACATCACCCGCGACCGTTATGGTGACATTGGCGATATCGCTTAGCGCGCCATCGCTAACGGTATAACTAAAGCTGTCGGGGCCAGCGTATCCGGCCGTCGGCGTATAGGTATAGGTACCGTTGCCATTGTTGGTCAAAACGCCGTGGCCGGGCTGAGTCATCGCCGAAATGCTCAGCGCATCGCCATTGGCATCGGAATCATTGCCCAGCAGATCGGCGGCGGCAAAATCCAGCGCGGTGTCTTGCGTGGCCTGCAGCGCGTCATCGCCGGCAACCGGCGCAAAGGCGGGCGGCACTATGTTGCTGTCTTCGCCTACGATCGGTGCCGCCGAATTTTCAAAATAGTCGACCTGCGCCACATAGCCCGGCGGCGGTCCGTCAAACAAGGTGCTGCCCGCGAAAACGCCGACCTCGGCCACCGTCATGGCGTGGGTCAAGCTATGGGCGAGGGTCCAGTTCTCGCCGTCTTGGCTATATTCGAATTGAAAGGTGTCGCCACTGCGGGTGATCCTGAAATCCACAGCCTGGGCCGAGTCGATTCCCTGAAACAGCGGATAGGATGTTGACCCGCCCTCAACCAGCCCCACAATCAGCCGCAACCCGCTGCTGGTATAGGCCAGATCGAAACGAATCCAGTTGGCGCTGTCTTGCACAACCAGCAGACCGTGTTCCTGATATTTCATGCTCGGTTCGGTCAGAAAACCGGCGCTGATCTGAAAATCGCCGTCCGAGACCATTTGCAAAAGACGTGGCGTGGTCATGACATCAGAAGCGCTGACCTGCACCCCGGCGGGCGAGGTGATCGCCACATAGGCATCGGTTGCCGAGGTGCCCAGCGCCGCAGACCCCGCAATACCGGAAAACTGCCATTGCGGGTCCAGCGTGCCGCCCGAAAAATCATCCGAGATCGCACCCGAGGGATCGCCCACCGACAGGCTTACGGTCGCGGTATCGCTGAGCGAGCCATCCGAAACGGTATAGGAAAAGTTGTCGGCCCCCTCGAACCCGGTGGCCGGAACATAGGTGAAGGTGCCGTTGCCGTTGTTTGTCAGCGTGCCGTGACCCGGCTGCGTAAACGCCGTGATCGCCAGTGTATCGTTGTTGGCATCGCTGTCGTTGGCCAGCAGATCGGCGGCCGCGAACGTCAGCGGCGTGTCTTGCGCGGTGCCCAGCGCATCATTGCCGGCATCGGGTGCCGCATTCACCGGGGTGATCGTGCCATCCTCGTTGGCAAGGGGCGCGGCGGTGTTTTCAAAGTAGTCCACCTGCGCCGTGTAGCCGGTCGCAGCCCCGGTATTGCCGGCAAAAACGCCGGTCGCGACCACATTGAGGCTATGCGAAAAGCTGCCCGCAGTCGTCCAGTCGGAGCCGTCGATCGAATAGGCCAGCGCCCATTGATCGCCGGTGCGCGTCAACTGAAGATAGGGCGCAATATTGCCCGGAATCGCCACCTTGAATGCAGATGACGAAACCCCGTTCACGGTTATCGCCGCAAAAGCATAAAGCTTCTTCCCGTCAGAGTAGGTATCAAAGCGAAGCCAGTTGCTGGCATCCTGTTCGACCAGAAACCCTTGCATCTGATACTTTTCGGACGGCTGGCTGAGAAAGCGGGTCTCAAGCTGGAAATCGGTATCAGCCGTGTCCTGCATCGCCCGCGCAGACCCGTTGACGTTCCAGACATCATAGGTGCCATCTGGGGTGGTCAACGCGAGAAAGGCGTCCGTCGCATTGGTCGCCAAACCCGAAGATATGCCCAATGGCCCTTCGATCCGCCAGATCGAATCCAGAACACCCCCGGCGAAATCGTCTGAAACTGTCATAACCGCCCCGCCCATCACAAATGAAGATTAATTATCTATAAATTATATACCGAGTCCGCCGCGCATCAAAGGCTAATAGCCCCGATTCACCATGACAATTACCTTTCAAAGCATACAATCCGGGCATATCTGCGCCATTGTTGTTCCAGCGCGAGCACGGAAAATCGAGAGGTCTATTTTCTATATATTTCGGTGTAGTTCGTTATTCGCCAGTTGATGTCTGATTATAGATATTTTCATCAAGACATATACCAAATGATATATTTTTACTGGCCCGACTCGACTTTGACCAAGCGGATGTGAAAACCTGTTCACAGCGCAATCGATACGGAAAGCACACATGACAAGCGTTTTCATCGGCCTGCCGGTCTATAACGGCGAAAACTACCTTGAAACAGCTTTGAACTGCATTCTGGCGCAGTCCCACACTGACTTCACCGTGCTGATTTCGGACAACGCTTCTACCGATAGCACCGAATCGATTGGCCGTGCCTTTGCGGCGCGGGATCCTCGGATCATCTATCATCGCCACGAAACGAACCTGGGGGCCGCCCCGAATTTCAACTTTTGCGTCACGCGCGCAACCGGCAAGTATTTCAAATGGTGGGCCCATGACGACCTGTGCCGGCCAACCTATCTGGAACGCTGTATTGCCGTGCTGGAGCATGACCCGGGGGCAGTCCTGTGCCATGCGCGGGTGCTGTGCATTGACGACAATGGCGCCCTGACGGGCGTCTATACGAAGGAATGGGATTTCAACCATCCCGACCCGGTGGTGCGGTTTGCCAAAGCAATGGCGCTGGATCATGGCTGCGTCACGGTGTTTGGCGTGATGCGGCTTGAGGCACTGCGGCAGACGCCGGTGATAGCCCCCTTTGTCGGTTCTGACCGACCCTTGCTGGCGGAATTGGCCCTGCACGGGCGGCTGGAATACGTCCCCGAAGAGCTGTTCTTGTGGCGCGACCACAAGAGCCGCTCGGTCAAGCTGAAACAGCGGCGCGAACGGCTGACATGGTTCGATGCCAAGGCCAAGAGCGTCTTCCCGACATTGTTTTCACAGCAGCTTTGGGCCAACCAGAAGGCGGCCCTGCGCGTGCCCCAATCGTTCGCGATCAAGATCCGGGCTACCGGAAAAACCCTGCACTGGGCCTTGCGCAACTACAGATCCCTACTGCGCGACCTGCGCGCGCTGGCCGGCTCGTTGATACCGGGTTAGACCCGAGTGGCCGCGCTATCGGTCAAAATCAAAACGGAAAATATCTTGCTCTGTATCCAGTATGACATGCGGATTCCGGGGGCGCTCGGCTGCGGAGGGCGGGGTCGGCACAGGGGCCGCCGCCACCTGCCAGGCCCCGACCGGAGCGACTGCGCCAGTGGACGCGTTGGCAGTTGGCACACCAAGAAAGCCGGTGCGATACCGGTCTTGTGGCGGGGCGGCAAAGCCGTTGACCCGCTGCGGCACGGGCGGTCGCGCCGCGGGGCGCTGCCTCATCTGCGGTTGCATGCCGCTGGGCAGGATCGGGCATGAAATGACATGCACCACGCCGTTGTCGCAGGCCTGATCGCAGACCATCAGGCAGGTCCGATCCCCCCGCACAGAAGCCACAATGCCGGTAACCGTCAGCGCAACATCTTCGCCCGAAAGCATGCGCAACTGATGGCTGCTTCCCGGACGCGGCACCAAATGGTCGCCCGGCGCAATATGCGCCAACACGATCCGAAGCATCGCCTCAAGCGGGGGCACGCCAATCTGCCGCGCAGTCTCGGAGATCAAAAAGCGCAGCGCTTCGGGGGCCAGGTTGCCGGTGTAGCCAAATTCGGCGGCGGCATGAACAAGGCCGCTGTCGGCCGGAACAAGTGCCGTCACCTTCTCGGAGCTTAGCTTTTCACTCAAGTCGGCCTCGGGACACTGCACGATAAGCAAACCCAATGCGCTCGCAAACTGCTGCGCTGGCAGGAAATCCTCGACAAAGGAAAGAACCGTCCCCATGACCGCCGTCGCTCCGGTTCACCCAAGTTCCATTCTCACTGGAAGTGCTGCGGCGTGTTTCTGCCGAAAAGCCGCTGCATTTCCGACTAGGTTTACAATATATAGACTTCAATCACATTTAAACCACAAACTCTGAGTTCTCGGCAAAGTTGCGTGGCATAGGCGGCAATTCTCTGCCACCCAATGGACCGCCGCCTTGCGGAGGATGGGCGGCGGCGCCATATTCCCTCTGCTTTCGAAATACGGCGACCCCCAAATTGCAACCGGGCCGCAGTCAGCAAAGCTGTGCCATTCGCCGGACGAAACTGTCGTGTTTATAATACCCAAATCGGGGACAATTGCTGCATCTTGGTGTGGATTGTAGTATCGTCATAGCGGAATATTCATGGTTTGGGGGGATGTTGGCCGGATCTGGCTCCCTCCGGGCACTTCAACCAAAGCCAAAGCAGGATACCAATGCCCCAAACCCTGAAACGGGACAACAAACTTTACGACCAAGCGATGCGAAAGTTGCACTGGACTTTCGCTCAGGTCTGGATGTTCAGCGCGATCATCAACGTATTGATGCTGACCGGCCCGATCTACATGCTTCAGGTCTATGACCGCGTCTTGTCCAGCGGGTCGATCGCAACCTTGCAAGGGTTGTTCGTCATTGCCGTCGTGCTTTATATTTTTCTGGGTGTCTACGAATTCCTGCGCGCCCGGCTTTTGTCGCGCGCGGGCTATCGGCTGGATGCCATGCTGGGCGACAAGGCCTTCGATTTCTGGCTGCACACCGGTATCGTGCGCGACCGCGCGGGGCATAATCCGGTGCGCGACCTCGATATGAGCCGTGGCTTTCTGTCAAGCCCGGCAGTGTTGGGTCTGTTTGACCTGCCATGGATACCGCTGTTTCTGGGCGTGGTGTTCTTCATCCACCCATGGCTGGGCTATCTGACGATCGCGGGTGCCGCAGTGGTCGCCATTATCGCCTATTTCAACCAACGCATCACCCGCCAACCCATTGCCGAGGCGATGGCGATGGATTCCGCAGAGCGCAGCTTTGTCGAACGCAGCCGTCGCAATGCCGAGTCGGTGTTTGCGCTGGGCATGCAGGACAAGGTGGTCCAGCGGTGGCGATCGCTGCACTCGTTGGCACTGCTGAAATCACAAGAGGGCAGCGACAAATCGGAAAGTCTTGCCGCCTTTTCCAAAGCCTTTCGGCTGCTACTTCAGTCGGCATTGCTGACCTTGGGCGCGCTTTTGGCGATCCGTCAGGAAATCTCGCCGGGGGCGATCGTGGCGACCTCGATCATCGCCGGTCGTGCGCTGGCGCCGGTGGATCAGGTCATCGGGAACTGGCGCTCGATCGGCCGTGCCCGAGAAGCGGGCCGCCGGTTGCGCGAGGCCTTTGGCATGATGCCCCCAGAGCGGACGCAGGTGCGCCTGCCGGATCCGAAAGGCGTGCTCGAGGTTTCTCGGCTAACCAAGATGGCACCTGATCGCCCCAATGGTGCTGAACGGTCCAAGATTCTGGACAGGATCAACTTTTCTCTGGCCCCGGGCGATGGGCTTGGGGTCATCGGCACCAGCGCAGCCGGCAAATCCAGCCTCGCAAAAGTGCTGGTGGGCGTATGGAAACCTGACTTGGGCGAGGTTCGCCTGGACGGGGCGACGCTGAATCAATGGAATCCGGAGGACCTGGGCCGCCATATCGGCTATTTGCCGCAGGCGCTGGAGATGCTGCCCGGAACGATTGCGGAAAATATCGCTCGTTTCGACCCCAGGGCAAAGGACGCCATGGTGATCGAGGCCGCGACCATCGCCAGCGTGCACGAAATGATCCTGACTCTTCCCGATGGCTATGCAACGCGGATCGGCAATGTCGATCAGCCGCTTTCGGGTGGACAGTTACAGCGCATTGGCCTCGCGCGGGCGATCTATGGCATGCCCCGACTGGTGATTTTGGATGAACCCAACTCGAACCTCGACAGCGACGGCGACGATGCGCTTTCCGAAGCGATCAGCCTGCTGCGCAAACGTGGTTGTGTGGTGATCGTGATGGCGCACCGACCCAGTGCCATTGCCGCGGTAAACAAGGTCATGATCCTGCACAAAGGCGCGGTGGCGCATTTTGGTGACAAGGACGAAATCCTGCGGCTGGCGATGCGCCCCGCGACACAAAAGGCCGGATGACGGAAATGACAACAACTTCCGAACAGCGCATGGCGCCCAAGACGGATCTGACTGCGCCGGCGCGCTTTGGCGCTATTATCAGTCTTGTGATGATCGCCGCTGTGTTCTTCTTGATGAAGACCACGATGATCTCGGGCGCGGTTATCGCCCCCGGCCAGGCCGTGGTGCGCGGCAAGCCAAAGGTAGTGCAAAGCCTTGACGGCGGCGTGGTGGACGAAATCTTTGTGAAAGATGGCGATGTGGTCAAATCGGGCGACATCCTGTTGCGTCTTGATCCGACCCTGCTGCGCATCAATCTCGATATCTTCCGCAATCGTCTGGCCGAAGCTGTCGCCCGTGAAAAGCGACTGGAAGCCGAGTATCTGGGCCTTGATGAGATCGAAATTCCTGCTCCGATTCCGCAGCTTGGCGGTATTTCCCTGGATCGGCACTTTGCCGGTCAGCAAGAGATTTTCGATGCGCGAAAAGACCTCCTGATGGGCGGTCGCGACCGGTTGCGCGACCGGATCGCGCAGTTTGAGAACCAGATTGAAGGTATGCAGGGGCGGATCGATTCCACCAAGGACCAACTAGGCTATGTCGAGCGCGAACTCGCCAGTGCGCGAAAGCTGAACGAAAGCGGTTTGGCGCGCGAGAGTCAGGTTCTGGCGCTGGAGCGTAGCAAATCCGGTTTTCTCGGCGAGTTGTCGGGCCTGCAATCCGAACTTTCCGGAATCAAGAATTCGATCAGCGATGCCGAAATGGAAGTTCTGCAATCAGAACGCCAATTCAAAGAAGACGTGGTGACCGAACTGCGCGAGGCGACCGCAACACGCGAAGAGATGGTGCTTCAGATCGTCTCGGTTGAAAAGCAATTGGCCCGGATCGACATCACCGCGCCTACCGACGGGATCATCCACGAGATGCAGGTTGCAACCGTTGGCGGCGTTGTCCCGCCGGAAGCAACTATCATGCAGGTGGTGCCGGTTTCCGAAGGGGTCGAGTTTGAAATCCGTGTCGATCCAAAATCGATCGATCAGGTTTACGTCGGACAGCGCGCACACGTGGTGTTTCCGGCGTTCGACATGCGCACCACGCCCGAAATTTTTGGTGCGCTGGCAATGATTCCGCCCAGCACGGTTACCGATCCGGTTACCGGACAGTCCTATTTCCGCGTCGGCCTGTCGGTTCCGCCAGAAGAACTGCGCAAATTGGGTGACGTGGACCTGATCCCCGGCATGCCGGTCGAGGCCTTCCTCGAGGCGGGCGAGCGGTCGGTGCTGAGCTATCTGACCAAGCCGTTGGTGGACCAACTGCGGCACGCCTTCCGTGACGAGTAAACCCCGCTAAACCCCACGCGGTCGCTTCTGATCTGTTTTAGCAGTGATGCAGAGGTGGCACAGGTTGTTTTGAATTGGCATAGAAGCTTGTTTGAAGCTCCAGTTTACGGCAAGGTTTAGCTGGGGAATGTCTGCATTTAACACACCGCGTAAAGCGGGGCGCAGAAAGGCAGGCACTATTATGGCAAGAACGACGCGGCGCATTGCGCCACCAGGCAGCGTCGCATTCACGTTGCTGGTATTCTTGGCAGGCTGCGCGCAAGAGCAGGCTTATCTCGCCCCTACCTTTGCCTTCAAGAATGCTTTTGCCTCTCGTCAAAGCGGAACGCCGGTCTTGCTGGAGAATGTCGCGTGGTGGCGCGGCTTCAAGGATCCGACGCTTGACGCGCTGATCGACCGCGCCTTGCAAGGCAATATCGACATGGCAATTGCCCGCGAACGGGTGGCCGAGGCCTCGGCCAATGTGCAGACTGTTCCGGCGGAAGGGTCGGTCACCACAAGCGCCAGCGTCAACCGAACCAAGGTTCAGGGCTCTGCCGCGCAAACGGAAAGCACGGCAACCGTCGGGCTTTCGTGGTTGTTGGATCCCTTTGGCCAGCGTCGCGAAGAAATCAAAGCGGCACGCGCTCGTGTTGAAGTGGCCGACGCCGAGGTGGACGCTGCTCGACTTCTGGTGCTCTACAATCTCTGCAACGCCTATATCGATCTGCGCTATCGGCAACGCGCGCTGCAAATCCGCCAAAGCGAAATTGCGTCACGGCGCCAGACCCTCGCATTGACGCGCACTTTGTTTGACCAGCAATCCGCTACCCGACTGGATGTGGTGAGAACCGAGGCCCGTCTGGCCGAGGCCGAAGCCGCAGTCCCTGCTGCCCGCGCGGCCATCGTGACCGAAAAATACCGGATCGCCACCTTGCTGGGTGAGGCGCCGGGCACACTGAACATCGACCTGGATCGCAATAGCAAGCAGCCCCGCAGCACGATGTCCACGTCGATCGGTATTCCGGCTGATTTGATGCGCAACCGGCCAGACATCCGCATCGCCGAACGGCTTTACTACGCGACCCTGTCGGACGTGGCCGTCGCCCGCGCCGATCTTTACCCCAAGCTGTCGCTGGGTGGGGCGATCAGTCTTGCCTCGATTTCGGGGAAAGGCGCGTCGGAATACTACTTTGGCCCCAGCATCGTCTTGCCGGCGCTGCCCACGGGAAGCCGAATGGCCGTGGTCAACGCGCGGGAATCGCGCGCCCGTCAGGCGAACGCCTCGTGGAAATCGACAGTGCTGGATGCGTTGTTTGAAGTGGAAACCGGCCTGCTGGACTATTCCGCAAGCGCCGAGGCGGTGACAAAATCAAGAAAATCACAGCGCCTCTACAACGAAGCGGTCACGCTGACCCGAGACCTCGTCAGAAGCGGCAATGCCACCATTCCCGATCTGCTGGACGCAGAAGAATCCACGGTGGACGCCGATCTGACAGTCGCCGAAAATATGCGCCAGAACGCGCGAAACTTCGTCCGGCTCAATATCAGCCTCGGTGCGGGCAATGCCGAAATGACGGCACCGGCTACTCAGTAGCCGGTGGCGCGAAACACCACCAGAACGGTGCGGAAAAGGATCTTCAAGTCGTTCTTGAACGACAGGGTGGCAAAATAGTCCGCATCATAGCGCGCGCGGGCAGCAAACGAGGTGTTGTTGCGATCAGACACCTGCCAAGGACCGGTGATGCCGGGGCGCAGGTTGAAATAGTCGGTTCCGGGGTAGATCTCGCGTTGATCGACCAACATCGGCCGTGGGCCGATGACCGACATTTCGCCTACAAGAACATTCCAGAACTGCGGCAGCTCATCCATCGAGGTCTTGCGGCAAAAGGCACCACAAGTGGTAATCCGAGGATCATGCTTGAGCTTCTGAGTGGTTTCCCATTCGAGTCGTGCTTCCGGATCCCGCTCCAGAAGCGCTTTCAACTGCGCATCAGCGTCGGGCACCATCGTGCGGATCTTCTTCAGCCGAAAGATGCGCCCCTCCAAACCAAGCCGAGGCTGGCTAAAGAACGGAGAGATCCCCCTGACAGCCATCACCAGCGCGATCATCGAGACCAGCAGAAACACCAGCGGACCGACAAGCAGCGTAAAGGCAATATCAAATATTCGTTTGCCGTAAGCTCGGTAGAACCCTTGCTTGGCTGAAACTTTTTCTTGTGGGCCCGGAACGCTGACAGCGTCTTTCAGGCCACCAAATCTATCCAAGTGTATGGTCATCTCGCACCCCGAGTTCTATATACTTGGCTTCAAACCTTGTCGCACACCTTGTCCCGGTGCTTGATCCTGCCGTCGACTTTCCAAAGTTAACCGTCGCGTAAGGTTAACGATATCAGTGTCCTAAGGTATCTCTGCCGCCAGCCCAAAGTAAACTACACCAAAAGGTCAGGTTTAAGCGGCTAAATTGTAAGTCATTGATTTTCAGTAAAGTTTTGATGTGCAGGTCAGGAATTCCATTCCTTTTCACACATTTCTGTTGCTGTTTTCAGGGCAGTAACCATAGCATCGGGCGATTGTTAGGCACTAGGTCACAATATTTACCAATTTCAGCAATACACATCGAACGATGTATAGAATCAAATTATGCATGAATCTTCTCTGATATTCAATCTATGGTTGAATATTCCCATTAATACTCACGCAATACTACTCGTAATATCCGTAGTCGTGATCGTTTTCCGGGTAGCGACACTTGTTAAGTGCGACTCCCAGCACGTTGGTTTGCGCCGCCAGATCACGTTCGCAGATATCAACTTCCTTTATGGTGGTGCTTTCGGCGGCCGCTACCAGTAGCACACAATCAACATTTCCAACAAAAGCTTGTACGTCGTCGGTCGCCAACATTGGCGGCATGTCAAAAATGGTCAACGTCAGGTCGAGGCGACGCTCAAGGTCGTCCAGAACTTCATGCGCAGTGTCGCTTTGCAGCAACTCGGACGGGCTACGAATTGAAGAGCTGCACAGCCCGACCGCCAAATTGGAGCCATAGCGCAGCATGTGCGCAGTCGGATCGGCCTTGCCTTCCAGGGCCTTGGAAAACTGCAATCCGTTGCTCTGGACCCCCAAGGTGCGGGCCAACGCCGGGCGGCGCATATCCATGTCGATCAGGGCCGTGCGGATATCGGCCTGACGCGCCAGGCTGAAGGCCAGATTGGCGCAAAGCGTGGTCTTGCCACAGAACCCGCCCGGTGAGGTGACCGCCAGACGGCGCCAATTGTTGGCGCGCATCTGCTGCAAGATCTTGGTACGCAGCATGTCAAAGGGCGTGGACTCTCCGCCGCCCTCGAAGGTCAGGACGCGGTTACGCCGCATCACCTCAAGCGAGGGCGTGAACTCGGCTATCCCGGTCCAGGCGTCCAGCATCAGCGCCTCAGGCATCTGCTGCGACCGCGCAGGCGTTGACGCTATGCGCTCGTCAGGCTGGTCCCCCCTGCGGCGTGACCGGGCTTTGTCAATTGCGGATTGTAAGCGTTCCATTGCTGCGCACTCTGCCTGATTAGAAATGTTTCAACCCGATAGTCCGCTACGGATCTGGCCAAATAGTGGCCCCAACCCGGTTTTGTCGAAAAGCCGCCCGACAAGCATATCCATCGGCAAGTAATAGGTGTGCACGCCATAGATCGCGGCCGACATGGTCGCGGCTATGAGGAGCACCCCAAAAGTCAGTGCCAATCGTCGATTGCGCACTTCGGTGGCGGTCTTGAAATAGGGCAGCGTCACCAGAGGCGTGATCGACAGCGCCGCAACCAGCTCGGACGGCCGGCGAATGGAGCGGTTCAGCAATTCGAGCAGAAAAACCAGCGCAAGGCCCAGCGCGGTTCCGCCCATCACGCTACCCAGCGCAATCAACTTGCGATTGGGGCTGTAGGGGTCAGATGGCAGGACGGGCTGTTCGATCACACTGATCCGCTGGCCCTTTGAAAGCGCCTCGATCCGCTCGCCAGTCTGAGCCGCGGCAAGGCGCTGCACAGCCTCGGTATACTGTCCGCGGGTAATGTTGTTTTCTCGTTCCAACTCGGATTGGCGGGCAGCATTTGCGGGGGTCTGTTCGATTGAGGCCTGAAGGGCCGCGATCTGCTCTGTCACCTGCGCTTTTTCGTCAGCGATATAGGCCAGCTCTCCGTCGACCTGTGCCAACTGCGTGTCATAAAGCGTCGGGGCGGTATTGGTGCCCGTACTTGTGCCAGACTGCCCCGCCACCATCTTTTCCAGCGCCGCAACCTGCGTTTTCAGGGCCAGAACACGCGGATTCTGTGCGGAATAGACCAGTTGCGCACTATCAAGCTGGGCGCGAACGGTCTGCAACTGGCGTTGCTCGGGCGTTTCGGGATTGGCGCTTTCTTCGACCCGGCCGGTACGCTCGAAGAGGTCGACCAAGCGGCGGCGGCGGTCGCTTTGCGCGCCCTCTTCGCGTTGCAGTTGCACGAGCCTTTCTTGCAACGCGGATTGCTGCGAGCGTCGGAACTCCAGACTATCGGGCAGGCTGTCCTGATGTGCGGTGCGAAAGCCCAGAAGCTCGGTTTCCTGTCGGTCGAGATCGCCACCTAGACGTTCTACCTCCTGACGGAAGAACTCGAGCGTCTGCGTCGCGCGCCCGGTGCGCATCGAGACGTTCTGTTGCAGCAAGATGTTCACCAGTTCGTTTGCGACCTGCAAGGACTGGTTGGCCGTTCGACCGACGAAGGCAATATTGATGGTCGGGGCTTCGTTGCGACCGGTGTGGCTGGCAATTTCGGTGCGTTGGCGCATGTCATCGACGATATCGGCGGCGCTCATGTTCGGTTCGTCTTTGTAGATCCCGAAACGGTTCGCGATTTCCAGCATATTGGCGCGAGTCGAGAGCTGCTGTTCCAGAATCTTGAGCTGTTCTGTCGCCCCGGTGCGCACCGTTGACGGCGCCAGTTCGTCGGGAATCTGCTCGCTTTCGAACAGCAGCAATGCCCCCGAGCGGAACTTCTCTGGCAAAACCAGCGCGACGGTGACGCCGATCACCGAGACCGTTGCCGCCACCGTCAAGAACCATGGCAACCTGCGCAGGAAGATGGACAAAAGGAATTTTGGATCAGTGCTCATGGGTCGGTTCCCGAACGTTGGTGGTGCCGCTTCCGAAAAACACGCCGTCGTCCAGCACCTGCTGAACAATGGCCACCGTTACACGCTTGCGATTGGCCGTGAAGGCATAGACCATCGACAGATCACACAGTTGGTTCACCAGTCGTGGCACGCCGCCGGTGGCGTCATGGATCAATGAGCAAGCCTTGATCCCAAAGATGCGCACCTTCGCACCCGCCACGCGCAGCCGATGGTCAATATAGGCTTCGACCGTCGGCCCGTCCATCGCGGGCAGGTGGAACGCCGCCGCAACGCGCTGCGCAAACTGGGTCAGATCACCGCGCAGCACCATATCACGCAGTTCCGGTTGCCCGACCAACACAAGCTGCAACAGCTCATCCTTGTTGGAATTGATGTTGGTGAACATACGCAGTTCTTCCAGCGATTCCCGGCTAAGGTTTTGCGCCTCGTCAAAGATCAGCACTGTATGGCGACCATGGGCATATTCCTCGATCAGGAAGGTCTGGAACTGGTGAAACAGATCAACATAGCTCGCTGCCGGGTCGGTTTTCTGCGATAGCGATTGCAGCACCCAGCGCAGCAGTTCGCCCCGGTCGCCATGTGCGTTCGATATCATCCCGACCGTGACGTCGGTTTCCAGTCGCGACAACAGATAGTGCAGCAAGGTCGTCTTGCCCGCACCCACTTCGCCGGTGATCAGAGTGATCGGTGAATGAGTGATAATGCCGTATTCCAGGATCGTGTATGCCCGTCGATGCGCGCCTGACCAGAACAGAAATTCAGGATTTGGAACCAAGGTGAAGGGCCGCTGAGAAAGCCCAAAGTGCTCGGTATATATGTCTATATAACTGGACATTTTTCTCGACGACTACCTGCCTTGCCTAATTTCGTCACGCGACCCAAACCCCAGATCACACTACCCTAACAGAACCGCTGCAGCTAATCCTCAAAATCACCGGAAGCTGCGTCAAAATCAAACGCAGCCAGAACCGTTTTTAGCAACATCCAGCATTTCGACACGTACCACCGATCAGATCGCTCAGGACCGCTTCCCCCCTCTACGACGCGCACATGGCAGGCGCAGACGAATCCCTTCAGTTCCAGACCCTACATCCCCCGGGCCGGACATGCTCGCATGAAATGAACACCACAGCATCAGTATAGTCGTCATCGGGAACAATAGACCCCGACGCGAACAATAAACACTGATAACTACTATCAATGTTTCCCTTTTGAGCATCTTAAAGAACTGTTGAAGGCAAGATTTCGCGATCGTCACTTGGCGGGCGCGGGTGGTTCAAAGTAACCTCAGCGCCACAATCGCGATCAATCAAAGGATCCCATGATGTCTGTTCGGCGCGCTGCTCCTCTCTTGGGTCTGATTCTGTCGGCTGCTTTGACGCTCTCCGGCTGTGATAGCGCCGACGAGCGGGCCGAGGCGCATTTCCAATCGGGAATGGAGTTGCTGGCCGCTGGCGATACCGACCGTGCGCTGCTGGAGTTTCGCAACGTCTTCAAGCTGAATGGCCAGCATCGGCTGGCGCGCGAAACCTATGCCCGGATCCAGCGCGAGCGCGGCGTTCTGGACGAGGCCTATAGCCAGTATCTGCGTCTGGTCGAACAATACCCGAATGATCTGGAGGGCCGTCGGGCGCTGGGGGAAATGGCGTTGGACCGTTCGGATTGGCCCGAAGCGACCCGCCACATCCGCGCGGCGCGTGATCTTGCGCCGGACGATACCATGGTCATCGCGCTGAATGCTGCGCTCGATTATCGTCAGGCGCTGCTGGACAAGGATAATGCCGCAGCCGACCGCGCCGCTGCGACCGCGCGCGAGGTGCAGGCCCGGACGCCGGACAATGCTGTCGCTCGGCGCATTCTGGTCGACAAGCTCTTGCGCGACCAGAAACCGTCTGAGGCCCTGACCCAGATTGACGCGGGACTTGCCACAGATCCTGCGGACAAGGCGTTGCATCAGACCAAGCTCAAGGTCTTGGCGATCTTGCGTGACAGTGCGGGAATGGGCGCGCACCTGAGAGAAATGGTGGGGCTGTTTCCCGATGATACCTCGATAAGAGATGCCTTGATCGTGTGGTTCGTGCAGACCGGCAACTCTGCCGCTGCGGAAACCTTCCTGCGCAGCCAGATCGACAGCGCCACCCCCGAACAGGCGCAACAGGCCCGCATCAACCTCGTGCAGTTCCTGCGCGTCGCCAAAGGTGCCGACGCCGCCCGAGACGAGTTGAAACGTCTGGTGGCCGAAGACGCCGAAACCGGGCTTTATCGCAGCCTTCTGGCGTCGATCAACTTTGACAGCGGCGATACCGCCAGCGCAATCGCCGACATGGAGACTTTGGTGAAGGGCAGTGAGCCGGGCGCGCAAGCCAACGGGTTCAAGGCCACATTGGCGCGGATGCTCGAGGCTACCGGCAACCACGTCGGCGCCCGTGCCCGCGTTGAAGAGGTGCTGACCGACGACCCGACGTTTGTTCCCGCGCTCAAGATGCGGGCAGATTGGCTGATCGGCGATGACCGTCCCGGCGAGGCAATTTCAGAGCTGCGCCGCGCGATGGACCAGGACCCGCGCGACCCCGAGATCCTGACCCTGATGGCCAAGGCGCATTTGCGTGACGGCAGCCGCGAACTGGCAGGAGAACGGCTTGCCGTCGCGGTAGAAGTTTCGGGCCAACGCAGCCGGGAATCGCTGAACTACGCCCAGTTTCTGCTTCAAGACAATCGCCTGTCTTCGGCCGAAGGTGTGCTGATTGATGCGCTACGCCGCACCCCCGCCGACGCGCAATTGCTGGCAGCCTTGGGAGATATCTACTTGCGGATGCCCGACTTGCTCCGCGCTGGCGGTGTCGCCAACCAGCTTGACCTGATTGGCACGGATGACGCGCGCTTTTCCGCGAACCGTATCCGTGTCGCGTTGCTGCTTCGGCAAAAGAAGGTGGATGAAAGCATTTCCTTGTTGCAGCAGATGGAAGCAGGCGGCGAAAACGGGCTGGATGCGCCCACCATCATCACCCGCTCCTATCTTCAAGAGGGCAAGCCCGACCGCGCCGCAGACTATCTGGATGGGCTGCTGGCCGCCAACCCGCGCGATCAGCACCTTCGCTTTTTGCGCGCACAGGTCGATGTGGTCTGGAACAAGCCCGATCAGGCCGAGGCCAACCTGCGCAGCCTGCTGGCCGAAACGCCCGACAATGATCTGGCCGTTCAGGCGCTGCATACGCTTTTGACCGAAGCAGGCAAACCCGACGAAGCCCGCGCCGTTCTGGAGGCTGGTCTTGTCGCCAAGCCTCAATCCCCGCCGTTATTGCTGATCAAAAGTATCGCGCTCGAGTCCGAGGGTGATATTGACGGCGCAATCGCGATCTACGAGTCCCTGTACGTCGACAACAGTGCCAACCCGGTCATCGCAAATAATCTGGCCAGCCTGATCGCCACGTATCGCGATGACGACGTGAGCCTGAATCGTGCCTATACCATCAGCCGCCGCCTGCGGGGGCTGGCCAGCCCCGCATTCCAGGACACGCTGGGTTGGATAGAGTATCGACGCGGCAATTTTGACGAGGCGGTGTTGCAGCTTGAGCCGGCGGCCGCCGGTCTGCCCGACGATCCCAACGTGCAGATGCATCTGGGGCTGACCTATGTGGCGCTGAATCGAATCGGCCTTGCGCGCAGTGCGCTTGGCCGCGCCATCGACCTTGCCAAAGACAGCCCGGACCCACAATTCGCCCGTGCCCGCGAGATATTGGCAGAACTGCCCCAGGCACCGCAAGACTGACCCTCACAAGTGTTGCCGATGGGCCGATGCTTGCAAATGGCCATGATGAAACCTGTGGAAAAATGAATTTTCCTTTCCGTGAAGGGACATTGGCGGTAACATTTAAACTTGGGGGCGACTTTGCTTTCTGGGGGAAGCTGACGGAGTAAGAAGATGAAAAAGGTTCTTGCCATTCTGACCGTTCTGATCTGTACCGCGCTGCCGGCTGCGGCGCAGGACGGATACCGGATCAAGCCGGGTGATCTTTTGCGTGTCGAAGTGCTGGAAGATTCGAATCTCAACCGCAACGTTCTGGTGCTGCCCGACGGCAATATCGCGTTGCCGATGGCGGGTACCTTGCACGCGGGTGGGCAGACGGTCTCGCAAGTGCAAGCGGCGCTTACGGCAAAACTGGGGCCAAGCTTTGCGACGGAGCCCAACGTATTTGTTGGCGTTGACCGCTTGGCAGAGCCACGCCCCGTTGCGACTGGCGTCCGGGCGGCGGGTGTGCCGGCGATCGCGGTCTACGTGATGGGCGAGGCTGCAAAGCCTGGCAAATACGATCTGGCGCGGGGCTCGACGCTGTTGCAAGCCTTGGCAGCAACCGGAGGGTTCTCGAAATTCGCGGCCACCAAACGCATTCAGTTGCGCCGCGGCGAGGCGGTTTACAACTTTGACTACAAGGCAATGGAACAGGGCAAGGTGGGGCTTTCCAACACGATGCTCGTCGATGGCGATGTCATCGTGATCCCACAGCGACGCCTGTTCGAATAAACGAGGCAGACGGGTGAACAAGAAACAGATCGGGCGCGCGGCAATACTGGCCGCGATGGGGCAATGCGTGGTGCCGGCTTTTGCACAAGAAGCCGGCATGGTGTTTCATCTTGGGATCGCGGAACGCCTCAGTCATGGCACGAACCTCGCGCTTGAGACACCCGCGGAAGACAGCACCACGCTGGCGACCACTCTGCTGAGCTTCAATATGCTGTCGCAAACCCGCGATCAGACCTTTGCCTTTGATCTGTCGACCGGGTTCGAGGGCGGGAGCGAGCCAATCGTCGGAAGTCACACGGGCCTGGCCGATTCTGCGGCCAAGCTGACCTACTCGCGTGAAGCTGCCAACTCCAGCATCGAACTGGGGGCGTTCTATCGCCGCAACCGGGTGGACTTTCTGCAAGATCTGAACAGCATTCTGGGTGATCTGGGCGAGATTGATCTGCCGGACGATCTGGGTGATCTGGCAGGCACGGGTTGGCGCAACCGCTATGGTGCGGATGCGCGACTTGAAATGGGAACCAACGCGCCGCTTGGGCTGATCCTGAGTGCGGGGATCAACGGCACGACCTATTCCGATACTTCTGATCCGGACTTGACCGACAGCCAACGCAAAAAGTTTGATGCCGTGCTGCGCGCTCGCATTTCAGAGGTCGCCGAGGGCACGCTCAGCTATGGCTACTCGCTTTATGATGCCGATGACATTGAACAGACCCGACGCGAAACCAATACCATAGAGGCTGGCCTGACCTATGCGCTTTCCGAGCGCGCAAATCTGACAGCGGGCTTGGGCCATGCGGTCATCGACACGCGTGAGTCAGGCATCACTACACGCGAACAAGGTCCGACAGCCCGGCTAGGGCTGGATTTTGCCATGCCCAACGGCTCTGTGGGCGCCGATTTTGTAGTGATTACTGACCAGAATGGTCGCCGTTCAACCGTGATGGTGAACCGGGCGCTGGATCTGCCGACCGGTGCCCTTTCGGCCGAGATGGGGGTCAGCAAGGGCGAAGTCTTTGACGCGGTTCTGGTCGGCGCGCTGGACTGGCGTCAAGATCTGCCGCGCGGTAAGTTCACCGTCCGCGCCGAACGCAAAGCCAAAAGTGACGACGCCGATCAGGCCATTTCGACCGCTCTCATCCTGAACTACGGGCATGACCTGACCGAAGACTCAGCGCTGCAACTGGGCCTGAGCTATGCACAGATCGACAAGACCGTTGGCAATCAGGTCGACCGCGCCAATTTTTCGGCCAGCTATATCCGCGAATTGACTGCCGATTGGGACATGACCATGGGCCTCGCGTGGAAGATGCGCGACGAAGACACCGTCGGGCGCGCCACCTCGGAGGAAGTGTTCTTTTCACTCAGCCGCGATTTTGACTGGACCCGTTAGGCCACAGAACGGTCGCGCATAGCCGGGAATCCGCGTAGCATGGCGCGATGCGGCCAGACCGCGCCACTACGTCAGATCTGCGTCAGCGAAAGAGAATGCGCCCATGTTGCTGTCTGATGAAAAAACATCTGGCACCGCCTTTCCGGTCGGGATCAATCTGGCGGGGCTTGCATGGTTTGCGCTGTTGGTTGTCGCGGCGATACCGATCTACTGGATCGGCCTTGTGTCGCTGGGGCAGGCTTGGATCACCCCCGAATATAGCCACGGCCCGCTAATTCCGCTGATCTCGCTTTACCTGTTCTTGCGCGAATTACGGGCCCGGCCGCCCGCCGTCGCAGGCACCCCGACAAACCGACGGCCCGGCATTGCGCTGCTGCTGTTCGCCTTCCTGATCGGCATATTTGGCAACCTTGTCCGCATCCCTGATATCGTGACCTATGGGCTGATCCTCTGGGTGGGCGGGGTCATGCTGACCGGCTTTGGCTGGGCGCAGGGGCGCCATCATTTTCTGCCGGTGGTGCATCTTGTGTTCATGCTGCCGTTGCCACAGTTTGTCTATTGGAAGCTTTCGATTTTCTTGCAGGGGGTTTCGTCAGAAATCGGCGTCTGGTTCGTTTCGCTGATGGGGGTGCCGGTGTTGCTGGAAGGCAATGTCATTGACCTTGGCATCTACAAGCTGCAAGTGGCAGAGGCCTGTTCGGGGCTGCGCTACCTGTTTCCGATCCTGTCGTTTTCATACCTGTTTGCGATTCTGTATCGTGGACCGCTCTGGCACAAGCTTGTGCTGCTCTTGTCTGCCGCTCCGCTGACCGTGCTGATGAACTCTGTTCGGATCGGGGTGATCGGGGTCATGGTCAACTCTTACGGCATCGAACAGGCCGAAGGGTTTTTGCACTTCTTCGAAGGCTGGGTGATCTTTTTGGCCTGCGTCGGCATCCTGTTTGCCATGGCCATCGCATTGCAACGAATGACCCCCAACCCCAAATCCCTGTCAGAAACGATCGACCTCGATTTTGAGGGGTTCGGCGCGCAGGCCGCGCGGATACTGGGGATAGGTGCCTCAAAGGGCTTGGCCTTGGCCTCAGTTTTGTCAGTCGCGGTGGCCGCTGCCTTTGTGCTGGTTCCCCCGGCGGATCGCGTCGTGCCAGAGCGTGACCCGTTCTTGCTGTTTCCTCGCACGCTGGGGGCCTGGTCGGGCCTTCTGGAACCGCTTGAACCCGCCGTCGAAAAGGTGCTGCGCGCCGATGACTATATCAACGCCACCTATGCGGCCGCTGGTGAACCGGGCTATGTGACCCTGTTCGTGGCCTATTACGACAAACAGACCGAAGGCTCTGGGATCCACTCGCCCGAGGTCTGCCTGCCCGTTGGCGGATGGGAGGTGTTTTCGCTTGACCCGCATAAGGTATCTTTCCCCGATACGGTCTATGGCGATTTCGAGGTCAACCGCGCAGTGATTCAAAAAGGCCTGGACCGACAGCTGGTCTACTATTGGTTTGAACAGCGAGGGCGGCGCATGACCAACGACTATTTGGCCAAGGCCAGCGTGGTTTATGACAGCCTGACCCGCGGACGCACTGATGGCGCATTGGTGCGCTTCGCCATCGGGATCACGCCCGGCGAAACCGAGGCCGAGGCCGAAGCCCGGATGCAGCGGTTCATGGCGCTGGCCCTGACACGCTTGCAGCGTTTCGTGCCGCAATAGGTGGGCAAGACCTGCAGATGGTTTCATCCCCGCTCACGGCTCGCAAGAACGCGCGACTGGTGCTTTGGGCGATTGCGCTGATCTGTTGCGCAATCGAGGCCGTGCTGCAGGCCGCCGATCTTGGGGTGATCGGGTCCACACGGTGGCGGCAGTTGGCGTGGCAATATGGGGCCTTTTGGGCGGGGCTGCTGCACGACTGGCAGCCCAATTATGCCGCGCAGCCGATCGCGATGTTTCTAAGCTATTCGGTGCTGCATAGCGGCTTTTGGCATCTGGCGGGAAATATGGCTGCGCTCGCGGGGCTGGGCTCGCCGCTTCTGGCGCGAGGGATCGGCGCGCGCAGTCTTTTGGGGCTTTGGCTCCTGTCGGCCATCGGCGGTGGGCTGGCGTTTGGTGTCTTGTCTGCCAGTCCGCAGCCGATGATCGGAGCCTCGGGGCCACTGTTTGGCCTTGTCGGTGCCTGGAAGGCGCTGGATTGGCGCGCCGCACGCAGCACCGGCGCCCCGCTGTGGCCGATTGCCTTTTGGGTGCTGATACTGGCGTTGCTGAATCTGGTGCTCTGGGCAGTCAATGGCGGGTCGCTGGCTTGGCAGACGCATCTGGGTGGCTTTGCGGCTGGCTGGGCATGGGCGCTTTTTCATAGCCGCCGGCGCGGCCCCGCCCCGCTTTGTTGAAGATCCGGTCATAAGCGGCCAACAGGTTCGGCATCGAGTGGTCCCAAGACAGCCAGCCCAGCACCCTTTCCCGACCGATCTTGCCCATGCGCTTGCACAGGGCCGGATCCTCGATCAGCATCGCAAGTTTCTTGGCAAAATCCACCGGGTCATTGGCGCGGGCATAAAGCGAGGCCTCGTCTGCCGACATCCGCCCTTCGGTCAGGTCGAACTGCACCACGGGCTTTTCCAAGGTCATGTATTCCATGACCTTGTTCATCGTCGAGATGTCGTTCATCGCGTTCTTCGGGTCGGGCGATACGCCGATGTCAGCGGTGTTCAGAACCGCCAGCAAATCCTCGCCGTAAAGCGCGCCGGTGAAGGTGAACCAATCCTCCAACCCATGCGCGCGGACATCGCGCTTTACCTCGTCCAGATGCGGGCCAAAGCCGACAATGGCGAAATGCACATCACGGTGCCCCAGAACATTGACCAGATGATCGGCGGCGGCGACCAGCAAATCCATGCCCTCTTGTTGGCCGATCACCCCAACATAGCCCATCATCGTCGCCGCGCCATGCTTCAGCGCAGGGTCGGGGGGGCGGATTTCGAATTTCTCGACCTGCGGTGCCGAGCGCACGACAAACACGTCATCTGGGTTCATCTTGCCGCGCCGGATGGCAATCTGACGAAAGCTTTCGTTGGTCGCGATCGAAACCGAGGCGCAAGCGAAGGTCAGCCTTTCCCAGAGCAGCATCACCCGATAGAGCAGTCCCTTTTTGTCGAACTTCGCTTCAAAGAGTTCGGGGCAGACGTCATGGTGATCAAACAGGTAGCGCACGCCCGAAAGCCGGTAACGTAGCGCCAGCAGGAACACCAGATCGGGTGGATTGCAGCCATGGATCACGTCAAAGCCCCGCTCGCGGCGGACATGGCGGGCCAAACGAAACATGTGCCACAGAAAGTGCAGGTATTCGCGCGCATAGGCGATGGCGCCGGCATGGGCCTCGGTCGGGGCGGGGTAACGGTAGATATGAACCCCCTCGATCACCTCCTGCAGCGCATCCCAACCGCGCCCGGTGGGGCAGATCACGCTGACCTCATAGCCGTGCGCGACCAGCGTCGTCGCCTCAAGCCAGACGCGCCGATCCAGCGGCACGGGCAGGTTTTCCACCACGATCAGAACCCGGCGACCTTCACCTTCGCGCTGATTGTCCATTGGGTCCCCTTTGCGCCATGCGTGCAATTGTGACTGTCAAAGCACCTTGGCGGGCCAGACAGTTTCCCGAGTTGTATTTTCGCGCCACGGGCAGTGTAAGATAAGGTAACAGGTTTGAATAGCTACACTATTTGCCTGACTAAAGGATTTAGTGCGGGCAATGGTGAAGACAGCTCAACTATTCTATAGGACTATATATTAATATAAAGAACTATATCTAATTATCTATTATCTTGCAGAAGATCGCCGACCCCGCGTCAATTCAAATTGCGAACAATAGGACCGAACACCCACGGCAACGCGCCAGAGAATCGCATGACGGGGCATTAAATGCCGGGTCAGGTTATTGGGCCGGGGCGCGGTTATATATATCGGCGTAGCGCACGATATCATCTTCACCCAGATAGGCGCCGGTCTGCACCTCGATCAGATACATCGGCACCTTGCCGGGGTTTTCCATCCGGTGAACGGCGCCGAGCGGAATGTAGACGGACTCGTTTTCCGACAGAAGGCGCACATCGTCATTGACGGTCACACGCGCGGTTCCGGTCACGACTACCCAATGTTCGGCCCGGTGGACGTGGCTTTGCAGACTAAGGACGCCGCCCGGCTTGACCATGATCCGCTTGACCTGAAACCGGTCGCGCAGACACAGCGTTTCATACCAGCCCCATGGCCGATAACAGCGCGGGAACTCGGCCGCCTGCGGCACCGCGTCATGTTTGAGCACCTGAACCACCTGACGCACGTCTTGCGCACGATCAAGGTTGACCACCAACACCGCATCGCGCATTGCCACGGCGGCGATATTGTCGAGCCCCATGCCGACGAGATGGATGTTTTCATCCTCGGACCGCAATAGCGTGCGGGTGCAATCAATCGCCGTCACATGACCGCTGCGCGCAACCTGTTCGACGCCATTGGCCAGAAAGGAGTGCAGCGTGTCCCAGCTGCCCAGGTCTTGCCAATCGGACATGAACGGCACCACGGCTACGTTTTCGGCTTTCTCCATCACCGCATAGTCGATCGAAATCGCCTCGGCCTGCGCATATTCCTTCACCCCCAGCCGAAAGAAACCCAGGTCGTGCTCGCCCGCAGCCAGGGCGGCGCGGCAAGGCGCAAACAGGTCCGGCGCATGTTTTTGATAGGCGGCAAGTATGTCACCGACGCGGAACAGATACATGCCCGTATTCCAAAGGAAATTTCCCGCCTCCAGCATCTTTTGCGCGCTTTCCAGATCGGGTTTTTCTGAAAAGCTGGTCAATGGCACTGCATGGTCGGGCGATGCGGGCTCGGCCAGTTCCAGATAGCCGTAGCCGGTTTCTGGCCGGTTCGGCGAAACACCAAAGGTTATCAGTGCGCCCGAGGTGGCGGCGGCCCTGCCAACGCGCACCGCCGCGTCAAACGCCTCGGTCGAGCGGATCAGGTGGTCTGACGGAAGCACCAGCATCAGGTCGTCCGGAAAATCCTCCAAACGCAGCGCGGCGATAAGAATCGCCGGGCCGGTGTCCAGCACGACCGGTTCCAAGATGACGTCGGCATCCATGACCCCGATGTCATGCGCCTGTTCCTGCGCCAGAAAGCGAAACACCTCATTGGTCAGGATGGTCGGAGCCGTATAGCCGGGGCCCGAGACCCGCAGGAGCGTGTCTTGATACAGGCTTCTGTCGCCTGAAAATGCGGCAAACTGTTTGGGAAATGCGGATCTGGAACTGGGCCAAAGCCGGGTGCCGGACCCCCCACAAAGTATAATCGGATGAATCATGGTTGCTGCTCCGAAAAAGGTCGCTCCTACTCCGCACAATCAGCAAGTCAGGGCACTATAGTGAAAACATACATTGATTCCCGCACTTTAGGGAAAAAAACTGGGACATTTGAACCAGACAGGATCGCGCGCGCGACGCGATCCTTTTCAGGGTTACATGCCGAAGACCGCAATCATCAATCAAAACGACCGGGCCGCGCCCCGAAAGGCGCCAACCACCCAGAGAGCGACCGCGCGCAAGTTTTTTGGATCTGGCTCGATCCTTCCGATCCGCTGGTCGAAATGGCGATGCCGCGCGATCCTGAAGGTATCTCACGACATTTGACCAAGCCGACAAAAGATCAGAAGTCGAGGTTTTCGACGTTCAGGGCGTTTTGCTGGATGAATTCACGCCGGGGTTCCACGACATCGCCCATCAATTTGGTGAAAATATCGTCCGCCTCGGCAACATCGTCGATTTTCACCTGCAAGAGGGTCCGCGCAGAGGGATCCAACGTGGTCTCCCACAATTGTTCAGGGTTCATCTCTCCCAAGCCCTTGTAGCGTTGCAACGACAGGCCCTTTTCACCCTCGGTCAAGATGGCGGTCAGCAATTCGACCGGACCGTGGATCAGTTGTTCCCGGTCCTTGCGCACCAGCCGGGCGGGGGCCTTGTAGACCTCTTGCAGGGCCTCGGTGTGGCTGGCCAAACGACGCGATTCACCCGAGCGCAGCACCGGGCCATCCAGCGTTCTTACCTCTTCCACACCGCGCACGAGACGGGCAAAGCGCAGGCCATGGTCCTGCGTCGGGCGGCCATTCCAGCCCCGCTCGTATTCCAGCGCCACCAGATCCAGACGACGGGCCACCTCGTCGGCCACGCCCTGCGCATCGGCATCTACCCGGCCGGGCAGCAGCGCCCCCGCGATCGCCGATTGCTCGAGGATCCGTTGCGGATAGTGCGAGGGGAAGGCTTGCAAGATACGTTTGACAACCCGCGCCTCTTCGACCACGCGCGCCAGATCGGCACCCGAGATCTCTTCGCCATTTCCAAGACGCAGCAAAGCACCCTCAACCCCTTGATGGATAAGAAAGTCTTCCAGCGCGATCTGATCCTTGAGATAGACCTCGGACTTGCCGCGCGCGACTTTGTAAAGCGGCGGCTGGGCGATATACAGATAACCGGCTTCAATCAGATCTGGCATCTGCCGGAAGAAGAAGGTCAGCAAAAGCGTGCGGATATGCGCACCGTCAACGTCGGCATCGGTCATGATGACGATCTTGTGGTAGCGCAGTTTGCCAAGGTTGAATTCGTCGCGCCCGATTCCTGTGCCCAAAGCGGTAATCAGTGTGCCGATCTGATCCGAACCCAACATCCGGTCAAAGCGCGCGCGTTCGACATTCAGGATCTTCCCGCGCAAGGGCAGCACAGCCTGGTTCTTGCGCTCGCGCCCTTGTTTGGCTGATCCCCCGGCCGAGTCCCCCTCGACAAGGAAAAGTTCGGACAGCGCCGGATCTTTTTCCTGACAATCCGCCAGCTTTCCCGGAAGCGAAGCAACATCCATCGCCGTTTTGCGCCGCGTCAGTTCGCGGGCCTTGCGGGCCGCTTCGCGCGCCAAGGCGGCCTCGACGATCTTGCCCACAATGATTTTCGCTTGCGCAGGGTTTTCCTCAAACCATTCGCCCAGCTTTTCGTTCACGAGGTTTTCAACCGCAGGCCGCACCTCGGACGAAACCAGCTTGTCCTTGGTCTGGCTGGAAAACTTCGGGTCCGGAACCTTGACCGACAAGACACACGTCAGCCCTTCACGCGCGTCATCGCCGGTGAAGTCCACCTTCTCCTTTTTCGCAATTCCGCTGGATTGCGCATAGGCGTTGATGGTTCGCGTCAGCGCACCCCGAAATCCGGCAAGGTGTGCGCCACCGTCGCGCTGTGGAATGTTGTTGGTAAACGGCAGGACGTTTTCATGATAACTGTCGTTCCACCACATCGCCACTTCGACGGTGATCCCGTTGCGCTCGCCAGTGATGAAAATCGGCTCGGGCATGGCTGAGGTCTTGGAGCGGTCCAGATAGCGGACGAATTCGCGCACGCCACCCTCGTAGAAAAGCTCGGTTTTCAGCGGCTCGGCGGGGCGTTCGTCTTCCAGAACGATCCGCACACCCGAGTTCAGAAAGGCCAGTTCCCGCAACCGATTTTCAAG
This sequence comes from Rhodobacteraceae bacterium UBA6197, assembly GCA_002422085.1. Lineage (GTDB taxonomy): Bacteria > Pseudomonadota > Alphaproteobacteria > Rhodobacterales > Rhodobacteraceae > UBA6197. Next base: position 229,799 of record DISZ01000018.1, read on the forward strand.
CGTCTTGAAACTGTAGTCGAGGTTTGAAAACGTCTCGAGGCTGGCCAGAAATCGCACCTCGGTGCCCTTTTCGCCGGGCGCCGCATCCCCCACGACACGCAGGCTTTCGGCGGTGTCACCGTGCACAAACTTGGCGTAATGCTCTTTGCCGTTGCGCCAGACTCGCAGTTCCAGCCACTCGGACAAGGCGTTCACCACCGACACGCCCACGCCATGCAACCCACCCGACACCTTGTAGCTGTTCTGGTCGAATTTTCCGCCAGCATGCAGTTGTGTCATGATGACCTCTGCCGCCGAAACACCCTCTTCCGTGTGGATATCCGTCGGGATTCCACGGCCGTTATCGCGCACCGAAACCGAGCTGTCGGGATGGATTTTCACGGTCACATAGTCGGCATGACCCGCCAGAACCTCGTCAATTCCGTTGTCCACGACCTCATAGACCATATGGTGCAGACCGGACCCATCATCCGTATCGCCGATATACATGCCGGGGCGTTTACGCACAGCTTCCAAGCCCTTGAGAACCTTGATGGAATCCGCGCCGTATTCGTTCGGCTTCTGGGTGTCTTCGATCATGCCTGCCTACCTTGGATATTGCCCACTGCTTATAGGTGTTCGAGCCGGGTTTGTCACGCGTCGGCCACCATATTTAGGGCTCAAAGCCGCGTCGTGGCGACCACTGAAACACTGGCCTCGTCACTGACCTCAAACGCGAGAGCGCGCGGACCCAGCGTGTCAAACAACTCGGCTCCCGTCCCGCTCATGAAGGCCTGCGCCTGAAGCGCGCAGATCTCGTCGTAAAGGGCCGCACGGCGGGCAGCATCGAGATGCGCGGCCACCTCATCAAGCAGCAAGACCGGCGCCTGGCCTGTCTCTTCGGCCAACGCCCGTGCATTCGCAAGGATCAGTGAAATCAGCAACGCCTTCTGCTCGCCGGTAGAACACTGCCCCGCCGGCACCGCCTTGTCGGCGTAGATCGCGGCCAGATCGGCCCGATGCGGCCCCTCAAGCGTACGTCCCGCAGCCAAGTCCCGCGACCGGCCTTCGGCCAAAGCGCGGGCCAGATCTTCTGGACCGGTTCCGGTGATTTCCAGATGCGCTGCCGGAAAAGAGGTGGCAGCCCCTTGTTGCGCCACCGCGATCCGGGCCAAGGCCGCAGCCCGGTTGCCGACGATCGCCGCGCCTGCCTCGGCCATCTGCCCTTCCAGCGCCGCATACCAGGCCGGGTCGCGCACCATGTCCTTCAACAGGCGGTTGCGTTCCCGCATTGCCTTTTCATAGGTCAGCACGGCCTCGGCGTGATGCGGAAAGAAAGAAAGCGTCATCCTGTCCAGAAAGCGCCGCCGCCCTTCGGCCCCCTCAATCCACAGCCGGTCCATGCTGGGCACCAACCAAAGCACCCGCAACAGACGCGCCAACGCCACCTGAGGCGCCAGCTTGCCATCTATGCGCACCTCGCGCGTCGCCCCCGGCAAGGCCGTGGTTTCAACCTCGCGCCCCGCTCCAGCACCGCCTAGAATCGCGCGGATCTTCCAGCCCACGGCCTCGTCACGCCGAGCCAGTTCGTCAGCGCCCGCGCGCCGCAGGCCGCGACCCGGTGACAACAGCGAAACCGCCTCAAGAATATTGGTTTTTCCTGCTCCGTTGGGGCCAAAAATCGCCACCGGTCGCCCGTCAAGCGCCAGCGTCAACCGTCGATGCGACCGAAACTGCAACAACGTCAGCTCGGTCAGCACCGCCTTGCCCTTTCATCTTCGCAGAAATATCCCCGCCGGAGGCTCCGACCAGATCTCAAACCCGCATCGGCATGACGACGTAAACCGCCGAAGTGTCATTGCCTTCCCGCATCAGGGTCGGATCGCCGGAGGAATTGAACAGGAAGACGGCATTCTCGCGGTCCACCTGACTGGCAATTTCAAGCAGGTATTTTGCATTGAAACCAATCTCCAGACGTTCGTCGGAATAGGCAACCGCCAGTTCTTCTTCGGCTGCGCCTGCATCGGGTGCGTTCACCGACAGCACCAAACGATCCTCATCAAGGCTCAGCTTCACCGCCCGCGACCGCTCTGACGAAACCGTCGCCACGCGGTCCACCGCCTTGGCAAATTCAGAGGCATCCACCTCAAGCCGGCGGGTATTGCCCTGCGGAATGACCCGCGTGTAATCCGGGAAGGTGCCGTCAATGACCTTTGAGGTCAGGGTAATCAGCGGCGTGGCAAAACGGATCTTGGTCTCTGATACCGACACCGCGATCTGCGCCTCGTCGTCGTCAAGAAGCTTGCGCATCTCGTTCACGGTCTTGCGGGGCACGATCACGCCGGGCATGCCCTGCGCGCCCTCGGGCAGCGGCGCATCAATGCGCGCCAGCCGGTGACCATCGGTCGCAACGCAGCGCAGAACCGGGCCGTCTTCGCCGGTCGCGACATGCATGTATACGCCGTTGAGGTAGTAGCGCGTCTCTTCGGTAGAGATGGCAAATTTCGACTTGTCGAACAACCGCCGCAGCACACCCGCCGGGGCACTGAAATTGGCGGTGTATTCCGAACTGGCCATCACCGGGAAGTCCTCTTTCGGCAGCGTGGCAAGGTTGAAACTTGACCGCCCGGCCATCACCGACAAACGCCCCGTCGCCGGATCATCACCAAGGCTTATCAGCGCCCCATCCGGCAGTTTGCGCACGATTTCGTGCAGCATCACCGCTGAAACGGTAGTCGCGCCGGCACGCTCGACCTGCGCGGGGGCCTTGTCGACCACCTCGATGTCCAGATCGGTGGCGCGGAAGGACACGGTATTGCCTTCGGCCTCGATCAGCACGTTCGCCAAAATCGGGATCGTGTTGCGCCGTTCGACCACCGATTGGGCCTGCGCCAGTGCTTTCAAGAGCGCCGCGCGTTCAATGCTGATCTTCATATCCACCCCCATGAGTGCCGGGAGCGGAAAACTAGCAGTTTTCCGCGCAGGCTCAAGATTTTTCAGGACATTCGGTCGCTTTACCGCGACCGTCAAGGCTCAGGCCTCCAAAAGCCGACGCAGAAGGTCGATATCTTCGGCCATTTGGCGGTCATCGCCCTTCAGCTCTTCGACCTTGCGAATACCGTGCATGATCGTGGTGTGGTCACGACCGCCAAACCGGCGCCCGATTTCGGGAAGCGATCGGGTGGTCATCTGCTTGGCAAGATACATCGCGATCTGGCGCGGCCGGGCTATGGTGCGCACGCGTTTTGGACCGATCAGATCCGAAAGACGAACGTTGTAATGCTCGGCCACTTTGCGTTGAATCTCTTCGATCGAAACCTTCCGGTCGGAGGCGCGCAAGATGTCGACCAGACATTCCTGTGCCAGATCGAGCGTGATTTCACGCCCCACCAGCGACGCAAAGGCAAACAATCGCGTCAATGCGCCCTCCAGCACCCGCACGTTGGTGGTGATGCGATGCGCCAGAAACTCCAACACACCGTCCGCCAATTTCAGGCCCGAGTATTGGCCACGATAGGTCTCTGCCTTGGTCTGGAGTATCCCCAACCGCAGTTCGTAGTCAGTGGGGTGCAAGTCCACGACCAGCCCACATTGCAGCCGGCTCTTGATCCGCTCTTCCAGATCCTTGATTTCGCCGGGCGCGCGATCCGCGGAAATCACGATCTGTTTTCCCTGATCGACCAGCGCATTGAAAGTATGGAAGAATTCTTCTTGTGTGCTGTCCTTGCCGGCGATGAATTGCACGTCATCGACCATCAGCACGTCGACCGAGCGGAACAGCTCTTTGAAATCCATGATCTGACGTTCACGCAAGGCCTGAACAAAGCGATACATGAACTGTTCCGCCGAGAGATACAGAACCCGAAGCTCGGGGCGGCGATTTTGCAGCTCGTGGGCGATGGCATGCATCAGGTGGGTCTTGCCCAAGCCAACGCCGCCATAAAGGAACAGCGGGTTGAACGTGACCGGGCCCCCTTCGGCCACCCGGCGCGCGGCGGCATGGGCAAGCTCGTTCGGCTTGCCGACCACGAAACTGTCAAAGGTAAAGCGTGCATCCAACGGTGCGCCGGGCAGTTCGGCGTCATCGGTCGCCCGGGCCGCCCGAACGGGCTTGGGCTGGGCCAACGCGCGGGCGGGAATCGGCCGCAGCTCGGTCACGCGGATATCGACCCGCTCGACCACAAGCCCGGCATTTGCCAGTTCACGTCGGATATGCTCGGCAAAATTGCGCGACACCCAGTCACGCATGAATTTGGTCGGAGCGTCAAAGCGCGCGATCCCGTCTGCGACGCCGTTCAGCTGCAGCGGCTCGATCCAGGTTACGAAGTTATTTTTTCCGACTGTCTTGAGAAGTTCATTGCGCGCCCGCCCCCAGGTTTCTTCAGTCATTGTGTCGCCCATACGTTCCATCTGTCCACGCCGACCATCCGCCCCACTGTCTTGCCGCCAAACGAAGGACAAAGCGTCGGGACCATGCCCAATCACTCCGCTCCCGGCGGCACTACCGACGTGAAGGACACAGAAGAAATCGCGCCGGATCTATCCGGCGATCAATTTTCCTATCGGTCGGCAAGGATTCTGGACCCTCACCAGCAGATACGCATCTTTTCGCCGTTGCAGCTCGGCGAACCTCCATTGTCTTACTTGGCAGCAGCCCGACAAGGTTTCTTAAGATGCGTCATGTCCCCCCTGGGCGACGTGAATCGCATGGAGACGCTAGCAAGCGCGCCGCAGAGCGCGCAACCGATCTTCGCGCTTGACGGAATAATTGTTCCGGCGAATCTGCTCGCGCTGTCAAAATGGCCACAGGTCATTGATATATTTAAAAAACGTAAAAAGGGCGTCACCCGACTGGTGCGCCCTTAAACGTCAGCCTGCGAAGGCTATTTCAGGCGGCCAGCGCTTTGACGCGGGCCGACAAGCGCGAGACTTTGCGCGCAACAGTATTCTTGTGCAGAACGCCTTTGGTGATGCCGCGAGCCAGTTCCGGCTCGGCAGCACGCAGCGCGGCAACGGCCGTATCGGCACTACCACTGGCGATCGCTTCTTCAACCTTGCGGAGGAATGTGCGAATCCGCGAACGGCGCGCTTTGTTGACTTCGTTGCGGCGCTCGTTCTGGCGTGCGCGCTTCTTGGATTGGGGCGTATTGGCCATGAGTCGCTTTCCGATTTCAGTTCGGGGTAATCTTGAAGCCGCTCTACTAGGCCCGAGTCGGGCTCAAGTCAACGGGGGCGATAAAGTTTTTGCCTTATCTGTCGCGGAACTGTGGCTGTCGTTTTTCAAGGAAGGCGCTCATGCCTTCCTTCTGGTCTTCGGTCGAGAACAGCGCGTGGAAAACCCGGCGTTCAAACAGGATGCCTTCGCGCAGCGTGGTTTCGTAAGAGCGGTTCACCGCCTCTTTTACCACCATCGCCGTCAGTGACGATTTCTCGGCAATCTTGCGCGCGGCGGCCAAAGCCTCGGGGATCAGTTTGGCGACCGGAACCACGCGCGACACAAGCCCAGAGCGTTCGGCCTCGGTCGCGTCCATGAAACGGCCCGTCAGGTGCATGTCCATTGATTTCGACTTGCCGACAAAGCGGGTCAGGCGCTGTGTCCCGCCGATCCCGGCCACAACGCCAAGATTGATCTCTGGCTGGCCAAATTTGGCCGTGTCCGAACAGATGATGAAGTCGCACATCATCGCCAATTCACAACCGCCGCCCAGCGCATAGCCCGAAACGGCGGCGATCACCGGCTTGCGGATGCGGCTGATCGCGTCGGCATCGGCGGCGAAGAAATCCGACCAGAACATGTCGACAAAGGTCTTGTCGGCCATTTCCTTGATGTCGGCACCCGCCGCGAAGGCTTTTTCAGAACCGGTAATGACGATGCAGCGCACCTTGTCATTGGCATCCGCTTCCTTCAGCGCCTCGGCCAGCTCACTCAAAAGCGCAGAGTTCAGCGCATTGAGGGCATCAGGGCGATTGAGGCGGATCAGGGCGACGTAATCTTCGATCTCAACGATCAGGTTTTGGTAGGCCATGTGGCTTTGCCTTTCCGTTTTCTTGACGCGGACTCCTAGCAGGACGGAGGCGATTATCAAGTCATCTCTGGCACGACGGGCAGAAGAACGATGAGCGCCCCGATTGCACGATGCGCTGAACAGTGCCGGTGCAGCCCGGTTTTTGGCAAGGCTCGCCCTCGCGGTCATAGACGTGAAAGCTGTGTTGAAAATAGCCAAGTTCGCCATCGGGCTGCCGGTGATCGCGCAGTGACGAGCCGCCGGCCTCGATCGCTTCGGCCAGCACCTCGCGGATCAACGCCACTAGGCCCGCAACCCGTGGCGCGGCAATCCGACCGGCCTTGCGTCGCGGGTCAATGCCGGCGCGGTGCAGCACTTCTGACACGTAGATATTGCCCAGCCCCGCCACGACCCGCTGATCCAGAAGCGCGGTCTTGATCGGAGTCGCGCGGCCTTTGAGGCGGGCGATCAGATAATCTTCGTGAAACGCATTGCCGAAAGGCTCTGGTCCAAGCCCGGCCAGCAACCAATGTGCCGCCTCGCGGTCGGTGCGCACCAGGTCCATCGCGCCAAAGCGGCGGGCATCGTTGAAAGTGATGCGGGCGCCGCCCTCCATGTGCAAAACGACATGGTCGTGCTTTTGCGGCGCGGGGTGGTCGTGGTGAAACCCGCCCAACATCATTCCCGAAACCAGCATGCGCCCGGACATGCCCAAGTGAATCAGCAGGGTCTCGCCGGTGGTCAGATCGGCAAGGATGTATTTCGACCGCCGCCGCAAGCGCTCGACCCGCGCGCCGGTCAGCCGTTCGGCCATGCGATCCGGCAAGGGCCAACGCAGATCCAGACGGTTGATCTGGGCGCGCTCGATCACGAACCCCTCCATCGCGGGTGCAAGTCCACGTCGAACGGTTTCAACTTCGGGCAATTCTGGCATGGCGTCTCGTGCGGCCTCGTTCTTCCGCCGCATTGTCTTGGCGGCACAGCACCCTATAAGAGGGGAGACATTTTCAGATCGGCAAGACCAGATGACCAAAGAGCAGCAAAAGACCACGCATTTCGGCTTTCAAACCGTGAATGAGGGCGAAAAGGCCGGGATGGTGCACGGCGTCTTTTCGCGTGTGGCAAGCAAATACGACATCATGAATGATCTGATGAGCGTAGGCATCCACCGTATCTGGAAAGATGCGATGATGGATTGGCTCGCGCCGCGCCCCGGTCAGAAGCTTTTGGATGTGGCGGGCGGCACCGGCGATGTGGCGTTTCGCTTTCTGGCGCGCGCCCCGGGGGCCGAAGCAACGGTTTGCGACATGACCGAAAGCATGCTGATCGAAGGACAGAAGCGTGCCGAGGCCGAAGATCTGGCCGATCGGCTGACTTGGGTTGTGGGCGATGCGATGGCACTGCCTTTCGCGGACAGCTCGTTTGACGTCTACACCATTTCATTCGGCATCCGGAACGTCACCCGTATTGCCGACGCCCTGCGCGAGGCTTTCCGCGTGCTGCGTCCCGGCGGCCGCCTGTTGGTGTTGGAATTCAGCCAGATCCCCAACCCCGCGCTGCAATGGGCCTATGACCGGTATTCCTTCAATGTCATTCCGGTGATGGGGCAGATCGTGGCGAATGATCGCGAAAGCTATCAATACCTAGTGGAATCGATTCGCAAGTTTCCGACCCAAGAGGTGTTTGCGACGATGATCCGCGAGGCAGGTTTTGGCCAGGTCAGCTACCGCAACCTGAGTCTTGGCATCGCAGCCCTTCATTCCGGCTGGAAAATCTGATGCGTGGACCGCACAATGTCTGGCGGCTGATCCGCACCGGGGCCACATTCGAACGCACCGGCGCGATGAAAGTTGCGCTTGAGGCGATGGAGGTGACGCCGCGGCTGCGCCTTGTCGCGCGGGTGATGGGCTGGCCTTTCAAATGGCTCGGGATCAAGGGCGATCCTGCCCTGCCACCGGTCACCCGTGCGCTGACCGCGCTGGGGCCGGCCTACATAAAGTTCGGGCAGGTCATGTCCACCCGCCCGGATGTTGTCGGCGAAGAACTGGCCAACCAGCTGCGCGTATTGCAAGACAAGCTGCCGCCCTTCCCGGTCGATGTCGCGAAGGCCTCGATCGAGATTGAGTTGGGTCGGCCAGTGGATACTCTCTTTTTCGAATTCTCCGAGCCGGTTGCTGCGGCCTCGATTGCGCAGGTCCACTCTGCACGTCGGGCCGACACCGGCGAAAAAGTCGCCGTCAAAGTGCTGCGGCCGGGCATCGAGCGCGCGTTTCGCAAGGATCTGGACGCCTTTCACTTTGCCGCCAACCTGATCGAAAAGATTTCCCCTGCGTCGCGAAGATTGCGCCCTTCGGATGTCGTGGCGCATTTTGAAGGCGTGGTGCTGGGCGAACTGGATCTACGCCTTGAGGCCTCTTCAGCGTCGGAATTCGCAGCGAACACCAAGGGCGACACGGGGTTTTCCGTGCCCCAGCCGCATTGGGGCCTGTCAGCCAAGCGGGTCATGACCATGGGTTGGGCCGAGGGCGAGCCATTGGGTGATGTCGCTGCAATCCGGGCCGCGGGACATGACCCGAATGCGCTGGGCGAAAGAGTGCTTCAGCTATTTCTCAACCACGCGCTGCGCGACGGGTATTTTCATGCCGACATGCATCACGGCAACCTGAAGGTGGCACCGAACGGCGATATCATCGCCTATGATTTCGGGATCATGGGACAGATCGACGAATATACCCGGCGGGTCTATGCCGAGATCCTGATGGGCTTTATCCAGAAGAACTATCGACGCGTCGCCGAAGTGCATTTTGAGGCGGGATATGTGCCACCCGACCGCGATGTGGATGAGTTCGCGCGCGCGCTGAGGGCCGTGGGCGAACCGATCTTCGGGATGGACGCGACGCATGTCTCGATGGCCCGGCTTCTGGCTTACCTCTTCGAAGTCACCGAGCGGTTCGGCATGCAAACCCGGACAGAACTGATTCTGCTGCAACGCACGATGGTTGTGGTCGAAGGTGTCGCGCGCTCGCTGAACCCATCTATCAATATGTGGGAAGTGGCCCAGCCGGTTGTCGCCACTTATGTCCGTCAGAATCTTGGGCCGAGTGCGATGCTGCGCGATCTTGGGCGCACCGCCCTGGTTTTGGGCCGCTTTGGACCTCGCCTGCCAATGGTTGTCGAGGCGGTTCTGAAACGGCAAGCCGAGCCAGAAGATATAGTCGAGGCCGGGTCGGGCTGGAACGCCATTGGGCTAATGCTCACCGGGGGGGTGCTGGTTCTGATCGGGATCGTGTTGGGTCGGTTTATCTGACCTCAATCTGGCTCGCGCAACGCTGTCACATCGTCGGAAAGGATTGATATTCCGCCGCGCAACACCAACACCGTGCCATTGGCAGAGCCTTGGGCTTCGGTGATGCGTGAATAGACCTCGACCGGGGTGTCGGCCACCAATGTGCCGGAAGTATCATAGCTTTCGAGGCTGAAACTATAGATCCCATCTGCATAGGGCGCACCACTGGCGCTTTGCCCCATCCAATCGACCGGCTGGGTGGACGGATCAAGTGATCGGCGTTCGACCTCCCGGCCATTCGCATCGGTCACCACAAGCTGCGTGCTGCTGGCGTTGACGGCCGGGTTCGGGGAAAGGGTGATCGGGTTGCCGTCAAAATAGGCCGGGGCCGCGGCCCGGGCTTCCATCCCAACCCAACCGGCCAATTGCGTCATTCCCATCAGGCCCAGCTGCGAGGACAGCGATTCCAGAATGTCGTTTGTCTTCACCTGCTGCTCAACCCCCGAAAAAGTTGCCAACTGCACCGCGTAGTCCGAACTGTCGATCGGATTGAGCGGGTCCTGATTTTGCATCTGCGTCGTCAGCAACTTCAGATATGTATCGAAATCGCTGTTGATCATCGTTCCCGACGATTCTTTCGAAGTCGCTGTGCTGCTGGTCGAACTGGTTGCGGCTGACGTGACGGCAGTGACCATGGGGTCTCCTTTCAAAAGCGCAGATCAAGGCCGGTCGACCTGTTCAAAGACAGTCGAATCGGCTCTTGCAAGGTGGAAATTGGGGCGGGAGGAGTCATCCCACCAGAGTCGCGCGCGACATAGGGACTGGCCTCAGACCGCTGCTGCTGTGCCTGCTGCCCAAAGCTGAAGCTGGTGTTTTCATACCCCATTTCGCGAAAATCTCGAGCAAGGGTGTCAATATTTCGGCGCATCAGATCCAACGTTTCAGGGCGTTCAGCGATGATTGAAACGGTGATGCCGTTTTCGGCGCTGGTCAGCGTCAAACGCACCTTTCCCAGCTCTTCCGGAGATAGCGTCAGTTCGACCGGCCGATCATGTTGCAACATCAGCGTTGACGCGATCTGGCGACTGACCGACTGGGCAGCCTCATGGGCGGCAAGAGCGGCTGCCTTGGTCGTGCCCATTTGCGTGTGATCCGCTGGCACGGTGATCGAGCTCAGACCCGTTGATCCGTCCGCGGGATCTGAAACTGTATCCTCAAGCGCGCTTTTTCCACCGAACTCCGAGACAGCCGTGATTTCAACGTCCCTGGGCAAGACGGACAAGGCTGCGTGAGGGGCTGGCTCAACCGCGCCATTGGCAATCGGTGCGGTGTCGAGCGCCGGTGAAACCGTTGCGGCCAGGTTAGAGAATCGAGGCTCGGTCGCGGGTGGATTTCCGACGCCAGATACATCGCGCCTTTTCGAGGCTTCGGGAGAAGCTGCAGGCGAAGATTCGCCTGATTCCACCCTTGGTTCAACCGTCAGGCCTGCGTTGCTTTCTGCGTCGAACGAAGCCGAGTTGGCGGTATGGAGGCTTCTGCCACTGGCGGGCGCAAATTCGGATACCGCTTTATTCCCAAAGGAAACTTCGGGGTTTTCGTTCAGCGCCTTTCCTGGGGCCTCACTTTGTTGGGCAAGAGCCGCTTCACTGGTTTTCGAATTGCTTCCCGGCCGATGCCTTGGGCCGTCGGCCTCAGCGATATGAGGCTCGGCCTGCTGCAAGCGATCCGCCGCACCGGAGGCAGAGTCCAGATCTAACTGCGCTTTGCGCGTGCTGCCCATGTTTCCAAAGTGCGGCTCGGGCCTCTGTTCCGACGAAGACTGGGGCAAGGACGCTTCGACAGGCGTGGTCGCTGTGCCTTCGCGCAGTTTTGCAGGCACTACCGCTGGCTGAGCCATGACCGCAAGTTCCGCACCACGCGCAGGCGCCGTCATGCTCTGTCCGGCCAGCGCGTCTTGCCCGCCTATCGCGGAATTTGCCTGAACCGGACCGGCAGCTTGGTCGGTGGCATCTCGCTCTTCAGATCCCGGCCCTGCGGAATGCTGGGTTGCCACAGCGCTCCGAGCCATTGAGGGAGCAGTGCGCCACGCCGGCATCCCCTCGGCGCCAAGAATATCAAGATCAGTGATAGGGCCGTGGCCAATGCCCGTGTCGGGCGACACGGACGCGGTTGCGCCGATGGTTTGCTGTGGCGTCATCGATGCCATGATGGTGCCCAAATCGGGCAGGCCATCCAGCAAAGCAGCCTCTTGCCCTAGCGCAATGCCGGCCTTTGTTTCGGCCTTGTGGAAGGCGTTCGGTTCACTGGTCCCTGGCGGTGTGTCTTGCTGATCGACAATATCCACCGCGCTCTTGCAAGCCTCCGCCGCGGACGCGAATTGCCCGGTGTCAACGCGGTATGACGCAAGCCATTGCGTCGGAACGGCCTTTGATTGTGGGTGATCCTGTGCCGCAATAGTTTGTCGATTGACGGCCTTGACTGCGTTCCCTTCCTGCCCCGGCTCAAGGGGCAGATCTGCGGAGTCCTTCCTATCGTCGTTCGGCTTCGAGGTTGCCCATTGCGGCGCTGCGGACGCTGTCAAACCAGGTCGTGCGCCCAACGATGTCGAAGTCTTTGCCGTCGGCCCTGCCAAGCCCCAAAACACCTCGTCAAAAGCGTCATTTCCGGCTGCCACGGCAGGCACGCGCCCTGCTTGGGCGGGATACTGAATTGAAAGAGATTCGCCTGATCCGAACGGTTCCATGGTCCTCACGACTTCTGCCGATGATGCCACACCATGGCATCAGGAAGTTACCGCTTCTTTACTTCGCTATGCCCATAGTGGCCAAAATCGCCTCAATTGGAGCTTTCGTCATGTTGCAACCCGTACAGCCCCAGCTATCTGCGGCGACGCAAAAGTCTGCATCGTCACCGGAAAGCAAAGACCAGGCGCTGATGGATGCCGCAACCGAACTTGAGGCCAGTTTCCTGGCGGAAATGTTGAAGCAGGCCGGATCTGGCGAGGCACGGCAAAGCTTTGGTGGCGGTATCGGGGAAGAGCAGTTCTCATCGTTCCTTCGCGAACAACAGGCGCAAGGTATGGCAAAGGCCGGGGGCATCGGCCTTTCCGAAGCATTGTTTGAAGCATTCAAGAAGGGGGCACCCAATGGGCAATAACGGTCAAACTCTGATCGAAGATCTGGAGGGGGTTCTACAGGTCGAGCGGCACATGATTCGCGCGGGAACCTTTGAAGGGCTGGAGCAGCTCGCCATTCGCAAGGAGCGGCTCTTGGCTGCATTGGAGGGCACTCCGGCAGAACTTCTGGTGCGCGTAAAAGACCTTGCCGAAGCGAATCAAAAGCTACTGGGTGCGGCGATCAAAGGTGTCCGCGCGGCGCAGCGGCGGCTTGATATGATCCAACGCGCAGGCCGCACGCTGAACAGCTATGACAAGCTTGGCCGCGCCCGCACCATTGGCGACGGCGGTAACAGTGTTGAACGTCGGGCATGAAGAAATTGTCGAAAATCATAATGAATTTCAGTATGTTGGACGTCACACTTTAGCGAACTTTTAGGGCTTGAGGCGCAATGTCGCCCCTGCGTCCCGGAAGGGATGGCGCGGCACGGAACGCTCCAGCAGCCGCATTGGTCAGAACGCCGCGAGCGCCGTCTGTAAGGGCGGCAATTGAAACCCGGTGCAAAGCGCCGACCTGTTTAAGGACATAGCATGTCAAGCATTCTGACGAACTCCAGCGCCATGGTTGCGCTGCAAACGCTCAAGGGCATCAACTCAAGTCTGGCGAAGACGCAATCTGAAATCTCGACTGGCAAATCCGTTGATTCGGCAAAAGACAACGCCGCCGTCTGGGCAATTTCCAAAGTGATGGAGTCGGACGTGAAAGGCTTCAAGGGCATTTCCGACAGCTTGTCGCTGGGCGAATCGACTGTTGCCGTGGCGCGACAAGCCTCGGAAACCGTGACCGACCTGCTGACTGAAATGAAAGGCAAGATTGTCTCAGCGCAGGAAGACAACGTTGATCGCGCCAAACTTCAGACCGACGTGGATGCCTTGGTCAAGCAGATCGAATCCGTGGTCGGCGCGGCCCAGTTCAATGGCCTCAACCTTGTAAATGGCACTGCGGGCAGTTCGGTGGATGTGCTCGCCTCCCTCGACCGCGCGTCGGACGGCTCCGTCAGCGCGTCGAATATCACCGTTGATACACAAGACCTCTCGACCGGGGCCTATGTGGCCAAGGGGGTTCTGGCAGGGTCCGAGGGGGTTTCAGGCAACTCCGATTCTGCGGGCTTCTTTCTTGACGCGGGCGATACGACCGGCAAGGCCATTGTTATCGACGACAGCACGGATGCCTTCGCTGCGGGAGACAAGGTTTCGATCTCGATCGGAGGAAAAAACGCGACCTATACGGTATCGGCCGACGACGTCGCCTCGACGACCACGGCGGATATTGTGGCGGTTGGCCTGAAAAACGCCGTTCAGGCTCTGGGTATTGAGGGTCTCGCGGTAGACTACGACAGTGGCACCGCCGGCACTTTGGTTTTTACCAACAGCGGAACAAACGACTTGACGGTTTCGGCGCAGTTCAAGAACGCAGGGTCGGGTGGTCTTAGCTTGCTCAGTTCGGTGGACGTGTCGAGTTCCTCTGGCGCCGCCACAGCTTTGGGCAACATCGAAACGATGATCCAGACGTCAATCGATGCGGCCGCCAACTTTGGTTCCGCCGAAAATCGGATCGACATCCAAAACACGTTCGTCAGCAAGCTGACCGATTCGCTGAAGTCCGGTATCGGGTCAATGGTAGACGCCGACATGGAAGAAGCATCGGCACGGCTTCAGGCACTGCAAACCCAGCAACAGTTGGGCATTCAGTCACTATCGATTGCCAATCAGGCACCGCAAAACATCCTGGCGCTGTTCAAATAACGCCATTTCGGGGTGCCTGAACAGGCGCCCCGGCCCCTCGCGGAAAAGCCGCGATTTGATGCAATCCGCCACAGGAAGGACTTCCCGTGAACGCACATACCATGGCCAAAACGGCCTACTCTACGCCTGGTCAACCAACCCGAACAGACCGAGGCACCGAATACCAGATTTTCGCCCGTATCACACATCGACTGAAGGCTGCAAACACCCTCGGATCGATCGGATTCTCTGCATTGGCACGCGCCTTGCACGAAAACCGGCGGCTATGGACCGCGCTGGCTTCTGACGTAGCAGAAGATGACAACCAGTTGCCACCGCTCTTGCGAGCCCGAATCTTTTACCTCGCCGAATTCACCAACCAGCATACCAGCAAGGTATTGGCTGGCGACGCGACCGCCGAGGTGTTGATTGACATCAACACCGCCATCATGCGCGGGCTTAGACAGGATGGGGGTGGCGAATGACCGGCCTTGTTCTAAAGCTCGCACCAAAGGAACGCGTGCTCATCAACGGTGCGGTGATCGAAAATGGTGAACGCCGTTCGCGGCTCGCCATCATGACACCCAATGCCTATATCCTTCGCCTGCGAGATGCGATCCATCCAGAAGAGGTGAATACGCCTGTTCGCCGCGTCTGCTACATCGCGCAACTGGTCTTGTCTGGCGATGCGGATGCAGGTGAAGCCCGAATGCAGCTCTTGCGTGGCATTGAACAGCTCAGCCAAGTCTTGACCGACCACGACAGCCGCAGCCAACTGACGTTGGCCACTGCCGCCGTTCTGGAAGATCAGCACTATCAGGCACTGAAGGCCCTTCGAAGCCTTCTCCCCCGGGAGGAGCGGCTTTTGGCCGCAGGACGGGCATGAGCTTTGTTCCGGTTGTCCCAATCAGCGGTTATGCGGGCTGGACGTTTCTCAACCGGACGATGGAAAAGCAGCAGGCGGCATTCACCGCCTCTGCAAGCATTCAACGTGATGAAGATTATTTCCGAGAACGGATCGGTCAAATCGACTCTGCGGAAGACCTCGTCGCAGATCGTCGCTTGTTGCAAGTGGCGCTCGGCGCATTTGGTCTGGACGCCGATATCGACAATCGCTTTTTCATCAAGAAGGTGCTCGAAGACGGCACGCTGTCTTCAGACGCGCTTTCGAACAAGCTCGCGGACAAGCAATACCTTGAGTTTTCAAAGGCATTCGGCTTTGGCGACAACTCCGAGCTGCGCACAAAGGAGGCGGATTTCGCGGATACGATCTTGTCCGCCTATGAAACGCGTCAGTTTGAGGTGGCAGTAGGCGAGACCGACGACAGTTTTCGGCTGGCGCTCAACGCGCAGCGCGAAATGCCGGAATTAGCCGCGAAATCCAACACGGAAACAACAAAATGGCTGTCTATTCTTGGGTCCGAGCCACTACGGACCGTATTCGAGAATGCCTTGGGTCTGCCGTCAAGCATTTCAGCAATCGATCTGGACCAACAGGTTACAGCGTTCAGTCAAAAGGCAGAGCTGGTTTTTGGATCAAGCGATCCCGCCCTGTTCTCGGACTCTGAACAGGTCGACAAATTGGTTCGTCTTTACTTGCTTCGTTCACAGGCACAAACCAGCACACTCAGCGGCGGTTCAGTGGCACTTCAGCTCTTGCAGTCCAGTGAAAATGCGTCGGGCACCTTGTCACTTTTGCTTTAACCGCAATACTTTACACGGGAAGAGCAGCCGCCGACAGGCATTCTTCCAACCGCGCGAAACTTGCCGAAACCCCGTTCGGTTCATCTTCGGCCAAAAAGGCATCCAGCGCGGGCCAGACTCGAATGGCTGCGTCTATCATCGGATCAGTACCCGTCGCATATAGCCCCGCCTGAATCATCATCTCGGCACGGTCATATGCGCCCAACATGCGGCGCGCTTGGCCGATAAGCGTGTTTTCCGTCGGGCAAGCGGCGTCCGGCAGCGACCGTGATACCGAGCGCAGCAGATCAATCGCCGGAAAACGCCCTCGTTCGGCGATGGTTCGGTCTAGGATCACATGTCCGTCAAGCACCCCTCGCAAGATATCAGCGACCGGCTCATCCATATCAGAGCCGGCGACCAACACCGAGAATACCGCCGTGATGTCGCCCTTGTCTTCAAGCCCAGGGCCAGCACGTTCGGCCAGCGACATGATCTGATGCGAGGTCGAGGGTGGAAAGCCGCGTAGTGACGGAGGTTCGCCGCCAGCCAAGGCTACTTCACGGTGGGCCTCAGCAAATCGTGTCACGCTGTCAGCCAAAAACAGCACATGTCGCCCTTGGTCGCGAAAATGCTCGGCCACGGTCATTGCGGCCCAGGCACAGCGTCGGCGCACCAAAGGTGACTGATCTGACGTGGCCGCAACGACTACCGCTCGTTTCATGCCTTCGGGTCCCAAGACAGTTTCAACAAATTCGCGCAGTTCGCGCCCCCGCTCACCAATAAGGGCAATCACGACGATATCCGCTGCTACGCTGCGCGCAAACTTTGCCAGCAACGAAGACTTGCCAACGCCCGACCCTGCAAAAAGTCCGATCCGCTGCCCACGGACCAGCGGCAACATAGTGTTGAAAACGGCCATGCCGGTATCCAAACGTTCGCCCAAACGACGGCGCAACGCAGCGGCTGGCGGCACGGCGCGCAGCACACGCTCTGACGCGCCCCGCATCAAGGGACGGCCATCCAGGGGTTGCCCAAACGGGTCGACGATCCGCCCAACCCAACTGTCGTCCGGCGCCAGTTGCGCCTGTCCCAGTAGTTCGACCTGATCAGCAATCGCAACCCCGTCGGCCGCTCCATCTGGCAACAAAGACACATAGCCGCGCCGCAACGCCAGCACCTCTCCGCCCAGCCTGCGCCCGCTATGGCAGCGGATCAGCACCCGATCGCCCAGCGCGGCCAGTCCTGACAAACCCGTCGCCTCAATAGTGCCGCGGCCCACCTCGGCCACACGGCCGACAGGATATACCGCTCCAAGATCCGAGATTTCTGCCCGAAGCAGATCCAACGCCGCTGATGCCATTCTGGCCTCCATATGTTCCTGAAACGTTTTCTAAACGATTCGCCCTTAAAGCTTTGTGTAGAGTTCGGAGGAGAAACCCCGATGTTCGAGAAACTTGAGATCCTGCAGATGGCGCAAGCGATGGCATCCCATGCCGCGTTGCGCCAAAATGCCATCTCCCAAAACGTCGCCAATGCCGACACGCCGGGCTACGCCGCCCGCGACGTGGAGAGCTTTGCCGATACCTATGATGCCGCTGGCGACGGTCAGCTAAAGGCGACGCGGCCGGGCCATCTGGGCGCAAATGGCACCTTCACCGCCCATGAAATCACCCGACACGACCCCGGAACGATGTCGCCCAACGGCAACTCGGTATCGATCGAAGAAGAGATGGTCAAAGGCGTCGAGGTGAAGCAGCAGCACGACCTTGCCTTGGCTATCTACAAGTCTTCGATGGGTATTTTGCGCACCAGCCTTGGTCGGACATAGGGGTAAGCCATGACCGATTTCACCAGCGCGCTCGCACTATCGGCCTCGGGAATGAAGGCCCAATCCATGCGTCTGCGCCACGTTTCCGAGAATATCGCCAACGCCGACACACCCGGTTTCCATCGCAAGACCACCTCGTTCGAAGAGGTGATCGATCACGGCAACCACACCGGGCAGGTCACGCTTGGCCCCGTCGAACTCGACCAGAAGGAACTGACACGGATTTATGATCCGGGCCATCCGCTGGCCGATGAGAGCGGCTACTACGACGGCTCGAATGTCGATCTGGTAGTCGAGATTGCTGACGCGCGCGAAGCGCAGCGCAGCTACGAGGCGAACCTTCGGATGTTCGATCAGGCGCGGCAAATGTCGTCCAGCCTGCTCGATCTCCTTCGCCGCTGAATAGAGGAGGTCCAGAATGGACGTCAAAACCTCTTTTGCCGCGCAAAGCTATGCCCAGGCCCGAGCCGCGGCGGCACCACGCCCCGAAGCGGGCGGGTCTGGTCAGAGCGTTTTCGGCGCTATCGCCGAGGATTTCGCAGCAACCCTCAAAGCAGGAGAAGACACCGCCAAGGCGGCCATGACAGGCGGCGCCGACCCGCACGCGCTGGTGCAGGCCCTAGCTGCAACGGAACTTGCGGTCGAGACCGCCGTGACCGTGCGCAACAAAGTGGTCGAGGCCTATCAGGAAATCCTGCGGATGCCGGTGTGATGATGAACGAAGCACTCTTCTTTGACACATTGCGCCAAGGTCTTTGGATCGCAGTGATGATTTCCGCCCCGATGTTGGCGGTTGCCTTGGTCGCAGGCGTCACCATCGGTCTGTTTCAGGCACTGACGTCAGTGCAAGAGATGACACTTACCTTCGTACCCAAGGTTGGCGCCATGTTGGTCGTATTCTGGGTTTCCATGTCCTTCATGTCCGAAACGCTGGTGTCGTTCTTCACCACGCGAATCGTTCCGTTGATCGCAGGGGGCTAAAGATGGACAACGCAATCTACACCACATTGAACCGTCAGTCCGGGCTGATGCGCGAAATGCGCACCGTCGCCAACAACATTGCCAACGTCTCGACAAACGGGTTCCGAAAGGAAGGCGTTATCTTTGCCGAACATATCGCAGCGTTGGATGGTGTCGAACCATCGCTCTCGATGGCGACCGCATCTGGTCGGATGGTCAACCTGGCTCAGGCGCCTTTGGCCCAGACGGGCGGCAGCTTCGATTTTGCCATTGAGGGCGACGGGTTTTTCCAGATTGAGACGCCGCAGGGAAACCAACTGACAAGGGCTGGCAGCTTTACACCGTCTGCCGAAGGGGAATTGGTCACACAGGACGGCTATCGACTCTTGGATCTTGGCGGCTCGCCGATTTATGTCGCGCCTGACGCCGGGCCAGTTGCGGTTTCGCAAGATGGCACAATGTCGGCCAAAGGCTCGCCCATCGCGCAATTAGGGGTCTTTGTTCCCGCCGATCCAAATGGCTTGCTACACCAAGGCGGCACACGATTCTCTGCCGAAGCGGGTGTCGAGCCCATGGAAAACCCCGTCGTCATGCAAGGATTCCTGGAAGAATCGAATGTCGATCCCGTTTCCGAGATTTCCCGGATGATTGAGGTTCAGCGCGCCTATGAGATGGGACAGACCTTTCTTGACCGTGAAGACCAACGCATTCGCGGCGTCATTTCCACCCTGAGCCGATAAGGAGTCTGACCGATGCGCGCCCTGCAAATCGCTGCCACCGGCATGAGTGCCCAGCAAACACGGGTCGAGGTGATCTCGAACAATCTCGCGAACATGTCGACAACCGGCTACAATTCCCGGCGGGCCGAATTCGCCGACTTGCACTATCAGCAAATGACACGACCCGGCACAATCGCCGCCAATGATGGCACGATCGTGCCGACCGGGGTGCAGCTTGGACTGGGCGTCCGACCCTCTGCGGTTACCGTCAATCTGGCGCAAGGCTCTTTGTCTGCGACGGGTGGAGATCTGGATCTGGCGATCGACGGGCTAGGCTATATCGAGGTCACGATGCCGTCTGGCATTTCCGGCTATACGCGCGATGGCGCGTTGAAACGCTCGCCCGACGGAGAGATTGTCACCTCTGACGGATATTCGGTTGTGCCCGGCATTACGATCCCCAGCGATGCGCGCGCCGTAGCAATCAACGCCTCGGGTGAGGTTTACGCCTACTTCAATGATCAAGTTCAGCCCACACTTTTGGGGCAGTTTACGCTCGCTGGCTTTACCAACGAAAAGGGATTGGAGGCGATCGGGTCGAATCTCTTTCTGGAAACGGGTGCTTCAGGTCCAGCTCAGGTGTCTTCGCCCGGAGAGAATGGGCTTGGGACGCTGCGACAGGGCTATCTGGAAGAAAGCTCGGTCGACGCTGTGCGCGAGATTACAGAACTCATCGAGGCGCAGCGCGGGTATGAACTGAACGCCAAGGTCATTACCGCCGCAGACCAGATGCTTGGCGCAACCACGCAGGTGCGCTGATGATCGGTCGTGAGTTCTGGGTAATAGCAGCAATCTTGGTGATACTGGCCACCGCAACAAATGCCGATGTCCTGACTACGACACGCACGTTGCGGGCAAAATCTATCATCGCTCTGGAGGATCTGGCGATTCAGGACGGCTTTGATGAATCTGCCCTGTCACGGGCTGAGGACGCAGTTGGTTCGGAGGCTCGAGTTGCCCTCTACGCAGGACGACCGATCCACCCGCAAGACATCGGTCCGGCGGCGATCGTCGACCGCAATCAGATTGTCGCAATATCTTTCAATCACGGTTCGCTCACCATCACAATTGAAGGGAGGGCGATGGAACGTGGTGGTGTCGGAGATACGATCCGCGTGATGAATGCCTCCTCTCGAGTCACTGTGAACGCTACCATAAACCCCGACGGCTCCCTGACCGTGCTTTCTCAATGATCGAGGCCATGATGCGAATTTTGATTCTTTGCGTTTCTGCCCTGTCGCTTCTCGGCTGTCAGCGGCTCGAACAGGTCGGCAAGGCGCCAGACCTTACGCCGATCGAAGTCGGCGACGAGTTCTTCGCCATGACCACGCAACCAATGCCGACGTCCAACCCCTATCCAAGGGGCAACGCCGAGGCTTCGCTATGGTCCGGATCACGTGGGTCGCTTCTGGGCGACCGGCGCGCGGGGCAACGTGGCGATATTTTGACCGTCGTGATTGAAATCGACGACCAGGCTGAGATTTCGAATTCATCTGGCAGAAGTCGTAGCGGTTCGGATTCACTGAGTGTTCCTAGCCTTTTGGGTATTCCGCAGCGGATAAACGAAAAGTTGCCTGATGGCGCGAGCATGAATGAGGCTTACGCGACCGATTCAAGTTCCAGCTACAAGGGCAACGGCTCGGTCGCGCGGAAAGAAAAACTGACGCTGCGGGTGGCTGCAACCATTTTGGATCGGCTTCCCAATGGGGTCCTGCGCATTCAAGGTAGTCAGGAAGTACGGGTCAATTTTGAAGTCCGCGAACTGATCGTTAGCGGATTTGTCCGACCCGAAGACGTCAGCCGCCAAAATGAAATTACTTATGACAAGATCGCGGGTGCTCGGATTTCGTATGGCGGGCGCGGCCAGATCACTGATGTTCAGCAACCCCGCATTGGCCAACAAGTGGCCGATGTACTGCTGCCCTTCTGAGGTTCAGAATGCGGAAAATCCTTCCAGTTCTCATGGCATTGATCGGACTGAGTGTCGGTGTTGGTGCTGGCGTTTTTCTTCGTCCGGCACACGAAAAAGCTCTGGCGGCCAATCCCTGCGGTGAGCTTTCGCAAAAAGTCGAAGAGGGGGCGACGGCAAATGAGGGGGTGGCAACGCGCGAATATGTAAAGCTGAACAATCAATTCGTCGTCCCGGTAGTTGAGTCTGGCGACGTTTCGTCACTGGTTATCATGTCGCTCAGCCTCGAGGTGAAACTTGGCAATACAGAAAAGGTCTATTCACTAGAACCGAAGATCCGGGATGCATTCTTGCAAGTGTTATTCGATCACGCAAACTCTGGCGGGTTCCGCGGCGCTTTCACCGAAACTGCCAATATGGATCAATTGCGACGGGCCTTGTTCGAGACCGCACAAAGGACTCTGGGCGATAGCGCCACAAACGTGCTGATCTCAGATATTGTTCGCCAGGACATGAAGTAACCAGCGGCTAACGACTGAGCTACTCCCCACTTCTTGGACAGATTTCCGGCGGATTTAAGCTACTGCCTGCACCTGCTGATCGGTTTGGGTTGCGTTGAAGTAGACCACGGCGGGCGGTTGACCGCCATGGGCAGTGTGAGGTCGATGGTTGTTGTAGAAAGTGATCCATCGCCCGATGCCGGTTCTTGCCTGCGATCCGGTCTCCCAAGCGTGCAGGTAGACGCATTCATACTTCAAGGACCGCCAAAGGCGTTCGATGAAGATGTTGTCCAGACAGCGCCCCTTGCCGTCCATCGAGATCCGGATGCCGACCCGCTTCAGCCGGTCGGTCCAAGCGAAGGACGTGAACTGGCTGCCCTGATCCGTGTTCATGATCTCGGGCGGGCCGAACTTGTGGATCGCCTCGTTCAGCGCCTCGACGCAGAAGTCTGCCTCCAGCGTGTTCGATATCCGCCATGCTAGCACCTTCCGGGTGAACCAGTCCATGATGGCGACCAGATAGAGGAAGCCCTTCCGCATTGGGATGTAGGTGATGTCAGCGCACCAGACCTGGTTTGGCCGCTCCACCCGCAGCCCGCCCAGCAGATAGGGGTAAATCTTATGCCCTTTCGCGGGCTTGCTGGTGTCGGGCTTCTGGTAGATCGGCATCAGGCGCATGAGCCGCATCAGGCGCCTGATGCGTTTCTGGTTCACGGAATGGCCTTCATTCTGCAGATGCCAGGTCATCTGGCGGACACCGTAGAATGGCGTTTCCAGAAACTGCTTGTCGATCAAGAGCATGAGGTCGAGGTTCATCGCCGTCTCGCCCAGCGGCGCGTAATAGAACGACGACCGCGAGATCGAGAGCAGACGGCATTGCGCCCCGACCGACAGCTTGGGATGGTCGCGTTCGATCATCCCGCGCCTCACTTGCCGATCCAGGGCTTGAGCTTTCGTGACAAAAAATCATTGGCGACGGCCAGCTCTCCGATCTTGGCATGCAGGTCACGGACCGTTTCTTCTGCAACCTCGGTCGCAGCCGCAGCCTTGCCGCCGCGTTCGAAGATGCCTGCCGCCCCCTCAAGCAGCGACCGTTTCCATTGATGGATCATCGTCGGATGCACGCCATATTCAACGGCCAGCTCCGACACCGTGCGCGCCCCCTTCACGGCCTCCAGCGCCACACGCGCCTTGAATGCTGAATCGTGGTTCCTGCGTTTCGACATATCCTGGTCTCCTCGTCTTGAAGATCAGCAGACCTCAGATCGTAGCTTCCGTCACTGTCCGATTTTCGGGGGGTACCTCAGACCTCGAGGTATGCTACTCGTTTCTAGCGTCTGACCTGCATTTGTCCTGCGCTGCTATTTCGCGCAACAGTTGTTCCAATGCCTGATTGCGCCCGAATGCCCGGCTCGCTTCGACCTGAGATCGGGCGCATTCTCGCGCGACATCCTCAAGATCCACCTCAAGACCCAGACGAACCTCTGCCGCCCATTCGTCATATTTCTGAGCCTGTAGAGCACCGGTGGGTTGAGCCACCACGCCCGCACGAACATTCTGCCGATCCAAATCAAGGCGTCGTATCTGTTCAAGTTTTTCGACTTGGCGTCTTTGCAAAGCACTCAAGTGAGCAAGGGCCGCGGCTTTTTTCATGCCGGCCAGCTTTATAAGACTGCCAAGCTTTCTGGTTTGACTCACCATCCCCTCCGTTCGCGCGCCCTGCGACGCATCTTTTCCGCAAAGCGGATGGCTGCGGCAACGGCTTTGTAGTGCTCTGGGCGGATCTCTTGCCCAACTTCGATCGAAGCAAAGAGCGCCCGGGCAGTAGGCGGATCCGAGTGGATTGGAATACCCGCCTCATTTGCCGCTTCACGTATCCGGGCGGCAACTTCGTCAACTCCCTTGGCAAGGCAGCTCGGCGCATGCCCGGTTCCGCGCTCCCATTTCAATGCTACCGCATAGTGGGTTGGGTTCACGATCACGACATCGGCTTTGGGAACATCGGCCAACATGCGGTTGGTGGCAATTTCAATACCGCGCTGACGCCGCTGAGCCTTCATATGCGGGTCGCCTTCAGACTGCTTCATCTCGTCAATGAGTTCCTGGCGCGACATTCGGTTGCGGCGGATATGCTCGGCGCGCTGCCACAGATAATCGATCGCGCTCATGACTATGGAAATAATGAGAACAATTGAGACAAACTCGACTGACAATTGCAGCAACGTAGCGGACGCCATCGCTGGTGTCTGATACTGCGTCATCAGGATCTGATTCATCCTGCTCAGCAAGAAATCGCCCAAAACAATGGCTATAATGACCAGCTTCGCAAAGCTCTTTACAAACTCGAACAGGCCGCCGCGGCCAAACTTTTGCACAGCGTTTGACACGGGATTGATCCGGCTGATCTTTGGCATCAGCTTTTCTGGTGCAAAAACAATGACACGCTGTGCGAACAGGACGGCTAACACGAAAACCGGTGGCAACAAGAACAGAATGGATACCGAGCCAAAGATGCTGCCGAGAGCACCGAAGACCGCTCCAGTCTCGCCAGACAAGAACAATCTAGACAATTGGTCGGACTGATCCAGCAGGACCATCAGATGGCTTCCGAAGGATGTGAGGCTTGCCGCGCCGAAGCCAACGGCCGCAATCAGAAACCCACTATAGGATGCGGCCACAGAAATCTCGGCGGATCGAACCAATTCACCCCGTTTTCTGGCCTCATCCAGTTTTTGCTGAGTTGGTTCGTGTTCCTTCTCGGTATCATCATCGCTCATTGCGTCACCCGGAAAGGCTGCGCCATGACGTCCTGAAGTGCTCCGTGCCAAATCAACAAAGCAGTCGGAATGGCAATCGCAAGCACGACCAAGCCACCGGCTGTAAGGGCGGGAGCACCAACAAAGGCCACCATCAGTTGTGGCATCGCGCGGTTTATGGCGCCAAGGGCCACATTATAGACCAGCGCAGCGACAACAAAAGGTGCGGCCAAAGAAAACGCAAGTGCGAAGCTATGCACCACTCCGTCAAGACCCCACGATCTGACATCGGCCGCTACCGGAACATGGCCAGGCGGAAATATCTGATAGGTCTCGATCAATGCGCGCGCGATATCGACATGAAGCCCAGACATCACGGCCAAAGCCAGGCCGCCCATGATCAGAAGATGGCCGACCGCGGGCTGCGGCTCTCCCGTGGAACCACCAAAAAGCTGAGCCAACGAAGTGGCTTGGGCAATTATTGTCCCTGCAATCTGAAGAGCTATGACAAACAGGCGTAGGATCAAGCCAAAGACCAGCCCAATCATCGGCTCCGCAATAAGGTAGGGGGCCAGTACTCGATCAACGGCTGTAACTTCATCCAGATCAGACGATACCGCCGGAGTTACCACCAAGGAAAAAGCAATGGTCAAGGCGATCCGTACTCGAACCGGAATTGATTGCTCGCCAAAAGCGGGCAGCAACGCCATGGCGGCGCCGACTCTCAAGAATACGATGAACCCTTCGAAGAGCGCGCTGTTCGCGTAAGCAAGAGCTGAAACAAGTTGCTCATTCATACGGGAACCGTCCCAACCATCGAGGGACGCGACTCGACTCCGATCTCTTCGAAGCTCAAGACGGGCGCGTTAATTCCTTTGGCGCCCAATACCGTGCGAACAAAGCGCCGGCGCCGAGCGGACGTAACCAATGCGGGGAAAACTCCGACTTCACCCGCCCGGGAAATGCGATCAGCAATGTTGTTGGCCAAACGGTTGAACTTGTCAGGGGGCAGTGCCACGTCGCCGCCTTTTTCGCCGCCGATCTGAAAAGCGGCAAAAGTATTTTCCCATTCCGGGGCAAGTTGAAGCAACGGGATTGTTCCGTCTTCGCGCCGGATCTCGGCCACGATCTGAAATCCGAGCCGTTGCCGGACATGCTCACAGATTGCTTCCGGATTTTGCAGTCCGCGCACCTCTGAAATCGCCTCAAGGATCAACATCAGGTTGCGGATCGACACGCGCTCTTCCAATAGCAGGCGCAATACGGCCAGCAATAGATCAACGGGAACTTTCTCCGGAACCAGCTCATCCAAGAGTTTTCGATTCGCCTCCGCACGGGCAGGGTCGGAGACATTCGTGACTTCTTCCAAAAGACGGCGGAGCGCGCGCAGAGTCATCAAACGGCCAAAGTTCCGCTTGATGACCTCTAGAAGGTGGGTAGCAAGAACCTCTGTTGGACCAACGACGGTTGACCCGGTCAAAACTGCCTCTTCTTGCATCGTCGTGGCAACCCAGCGAGCCGGCGCACCATAGACGGGTTCGCGCACGTCTTCGCCTTTGGGCAAAAGCTCCCGGTTGTCGGCGATCAGCGCAAGAATACGATCCGGAAAGAGGCGATCGCGCGCCTGCTCGACGCCCTGAATGCGGATGCGATAGACGCCGCTTTCCAAACTTCCATCATCGGTCAACCTGATTTCTGGCAGGATCAGCCCGTAACTCGCGGCAACATGGTTGCGCATATTGGCAATGCGCGCCTCAAGCCCAGTTGCAGGATCAAGCGCCATCGCAACAAGGTCTGGTGCGAACTCAACATGAATGTCGTCAATATCAAGGATATCCCCAAGCGGTTTGCGGCGGATGGGTTCGGACTGTGCGGGCATTTTCATTGCTTCGCGGCGCAATCGTTTCTGCTCTGCGCGGCTTACCATAAAGGCAGACAGACCGAGGATGGCCGCACCGGCGATGAACGGCAGAAACGGCAACCCGGGCACCAGAGCAAACAGCGCCATCAGGACCGCAACCGTTGCCAATGCTGGCGGGTATTTTCCCAGCTGCCGAAACAGTTCCAGATCAGCGGCGCCACGGGCGCCACCACGCGACAATAGCAACGCAGACGCAATGGAAATGATCACAGCCGGAATTTGACTTACCAAGCCGTCGCCGACTGTCAGGATTGCGTAGGTCTCTAGAGCACGACCGACTGGCATATGATGCACCGTGGTGCCAATCACCAAGCCCATCACAAGGTTAAGAAGCGTAATTAGAAGCCCGGCAACGGCATCGCCCTTCACAAACTTTGACGCCCCGTCCAAAGAGCCAAAAAACGTGGTTTCGGCCTGTTCTCTTTCGCGCCTGGCACGCGCTTCTGCATGATCGATCGCGCCGGCATTCATATCGCTGTCGATCGCCAGTTGCTTGCCAGGCATAGCGTCCAAGGCAAAGCGCGCTCCGACCTCTGCCATGCGTCCGGCGCCCTTGGTGATAACAATAAAATTGACGATCAGGATCACACCGAATACCACGAGCCCGATCAGCACTGACCCGCCCATGATAAAATTGGCGAAGCCTTCGATGACATCGCCCGCAGCATTTGTTCCTGTGTGGCCTTGTCCGACAATCAGTTTCGTGGACGATATATTCAGCGATAGTCGCAACATCAGTGACGCCAATAGAATTGTCGGAAATGCCGAAAAATCCAAAGGTCGCTCGATAAAGAGGGTCACAGTAAAAATAAGAATCGCGATGGCGAATGACGCTGCCAAACCGATATCCAATACCCACGACGGCATCGGAAGGATCATCATCACGATAACGGCCATCAACGCCAATGCCAAAAGGATCGTCGGCTGGAATATGGTCCGGAGAGACAGGGCGGGCATTACTCCACCACCACGGGACGTGCCTGTGCAAACAGGCTTGCCACTGATGTCTGACCGAGCGGAACCAGTGACGAAAGCCCGGCAACGCTGCCCGTCTGCAACAACGGGTAGCGATTGACTCTGGGCTGTAAAGGAACGGGCTGATCGCCATACGCCGCTAGGACAATATCCGGAATTTCCGGTATATCTTGCGACTTCGAGCGCGTGGGTGGTGTCCGGACTGGGAGTTGTGCACTTTGCGCCAACCCGTCTTCATTGACAAAATTGGCGCGGAAAACATCGAACCGCGAGGCGTATTTTTCAGCAAGTGCCGGTGTGCGGGAATGAAAGGCCCCCGCAGCTTTGGTCCAGGTGCCAGTCTCGGCATAGAGATCATTCAGGAATTTGGCAGCGTAGAGCGCGTTCTCCAGCGGGTCGAACATTGCATCAATTGAATCAAATTCCTGGCCGTGCCATTTGTAGTTTATCTGAAAACAACCGACATCGAAGCTACGAGCACCACGCTTGAACTCTTTGAAAACAAAGGCGCGAGCATCGTCTTGGCTGTCAAACCAGTGCCCCTCACCCTCCATATTGACCGTCCAGGGCCAGGGTCGAAAGGCTCCAGCCATCTTTCGGCCTGTTTCGTTCAGCGATATGGCCTTGAGAACTGAAATGGGCACGCCGGTCTGATGTGACGCCTCGGCAGCGACGATTTCGCAGATTGCAGAAAAATCCTGTGCACCGATGGCCGGTGTCACAATACCTACCGCCGCAAACACTGCAACGCCAACACTACGGGCGACCCGCGCCAATAACCTGTTCATGGGATTTTCCCGATTGCCGCAATTCTTGCTTGGTTTGACGCTAGGCTGCGAAGGTTGAGATTCAGTAAGCGTCTTGGTTTATTGCTGTCAGTTGTCGGCTGTTTCCGCCAAGAGGGCGTTTATGGCAGCTCGTGCCGCCTGGCTTTCAGAGAGCAACGCTCGATTGCGAGCCAAAATACCGTCTTCGGCCAAATTGGATTCCGGTGCCACGTCAATGTTTTCGCTATCGGCCGAAGCCAATTCTGTGCGCAGCACACCATTCTTGATTGCCTCGCGTTGTGCATCAGTTCCGTGCATCAAAACGGTGTTCCAGTCGCCAAGACGCCACGCTTCTTCAATGGCAGCCTCCTGATCTCCGGCAAGTATAAAGGCCGATTTCGCGCTTTTGTGGTCGCCGAGAAGGCGGAAAGCCTCGCCCCGGATGCTGTCGGCAAGCGCACCTGAAATTCCCCCAACGTGGGTCAGTGCAGCTGAGCCGTCCCTGTCCAATAGCGAGGCCCTTGCCAGCAGCAGCCGTCCACGATCGAAATGGGCGGCATTTGGTCCGGAAATCTGACGTGCAGCGGCCGAAAAGCCAAGCTCGAGCAATCGCTCAGCGATATCGGCTCGCAGTTCCCAGTTCTCGATTGTTTTATCGACAAATGCTCGTCGTGCGAAAAAGACCTTCAAGAAGATCTCGTCATCCGGAGTATCTGCGATTTGACTGAAAAGCTCTTGAATGGTCTTTGCGCGGATTGCTTGGTCACGCGCGATGGGCCAATCCTCCAGTGCACGAAAAGCCTCATCAAATCTTCCCGCCGATCCCGCCGCCAGAACATGTGCCCGCGCAATCCTGGCGCCATCCGCTGCATCTTGGTGCACGAAAGCCAACGCCGCAACGCTATCAATGACCTTGGCGTCCACTGCGCCACCAAGTTCCAGTCGGGCATCAATCGCCAGCAGTAGGGCCTCGGTTGCCAACACCCCGTCATCGGCAATCACAGGGGCCAGACGAACTTCTGCACTGGCGGCATCACCCGTTGCCATGTCAATCCGCGCATCAATCAGATTGACCGCCATCTCATGATCGCCCGGCGCACGCGAGATGGCTCCCTGAATGGAGCGAGCCACATCCGGTGCACCCAGCAGAATCATCTTTTCGGCCAAACGTGGTCCAAGATGCTGACGCATTGAAGGCGGCAATGCCGAGAACGCGCGCTGTACGGCCCCAAAGTCGACTGCCATGGACTTTTCCAGATCGTTGTTGGCCAATACCGACCAAAGCGCCGCTGGGGTGTCGCAATCTGCCATATACATGATGCCTGATGCTGGATCGACTCTTCGCTCGTCAATCACCTGTGCCAGTATCCGCAAGACATCCGTGGCCTCTTCCCGTGATCCCATCGCTTCTAGAAGAGCCGCCGCCTCATCACCAAAGCCAAGGGCGATATAGAGCCGCGCAAGCGCAAGAACCTTATCCGGGTTTGGTTTGTCAAACTCTTCGAGAAGACCACGCCGCAAGCTGGAAATCTGCTCGCTAGGGGGAGTGTCATCAACCCAATCCGATAGATCCAAAAGCGCTGCATCCAAGCATCTTTCACCATCCTCCGTCATACTCGACTGCTGCAACCAACCCGAGGTATCGCGATCGACCGAGGTCTGCGATGTGATTGCCAGGTGATCTCGCGCAATCGGTGGGGCAATCGGTAACAGCTCCGGTGACGTATCTACAGGATTCACAGCGTGCGGAGGATCGGCGAGATCAACTTTGAGAAGGCCTTGCGAGGCCGCACGACCCAGTTGCTTTAGCAATTCCTCTTCGGCCGTCGCCACGCGCGGATCCGGCAACTTCATGTCCAGCGACTGCAGTGTGGGCGTAGCTGCAAGGGCCGGTGCCGGTGGCGGTGGCGTCTTCTGGGGTTCTTCGAAAGCATGCCGCCAGTACGACGCCAGCTCTGGGTCACGTCTTTCGGGGACAGGATAGCTTTTTGCGGCGGTAATCGGCGTTTTCACATTCAAATCACGTTCGAAGGTAGAATCGAGCGGCGGCTTGCCATCCTTGACGTCGATCACCAATGCCCCAGTTGCCAACTTGAACGCGCTCGCGTGAACGTTTTCCGCAACAGTGATCTTCAAGACGGAAGGGCTTTCCGCGACGACATCCCGAATGCGTGATTTCGAGATAAGATCGAAGACTTCTGACAGGTCGAAGGTTGCGTCAGGCGATTGCACCCGCAACTCATAGCTATCGCCCCTGCGTCCCAGCGACCATTCAAAAGGTCGCACCATTGGCAAGACCAGCCGTGAAAAACTCGGGTGATCGCCCGATCGAACGACAATGGTTTCTGTCAAAGCTGGAAGCGTGGTTGAAGCCAAGGCCAGCAGAAAAGCCAAGAAACGGCTCATGCAGCCTCCTGCTTCACAGCTTTCAGCGCCTCTTCAAGCTCTGAAAAACTCGGACGAATGTGATGTGGCGTATTCTGGCGACCGACCTCGATGCAAATATTAGTTGCGTGATTGTAGAGATTCGCGACCAGCACTTCTCTGATAAGCTTGTAGAAATGCGAATCCTCTTCCACGACTGCATTCACTTTCACCGCGAAGGGTCCGACAAAACCGTAGGCCAAGAACACCCCCAGAAAGGTTCCGACCAGGGCACCACCAATCATTTTTCCCAAAATTTCAGGAGGCTGATCGATCGATCCCATCGTCTTGATAACCCCAAGGACCGCCGCGACAATCCCAAGTGCTGGCAATCCATCGGCAATGGATTGCAACGCATGGGTAGAATGCAATGCGTGATGAAGGTTGCCTTCAAGTTGCTTTTCCAGCACTTCTTCAACCTGATGCGGGTCATCGTAGTTCATGGAGGCCGAACGCATCGTGTCGCAAATAAGCTCGACAGCCATGTGATCATCTACGATCTTCGGGTACTTCCCAAAAATCGACGAGTTTTCAGGCGCTTCGATATGCTCCTCGATCGCGACCGGATTTTGGCGCGCGAGGCGGATCAACTCAAATAGCAGGCACAGCAGATCTCGGTAGTCCGATGGTTTCCATTTCGGGCCTTTGAAGACTTTCGAGATATCTTTCATCGTGTGTTTGATTGTTGCCATATCGTTCGACAGCACAAAGGCCCCCACCGCGGCGCCACCGATCATGATCGTCTCAAACGGCAATGCCTTGAGGATGATCCCCATTTTGCCGCCCGCGGCAACATAGCCGCCAAACACCATCACAAAGATAATGACAATACCGACGAGCCCGATCATATTCCTGCCTCCATGGTGCAGTCGAACTTTTTCAGATTCGGGTTAACAAAGCCTATTTGTCTAATTTTTTGGGGCATTTGCGTTTCGACCTGCCATCAGAACGCTGATCGAATAGGCTGTTTTCGGCTCGAGGCCCGACAACACCGCCGCCGCTGTATCAGGTCGCATCCTTGCTAGAAAACCTGCTGCAAATTCTGGTGCCATTTCTTCAAACAATGGCGCTGCCTCTTTCGGCTTCATATTTTCGTAGAGAGTGACAAGTCTGGCAACGTCTTCATCTGCGGCCTTGTCCGCAACGGTGATAGTCTTTGATAGCGCGTCTTCGGCGGCAACCAACTTGGCAATCTTTTCGTCCACCTGCTTCTCAGCAAGGTGAAGTGCTTGTGCGCGGCTCTCGAGAGTCGCCTCGCGCTCATTGACGCGTTTTTCGCGCACCCTGAGCGCCTCGAGAAGCGCCATTGCATCTGCCTCTGGAGCGCAGTTTTCGGCGGGGGCGGGCTGTGCACTTTTCGAAGCTGGCTCGGTCGCCCGAGCAAAAGCGCGACCCGCGCCATCACCCAGCCTGATCACGCCCGATCCCGCCAACAACACCGCGACGATCATCAAGGAGCCCCGCTTTTGGCGGCGCCGCATTTTTCTTGGCTGCGCTTCTGGCTTTTCTGCGTTGCTCATTCGGCGGCCTCCAAACCGTCCGAGCGCGTGCGGCGCCGTATGACGCGATGTCGGCGCTGGCCGTCGTCCGGCTCTGGAAGGTCATGCAGCGCGGCAAGCATCAGTTCCAACCGTTCCGCCCCTTGTTCAGCACGCCGCGTCAGTGCTTCGAGCATTTCCGCTGATGAGACGGCAGTGGTCTGGGCCCGGTTGAGCGCCTTGGTCATATCGTCAACCTGGGCGGACAAAACGGCAATCGCGCCACCCATGCCATTTTCGAGCTGGTTGAACTGCTTCAACCGTCGCGCCAATACAATGCAGTAGGCTGCGGCGCCCAGCGCCCCCGCACCTAGCAGGATGTCCGAAATCAGCTCCATTCCCGCCTCCTCAATTCAACACGAATTCAATAATCAAAAGATCCCGCACGCGGCCGTCTCCGGTCACGATTTGCACCCGGCGGAGCATCTGCGCACGCAATCGGATCAACGCACTGCGGTCCTCCAACTCTGCCACATCAACTGCACGCAGGTAGCCGTTCAGCACGTCCATCACGCGTGGCTTCAGCAGTTCGACATCCTTGAGATAGTGGTTTGAAACCTCAAGTTGAGCCGAAAACCGCAAGTGTCGTGCGGATCCGACCGAGCCCAGAGAAACGATCATCGGGTCCAGCGCCACGAAGGCGATATCTGGCAAGGCTTCGGGTATTTCCGCCTCAGAGGTCGTGTCGTGATTCTCGGCCTTGGCACCAAGAATCACCCCGGAATAGACCGCGAAAAACCCTCCGCCACCCAACCCCAGCATCAGCAGCAGCCCAACAAGCAAAGGTAATTTCGATTTTTTCTTGGGGGCCTCCTCGGCCTCAGGTGCGGACTCAGCCATGACATCCCCGAAAATTG
Source organism: Rhodobacteraceae bacterium UBA6197 (assembly GCA_002422085.1). Lineage (GTDB taxonomy): Bacteria > Pseudomonadota > Alphaproteobacteria > Rhodobacterales > Rhodobacteraceae > UBA6197. Next base: position 262,869 of record DISZ01000018.1, read on the forward strand.
CTTCTGCACCGCTATAGACCCGGACCCACTAACCGATTGTTAAGCGCGATCAGCGAAAGATCAGGACGACGAGGCAGAAGCCCGGCTATAGGAGATGCGCTTTGCAACAGCTGATTGCCGTCTGGCAGGCCCTTGATACACGTCGACGCTTGATTGTGGCGGGCGCAACAATTGGCATGTTTGCTGCAGTTCTGGCGCTTTCCGGCATGGCCTCAAAGCCGTCGATGGCGCTACTGTACGCCGGGCTGGAAGGGGCGCGCGCCGGTGAGGTGATCGCGGTTCTGGATCAGCGCGCCGTGACCTACGAAGTACGCGGTGATTCGATTTTTGTAGAAGCACCGCAGCGAGATGAGTTGCGAATGATGCTTGCGGGCGAGGGCCTGCCGGCAACCGGCGGCGCTGGCTACGAGTTGCTTGATTCACTTTCAGGCTTTGGCACAACATCTCAAATGTTCGACGCCGCCTATTGGCGCGCCAAAGAAGGTGAATTGGCGCGCACCATCATCGCCAATCCGGCAATTCGCGCTGCCAGAGTTCACATCGCCAATCCTGTCGGCCAACCGTTTCGAAAAGAAGTTCGGCCCTCGGCATCGATTTTTGTCACCACGACATCAGGGGGTCTGTCCCCAACCCATGCCAAGGCCCTCAAATACCTTGTCGCCTCGGCCGTATCGGGCATGGCACCCGAAGATGTCTCGGTGATCGATGGCACCGGCGGGTTGATCTCGTCGGGTGACGACTCGATGGAGGCCACGGCCTCAAACGACCGCGCCGCAGATCTGAAGCGAAACGTGGAACGCCTTCTGGAGGCGCGTGTCGGCTATGGCAACGCGATTGTCGAAGTGTCGGTTGATACGGTTACCGAACGCGAAGCAATCACCGAGCGGCGTTTTGACCCCGACTCGCGTGTTGCGATCTCGACCGAGACCGAAGAGCGCAGCGACAAGGCCGACGATGCCCGCGCCGGCAGCGTGACTGTGGCGTCGAACCTGCCCGACGGCAACAGCGCGAACGGCGCCAAGTCGCAAAGCCAGTCCAACGAAACGCGTGAGCGGACGAACTATGAGGTTTCGGAAACCACTCGTGAAGTGTTGCGTACCCCCGGCGCGGTCAAACGCGTGACAGTGGCCGTTCTGGTCGATGGCATGCAGGTAACTGATGCCAATGGCGCCACCAATTGGCAACCACGGCCCGAAGAGGAAATGACCGCACTTCATGATCTGGTAGCCTCGGCGGTCGGCTATGATGAAGCACGCGGCGACGTCATCACGCTACGCTCAATGCCTTTCGAGCCGGTCGTCGAAGCGGGAATGACCGCGACACCCGGTTTGTTGTCCAACGTCACGCTTGACGTGATGAGTCTGGTTCAGATCACCGTCTTGTCGATTGTGGCGCTGGTGCTTGGGTTGTTCGTGATGCGGCCAATTCTGACGCAGTCAATGCAGCCTCGCCTCGCGGAACTGCCACCCCCAGCGGGACGTAGCAACTCTACTTCTGCTCTGAACGGCGAAATCGACGAGAGCGACGCTCTGCCTGGAATGACCGTCGTGTCTGATTTCGACTTGGGCAGCATGGCGATGCCGATGGCGATGGGTGCTGGCTTTGGTGCCGATGCCGACAGCGTGAACCCGGTGTCACGACTGAAACGGTTGATCGAGTCGCGCCAGACCGAAACAGTTGAGATTTTGCGCAGCTGGATGGAAGACCAAGAGGAGAAGGCCTGATGTCCAGTTTCCTGAAACTTGAAACATTTGATACCGCAGCAAGCACTTCGGATCAGGTTACGATGTTGTTGACCGATTTCGAAGAGGCCAAGCTAACATCGTTTGAGACGGGATACGAAGCAGGTTGGGAAGACGCTGTTTCGGCACAAAACACTGAAGTTGCGCGTCTGCGTGAGGATCTGGGACGCAATCTGCATACGCTTTCTTTCACCTATCATGAAGCGCGTGGCCATATTCTGCACGCTCTGGAGCCGTTGCTCCACGATATGGTTTCCAAAGTCTTGCCAAGCATTGCAAGAGAAACGCTGGGCCGGATCGTGATGGAGCAACTTCTTCCTGTGGCCGAGAGCATGGCCAGTACACCCATTACGGTGATGGCAAATCCCGAAAGCCTGCCTCAGATCCGAGACCTTCTGACTGCACAAGACAGCCTGCCTTTTGTCTTTTCCGAAGAGGCCACTTTGGGCGAGGGACAAGTCTATCTGCGTATGGCCGATACTGAGACCAGGATTGACCTGGACGGGGTAATCAAAGCGATCGGCGCGGCAGTTCAAACATTCTTCCACATCGAAAATGAGGAGAAAGAGCATGGATGACGCACTGAAGCCGGAGGCGGGCAGCAACAATCCGTTCACTCAGGTCCCAATCGAGATCACCATTTCGGTAGGCAAAGCCCGTCCCTTGGTGCGCGATCTGTTGCGACTCAAGCGCGACGCCATTTTGCCATTGGATCGCCGGGTTGATGACCCGGTCGAGCTATATGTCGGTGACAAGTTGATCGCGCGCGGAGAGCTGACCGAGCTTGAAGGAGATCAGGCTGGCCAGCTCGGCGTGCGGTTGACTGAAGTCGCTGATCTTCAGAACGGGCTGTAAGCATGCGAATTGCGTTCATAATTGGGCTGCTGCTTGTTGCAGGGCCGGTCGCTGCCCAAGATATATCCCTTTCGCTTGGCAATGGCGAAAGTCTTGCGGGCCGCTCCATGCTGATGATCGCAGTGGTGACGGTGCTCAGCCTGGCACCGGGCCTGGCGATCATGGTCACCTGCTTTCCGTTCATCGTCACTGTGCTGTCAATATTGCGGCAGGCTATTGGACTGCAACAATCGCCGCCGAACATGCTGATTGTCAGCCTTGCGCTGTTCTTGACCTGGTTCATCATGGAGCCCGTCTTCACCGAAAGCTGGACGGTGGGCGTCGAGCCCCTGGTTGCGGGAACAATTGATCTGCAAACCGCTTTCCTGCGTGGGATAGAGCCGTTTCGAGGTTTCATGTCGAATCGAACAGATGGCCAGACCTTCGCTGCGCTGGTCGAGTTGCGCCCTCAGTTACCCTTTACCGGCGACATAAAGGACGCCCCGCTGTCGACATTGGTTCCTTCATTTTTGTTGTCGGAAATTTCACGGGCCTTCGAGATCGGCTTTCTGATCTATCTGCCGTTCCTGATCATCGACCTCGTGGTTTCGGCCGTGTTGATGTCGATGGGGATGATGATGGTGCCTCCTGCGGTCGTTGCGCTGCCGTTCAAGCTAGCTTTTTTCGTAGTGGCCAATGGTTGGACTTTGATTTCGGCCGCACTGGTGCGCAGCTATTTCTGATCCGACCCAAGCCCTGTGCTTCCCCGGCACATCCGTTGTGGCGTCGGGTCACCAATGCTCTGGCGCTATCTCATGGAAGCGTCGATCACAGGGGATGTAAACGCCGCGCCCTAAACCTCCGGAACACCAATCTCGCCCTTGTGCTTAAATGTGCGCCCAGACAGAAGGCGATTTCCCCCCCCAGCGCCGCCTTGTTCACCGCGGTACCCGGCGCCTGAGTTCTGGCAACCAAGCGACACTTCGCCCAATCCGACCAACGCGAAGATCTGCCAATGCAGCCAGAAGTTCGACAAGCCCCGTGGCCTCCCAATACCGTCTTCCGTGCAATTCTCAACAAGGTGCGCCATCGCAAGTCAGGGCATCGGCACAAAGGAGTGATCCGAACGGCGCTTGCGAAGGACACGACATCACGCAAACAGAACCGTACCTCAAACTCGAACGGTTGGATGGAGCGCGGACTGGACCTGATGCTGCATGCATCCCGCAATTGGTCTAGTGCACAAGAAACTCTGCGTGCAGCGCACCAGCAGAGTTGATGCTCTTGAGTATGTCGATCATATCACGAGGGCTGACACCAAGTGCATTCAGCCCTGAAACGACCTCTGACAGCGATGAAGTCTCTGAGACTTCTGCCATTTTGATCCCCGGATTCTCGGTGATCGAGGCCTCAGTGCGCGGCACAACAACCGTTTCTCCCTGTGCAAAGGGATTAGGTTGAACCACCAGAGGCGCCTCTTGAATACGCAGCGTCAGATTGCCTTGGCTCACCGCAACGCGCGAGATCCGCACATCTTCGCCCATGACGATTGTGCCAGAGCGTTGATCCACAACGACACGGGCCCGCAATTCGGGCTCGACCAACAAATTTTCGATCCGGCCCAGAACATGGGCAGGCGAGCGCATATTGGCCGCACCAATGTTCACCGCCACAGTCCCCGCGTCTTGCATCAATGCGACGCGCTTGCCAAACTCACCGTTGATGACCCTCTCGATCCGCTCGGCAGTGGTAAAATCAGGGCTACGCAACGCCAGCCGGACCGAGTCCAACGCGCCAAAATCGAAAGCGATTTCGCGCTCGATCCGCGCGCCCGACGGAATGACGCCTGCCGTTGGTACGCCTTGCACAACCGAAGCCCCCTTACCTTCCACCGATACCCCACCAGCAATGATCGCGCCCTGTGCGACCGCATAGATATCACCATCCGCGGCGTTGAGAGGCGTCATGATCAGCATTCCCCCCAGCAGGCTTTTCGCATCACCAATTGCCGAGACCGTCACGTCGATCTGACTGCCCGCGCGCGCAAAGGGTGGCAATGTAGCTGTTACCAGAACTGCGGCTACGTTCTTGGGGCGAAACTGTTCGCCATTAACGTTAACGCCTAGTCGCTCGAGAATATTGGCCATGATCTCTTCGGTGAAAGGCGCGTTGCGCAGGCCGTCGCCGGTTCCATTCAGGCCGACAACAAGCCCGTAGCCCACCAGATCATTGCCGCGGACACCATCAAATTGCACCAAATCCTTGATCCGTATTGGCGCTGCCGCGCTAAGACCAGGAAGGCAACACAGGATCAGCACTAAAAGCAATCTCATGAAAGAAAATCCGTCAAGGAAAGGCGCGAAAGGCGCGCGGTAAGGGTGTATAGGGTCTCAAGCTGGGTCTGCACGGCTTCAAGAGCGCTTGCCGTATCATAGGGGTCTGCGGCAATCAGCCCGTTCCGTGCCAACGTCAGCGCCGAGGCTTCGGCACTGTTTCGGGTAGCGGCATTCGCGAGCTGCCCCTCAGTGGTGCCAACTGAAGCGCGCACGAGGGCAAGCGTGCCGTCCGCAGCGATGACGCGTTCGCCGGCAGCACGGGTCAAGCGCGCGCGCTCGGTATCATTCCCCGCCAAAGCACCGTCCGAGATCAAGGCTGCAACAGCCAGGCCTTTCAAGGATTCGCGAATTCTCGGATCGGCGGCGGTGACAGATAGCTGCGCCGCCTCGCCATCTCCAATGCGAAATGGAGATAGCGGAGTGGTTCCACCGACATAGGCCTGATCCATAAATCCACCTGCGCCCGCAGGCGCGTCAAACCAGGTGTCGACGGCTGCCATTATGTCGGTCGTACCCGTCGCACCGGCAATGGCAGTACCCAGATCAAGCAGAATCTCGTCTGCCGACGCCAGCGGGCGAGTATCCGTTGCCGTCCCGGAAAAAACATAGCGCCCTGCAGAATTCGTGTTGAGCGCTGCAACAACCGACTCGAATTTCTGCTTTGCATCCGCGGTCGTCGCCGACACCATTGCCGGACTGGCACTGGTTGCCGCTGAAAGAAGTGTAGGGCCCACATCCGATACTTGCGACTGTATGGTTTCAAGTGCGGTCTGCATGGTCTCGGCCAATTGTGCAGCTTCGGTCGTGGCAAAGGAATATGAAGTGAGCGTCGTCAACGACCGATCAATCCCGGCCAAAGCCGTGAAATCGCCGTGCACCGCCGCACCCACATCTTTTTGCACCCCGGTTGTCAGCTCCTCGCTCAGACGCGACAAATGGGTTTTCAGCTGCACATTGTGCCGCTGCAACTGAAATGCCTGAGCCATATCACCGACGGATTTATAGTTCATCTTACAACGCCAATAATTGCTGAATCATCTCGTCTATCGTTTTGATAACGCGGGCATTCGCGGCATAGGCCTGCTCGACCTGCAGCAGCACCTGCATCTCGTGATCCGTATCCACACCATCTGCCAGCTGTAATTCGGTCAAGGTTTCGGACCGGGCGGTCGCATAACTTTGCTGCTCTTCCGAGGTTTGTCGGGCGCCGGACACCTGAGAAAGGAGATCGGCAGCCAGCTCTGAGGCAGATCGGGTCGCTCCTATGAAGTTGCCCGACGCCGGAACCCTCGGATCGGTTAACGCGCCGGCCAGCGCGGTAAGGGTGGAGGCATTCCCGACTTCACCCGCCGAAGTGGCGCCAAGCCCGTCACGCAGTCGCCAAAGGTCGCCGCCTCTGGTCGGATCCACCAACGCATTCACACTGACACGACCCGCTAGACCTACCTCGTCCATTGTGTTGAGCGCAGCGCCGTTGTCGGTAAATAGACCCGGTGCGCCCACTGCGAGGGTCGCGTCGACTGCGGGGTCTTGGAACCGCGAAACCAGATCGCGGGCAAAGGCATCAATCTGCGTTTGCATACCTGGGGCCAGCCCATCCCGAACAGCAAAAAGTGCGCCGAGCGTCCCACCCCCCAGAACGCCACTGTCCGACGTAGGGACCGGCGTTCCATTGATGGTCAGCCCTGACAGCGCGCCGGAGCCCAGCGTCATATCCGGCGTAACAACGCCCACGGGCGAAAACCCTATGACAGCGGCATTACCCTCAAGCAAAATCGCGCCGCCCGTTGTGAACAGCGAAATCTGATCATTGTCACGCGCCACCTCGCGGATGGGCACGATTTCGGCAACTTTATCCACCAACTGCTGGCGCTGATCCATCAATGCTGACGCGTCGTGACCAGAAGCACGTTGGGCTAAGATGGCTGAATTCAATCGGTCTATCTGACCAAGAGAGCTGTTCAACGAGGCCACCGCGTCTTCAATACTGTCATCGGCTTGTGTGCGCACCTGTTCCAAATCCGCCGAAAGCGAGTTGAGCAAATCGGTGACCCCCTCCGCGGCGTTCAGAACCGAGGCCAGACGCGCTTCGCTATCAGGTCGGCTGGAAGCCTCGATCAGCGCTGATTCCATATCAGCGAGTTGAGAGGTCAGGGAACCCGCTGTTCCAGGCTCACCCAAAAGCGCCTCGAAACGGGCGAAGAAGTCGGTCTTGACGCTGCTATTCGCGGTTTCCGAATCCGCGAGACGACGATCAGACAGAACCGCCTGATTGACAGAGCGATTGACGCCGTTGATCCGCACCCCTGCGCCGTCACCGCCCAGCGTTTGCGATGACAACGAAAGCTCGCGGCGAGCGTATCCGGCTGTCAGCGCATTGGCGGTATTCGATGATACGACGTCTGCCGCGCGGGAAGCCGCGGAGAGACCGGACAGTGCATTTGATAGAGAGCTTGATATACTCATGTCTCAGCCTCCATTCTAAAGGCCGCGGGTTTCCGGGTCAGCGCTTGATGTTGGTCGTTTCCTGCAACATCTCATCAACGGTTTGAATGACCTTGGCGTTCGAAGAATATGCCCGCTGAGTTTCAATCAGATTGGTCAACTCTGCGGCGACGTCTGTGGTTGAGCCCTCGCGGGCATAGCCCACGACTGCCCCTGTCGGACCGTCACCCGCGTCCCACAAGAAAAACGACCCGGAATCAGGAGACACCTGAAAGGTTTGGTTGTTCAACGTGGTCAGGCCGTTCGGGTTGGGTACATCAACCAGCGGAATCTGATACAGTGTGCGGATGAACCCGGTGTCATAGGTGGCCCGGATATAGCCGTTTTCGTCTACCTCTACTGCCGTGAGGTTGCCGACTGGCGAGCCATCCTTGGTGATCGACGTCGGCGAGAAGCTATCAGACAACTGCGTCAATCCGTTGGTATCACCGATCTTGCCGATGGTCATTTCCAGCGGGCCCCCCGCAACGGTTAGATCCAGCTTGCCTGTCAGGCTGTCATAGGCCCCCCCCGAAACCACCGCGACAGAGGCCAGGGTGCCGCCGTTCCCGCGAGAGTCGTCGAACGTCAGTGTATACTCGCCGATGGTTGCGCCGGCCTGTGCCGAATCGCGAACAACCATCGTCCATTCATTCGAAGAACCAGACCCCGGAACCGTAGGCGTGAAAGTGATATCAAGCGTTTCGGACGTTCCAAGGTTGCCGAAATACTCGACCGACAAGGGCAAGGGAGTACCATCGGCCCCTGTTTCGGTTGCCACCGCGGGCAAGTTGACCCCTAGGTTCATCCTGGTCGTCGGGTCGCCTGCAGTTTGGTTGGCGTTGACAACCACAGGTTCAAGCCCGGCCCGCGTGTCGCGAGGCAACACGGAGATGCTGCCATCGGCGTTGGCGGGCCAACCCAGCAGAACCAGACCCGATTGCGTTTTCAAGATACCGTTGCTGTCGGTGCGAAAAGAGCCCGTTGTGGTCATCATCAGTGGTTGGTCGCCGCTGGTGTTGTCCAACGATACCTCAGTTGTAACCGGCAGCATGCCGCGGCCCGAAACCGCAAGGTCCAGCGAGTTTGAAGTAGAAACCAACGAACCGCGTTCATCAATCAGTCGCGAAGTTGCTGCGCGGACACCGCCCGCCGAATAAACCCCCGCACTGCGGGCCTGATTGATGACCATGCTTTCAAAATCGGCCGAGGCCCGTTTGTAGCCGTAAGTGCCAGAGTTTGCGATGTTGTCAGAAATAGTCGCAAGGCGGGTGGCGTTGGCCGCAAGGCCCGCAACGCCCGCATTCAGCGAGGAGGAGATGGACATTAGGAGTGCGCCTTTCTGATGCTGCGTCCTGTGATCTGCGGTCACCTTGCGCGCAACCACCTTAAGATCGCCCTAACGTCTAAAATCCTATAGACTTCGCGCCTATAGATCCGAGCGCAGCAAGATCATCTCCATTCGATTGTTACGCACGGCCATCGGGTTTTTCACCGCCAACTTGCGGTCGGCATAGCCGGTTACCCGCTGAATTCGCGCGGTCGGCAGGCCGCTGTCCTTGAGCAGCACACGCATCGCCTGCGTGCGTTCGGTCGACAGATCCCAAACCGGGTTTTGCTTGAGCATATCGGGGTAAGAGCGAATGTGCCCATTCAGCGCGACACCATTGTTCACCAGTTCGAAAACCCGGGTCAACATTGCCGCAATCTCTTTGGTCACGTCGGTGGGCTCTGCGGTATCCGCCACGAACAAAGGCTCGCCGTCGATATCAAAGAACTCAACGATCAGACCCTCATCCGTCAGCCGCGTCACGATATGGCGTGCGGTTTGCTGACTGACCATCGACTCGCCGCCCATACCCGACAAGGCCTGTTCGATCGTCTTGGAAACATGCTCCAGCTTGGCCGTTTCGGCGTCTTTGGCGTCTTGCGACGAATGGTTGCCGTTGGCCTGACGCTGTTGCGCAGGCTGTTGCGCCGTAGCTCCCTTGCCAGTCTGCGCGATCTGATCCTCCGAGAAGACCGATTCCCCGCCAAAGGCACCCTCACCCCCGCCCGAGACCCGATTCACCGGGATCGTCGGGCTGAAATAATCGGCAAGCCCTTTGCGTTGCTTTTCTGTCGTTGCGTTCAGCAGCCACATCAACATGAAGAAGGCCATCATGGCAGTTACAAAGTCGGCATAGGCCACTTTCCACGCCCCACCGTGGTGCCCACCGCCGCCAACAACCTTCTTGCGTTTGATAATGACTGGCGCCGCGTTGTTACGCGTTGCCATCCCACCACCTCATTCACTTCACCCGAAACAAGGCTTAGCACCGTGGCATTAACGCCGGCTTAAATGGTAAAATCCCACCTATGTCCACGCTCTGGCTTGCGGTGTGACGCATGCGAGCTATGTTCCGCCGATGATCAGTTTGGATGACCTTGTTTCTGCCCAGGACCGGCTGATTGCCTGCCCGCAATGCGATGCGCTGCATCTGGTCGAGGATCTGACCGAGACCGAGAGCGCGAGTTGCGCGCGCTGTGGCACGCTGTTGATAGCCCCCAGGGCCCGATCGTTTCTTCACGTGGTCGCGCTGTCTTTCACCGCGATGATCCTGATGGTGGGGGCGGTGTTCTTTCCCTTCCTCAAGATCAGCACAAAAGGCTTGTCGCATGACAGTTCGGTCTTTGGTGCCGCGATGACATTTTCAGACGGGTTGCTGGCGCCACTGTCGCTGGCGGTGCTGCTGATGATTGTGGCGCTTCCGGTGCTGCGCTTTACGGCACTGATCTATACGCTTTGGCCGCTTGCCAATGGCCGCGCGCCCTGGCCGCAGGCGGCCCGCGCATTTCGTCTGGCCGAGGCAACACTGCCGTGGTCGATGGCCGAGATCTTTGTGATCGGCACCGCCGTGGCGCTGGTCAAGGTGGCCGGTCTGGCCACGGTCAGTCTTGGCCCCGCGTTCTGGGCGTTTTGCGCACTGATTATCGTCGTGGCGCTGAAGAATTCCTTCATGAGCAAATGGACAATATGGAACGCCATCAGTCAGCCGCGCTAGTAGCGCCGATCTTGACGGCTCGGGATGCCGGGTTGGTGGGCTGCCGCGGTTGCGGCCGCGTCTGGCCACAGGGCACGCCCACCTGCGGGCGATGCGGTGCGCGGTTGGTGCCGGTTGACGTGCGCGGATTGCAAGCGGTCTGGGCCTGGCTGATAGCTGGCTTGATCTTCTATGTCCCGGCCAATCTTTACCCGATGTTGCTGACCAAGACACTGACCGGCCATCTGGAAAATACCATTCTGGGCGGCGTGATAGAACTGTTGGCGCATCACAACTACGGCGTGGCGGCGATCGTGTTTGGCGCCTCGATCGTGATTCCGATCGGCAAGTTCATCGCCATCGCCTATCTGGCGCTTGCGGTCGGGAACGAACGGCGCGCCGGAGGGCACCGGCATCTGCGCCTTTACGAAGTGGTCGAATTCATCGGCCGTTGGTCGATGATCGACGTTTTCGTGGTAGCAATCCTGTCGGCGCTGGTACAGTTGGGCTTTGTCGCCACGATCAACCCCGGCCCGGCGGCGGCCTCTTTTGCTTTGTCGGTTGCCTTCACGATGCTCTCGGCCCAAAGCTTTGATCCACGCCTGATCTGGCGCGGGCCCCCCGATACCGCAGGTAACAAGTGACATGACTCAAGATCCAAGACCCGCCGCCCTGGTCAAGACGCCGGCGCAAAACCCGATCTGGACCCGCCTGTCAGTGATCTGGCTGGTGCCATTGGTTGCGCTGGCGATCACGCTGGGCGTGGCGTGGAAAAGCTACTCTGACCGGGGGATCCTGATTGAAATCGACTTTTCCGATGCAACTGGCCTTCGCCCCGGCGAAACTCCGTTGAAATTTCGCGAGGTCGAGGTCGGTCGCGTCGAAACCGTGGGCTTCACCGAAGACCTGAAATCGGTGCGCATCGGCGTGCGGGTGCAAAAGGATGTAGCCCCGTTCATCGACGGCAGTGCCCAGTTCTGGCTGGTCCGCCCCGAGGTATCGGCGCAAGGAATTTCGCGGCTGGATACGGTCCTGTCAGGCACCTTTATCGAAGGCTATTGGGATGCAGCGCTGTCGCCCCCCGAAACCCGCTTTACCGGGCTCGATCACGCGCCCCTCGCGCCCGATCCGACTTCGGGGACATGGGTCACGCTTCATGCCGATGATGCGGGCGGGCTGGCGGATGGCGCACCGATCATTTTTCGCGGCCTGACGGTCGGTCGGCTGCAAAACCTGCGTCTGTCGGACGTGGACGAAGGTGTCACCGTCGATGCCTTCATCAAGGCGCCGCACGACAAGCGCCTGACCAGCCGCACGCGGTTCTGGGATACCTCGGGGTTTTCGGTCTCGTTGGGCACTGGCGGGGTCAGCCTTGATGTGCGCTCGCTCGCCTCTTTGGTGCAGGGCGGGGTCGAGTTTTCAACCTTTTCGTCGGGTGGGCTGCCAGTGCAGCCGGGTCACGGTTTTCGGCTCTATTCCGGCGAAACCGAGGCTCGGGATTCGATTTTTGATGGTGGCGCCGATACGGCCGTGCGGTTCACGTTGCTATTCGACGAGGCCGTGCGCGGCATTGAGCGCGGCACCAAGGTATTGTTTCGCGGTGTCGAGGCCGGTGAGGTCAAGGATCTTTCCATCAGGGTCTCGGAAGACAGCCTTGGAAATCGCGTCGTGCGTCAGCAGATCACCATTGCCATCAACCCAGAGCGCCTTGGCATGACCGCCGACGCCGACCCCGAAATCGTCGCGGGTTTCATGGAGGGCGAAGTCGAACGCGGGATGCGCGCGCGGCTGGCAGGCACCGGGCTTTTGGGCACGACCCTTGTGGTCGAGCTGACCGATATCGACGGCATGGCGCCGGGCAAGATGGACATGGCGGGGGATCCGTTCCCGATCTTGCCGGTGGCACCGGCGACCTCGAACGATCTTGCCGCCTCGGCAGAAGGGGTCATCAGCCGGGTCGGCGCGCTGCCGATCGAAGAGCTATTCGCCTCGACCATCCGAGTGATGGATTCAATCGCGATGGTGGCGGAAAGCGAAGACACCCGTGCCGTTCCTGGCGAGCTTTCAACGCTGCTGGAAGAGCTTGGCAAGCTGACCAAAGCGCTGAACGAACAGGGGGCTGCCGACAAGACCATTGCCGCGCTCGATCAGGTCATGAGCGCCGCCGAACGGCTTTATGGCTCGGTTGAGGGGCTGCCCGAAACGCTGGTCGAGGTGCAAAAGCTGGCTGCGAACGCGGCCAATATGCCGTTGGCCGACATTGGCGACCAGATTGACGGCATTCTCAAGGATCTGCGGGCGATGCTGGGCACGTCGGATGCCGAAAAGCTGCCCCGCGCCCTGTCGGACACGCTAAACGAAGCCGCCGGCCTGCTGGCAGAATTGCGCGCAGGCGGAGCGGCCGATAACCTCAATTCGGCGCTGGGCTCGGCGCAAACCGCGGCCGATGCGATTGCCGGGGCCAGTGCAAGCCTTCCTGACGTGACAAAACGCCTTGAGGCGTTGATTGCCCGCGCGGACGCGTTGGTCAGCGCCTATGGCGAACGGTCGCCGTTCAACGCCGAGATGCTGAACACAATGCGCGAACTGCGCCGCGCCACAGCCGCCTTCGGGGCGCTGGCGCGGACTATAGAACGCAACCCCCGCGCCTTCATTCTGGGCCGATAGGAGAGTGCCATGACGATTTCCCGCGTTGCCCTTTTGGCCATTACCTTGGTGGCGGCCTGTGCCAATGCCGAAAAGACCGGACGCTACATGATCGACCCTCCGGCAGCCGAAAAGCGCCTGCCCAACAAGCTGGGCCTGACAGAATTGCGCGAAATTTCCTTGCCGCAATATGCCTCGGGGCAAGAGATTGCCTATCAGACCAAGGATGGCGCGCTGCGTTCAAGGCCGGATCAGATCTGGGCCGATGATCCGGCGCGGGCGGTGACCTTGGTTCTGGCGGGGCAGATTTCGGCGGTGTCCGGGGCGACCGTCGTGGCCGAACCATGGCCACTGGCCGAGGAACCGCAGCGCAGGCTTGAGGTGCGGGTCGAACAGATGCTTGCGCGCGCCGACGGGGTGTTGCGCCTCAGCGGACAGTATTTCGTCTCGCCGGTCGCAGATGGAGCCGGGCGCGACGTGGTGCGCCGGTTCGATCTTGTCGTCCCGATCGAGGGTGAGGGCCCCGGCGCCATTGCCGCCGCCCAATCGCGTGCAATCAACCTTTTGGCGGAACAGATCGCACGACTGGGCTAGGGTTCAGGTTTCGGGGACGAAACGCCCGTATTGACCATGCGCAAATACCAGCGGCTCGCCGTCATTTCGGGCAGAAAACCGTATGACCCGACCAATGATGATGGTGTGGTCGCCGCCCTCATGGCGCGCTTCGGCCAGACATTCAAACCGTGCCAACGTGTTTGGCAATAGCGGCACGCCCTGATCGTTCAGTTCATACTCCAGCCCGTCGAAACCCTGACCGCGCTTGGCAAAACGGGCAGCCAGACCAGCCTGACCCGCCGCCAGCACATGAATCGCGTAGGCCTGCGCCCCGGAAAAATGCGCATGCCGAAGCGATGACCGTGCCGCTGACCATAGAACCAAGGCCGGGTCCAACGAAACCGAGGCAAAGCTGTTCACCGTAATACCGACCGGACCCCCGCCGTCGGCCTCTTGCGCGGTCACGATCGTGACGCCCGTCGCAAAACGGCCCAGCGCATCGCGGTAGTCGCGCGGGTTCTCTGGATCGGGGATATGCTCGGCCATGGGGGCCGTCTTGCCATCGTGCATCTGGGTCCTGCCTTTTCCTGTCTGAGACATAACCCCTGCACGACGGCAGGCAAGGGTTAACGGTCGAGCCGCAGCAGACGGTCCAGCGACAGCCGCCCCGGGCCCTTTGCAATCAGCCACAAGAAAGCGGTCGCCCAAAGCCCATGCGTGACCCACGCCTCGGGGAAGACAAAGGTCTGTATGACAAGCGTCATTCCCAAAAGCGCCAGCGCCGAAAGCCGGGTAAACAGACCAAGAACCAGCAGCACCGGGAACAGATGCTCGGCGGTGGTCGCACCCACGGCGGCCCAATGCGGCGGGATCAGTGGCAGGGCGTAAAGATCTTCAAACAGCAGCCAAGTGCTGTCCTTGATCGAAAACCCATCAACTTTGGTGCGCCCTGACAGCCAGAATACCGCCGCCGGAAAAATCCGTGCGGCAAGTGCGGGAATGTCCTGAGGCAGTTTCGACATCAATCGATTCAGGGCTGATACAAGCCGGAATAGAGCCGCTTTTGGCACGGGATGGGTGGACACACGAAGGTCGCTCATCGGAATTCTCCTTTTTCGGCCAAGGCCACGTCGACAATCAACCGGGCCGCCAACAGGTCTGCCAAGGCTCGCGTCGGGTCAAATCCGCGTTCCTGCATCCGGGCGGCGTGAACCGCTGGTCCGAAGGGCATGCCCTGGGACAAGGCTGCTAGAAACGCGGCCTCGGATGAGGCCAGAATCCGCACCCGAACATCGGCCATACCCGAGCGGCCGACCAGAACGCATTCCGGGCCCCAGGTCGTTGGCGCGGCTGGCCCGCCCGGTTGCTGAGCGGCCCAGATCGACCCGCCCGGCAAGGCAAGGGTCAAAAGCTGAACCGAAGAATGCAGCGCCAACACCATCGCCTCGGAGTTGCTCAGCGCCATTTCGGTCAATCGCGCAGGATCCACGGGCGCAGCGTCACTGGCGTGGTAGGCGCGCCCCCGGGCCAGTTCGACCCGCGCCACGTCTGCCAGATAGGGCAGGCTGGCAACGGGCGCAAAGCCCTCCAGAAACGCGGGCATTGTCTCGCCCCAGCGCTGCAAGATCGGGCCATCCGGCGGATAGGCCTGAATGAAGACCTGCGCCATTGCAGCGAAAAACTCGGCACCCACCAAGCGCTCGATCGCCGGAAATCGCTGCTTTAGAGCCTGTTTCAGCCCATGGATCACGTTATTTCGATAGACCGCAAAGCGGCGGTCAACCTCATCCGAATTGCAGGCGGTCAGACCTGGGGGCAGAGTTCCTGAATGGATGCCCATTTGAAAAGCGCGGGCGAATTCACGATGCGTGGGCATACGCTTGCCCCCGAATGGCGCCAAGAATACGGGCGGCGCGGTCGGCCTCGGCCATCAGGACCGGAAAGGCGGGCACGTCATTGTCCCACTCGATCAGACTGGGCAGCGGCCCGGTTCTTGATACTAGCTCGGCGTAAAGCGCCCAGACCGGGTCTGCAACCGGCGCGCCGTGATCGTCGATCAACAGCGGACCCGAGGGCAGATCTTCTTCGGAATGGCCGCCCAGATGCAGCTCTTTCACGGCGGCAAGCGGAAAGGCATCCAGATAGGCGCGCGGGTCGGTGCGGTGATTGACGCAAGATACGAAGACGTTGTTCACATCCAGCAACAAACCGCAGCCGGTCCGGCGCACCAATTCGGCCAGAAATTCGGTTTCAGCAATGACGGATTGCTCGAACAAGACATATGTCGCGGGATTTTCCAGCAACATCCGACGGCCCAGAACCTCTTGCACGCGGTCGATATGATCGGCCACCAGCGTCAGCGTTTCGGGCGTATAGGGCAGCGGCAAAAGGTCATGCAGCCACTCGCCGCCGTGGCTGGCCCAAGCCAGGTGCTCGGAAAAACTTTCGGGCTGATACCGGTCGCACAGGGCCTTCAGACGCAAAAGATGATCCTCGTTCAGCGGATCAGGCCCGCCGATCGACAGCCCCACCCCATGCACCGAAATGGCATAGTCGGCGCGCAACCGCGTCAGCATCGCATGCGGCATCCCGCCATCGCCCATGTAGTTTTCTGCGTGAACCTCGAAAAAGCCCAATGCCGGGTGCGTTTCCGCAATCGCTTGAAAATGCTCGGGTTTGAAGCCAAGACCGGGGGAGTTGGGTAGCATGATGCGACTCTCCTTGATGGAATGGGGGCGGCTGACCCGCCCCCGTTCACGTTACGCTTTCACCGGCTCGAGCGACCCCATGCCGTGCGGTGTTTTCATCTCGACGCAGGTTCCCGCGGGAACGTATTTCCAGGAGTTGCCCTGATAATCGATGGTCGAGGTGCCAGCGCAAGTTGTGCCCGGCCCGGCGGCACAATCATTTTGGCCAGCCAGTGCCACGCCATAGCACTTTTCCATTTCGTCAGCGGCCTGGGCCGGCCCTGCCAGCGCAAGCGCGCAAGTGACAGCAGCGGCAAGGCTCAATGCGGTATCGGTCTTGGTCATGGTAGTCTCCCTGATGAAGGGAACCGAACTCCGGTTCCTCTGGTCGGTTCGGTGGGCGTTGCAGGATCTTTACGCCGCTCACGCATCCGTGATCGAAATGCCAAAACTGTGGGAAATTCGTTCCGGGTCTGTAACAACGGGGCCAATGCAGCGAACAGGACCGTGATGATGCTGGACAGGCAGGCCGAGTGGACAAAGCTTTTGCGGGCCGGCAATGCAGGTGACGCGCGTTCGTATGCATTGTTTTTGCAAGCGATTACGCCGGTGCTGCGTGGCGTTGTAAGGGCGCGTGGGGCGGGCCTTGGGCCTGAGGAAGGCGAGGATATCTTGCAAGAGGTTCTGCTTGCCGTGCACCTCAAGCGCCATACCTGGCGCCCCCAAGACCCTGTCGCGCCATGGCTTTACGCGATTACGCGGCACAAGGTTGTTGATGCGTTCAGACGCCGGGGCCGCAGAGTGTTTGTGCCGCTGGAAGACTTTGCCGAGGTTATTGCCGCCCCTCCGGGTGTCGATCCGACCGAGCGCGGCGATATGGAACGGATGATTGCGCTGCTTGAACCGCGCGCGGCGGCAGTGGTGCGGGCGATCGGGATCGACGGTGAAAGCGTTGCCGAAATCGGCGCCAGACTGGAGATGAGCGAAGGCGCCGTGAGGGTGATGTTGCACCGTGGGCTGAAGAAGCTGTCCGAGCTAAGGGAAAGGTTCGTGGAAATATGAAAACGGATCAACTTATCAACACGTTGGCAAATGACCCGTGGCCGAGCATCTCGCCTGCCGGGCTGCTACTTCGAAGTCTGCCCGTAGCGTTGGCAGTCTCGGCAGCATCGCTGGCGCTGACTCTGGGGTTTCGGCACGGCTGGCTGGACGCGATGTCGGTGCCGTTGGTAGCGCTGAAGTGGTTCTTGCCGCTGTTCTTGGGGCTTTTCGGCCTGGCGGTACTGTTGCGTCTTGTGCGCCCGGGGGCGAATGCCTCGACGCTGCGCCACGCGATGTGGTTGGTTCCGGCCGGGGCGATGGCCGCAATGGCCTATGCCTATGCAACAACGCCAGCTGCGGGGCGTTGGGCGGCCTTTGTGGGCGAGAGCGTGGTGCCTTGCCTGATCTCTATTCCGCTGTTGTCCCTGCCGATACTGGCGGCGATCCTGTTGGTTTTACGGCATGGCGCAGTGCTTTATCCGGTGAAGGCGGGGGCGATTGCGGGGCTGACAGCCGGCGGGCTTGGCACGGCGATCTATGCGCTACACTGCACCGAAGATAGCCCGCTGTTCTTCACGGTTTGGTATTCGGCAGGGATCATGGCGGTCACCGCTTTGGGGGCCGTGCTGGGGAACAAGCTGCTGCGCTGGTAGGAAAAGCGGCTCTATTCCAGCCAAATGTGGTTCTTCAGAAGGTCCGGATGCGCGCCGTCAGCGCCGCGTGCAGCGTGCTTGGGGCGGCGATCAGCCCGTTGGATTGCGGCACCGGGCGATTGAAACGCAGCGCCATCGCCGCGCGGTCGGACACTGCGGCGCCCGCACGGGTTGCGATCAGCGCCCCGGCCGCAATGTCCCATTCCCACGCCGGGCGCAGCGAGAGCGTGGCGTCAAACCGACCCTCGGCCACAAGGCACAGCCGCCACGCCAGCGACGGGCGGAAAGCCCTCTTGTAAGCGGGCACCGGACCGCGCCATTGCGATGGATCTGCGCTGGCGGCTGCGGTCAGGATGCTGGCACCCTCAGGGTTGGTCGCAACAGACGGTGCAATAGCGATTCCGTTCAGCATCGCAACGCCGGTCAATGTCGCAGTATAGATCAGATCAGGCACCGGCAGATAGACGACAGCGGCCGTGACGTGGCCATCTTGCGCAATGGCCAATGAGTGGGCAAAACTGCCCTCGCCGGCCAAGAACGCGCGCGTGCCGTCAATCGGGTCGACAATGAACGTCCTGGCAGCGACGAGTCGTGCCGGGTCGTCAACGGATTCTTCGGAAAGCCAGCCATAGTCAGGGCGTGCGGTGCGCAATTCGCGTTCGAGCATCGCGTTGACGGCCATATCGGCCTCGGAGACCGGCCCCGCGCCGTCGGGTTTCTCCCAAGCGTCCGGGGTTTTGCGCCAGAAAGATCTGGCGATGTCGCCCGCGGCCCGAGCGGCATCCATCAACAGGCCAAGGTCATTTTCCGGCAAGGGTCAAACCTTCGACCAAAAGGCTGGGAACGCGGTGCGAAAGATGCGCGCGCGCGTCATTTGCCGGAATCAGCCGCATCAACATGTCGCGCAGATTGCCGGCGACGGTGCATTCGTTCACCGGGTAAGCGATTTCGCCACCCTCGATCCAGAAACCGGACGCACCCCGCGAATAGTCGCCCGTGGTCGGATTGATCGACGAGCCGATCATCGAGGTAATCAGCAGACCCGTGCCCATATCGCGGATCAGGTCCGCGCGGCTGGCATTGCCCGGTGTCAGTGTCACATTTCCGGCCCCCGGCGTGGGCGGTGACGAGGTGCCGCGCCCCGCGGAGGCGGTGGAGGGCATGCCCAGCTTTCGCCCGGTTGCCAGATCCAGCGTCCACCCCGTCAGAACGCCGTTTTCAACAATCAGCCGGGGCCGGGTCGGCAGGCCCTCGGCATCGAAGGGGCGCGATCCCGCAATCCGCGGACGGTGCGGGTCTTCTTGCAACGACAACCCGGACGGCAAGACCGGCTGGCCCAGCACATCCATCAACCAGCTTGCGCCACGCGAAATCGCGGTGCCGTTGATTGCCCCCAAAAGATGACCAATCAGCCCCGAGGCGATGCGTTCATCATAGAGCACCGGGTAAGCGCCAGTCGGCGGTTTACGTGCGCCAATCCGTTCGACCGCCCGTTCCCCGGCCAGCGCGCCGATCCCCGCCGCCTCTGGCAAATCGGCCTGAAAGATGCGCGACTCGGCGGCCCAGTCACGTTCCATTGCCTGTGCCGCGCCCGCGATTGCCACCGTCGAAATGGACCGCGAAGAACGCGCATAACCACCCGAAAAGCCGTTCGAGGCCGCGATGTGCAGACTGCGCCGCGCATAGCTGGCCGACGAAGATTGCACCTGTGTGACGCCAGTCACCCCCAGGGCCGCGGCCTCGGCGATGCGCGCATCTTGTTCCAATGCCGCGGCCGAGGGCTCTTCGGTCGGGTCCACCAGTTCAAACGCCGCGATATCCCAGTTGCGCGCCAGTTGATCGGGCTCGGCAAGACCCGAGAACGGGTCTTCGGGCGCCTCGCGTGCCATCGCCACCGCGCGCTCGGCCATGTCGGAAATGGTACGCGCCGAGATGTCCGAAGCCGATACGCAGGCTTGCCGCCCACCAATCAAGACTCGCAAGCCTATCTCGACTCCTTCCGAGCGTTCGGCCTGTTCCAGCCGCCCCTCACGCACGTCGATCGAGACCGAACGCCCCTCGACCGCCATGGCGTCGGCGGCACTTGCCCCGGCGGCCGTGGCGGCCTTCAGAAGCGATGCGGTAAGGGTGGAAAGCCGATCTTGCATGGGACACCTCGGGCAGGGGGCAATGACAAGGCCGCCCGGTCACTTCCGGGCGGCCCCTGATGATTCAGACCGGCTTATTGCAGTTGCTGACCGTTTGCAAAGATACTGCCGCCTTCCTTGAATTCAATCTTCGAGGTCAGTTCGTCGTCGCCGGTGGGCACCGTGAACAGGCCCATCATCATCCGCGCACCCATCACCTGATCTTGCGGCAGCAGACCCATTGCCACCAGCTTGTCCATCAGCGCATTGGCGCCCGCCAATTTCAGGTCGAGCGCGCCCAGGGGCATCGGCGTGCCCGTCGAATTGTCAAAGGTCATCGCGCCATTGCCAGTCAGTTCAGCGCCAGCAACGGTCACCTGGACCTCTTTCACATCAAGCGAGTTCAGTTCGCCCGGAGGGGTTGCGCCTTCGGCCATGGCCGGGTCGAACAGATCGGTCATCAGCGTCGCGGTGCCGGCCAGATCGACAATCAACGTCGCCGCGTCATGCGGAAGCTGCGCGGTCGGGTCGATCATCGACCAGAGCTGCTCGGACACCGATAGTCCAACCATCTTGATCGTGCCCTCGAACGGTGCCGGACCATCGGACTTGGTGACCGGAATGGCAAAGTTGACCAGCGTCTCATCAATCGAGGCGTTGATCGGGAACGGCATCGTGGGAACCGTCATCTCGACCACTGCATTGGTGCCGCCACCGCCATAACCGAGGCCGGCGTCCGACATGGCAAAATTGAAATTGCCGGTATCGGCCGAGGAGGTGACTTTGCCCGCACCTTCCGCGCCGTCAAAATCCATCGTGTATTTGCCTGCACCATAGGTGAGGTTGCCGGACATCTTCATGCCCATGTTCAGCGCGCCGGCCATATCCGTCAGATCAACCCCGGCCGGCATCACGATATTGCCCAGCATCTTCAGGTCCGCGACATCGCCATTCATATTGAAGGTCGTGCCGCTTTCAGGATCGGCACCCGAAGCGGTAAAGGTCAGCTTGGCGCTAGAGAAGTCGGATTGAATCTGCGAGCCGCTGGTTGTGTCCATCGCATAGGCGCCCACGCTATCGGTCAGCGCGACGCGCAGCTTGACGGGCTGTGACTTGCCGTTGGTCACGACCTCGTCCATCTCGAGAACCAGTTCGGGGGCCGTGATGTCATAGGCCATATTCTCGGGCGTGCCCGAGACGGTGGTCAGCATGTCGGTCTGGCGCATGATCATCGACATTTCGACGGTTTCGTCCTCGGTTTTCGACGACACATCCATCGGGATTTCTTGCGACATGACGACACCGACAGTGCCGTCGCCCATTTCCTGAAGCCGCACTTCGGGCACGGTAATGGTGGTGGTAGCATCGCCCTCGGGCAGGTTCGAGGTGAAGACCGCATCAGCTATGACCAGTGTATTGCCGTCCATTTTCTGTGACCCGACAGCCAATTCATAGCCAAACGAAGTGTAATAGCTGGTCCATGCCTGCCATACCTGATCGGCCGTGACGTCCGCATAGGTGGCCGTAGAGCCCATAATCGCCGAAAGCGCCGTGCCGGCACCTATCTTTTTCCAATGAAGCATGACGTCGTTTCCTTGCTGAAATGCGTTGCAGCAGGCATCCCGTGACAGCAAGGAATGGTCAAGGGTCTGCGCGGTTGTTAGGAAAGCTTCGACGTATTTATCAAAGAGGTGCGCAATGATCCGGGTAACGCAGGATGACGGGGTTTGGACAGTGGTCATCGACCGCCCCGAAAAGGCCAATTCCTTGACCCGCGAGATGCTGGAAACGGTGGCCGAGGCTGCGGCCGGCGCAAAATCCGCCGGCGCACGCGTTTTTGTGCTTCGGGCCTCCGGCAAGGTATTTTCCGCAGGTGCCGACCTTGACGAGGCCCGCGCCGGATTGGCCACGGATGGGGTCTGGGAACGGCTTTCCGGTGCCATTGCCGCCCTGCCCTGCCTGACCATGGCGGCGCTGAACGGGACTTTGGCAGGGGGCGCTTTTGGCATGGTGCTGGCCTGCGATCTTCGAATTGCTGTGCCCGAAGCGCGGTTCTTTTACCCGGTGATGAAACTGGGTTTTCTGCCGCAACCTTCGGATCCAAAGCGATTGGCCGCGCTGATCGGGCCTTCACGGGCAAAGATGATCCTGATGGCAGGGCAAAAGATCTCGGCTGAAGAGGCGCTGAACTGGGGGCTGATCGACCGGATCGTCGCGCCCGCGGCGCTGGAAGAGGCGATCGCGGCGCTGGCGGCGGATTCGCGCAGTGCGAGCCCGGCCCATGTCGCTGGTATCAAGGCATTGATCTGAAACGAAAACGGGCGTGTCATTGCACACGCCCGTTATCCAATAGCAAAGGCTTAGCCGTAGACTTTTTCTTTGCCGAAATGCTTGGTCAGCATGTAGTAGACCACCGCGCGATACTTGTTGCGTTCGGATCTGCCGTAGGTCTCAATCACCGAATCGATCGCCGCAGTCAGCTCTGGCCCGTCTTTCAGGCCCAGCTTTTTCACCAGAAAATTGTTTTTGACGGTTTCCAGCTCCGAGGCTTGGCCTGCCGCCACAGTCGACGCGTCGGCGCTATAGATTGCCGGGCCGCAGCCGATCGTGACCTTGGTCAACAGATCCATGTCCGGTGTCATCTTGCATTTGCTTTTCAGATCGTCCGCGTATTTGGCGATCAGATCATCTCTTTTACCCATGTCTTACTCCCACCTGTCCCGAGTTGTGGCAAAACGCACGGGCTACAGACCCGTGTTGAAGGCAGAGGTTAAGGCCAAACCGGCCACGTCTCAAAGGGAATTCTGCCCCAACCTTCCCCATAACTCGGCGTCAAACAGACCTTGGGCAGGGATCAGCCGCGAGATCGGCAGAGTGACGAGAGGTGCCTTGGCGGCACCGCAACGGTGACGCAGCGCGGTTGCGCGCCGTTGAAGACAGCTTTGGCGCAATCGACATCCCGAGAAGGCGCCGAAGATATCGCCGAATGACACGGTGCAGTGCCCTTGGCAGGTCGGGCGGTTGCCCCGGGCACAAGACCTGCGTCCGGGGCAAAAAGCCTAGTAGCGATAGTGCTCGGGCTTGAACGGGCCATTGACCGGCACGCCGATATAGTCGGCCTGATCTGAACGCAGCTCGGTCAGTTTCACACCGATCTTTGCCAAGTGCAGGCGGGCAACCTTTTCATCCAGATGCTTGGGCAGGATGTAAACGCCGGGGGCGTAGTCGCCACCCTTGGTAAACAGCTCGATCTGCGCCAGAACCTGATTGGTAAAGCTTGCCGACATCACGAAGCTGGGGTGACCCGTGGCGTTGCCGAGGTTCAGCAGGCGGCCTTCCGAGAGCAGGATGATCCGGGCGCCCGAGGGCATCTCGATCATATCCACCTGGTCCTTGATGTTGGTCCATTTGTGGTTCTTCAACGCGGCAACCTGAATTTCGTTGTCGAAGTGGCCGATGTTGCCGACGATCGCCATGTCCTTCATCTCGCGGACATGTTCGATGCGGATGACGTCCTTGTTGCCGGTGGTGGTGATGAAGATGTCGGCGCTGTTCACGACGTCTTCCAGCACCACAACCTCGAACCCGTCCATTGCGGCCTGAAGAGCGCAGATCGGGTCAACTTCGGTCACCTTGACGCGCGCACCTGCGCCCCGCAGCGACGCCGCCGAGCCCTTGCCGACATCGCCATAACCGCAAACGACCGCGACCTTGCCCGCCATCATCGTGTCGGTGGCGCGGCGAATGCCATCCACCAGCGATTCCTTGCAGCCGTATTTGTTGTCGAACTTCGACTTAGTGACCGAGTCGTTGACGTTGATCGCCGGGAAGGGCAGCAGGCCCTTTTTGTGCAGGTCATAAAGGCGGTGCACGCCGGTCGTGGTTTCCTCGGACACGCCCTTGATCGCATCGCGCTGTTGGGTGAACCAGCCGGGGCTTGCTTTCAGGCGCTTCTTGATCTGGTTGAACAGGCAGACCTCTTCATCCGAGGTTGGCACCTCGATCAGGCCGGTTTCGCCCGCTTCAACGCGCGCGCCCATCAAGATGTAAAGTGTCGCATCACCGCCATCATCGAGGATCATGTTGCAGGTGCCACCGTCGAACTGGAAGATCTTGTCGGTATAGGTCCAGTAGTCTTCGAGCGTTTCGCCCTTTACCGCAAAGACCGGGATGCCGGTGTCGGCGATGGCGGCCGCAGCATGATCCTGGGTCGAGAAAATGTTGCAGCTGGCCCAGCGCACATCCGCGCCCAGCGCCTTGAGGGTTTCAATCAGAACGGCGGTCTGAATGGTCATATGCAGGCTGCCGGCTATACGCGCGCCCTTCAGCGGCTGTGCCGTGCCAAACTCTTCGCGCAAGGCCATCAGGCCCGGCATTTCGGTTTCGGCAATATCAAGTTCCTTGCGGCCATAGGCGGCAAGTGAAATGTCTTTTACGATGTAGTCGGCCATGTTGGCTCCCAAATCCAGAATTTGGGCGCTTGTAGCAGTTGGACAGCCAATCAGCAATATTTCGCTCAGGTGGCGGATTGAACCTGCCCCGGTTCGATGGCGGCAGCAAAGACCCAGCACGCGCGCTGGCATCGTCGGGCGGCGGATCATCCATCGACCGGCAATCGGGTTCCCTCTGGTAGTTCAGGTTGGCCCCGCGATATATGAACGACTGAACCGGATAAGAGGGTTGCATGCCAGTCACACCAGAGTCTCTGACCCCTGCGACAGCGCGCAAGGCGGTGGTTTTTTGCTGCGATGCCAATTGCCAACCCTACGCGCTGTTTGCAGCAGCTCAGATTGCACCGCTACATCCGATGCGGGACCTCGACATTTGCGTCTGCGATACGGAAGGGCACTATCCGCCACGCTTTTCCCGTGCCTCGGCCGAATTCACGGCGGCACATTTCCCCACCCATCCACCCATCGTGGCGGGAAAAGGGCGCGCACCCGATAGCGGCAAGATGCGCCGGATGACGGTCAAACACCCGCTGTCGAGTCGCGCCATGACGCGCTATTTGGTGCAGTTTCCTGAGTCGTTGACGGTGCGGCCATGAAACGTGCCTGGCAACGCATGCTGTCTGGCCGTCGCCTGGACCTGCTGGACCCCGCGCCCCTCGATATCGAGGTTGAAGACATTGCCCACGGGCTGGCTTTCGTGGCCCGCTGGAATGGGCAGACGCGCGGCGATTTCGCCTATTCAGTGGCCGAACACTCGCTACTGGTCGAAGAGATTTTTGCCCGCGCCAACCCCGGTATCGCCCCTCGTTGGCGGTTGGCTGCGCTGCTGCATGATGCCCCGGAATATGTAATCGGCGACATGATCTCGCCGGTCAAGGCCGCGATTGGGCCGGGGTATGGCGACCTTGATGCGCGGCTGACAGCGGCGGTGCATCTGCGTTTTGGCTTGCCCGCGGCGCTGCCCGCACCGATCAAAAAGGCGATCAAATCGGCCGACCTCGTTTCAGCGCGGATGGAGGCGGAACAGATTGCGGGGTTTTCACTGACCGAGGCTGACAGGCTGTTTGGCAAACTCGATCCGGTTTTGGTGCGGGGGTTGGCTATTCGCCTGAGGCCCCCCGCCGAGGTGCGCGCCGATTACACCGCGCGGCACCTTGCCTTGTTGGCAGACCTTTCTGCCTAGACGCCCTTGGCGGCCTCTGCGGTGGGTCTGCGATGCGTCTGCGCGCCGGGAGGGGCATAGCCGCCCATGGCAATAGACATTACTTCTGCTAGCATACGGATCATTTTTTGATCCTCCTTTCACGACATCTTTGGCCATTCTTTAAGCTTGACCTGGGATACAAGGCGAGTCAGTAATTTTGTCAAACATGTTAGATGGGCTAACAGATGCATGACATCAATTGGCGGCGGATGCCGGCGCTTACGGCACTGCGCGCCTTTGAGGCGACCGCGCGGACGGGTGGCTTCAGCGCGGCGTCAAGGGTGCTGAATGTGACCCACGCCGCCGTCGCCCAGCAAGTGCGTGCGCTGGAAGAGGCGCTGGATGTTGTCTTGGTCTGGCGCGATGGGCGCAATCTGCGCCTGACCGGCGAAGGGGAAAAACTGGCGGCGGCGCTGAATGACGGTTTTGGAATGATCGAAGCGGCCCTGGCGGCCTTGCAGATACAAAAGGGTGAGCGCCCGCTGACCGTGACCCTGCCACCGGCCTTTGCGGCCGAGTGGTTGATGCCGCGGTTGTCGCGGTTCTGGAAACGGCATCCGGATGTACCGTTGTCACTTTTGCCGGATCCGCGGGTCGTGGATCTGCGTCACGAGGGCGCGGTTCTGGGGATCCGTTTTGGCGACGGACGCTGGAATGACGTCGTATCCGAATTTCTGACGGCAGCGCCGCAAATCGTTGTTGGCGCGCCGGAATTGCTGGGCGGACGCACCAAACTCAGCTTGCGTGAAATGTCGATGCTGCCTTGGATACGCGAAAGGGATTGGCCCGAACAGATGCAGTTGTTGGAGTCGATCGGCTTGAAGCCGACCGGGTTGAGATTTACCGATTTTCCGAATGAGGAATTAGCGTTGTCAGCGGCACGCGAGGGAATTGGGCTGCATCTGGAAAGCGAGGCCTTGGTCAAGGACGATCTTGCAAATGGCTGGCTGGTCAAAATCCATGAGCTTCGGGACGAATGTCTTGGCTATTATATTGTCTGGCCGCCCGGGCCGGTCCCGAAAGCGGCCCAAGTGTTTATTGATTGGCTGAAATCAGAAGCCTGGATCGGAGACACATGATCTTGTGGCCCCGATCCATCAGCAGTCGGATCAGATAGCCAAATCTTCCAAGGACTTGCCCGATGCGAGCGCGGCCACGACCCAGCGTGGCTTGCGGCCTCGGCCGGTCCATGTATCGGTGGCGTCCGCCGGATTGGCATATTTCGGGGCCGCGGGCTTGCGTTTCTTGACGCCCGAAACACCGGTCAGATCTGAAAGCGAATAACCCATCTTGCGGGCAGTTTCTTCCAGTTCGACCAAGGCCTCTTTCTTTTTTCGATCTTCATAGGTTGCAATGGCGCGATCCACCCGGCCTCGCAGTGATTTGAGTTCAGCTAGCGACAAGGTGTCCAGATTGTTATCCATGGTATATCCACAATTATTAGTTATAGCGCCTTATTCAATATGAAATACTACAAAGCAAGAAAGAAACCCCCGCTAGAGGCGGGGGGATGATTATTTCGGGCTGCGTTTGGCCAAAATCCGCTGAAGCGTGCGCCGGTGCATGTTCAAACGTCTCGCGGTTTCCGAAACATTGCGTTCGCACAATTCATAGACTCGCTGGATATGTTCCCAGCGCACGCGATCCGCGCTCATTGGATTTTCGGGCGGGGGCGGCAAGGCTTCGCCCCGCGCCAGAAGCGCGTTGGTGATGTCGTTGGCATCGGCCGGTTTGGAAAGATAATCGGTGGCGCCGATTTTAACGGCGGCGACGGCGGTGGCAATCGCGCCGTAGCCGGTCAGCACGACGATCCGGGCATCGGGGCGACGTTCGCGCAATGCCTCGACGATATCCAGCCCGTTGCCATCTTCAAGGCGCAGGTCAACCACCGCATAGGCGGGCGGACGCGATTGCGCGATCGCCTTTCCGGCGGCCACGCTTTCGGCAGTTTCAGGTTTGAAACCACGCTTCTCCATCGCCCGCGCCAAACGGGTCAGAAAGGGCACGTCGTCATCGACCAGCAGCAAGCTCCGGTCAGAACCCAATTCCGCGAAATCTTCCTCGGCCATTTGCATCCCCAGTTGGCTTTTCTCAACCAGTTCTAGGGCGTCGGGCGGCAATGGTCAATTTTTGCGTGGCGTTGCCAAACCCACCCTATTTCTTGCCATTCTCAACGTCGATGAAGCAGGCGACGCGATCCGCCATTTCTTGCGGCGTGGCATCGCGATTGAAGAAATCGGCAAAGCCGGTTTTGGGAAAGACCAGATAGGTCTGAGTCGAATGATCCACCAGATAATAGGGGTCGTTTGGTTCTTGAATCTTGTAGTAGGTGCGATAGGCCTTGCTTGCGGCATCAATCTGTTCCGGCGTGCCCGTCAGCCCCAGCATCCGCGGGTGCATGAGATCGGTAAACTCGGCCAGCAGTTCAGGCGTATCGCGCCCCGGGTCCACCGAGACAAAGACCGGCGTGACCATATAGCCCCTATCCTCAAGCAGCGTCACCGCTTCGGCGTTGCGTGAACTGTCAAGCGGACAGACGTCTGGGCAATAAGTATAGCCGAAATAGATCAGCGTAGGCCCGGTTATCACATCCTTGTCGGTAACGGTCTTGCCTGTTTCGTCGATCAGGGTGAACGGCCCGCCAATATTGCCTCCGCCGCCCGCCACGACACCGCGACGGCATTGTGCAAAGCGGTCATCCGTGCCCGAACGGGTCGCAATGAAGGTGGCGACCAGCCCGACGGCGGCGATTGTGACGGCGGCGACGGCAGCGGTGCGGGCGGAAATGGACATTGCAGACCTCGATTTTGGCGTGGGGACGCGCATTGATTGCGCATCGCGGGCCGACTATCAATGAAAAGCGCGCAAGTGTGACAACAGGACCTATCATGCCAGAACCCGTCAGTCAGCCCAAGGGCCCACATCCGCGCGAGACGCCCAGTGAATGGGTTCGCCTGCGCACACTGATCTTCTTGCGTTGGACGGCGATCGTGGGGCAGTTGGCCGCGCTTCTGGTGGCGTGGCAGTTCTATGATATCGCGCTGGATCTGCCGCTGTGCCTTGCGGCAGTTGGGGCATCGGTCGCCGCCAATTTGGTGGCGATCTTCCTGTTCCCCGAAAACAGGCGTCTATCGGCCACGGAGACGTTGGCAACGCTGCTGTTTGATACGGCCCAATTGGCGCTGCTGCTGGCATTGACAGGGGGCATGAACAACCCGTTCGCGTTGCTGATCCTTGCGCCCGCCACCATTGCGGCAACCGCACTGCGAACTCGTTCAACGGTATTTGTGGGCGCCGCGACGATTGTGATGGTCACTCTGGTGGCTTGGCTTAGCACCCCCCTGACGACGCGCGATGGCACGATCATCGTGGTGCCACCGGTTTTCGAGTTCGGCTATTGGCTGGCGATCGTGATTGGCGTGGTGTTTCTGGGGGCCTATGCGCGGCGGGTGGCCTCAGAGATCCACTCGATGAGCGAGGCGCTGATGGCCACCCAGATGGCGCTGGCCCGTGAACAGAAGCTGACCGATCTGGGCGGCGTGGTGGCGGCTGCGGCGCATGAACTGGGCACCCCTTTGGCGACAATAAAACTGGTCAGCGCCGAACTGGCTGACGAATTGGACGACCGCCCCGACCTGCGCGAGGATGCGCTGTTGATCCGCGGTCAGGCTGACCGCTGCCGCGATATCTTGCATAGCATGGGGCGGGCAGGGAAAGACGATCTGCACCTGCGCGCCGCCCCGCTGCTGGCCGTGCTCCGCGAAGCTGCAGAGCCGCATCTCGATCGCGGCAAGAAGCTGTATTTCGACGCTGTTCCGGGACCGGGGGGCAGCGATCGCCAACCCACGATCTACCGCTTTCCCGAACTGATCCATGCGCTGCGCAATCTGGTTCAGAATGCGGTGGATTTTGCCCACTCGACGGTTTGGATAGACGCCGAATGGACCGGGGCGGAAATCATCGTGCGCGTTTCGGATGACGGGCGGGGCTATGCGCCGGGCGTCTTGGGTCGAATTGGCGACCCGTTCCTGAGCGCGCGCAAGACCGCAAGCGAGCGCAGCCAGCGCCCCGAATATGAGGGCATGGGGCTTGGCCTGTTCATCGCCAAGACGCTTTTGGAGCGCACCGGAGCCAGCCTGACCTTTGCCAATGGCGCGGACCCTTTCTTGCGTGACGACGAATGCCCGGCTCGATCGGGGGCCGTGGTCAGGGTGGTCTGGCCGGTCGAACGGATCGTCGCCGACGACCTTGGCGCGTTGGGCGAAAACAACCCGTTTTCCCCGTAGAACGCGCTTAACGGCACATTAACCATTGTTGCGGATGCTGGGCCTCGGGGGATTAGAGAGGCCTGGTCAATGGAACAATGGATGCTGGCACTTGTAATTGTGGCAACGTCGGTCGGCTCGGCGCTGATCGCACTGATGATCCTCTCGGTTCAGCTTGGCCGGCGCAGCGGGCGGCGCAACGGGCTGTTCGAACAACCTGCGTTGGAACAATCCGTGTTTTTGTTCGACGATCAGGATCTGGTCGATGCTACGCCCTCGGCGCGTGCGCTTTTGGATGCCTCACCGATGGGCGGTAGCGATTGGGCGCGACTCTCTGCCTTTCTTGCGCCCCGGTTCGAAGATTTCTCGTCTGCACTTTCCGGGCTGGCCGGGCGCGGTTCGATCGAGCTGGTCGCGCGGATGGCAGAAGGCGTGGCGCCGCTGCGGCTGACAGCCGAAGACGTCAATGGGCTTGCCCGCATCACGTTGATCGACCCCGAGGCCGAGGGGCGCGGCGTGCTGGTCGATGGGTTGTCTCACCGGGCGCTGGAAGACGAGTTGGAACAGCTTCGCGCTACGGTGGACCGTGCGCCGGTGCTCGTGTGGCGCGAAAACACCGTGGGGGCCGTGGTTTGGGCCAACCGGGCCTATATCCTGCGTTCGGACGCACTTGAAAGTGCAGATGAGGCGCTGGTCTGGCCCCTGCCTCATATCTTCGGCCCCGAGCCAATGACGCCGGGAAATGGGCCACGGCGGATGAAAATTGATGACTCTGAAAATAAAAGTTACTGGTTTGAATGCCATAGCTACGCATTAGAGGACGGCACCCTGAATTTCGCCGTCTCGGCCGATGGCACGGTGCGGGCCGAACGTGCGTTGCGCGACTTCGTGCAGACGCTGACCAAGACCTTTGCCGATTTGCCGATCGGATTGGCAATTTTCGACCGGCAACGCCAGTTGCAACTGTTCAACCCGGCCTTGATCGAATTGACGCAGCTTGGCGCCGAATTTCTGTCGTGTCGGCCGACGCTTTATGCCTTTCTTGATCGGTTGCGCGAAGGGCGGATGATGCCCGAACCCAAGGATTACCGCAGTTGGCGCCAGCAGATGACGGCACTGGAACAGGCGGCGGCGGCGGGGCACCACTCGGAAACCTGGTCGCTTCCGTCAGGCCAGACTTACCGCGTGACCGGCCGACCGCACCCGGATGGCGCCGTGGCGTTCTTGTTCGAAGACATCTCGTCCGAGGTCTCTTTGACGCGGCGATTTCGTGCCGAGCTTGAACTGGGCCAGGAGGTGCTGGACGCGCTTGAAGAAGCGGTCGCGGTGTTTCAGCCCTCGGGTGATCTGGTGATGTCGAATGCGGCTTACGCGCGGATGTGGGGCGTTGATCCTGGCGCCACGTTGGGCCGGGTCACGGCGCTTGATGCGGTGCGGGTGTGGCAAAGCCAAAGTCTGCCGAACCCGATCTGGAGCGAGGCTCGTGATTTCGTCACGCAAATCGGCGATCGTTCCAAATGGCAGGGCGAGGCGATACTGGCCAGCGGTCAAAGGATCGCTTGCCGCTTTGTGCCCCTTACCGGCGGCACGACGCTGGTGGCCTTCACCCCGATCTCGCAGATTACACTGCGAACCGCGCCGGTTCGGAGCACCGAAACTGTCGTGGCTTAGACGGCGCAATCCGACTTGCAGCGGGCGGGCCGGGCGGTAAGACTGCCCGGTATGACGCTGCAAACCTCCCATTGTTTTTCCTTGCCTGATGCCGACGCCACTTCAAGGCTGGGGGCGTGGTTTGCGCCACGTCTTCAGGCGGGCGATGTGCTGTTGCTGCAAGGCCCGATCGGTGCCGGAAAAACCCATTTCGCGCGGGCACTGATACAGACCCTTTTAGCCACAAGGGGCCGCATGGAAGACGTGCCATCGCCCACTTTCACGCTGGTGCAGGTCTATGACGCGGGCGTGTCCGAGGTCTGGCATGCCGATCTCTACCGCTTGGGCCACCCCGATGAAGTCACGGAACTGGGGCTGGAAGAGGCCTTTGACACAGCGATCTGTCTGGTGGAATGGCCCGAGCGCCTTGGCGATCTTGTGCCGCAGGGGGCGCTTTGGCTGACCTTCAAGGCGACGAAAGGCGGTGAGGCGCGCGAAGTCACCTTGGCGGGCGGCCCGCGGTGGGATGCGTTGCTGACGGCGCTCGAGGCCGAACATGTCTGACCCAACGCGCGAACATCGTATCTCCAGTTTTCTGATTGCAGCGGGTTGGGGTCAGGCCACGCGACAGCCGCTGGCGGGCGACGCCTCGGCCCGCCGTTACGAACGGCTGGCGGGCAAGCAGGGCTTTTCGGTATTGATGGATGCGCCCCCCATCAGTGGCGAAAGCGTGGCCCGCTTTGCCCGGATGGCCCGGTGGCTGCGCAATTGCGGGTTTTCTGCGCCCGAGATCCTGGCCGAAGATGATGCAGCGGGGCTACTGCTGCTGGAGGATCTGGGCGACGACCTTCTGGCACGGTTGATCGCGGCCGACCCATCACGTGAGGCCCCGCTTTACGCCGAAATAACCGATTTTCTGCTCGCATTGCACCGTCATCCCGCCCCCGACTTTCTGCTGCCGCTTGACGGTCCGGCGCTGGCCGAACTGACTCGTCTGGCGCCAGAATGGTATCTGCCGGGCATTGGTGCCAAGCCCAATGCTGCGGCGTCCGAGGTGCCGGGGTTGATCGAGGCGGCGTATTGCAAGCTGAACGACCAGACTCCGGTCGCAAGCCTTCGCGATTTTCATGCGGAAAACCTTTTGTGGCTGCCCGGGCGTGTAGGACCGGCGCGGCTGGGTCTTTTGGATTTTCAGGACGCGGTTGCGACACACCCGGCCTACGATCTCGTCTCGGCACTGCAAGACGCGCGTCGCGATGTCATGCCTGCCGTCGAGGCCACCGAACGCGCACGCTATACCCGGGCGAAAGGGCTGGAACAGGGTCGATTTTTGGCAATCTACGCTTTGCTTGGTGCGCAGCGAAGCCTGCGGATTCTGGGCGTTTTTGCGCGGCTTTGCATGGTGGCGGGAAAGCCTCACTATGTGGACCTGATGCCCCGGACATGGGCCTATATCGAGCGCAATCTTGCACACCCCGATCTGGCGGATCTGGCGGCTGCAATCCATGCGGCCCTGCCCGCCCCAACCCCCGAGCGTCTTGAAAGGATCAAGGGCCAATGCGGTCAACACCTGAAGCATTGATGCTGTTTGCCGCCGGGTTCGGCACACGGATGGGCGCACTGACATCGAACCGGCCAAAGCCCTTGGTTCAGGTGGCCGGGCGTGCGCTGATCGACCATGCGCTGGCATTGGCCGAAGCGGCCGAGATTGCGCGGGTGGTGGCCAATACGCATTATCTGGGCGGGCAGATCGCCGCGCATCTGGATGGGAAGAATGTGCTTGTTTCAGCGGAACAGAGCCTGATTTTAGAGACCGGAGGCGGGCTGCGCGCGGCGCTTCCCTTGTTGGGGCCGGGGCCGGTGTTCACCCTGAACACCGACGCGGTCTGGACCGGACCGAACGTTCTTTCGACGCTGCGCGCGGCTTGGGACGGCGACCGAATGGGCGCGCTTTTGGCGTTGGTGCCGCCGGAGCAGGCGCTAGGCCATTGCGGCAACGGCGATTTTGCGCTGGGCGCGGACGGGCGGATCACGCGAGGGCCAGGGCTGGTTTATTCCGGCGCCCAGATTGTAGATCCGGCTGGACTCGAAGAGTTCGACGAGCAGGCGTTTTCACTGAACCGCCACTGGGACCGTCTGATCGCCGAAGGTCGCGCCTATGGCGTCGTTCATCCCGGCGGTTGGTGCGATGTCGGCCGCCCCGAAAGTATCGCCCTTGCTGAACAAATGCTGGAGGCCGTCGATGACTGAGCAAAAGATCTTTGCCCTGCCGCCGGGGGTCGATTTCCCACGTTACCTGGTTGAGGGGTTGATCTTGCGGATGAAGGGCCAGCCACCCGAGGCTATGGCGCGCGTTCAGCTTTATCTGAACACCGCTCGAATGCATCGCCGTGTGCGCGAGGTATTTGACGGCTTTGGCGCGCGCATTCTGCCTCGGATGCGGCTGGTGACTGATCTGGGTCGTAGCCCTTTGGCCGGGCTGCCACCCGCCATTTCGCCACTGCGCAGGCGGCTTGAACTGGCGCAACTGGTCGGCAGCCTGACCCACAGCCTGCCAGATTTCGCCCCCGGAACCGGCCTTTTTGATCTTGCCGACAGCCTGGCTGAACTGATGGCCGAGATGCAAGGCGAAGGCGTCACGCCCGAGGCTCTGGAGCGGCTGAATATCGACGAAACCCATGCCGAGCATTGGCGCCGAAGCCTTGCCTTTATCCGCATCGTTGCGCGGTATTTTGACCCCGATAGCCCCCCCGATCCCGAGGCACGGCAGCGCCGGGTCATCACCGCCCTGGCCCAGGCCTGGGAAAAGACCCCGCCCGAGGGGCCGGTGATCGTGGCCGGATCAACCGGGTCGCGAGGTGCAACGATGGCCTTCATGCAAGCGGTTGCGCGGTTGCCGCAAGGTGCCATCGTTCTGCCGGGGTTTGATTTTGCGATGCCGCAAGTGGTGTGGGACAGCCTTGACGCCGAGCCAACCCCGGCCGAA
This sequence comes from Rhodobacteraceae bacterium UBA6197, assembly GCA_002422085.1. Lineage (GTDB taxonomy): Bacteria > Pseudomonadota > Alphaproteobacteria > Rhodobacterales > Rhodobacteraceae > UBA6197. The sequence continues at coordinate 297,552 of DISZ01000018.1, forward strand.
GACCATCCACAATACCGCTTTCACGCCTTGCTGCGCCAATTGGGCCTGCGCCCCACGGATGTCGGCCACTGGCATGACGCGCCCGTGCCCGATCCGGCGCGCAATGCGCTGGTGGCGCTTGCTCTGCGTCCCGCCCCGGTAACCGACCAGTGGATGCGCGAGGGCGCCGCGCTGCAGGACTTGCCTGCGGCGGTGAACGACCTGACCCTGATCGAGGCACCAGATCCGCGCGCCGAAGCACTCTCGGTCGCGCTTTTGCTACGCGAGGCGGCCGAGAACGGCGTGCGGGCAGCGCTGATCACGCCCGATCGGATATTGTCGCGACGGGTGGCGGCCGCACTGGACCGATGGGGCATTGTCCCCGACGATAGCGCGGGGCAGCCCTTGCCGCTAACGCCTCCGGGGCGGTTCTTGCGCCATGTCGCGAGCCTGTTCGGGCGTCGGCTGACGGTCGAGTCGCTGCTGATTGTGCTCAAGCACCCCCTGACCGCGACAGGCGGGCAGATGCGCGGGCCGCATTTGCGCTTTACCCGCGAATTGGAACTGCATCTGCGTCGACATGGCCCCGCTTTTCCGGATTCCGCCAGTCTGCGCACTTGGGCCATGGCAAAGGACGAGCCCGACCGCCTGGCTTGGGCCGAGTGGCTGGGGCAGACGCTAGCGGGCGTGGAAGCCCAGCATGATGCCCCACTTTCAGCCATGTTAGAAACGCATTTGACTCTGGCTGGTCGGCTGGCCGCAGGTCCGGGTGGCGATGTCGAGACAAGCGAATTGTGGCGCAAGGACGGTGGTCTTGAAACAAGACGTATCCTTGAAGAGCTGTGGCGCGAGGCAGGGCACGGAGGACTGTTCGCACCCGCTGATTACAGCGACCTGCTGATGAGCCTCTTGCAGGCAGGCACGGTGCGGCGCACCGACGAGGCGCATCCGTTGATCGCGATCTGGGGCACACTGGAGGCGCGGGTGCAGGGGGCCGATCTGGTCGTGCTGGCCGGGCTGAACGAAGGCAGTTGGCCCTCGGCTCCTGCACCGGACCCATGGCTGAGCCGCCGGATGCGTCTGGATGCGGGACTGCTTTTGCCGGAACGCCAGATAGGACTGTCGGCCCATGATTTTCAGCAGGCAATTGCGGCGCCGCGTGTCGTTCTTGCCCGTGCGCGGCGTGACACTGATGCCGAAACGGTGCCCTCGCGCTGGCTGAATCGCCTGTTGAACCTGATGCGTGGGCTGCCCGGTGCCAAGGGGCCGGAGGCGGTCGACCAAATGCTGAAGCGTGGAGCGATCTGGCTTGACCGCGCGCGCGCGCTGGATGAGCCGGTGGAAAAAATCACGCCCGCTTCCCGCCCCTCGCCGCGACCGCCGGTCGCGGTGCGTCCACGCGAACTTTCGGTGACGGCAATCAAGACGCTGATCCGTGACCCCTACGCTGTTTACGCTAAGCACATCTTGCGCTTGCGCCCGCTGGACCCTTTGCGCCCCGAGCCGGACCCAAGGTGGCGCGGGCAGGTGCTGCACCGTATCGTCGAGGGATTCATCAAAGGCCGCCCCAAAGCAGAGACGCTTGCCGAGGCCGAAACCCGTTTGATCGCAACCGCCACAGATGTGCTGCAAGAAGAGGTTCCGTGGCCCACAGCGCAGCGTATCTGGCGTGCGCGCATTGCTCGGATTGCGACCGCGTTTGTGGCAGCCGAAGCAGAGCGCGCCATGCGCGGCACACCCTGCGTGATTGAGAAAAAGGGCTCTATCACGCTGAAAAACCCAGTTTTTACCCTAAGCGCCACGCCCGATAGAATCGATCTGTTGACCGACGGGCAAGTGCACATCTTTGACTATAAATCTGGCAAGCCGCCGACCGACAAAGAGATGATGCACTTTGACAAACAACTGCTGCTGGAAGCCGGAATGGCCGAACGCGGGGCCTTTGAGAGCATTGGGCCACGTCAGGTCGAGGGTGTCAGCTATGTCCAGCTAGGCGGCGAAGGCGATGTCCGATCGCCCGCCATTACCCCCGAAATGATTACGGAAAACTGGGCCGGTCTGGAACGTCTTGTCGCCGCCTATTTGCGCGCCGACAAAGGCTATACCGCCCGCCGCGCGCTGCGCGAGACACGCGACAAAAGCGACTACGACCAGCTTTCCCGGTATGGAGAATGGGAACTGACCGATGAACCGATGCCAGAGGATGTGGGTTGATGCGGCGCGATGATGCCTCGGAACGGCAGGTCCAAGCCGCGCAACCCGACCAGTCGACATGGCTGTCGGCCAATGCCGGGTCGGGCAAGACACGGGTTCTGACTGATCGCGTGGCGCGGCTGCTATTGGGCGGAACAGAGCCACAAAAGGTGCTGTGCCTGACCTACACCAAGGCGGCCGCGACCGAAATGCAGAACCGTCTGCTCAAGCGGCTGGGGTCTTGGGCCATGTTACCGGATGCCAAGCTGCATGCAGAGTTGCAGGCCTTGGGCGAGGACGGCACCATTACGGCTGACACCTTGGCCCAGGCCCGTCGGCTTTTCGCCAAGGCGATCGAGACACCGGGTGGGCTCAAGATACAGACGATCCATTCGTTCTGCGCCTCACTCTTGCGGCGATTTCCGCTGGAAGCCGGTGTGCCGCATGACTTTAGCGAGATGGACGACCGTGCCGGCGTTTTGTTGCGGGCCGATGTGGCAGAAGAGCTGGCCGGCGGGGCGGACGTGGCCGCAATGGACGCGTTGGTGCAGAATTTCTCGGGCGATGACCTTGAAAAGCTGCTCATCAATCTGGGCCGAAACAGCGCGGCTTTCGCCAAACCGCTGAGCGAAGAAGCTGCGTTGACGATGTTTGGCTTGCCGACGGGCTTTGGTTGGCAAGACCTCTTGTCCGAGGTCTTTTTAGGAAGTGAGACGGCGTTGATAGCCGCCTTGGTGCCCATGCTTCAGGCAAGCAGCACAAACGATCAGAAAGCCGGGGCAAAGCTTGCGCGGGCCGGTGCTGCAAACATGGCAACGCTAGCGATATTTGAAGATGTCTTTTTGAACGGGGCCAAGACAAACGAGCCATTTTCAGCCAAGATAGGGTCTTTTCCGACCAAGCCTCTGCGCGAGGGAAAGGCGGCCGCGCTGATGCCCGAGCTGGAAGATCTGATGGCGCGGGTGGCGCGGACGCGTGGCCGACGCGTCGCCTTGGCTGCGGCTGAAAAAACGCTCGCCCTGCACCGCTTTGCGGCGGCTTACCTGCCGCGATACAGTGCGCGCAAGGCCGCGCGTGGCTGGCTGGATTTCGATGATCTGATCGAGCGCGCCGGGGCGCTGTTGTCGAATCCATCGGTGGCGCAATGGGTCTTGTTCCGACTTGACGGCGGGATCGACCACATTCTGGTGGACGAAGCTCAAGATACCAGCCCGGGCCAGTGGGCGGTGATCGAGCGGTTGGCCGACGAGTTTACCGCGGGCGAAGGGGCACGCGGCGCGACCCGAACGATCTTTGTCGTCGGTGACCGCAAACAGTCGATCTATTCGTTTCAGGGTGCCGATCTGAACAAGTTTAGCGAAATGCAGGCGCATTTCGGGGCGAAGTTTCGCGATGCAGGGCGGCCATTGCAAAACCTCGAACTGGCCCATTCGTTCCGGTCGTCAGATGCGATCTTGCGGCTGGTTGACCTGACCTTCGACGACCGCGTGAACAAGGGGCTTGGCGGCGAGACGCGCCACATCGCCTTTAACTCCGACATGCCGGGGCGGGTGGATCTTTGGCCCGTGGTGCCCAAGGCCGAACGCGCCCCCGATGCGCCGTGGGATCAGGCACTGGATCAGCGCAGCGAAAGCGATGACGTGGTAGTGCTGGCGCGTATGATCGCCGCCGAGATCCGGCGGATGATCGACTCTGGTGTGCAAATCCCGACCAAAGACGGCATTCGGCCCGTGCACGAGGGCGACTTTCTGATCCTCGTGCAGCGTCGCTCGGGCCTGTTTGCCGAGGTCATACGGGCGTGCAAAGCGGCGCGGTTGACGATCGCCGGCGCCGATCGTCTGAAACTGGGGGCCGAGCTCGCGGTGCGCGATATAGGCTCTATTCTGGCGTTTTTGGCGACTCCAGAGGACGATCTGGCGCTGGCGGAGGCGTTGCGTTCGCCGCTTTTGGGTTGGAGCGAAGCCGAGCTTTACGCCCTTGCCCAACCACGCAAGGGCTATTTATGGGAGGCGCTGCGCGACACCGGGCCGGCGGCAACGATTGAAATACTGAACGATCTGCGCGACCGGGCCGATTTCTTGCGGCCCTACGAATTGATCGAGCGGTTGCTGACCCGGCACGGCGGACGCGCACGGCTGATCGCCCGATTGGGGCCCGAAGCCGAGGACGGCATTGACGAATTGTTGTCTCAGGCGCTGGCCTTTGAAAGCGCCGAAGTGCCCAGCCTGACCGGGTTTCTGGGCTGGCTTGCCGCAGACGAGATTGATGTGAAGCGACAGCTTGAGGGCGCGGGGCGCGCTATAAGGGTGATGACCGTGCACGGCGCGAAAGGGCTTGAAGCGCCAATCGTGATTCTGCCGGACATGGCCAAACGCAAAAAGCCCATCGGAAGCGAATTCCTGCCCGCTGCAGGAAACGTGCTTTGGCGCACCAACGAGTCCGAGATGCCCGAAATCATGGCCGCATTCCACGCCGACGAAATCGCGCGTGCCCTGCAAGAACGCATGCGGCTATTGTATGTGGCAATGACGCGAGCCGAGAAATGGCTTATCTGCTGTGCGGCGGGCGACGTTGGGGCTGGAAGTGACAGCTGGTATGCGCTGGTGGCGGATGGCATGCAGAAGGCCGGGGCGGCAACGCTGGAAGACACCCCGCCGGCGATTGCGAGTCTTGGGGCGATCAAGCGGCTTGGTTTTGGTGACTGGCCGGAAAATGGCGCCACCACCACCCGGGCAAGCGAAACTGCGACCCTCCTGCCGGACTGGGCAATTCGCCGGCCCCCGGCGCCGATGGCGCCAGAAAAGGCGCTGTCGCCCTCGGATCTTGGGGGGGCAAAGGCACTACCGGGCGAGACCGGCCTTGACGATGAAACTGCCAAGAGGCGCGGGCGACACCTTCACCTTTTGCTGGAACACCTGCCGGATTGGCCGGAGTCTGCGTGGTCAACGCTGGCCGAAAGCCTGCTTCTGACAGGTGACGATGCGCTGTTATTACCTGAACTAGAGCCTATTTTGGCCGAGGCCCGGCGCGTTCTTGCCTCGGCCGAGATGCAGCCCTTTTTGACAGGCGACGCGTTGGCGGAGGTTGAAATCGTGGCCCGGCTGGAGGCGCTTGGCGGGCAGTTGATCCATGGCACGATCGACCGGCTGCTGGTCACAAAAGACTTGGTGCGCGTGCTCGACTACAAGTCGAATGCTGTGGTGCCTGCCCGCGCCGAGGACGTGCCCGCAGGGATCTTGCGGCAGATGGGCGCTTACCGCGCCGCGTTGGCTCAGATTTACCCCGACCGGGCAATCGAGGTGGCGGTATTCTGGACCGCGAGCGGAGTCATGATGACGCTTCCCGCCGCACAGATAGATGCGGCATTGCGCGCACCCCCTGTATCTTGACGAAAGCCGGGGGGAGACCTACCTTCCCCTCAACCATCCATCAGGAGAATTTTCATGGCCACGATCGCCGTCACCGATGCCACTTTCGATACAGAAGTCCGAAATTCCAGCATTCCCGTCGTTGTCGATTTCTGGGCCGAATGGTGCGGCCCTTGCAAGCAGATCGGCCCGTCGCTGGAAGAATTGTCCAATGAATTTGCGGGCAAAGTGAAAATCGTCAAGGTTAACGTTGACGAGAATCCCGATAGCCCTGCGGTTCTGGGCGTGCGTGGGATTCCGGCATTGTTCATGTTCAAGGACGGTCAGGTCGTGTCGAACAAGGTGGGCGCCGCCCCGAAGGCCGCGCTGAAAACCTGGATCGAATCGGCGGTTTGAGACCGACAAGATTGGCATGAAAGGCGCCTTCGGGCGCCTTTCATATTGGCCAGCCGCCGCGCCGCAGACTTGCCAGAATTTTGTCTTCACAATCGGGGCGACCCGCATTGATCGCCTGATCCTGCAAGAACCAATGCAGATAGCCGTTGTAGTCGGGCGTCAGGTGCTGAACGCGATAGAACGCCTCATCAAGACCCAGATGCGGCACCGAGGCGGTGATGTGATGAAAGTCGATCTCGGCAAACAACAGCGCAGGTTTGGCGAAGAAATTTCCGACAAATGCCAAGGATGAGTTTTGCGTGACGATCAGGTCGCAGGCTTGCAACAGCGCCTCTGACCTGCCGCGTTCTACACTCAGCTGCGGGTGCCGGTTGGTCAGCACCTCGAGCGCGGCAAGTTCGTCGTCAGAGTAGCTCTCTTTTGGATGCAGCGTTGCGACCAGACGGCGGTCGGGCAGTCGGGTCAGGGTTTCTTCAAGCATCGCCAGCGGGCTGAGCGCCTGAAAACTGCGCTGTTCGGTCAGGCGCCCTTGCAGCGGCGCAAAGATGAAGCCTTCGGCCTTTCGGGTGCCATTTGTGCCGGGATAGAGCCTTTTTCGCCAGCTATTCGCGAATTGATCGGCCTCTGTGCGGTCAATCTGATCGGCTGGAAAGACGGCTTTGGCAACCGGCCATTCCCAGCGCTTGCCCGACGATTCGATGTGCCAGAAGGGGCCAACATAGGTGCGCCGGCAGGTCAGGGCACGGTCATGGGTCGGCTCTTCCATTTGGTAAAGCGCAAATCCCGCACGAGTAGCGGCAAGCAGCCGTTCACTGACCGAGGACGCGCGCAGTTCAACCCGCCAGCCCGCGCCCCTGACCGCGCCGATCAGACGGTTGAAGAAATTGTGCTCGCGCGCCCGGATTTGGGGCAGAGAGTCGGCATCAAAGTAAAGGCGCAAAATCTGCGGGCGTGACATGTTGGCAAGCTAACCGAGCGAACCATCAGAGGGCAAGGGTTGCATGGGGCGGGCGCGCGCCTCATATCAGGGGTCAAACGGAGGGCGATCATGGCGGAAGACAAGTTTCCCGGCTGGCACGGCACGACAATCATCGGGGTGCGCAAGGGGGGTCGGGTGGTCGTGGCGGGCGATGGCCAGGTCAGCCTTGGCCAAACCGTCATCAAGGGCAGCGCCAAGAAGGTGCGGCGTCTCAACCCGGGCGGGCATGAGGTGGTCGCAGGCTTTGCAGGATCAACCGCCGACGCCTTTACCCTGCTGGACCGGCTTGAGAAAAAGCTCGAGACCGCACCGGGGCAATTGGCGCGCGCTTGTGTCGAGCTGGCCAAGGATTGGCGCATGGATAAATACTTGCGCAATCTGGAGGCGATGCTGATTGTCACCGATGGCGCCTCGTTGTTCGTGATAACCGGCGCGGGCGACGTGCTCGAGCCCGAACATGACGTGGCCGCGATTGGCTCGGGTGGCAACTATGCGCTGGCCGCTGCGCGCGGGTTGATGGAAACCGATTTCGACGCGGAAACGATTGCCCGCAAGGCGATGGCGATTGCGGCCGATATCTGTGTCTATACTAACGGAAATCTGACCGTGGAGACAATTGGTGGCTGACATTACCCCCGACGATCTGCGCGCCGCCGTCGCCGCCGGCCATGTGACCGAGGCTCAGGCCGCGCGGCTTTTGGTGCTGGCCGAGGCCCGTTCGGGGCATCGTCTGGGGATGCAGGCCGAAGACGAACCGTTCGAGCTTTTCCGTGGCTTTGCCGAGATCTTCATCTCGGTCGGTCTGGTCATTCTGGTGTCGGGCATCATGGGAATAACGACGCTGGTCGGGCATCCGGGCGTGATGATGCTGATTTGGGCGGGGTTGTGCTGGGCGCTGGCGGGATACTTTACCAGACGGCGGCGGATGGTGTTGCCCTCGATCGTTCTGGTGATCGGCTTTGCGCTGGCCGTCAGTGGGGTGATGGTCTGGCTGGTCGGACGCAGGCTAAGCCTGGACAGCACCGCCACCGGGGCCTCGCTTGCCGTTCTGGCAGGCGTCGCGGTGGCGCTTTTGGCCTGGTATAGGGTCTATCGGTTGCCGTTCACGATGTTTGTGCTGGGGCTTGTCGGCTTGGCTGCGGTCATGGTGGTGACGCATACGGTGCGCCCTGGTGCGATGGGGCTGAACGCCTCGGATTATTTTGACTTGCGGCGCGGCTCGGGCCTTGCCGTCGGCATGCTGGCGTTTGGCGTGCTGGCCTTTGCGGGCGGGCTTTGGTTTGACATGCGCGACCCCTATCGGCTGGGGCGGCACTCTGCCTCGGGGTTTTGGCTGCACCTGCTGGCGGCACCTGCGCTGGTCAACACGGTGGCGCTGACGTTTTTCAACATGGGGCCAGAGTCGGGCTATGGGCTGCTGGCACTGGCGCTGGCGGTAATCGCCATGCTGGCGCTGATTATCGACCGGCGCAGCTTCCTGACAGCGGGCATCGGCTATCTGGCTTTTCTGATCGGCTATGTCGCGCGGCAAGGGGGCGAGATGAACCTTGCCTGGATACTGGTCATTCTGGGCCTTGCCATCACCGGGCTTGGCACATTCTGGACCGACCTGCGGGCGCGGATGATGCGCGCGTTGCCCGATTTTCCCGGCAAGCACCGCTTGCCGCCCTATTCGGAGTAGATGATGACCAACCTGACCCCGCGCGAGATTGTTTCAGAGCTTGACCGCTACATCATCGGGCAGAAGGCCGCAAAGCGGGCGGTGGCGGTGGCGCTGCGCAATCGTTGGCGGCGCAAGCAGTTGCCTGATGATCTGCGCGAAGAGGTTTACCCCAAGAACATTCTGATGATCGGGCCGACCGGCGTGGGCAAGACCGAAATCAGCCGACGTCTGGCCAAGCTGGCGCGCGCGCCGTTCCTGAAGGTCGAGGCGACGAAGTTCACCGAGGTGGGCTATGTCGGACGCGATGTCGAACAGATCATCCGTGATCTGACCGACGCCGCGATGATCGAAACCCGCACCCGGATGCGCGACGACGTGAAGGCGCGCGCCCACAGCGCCGCCGAAGAACGGGTGATCGAGGCCATCGCCGGCGCCGATGCGCGCGAAGCCACGCGCGAGATGTTTCGCGGCAAACTGAAGCGCGGCGAGCTGGACAGCACGTTGATTGAACTGGATGTGACCGAGCCGGCGCCCTCGATGCCGATGTTCGAACTACCCGGACAGCCCGGCGGCATGACCGGGATGGACCTTGGCAGCATCTTCGGCAAGGCTTTTGGCGGGCGCAAGACCCGCAAGCGGCTGACCGTGGCAGAAAGCTACGAGCTGCTGATCTCGGAAGAGGCGGACAAACTTCTCGACGACGAGGCGGTAAAGGCGGCGGCCCTTGAGGCGGTGCAGGAAAGCGGCATCGTTTTCATCGACGAAATCGACAAGGTCTGTGCCCGCGCCGAAACCCGTGGCGCCGATGTCAGCCGCGAAGGCGTGCAGCGTGATCTGCTGCCGCTGATCGAGGGAACGACGGTTTCAACCAAACACGGGCCGGTGAAAACCGACCACATCCTGTTCATCGCCTCGGGGGCATTTTCGATCGCCAAGCCGTCGGATCTGCTGCCGGAATTGCAGGGCCGCCTGCCGATCCGCGTGGAATTGCAGCCTCTGACCGAGGACGATTTCGTCCGGATTCTGACCGAGACCGACAATGCCCTGACGCTGCAATACACCGCCTTGATGGCGACCGAAGAGGTGACGGTCACCTTTACCCCCGAAGGCATTGCCGCCCTTGCACGGATTGCCGCCGAGGTAAACCGCAGCGTCGAAAACATTGGTGCACGCAGGCTTTACACGGTGATGGAGCGGGTCTTTGAAGAGCTGTCGTTCAGCGCGCCCGATCGGGGCGGCGATGCGGTGTTGGTCGATTCTGCCTTTGTCGAACAGCATCTGGGGGATTTGTCGCGCTCGACCGATCTAAGCCGCTACGTCCTGTGACGTCAGATCTCAGATCGAGCCTGTTTCAGCAAGAACCTGGCCTGAATGGGCTTCTAAAGAGCCGGTGATGCGGCTTTACTGACGCCGCAGGAAGGGACCGACATGCAGCGATTCGTCTGGGTTTGGGTGGTCATGGTGCTGGTGGCCTGTTCGCCGCGCGGCGAGATCGTGCTGGCGCCACCGGGGGCCGATTTGGCGCCGGGCCGGGCGATCTTCTTGGGCACGACGCGGGGACCGGACCCGGAGACCGGGGTGCCGATGACCCGAGGTCGGCTTGAGCATGTGGCCTATGCGCAGTTTGACGTGGCAGTGCCGCCGGATCGCAAGCCGGGCGATATCCGCTTTACGCCAAAAGGTGCGAAACCGGATCCCACGCGCGATTTCCTGACCACGTCCGAACAATTCTACCCCAACGCGCCGGCGTTCCGGTCCGATCTGGCGCGTGCGCTTCGGGCAAATGGCAACGAGGCGGTGGTGTTCGTGCATGGCTACAACAACACGCTGGCCGAGGGCATGTATCGTTTCGCGCAGCTTGGCCACGATCTGGATTTGCCCGGTGTGCTGGTGCATTATTCATGGCCGTCGATGGCGCACCCGTTGGGCTATGCCTACGACCGCGACTCGGCGTTGTTTGCGCGGGACGGCTTTGAGGATCTGCTGGATCAGGTGACAGCCGCCGGGGCGCGGCGGATCATCATCGTGGCCCATTCGATGGGCGGCGCGCTGACCATGGAGACGCTGCGCCAAATTGCCCGTTCCGGCAAGAGGGGAACGCTGGAGCATCTGGCCGCTGTGGTGCTGATTTCCCCTGATCTCGATGTCGATGTTTTTCGCGCGCAGGCCCGCGCCGTCGGGCGATTGCCAGAGCCTTTCGTGATCGTTACCTCGCAGCGCGATCATGCGTTGCGACTGGCTGCGCGGCTTTCGGGCGAAACCGAAAGGCTGGGCAACCTGCAAGACCTGGACCGGGTCGCGGACCTGAAGGTCACGATGGTCGAGGTGGGGGCCTTTTCCGTCGGTGATGGACATTTCACACTGGGCCGTTCGCCCGCGCTTTTGGCTTTGTTAGGACAGACGGGCGCCATGGCGGCCGCGCTTGACGGTGACCAATCGACCCGAGCGGGCCTTGTTCCGGGCGTCGTTCTGACGGTGCAGCAAGCCACGCGGATCGTCTTGGCGCCGGTCGAACAGATTGCCACGGGTCTGACGAACTGAACCCCCCTTTTCATTGACGCGCACCGGGGCCATCAAGGCGTATTGGGAGGCGTGTATGACATTTTGGGGATTCTTGCGTCAGAACGCACGCTGGCTGGGTGCGGGGATGCTGCTCGCGTTTCTGTCAAGCTTTGGGCAAACCGTTTTCATTTCCGTTTTTGCGGGGAAGATCCGGGCCGAATACGGGCTGAGCGACGGGAATTGGGGGCTGATCTATACCGCCGCGACGATGAGCTCGGCGGCAACGATGGTCTGGGCCGGGGGGCTGATCGACCGGTTTCGGGTGCGCGCCTTTGGCACGGCGGTGTTGCTGACATTGGCGCTTGTCTGCATCGCAATGGCGTTCAACCGGGCGGTCTGGGCGCTTCCGGTGGTGATATTCGGATTGCGTTTCTTTGGCCAAGGCATGGCGCCGCATGCCGCTGTGGTGGCAATGGCACGGTGGTTCGTCGCCAACCGGGGCCGGGCACTGGCGATAGCCGCCTTGGGCTTTGCACTGGGCGAGGCAACCTTGCCCTTGCTGAGTGTGGCGCTGATGCGCGTGGCCGACTGGCGGATGATCTGGCTGGGGGCGGCGGTGGCGGTCCTGTTGGGCGTGCCGCTGCTGCGGCTCTTGTTGCAGCAAGAGCGCACCCCGCAGAGCCTGAGCGCCGAAACCCCCAGCCCCGGCATGGGCGGGCGGCACTGGACTCGGGGCGAAGTGGTGCGTCAGGGCATGTTCTGGGCGGTGATCCCGGCTGTATCGGCACATCCGATCTTTGTTTCGGCGTTTTATTTTCAGCAGGTGCATCTGGCCGGGGTGCGGGGTTGGGACCATCTTGCGCTGGTCGCGCTGTTTCCGTTGTTTCCGGCGACCAGCGTGGCGTCATCGTTTCTGTTCGGCTGGGCGCTGGACCGGGTGGGCGCGACGCGTCTGATGGGGGTCTATCCGTTGACGCTTGCCTTGGCGTTCGTGGTGCTGGCAGTCAGCGACAGTCTGACCGGAGCGGCGCTGGCGATCGCGTTGATGGGGGTGACCTCGGGCGGGCAGGCAACGCTGCCAAATGCCTATTGGGCCGAGGTCTACGGCACCCGGCATATTGGCTCGATCAAATCGGTGGTGCTGGCCTTTGTGGTGCTTGGCTCGGCGCTGGGGCCCGGCATCACGGGGGTGCTGATCGACCAGGGCATTGCCTTTCCGGCGCAGACTGGCTGGATTGCGGCGGTGATCGCGGCCTCTTGCGTGCTGTGCCTTGTGGCGGTCGAAAGCGGCTACCGGTTGCGGCGCAAATAGACGTAGTAGGCGCCTGATCCGCCGTGCTTCAGATGCGCCGGCGAGATTTGCAGCACCGCCGCACCCAGCGGCGGCAGGTGCAACCATTGCGGCACCTGATGGCGCAAGACACCTTGGCGTTGCGGAATCGGTCCGTCATCCAGCCCGCGTTTGCCCTTGCCGGTAATCACCAGCACCAGCCGCTTGCCTGCGTCCTGAGCATTCAGGATAAAGCGGATCAACTCGGGGTGGGCCTGCGCGAGGGTCATGCCGTGCAGATCGATCCGACCCTCGGGATCGAGCCGCCCGCGGGTCATTTTCTGATGGGCCTTGCGGTCCATACGGATCGGGGCGGCGGCCAGCCTATCTGCCAGCGACGACGCCAGGTCGTGGCGAAAGGTAAAACCTGGGGCGGATTGACCGATCTGAAAATCCCGCACCTCGGGTTTCGGGGCAAGGGCTCTTTTGGGCGCCGGATGGTGCAGCGTCGCTGCCGGGTCGGTCACAATCGGGCGGGCGGGGTGAATCGCCTGCGTGGTGGCGGCAACGCGTGACCAGAGGTCGCGCTCTTCCGGGGTCAGCTTGCGGCGCCTCATGGCAATACCTTGCGCGGAAACAAGGCAATCATCCGACCGGCGGTATTCAGGCCATTCGCCAGCACCAGCGCAGCATCGCCCGTTCCGCAAAATATATCGCCGCGCCCTGCCCCCTTGATTGCGCTGCCAGTATCTTGCGCAACCATCAGCCGCGGCGCGAGGCCCGGGCAATCGACCCAGACCGGCGTGCCCAGCGGGATATGTTCCGGGTCCACCGCAAGGCTGCGCAGCGCGGTGACCGGGACACCCATGGCGCCCTGCGGGCCCGTGTCCTCGGGCAGATCGAGCGGGCGAAAGAACACGAACGACGGATTGTGGTTCAACAGGTCCTGCACCTGCGCCGGATGCGCACCACACCAGGCACGAATCGCGTTGGAACTGATTTCGGCGGCGGGTATCGCGCCGCAGCTCACCAGTTCGATCCCGACCGAGCGGTAGGGTTGGCCGTTCTTGGCCGCATAGCCTAGGCGCAGAGTTCCGCCTTCGGCCAGACGGACACGAACCGAACCTTGAACCTGCGCCAAGAACGCTTCGATCGCGCTTTCCAGCCAGACAAGTTCCTGTCCGGCCAAGAGGTTGTCCGCCACGATCTGATCCCGCGAGTGCCAGGGCATCTGTGCGCCCAACCCCGGCGGCGGTGCGTAAAGCGGATGCGCAAATCGGGGGGTCGGCGTCAGTGAACCGGGCAGTTCCGGTTCATAGTATCCGGTAAAATGCACGGTTCCAGAAGTGACTTCATAGGGGGTGAAGTGCGCTTCGAACCAGGCGCGCGGGTCTGGCACGTTTGCCGGACAATGGGCGTATGTCATGGAAAACGCCGCCCAAGCGGCGGCGTGATCGTCGGATTCCCAGCCGGGAAGATCAGAAAAGCGCAGCGCCCGCATCGCCGCCTCAGCCGCCTGTGGCGACAAGCTGCCAGTTCGGGTCGGCGCTGCCCATCTTGCGCGCGAAAGTCCAGACGTCGCGCTGTTTTCTCGAGGCTTTGGGGTCACCCTCGACCACCGTTCCGTTCGCATCGCGCACCGATGAGATCAGCTCTCCGGTAAAGCGCACGGAAAGCTCGGCCTCGCGGGTGCTGTTGTTGAATTCGGCCTCTTCAAGGGCCAGATCGCGCAGACCCAGAAACTCGGCCTGAACCGTCAGGCCTTGCTGTTCGCGGTCCTTCACCACACTTTCAAAGGCGGCGTAGACTTCGGGGGCAAGAAAGGCACGAACCTTTTCGATCTCGCCTTTCTCGAATGCCATCAGAATCATTTCATAAGCGCCGCGGGCGCCTTGCAAGAAACCCGTCACATTGAACGTGGGCTCGGCCCGCTTCATTGCGGCAAGCGCAATCGCTGCATCCGACCCTTCGGGAACATGGTCGGTGATGTCCTGATCGGGGCCGCCTTCGATCACCTCAAAGCCGCGACGGACGGAACGGGTTTCGGGTGCCTCCAGCGGCACTTCGGGCTTTTCAAAACCCTCACGGGTGCCCAGAACGCTTTTCAGGCGCAGGATCAAAAAGATCGCTATCCCCGCAAGGACCAGCAACTGAATCACGGCATTGGACATTCGATAAAACCCTCGGGCAGCCTTTTGATTGGTAACGGCGCTATCTCCACTTATGTAGGGCAGGGGCGTGATCAAGTCCACTGCCGCCCCAAATGCAATTGAACCACGAGAAAGGGCACGACGATGTGGATTTTTTCGGCTTTTGTCGCGGTACCGCTGATCGAGATCGGGCTGTTCATCCAGGTTGGCGGGCTGATCGGCCTTTGGCCGACACTGGGGCTGGTGCTGCTGACCGCGCTGATCGGCACCTCATTGGTGCGCGCGCAGGGCGCCCGCGCCTTGGCCGATCTGCGCGGGGCCATGTCCGACCTGCGCGATCCGACAGCACCGCTTGCCCACGGCGCGCTGATCCTGTTCGCCGGGGCGCTGCTGCTGACGCCAGGGTTTTTTACCGACACCATGGGGATCTTGCTGTTGATCCCGCAGGTAAGAGCGGCGGTCATGCGCTGGCTGGCCAAGCGGATGCAGGTCGCCAGCTTTACGATGGGGCCAAGGCCGGCAAAGCCGCACGAGTCGAACGTGATCGACGGTGACTTCTATGAAATCGAGCCGGAAAACCACCCGAAACAAGGGCCGTCGGGCTGGACTCGGCATTGAGAGGCGTCGCGGGGGGTGATAGACCCTTGCGCAACTGACAGGAGTGGAGAAACCGATGACGGACGAAACGAATGGTGCCGAGGCGCAGGCGCCTCAGGTCAAGATGAGCGTGCTGGCGCAGTTCGTGCGCGACATGTCGTTTGAAAACGTGGTAGCGCAAAAGGGCCTGCAAGCGGGTGAAATCGCGCCCGAGATGCAGGTTCAGGTCAGCCTTGACGCTCGCAAGCGCCCGGTCGAGCACCAGTATGAGGTGATCACCAAGTTCCGGATCACCGCGACGAACAAAGCCACCGAAACGCCGCTTTACCTGCTTGAGGTCGATTATGGCGGCATCTTCCACGTCGAAGGCGTGCCCGAAGAACAGCTTCACCCGTTCTTGATGATCGAATGCCCTCGCATGCTGTTCCCGTTCGTGCGGCGGATTGTCTCGGACGTGACGCGCGACGGAGGCTTTCCGCCGTTCAACCTTGAAACCGTTGATTTTCTTGCGCTTTACCGTGCAGAACTGGCCCGCCGTGCCGAGGCGCAAAAGGCACCCGAGCCGCGCGTTTCCTAAGCGCATGGCGGCCGGAAGGCGCCGCACGCTGCCCCTGCGGCAAGCTGACCAAGTGACGATTGCGTCGCCGTGGGGAATCCTGTCGGCGGCGCAATTGCTTCAATGCCCGTTTTCGACGAGAGGCCATGCAAGAAAAGATCCCCGCTTGGGTCGGCGACAGCCTGACCCCCGTTGACAAGCTGAAGGTGCACCGCAAGGGGCTCCGCCACAAGGCTGTGTCGATCTTTGTTTTTGACGGGGAAAACGTGCTGATCCAGCGGCGCGCGACAGGGAAATATCATTCGGGCGGCCTGTGGGCCAACACCTGCTGCACCCATCCGAAATGGGGCGAGGCGTCGGTGGACTGCGCTGTGCGGCGGTTGCGCGAGGAACTGGGAATCAGCGGGCTTTACCCTGCCTTCACTGATCGCATCGAATACCGCGCCGACGTGGGTGGCGGGCTGATCGAACATGAGGTGGTCGATATCTATCTGGCCTATGCCAAGCCCGACACCACCATAACCACCAACCCCGATGAGGTCAGCGAAGTGCGTTGGATCGGCCTTTATGATCTGGCCGCCGAGGTGAAACGCCACCCGGAACGCTTTACCCGCTGGCTGGTGATCTACCTGACGGAACACATGGACCGGATCTTTGGCGGCGTGCTGCGCAGCTGAGTGCTAGATCTCAAGTTCAGCCAGCAGCGCGCCCCAGCCCGCACCATGCATGTCGCGGTCGGTGCGCGTGCCCTGCACCACCGGGCGCGGCACCGAGAATTTCACCACATTGAGATCAGGTATTTCAAACCGCTTTACCTGCGCCTCTTCGACCCCGAACAATGCGGCCACGCGGGCAGTCGGAAGCGGGATCACGCGGTCAAAAACGTCTCTATTCCCGCAGAAAATGTCAATTGTCAGCCAGAACGGCCCGGCGTTCTTGGAGCGGACCTTTTCGACAATGCTACCCAGTTCAGCCATTTCCTACCTCGGCCCCATTTTCACGTCGGTTCCATGTTTCAGTTCGCTCACCGTCAGACGAAAGGCCTGCATCGGATCTTGCAGATGCAAGACATGGTTCAAGCAGAATTCGTAAAGCGCCCCGCGCTGCATTTCAGCCGGTGAAAAGGGGAAGGCAAAGGTGGGCATCGGCTCGTCCTCGGTCAGGGCGTGATGCAGAAGGTAGGGGTTCAAAAACTTGCCGATCTCGGCGGAAAGGACTTCGGTCGGGGCGGTCACGATACCCAGCGCGCCGACCTCGGCAGGCAGCGGGCGCCGGTTTTCCAGCGCACCAAGGGTCGCGTCCACGCCGATCAGCCGGATTTCGAGGTCATAGTCGGAATCGCTCAGCCCCAGACGCGCGGCGACTTTGGCGCGGGTCTCGGCGATGACCATGTCGGCCCATTCCCGCGCGGCGGCGACATAGCGGCGTTCACGCAGCAGCGCGAGGGCGACGGTCTGATACCCGGCGATACGCGCGCCCTCAAGTTTGACCGTATACGGCCCCGGAACCCAGACCGAGCCTTCGACCCGCACCCGCCGGTCATCCAGCGCACTATAGCGCGCGGCGGTCACATCCAGATGCCCGCCCGGCTCATACAGAATGAACGGGTCCGAGTTTTCGTAAAGCATATGCGCCGAAACGGTATAGGGTGTGGCACGGGCGGTTGCGCCCAACGGTTCGATCACGAAACCGCCGGCATCAAAGTCGATCTGAATGGTGCCCGACGCAGGGTTCGTGGTGGCAATGGCCCCACATTCGCCCACCTTGGCGCCATGCCACGCGGCCCCGGCATGGTCGCTATTCAACAGCGGCAGCGCGGCAATGATGGCCGTGTCAGTGGTGCGCCCGGCGATAACGATATCGGCGCCGGTGGCAAGCGCCGCCTGAATTTGCTCGGCCCCGGCCAGTGCTACGATATTGCTGCAAGACGCCAGAACGTCGGCCGAGATTTCGGGCGCGCCGGGCAACGGGACGATCTGATCGGCCGCCAGCGCCTTTGTCATCTCTGCGCCATTTTGGCCGGAATAGAGCCTTGCGACACGCAGGCTCTGCCCCAGTTCAGCGGCCAATTCCACGGTTATGTCATAAAGCCAGTCTACCGCCGTATCGGCACCACAGGTGCCTGAGGTGCCGATGACCAGCGGCACGCCCGCCTCGGCGCGGGCCAGCATCAGGTCACGCCACTCTGCCTTGGTCGAAGCGCGTGAATATTTGGACACGCCGCGGCCAAGGTAAGAGGGCCCGCTGTCCGTTGACCCCCCGTCGACCGCGATAATGTCTGGCCGGTTGGCCACACCGCGGGCCAAGGCTGCGCGATCGTAACCCAGCCCCAGCGCGCCGGTCGGGATCAAAACCCTTGTCACCTCAGTCCTCCAAATCCATCGCATGCGGCACCGGCCGCTTGACAAGCCTGCGCAAGAACAGCGGCGCGACCAGCCCGCCGATTGCCGCAACCCACAGGCCGATCGAGATCGACGAGTTGAACAGATGTGTCCAGTCACCGCCCGAGATCACCATCGAACGTCGCAGACTGTCTTCCATGTGGCCACCAAGCAAGATCCCCATGATGATCGGCACGGTCGGCACCTCGAGCTTGCGCAGAAAATAGCCAGCGGCGCCAAAGGCAATCATCAAAAGCAGGTCAAAGTAGCTGCCGGTCAGCGAATAGATGCCGACGAACGAAATCATCGTGACCCCCGGCAACAGCACCCATGCCGGCACCGACAGGATCTTGACGAAGATCTTGACCATCGGCACGTTCATGATCAAAAGCACGACGTTGGCAATGAACAGCGATGCGATCAGGCCCCAGACAACCTCGGGTTTGTCGGCAAAAAGCGTCGGCCCCGGGGTGATGTTCAGCGTCATCAACAGCGCCAGCAGCACGGCCGTCGTGCCAGACCCCGGCACCCCCAGCGTCAGCATCGGCACCAGCGCCCCGGCTGCGGCGGCGTTATTGCCGGCCTCGGGGGCGGCAATGCCGCGCGGATCGCCCTTGCCAAAGCTGCCCGACGGCCCGGCGATGGATTTTTCGGCCGCGTAGGCCATGAAAGACCCCAGCGACGCCCCGGCACCCGGTAGCACCCCCGCCAGAAACCCGATCACGGTCGAGCGCGCCATCGTCCAGCCCGACTTGATGATATCCCTGAGCGGAATGGTCACCTTGTCGACCTTGACCCCGATCGCCGAGTTCAGGCCGTGGCTTTCGATGAAGAAAAACACTTCGGCAATGGCAAACAGGCCGACAATCGCCACAAGGAAATCGACGCCGTCCATCAGGTGCAGATTGCCAAAGGTAAAGCGTGGCATGCCGGTGGTATTGTCCAGACCGATCATCGCGATACCCAGCCCGATGCAGGCCGCGATCAGCGCCTTGGCCTGATTTTTCGACGTGATCCCGCCCAATGTTGTGAAGGCCAGCAGGTAAAGCGCGAAATACTCGGACGGGCCAAAGAAATAGGCTGCCCGCGCCAGCAGTGGCGCCAGCACCATCAACCCGATCGTAGCGAAGAACCCGCCGACAAAGCTGGCCACACCCGACAGCACCAGCGCGTCGCCCGCTCGGCCCGCCTTGGCCATCGGATAACCGTCGAGCGTGGTCATCAGCGCCGGCTCGTCGCCCGGAATGTTCAGCAAGATCGAACTGATGCGCCCGCCATACATTGCGCCGTAGTAGACCGAGGTCAACAACACCAAAGCCGAGGTCGCATCGAGCCCAAGCGAAAACGACAGCGGAATCAGGATCGCGACGCCGTTCGACGGCCCCAGGCCGGGCAGCGCGCCGATGATCGTGCCCATGAAGCACCCGACAACCGCCAGAAACAGCGATAACGGTGTCAGCGCCACAGAAAACCCGAGTCCAAGATTTGAAAGTAGTTCCATTCGCCCCGCCCCTCCTCAGCCGAAGATTGCCTTGGGCAGGCCGACAAGCCCCAGACCCAGGCCGAATTTGAACAAGACGTAAAGCCCACCCGACAGACCCAGACCGGTCAGCAGCGCCGGGCCGCGTCGGGGCGTGATCTGATAGGACAAGACCCCTGCCGCAATGGCGGTCGGGATCAGGAAGCCCATCGGTTTGAGCGCATAGGCATAACCGATCAGCACCGACAGCGCGAAACCCAACCGCAAGAAGGTCTCGACCCCCGGCCAAACAGGGTCTGCGTCGGGCTTCAACACAACAACAAACGAAGCCAGAAGCGCCACTCCGCCAATAATCAGCGGAAAGGTCTTCGACCCCACCGGGTCGGTCAGGAAGCTGGTCTGCATCGCAAGGGCGCTGGCAATGAATGCCAGCGCCACCGCGATCACGACCAGACCAAAGATCCGGTCAGAGGCCATTACTGGATAACCCCGATTTCCTTCGAAAGCTCGGTGGTTTCGGCAATCACGCCATCGACCCAGCTTTGGAAGTCATTTCCGACAAGCGTGAACGGCGCCAGACCGTTCGACTTCATCACCTCTTGCCACTCGGCGCTGTCGGCAACGGCCTGCAGCTTCGAGGCCCACATCGTGAAGGCGTCGTCAGAGATCCCCTTGGGAACGTAAAGCCCGCGCCAGTTGACCGCGATCACATCAAAACCCTGCTCTTTCGCGGTCGGGATATCTTCGAAACCCGGCACCCGTTCGTTGGTCATGACCGCAAGCACACGCACGTCACCCGACTTGATAAAGCCAATGATCTCGGACATGTCGCCGGTCATTGCCTGAGTGTGCCCCCCGATGGTCTGGGTGATCGCATCCGCGCCGCCATCGACGCCAATATACTTGATGGCGCGCACGTCGTCGAAACCGGCTTTCTTGAGGATCTGAAGGGGTTTCATGTGGTCAAAACCACCTGCCGCCGAGCCTCCGGCAAAAGTAACCGACGCCGGATCGGCCTTGATCGCCTCGACCATGTCGGTCAGGTTCTGCCACGGGCTGTCCTTGGCAACCACGATCACGCCGGGATCGGCGCCGATCGCGCCGACAAAACGCACCTGATCGGCGGTCGCACCGCCAAAGGCGTTCTGGGCAAGGCGGGTCGTGGTGGCCGAAGACGCCGCGACGATCAGGTCGTCGTCGGTATTGCGCTCGTTCACCACGTTCGAGAACGCCAGACCGCCACCGGCGCCGGCCATGTTGGTGACCTGAACCGGGTTCGGGACCAGTTTGAGGTCATAAAGGATCTTGCCCACCTGACGGCAGGTAAAATCCCAGCCGCCGCCCGCATTCGCCGGGGCGATACATTCGGTTGCCATGGCCTGCGATGCGCCAAGGCTGATTAGCGCGCTGGTTCCCAGCGCCAAAAGACGGGTGAAATTCATCGGTGTCCTCCCAGACAATTACTGCTGAAGCCGTCGCGCCATTGGCGGGCGCAAACACTTGCTTGCAGGTTGCGACGATTTGTCCGAAACCTGACATCAACCTGTCACGCACGATAAAAGGGTCTTTCATGCGGTTCCTGATGATCGAGGACAGCGCCGATCTGGCGCAGTCGGTTGCCGAAAGGCTGCGGCTGGATGGCCATGCCGTCGATCACGCCGGGTCTTTGGCCGACGCCGAAGACTGCCTGTCGGCCGCGCCTTATGATTTGATTTTGCTGGACCTTTCTTTGCCAGATGGCGATGGGCGTGATTTCCTGATCCGCCAAAGGCGCGCCCGACGCGATGTGCCGATCATCGTGATGACGGCGCGCGCCGGGGTGGCCGACCGGGTCGATGTTCTGGATCTTGGCGCCGATGACTATGTGACAAAACCGTTCGATTTCGCCGAACTGGAAGCCCGATGCCGGGCCGTTCTGCGCCGTCGCGGAGGAGCCACGCAGACGGTGCAGCGATTCGCGGGATTCACTTTCAACCCCTTGACCGCACAAGTCGTGATCGCCAATGAGCCGCGCGAACTGCGCAACCGAGAACTGCGCCTGCTGGAGATTCTGCTGGCCGCGCCAGACCGGATCTTTTCCAAGGCGCAGTTGTGCGACCGGCTGTTTTCCTACGCCGAAAGCGTCAGCGACAACGCGATCGAGGTCTATATCGCGCGGCTGCGCAAAAAGCTGGAAGGCTCGGGTGCGCGGATCGAAACGGTCCGCGGATTGGGCTATCGGATAAGCGCGGGATGAAGCGCACAGGCGCCATATCGTTGCGAAAGCGGCTGGTATTGCAGCTTTTGGCGCTGGCAGCGGCGCTTGCCGTCTTGCTCTATGTCACGGTTCGCACTGTTGCCGGAGACGCCGCCGAGGAAACCTTGGACGGGGTGCTGGGCGCGGCGACACTAGCCATTGCAGACGAGTTGCGCGGCGGCGAGGACGGCGTTTCCATCGATCTGCCGCACGAGGCATTTTCGATCCTTGGCTCGATCAGTCAGGACCGGATCTTTTACCGTATCGCGGTGGGTGAGGTCACTGTGACCGGCTATGACGACCTGCCCGCACCGGCGCGAAAGCTGGGCTCGGGGCTGGCCAGCCCGGTATTTTACACCCTGCCCTACCGACAGACGCAGGTTCGCGTCGCGGCGGTCGAGCGGGTGGTTCTGGCCGACAACGCCCCCGTGGCGGTGACGGTGATGGTGGCGCAGACCCGCACCGGACAAGACACCATTGCCGCACGGGTAGCGAACCGCGCCGCCGGGCTGGGGTTGGGGGTATTCGCGCTGGCCGCGATCTTGTCGATGATCACCGCTGGCTCGGTTCTGCGCCCGATCGACCGGCTGGCCGAGGCGGTTGGCCGGCGTGGCCCGCGCGATTTGCGCAGCGTCGATCACCCCTCGCCGGCGGAACTGGTGCCGCTGATTACCGCACTGAATGGGTTTATTGCCCGGCTGCGCGCCGCCTTGACGCGCACCGAGACCTTTATCACCGAGGCCGCCCATCATATTCGCACGCCCCTCGCCACGGTTCGCGCCAAGGCTGAAATCGCGCTTCGCCGCGCCGAAACCGAAGAGGCGCGTGACACGCTGCGTGCGGTCATCCGGTCGGTCGAGGAAAGCGCGCGCTCGGCCAGCCAGCTTCTGGACCATGCGACGGTGGTCTACCGATCAGACCGGCTGGCACGCGAACCTGTCGATCTGGGCAAGCTGGTCGCGGGGGTCGCACAAAGCTTTGCACCCACTGCCGAGTTGAAAGATCTGGCAATCCGCACCCAAGGCCTTGAGGCTGCCGTCACCGTGACGGGCGACCGTTTGCTGCTGGAAAGCGCCTTGCGCAACCTGATGGACAATGCGGTGAAATATTCGCCTCCAGACGAGGAAATCTTGATTTCGCTGGAGGTCGTTGACGGATTGGCGCGGGTCGCGGTGTCAGATCGTGGGCGCGGCCTTTCGGGGGTGAATCAGGCGGAACTGACGCGGCGCTTTGCGCGCGGCGGCAATGTGAGGGATATTGTCGGCTCGGGTCTGGGTCTGACGATTGTCGATGAGGTCACAGCGGCCCATGGGGGGCGACTGGACCTGTCTGAACACGCGGAGGGTGGCACATGCGCGGCGCTTTTCTTGCCCTTGGGTTGATGCTTGCCGGGTTGCTGCCCGCGCATGGTTTTGAGGTTGAAGAAGAGGCCAGCTTTGCCGCTCCGGGCCCCGAGGTCGCGGTTCTGCGGGTGCTTTCAACCACTGACACGCAGATCATGGCGCCGGTGATCGCCGGGTTTCAGGCGGTGAACCGGGGCATCACGATTCACTACACCGTCGCCAACAGCCAGCAGGTTCAGGCCGCGATTGTGACCGATGGCGCGGCCTATGACCTTGTGATCTCATCGGCAATGGACTTGCAGATGCAGCTTGCCAATGATGGTTTCGCCTTGCCGTGGCAGTCCGAGCGCACCACCGCCCTGCCCGGCTGGGCGCGCTGGCAAGACACCCTGTTTGCCTTTGCGCAAGAACCCGTCGTGCTGATCGCCGCACGCAGTGTCTTTGACGGGCTGGCGCCACCGCGCACCCGGCGTGAACTGACGGCCTTGCTGCGCGACTACCCTGAACGGTTTCGCGGCCGGATCGGCACCTATGACCCGGAACGCTCGGGGGCGGGCTATCTGTTCGCCACGCAGGACGCGCGGCTTTCCGATACGTTCTGGCGGCTGGCCGAGGTAATGGGCGGGCTGGAACCGGTGCTTTACGACAGCACCGCGCCGATGATCAACGATCTGAAGGCGGGGCGGCTGGTGTTGGCCTACAACGTTCTTGGCAGCTATGCCGCACCGCGCCTTGCCGGGGATGACAGCACCATGTTGATCGAGCTTGAGGACCATACGCTGACCCTTTTGCGCACCGCGCTGATCCCGCGCGCGGCCAGATCTCCCGTTTTGGGCGGCACGTTTCTGGACTATCTTCTCGGGCCCTCGGGGCGTGCGCTGATCGCGTCCGAGGCCGGTCTGCCGCCCATCGACGAGGCGGCGCTGGCCGCGCAACCTCATCTGCGGCCGATCCGGCTTGACCCCGGATTGCTGGTCTATCTTGACGCGCTCAAGCGGCGCGCCTTTCTGGAAGAGTGGCGCGCCGCATTGATCCAGCCTTAGCGCGATCACTTTTTGGCTAAGGCGGGCCAAACCCCACCTGTCAAAGGCAAGGGCACTGGAAAACCGCGCCGAATACTGCGACTCTGCAGGCGGTGTGTTCGGGGGAACGGGAATGGTTCAGCGCAAGGTGCGACTGTTGGCGACAGGCTTGGTGACGGGAGCCGCTGTTTTGGCGCTTTTCATACAATCGGCCTCGGCGCTGGACTTCACATTCGAGACGCCCGGCGCAGACAAGGCGCTGCGCAATCTTCTGGCCGGCGCGTCGCTGACGCGCGAGGCGGGGCGCGCCAAGGCCGAGGACCCGCAAGAGATTTTCGCCGCCGCCCGGGCCGACTATGCCCGACTTTTGGGCGCGCTTTATTCCGAAGGCTACTATTCCGGCACGATCTCGATCTTGTTGGACGGCCGCGAGGCGGCGGCCATTGCGCCGCTGGATGCCCCCGCCTCGGTTCACAAGGTAACGATGCGCATCACCCCCGGCCCGCGCTTTGCGTTTTCGCGCGCGACCATAGCGCCCCTGGCCAAAAAGACCGAACTGCCCCCCGGCTATGCGCCAGGCGAGGTGGCAAAATCGGGCGAAATCGTGGCCGCGGCCACAGCCGGGGTCGAAGGTTGGCGCAATCAGGGCTATGCCAAAGCCGCCGTAACAGGCCAGCAGATCACCGCCGATCACCGCGCCAAGACACTGGCTGCCGATATTGCGCTGGATGCCGGCCCGCGGGTGCGGTTCGGGCAATTGACGATGCAGGGATATCAGCGGATGGACCCGCGCCGTCTGGCCAAGATCGCCGGGTATCCGACCGGCAAGATCTTTGATCCGGCCAAGCTTGACGAAGTTCGCGCCCGTTTGCGCCGGACCGAGATCTTCAGCTCGGTCACCGTAACCGAGGCCGAGACCCTAAGCCCCGGCCCAAGCCTCGATGCGCTGCTTGAGGTGGTGGAAAACAAGCCCCGCCGCATTGGCTTTGGCGGAGAGCTGTCCAGCCTCGACGGGTTGACCGTCTCGGGATACTGGCTGCATCGCAACCTTTTGGGGGGCGGAGAACGGCTCCGCGTCGATGCGGAGGTCGCCGGAATTGGCGGTGCTTCGGGTGGATCGGACTTTACTCTGGGCGCCCGTATCGAGCGGCCCGCAACACTATCGCCCGATACGTCGGCCTATATCGAGTCGAGCATCGATCAACTGGACGAGGTTGACTATTCCTCGAAGGGCTTTTCCGTGGGCGTGGGTCTGACCCATATCTTCAACCCGCGCCTAACGGGTGAATTTGGTGTCAGCTACAGCTGGACCGAGGTTACGGACGCCTTTTCGATCACACGCTATCGGCAGTTGGCGTTGCCGACGAACCTGACGTGGGACAACCGCGACGTGCCGCTTGATGCCACCAAGGGCTATTACCTTGCGGCCGACGCGACGCCGTTTCTCGGTTTCGGGTCGACCGGGTCGGGGGCACAGCTGAAGGCTGATCTGCGGGCCTATCGGGCGCTTGGCTCTGGGCGCTTTGTGTTGGCGGGCCGGGCACAGTTGGGTGCGGTGGTGGGTTCGGGGCTACTGGAAACCCCGCGCGAATATCTGTTCTACTCGGGCGGCGGCGGCACGGTGCGGGGACAGCCCTATCAGTCGCTGGGGGTGAATGTTCTGCGCGGCGGCGATCTGCGCACCGGCGGCACAAAGTTTCTGGGGCTTTCGGCTGAACTGCGCGCCGATGTGACCGACAAGATAGGTGTCGTTGCGTTTTATGATGCGGGCCGGATCGGTGCCGCCGATTTCTTTGACGATTCCGGCGATTGGCACGCAGGCGCCGGGGTCGGGCTGCGCTACAATACCGGGATCGGTCCGATCCGCTTTGACGTGGCCGGGCCGGTCGGGGGCAATACTGGAAGCGGGGTGCAAGTCTACCTCGGGATCGGACAGGCCTTCTGATGCGCGGGTATTTCCTGGCCATTGCGCTGTGCCTCTTGCCGCTGTCTGCCGCCGCACAGGACACGCAAACAGAGCGTGATCGCAGCTATCTGACCGGACTTTTGGAGGACAACCTTTCGGGTTCTGGCCGCACCATCCTGATCGACGGGTTTGCTGGGGCATTGTCGTCGCGCGCCACATTCGATCAGATGACCATCGCGGATGACGCGGGGGTCTGGCTTACGATCAACAAGGGTGCCATCTCGTGGAGTCGCAGCGCGCTTTTGTCCGGCAAGGTCGAGATCGCCGAATTGTCGGCCGAGGAAATTCTGGTGCCGCGCCTGCCGGGTTCGGATGCCACGGGCGCGCCCGCCCCCGAGGCCAAGCCCTTTGCCCTACCTGAACTGCCGGTCTCGGTTTCGATCGGCAAGATCAGCGCCGGGCGCGTCAGCTTGGGCGAACCGCTGTTCGGGGCGGCGGCAGAGGTGTCGCTTGCTGGCTCATTGCAGCTTGCGGATGGCGAGGCCAACACCACGCTGTCCATTACGCGGATTGATGGGCGCGACGGGACGCTGACGCTGACCGGCGCCTATACGAACGCCACCCGCACCTTGGCGCTGGATTTGCTGGTATCAGAGGGTGCCGACGGCATTGCCGCCAATCTGATCGGACTGCCGGGCAAGCCTGCAGTGTCGCTGGCGGTTGCCGGAACCGGGCCGATCGACGATTTCACCGCCGACATTCGGCTGACTTCGGACCGCAAACCGCGACTTGCTGGCAAGGTGGTGCTGAAAACCATCGACGGCGCGCAAGGCTTCAGCGCCAACCTGGGCGGCGACATCGCGCCGCTGCTGCCCGTCGAATATCAGGGCTTTTTTGGCGATCAGGTGCAGCTTATGGCCGAGGGCACCCGGCAGGCTTCAGGGCGACTTAGCTTGCCGGTGCTCAGCATCGACTCGCAGGCGTTGAAGCTGGCGGGCTCGGTCGAGCTGTTTGCCTCGGGCCTGCCAGAGCGTGCCGATCTGTCGGTGAAGATCGGGCTGGCAAATCGCGCCGACGTGCTTTTGCCGTTGGCTGGCAACAGGACCTGGGTCAAGGCTGGCAATCTGGCGCTGGGCTATGACAAGGCCAAGGGTGACGGCTGGACGCTGCGCGGAAAACTGGACGGTTTCCGCCGGGATAGTGTCGAAATCTATAGCTTGCGGCTGTCGGGTTCGGGGCGGATCGGGCAGCTCAGCGGGCAGCCGGCGACGGTCGGCGGCACCGTCGATTACACTGCAAGCGGCATTGCCATGGCCGATCCTGCCCTGGATCGCGCCGTGGGTCCGTTTCTGTCGGGGCGGACGTTGTTTTACTGGCAGCAAGGTGGCGCGTTGCGGCTGCCGCAGATCAAGGCGACAGGGCGCGGTTATGGGCTGGGCGGCGGCCTGACGATTGACGGGTTGGATAGCGCGATGACCGTCAGCGGACATGCCAACCTGCGCCAGTCCGACCTTGCCTATCTGTCGGACTTGGCCGGGCGCGCCGTTTCGGGCCGCGCGGATGCGACAATCGAGGGCAGTTACAGCGCCCTGAGCGGCGCTTTTGACGGGCAGGCGCAGATTTCGGGCATCGACATCACGACAAGCCAGCCCGAGCTGGATCGAATTCTTGCCGGGCGCTCGACCATTTCAGTCTCGGCCAAGCGCGACGAAACCGGCATTTCCCTGCGCGAACTGACACTGGCAGCGCAGGCGTTGACCGGGCAGGCGCAGGGCGTTTTGCGCAGCGGCGCCAGCGATCTGACCGCGAATGTCCATTTCTCTGACCTCGCGACACTTGGGCGCGGCCTGCGTGGCGCCCTGAACGCCGATGTGCGCCTGCAAGAGACTGACGGCGCGCGGGTTTTCACACTCGAAGGCAGCGGCCGCGATCTGGCCATTGGTCAAACCGAGGTAGACCAGGTTCTGGCGGGCGAAAGCCGATTGTCAGTGCTGGCTGAAGAACGAAATGGGCGGATTCGATTGCAGTCGCTCGAATTGAGCAATCCACAGCTGGGTGCCACGGCCAAGGGCGTGCTGGACGGCGACACCCGGCACATCGACCTTACGGCCCGGCTGGCCAATGCGGCACTGCTGGCACCCGGCTTTCCGGGGCCCGTCACCGCCGAGGGACGGCTGACCGACAATGGCACCGCAGGCTACGGTGTTGCGCTATCGGGGACGGGCCCGGGCGGCACCAACGCCACGGTAACCGGGCAGCTGGATGCGGGCTTCAAGACCGTTGATCTGGCAATCACCGGCAGCGCGGAAACGGAGCTGGCCAATGCATTCATAGCGCCGCGCTCGATTCAGGGCCCCCTGAGTTTTGATCTGCGAATGGTGGGAAAGCCGGGGTTGGCCGCACTGACGGGGCGGGCAATCGTATCCGACGCACGCATCGTGGCGCCGACACTGGGCCTGAAGCTGGACAATGTGGGACTCGCGGTGGATTTGGGTGCGGGTGCCGCACAGCTGTCGCTGGACGCCAGCCTTTCAACCGGCGGCACGTTGCGGGTCACCGGCCCGATCAACCTCTCCAGCCCTTATGTTGGCGACCTGAGTATCGCGCTGAACCGGCTGCGGTTGCGCGATCCGGACCTCTACGACACAAAGGTCAACGGCACTCTGGCGGTCTCCGGTCCCCTGAAGGGCGGTGCAAAGGTCGCCGGCACACTAGAGCTGCTGGACACCGAACTGCGCGTGCCCTCGACCGGGCTCGGTGGCGTCGCCGCAATCCCCGAGATGACCCATCTTGAAGAACCCGCTCCGGTACACGCCACTCGTGCCCGCGCCGGGCTTTTGGCCGCGGCCGCGGCCGCAAAAAGCGACCCTAAAAAGGCATTTCCGCTAGATTTGACCATCACCGCCCCCCGCCAGATCTTTGTGCGCGGCCGCGGGCTCGACGCCGAACTTGGCGGACAGTTGCGGCTGGCGGGCACCACCGCAGACGTCATCCCGACTGGCGAATTCAACCTGATCCGCGGGCGGCTCGACATTCTGGGAAAACGGTTCACGCTGGATACTGGGCAGGTTGCGCTGCAAGGCGCGCTACTGCCGTGGATCCGGTTTGTTGCAACGACCCAACAAGACGACATCACCACGATGATTACCATCGAGGGTGACGCGTCCGAGCCGACGCTCAGCTTCACCTCTTCACCCGAGATGCCGCAAGAAGAGGTACTTGCGCAGCTGCTCTTCAACCACGGGCTGACCACGCTTTCACCGCTGCAGGCGGCACAGCTGGCCTCGGCCGTGGCGACGCTTGCGGGCAAAGGCGGTGAAGGAATCGTCAGCAAGCTGCGCAAAGGCTTTGGCCTTGACGATCTTGATGTGGGCACCGATGCAGACGGCAATGCCCAGTTGCGCGCCGGCAAATACCTTTCGGACAATCTTTATACCGATGTATCGGTCACCGCCGAAGGCACGTCCGAAATCAATCTCAACCTCGACGTGACCCCCAATCTGACCGCCCGCGGCAGCCTCGGGTCCGATGGCAACAGCGGCATCGGCCTGTTTTTCGAAAAAGACTACTGAACCCCGCTTCTGTTTGGAAAAAATACTCTGGGGGAGCGACGCATGGAATGCGTGGCGGGGGCAAAGCCCCCTGCCCTAACCGACCACCCGACCAATGACGTCCAACCAGTTCCCCCAGCAAATCCGCGCAATCAGCGCCTCATCATAGCCCGCACTGCGCATGGCGCTGATCACAAAAGGCAAACCCTCTGCCGTTCCCAGAAACCGCGGCATCATCGCACCGTCGAAATCAGACCCTAGTGCAACGCCGCCTTCGCCCAACCGCGCCAGCAGATAGTCCAGATGGCGGATCAGGTCGCGGGCTGGCATGTCGGGGTTCTTCACTCCGTCAGGCCGCACGAACTGAACCCCGAAATTCAGCCCGACCAGCCCACCGCGTTCGGCAATTGCGTCGAGCTGGCGGTCGGTCAGGTTGCGGGTGGCGGGCGTTAGCGCATGGGCTCCGGAATGGGTGGCCACCAAAGGGCGGGTCGAGTGGCGGGCCAGGTCCCAAAATCCGGCTTCGTTCAGATGGCTTGCGTCAACCAGAATCCCCAGTTGGTCGCAGGTCTCCATAAGGCGGCGACCTGCCTCGGTCAGACCCGGTCCAGTGTCTGGCGAGGCGGGAAACTTGAACGGCACGCCGTGACCGAAAATGTTGTCGCGCGACCAGACCGGGCCAAGGCTGCGCAGGCCGGCCGCGTGATAGACATGCAGCTCGTCCAGATCGGGGCCAATACCCTCGCAGCCCTCGATATGCAGGATCGCGGCGATCACGCCCTCGGCACGCGCGGCTTCGATCTGTGTGGCCGAAGTGCAGATCCGCAAGGCTTCGGGGCGGGCACGCGCCATGCGGATCAGTATTGCGCATTGCTCCAGCGTGACGCGTTTGGCGCGCACCACGTCAAGCGGCGCGAAAACACGAACCTGCGCCATCGGGTCCGGGTCTGTGGCGCGATCTCCGGGCACCCAGATGGCAAAGAATCCGCCCGCAAAGCCCCCCGCACGGCATTTTGCCAGATCCAGATCCCCGTCGCGCCCGGAAAAGAAACTTTCGCCCGAACGGTCGCCCGATTCCCAAAGGTTCAGCAACAGATCATTGTGGCCGTCAAAAACCGGGAAATCGATCATGTTGCTGTTCTCCTTGAGCAAGCCGGCATATCCGACGGACTTTTCGGTCAGTTTGTACGCTTGACAAGCGGAAAACGAAATTGCCCAATTGATCAAGAAATGTCCGGTGGCCAAGCTGGAAAATCGTGGATGAAACAACCAAAAAACAGGGAGTTGAAGATGTCTCTTGATCCAACCCTTCGACGGGTGGGCGCTGTTGCGATCACCGCGTTGATGCTAGGCACTGCACCCGCCGCCCTATTGGCCGAAACACCGGCCGATACGCTGGTCATCGCCGATGCAATTGACGACATCGTGTCGCTTGACCCGCACGAGGCTTTCGAGTTCTCGGGAACCGACGTGATCAACAACGTCTATAACGGCCTGATCGAACTGGACCCGACCAAGCCGGGCGAACTGCTGCCGGGTCTGGCCGAAAGCTGGTCGGTCGCCGACGATGGCGTAACATATACCTTCAAGATGAAGTCCGGCATCACCTTTGCCAGCGGCAATCCGGTGCGCGCCGAAGATGCGGCTTTTTCCCTGCGGCGCATCGTCAAGCTGAACAAGAACCCCGCCTTTATCATCACGCAATTCGGGTTTACCCCCGAAAACGTGGATCAGATGATCAAGGCCGAGGGTGACACGCTGATCGTCGTCACCGACAAGCCCTATGCACCGACGTTCTTTTACAACTGCCTGACCGCGCAGGTCGGCGCGATCGTGGACGAGACGACCGTGATGGCCAACGAGGTCAACGGCGATATGGGCAATGAGTGGCTCAAGCAGAATTCAGCCGGCACCGGGCCGTTCATCCTGCGCTCTTACAAGCCCAATGAAAGCTATGTTCTGGATGCACGCGAAGATTACTGGGGCGGCGCGCCCGCTTTGAAGCGCGTGTTCATGCGCCATATCCCCGAAGCCGCGACCCAGCGCCTGTTGCTGGAAAAGGGCGATATCGACGTGGCACGCGAAATGTCGACCGTCGATATCGAAGGTATCGCGGGCAACGCGGATCTGAAGGTTGAAGAAGATGTCGGCGGCCAGATCTACTACATCTCGATGAACCAGAAGGTTGCGCCGCTGAACAACCCCAAGGTGCTCGAGGCAATGCGTTGGGCGATTGACTATCAGGGCATGGCCGGCACCTTCCTGAAGGGTCAGCAGCGGGTCCATCAGGCGTTCTTGCCGTCGGGCTATCTGGGCGCGCTGGACGACACGCCCTATTCGCTGGACATTGAAAAGGCCAAGGCGCTGTTGGCTGAATCCGGTGTCGGGCCGATCAATGTGTCGATGACGGTGCGCAACGTGCAAGAACGCATGGATATCGCCCAGTCGATCCAGAACACCTTTGGTCAGGCGGGTATCACGCTGGAGCTGAAGGTCGGCGACGGCAAGGAAGTGCTGCAAGATTACCGTGCGCGCAACCATCAGATCACCCTGCAGACCTGGGGGCCGGACTACCCCGACCCGCAAACCAACGCCTCGACCTTTGCGTTGAATCAGGACAACTCGGACGAGGCCAAGCTGACCGGCAGTCTGGCATGGCGCAACGCCTATGATCCGGGCCCGCTGAACGCCATGGTCGATGCCGCCGTGCAAGAGCGCGACAGCGCCAAACGCGCCGCGATGTACGAAGAAATGCAGCGCATTCACCGTGATACTTCGGCCTTCGTGCTGATGTTCCAGCAAACTTATCAGACCGCGATGCGGGCAAATGTCATGGGGTTCGATACCGGCGGCTCGACCGATAGCGCGGCCTATTGGCAAGTCACGAAGTAAGCTGAAAACCATCGCCACGCGCCCCGACCACCGGGGCGCGTGTGCATTTCTTGCTGGGGCCACATGACAGAGAAATCCCTTACCGCGCGCGGCTTGCGGCTGTTGCGACAGCTGACCGGGCTATTGCTGACGTTGGCAATCACCCTTTTGGGGTTGATGGTGGTGACCTTTACCATCAGCCGTGTCGTTCCGATCGACCCGGTGCTTTCGATCGTCGGCGAACGCGCAACAACCGCGCAATACGAGGCTGTGCGGCTGGATCTGGGTCTGGACGAGCCACTTTGGAAGCAGTTCGGCATCTATGTCGGCGATGTTGCGCAAGGCGATCTTGGGCGCTCGATCCGCACCAAACTGCCGGTTGCCGACGAAATCGTGCGCTTTTTTCCCGCCACGCTGGAGCTGGCCACGCTGGCCACCCTGTTTGGCGTGATCGTCGGGGTGCCCTCGGGGGTTCTGGCGGCCACTCGACCCGGAACCTGGGTCGATCAGGTGGTGCGGGTTGTGGGTCTGATGGGCTATTCGATGCCGGTATTCTGGCTGGGGCTGATGGGGCTTTTGCTGTTTTATGGGGTGCTGGATTGGGTCGGTGGGCCAGGTCAGCTGGACGCGGGCTATCAGATGATGCTCGAATTCGAGGTGACCCGCTATACCGGCATGATCCTGATAGATACCGCGCTGGCGGGCGAGTGGGCGATGTTTACCAACGCGCTAAGCCATATCGTGCTGCCTGCGGGGGTGCTGGGCTATACGTCGATGGCCTATATTTCGCGGATGACACGCAGCTTCATGATGAATGAGCTGGGGCAGGAATATATCACCACGGCGCGGGTCAAGGGCATGCCGGAACGCCGGGTGATCTGGGTTCATGCGCTGAAAAACGTGCTGGTGCCGCTGATTACGGTGATTGCGCTCAGCTATGCCTACCTGCTGGAGGGCTCGGTTCTGACCGAGACGATCTTCGCGTGGCCGGGGCTGGGCAGCTATATCACCGACGCGCTTTTCGCGGCCGATATGCCGGCGGTTCTGGGCGGCACTCTGGTGGTGGGCAGCGTATTTGTTGCGCTGAACATGCTGTCGGACGTGCTTTACCGGCTTGTCGATCCGAGGGCGAAATGATGGGTCAGATGATGACATGGTTGCGCGACCCGAACCCCGCCTCGCGGATGCAGGCGCGGCTGGGGCAGTATTACCTTGGCTGGCTGCGGTTGCGGCGCAACCCTTTGGCGGTGGTCGGGCTGACCATCGTGCTGGCGCTTCTGGCGATGGCGGCGCTGGCGCCGGTGCTGGCCACGCATGATCCCTTTGCCCAAGACCTTGGTCGCCGCCTGCTGCCGCCGCTGACCCCGGGCAACTGGTTGGGCACCGATGACTTTGGCCGTGACATCTGGACCAGAATCGTCTTTGGCGCCCGGATCACGCTTTATATCGTGGCGTTGGTGGCGATTACCGCGCCGGTTCTGGGGCTGTTGGTGGGCACGGTCGCGGGCTATTTCGGCGGCGTGGTCGATCTGATCCTGATGCGGATCACTGATATTTTTCTGGCTTTTCCGCGCCTTATTCTGGCGCTGGCGCTGGTTTCCGTGCTGGGGCCGGGCATTGAAAACGCGGTGCTGGCGATTGCGCTGACCGCATGGCCGCCCTATGCCCGTGTCGCGCGGGCCGAGACGCTGACGGTGCGCGGTGCCGACTATATTGCCGCCGTGCGGCTGCAAGGGGCCGGGTCGGGGCGTATCATTCTGGGGCATGTGATTCCGATGTGCCTGCCCTCGGTCATCATTCGGGTGACTCTGGACATGGCCGGGGTGATCCTGATTGCGGCGGGGCTGGGGTTCCTCGGTCTTGGTGTACAACCGCCCTTGCCAGAGTGGGGGCTGATGATCTCGTCAGGGCGCAAGTTCCTGTTCGAGCAATGGTGGGTCGCCACCATTCCCGGGCTTGCCATCTTCATCGTGTCGCTGGGCTTCAACCTGCTTGGCGACGGCCTGCGCGATGTGCTCGACCCGAGGAGTTCCGGCAAATGACCCTGCTTTCGGTAAAAGACCTGAAGGTTACCTTCAACACCGAGGCCGGCGTGGTCGAGGCGGTGCGCGGGGTGTCGTTTTCGCTGGGGCGCGAGCGGCTGGGGATTGTGGGCGAAAGCGGCTCTGGCAAGACCATGACCGGCCGATCGGTGCTGCGACTGATCCGCCCGCCGGGGCATATCGAGGCCTCTGAGATGCTGTTTGACGGGATCGACCTGATGGCCGCCTCCGAGCGCGAAATGCGCGCCCTGCGCGGGCAGCGCATCGCGATGGTGATGCAGGATCCGAAATATTCGCTGAACCCGGTAATGAAGATCGGCGCGCAACTGACCGAGGGTCTGCGCCTGCGGGACAAGGTTGACAAGGCCACCGCACTTGCCAAGGCGATCGAGGCACTGGAGGCGGTGCAGATCCGCGACCCCGAGCGAGTGATGGAAAGCTATCCGCACGAGCTTTCGGGCGGAATGGGGCAGCGGGTGATGATCGCGATGATGCTGATCCCCAATCCTGACCTGTTGATCGCCGATGAACCGACCAGCGCGCTGGATGTGACCGTGCAAGCCGAGGTGCTGAGCATTCTCGACGCTCTGGTGCGCAACCGGGGCATGGGCTTGATCTTCATTTCACACGATCTGCGGCTGGTGGCGCGGTTTTGCGACCGGGTTCTGGTGATGTATAAAGGCCGCGTGGTCGAAGAACTGGCCGCCAAGAACCTGATGCAGGCGCAGCACCCCTATACGCAGGGTCTGTTGAACTGTCTGCCCCGCATCGGCGGCAGTCGTGCGCCCTTGCCGGGGCTGGATCGCACTGCGGCCTGGGCTGAATGAGGTTGGCATGTCATTGATCGAAATCGAAAACCTCAGTGTTACATATCACGTCGGCGGGCATGACGTGCGGGCCGTCGAGGGTGTCAGCCTGTCGGTCGCGGCGCGCGAAAGCTATGGGCTGGTGGGGGAAAGCGGGTCCGGCAAATCCACCATCTTGCGCGCGATCTGCGGGCTGGCTCCGGTCTCGGGCGGGACCATCCGCATTGGCGGCGAACCGGTCGGCGCCCATCGCTCCAAGGCCTTCGCGGCGCGTGTGCAAATGGTGTTTCAAGATCCCTACGCCTCGATTCATCCGCGTCACACGCTGGACCGGACGCTTTCGGAACCTTTGGCGATTCACCGCTTGGGCGATACCGACGCGCGGGTGGTGCGGGCGTTGACCGATGTCGGGCTGCCGCCCGCGTTCCGGTTTCGCTATCCGCATCAGCTTTCGGGCGGGCAACGCCAGCGGGTGGCCATAGCCCGCGCGCTGATGCTTGAACCCGAGATCCTGCTGCTCGATGAACCCACCAGCGCGCTGGATGCCAGTGTTCAGGCCGAGACGTTGAACCTTCTCAACCGGTTGCGCGAAGAACGCGGGTTGACCTTTCTGATGGTCAGCCACGATCTCGCGGTGATCGACCACATGTGCGACCGGGTTCTGGTGATGCAGCACGGCCACGCCGCCGAAGAGCTGACGCGCGAGGCTCTTGCCGGGGCGCAGATGCAGACCGACTACGCCCGCACCCTGTTCAACGCCAGCGCTGACCGGATGCTCGAGGCTTGATCGACGATCATTTTGCCGGAAGTTTCGTCAAACTGTAGCGTAAAACCTTGCAAATCGGCGCTTTGATGGCTCGGAACCGGCGTGACTGGCGCGCACCTTGGTCGAACAGATCAGGGAGATCAAATCAGCATGTGGAATATCTGCATCATCGGCGCCGGCAAGATCGGCACCACCATTGCGGCGCTCTTGGGAGCCTCGCCCAACTATCGCGTCACTTTGGCCGACCAGAACGCCGAGGCGTTGCGTGCGCCCGCAGCCGAGGGGCTGCGCACCCTGCAGGTTGCCGCCGATGACATGGCCGCGCTGACCCCCGCGCTGAAGGGTTTTGACGCGGTGATCTCGGCCGCGCCGTTTTTCCTGACCCCGACCATCGCCGAGGCCGCCCGCAATGCCGGCGCGCATTACTTTGACCTGACCGAAGATGTGGCCGGCACGGCGCGTGTGCGCGAACTGGCCGCGGGCGCTGACACGGTGATGATGCCGCAGTGCGGGCTGGCGCCGGGGTTCGTGGGCATGGTCGGCGCGCATCTGGCGGCGCAGTTCGACACGCTCGAGACGCTGTCCCTCAGGGTGGGGGCGCTGCCGCTCTATCCGACCAACGCCTTGAAATATAACCTGACATGGTCCACCGACGGGTTGATAAACGAATATCTCAACCCTTGCGAAGCACTGGTCGACGGCCGCAAGATCAGCCTCGCACCGCTGGAAGACCTTGAGAACTTTGCGCTGGATGGGGTCGAATACGAGTGTTTCAACACCTCGGGCGGCCTTGGAACGCTGGGCGAAACGCTAGAGGGTAGCGCCCGGCGCGCGACCTATCGCACGATCCGCTACCCCGGCCACCGCGATATCTTGCGGCTGTTGTTGACCGGGTTGGGGCTGGAACGCCGCCGCGATCTGCTGAAAGACATCTTTGAACATTCGTTGCCGCGCACCGATCAGGACGTGGTCGTGGTGTTCTGCACCGCCACGGGGCAGATCAATGGCAGCCTGCGCGAGATTTCTTTCCTGAACAAATCCCTGTCACACGAAATTGGCGGCAAGGTCTGGAGCGCGATCCAGATCACCACTGCCGCAGGCGTGACCGGAGTGGTGGACATGGTGCGGCGCGGCAAGCTACCGGGGCGTGGCTTCATCGGACAGGAACAAGTCGCGCTGGCCGATTTTCTGGCGACCGAGTTTGGCCACTACTATCTGCCCGGCCAGATTACCCCGCTTGCTGCGCCTGCCCCGCAAGCCAGTCTCGAAACGCTCCGAGCGGCGGGCTGATCGGCGTGCCCTCGGGCCAAACCAGATAATAAGTGCCCACCCCCGACACGACGGTGCCGGGGGTGCGGGTCAATCGCCCTTCGGCTATCTCTGGCAAGGCCAGAAATTCGGGCAGCAGCGCGATGCCCACGCCATGCGCTGCGGCCTGCATCATCGGGGCGAACTGATCAAACATCATCCCTTGGCCCGAAGGCGCCTCAAGCCCATGATGCGCAAACCACGCAGCCCAGGCGTTGGGCCGCGATTCCAGTTGGAGCAGCGGCAAATGCACCAGATCTTCGGGCGCTTCCATCGGGTGATCCGCTGCAAAACCGGCAGAGCAGGTAGCGATGATCCGCTCTTCAAACAGCGGCAGATGTTCGGCGCCCGGCCACAGGCGGGTGCCAAAGTGAATCGCCGCGTCGAAGGTTTCAGTGTCGAAATCGAAAGGCCGCAACCGGGTGCCCAGATTCAGCGTAACGCCTGGGTGCGCCGCCAGAAAATTACCCAGACGCGGCGCCAACCAACGGGTGCCGAATGTCGGCAGCATAGACAGGCTCAACACGCCTCCCCCCGGATTGGCGCGCAAACCCAACGACGCTCGGGCAATCAGATCCAATGCCTTTTTGACATCACGCGCATAGGCCAGCGCAGGTTCGGTCGGCAGCAACCGGCGCTGTTCGCGGCGAAAGAGTTGCACCTGCAACTGGCCTTCGAGATTTTGCACCAGTCGGCTGACTGCGCCTTGCGTCAACGACAGTTCGCGCGCAGCGGCAGCAGTGCTGCCGGTCCGGCAGACCGCTTCGAACGCCGCCAGCAGGCTGACCGAAGGAAGATAGCGGCGAGAGGCGGCCATATATGTGCTCCATGCATACAAGATCGCCATATTAGCGTTGGAATGCCGCAATAAACAGGCGCATAAAGCATGCAACCCAACATTGACGAGGACACCATGGCGCTGAAACCAAAAGATGCCCCCGACCTTGGCCGCTTCAACTGGGAAGACCCTTTCCGCCTGAACGACCAGCTGAGCGAAGAAGAGCGCATGCTGCGCGACGCAGCCCATGCCTATGCGCAGGAAAAGCTGCAACCGCGTGTGATTGCCGCCTATCGCGATGAGGCCACCGACCCCGCGATCTTCCGCGAGATGGGCGAGATGGGCCTTTTGGGTGTGACCGTGCCCGAAGAATACGGCGGCCTGGGTGCCTCTTATGTGGCATACGGCCTTGTCGCCCGCGAGGTTGAACGCGTCGATAGCGGCTACCGCAGCATGATGTCGGTGCAAAGCTCGTTGGTGATGTATCCGATCTATGCCTACGGCTCGGAACAACAGCGCCGCAAATACCTGCCGAAACTGGCCTCGGGGGAATTCATCGGCTGCTTTGGCCTGACCGAACCCGATGCGGGCTCGGACCCGGCAGGGATGAAGACCACGGCAAAGAAAACCGCAGGCGGCTACGTGCTGAACGGCTCGAAAATGTGGATCTCGAACGCGCCGATCGCGGATGTCTTCGTGGTCTGGGCCAAGTCGGAGGCACATGGCGGCAAGATCCGCGGTTTTGTGCTGGAAAAGGGAATGAAGGGCCTGAGCGCCCCGAAAATTGCCGGCAAACTGTCCTTGCGCGCCTCGATCACCGGCGAAATCGTCATGCAGAACGTCGAAGTCAGCGAAGACTCGCTGCTGCCCAATGTCGAAGGTCTCAAGGGTCCGTTTGGCTGCCTCAACCGTGCCCGTTATGGCATTGCCTGGGGTGTGATGGGCGCCGCCGAGTTCTGCCTTGCGGCCGCGCGTCAATATGGCCTCGACCGCAAGCAGTTTGACAAGCCATTGGCACAAACGCAGCTCTTTCAACTGAAACTGGCCAATATGATGACTGACGTCAGCCTTGGCCTGCAAGGCTGCCTGCAAGTCGGTCGCCTGCTCGACAGCGCCAGTGCCGCCCCCGAGATGATCTCCATCATCAAGCGGAACAACTGTGGCAAAGCGCTGGAGGCCGCGCGCCATGCCCGCGACATGCACGGCGGCAATGGCATCCAGGAAGACTTCCAGATCATGCGCCATATGGTCAACCTTGAGACCGTGAACACCTATGAGGGCACACATGACGTGCACGCCCTTATCCTCGGCCGTGCGATCACCGGGTTGCAGGCCTTCTTCTGATGCTTTCATCTTTGCATTAAATATCCCCGCCGGAGGCTCCAACGGCCAGGGTGCCTCCGGCGGGGATACTTGAGCGAAGACGAAATACGAAAGGACCAAGTGGCGGATCATGCCCCGTTCAGAAATTGTCCATGAAAACTTCCTGCGGCGCGTTGCGGCGCGGGATTTTCCCGTTGGAGAGGCCCCCACTCCGGGGCTGAGCGCGCCCGAGGCCGTTGGCCTGTTTCGCGACCAGTGCCTTAGCCGGGCGCTGGACCGGACCAGCCGGGCGATGCAAAAAGCAGGCCAGGGGTTCTACACCATCGGGTCTTCGGGTCACGAGGGCATGGCGGCCGTAGCGCACGCGCTGCGGCCCACGGACATGGCCTTCTTGCATTATCGGGATGCGGCTTTTCAAATAGCGCGGGCCGATCAGGTGCCAGGGCAGACAATGACCTGGGATATGCTCTTGTCGTTCGCGTCGTCGTCTGACGACCCTGTTTCTGGCGGGCGGCATAAGGTCCTGGGCTCAAAAAGCCTGACGATTCCGCCACAAACGTCGACCATCGCCAGCCATTTACCCAAGGCCGTCGGGGCGGCGCATAGCCTTGGGCTTGCGCGTCGGCACCCACCCGAGCATCGCGCCCTGCCAGAAGATGCGATCGTGATGTGTTCGTTTGGTGATGCCTCGGCGAATCATTCCACCGCCCAAGGGGCCTTCAATACAGCGTCCTGGACATCTTATCAGTCCTTGCCGTTGCCGATCTTGTTTGTGTGCGAGGACAACGGCATCGGGATCTCGACCAAGACACCGAAGGGTTGGATCTCGGCGTCGATGCGGGCGCGACCGGGGATTCGGTATTTCTATGCCGATGGGCTGGATCTTTTCGCGACGTTCAAGGTGGCGCGAGAGGCCGCCGACTATGTGCGCACACGGCGCAAGCCGGCGTTCTTGCACTTGCGCACCGTGCGGCTTTACGGTCATGCGGGGGCAGATATGCCCACGACCTACATGCCGCGCGAAGAGGTCGAGGCGGAAGAAGCCAATGATCCGCTGCTTCATTCGGTTCGGCTGTTGGTGCAGGCGGGGGCGCTGTCTCCGGATACCGCGCTGTCGATCTATACCGAAACTCTGGATCGGGTGACGCGGGTTGCCGCCGAGGCGATCAAGCGCCCGCGCCTGAGTACCGCCGCCGAGGTGATGGAAAGCCTGATCCCACCTGCACGCGCCTGTCGTCCGACCAACGGCCCCACCAGCGACGCGCGCGCCACCGCCTTTGGTGCCGAGCTGGCGCAAATGAATCAGCCGCAACCGATGAGCAAGATCCTCAACTGGGCGCTGACCGATCTTATGCTGAGCCATGGCGAAACCGTCATGATGGGCGAGGACGTGGGGCGCAAGGGCGGCGTCTATGGCGTCACGCAAAAGCTTCAGGCGCGGTTTGGGCCGGACCGGGTCATCGACACCCTTCTGGATGAGCAGAGCATTCTTGGCCTGGCGATCGGCCTTGCGCACAACGGCTTTCTGCCAATCCCCGAGATTCAATTTCTGGCCTATCTGCACAATGCCGAAGACCAGATTCGCGGTGAAGCGGCGACCTTGCCATTCTTTTCGGACGGGCAGTTCACCAACCCGATGGTATTGCGCATTGCGGGCCTTGGCTATCAAAAGGGCTTTGGCGGGCATTTTCACAACGACAACTCTCTGGCCGTCCTGCGTGACATTCCGGGGCTGATATTGGCGGTGCCGTCAAATGGTGCCGACGCCGCCAGAATGTTGCGCGAATGCGTGCGGCTTGCGCGCGAGGAACAGCGGTTGGTAGTCTTTGTCGAACCCATAGCGCTTTACCCGATGCGCGATCTGGAAACCGAAAAGGATGGCCGCTGGATGAGTGTCTATCCTGCCCCGAACGAGCGGATTTCGTTGGAAGAGATCGGACAGCACGGCAGCGGCAAAGACCTTGCGATTGTGACCTATGCCAATGGCTACTACTTGTCGCGCCAGGCCGAACTGGCCTTGGCTGCGCGCGGCATCAAGGCGCGGGTCATCGATATCCGCTGGCTTGCGCCCCTGCCCAAAGCCGCGATTCTGGCCGCAACCGAAGGGTGCGATCACGTCCTGATCGTCGATGAATGTCGCCGCACGGGCAGCCCGTCGGAAGGGCTGATGGCAATGATGACCGAGGCCCGGCGGCGCTCGGTCGCGCGCGTGACGGCCGAAGATTGCTTTATCGCGACCGGTCCGGCCTATGCGGCCACGCTGCCGTCGGCCAAAGGTATCGAGGAGGCAGCCTTGCGGCTGATGGGCAAATGAGAGCCGTTGTCGTATGCCCCGGGCGTGGCACCTACACCAAATCCGAGCTGGGCGTGCTGGGAAGGCATTTTGCCGACGCGGCGCTGATGGCACGGTTTGATGCGGCGCGACTCGCGGCGGGGCAGGAAACGCTGTCGGCGCTTGACGGCGCCAGCGTTTATTCCGTGGCAAAACACACGCGTGGTGACAATGCGTCAGCCCTGATCTATGCCGCTACCCTGGCCGATTTTCAGGCGCTTCGCGGGGTTGAGGTGGTCGCCGTCACCGGCAATTCGATGGGTTGGTATTCGGCATTGGCCTGCGGCGGGGCGCTTTCGCCCGAGGCGGGCTTTACGGTGGTCAACACCATGGGCACGCTCATGCAAGAGGCGCTGATCGGCGGCCAGATAATCTATCCGTTCATGGATGAGGACTGGCAGCCCGACCCGGCGCGCAAGGTCGAATTGTTGGCGCGGGTCTCTGAAATCGGCGGACGGGCTGGCCATGTGCTGGGGCTGTCGATTGATCTGGGCGGGATGCTGGTTCTGGCTGGAAATGAGGCCGGTCTGTCTGCCTTCGAGGCCGAAATGCCACCCTTGCAGGGGCGCTTTCCGATGCGGCTGGCCAATCACGCGGCGTTTCATACCGCGCTGCAAGAGCCGGTGGCAGAGGCCGGGCGGGCGCGTCTTTCGCCCAATCTGTTCAACCAGCCAACTGTGCCGATGATCGACGGGCGCGGGGCGATCTGGTGGCCCGGCGCCACGGATCCGACCCATCTGTGGGATTACACGCTTGGCCATCAAGTGGTGCGGCCCTATGATTTTACCCACGCGATCGCCACCGCGGCGCGTGAGTTCGCGCCCGATATTTTTATTGTCACTGGCCCCGGCACCACGCTGGGCGGGGCCGTGGCGCAATCCCTGATTCTGGCTGATTGGGCTGGAATAGGGTCTAAAACCGCCTTTCAGGCGCGCCAATCCTCGGCCCCGATACTGATTTCCATGGGGATGCCAGAGCAACGCGCCACCGTCACGCAACAAGGAGCCTAAGGCCATGACCAACGATGAAATCTTCAAGGCCCTCGGCCTGAGCGCCGAAGTCACCGGCGGCACGCTGATCGTGCATTCGCCGATCGACAGCGCCGAAATTGCCCGTGTGGCAGAAACCGCCGCCAGCGATATGCCCGCCGTGATTGCGCGCGCGCAATCGGCGTTCAAGGAGTGGCGGCAGGTACCCGCCCCGCGCCGGGGTGAACTGGTCCGCCTTCTGGGTGAAGAGCTGCGCGCCGCCAAGGATGCGCTGGGTGCGCTGGTCACGCTTGAGGCCGGCAAGATCACCTCGGAGGGCCTGGGCGAAGTGCAGGAAATGATCGACATCTGCGATTTCGCCGTCGGTCTGTCGCGCCAGCTTTACGGGTTGACGATCGCGTCCGAGCGTCCCGGCCATCGGATGATGGAAACCTGGCAGCCGATGGGGCCGGTCGGGGTCATCTCGGCCTTCAACTTTCCGGTGGCAGTCTGGTGCTGGAACACTGCGCTGGCGCTGGTCTGCGGCGATCCGGTAATCTGGAAACCGTCGGAAAAGACGCCGTTGACCGCGATGGGGTCGATGAAGATCATGGAGCGCGCACTGGCCCGCTTTGGCGACGCCCCCGAAGGGCTGTGCCAACTGGTCATCGGCGGCCCCGCGGTCGGCGAGGCTTTGGTAGGCTCGGACGACGTGCCGATCATTTCTGCAACCGGGTCAACCCGGATGGGGCGAATCGTCGGACCCAAGGTGGCCGGGCGGTTTGGTCGCGCGATCCTTGAGTTGGGCGGCAACAATGCGATGATCGTGGCGCCCTCGGCGGACCTGGATATGGCGGTGCGGGCGATTGTGTTTTCGGCGGTCGGCACGGCGGGGCAACGCTGCACCACTCTGCGCCGTTTGATCGCGCATAATTCGATCCGCGACGATCTGGTGGCGCGGCTGACCAAAGCCTACGCCAGCCTGCCCATTGGCG
Source organism: Rhodobacteraceae bacterium UBA6197 (assembly GCA_002422085.1). Lineage (GTDB taxonomy): Bacteria > Pseudomonadota > Alphaproteobacteria > Rhodobacterales > Rhodobacteraceae > UBA6197. The sequence goes on from DISZ01000018.1 coordinate 341,313, forward strand.
ACCCGCGCCACGCCACCACGCTGATCGGCCCGCTGGTCGATCATGGCGCGCGCGACCGGATGCTGGCGATGCTTGAACAGGCAAAAGCCGAAGGCGGCATGGTTCATGGTGGCAAGCCGGTCGCCAGCGGTGCGCCTCAGGGCGGTGCCTATATCGAACCCGCCGTGGTCGAGATGCCCTGCCAGTCGGCCGCCGTGCGCGAAGAGACTTTTGCGCCGATCCTTTACGTTCTGGGTTATGATTCGCTGGACGAGGCGATTGCACTGCAAAACGATGTGCCGCAAGGTCTGTCATCGTGCATTTTCACGCTGAACCTGCGCGAGGCAGAAACCTTCCTTTCCGCCGTTGGGTCTGACTGTGGCATCGCCAACGTCAACATTGGTCCCTCGGGGGCCGAAATCGGCGGCGCCTTCGGCGGAGAAAAGGAAACCGGCGGCGGGCGTGAAAGCGGCTCGGATGCGTGGAAAGGCTATATGCGGCGGCAAACCAATACGGTGAACTATTCTGCGCAACTGCCGCTGGCGCAGGGCGTCAAGTTCGACATCTGATCCCGGTCAGGCGCGGACAGGTTATGTCCGCGCCGCCAATTCGGCATTCAGCGCCGCCCCCAGCAGCACCGAATAGGCCGACAGATATAGCCACATCAGAAGCGCGATCACCGCGCCGATCGAACCATAGACCCGGTTGTAGCTGCCAAAGTTTGCCAGATAATACGAGAACCCGACCGAAGCGACAGCCCAGGCCAGCGCCGCCAAAACCGCGCCAAAGGTCAACCAGGGGTCACGCCGGCCTTTCGTATTGGGGCCAAAGCGGTAAAGAATGCCCAGCGCCGTCAGCACCAGCAAGAACATCGCGCCCCAAGGCAACCCGGACAATAGCCAGCCATTCAAAAGCTGGAACGGCACAAAGGCCAGCACGAGCGGCACCGCCACCACGGTTGCCAGCGCCAGCAGCATCACCCCGACCAAGGCCAGCGTCAGCACATAGCCCGCCACGATCGACCGAAACGCGCTGCGTTGCGCGATGCCATGGATGACGTTCAATCCCTGCACCAAGGCCCCCACCCCGGCCCGCGCTGAATATAGCGCGATCGCCACCGAAACCGCCATTGTCCACCCCAGCGTCGCGCGCGGCCCGGACAAAAGCGCCAGGATCTGATCGTTCAGGATGCTGTAGGCCTCGGGGGGGATGAATTCGGCGGCGACCTTCATATAACTTTCGATCACTGCGGGATCGGCCATCAGGCTCCAGATCGCGATTGTAGCGGTCATACCGGGAAAAACGGCGAACATGGCATAGAACGCCACACCTGCGGCGATCAGCCCAAGGTTGCTGTCACCCATCCGGGTGCTCAGCGCCACGCCAAAACGCCATACCGTCCCTGCGATCTGTTTCATACCGCCCCCTTTAGGCGCAGCATTGCCGATGCTGAGGCCGGGTGCAACTTGCGCCCCAAGGTTCGGTGTGGTGTGATTGCGCTAACGTCAATGGAGGACTCGATGCGTTATATTCCTGCCGAGAACCGATATTCGCAGATGGTCTATCGCCACTGCGGCAAGTCCGGGCTGCAACTGCCCGCCGTATCGCTCGGGCTCTGGCACAACTTTGGTCACGACACGCCGCATGCCACCAAGCGCGCGATTTGCCAGACCGCCTTTGACCATGGCATTACCCATTTTGATCTGGCCAACAACTATGGCCCGCCTCCGGGTTCCGCCGAAGAGGCCTTTGGCGACATTCTGCGCACCGATCTTGCGGGCTACCGCGACGAGCTGATCATCTCGTCCAAAGCGGGCTACGACATGTGGCCGGGCCCCTATGGCGAATGGGGAAGCCGAAAATATCTGATCGCGTCCTGCGACCAATCGCTGAAGCGCATGGGGCTGGACTATGTCGATATCTTCTATTCCCACCGGTTCGACCCGAACACGCCGCTGGAAGAAACCATGGGGGCACTGGACAAGATCGTGCGCTCGGGTCGTGCGCTGTATGCAGGGATCTCCAGCTACAACTCGGAACGCACGCGGCAGGCGGCGGCGATTCTGAGCGAACTTGGCACACCTTGCGTGATCCATCAGCCCAGCTACAACATGCTCAATCGCTGGGTCGAACAGGATGGTTTGCGCGAAACGCTGACCGATCTGGGCATTGGCTCGATCGCCTTCACGCCTCTGGCGCAGGGGATGTTGACGCGCAAGTATCTGGGCGGTGTCCCCGAGGGATCGCGCGCGGCGCAGGGGAAATCGCTGGACCCGAATGCGCTGACCCCGGCGGCGATCGAAAAGATCCGCGCGCTGAATGCAATCGCCGAACGGCGCGGGCAGACGTTGGCGCAGATGGCCATCGCCTGGGTGCTGCGGGGCGGCGCGATTACCACCGCGCTGATCGGCGCGTCAAAGCCTGAACAGGTCACCGATTGCTGCGGCGCGATCAACAACCTTGACTTCACCGCCGAAGAACTGGCCGAGATCGACCTTCACGCGAAAGACGAGGCGATAAACCTCTGGGCGCGGTCGTCGGAGACCGACCAATGAAAGCCCTGCTGGCGCTGTTGGCGATGACCGCCCCGGCGCTGGCAGACCTGCCCGCGCCTGTCACCAATGCCGACTACGCTGTGGTGAACATGCAAGAGGCGCGTTTGGGCTGGCTCTTGTTCTATGATCCGGTCCTGTCGGGCAATCGCAACATTGCCTGCGCCACCTGCCACCATCCGCGATTTGCCACCTCGGACGGGCTTAGCCTTGGGTTGGGTGAAGGCGCGATCGGTCTTGGCCCTAACCGCCACGTCACCGCCGTGAATACGCCCGAGCAGCGCATCCCGCGCAATTCGCCGGCGCTTTTCAATCTTGGCGCGCGGGCTTTCACCCATCTGTTCCACGATGGCCGGATCGAGGCGGACCCGGCCCGACCCAGCGGCTTTCGGACCCCGATGGAAGACGAAATGGTAGCGGGCTTTGCCTCTGCCCTGTCGGCGCAAACGATGTTCCCGGTGCTGTCGCCTGACGAGATGGCCGGGCATTACAACGAAAGCGACGTGTCAAAAGCCGTGCGTTCGGGTCGCATTACCGGGCCAGGAGGGGCTTGGGACATCATTGCCACCCGCGTTGCCGATATCCCTGCCTATCGCGCAAAATTCACCGCGACCTATCCCGAAATCGCGGCGGGTCGGCCCATTGCCTTTACCGATATCTCGAACGCCATCGCGGCCTTCATCGCCTACGAGTGGCGGTCTGACACCAGTCCCTTTGACGCGGTATTGCGCGGCGAGGCCCGTTTTTCGCCGGATGCCGAACACGGGGCCGCGCTGTTTTACGGCAGCGCCGGGTGCAGCACCTGCCATAGCGGGCCTTTTTTGTCGGACCACGGATTTCACGCCATGGCGGCGCCGCAGATCGGCCCGGGCAAAGCCGAGCGCTTTGAGCAGCACAGCCGCGACGAGGGTCGCGCCCGAGTCACCGGCAAGACCACCGACCGATTTGCGTTTCGCACGCCGTCGCTTCGCAATGTGCTGCAAACCGGGCCTTGGGGCCACGCCGGGGCGCACACCGACATTGCTGTTTTTCTGGCAGATCACGCCGCGCCGGTAGCGGGGCTTTCGCGCTATCAGCGCGCTGCGCTTTTGCCCGACCTGCCCAATACGAAACCCGATTGGGCGATCCTCGAAGATCCGGCCGAAACTGCCGAAATCGCCGCCGCGGCCCCGACAGGCCATGCGCTATCCAAAGATGAAGTTGGCCATATCATTGCTTTTCTTGCGACCCTGTCCGATCCGGTCGCCCTTGGCGGGCGATTTGGCGTGCCTGACAATCTTCCCAGCGGTCTGCCGATCGACCGCTGACCACAAGCCCTGCGCGACAGGCTAGCGGTGCAGTCGGGTGGCGGCGTTGATCGAGATCGGCGTCCAGTCTCCGACGATTCCGTCCGGCCAGATCACCCGAGCCTCGGCTTCGGCGGCGCCCCCCAGACCAAAGTGCTGGGGCAATGCCTCGCCTCCGGCATGGCCGCCGCCGACGGTCACTTCTGCCGACTGCACGACGCCGCCGGCGCGCAATTCGACCCAGGCGCCGACAGCGCGTCGGTTTATTCCGTCAAGAACAGGCTCTATTTCGGCCCAATTTCCGGTATCTTTGGTCACGTTGCGCCAAACTTCCATCGGTGCGCGACGATTGACAACGACAATATCCAGCAAGCCATCGTTGTTCAGATCCGCGAGCGCGGCGCCGCGCGACCTTTCGGTGGTGGCGATGCCGGCTTCAAGCGCGGCTTCATGAAACACCCCGTCCGGTCCCTGCATCAGCAGGTTGTTGGGGTCGTGCATCGCGTTCGAAGGCATTTGGTCAACGTTGCCCTTGGCAATGAACAGATCCTGCCGCCCATCATTGTCGATATCGCCAAATTCCGCATGCCAACCTGTCGCGGGGCGTCCGTCGTCGCCGAAAAACGGGCGTTGCGCATAGGTGCCAACGCCGTAGGGGGCATTTTCAAAACCCTCGCCGCGATTGAACTGCAACAACTGATCGCCCATCGAGGTGGTCATCACTTCGGGCAACCCGTCTCCGGTGATATCGCGGCTGGCAATGCCCATCCCCCAAAGCGAAATCCGGGGCCAATCGCTTCGTTCTGCCAGGGGTGACAGGCGAAACATCTGTTCATAGCCGCCGCGAACATAATAGTGCCGGTCGTTTGAGATCCGCAGCTCGGGCGTGCCCTTGCGCTGCCAGTCCGATATCTGCATCGAAAGCGCACAATACCCCGGCGAAATCGTCTCTGTTTCGGCGTAGACCGCGCCTTTCGGGCGGATCAACTCGTTTGTGTCGCAGGCCTCGAAGGGGCCATCCGGATTGGTGCGGTCGACATAATTGCCAAAGGCCAGCGTCGGCAATTCGGCGCCCTTTTCCCAGGTCGCGGCAAAGGATGTGGTCCACGCATCGCGTTGCGGCAGCCGCCAATCCGCCGTGGCGTCCTCAAAGCGACAATCGCCCAAGCCGCGCAGCAGCACGTTGCGCCCGACACGCAACACCGCAAGATCCGTTGCGCCGTCGCTGTCGATATCCAGCGGATAGGCCCCGGCTACGCCACTTAGGGCTGGCAGCACGCCGGCCACAAACCGCAAGGCACCCCCCGGCGCAGAGCGGTTCAGAAAAAGCGCGGCTGGATTTTCACCGCCGGCGGCAAAGACATCAGGAAGCGCATCACCGTCGCAATCAAAGACTGCCACGCCGCCACCGACGAAAAACTCCCAGCCGCCGCCGTAGATATGTGGTGCGGGCAGGCCACCGGCGTCATTCTCAAACAGCGGACCAGCCCAAGCCGGAGCCGCCACCAGAAAGGGCCAAAGCCAGCCCGCTTTCATTGCGCAGCCATTTCGCGCACGGAACCCAAAGCACCTTCAGTTACTTCATGCAGGGCGAGGGCTGCGGCCCCATGCGCCCAAAGCAGGTCGCCCCAGGCGTGGGTCTCGATCCGCGGGGCAGAGCGACCGGTATTCAGGCACATCGCCTGCATTTCAGCGAGCGTCTCTTTGGCATAGAGGTAGTCATAGCGCATCCGATCGCCCGAAAGGATAATAAGCTCTGGGTCGAACAGGTTGACCACATTCGACAGGCCGAGCGCCAGATAGCGCCCCGCCCGGTGAAAGATTGACCGGGCCGCCGCATTGCCAGCCTTGGCATGGTCATAAAGGCTTTCCAGCAGGGTGCCAATGGACTGATTTTCCCGGTGCGACAAAAGGTTTAGCGCAGTTTGTGCTTCGCGAACAAGGGCATAGTCGGCGACATAGGCCTCGAGGCAACCGCGCTGACCACAGCGGCACAGGGCGCCATCCAACTGCACCTTGGTGTGACCCAGCTCCATCCCCACGCCCTGCGCGCCGCGATAAATGCGGTGATTGATGACGTAGCCCATGCCGACACCATGTTCGATCGTCACCACGGCAAAATCCGACAGTGTTCGCCCGGCACCGAACCACAGCTCGGCCAAAGTAACCAGATTGGCATCGTTGTCGATATGGACCGGAACGCCGACACGTTCGGTCACTGCCGCGGCCAAGGGCACATGCCGCCCGTCTAGAACCGGCGACCAATGCACCACGCCCGTCATGGTGTCGACAAAACCGGGCACCCCCACACCAATTGCACTGAGGCTGGATACCGGAACGCCGGCCTTGGCGCAGACATTGGCCAAAAGCGCCTCGGCTGCGTCCAGAATCGCGGGGATTTCCATGGCGCCGGGGGCGCGGGGAATTGCTTCGCCAGCGACAAGGTTGCCGGCAAAATCAACAATTACAGCAGTATGTTCGCGGTCCGACAGCTTGATCCCTGCAACATGATGCGCCTGTGCGCGAACGCCCAACGCGACGGCGGGGCGGCCTCGGCCGGTGTCGGCCTCGCGCGGGGCCTGCACTTCTTCCAGATAACCGGCCTCGATCAGTTCAGAAGTCAGCGTCGTGACCGAGGCGGGGCTGACCGACAGGTCCTTGGCAACCTGGACCCGCGCGATCAACCCTGCCGCGCGCACCCGTTCGAATATCTGTTGACGCAAAGGACGCGCAGATTCCGACAAAGGCGGGATCAGCGGGCCGCAACCCGGCGATGGCTGCCGCTTGCGCGGGTAATTTCCAGGTTGAGCAGCGCCCATTAGTTTAGCCTTCAAAGTAAAAGCTGCACTAGCAGCATGGTTTTCGCCTATTTTTCGCCGCGTTGCGGCAAGTGTCGGCAACTTTTTAGCCTTCGGTCATTTTGACAACGCATTTTTATTTTGACAACTAAAATAATTGCCGCCATTTTTGACCTATCCCGGCGAATCTGTCGGGCAAGGCCCATTGCGGCCTTTAAACGGGAGGATGACATGCACAAGACCCTTCTGGCCGCCGTTGCGTTGACGGCCGGCCTTGCCACTTCGGCATTCGCCGAGATTACCGTCGGCGTTTCCTGGTCGAACTTTCAAGAAGAGCGCTGGAAAACCGACGAAGCCGCCATCAAGGGCGCCCTCGAGGCGGCCGGAAACAAATACATCTCGGCCGACGCACAGAATTCGGCCGCGAAGCAGTTGACCGACGTTGAAGCCCTGATCGCGCAGGGCGCGCAGGCTCTGATCATCCTGTCGGTGGACAAGGATGCGATTGGCCCCGCTGTGGACCAGGCCGCCGCAGAAGGCATCCCGGTCGTGGGCTATGACCGCCTGATCGAAGACAACCGCGCCTTCTATCTGACCTTTGACAACAAGGGCGTCGGCAAAATCATCGCCGAAACCGTCAAAGCCGCCCAACCCGAAGGCAATTATGCCATCATCAAGGGTGACAAGGGCGACCCGAACGCCGCATTCTTGCTGGAAGGCATGATGGAAGTGATCGGTGACGACGTCGCTGCGGGCAAGATCAAGATTGTCGGTGAGGCGTTTTCGGACGGCTGGAAGCCGGACAACGCGCAGAAAAACATGGAGCAGATCCTGACGGCCAACAACAACGCCGTGGATGCCGTTCTGTGTGAAAATGACGGCATGGCGGGCGGCGCGATCGCGGCCCTGTCGGCGCAGGGGCTGAATGTTCCGATCGGTGGTCAGGATGGCGACCTGGCCGCGCTGAACCGTGTGGCGCGCGGAACCCAGACCGTTTCCGTGTGGAAAGACTCGCGGCAACTGGGCGCGGCTGCGGCGAATATCGCAACCGAACTTGCCGACGGCACGATGCTCGACATGGTTAACGGCGCGGTGCAGTGGTCCGGTGGCGAGAAGGGCGTTGAAATGAGCGCGATCTTCCTTGCGCCGACGCCGATCACCAAGGACAACCTCGAAGTCGTGATCGACGCTGGCCAGATCTCGAAAGAGCAGGCCTGTGAGGGTGCGATGGCTGATGTGGCTGCCTGCCAATAGGCCAAGCTGACGCCCGTGACGCCAGATCACGTGGTCTGGCGTCGCATCTTTCGCGGCCCGAGTGCCGCCCGCGGCGCGGCATCGTGTGACAACCCTCGCCGATATTCCCCTTTGCATTCTAGGCACAGCGTTGGATGACGACATGACACAACCAAACACCGCCACTTCAACGAGCAGCGCCGACGCGCGAACTGGCCTCGTGAAGCGCTTCTTGCGCGCGACAGAGATTGACACCCGACTGATGGGCATGATCGGCGCCCTGTTGGCAATCTGGTTGGGATTTCACTTCTACGGAGTAATTTTCAACGGCTACGGCGCGTTTCTGACCCCGCGAAACCTTTGGAACCTGTCGGTTCAAACCTCGTCGATCGGCATCATGGCGACAGGGATGGTTCTGGTGATCGTCACGCGGCACATTGATCTTTCCGTAGGCTCTATTCTTGGGTTTTGCGCCGTGATCATGGGAATGATGCAGGTCTATGTGCTGCCGCAGATGATAGGCCTGGGGCATCCCGCGCTTTGGGTTCTGGCGGTGATCTGCGGCCTGGTGCTGGGCACCCTTGTCGGCGCATTTCAGGGCTGGTTGATCGCCTATCGCACCATTCCCGCCTTTATTGTCACTCTGGGCGGGCTATTGGTCTGGCGCGGCGTGGCCTATCTGGTGGCGCGCGGCGAAACCATCTCGCCGTTGGACAGCACCTTTGCCTTGCTGGGCGGCGGGCCCTATGGCTCGGTCGGCGCGACAGGTAGCTGGATTGTCGGCATTCTGGGCTGCGCTGGCGTTGTCTTCATGCTGCTGAACGGTCGGTCCCAGCGACGCAAGTTCATGTTCCCTCAGCGCCCCGTCTGGGCCGAATTGTTCCTGGGCGCTCTGGGTTGCGGCGCAGTTCTTGGATCGGTCGTGCTGGTCAATTCCTATCCCTGGCCAATCGGCATCGTGCGGGCCTATGCCGCCAAGAACAACATCACCATCCCCGAGGGCGGGCTGTTCATCAGCCACGGTTTTGCGATTCCGGTGCTGATACTGGTGACGGTCGGCATTGCGATGACGATCCTGATGACGCGCACCCGTTTTGGCCGCTATGTCTTTGCGATCGGCGGCAACCCCGAGGCGGCCGAACTGGCGGGCATCAACACCCGCTGGATGACGGTCAAGATTTTCGCGCTGATGGGTTTCCTGACCGGGCTTTCCTCGGTCGTTGCCTCGGCGCGGTTGAATTCGGCCACCAATGCGCTGGGCACGCTGGACGAGCTATATGTCATCGCGGCGGCGGTCATTGGCGGCACCTCGCTGGCGGGTGGCGTGGGCACGATCTACGGCGCGATACTAGGCGCACTGGTCATGCAAAGCCTGCAAACCGGCATGGTTCTGATCGGCTTTGACGCAGCGATCCAGCAGATCGTGGTCGGGTCGGTTCTGGTGATCGCGGTTTACCTCGACATCCTCTACCGCAGCAAATCGAAGTAAGGGGCGCACGATGAAACAAACCACCAAAACCCCGCTTGTCGAGATGCGCGACATCTCTATTTCCTTTGGCGGCATCAAGGCGGTGGACCACGTCTCCATCGACCTGCATCCCGGCGAAGTTGTCGGCCTTCTGGGTCATAACGGGGCCGGAAAATCCACGCTTATCAAATGTTTGTCCGGCGCCTACAAGGCCGATAGCGGCGAAATCTACATCAATGGAGAACGCGCCGAGATCAACAACCCGCGCGACGCGCGCCACTACAACATCGAAACGATCTATCAGACGCTGGCCTTGGCCGATAATCTGGATGCAGCCTCGAACCTGTTTCTGGGGCGCGAACTGACCACCACGACGGGATTTGTCAATGACGCCCGGATGGAGGCAGAGACCCGCAAGATCATGGGCCGGCTGAACCCCAACTTTCGCAAGTTCAAAGACCCGGTGAAGGCGCTTTCGGGTGGTCAGCGGCAGTCGGTCGCGATCGCGCGTGCGGTTTATTTCAACGCCAAGATCCTGATCATGGATGAACCCACCGCCGCCTTGGGGCCGCAAGAAACGCAGATGGTGGCCGAGCTTATTCAGGAACTCAAGGCGCAGGGTCTGGGGATTTTCCTGATCGAGCACGACATCCACTCGGTCATGCATCTGTGCGATCGGGCCAGCGTGATGAAGAACGGCGAAATGGTCGGCACGGTCAATGTGGACGAAGTGACCGACGAAGACATTCTGGGCATGATCATTCTGGGCAAAAAGCCGGAAGGGGTGGCAAGCTGATGTATCTCGGGCTGGATCTGGGAACGTCCGGGCTAAAGGGCGTTCTGATGGACGACGCTCAGAATGTTCTGGCCGAGGCGACCGCGCCGCTGTCGGTCAACCGCCCGGCAGATGGCTGGGCGGAACAATCGCCCGCGGACTGGATTGGTGCCGCCGAGACGGTTCTGGGTCAGCTTGCCGTGCGGGGGCTGGGTGCGGTGCGCGGCATCGGGCTTTCAGGGCAGATGCATGGGGCGGTGCTGCTGTCGGCCTCGGATGATGTGTTGCGGCCCTGTATTTTGTGGAACGACACCCGCGCCCACGCCGAGGCTGCGGCCTTGGACGCGGATCCGCGTTTCAGGGCATTGACCGGCAACATCGTCTTTCCCGGTTTCACCGCGCCCAAACTGAAGTGGGTCGCCAAACACGAGCCGGAAATCTTTAGCCGCGTTGCCAGCGTGTTGCTACCAAAGGATTATCTTCGCCTTTGGCTGACCGGTGAACATGTCGCGGAAATGTCGGATGCCGCCGGAACAAGCTGGCTGGATTGTGGGGGGCGCAAGTGGTCGGACGCCCTGCTCGAAGCCTCGGGGATGAGCCGGGCGCAGATGCCGCGGCTGGTTGAAGGGTCCGAGGTGTCGGGCAACCTGCGTCTTGATCTGGCCGAACGCTTTGGCATGGGCACGGATGTCGTCGTGGCCGGAGGCGGCGGCGACAACGCGGCTTCGGGGATCGGGGTCGGCGTCGTCAAGGCGGGGCAAGCCTTTGTTTCCTTGGGCACATCTGGCGTATTGTTTGCGGCGAACGATGGCTATCACCCAGATGCCGCGAGCGCCGTTCACACCTTTTGCCACGCGCTGCCGGGGACATGGCACCAGATGGGGGTTATCCTGGCCGCCACGGATGCGCTGAATTGGCTGGCGCGGCTGACAGGCGTTGAGGCCGGGGCTTTGACCGGCGGGCTGGGTGCCCTAAAGGCGCCCGGAAAGGCGCGGTTTCTGCCCTATCTGGGCGGAGAGCGCACGCCGCTGAACGATGCCGCGATCCGCGGCGCCTTTGTCGGGCTAGAGCACGCGACAGACCGTGAGGCCGCGACGCGGGCCGTGCTTGAGGGCGTGACCTTTGCGCTGCGCGACTGTCGCGATGCGCTGGCGGCGACCGGCACCACGCTTCAGACATTGTTGGCGGTGGGCGGCGGGTCGCGCTCGGACTATTGGCTGGGGGCGATCGCGACCGCGCTGGACATGCCGGTGTCATTGCCGGTGGCGGGAGACTTTGGTGGCGCCTTTGGTGCGGCGCGACTGGCCATGATGGCCGCCACGGGCGCCGGCCCGGAAATCGCCACTCCGCCTGCGATTTCGCGTGTAATAGAGCCTGTTTTGGCCCTCAAATCCGCTTTCGATGACGGCCACGCCCGGTATCGCTCGGCGGCTATCGCTATCAAAGGACTGACATGACCGATTTTTTCAAAGGCGTTCCGGAAATTCGCTTTGAGGGCGCCCAAAGCACGAACGAGTTTGCCTTCAGACACTACAACCCCGATGAGGTGGTTGCGGGCAAACGCATGGCCGACCACCTTCGCTTTGCGGTTGCCTATTGGCACAGTTTCGCGTGGCAGGGGGGCGATCCGTTTGGCGGACAAACCTTTGAGCGGCCCTGGTTTGGCGACAGCATGGACCTCGCGCGGATGAAAGCCGACGTTGCCTTTGAGATGTTCGATATTCTGGGCGCGCCGTATTTCTGTTTTCACGATGCTGATGTGCGGCCCGAGGGTTCGGACTTTGCCGAGAATACCCGCAACCTGAACGCGATGGTGGACTACTTTGCGGCCAAGATGGAGACGTCGCAGACCCGGCTTTTGTGGGGGACGGCAAACCTGTTCTCGCACCGCCGGTTCATGTCGGGTGCCTCGACGAACCCCGACCCCGAGGTCTTTGCCTGGTCGGCGGCGACGGTCAAGACCTGCCTTGACGCGACGCACCGGCTTGGCGGCGAAAACTATGTGCTCTGGGGCGGGCGAGAGGGCTACGAAACCTTGCTGAACACCGATCTGGGGCGCGAGGCCGAACAGATGGGCCGGTTCCTGAGCATGGTCGTCGAGTATAAGCACAAGATCGGCTTCAAGGGCGCCATCTTGATCGAACCGAAGCCACAAGAACCCAGCAAGCACCAATATGACTACGACGTTTCAACGGTTTATGGGTTTCTCAAGCGGTTCGGCCTTGAGGCCGAGGTAAAGGTCAACATCGAACAGGGACACGCCATCCTGGCAGGCCACAGCTTTGAACACGAGATTGCCACCGCCACCAGTCTGGGCATCTTTGGATCGATCGACATGAACCGGAACGATTATCAGTCCGGTTGGGACACCGACCAGTTTCCCGATAACGTGCCCGAAATGGCGCGCGCCTATTATGAGATCCTGAAGATCGGCGGCTTTGCCACCGGCGGCACCAATTTTGACGCCAAACTGCGGCGGCAAAGTCTTGATCCCGAAGACCTGATTCTGGCGCATGTGGGCGCCATGGACGTTTGCGCGCGCGCCCTGAAAGCCGCTGCCGCTTTGCTGGAGGATGGCGCGCTGGAAGCGGCACGCGCGGCGCGCTATAGCGGCTGGGACAGGCCTGAAAACGCGGCGATGCTGTCAAGTGATCTGGCCACGATCCACACCCGCGTTTTGGCCGAGAGGATCAACCCTCAGCCCAAATCGGGACGGCAAGAACGGCTGGAGAACCTTTGGAACCGCTATGTCTAGCGATGGGGGTGCTAGGAATAGCGCCTCCAGATTGCCTTTTCGCCCAGCTTTTCAACGAAAACCGCGTGGGCGGCCGCCTCGGTTTCGGTGATGAGCGGGGGCAGCCGCGTCGGGCGCGGGTGCGGGCGCCAGGCGCTGGCGAATTCGGCAGCCGTTTGGGGTGCCACGACACCAAGACCAAAGTCGGGCTGACGGCCACCGATCAGCTCCAGATAGACCTCGGCCAGGATCTCGCTGTCGAGCAACGCGCCGTGTTTTTCGCGGCCCGAGTTGTCGACGCCAAAGCGGCGGCAAAGCGCATCCAGCGAGGCGGGCGAGCCCGGAAATTTGCGGCGCGCAATCAGCAACGTGTCCAGCGCGCGCTCCATCGGCAAAAGCGGCAGCCGCGCCCAGCCCAGCTCGGCATTCAGAAACTTCATGTCAAAGGCTGCGTTATGAATGACCAGCTTGGCGTCATCGCCAATAAAATCCAGAAACGCCTGAGCGATCGCGGCGAAGCGGGGCTTGTCGCGCAGAAAGTCATCGCCCAGGCCGTGAACCTCGAAAGCAGAGGTGGGCATCATGCGTTCGGGGTTGATATATTGGTGGTAGGTGCGCCCGGTCGGCACGTGATTGAACAGCTCTACCGCGCCGATTTCAACGATACGATCGCCGTCGGCAGGCTCAAAGCCGGTGGTTTCGGTGTCTAGAACAATCTCACGCATGGCGGGCTTTCAGGCTTTCGATCAGGTTTTGCACGGCGGCGCGGGTGCCGTCCAGCGTTTCTGTAGCGATCACATAGGTGGCGCGGGCGCGTTTTTCGGCGTCGGGCATCTGGCGTGACAGGATCAGGGCCAGCTGGTCTTCGGTCATGCCGGGGCGTGCAAGAACGCGGGCACGCTGCACCTCGGGCGGGGCGGTGACGACCAGAGTTGCATCCAAATCGGCATCGGCCCCGGTTTCAAACAGCAAGGGGATATCCAGCAACACCAGCGGTGCGCCGCCCTGCGCGGCAATAAAGGCCTTTCGGTCGGCGGACACGAGCGGATGAACGACAGATTCCAGCCGCGATAGGGCCTGTTTGTCTACCGCAATCAGGGCCTTGAGGGCGGCACGGTCCACCGCGCCTTTCTGCACCGCCTGAGGGTAAAGCGCGGCAATCGGCGCGACTGCGGCGCCGCCCGGCGCATAGAGCGCGTGCACGGTAGCGTCGGCATCCCATACCGGCACGCCAAGCTCCGCGAACATTGCGGCGGTGGTCGATTTGCCCATCCCGATCGAGCCAGTCAGGCCCAGCAGAAACGGCCGGCTGGTCATAGGCCCAGCACCACGCGGCGCAGATCTTCGGTGACTTCGGGGCGGTGGCCAAACCAGCGCTCAAAGCCGGGCGTGGCCTGGTGCAACAGCATCCCCAGACCATCGACAACGGTGCAGCCAGCGGCCTCGGCTTCGGTCAGAAACTGGGTCTTGAGCGGTGTATAGACAAGGTCGGTGACGGTGGCCTTGGGTGACAATGCGTCCAGCGGCACCCGAAAATCGGGCTTGCCGACCATACCCAAGGACGAGGTATTGACCGCCGTCATCGCGTCTTCGAACATGTTGCCCGCCTGCACCCAGTCATAAACCACGATACGGGCGCCGAATTCGGCGCGCAGCGCATCTGCACGGACGCGGGTGCGGTTCGAGATGCGGATTTCAGGAACGCCGACCTCCAGTAGCGACGCAACAACCGCACGCGCGGCGCCGCCTGCACCGATCACAGCTGCGGGGCCGGACTTGGGCGCCCAGTTGGGTGCATTCTGGTGCAGGTTGGCGATGAACCCGTAGCCATCCGTATTATCCGCGTGGATCTTGCCGTCGGACCGAAAGATCAGCGTATTCGCGGCGCCAATCAGCGCGGCCCGATCCGATACCATGTCTGCCAGTGCCAGAACCGCCTCTTTGTGAGGGAGAGTGACGTTGCACCCCACAAAGCCGGCACGCGGCAGCGCATGGAGCACCTGCGCAAGGTCATCGGATGCGATATCCATCGGAATATAATAGCCTCGGATACCGTAGGTTTTCAGCCAGTAGGTGTGCAGAATAGGCGAACGGGAATGCGCGATGGGAGAACCGATGACGCCTGCCAGCGGAATACGGGGGTGCGAAGCGGTCATGTTGTCAGATCTCCTCGGCTGCGCAGCCAGTTCAGGAATTCGATCAGGGGCAAGCCCAGAACTACAAAGTAATCACCGTCAATGGCAGCGAAAAGCCGTGCGCCCTCTTCTTCAAGCTTGTAGCAACCGACGGCATGGCGAATGCTGTTCCAGTTGCGGGCGGTGTAGTCGGCGATGAACTCGGGGCCAAGAGGGTGCATGGTCAACCTTACCTCGGCAACTTGACGCCAAAGCGTTTGTCCGTTCTGGCAAACGACCAGTGCCGAAAGCAGTCGGTGGGTGCGTCCGGAAAGCCGTGCGAGCTGGGCCCGAGCCTCTGCTTGGGTGCCGGACTTGCTGAATATTTCTTCTTCCATTTCAAGGATTTGATCCGCCCCGAGTATCATTTCGTGCGGATGCGAATGGGTAAGCGCAAGCGCCTTGTGTTCGGCAAGCGCAGAGGCAATTTCGCGCGCGGTAGCACCCTCGGCGGTCATTGTGGCGCGGAACTTGTGTTCATTGATCCGCGCCGGGGTAGCGTCCACCATCAAGCCGGCGGCGCGCAAGAGCTGGGCGCGGATCTCGGAGGCGGAGGCGAGGATGATGTGCATGGCGCTGTGGATAACGTGCCTTGGAAAGCGAGGGGGAAATCCGCGAAAAGCGGCTGTTTTGGCAAAGACCGTTCTTTCGTGGGATCTTGTCAAGGAAGGGATGGGTTTGTCCACCTGTTGAAACGACGGATTTCACACTGGGGATGGGATCTGCAGGACGCGCCAGTGGGGAAGATATCAACAGGGTGGACCCTATACCACACGCCATAAGCCTTTGATATCACAAACTAATAGTTGCCAATTTGGGTTATACAGAGGTTTTCCACAAAATGGTGCTGCGGCGCGGCGCTGTTGGGGGAACTGTTGATAAGCCATTAATCCACACGATCCACAGGCCCTACATCATCATCATCTTTCTTTCTAACTATAATCTTATAGTAAGAAGAGCAGAGCAAGTGAGGACGAGATGAGCGATTTCCTGGCAGATTGGTACCTTTGGACAAAGGCTTTGCATGTGATGTCGGTGATCACATGGATGGCGGGGATCTTCTATCTTCCTCGGCTCTACGTTTACCATGTAGAACAAGCCGGCACAGGCACAGCGGCCGATGCCATGTTGCAGGTCATGGAGCGAAAATTGCTGCGCGGGATCATGAATCCGTCGCTGGTAGCGACATGGGTGTTTGGTCTGGCACTTGTATTCACGCCGGGGGTGGTTGATTGGGGGCTTGTTTGGCCATGGGTAAAGACTGTCTCGGTGTTGGCCATGACCTGGTTTCACATGTGGCTGAGCGCGCGGCGCAAGGAATTTGTTGACGGAACGAATACTCATCCGGGCCGCACCTATCGCATGATGAATGAAGTGCCGACGCTGTTCATGGTGGCGATCGTTCTGAGTGTGATCCTGAAATACTGAGGTCATGGCCGCTGCCATTCTGGTCGCAGTGTTTCGCCTTGTAGAGGGCATCCTTGGCAGAGTTGAGTCAGCGCAGCCGAAAGCTGGTTCATTGACTTTTTGCTTTTGGCGTCGTAGGGGCGAGGTGAACCTGGCCATTCGGCCGCAAAGGTCTTTCCTGATTTACGAATCCGCCGCACCCCTGAAGGTGCCCGAGAGAATGGTGCAGCCATGACCAAAGAGCGTTTGAACCTGTCTGATCTGAAAGCCAAGAGCCCGGCTGATCTTCTGTCCATGGCGGAGGAATGGGAGATCGAGAACGCCTCGACGATGCGCAAGGGGGAGATGATGTTCTCCATCCTCAAGGAGCATGCCGAGGACGATCTGGAAATCGGCGGTGACGGCGTTCTTGAGGTTCTTCAGGATGGGTTCGGTTTCTTGCGCAGCCCTTCGGCAAACTACCTGCCGGGCCCGGATGATATTTATGTGTCGCCCGAGATGATACGGCAGTATTCGCTGCGCACCGGCGATACCGTTGAAGGTGTCATGCGGGCGCCGGGCGAAAACGAGCGATACTTTGCATTGGCCACGGTCGAGCAGATCAACTTTCAAGATCCCGAACGCGCGCGACACAAGGTGGCATTCGAGAACCTGACGCCGCTCTATCCGACCGAACGGCTGAAAATGGAAGTGGAAGACCCGACGATCCGCGACCGCTCGGCCCGGATCATTGATCTGGTGGCGCCGATCGGCAAGGGGCAGCGCAGTCTGATTGTGGCGCCTCCGCGAACCGGCAAGACGGTGCTGCTGCAAAACATCGCGAACTCGATCGAGAAGAACCACCCGGAGGTCTATCTGATCGTGCTGCTGATCGACGAACGGCCGGAAGAGGTGACGGACATGCAGCGCTCGGTCAAGGGCGAGGTGATTTCGTCGACCTTTGACGAACCGGCGACGCGACATGTTGCGGTCTCGGAAATGGTGATCGAAAAGGCCAAGCGTCTGGTCGAGCACAAGCGCGACGTGGTGATCTTGCTGGACAGCATTACCCGGCTTGGACGTGCGTTCAACACGGTGGTGCCATCGTCGGGCAAGGTGTTGACCGGGGGTGTCGACGCGAATGCCCTGCAGCGGCCGAAGCGGTTTTTCGGTGCCGCGCGGAATATTGAAGAGGGCGGCAGCCTGACGATCATCGCCACGGCGCTGATCGATACCGGGAGCCGTATGGATGAGGTGATCTTTGAAGAATTCAAAGGGACCGGCAACAGCGAGATCGTTCTGGACCGGAAAGTGGCCGACAAGCGGGTATTCCCGGCGATGGATATCTTGAAGTCGGGCACGAGGAAAGAAGAGCTTCTGGTGGATCAGAAAGATCTGCAAAAGACCTATCTGTTGCGTCGGATCTTGAATCCGATGGGAACCACTGACGCGGTCGAGTTCTTGATTTCCAAACTTAAACAGACCAAAACAAATAGCGAATTCTTTGAGTCTATGAACGGATAATCGTTCAAACTCAGGAGGTTACGCGAGTGGATACGATTTTTGCGTTGGCTTCGGCCCGCGGCAAAGCGGGCGTTTCTGTCGTTCGTCTTTCAGGTAGTTTGGCTTGGTCAGTGGCGCGGGACTTTGGGGGAAGTCTACCTGAGCCGCGCGTTGCAGGCCTGCGACGGCTGACTGTCGGCGGCGAGTTTCTGGACGAGGCTTTGGTGATCTGCTTTCCCGAAGGCGCGAGCTTTACCGGGGAAGACGTGGCCGAGTTGCATTTGCATGGCGCGGTGGCGACAGTTTCGGCAGTGCTTCGCGCGTTGAGTTCCGTGCCGGGGTTGCGTCTGGCGGAGCCCGGCGAGTTTACGCGGCGGGCGCTTGAAAACGGGCGGTTGGATCTGGCGCAGGTCGAAGGGCTTTCGGATCTGATCGAAGCCGAGACCGAAGCGCAACGCAAGCAGGCGCTTATGGTATTGAGCGGAGCTGTCGGGCAGTTGGCCGAGCGCTGGCGTGCAGATATGGTGCGAGCGGCGGCGCTATTGGAAGCCACCATTGATTTTGTTGACGAGGATGTGCCGGTAGACGTGGCGCCCGAGGTCATAGCGTTGATTGCCGGGGTGAGCGGGGATCTTGCCTCCGAGTTGTCCAAGGTCGCATTGGCAGAGCGGATTCGTGACGGCTTTGAAGTGGCGATCGTAGGCCGCCCAAACGCCGGAAAATCTACGCTTCTTAATGCCCTGGCGGGAAGGGAGGCGGCTATCACATCAGAGTTTGCCGGGACGACGCGCGATGTGATTGAGGTGCGCATGGATTTGTGCGGGCTTCCAGTGACGGTCCTGGATACGGCTGGTTTGCGCGAAACCGAGGATGTGGTTGAGGCGATTGGTATCGAGCGTGCGTTGAGCCGCGCGATGGCCGCCGATCTTCGGGTGTTCTTGCTTGATGAAGATGAGGTGCCGTTGCTGGTGCCGGTCGCGGATGACGTTCTGGTGCGTGGAAAAGCGGATCTTGTGGCGGGCGATGACTTTGCGGTTTCAGGAAAGACAGGGGCGGGGATCGACGCCTTGGTCGCGCGAATTGGCGGGATTCTGGCTGAACGAGCGGCCGCTGCCGGTGTGATGACGCGAGAACGTCACCGGGCGGCGCTGGCTGTTGCTTTGCAGGCTATGGAATCGGCGAGAATCGAGGTATTGCGGGGTGGTGCCCGGACCGAACTTGCGGCAGAGGATTTGCGCCGGGCAGTTCGGGCGCTTGAGATGCTTGTGGGCCGAGTGGATGTTGAGGACTTGCTGGACGAGATTTTTGCCAGTTTCTGCATCGGAAAGTGAGGAGTGTTTCACGTGAAACATTTTGACGTCATTGTTGTAGGAGGTGGTCACGCGGGCACCGAAGCTGCTCATGCTGCGGCTCGGATGGGTGTGCGCACGGCGCTGGTCACGTTGAAGGCCGCGGCGATTGGCGTCATGTCGTGTAATCCGGCGATTGGTGGATTAGGCAAGGGGCATCTTGTCCGCGAGATTGATGCGCTGGATGGGGTCATGGGGCGTGCCGCCGATCAGGCCGGGATTCAGTTCAGGCTGTTGAACCGCCGGAAGGGGCCAGCAGTGCAGGGCCCGCGCGCTCAAGCAGACCGCAAGTTGTATCGCAAAGCCATGCAGGCGATGACGCAGGCGCAGCCCAACCTGACAGTCATAGAAGGCGAAGTCGCAGATTTCTTGGGGAATCATGCGGGAGTGCGTGGCGTCGTGCTGGCCGATGGCAGCGAATTGGCGTCCGGGGCAGTAATCTTGACCTCTGGAACATTTCTGCGCGGTGTGATCCATATAGGCGACCGGCAGCATCCCGGTGGGCGTATGGGCGACAATCCTTCTGTCAAGCTGGCACAAAAGATTGATGATCTTGGCTTGCCGCTCGGGCGGCTTAAAACGGGTACGCCGCCACGGCTGGATGGGCGGACGATAAACTGGGACCTGTTGGATACGCAGCCGGGCGATGATGAACCGGTGATGTTTTCGTTCTTGAACAAGTCGCCGTTTGTTCGGCAAATCGCTTGCGGCATCACCCATACCAACGATCAGACGCATGACATAATTCGTGCCAACCTCGGTCGATCGGCGATGTATGGTGGTCATATCGAGGGGGTTGGGCCGAGATACTGCCCCTCTATCGAAGATAAAGTCGTACGATTCGCCGACAAGGGATCTCATCAGGTGTTCTTGGAGCCAGAGGGGCTTGATGATCCGACGGTCTACCCGAACGGGATTTCCACATCGCTTCCGTTGGATGTGCAGGAATCCTATGTTCGCTCTATCCGAGGTCTGGAGGCCGTCGCTATTTTGCAGCCAGGCTATGCGATCGAGTATGATTACGTGGACCCGCGCGCATTGCGCCCAACTTTGGCGCTAAAGGACGTGCCGGGGCTATACCTTGCGGGACAGATCAACGGCACCACTGGCTACGAAGAAGCCGCCGCTCAGGGCATGTTGGCTGGGTTGAATGCGGCCCTGTCCGTTCTTGGGCGGGAACCTGTGCGGTTTGATCGAACGAAAAGCTACATAGGCGTAATGATCGACGATCTCGTGACACGCGGTGTATCTGAGCCCTATCGGATGTTCACATCACGAGCCGAGTTTCGTCTGTCCCTTCGGGCAGACAACGCCGATCAGCGCCTGACGGAATTGGGAATTGAGCTGGGTTGTGTGGCTGCTTCGCGTGCTCTGGCGTTTGGACGAAAGATGGAAGCGTTGGCGGCCGGCAGGGCGGCGTTGGAGGCGGTAAGCCTGTCGCCCAGCGAGGCAGCGGTGGGGGGTTTGAGGGTCAATCAAGACGGCGCGCGCCGCAGCGCCTATGTGCTGTTGTCCTTCCCGGATATCAGCTTCGCGGATTTAGCTAAAACGCGGCCTGAGCTTGCAGATATTCCGGCGGATGTGGCCGAGCAGCTTTCGAAAGAGGCGCTCTATATGAATTACGTCGACCGTCAACACTCTGACGCGGCGGCCATCTTGCGGGATGAGGCCTGGACTATTCCTGATAGCTTTGACTTTGATGGGCTTTCCGGCTTGTCAAATGAACTCAAAAGCAAACTGCATCGGGTGCGGCCTCAGACCTTGGGCCAAGCGGGGCGGGTTGAAGGCATGACACCGGCGGCATTGATGTTGATATTGGCTCGTTTGCGGCAAGAAAAAAGGGCGCGGCTTGCATGACGGGCGTCGAGGCTTTTGAGCGCGAAATTGTTGTTTCACGTGAAACATTGGCCCAGCTCGGGCGCTATGAGGCTTTGTTGCGCAAGTGGAATCCGGCGATCAACCTGGTATCCGCCGCGACGCTTGATGTGGTGTGGACCCGCCATTTCCTTGATTCCGCACAACTTTTTGAGATGGCGGAACTTAAGGAAGGCCATTGGGTCGATCTGGGCAGTGGTGGCGGATTTCCCGGCCTTGTGATCGCCATTCTGGCCTTCGAGTTGCCAATCCGGGTGACATTGGTTGAAAGCGATCAGCGCAAGGCCGCGTTCTTGGCAACGGTCGCACGCGATCTTGGCCTGAATGTGCGCGTTTTGGCGGAGCGCGCCGAAAAGCTTCCGCCGCAAGGGGCGGATATTCTGAGCGCCCGCGCCTTGGCGCCACTGTCGACGCTTCTAGGGTTTGCAGAGCGCCACCTCGCGCCGTCAGGCACTGCCCTTTTTCCAAAGGGCGGTGCGCAACAGAATGAGGTGATCGAGGCCGAGAATCACTGGACCTTTGAGGCGCAAGCCTGTTCAAGTCGGACCGATCCGGCCGCGGTCGTGTTGAAAATCAAAGGAGTTTCGCGTGTCTGATCCTACGCGCCCGCCGGGCCCTCGAATCATCGCGATCGCCAATCAGAAGGGCGGTGTGGGAAAGACGACGACAGCAATAAACCTTGCCGCTGCGCTTGCCGAAAACGGGCGCCGCGTTTTGCTGGTTGATCTTGATCCGCAGGGGAATGCCTCGACCGGTTTGGGCGTCGAAACGGCCGATCGAAGGCTTACCACCTATGACCTGCTGATCGATGACGCACCGCTGACCGAGGTCATCATGCCTACAACGGTGCCCGGACTGTGGCTTTGTCCGGCGACGACCGATCTTTCTTCCGCTGATATGGAGCTGGTTTCGAATGAAAAGCGCAGCTTTCTGCTGCATGATGCCCTGCGTCAGTTGGCAATAGACGCCTTCGCCTTTGATATTGTGCTTATCGACTGCCCGCCATCGCTCAGTCTTCTGACGGTGAACGCGATGGTGGCGGCTCATTCTGTTCTGGTGCCGCTTCAGGCCGAGTTTTTTGCGCTTGAGGGGCTTTCGCAACTCATGCTGACGATTCGAGAAGTTCGGCAGGGAGCCAACCCAAGTCTGCGAATCGAAGGCGTTGTTCTCACGATGTATGATGTGCGCAACAATCTGTCACAACAAGTAGAGGCAGATGCGCGCGCGACCTTGGGCGAAATCGTCTTCAGAACAATGATTCCACGAAATGTGCGTGTCTCAGAAGCGCCATCCTACGCGCTTCCCGTGCTGACTTACGACAGCGCGTCGCGGGGGGCGGTCGCATATCGCGCGCTCGCGCTGGAATTATTGGCGCGCCACACTGCAAGCAAACAGGAAAGGACAACCGCATGAGCGAAAAGAAGATCGAGCGCCGCGGCCTCGGGCGCGGCCTTTCGGCGTTGATGGCGGATGTGAACCTGGTGTCGCCCTCTGCCGAGCCGAGCCAAAAAAGGGCCGAGCACAGAATTCCGGTCGAAAAGCTGGAGCCCAACCCCGATCAGCCGCGCCGCGACTTTGAGCCTGCTTTGCTAGAGGAACTGGCGGCCTCGATTCGGGAAAAGGGAGTCATTCAGCCCCTGATCGTGCGTAAACACCCGAAAAAAGAGGACTTTTTTGAGATTGTTGCCGGTGAGCGCCGCTGGCGCGCGGCACAGATTGCGCAACTTCATGATCTGCCCGTGGTCGTGCGCGACCTCGACGATATCGAGGTCCTCGAGCTTGCGATAATTGAAAACATTCAACGTGCAGACCTGAATTCGATTGAAGAGGCGATGGGTTATCGGCAGTTGATGGAACGGTTCGGTCATACCCAGGAAAAACTGGCCGAGGCGCTGTCCAAAAGCCGCAGTCACATTGCCAACTTGATTCGGCTGTTGCAGTTGCCCGACGAGGTGCAGACCTGGGTCCGGGAAGGAAAGCTGAGCGCGGGCCACGCGCGGGCGTTGATTACCACCGAAAATCCGGTGGCCTTGGCGCTCGAGGTTATCGCCAAGGGTCTGTCCGTTCGCGAAACCGAGCGCCTGGCAAAGCCGCGGCAAGAAACCGGCGTCACGGCAACAAAAGCGCCCGCGCCCAAGTCCGAAAAAGACGCCGACACGCGCGCCTTGGAGCAGGATCTTTCTGCTAACCTTGGTATGCGCGTAGTGATCGACCACAAGGGCTTGGATGGCGGCTATCTGACGGTTACCTATCGGACGCTCGATCAATTGGATGAACTGTGCCAGGTTCTAAGCGCACCGCATTGATCAGACGTTCGGTCTTGACCAGATAAAAAGACTGACGCCCATTAGCGTCACGGCCTGAATGCCAAGGATCAGCGGCCCCAGGCCGATCACGACAGAAATACCGAAAGTGACTGCAATAGACACTGTTGCAAGCCATTTTGCGGGCCTTGAGATGGCACCTCTTTCCGTCCAGTTTGCGATTGGTGGACCAAATCGCGGGTGGCCAAGCAGCCAGCCGTGCAGCTTCTCTGACGAGCGGGCAAAGCAATAGGCCGCCAGCAGCATCAACGGAGCCGTAGGTAACAGCGGCAGAAAAATTCCGACAAATCCAAGAGCAAAGGACAGAAGACCGGCGATGAGCCAGAAAGTCCGCCTCACGGCATCAATTCCCGGATGACGGCATTCAACACAGCGCGGCCGTTTCGGGTTGCGCGCAGGTGATGGCCTTCGGTTTCGGTCATACCGATATCGTGAAGTTGCGCCAGTATCTCGGGGTCAAGCGCTGTGCCGCCAAGATCGGCATAGCGATCCATATCTAGTCCCTCTCGCAGGCGAAGCCCCATCATCAGGTATTCAATGGCCCGCCCTCGTGGGTCGATTTGGTCCCGCAGCGATTCGCCATTTCCGGTCTTTTCGACCTGCGCCAGCCAGCCGAGCGGTGATTTTGGCGTATCCGTAGCCCACCGCTTGCCGCCCAGAGTCAGGCGGCCGTGCGCACCGGGACCAATGCCCGCATAATCGCCAGCGCGCCAGTAGATCAGGTTGTGCCGGCTTTCGAACCCCGCGCGGGCGTGATTTGAAACCTCGTAGGCCGGAAGTCCGGCGGACTCGCATATATCTTGTGTTATCAGATACATATCGGCTGACAGGTCGTCCTCTGGCAGGCCGCGCAAGCGACCTGCGGCGTGGCGTGCGCCAAAAGCCGTCCCATCTTCGATAGTGAGCTGATAGAGAGAAAAATGATCGATCGCCATGGCAAGTGCTTCGGCCAACTCGGCCTTCCACGCGGCCAGCGTCTGGTCTTGGCGCGCGTAGATCAGATCAAAGTTGACCCTGTCAAAGACCGATCGGGCAATGTCAAAAGCCGATCTGGCCTCGGCGACGGTGTGAAGCCTGCCAAGCCGCCGCAGGTCGGCGTCGTTCAGGGCCTGCACGCCCATCGAAATACGGTTGACGCCGGCATCAGAGTAACCCCTGAACCGACCCGCCTCGACGGAGCCGGGGTTCGCCTCCAGTGTGATCTCCAGATCATTGGCAAGGCGCCAGGTGCTGCGGATGCGCTCGAGAATCGAGTGGACCAGCTCTGGGTCCATCAAGGATGGCGTGCCGCCGCCAAAGAAAACGGTGTTGAGAACGCGCCCCTGGGTCTGTTGGCCAATCCGGTCAATCTCGCTTAAGTAGGCTCTATTCCAGCGATTTTGATCGATATCCGTGGCGACATGGCTATTAAAGTCGCAGTAGGGGCATTTTGAGGCGCAGAACGGCCAATGCAGATAAAGCCCGAAGCCGCCGTGTTGCCAGTCTTCCATCACTCATCCTTTGAAGGCGGTGACTTCAATCTCCACCTTCATCTCGGGGCGGATCAGGCCGGCGATTACCATGGTCGCGGCGGGGCGTATTTCACCCAGCGCCTCGCCAAGCGCGGGGGCAAGCGCGTCAACCAGGGCGGCGTTGATGACGGTGTATTGCACGCGAACAATGTCGCTCAAGGCAAAGCCGCCCTGCTCCAGCGCCCAAGTGATCGTCGCGAAGCAATTGCGCGCTTGGTCGGCGATGTCGTCGGGCATGGTCATTGTGGCGTAGTCATAGCCCGTCACGCCCGAAACAAAGCACCACGGGCCTTTCACGACGGCGCGGGAATAGCCCATTGTGGCTTCGAACGGGGACCCGGTAGAGATACGTTGCATATCAGGCCTCAAAACAGGCGACGAGTTTGCGGAAGGCATCGGCGCGGTGGCTGATGGTATTTTTTAACGCGGGGTCCATCTCGGCGAAGGTCATTTCGTGCCCCTCCGGCTGAAACATCGGGTCGTAGCCATGCCCCTGTCGTCCGCGCATCGGCCAGATCACCGCGCCCTCGACCTTGCCCTCAAATACCTCGTCATGCCCGTCCGGCCAAGCCAAAACGAGGGTCGAGCGAAAGCGGGCGGTGCGCGGAAACGGGGCCGAAACAGTCTCTAACTCGGCCCAAGTGCGCTTCATCGCCTGAACAAAGTCGCGCCCGTTGGGGGTTTCGGCCCAGTCGGCCGTATAGACTCCGGGGGCGCCGTTCAGCGCGTCAACCTCGATGCCGCTGTCGTCAGATAGCGCCGGCAGGTCGGTTGCCTTGGCGGCGGCGTGCGCCTTGATGCGCGCGTTGCCGACAAAGGTGGACTCGGTCTCGGCGGGTTCGGGCAAATTCAGTTCGGCCGCCCCGACGCAGGTAATGCCAAAGGGGGCCAGCAGCGCGGCCATTTCCTCAAGCTTGCCCTTGTTGTGGGTGGCGACCAGCAGCGTTTTGCCCGAGAACTTTCTCATGACAGGGCATCTTTCTGTGCGATAACAAGGCTTTGGATTCCGGCTTCGGCCAGATCCAGCAATTGGCCCATCTCATCGCGCGAGAAAGTCGCGCCCTCGGCGGACATCTGCACCTCGATCAGGCGCCCGCGCCCGGTCAGGATGAAATTGCCGTCCGTTCCCGCCTCGGAGTCCTCGGCGTAATCCAGATCCAGCACCGGTTGGCCCGCATAGATACCGCAGGACACGGCGGCCACGTGGTCAACCAGCGGATCCGAGGTAATCATTCCGGCCTTCAGCAGCCTGTTGACCGCGATCCGCAGGGCGACCCAGCCGCCGGTGATGGAGGCACAGCGGGTGCCGCCATCGGCCTGAATCACGTCGCAATCCACCACGATCTGGCGTTCGCCCAAGGCGCTGCGGTCGACGCCGGCGCGCAGAGCGCGACCGATAAGGCGCTGAATTTCCTGAGTGCGGCCAGATTGCTTTCCGGCCGCAGCCTCGCGGCGGTTCCGGGTGTTGGTGGCGCGCGGCAGCATGCCGTATTCGGCCGTTACCCAACCCAAACCGCTTCCCTTGAGGAATGAGGGCGCCTTGTCCTCGATGGTGGCGGTGCAAAGCACATGGGTATCGCCCATGCGGATCAAGCAAGAGCCCTCGGCGTGTTTGGTCACGCCCGTTTCAATTGAAATCTGACGCATTTGGCTTAGGGTCCGACCGGAGGGGCGCATGGGGTGTCCTTTCGTGGGTTTGGTCCAATTACAGGCCGCACGCGCGCCGATGCAACCCCGATTGACGCCCCCGCCTGCGCACCGTTAACTCGGGCAGGAATGGGAAATGGCCAATGACCGACGGTATCAAGGTGCTGACCGAGCTGAACGACCGCTCGCGCGAGGTGTTTCGGCGGGTGGTCGAGGGCTATCTTGACAGCGGTGATCCGGTGGGATCGCGCACATTGACCCGCAGCATGAGCGAAAAGGTCTCGGCCGCAACGATCCGAAATGTGATGCAGGATCTGGAGTATCTGGGCCTTCTCGACAGCCCGCATGTTTCGGCGGGCCGGATTCCGACTCAGTTGGGGTTGCGGATGTTTGTCGATGGCCTGATGGAGGTCGGCGAGGTCGCCATCGCTGATCGCGAAAAGATCGACGCAACGATGGGCGGCAATTCGCCCGATGTCGGCAACCTTCTGGACCGGGTGGGGGCCGCGCTGTCGGGCATTACCCAAGGCGCAAGTCTCGTGTTGACGCCCAAGCACGAGGCCCCGGTGCGGCATATCGAATTTGTCAGCCTCGCGCCGGATCGGGCCTTGGTGGTGTTGGTCTTTGCCGATGGGCAAGTGGAAAACCGGGTTTTCACGCCGCCCTTGGGGCAAACGCCCTCGTCGATGCGCGAGGCGGGGAATTTTCTGAATGCGCTGGCCGAGGGGCGTACCCTGTCCGAGCTTCGGGCGCATATCTCGCGCGAGATTTTGGTGCGGCGGCAAGAGCTGGATGTTCTGGCGCGTGATCTTGTGGAAAGCGGGTTGGCGCTTTGGGAAAATGCGGGCGAAAGCTATGAACGGCTGATCGTGCGCGGGCAGTCGAATCTGATTGGCGGTGCAGAGTTGGATCTGGACCGGGTGCGCAGCCTGTTTGACGACCTTGAACGCAAGCGCGACATTGCCGAGTTTCTGGATCTGACCGAGGCCGGCGAGGGTGTGCGCATTTTTATCGGGTCCGAGAACAAGCTTTTTTCACTTTCGGGTTCCTCTCTGGTCGTCTCTCCCTATATGAACGCGGATCGAAAGATCATCGGTGCGGTGGGGGTCATCGGCCCGACGCGGCTCAACTATGGGCGGATCGTGCCGATCGTGGATTATACGGCGCAACTGGTCGGGCGGATGCTGTCGGGCCGGGGCAAGGGGTAGACGATGAGTGAGATGAAGAAAGACGAGATCGCCGAAGATCAGGCGCAGATCAACGAAGCCAACGACGACGGTTTTGACGAGACAGAGGCGCTTCGGGCAGAACGCGACGAGATGCGCGACCGTTTCATGCGGGCGCTGGCGGATTCCGAAAATATCCGCAAGCGCGGCGAGCGGGATCGCCGCGAGGCCGAGCAATATGGCGGCAGCAAGCTCGCCCGGGATCTGCTGCCGGTCTATGACGCACTGCGCCGGGCACTGGATTCGGCCGGCGACGAACAGCGCGCAGCGGCATCGGCGCTGATCGAGGGGGTCGAGCTGACGCTGCGCGAGCTGATCAACGTGTTCACCAAGCACGGAATGGAGCCGGTGGTGCCCAAAGTCGGCGACACGTTCGATCCGCAGTTGCATCAGGCGATGTTTGAAGCGCCGCTACCGGGAACCAAAGCGGGCGACATCATTCAGGTGATGACCGAGGGGTTCATGCTGCATGATCGGCTTTTGCGGCCGGCGCAGGTTGGCGTTTCTTCGACGCCGAAAAGCTGAGGGCGCGCGCCGGGGGCTTCGCGCCCCCGGACCCCCGCGGAGTATTTTTCCCAAAGTGAAGCTAGGTCGGGGCAAGCAGCGCCCTGAGATCGTAAAGGGCTGCCAGGGCCTCTTTTGGGGTCATCTCATCGGGGTGAAGGGCGCGAATCTGCTGTTCCAGTAGCGAGGGCTGGTTTGCTGCGGCGCGCGGCGCGGGGGGGGCGGCGCGAAACAGCGGAAGATCGTCGATCATGGCCTGTTTGCGCGCAGACCCTTCACGCTCACCCGTTTCGAGGGCCTCGAGCACGGCGCGGGCACGGTCGATGACCGAGGCGGGCAGGCCCGCAAGGCGCGCGACCTGAACGCCGTAGCTGCGGTCGGCGGCGCCCTTCTTGACCTCATGCAGAAAGATCACCTCGCCGTCCCATTCCTTGACGGTGACGGTGGCGTTTTCAACGCCGTCGAGCTTGGCGGAAAGCGCTGTCATTTCATGGTAATGGGTGGCGAAGAGAGCGCGACAGCGGTTGGTGGCATGCAGGTGCTCCATCACTGCCCAGGCGATCGAAAGGCCGTCATAGGTGGCGGTACCGCGGCCAATCTCATCAAGAATCACCAGGGCGCGGTCGTCGGCCTGATTGAGGATGGCGGCGGTTTCGACCATTTCCACCATAAAGGTCGAGCGGCCGCGCGCCAGATCATCGGCGGCGCCGACGCGGCTGAAAAGTTGGCTGACAAGGCCGATATGGGCGCGACGGGCGGGCACAAAGCTGCCGGCCTGCGCCAGCAGCGCGATCAGCGCATTTTGCCGCAGGAAGGTCGACTTGCCTGCCATATTGGGCCCGGTCAGTAGCCAGATCGCCGGGGTTGCATCGTCGGTCAGTGCGCAATCATTTGCAATGAAGGGCGCGCCCGAGCGCTTGAGGGAAGCTTCGACAACGGGATGACGGCCGCCCTCGATCGCAAAGGCGCGACCCTCGTCGACCAGGGGTTCGACCCAGTCTTCGCCCGCTGCCAGATCGGCGAGCGCTGCGGCAAGGTCGATTTCAGCCAAGGCGCGAGTGGCAAGCCCGATAGGGCCAGCGTGGGCCAAGATCGCCCCTTTCAGGCTGGAATAGAGCCGCTTTTCAATCTCCAACGCATGATTGCCGGCGTTGAGGATACGGGTTTCCAGTTCGGCTAGTGGCAATGTGGTAAAGCGAACCTGGTTGGCGGTGGTCTGGCGATGAATGAAGGTTTCCGACAGCGGCGGCGCCAACATGCGTTCGGCGTGGGTGGCGGTTGTTTCGATGAAATAGCCCAGCACGTTGTTGTGCTTTATCTTCAGGCTTGGAATGCCGGTCTGGTTTATGAAGTCGGCCTGCATCGCGGCGATGACTCCGCGACCCTCATCGCGCAATGCGCGGGTTTCATCCAGTTCAATGTCATAGCCCGGCGCGATAAAGCCGCCGTCCCGTGCCAGAAGCGGGGGCTCGGCGACAAGCGCCGCATCCAGTAGCGCGACCAGAGACTCGTGACCGACCAGCGCCGTCGCCGCCTGCGACAGAAGCGAGGGTGCTTCGGTCCGGGCAAGCCTTGATGCGACGCGCCCCGCCTGCTCAAGACCGCTGCGGATGGCTGCCATGTCGCGCGGGCCGCCCCGGTCAAGCGCAAGGCGCGATAGGGCGCGGTCCATATCGGGGCAGCGGCGCAGATCGGCGCGCAGGTCTTCGGCAAGGCGGTTTTCCTCGAGCAGAAAGCCGACCGAGGCGTGACGGGCGTGGATCTGCGCCAGATCACGCGAAGGGGCAGACAGACGACGTTCAAGCAGGCGCGCGCCCGGGGCGGTGACAGTGCGGTCGATCACCGCCAGAAGCGAGCCATCGCGCCCCCCCGAAAGCGCTTGGGTCAGTTCAAGATTGCGCCGTGTGGCGGCATCAATCTGCATCGTGGTGCCGGCATCTTCGCGCTGCGGGGTTCGCAACAAGGGTAGCTTCCCGCGCTGGGTCAGTTCCAGATAATCAACGATGGCGCCCATGGCCGACAGTTCTGAGCGGGTGAAAGCGCCGAATGCCTCAAGCGCATCAACGCTGAACAGCGCCTTGAGCCGCCTTTCAGCGCCCTGACTGTCAAAAGACGAGCGCGCCAAAGGCGTCAGGGCAGCGCCAGAATCAGAGACTATTTCGGCCAATTCGGCCTCTTTCGTGTCACTGACGATCAGTTCGCGCGGGGCGAGGCGGGCCAGTTCCGGTCCGAGACGGGCCAAGGGGCAGGGCATCACCCGAAACTCGCCGGTCGAGATATCGACCCAAGCCAAGGCCGCGTCCTCACGGACTTCGGCCCAGACCGCGAGGAAGTTGTGGCGACGCGCCTCAAGCAGGGATTCCTCGGTCAGGGTGCCGGGGGTAACAAGACGCACGACATCGCGCGCCACCACCGATTTGGCGCCACGCTTCTTGGCCTCGGCGGGGTCTTCCATCTGTTCGGCGATGGCGACGCGAAAGCCTTTGCGGATGAGGGTCAGCAGGTAGCCCTCGGCGGCATGAACCGGAACACCGCACATCGCGATATCCTGGCCCAGATGTTGGCCGCGTTTGGTTAACGCGATATCAAGCGCGGCCGAGGCGGCCACTGCGTCGTCAAAGAACATTTCATAGAAGTCACCCATCCGGTAAAACAGCAAAGCACCCGGATTGGCGGCCTTGATGCCGAGATATTGTGCCATCATCGGTGTGACGGTGTCGTCTGCCAAACCCATTCCCCCATTTTGCCCGACCCTACAAAACCGGATCGGGCGCGAAAAGCGGCAAATCCATTGAGCGAACGCGTGCAGGGGGATAAGAGGGCAGGGCTTGCAGAAGGAACGGCCCCATGTCCAAGAACAACCGTGTCACGCCCGAAGAGGCGCTGGCCTATCACCTTGTCCCGCGCCCAGGTAAATTCGAGATCACCGCGACCAAGCCAATGACCACCCAGCGGGATCTGTCATTGGCCTATAGCCCCGGCGTCGCCGTGCCCGTTCAGGCGATCGCGGACAACCCCGAGACGGCTTACGACTATACGGTCAAGGGCAATATGGTGGCCATCATCACCAATGGCACGGCCATTCTGGGCATGGGAAACCTTGGCGCGCTTGCCTCGAAGCCGGTTATGGAAGGCAAGGCTGTTCTGTTCAAGCGGTTCGCCGACGTGAATGCGATTGATATCGAACTGGACACCGAGGACCCCGAAGAAATCATCCAGGCGGTGCGTTTGATGGGCCCTACTTTCGGCGGCATCAACCTGGAAGACATCAAGGCGCCCGAATGTTTTATCATCGAGCAGCGCCTGAAAGAGATCATGGACATCCCGGTGTTCCACGACGACCAGCACGGCACTGCGGTGATCTGTGCTGCCGGGCTTATCAACGCGCTCGAGATCAGCGGCAAGAAGATCGAGGATTGCCGGATCGTGCTGAACGGCGCGGGCGCAGCGGGGATCGCTTGTCTCGAACTGATCAAGGCGATGGGCGCGCGGCATGACAATTGCATCATGTGCGATACCAAGGGCGTCATCTGGCAGGGCCGCACCGAAGGCATGAACCAGTGGAAATCGGCGCATGCCGCGCACACCGATGCGCGCACGCTTGAGGAGGCCATGGCCGGGGCGGATGTGTTCCTCGGGGTTTCGGCCAAGGGCGCGGTGACGGCGGAAATGGTGGCCAGAATGGCCGACAACCCGGTGATCTTTGCCATGGCGAATCCGGACCCGGAGATTACCCCCGAAGAGGCCCACGCGGTGCGCCCCGATGCAATCGTCGCGACCGGGCGCAGCGACTATCCGAACCAGGTCAACAACGTGCTGGGATTTCCCTATCTGTTCCGCGGTGCGCTGGATATTCATGCCCGCGCGATCAATGATGAGATGAAGTTGGCCTGCGCGCACGCCCTGGCGGAACTTGCGCGCCAAGATGTGCCCGATGAGGTGGCGATGGCCTATGGCCGCAAGCTGACTTTCGGGCGTGACTATATCATCCCGACGCCGTTTGACCCGCGCCTGATTTCCGTGATCCCGCCGGCGGTGGCCAAAGCTGGGATGGCGACCGGTGTGGCGCGTCGCCCGATCATCGACATGGCGGCCTATGAGTTCAGCCTGAAGGCGCGAATGGACCCCACGGCGACAATCGTGCATGGGCTACATGCCCGCGCCAAGGCCGCTCAGGCGCGGATGATCTTTGCCGAGGGCGATGATCCGCGCGTGCTGCGTGCTGCCGTCGCCTATCAGCGCACCGGTCTGGGCCCGGCGTTGGTGGTGGGCCGAGAGGCTGACGTGAAAGAAAAGCTTGAAGCGGCCGGTTTGGCCGACGCCTACCGCGAGATCAAGGTGATCAACGCGGCGAACACCAAGCACCTCGATGCCTATCGAAACTTTCTCTACAACCGCCTGCAACGACATGGTTTTGACCGCGAGGACGCACGCAAGCTGGCAGCGCGTGACCGGCATGTGTTTGCGTCGCTGATGCTGGCTCACGGTCACGGCGACGGCATGGTGACCGGCGCCACACGCAAAAGCGCGCATGTGCTGGGGCTGATTAATCATGTATTCGACGCGAAGGCCTCGGACGGCGCGGTCGGAATCACCGCCATTCTCAAGCGCGGACGGATCGTCCTGATTGGCGATACGCTGGTGCACGAATGGCCCGACGAGAACGACCTTGCCGATATTGCCGAACGCGGCGCGCAGGTGGCGCGGGGTCTGGGGCTGGAGCCGCGGGTGGCGTTCTTGTCATTCTCGACCTTCGGCTATCCGGTCAGCGAGCGGGCCACCAAAATGTATCAGGCGGCGAACGTGCTGGACGGGCGCGGCGTCGATTTCGAATATGATGGCGAAATGACTGTCGATGTCGCGCTGAACATGGAACAGATGGCGATGTATCCGTTCTGCCGCCTGACCGGTCCGGCGAATGTGCTTGTTGTGCCGGCGCGCCACTCGGCATCGATCTCGGTCAAGCTGATGCAAGAAATGGCGGGGGCGACGGTGATAGGACCGATCTTGACCGGAGTCGAAAAACCGATTCAGCTCTGTTCGATGGTGTCGACGACGAACGACATTCTGAACATGGCGGCGATTTCGGCCTGCAGGCTGGGACAGGTTCGCTAGTCGGACACGGGGGCGGGGGCATTGTGCCCCCGGATCCCCGTGGAATTCTGGACTGTGTCGAAAGGTGGCTTGCCGTGTCGATCTATAACCTTGGGTCCATCAATATTGATCACTTCTACCGGGTGCCACATCTGGTGTCGCCGGGCGAAACGCTGGCCGCTGAAAGCTATTCCGTCGGGTTGGGGGGCAAGGGCGCCAACCAATCGGTGGCGGCTGCACGGGCCGGCGCGGTTGTGCGTCATATCGGCGGGGTCGGACCCCAGGCTTGGCCGATCGGGCGGCTTGAGGCGCTGGGCGTTGACTGCGGTTTTGTCGAACGGCTCGAGATCGCCACCGGGCACGCGATCATCTCTGTGGATGGCGCGGGCGAAAATGCGATCATTCTGTTTGCCGGGGCGAACCGGGCCTTTGGCGAGGGCGTGATCAAGGCGGCGTTGGCGGGTTCAGACGCAAACGACACCTTGCTGATCCAGAATGAAACGGCGCATCAGGTGGTCGCGGCGCAACTGGCGCAAAAGCGGGGCATGCGGGTGATCTATTCGGCGGCACCGTTTGAGGTCTCGGCGGTGCGCGCGGTGTTGCCCTACATCACGGTTCTGGCGTTGAATGCGGTCGAGGCCGCGCAGCTTTCGGCAGCATTAGACACTGATTTGGACGATCTGCCGGTGGATGAGGTGCTGGTGACACGTGGCGCGCAGGGGGCCGAATGGCGCGACCTGCGGGGTGGCGATCGGGCCGTTCAGCCGTCGTTCCGGGTTGAAGCGGTGGATACGACCGGCGCCGGAGATACATTGGCGGGGTATTTTGCCGCTGCGCGCGACGAGGGACTGGTGCCGCAAGCCGCGCTGCGCCTCGCCTCAGCGGCGGCAGCGGTCAAGGTGACGCGGGCAGGAACCGCCGAGGCGGTACCGGCCCGCGCCGAGGTTGAGGCATTCATGAAAGGGCGAGGCTGATGGACTGGCTTTTCGAACCCGTCGCGCCGCGCGGTGTGCCCGTGCAGGGCGAGGTCGCACTATATCCGGTTCGCCGGGTGTTTTGCGTCGGCCGGAACTATGCCGAGCACGCCCGCGAAATGGGAAATGAGGTGGATCGCGAGGCGCCGTTCTACTTTACCAAATCGTCGCTGGCGGTTGTGCTGGGTGACGTGACGGTGCCCTATCCGCCCGGCACCGCGGATTATCACCACGAAATGGAATTGGTAGTTGCGATCGGCACGGCGGCCTTCCGGGTGCCCGTCGGGCAGGCGCTGGCCTGCGTCTATGGCTATGCCGCCGGGCTGGATATGACGCGGCGTGATTTGCAAGCGGCGGCCAAAGACAAGCGCCGGCCATGGGACATCGGCAAGGATTTTGAGAATTCGGCTGTAATAGGGTCTATTTCACCGGTCTCTGCGCTGGGCGAAATTGGTCCGCAGCGTATCGCGCTTGGCGTGAATGGCGTGCTTCGGCAAGAAGCGGTCCTTGCCGACATGGTCTGGTCGGTGCCCGAGATCATCAGCCATCTTTCGACGCTTTATCATCTGATGCCGGGCGATCTGATCTATACCGGCACGCCCGCAGGTGTCGGGGCGGTGCAACCCGGTGACGTGATCGAAGGGCAGATTGACGGGCTGGCGCCGGTGCGGCTGACGGTGGGCGCGGCTGAATAGCCAGCGCCCCCGGAATGGTCAACCCAGCGAATAGCCGGTGCCGCGCACCGTGCGCAATGGATCATCGCCGCCATGGGCCATCAGTGCCTTTCGCAGCCGACCCACATGCACGTCGATGGTGCGGGTATCGACATAGATCTCGCGGCCCCAGACCCGATCCAGAAGCTGGTCCCGGGTCCAGACGCGGCCCGGTTTTTCCATCAGGGTCGAAAGCAGCCGAAATTCGGTCGGGCCAAGCTTTAGCGGCTGACCATCGCGAAAGACGCGGTGTTCGGCGGCGTCCAGAATGATGTCTTCGTATTGCAGCCGTTCGCCCATGGTGGCGGGGCGTGTGCGGCGCAGTTGAGTGCGCAGACGGGCCATCAGCTCGACCACGGAATAGGGTTTGACGACGTAATCGTCGGCGCCGGTCTCCAGTCCGCGCACCCGGTCGCTTTCTTCCGAACGCGCCGACAGCATGATGATCGGAATCGCGCGGGTTTCCGGACGCGCCTTGATCTGGCGGCAAATCTCGATGCCCGAGACATTCGGCAGCATCCAGTCAAGCACGATCAGGTCGGGGCGCTCTTCGCGCACCATGACCAGCGCCTCATCGCCCGTGATGGCAATGGCAACGCGAAAACCCTCGGCTTCGAGGTTGTATTTCAGCACTTCGCGCTGGGCGGATTCGTCCTCGACGACAAGGACGCAGGGCTGTTGGCTGGGTGCCATGGTCTAGCCTTTCCCTTCTGTAGTCACGCTTTCGGTTTTGGGGCGCGCCTCATCGGGCAGGCTGCCCGAAACCAGATAGATCACCTGTTCGGCAATCGAGGTGGCATGGTCGCCCATGCGTTCGATGTTCTTGGCGATAAAGTGCAGATGCATGCAGGCGGTGATGTGGCGCGGGTCTTCCAGCATGTAGGTCAGAAATTCGCGAAACAGCGCGTTATACATCTGATCGACCTCGACATCGCGGGCCCGCACGTCGGCGGCCAGAGAAATGTCGCGGTGAATATAGCTGTCGATGGCGTCATTCAGCATCCGCTCGACCGCTTTGGCCATGCGGCGGATCGCGCCGGCAGATCCGGTGATGGCGGGCATCTGCGCCAGAACATTGGTCCGTTTGGCCATGTTCTTGGCGTAGTCTCCGACGCGCTCGAGGCTGGCCGCTATCTTGATGACCGAAAGCGCCAGCCGCAGATCGCCGGCCGTGGGCGCGCGCAGGGCGATCAGGCGGGCGGCCTCTTCGTTGATCTGCTCTTCAAGCCGGTCAATGGCCTTGTCGCGTTTGCGAACCTGATCGGCAAGGTCTTCGTCGCGTGCCTCAAGCGCCTGGGCGGCGTCAAGGATGGCGGCCTCGACCATGCCGCCCATCTTGACGACAAGCGCCTGAACAGCCTCGAGGTCGCGATCAAACGCGGATGCGATGTGGTTGGTCATGATGCCCCCTCAGCCGATCCGGCCGGTGATGTAGCTTTCCGTGCGCGGATCGCTTGGATTGGTGAAGATATGGCCCGTTTCACCGTATTCCACCAGATTGCCGAGGTGAAAGAAGGCGGTGCGTTGCGAGACGCGGGCGGCTTGCTGCATCGAATGGGTGACGATGACGACCGAAAACTGGCTGCGCAATTCGTCGATCAGCTCTTCGACCTGCGCGGTGGCGATCGGATCAAGGGCCGAACAGGGCTCGTCCATCAGCAAGACCTCGGGCGAGGTGGCAATCGCGCGGGCGATGCACAGGCGTTGTTGTTGCCCGCCCGACAGGCCGGTGCCGGGCGCGTGAAGCCGGTCTTTCACCTCGTTCCACAGGGCGGCGCGGCGCAGGCAGCCTTCGACAACCTCGTCCAGCTCTGCCCTGGAGCGCGTCATCCCGTGGATCTTGGGGCCATAGGCGACGTTGTCGTAGATCGATTTCGGAAAGGGGTTGGGTTTTTGAAATACCATGCCGACCTTGGCGCGCAGTTGCACCGGGTCAACCCGCTTGTCGTAGATATCCTGACCATCGAGCGCGATGTTTCCCGTGACGCGACAGATCGAAATGGTGTCGTTCATCCGGTTCAGGCAGCGCAGAAATGTGGATTTGCCACACCCGGAAGGGCCGATGAAGGCGGTGACCGTCCGATCTGGAATATCGACGTCTACATCTTTGATGGCATGCGTTGTGCCGTAATACACCTGCACATTGCGCGCGGTGATCTTGATGTCTGAGGCGTTCACGGGCTTCTCCGTCAGGGTCATGTCGTTCATGGGTCTGCCTTACCAGCGGCGCTCGAAGCGGCGGCGAAGAATGATGGCGATGGTGTTCATGACGACCAGAAACACCAAAAGCACGATGATGGCCCCCGAGGCGCGTTCGACAAAGGCAGGGTCGGCGCGCTGGGTAAAGTTGTAGACCTGCACCGGCAGCGCCGAGGCGGGCTCGAAAAAGCCATCGGGCGGGGCGCCGGGGTATTCGCGCACGAAAGCGACCATGCCGATCAGCAAAAGCGGCGCGGTTTCGCCCAGTGCTTGCGCAAGGCCGATGATGGTGCCCGTCAGGATGCCGGGCATGGCCAGCGGCAAAACGTGGTGGAATATCGACTGAAGCTTTGACGCGCCGATGCCAAGCGCGGCATCGCGGATCGAGGGGGGCACCGATTTCAGGCTGGCGCGAGTCGAAATGATGATCGTCGGCAGGGTCATCAGCGTCAGCACAAGGCCGCCGACAATGGGTGCCGATTGCGGCAGGCCCATGAAGTTGATGAAGACCGCCAAGCCAAGAATACCGAAGACGATCGAGGGAACCGCCGCAAGATTCGAGATGTTCACCTCGATCAGATCGGTCCATTTGTTCTGCGGTGCGAATTCCTCAAGATAGATCGAGGCGGCAACGCCGATCGGCAGCGCCAGCGCCAGCACGATCAGCATCATGTAGGCCGAACCCAGAATCGCAACGCCCAATCCGGCGGATTCGGGTCGTAATTCGGACGCATCCGAGCCGAAAATGAACGCCGGGTTGAACGAAACAGAGATCATGCCTGCATCGCGCATCTGTTGCGCCAGAACCAGTTGCGCGGGTGAGATGTTGGAATCAAGAGCGGCGCTTTCCATGCTGACACGACCCTTGAAGAAGCCGTCCACACGACCATTGGCCAGGCCTTTGAAGGTGATCGTCTGGCCGATCAGGCCGGGGTTGGCCAAGACCTGATCGCGCAACTGCGCTGGGGCTTCTTTCGACACGAGGCCAAAGATGTCTTTCGCGGAAACACCCTCGGTGGCGATGCCGCGCTGCGAAATCTCGGCAATCAGCGCGGTCTGGATCACCTTGCCGTATCCAATGGTGGTGACCTTCTTCATCGCCTCGCCATCGCGATTGCCCGAGGGGTCAAGCTTGGCCGCATCCAGCGCGATCGGAAGCTGAAGGAAGGTCTGGCGAAAGGCACCAAGCCCGTTGCCCAGAACCGAGGTCAGCAGCACGATCAGCGCCAGCACCCCGATGCCTACGGCGATCAGGCCGTAAAGGCGAAACCGGGCCTCGGCTGCATTGCGTTTGCGGGTGCGGGCATCGACGGCAAACAACGATTTCGGCGGGTTGGTCGAGGACAGGGTCATTCGTATTGTTCCCGGTATTTGCGCACGACATAAAGCGCCAGAACATTCAGCCCCAGCGTCAACACGAACAGCGTCAACCCCAGCGCAAAAGCGACCAGCGTCTCGGGGCTGGCGAATTCGGTGTCTCCGGTCAACTGGCTGACGATTTTCACGGTGACAGTGGTCATTGCCTCGAACGGGTTGAGATCCAGCCGGGCGGCGGCCCCGGCGCCCATGACGACGATCATGGTTTCGCCGATCGCACGGCTGGCGGCCAGCAAGACCGCGCCAACGATACCGGGCAGCGCCGCCGGCAAGATCACCTGTTTCACGGTTTCAGACTTGGTTGCGCCAAGCCCGTAAGACCCGTCTCGCATCGACTGAGGCACCGCGTTGATGATGTCGTCAGACAGGGACGAGACGAAGGGGATCAGCATGACCCCCATCACCAGACCCGCGGTCATCACTGATGATGCGCTGCTTCCCAGCCCAAGCGGTTGCGCGAACCAGTCGCGCAGCGCCGGGCCGACGGTGATCAGGGCAAAGAGGCCATAGACGATGGTGGGAATGCCAGCCAGCACCTCAATGAGCGGTTTTGCCAGTGTTCGGGTCTTTTTTCCGGCATATTCGGCCAGATAGATCGCCGCCATAAGGCCCAGCGGCACCGCAACCAGCAGCGCGATGAAGGAAACGTATAGCGTGCCCCAGAGCAGCGGGATGATGCCAAGGTCGGACCCGCCGCGAAATTGCGGGTTCCAGGTCAAGCTGAAGAAAAAGTCGCGCGCCGGGTAAAGCTGAAAGAAGTGGCGGGTTTCAAACACCAGCGATAGCAAGATGCCAAGGGTAGTCAGGACCGCCACCATCGAGGCGCCGATCAATAGTGCGACGACAAAGCGCTCGAACACGTTGCGGGCGCGAAATTCCGGGGTGATGCGGCGCATCGACCAACCGAAACCTGTCACCGCCAGTAGCAGCGCCAGCGCGCCCATCACCAAGCGCCCGGTCGCGGACTGGAGGCGATAGGCTTTTGCAGCGGTCAGAACGCCGGGTTTGATGGCGTCGCCTACCGCAACGCCGACCCCGGCCAGACGCGACCGGATATCGGAAAGATCGGCGCGCAGCAGGTCTATATCCTGTTCGGACAGCCCGTCCTTGGCAGCAAGAGCGTCTAGCCCCGCAGCGACGCGGTGCACATCGGACATGACCAGCGCCTGCGAGCTACCGTCCGGAATATCGGCCGGAGTTAGCAGCGTGGCGATGCGTTGTTCAAGAAACAGGGGCTGCAGCAACAACCAGATCAACATTACCAGCAGCGCCGGAATGGCGGTGAACAGCGCGACCGACTGGCCATGATAACCCGGCAACGAATGCAGATTGCGCGGATCGCCCGAGACGGAAGAAAGGGCGCGCTTGCGCCCCAGAACGAAGCCTGCGCCCGCGAGGGCAAGGATGCCGAGAGTAAGAACGCCGACGCTCATGACAGCTCCGTTTGCTCAGGGTGTGTCGGGCGGCATGCGTGTCGCGCGCCGCCCGGCTTTTTCAGTTCAGCGGGCCCATCGGGGTCTCGGCGGCAACCATCGCCTGGGTCGCAGCCAGATCCGGGTCGGACACGAGGCCATAGGCCGCCAACGGGCCATCCGGGCCGGCCATGTCATCGGACACAAAGAATTCGATGTATTCCTTCAGGCCCGGAATCACGCCCAGATGCGCCTTCTTGACGTAGAAGTAGAGCGGGCGCGAAACCGGGTATTCGCCCTTGGCGATCGTTTCGGTCGAGGGAACCACGCCGTTCATGGTTGCGACCCGCAACCTGTCCGTGTTGTTTTGGTAGAAAGACAGGCCAAAGACACCGATGGCGTTCTTGTTGGCGTCGATGCGCGACAGGGTTTCAGTATAGTCGCCGTCGATGTCAACCGACACACCATCGGTGCGCAAGTCCATACAGGCTTTCTGCGCGGCCTTCGCATCGTCGCCATTGGCAGCTTTCAGCAGATCAAAGGCGCCAGAGTCTTCGCAGCCCGCAATGATGACCTTTTCGTCGAATACTTCGCGGGTGCCATGCTTGGTGCCGGGAATAAAGGCCAGCAGGTCTTGCGCGCCAAAGGCCGGGTTCACATCAGCCCAGGTCTTGTTGGGGTTCGCAACCAGCGCGCCATCCTTCACGATCCGGGCACCCAGAGCGTTATACCAATCTGTCGGGCTGAAGGCGTATTCGGGCCCGTTGATGTCGCTGGCAAAGACGATGCCGTCATAGCCGATACGGACTTCCATGATCTCGTTGACGCCATTGGCGGCGCAGGTGTCGATGTCCGACTGCTTGATGCGCGACGACGAGTTCGCAATATCAATGGTGTTTTCGCCAACGCCTTCACAAAGCTTCTTGCGGCCAGCGCCCGAGCCACCCGATTCAACGACCGGGGTGGGAAAGTCAAAATTTTCACCAAAGGCCTCGGCCACAATCGTGGCGTAGGGCAGAACGGTCGACGAGCCGGCGGTCTGAACATTGTCCCGCGCGGCGGCAGAGGTGGCCGAAACGGCTGCAATTGCAAAAACCGAGACGGAAAGCTTGACGAATTTCATGGATCACTCCTGATGGTCTGATGTGGCCATCCAATAGGCCTGCCCTTCCTCTAGGGGCGCTCCGTGACGTTTATGCAAAGCGTATGTAACAATCACATGACAATCACTTTGACCCGTCGTGGTGGGGCGCCAAGTGGCGCGGCACCTCATGCCGGCAGGATCCCGAAAAAGATCAGTGACGATGAAAAGATCGACTCGGCCGGGCGGGCAGAAGTTGCATTCGCGTCCCGCACCAAGACCGCATCCGAGGTGGACAGGATACAACTGCGGAGGAAGACGCGCAGGACCAAAAGCACCGATCTATCGGAAAAACGGCTCAAATACGCCAAAAACAGGGACTCTGGTGCGGTGTGCGCGCCTTTAGACCATGTTCGCGCCGGGCTTAGGCGACCCAGCGCTGCAAGGCGTCGGCGATCAGGCCGGGGACCGACGGGTGCGCACCAATCTCGGTCAGAAGCGGGCCGGTAAACCCTGCCTCGGCCAATGCCTTTGGGATGTCGATTTCCACATGCCCCGCGCGGAGCGCGAAGAACGGCAGGCACAGGGCCGGACCTTGGATCTGCGCGACTTCGGCCAGAAGCGGCGGCTCTTCGATCAGGCCAACAGAAATCCGCGAAAAAGGGGTCAGCGTACGCAGCGTCTCGGCCATGGCGTAGCTGCTGTCTTTTGACTTGCGCGCCACTTTTGACCCATGTGCGGCAAGAATCAGCACTGCAGAAACTGGATCTATTCCGGCCAATCTTGCTGCTTCAAGTGTTGCCTCGGCGATCAGCGCGGGTAGCGCCGGGTCGGTGCCGAACGGGGCAAGCCGGGGCAGGTCTTCGGCGCCGACGAGCGCGAGACGCCGCGGAAGCTCGCGTCCGCTAAACCAGCCCTCGGCCATGAAGAATGGGTAAATCAACGGCGCGGTCAACGCGCCCATCGCTGCCTCAAAGGCTCCGGGCTTGGCAAGGGTGACACCGCGCACAACCCAACCCGGCAGATGCAGCCCGACGGCCTTGGCCAAGGCGACCAGAGCCGCGTTTTGCGGTTCGGGGTCGCTGGGCGAGCCGTGCGCGACGATCAGGACCTCTGGCATTCGGGTGCTCCTTCCCCGCCCAAGCTAGCTGCTTTTGTGGGCATGGCAACGCCTCAAACCCGCAAGAACGGCCACGTCCCACATCGACGGTGGCGGTCATCTCAAAGCATTCCAGACCCGCAGACCATGCCGGATTCGGCTGATGATGGTGCCACATCCAGGCGGCCCGCCGATGCCGCGGAATCCAAAACCGGGTAGCGCGGGCCTGACCAAATGGGTTCTGGTCCCCATTGCCCCCGAAAACACCGCGGCGGATGAGCCCTCGAACCCGTGCGTTCGGGGCAGTGGGGGTTGCCTGCCAAGACGCAACCTCAATGCGAGGCGGAGCTGTCCCACAAGGTGGTTAAGGGCGTGTTTACTGTAACACGCTGAATTCATGTAGATTTGTTCAGACTGCGCGCTTGCATGGAATCACCGCTGGCGCTAGAACAACGATACAGGCCAGGACGGCCAAGACCGAATAGTTTCACGTGTGGTGCATAGGGGAGCACGTGGGGTGGTGAAGGGTCTTGGTAGGGGTGCCAGGACCCTTCATGTTTTGGGGATCACGGCGCGATTCCGCCCAACTCGCAGACAATCCGCCATTCTTCCTCGGTCACCGGCTGCACTGACAAGCGCATGGATTTGACCAAAGCCATTTCCGACAGGCGCGGGTCGGCCTTGACCTCGGCCAAGGTGACGGGGCGCAGCAGCGGCCGCACCGCGCGGATATCCACGCAATCCCAGCGCGGATCATCTGTCGTGCTATCGGGGTGTGAGGTCGCGCAGATCTCGACGATGCCGACGATCTCTTTGCCGACGTTCGAATGGTAGAAAAACCCCTGATCGCCGATCTGCATGGCGCGCATGTTGTTGCGCGCAAGGTAATTGCGCACGCCGTTCCATTCCTCGCCAATCTCGCCCTTGGTGACTTGATGGTCCCAGCCCCAGACATCAGGCTCGGATTTGAACAGCCACTTCGCCATCAGCCAACCACCTTTTTCCATTCGGTCACGCGAACGCTTTCAAACAGGTCGGCGGCTTTGTAGGGGTCGTTCGCAGCCCAGCTTTGGGCCTCTGCGAGACTGTCGGCCTCGATCAGAACCAGCGACCCGGTCATCTGTCCGTCTTCGATGAACGGTCCTGCCAACTGCACGACTCCGGTCTTTTCGATATAGGCCAGATGGGCGGCGCGGTTGTCCAGTCGGATCTGAAGCGCGCCGGGCTTGTCTTGGCAGATGATGGCGTAAAGCATGGTTACTCCTGTTTTAGGGGGCGGGAAAGTAGCGCCACGATGGCATCGGCGACAGTGACCTTGCGCGCGACAAGTGCCGAGACCATCGTGGCAATGGGCATGTCAATTCCGCTTGATCTGGCAAGAATAGAGACTGCTTTTGCGGTCGCAATCCCCTCGACAGTGGCGTCGCTGTCAAAATCCTCACCTGCGCCAAGCGCATGGCCAAAGCGGAAATTGCGCGACTGGGTCGAGGTGCAGGTCAGCACCAGATCGCCAAACCCGGAAAGCCCGGCAAGCGTTTCGGCGCGCGCACCCAGGGCGGCGGCAATGCGGTTGATCTCGGCAAAGCCGCGGGTCATCAGTGCGGCGCGGGCGGAATCACCCAGCCCCGCCCCGATGACCACGCCCGCGGCTATGGCGACAACGTTTTTCAGCGCGCCACCCAATTCGGCGCCGATCGTATCCGTGGTCCGATAAAGCCGCAGCGTGGGCGTCGAAAGTTGGGCCTGCAAGGTCTCGCCAGCGTCGGCACAAGCCAGCGTCAGGGCGGTGGGCAAGCCCCGCGCGATGTCGGCCGCAAAACTGGGGCCGGTCAGAATTGCGGCGCGGGCATTGGGACAGGCTGCACGGATCAGCGCGGTTGGCCCTTGCCCCGACCCAAGGTCGATGCCCTTCGAGCAGGCCACAAGCGATTTTCCCTCAAGTTGCGCGGCGTTGTGCGCCAGGAATGTCGCCATCTGCTGCATCGGCATCGCCAGAAGAACAGTTTCAGCGGCACAGGCTGACGCCAGATCGGCCGTTACAGAGACGTTTTGGGGAAGATCCACGCCCGGCAGACGCCGCGCGTTTTCACGAGTGGCGGTCATGACCTCGGCTTGCTTTGGGTCGCGCGCCCAAAGCGTAACGGCACCGTTTCTGGCCAGTGAAACCGCAAGTGCGGTGCCAAATGCACCCGCGCCCAGAATAGAGATGCTCATGCCTTCGCCCCCTTCTTGCCCGCGCCCAGCATGGCCGGGGCGTTCTGGTCCAAAGGCCAGCGTGGGCGCGCCGAAAGATCCAAGCCATCGCGCGCGCCAGATTGAAACCGTTCGATCCCGGCCCAGGCGATCATCGCCGCATTGTCGGTGCATAGCGAAATGGGCGGGGCCAGAAAGCGTGCGCCAACCTCGGCGGAGATAGCCTCCAACTTCGCGCGAATTGGCGCATTTGCTGCAACACCGCCCGCGACGGCAAAGGCCGGCACTGTGGGCGACAGGGCCATGTATTCCTTTAATGCGCGGCGCGACTTT
Source organism: Rhodobacteraceae bacterium UBA6197 (assembly GCA_002422085.1). GTDB lineage: Bacteria > Pseudomonadota > Alphaproteobacteria > Rhodobacterales > Rhodobacteraceae > UBA6197. Next base: position 386,112 of record DISZ01000018.1, read on the forward strand.
TCGGCCAGAACATCGGCGACGGCAGCCTGAAAGCCCGCGCACAAATCGGCGCGGGTCTGCCGGGGAAGCCCGCCGTTTTCAAGGACAACGGCGTCACGCGCCCGCAACAGGGCTGTTTTCAGCCCCGAGAACGACATGTCGCAGCCGGGTCGGTCCAGCAAGGGGCGGGGAAAGGCAAATCGCTTCGGATTGCCTTGCCGGGCCTCGGATTCGACAGCGGGGCCACCCGGTTGCGGCAGGCCCAAAAGCTTGGCGGTCTTGTCGAAGGCCTCGCCCGGGGCGTCGTCGATAGTGCCGCCAAGGCGGGTGAATCTCTCGGGGCCGTGGGCGACGAGGAACTGGCAATGCCCGCCCGAAACCAGGAGCATCAGGTAGGGAAAGGGTAGCGAATCGGTCAGGCGCGGGGTCAGCGCGTGGCCCGCAAGATGGTTGACGCCAATCAGTGGCAGGCCCGTGCCCGCAGCAAGCCCCTTCGCGCACATCACCCCCGACAGCACGCCTCCGATCAGGCCGGGGCCGGCGGTTACCGCGATACCGTCCAGTGCGGCCAGCGGCAGATTGGCGCGCAACAGGGCCTCTTCAATGCAAAGATCCAGCTTTTCGGCATGCGCGCGGGCGGCCAGCTCTGGCACGACGCCGCCAAAGGCCGCGTGCAGTTCGGTTTGACCTGCGACGACCGAAGCAAGGATCTCGGCGCGGCCGTCAGACAGGCGCACCACAGCCGCCGCGGTATCGTCGCAGCTTGACTCGATGCCAAGAAAGGTCAGCGTTTGTGCCATGGTCTGCCGGTTGCGTGGATCCTGCATCGCAGGTAACACCGGGGCAGAGATCACACAATCCCGGGGGTTCCCGTGCCTGATCCACGCCCTACGCTTTTGATGACCCGGCCCGAGACAGATTCGCTCTGTTTTGCCGATGATTTCATGGCGCGGTTTGGCAGAGACTGGCCGATTGTCATTTCACCACTGCTGAAAATCGTGATTCTGGCACCGACCATTCCGGCAGCAGAGGCCGTCGTTTTTACCTCGGCCAATGCCGTGGCGCCCTTTGCGGCGCTGTCACCCGCAGGCGGCAGGCGGGCGTATTGTGTTGGCGCGCGGACGGCGCGGGCCGCTGCCGAGGCGGGGTTCTTACCCGTCACCGGGCCAGGAGACGCCGCCGGGTTGGTGCCGCTGATTGGCGCCGCGGCGCGCGGCCCGCTGATCTATGCACGTGGGCGGCATGTCGTGTCAAACCTGGCAGAAACACTGAATTTGGCTGGAATAGAGACGTTTGAAGCCATCGTATACGACCAGGTTCAACAGCACCTGACTGGCGCTGCGCGGCGGGCCTTGGCCGCTCCGGCAGGGGGGGTTGTGCCGCTTTTTTCGGCCCGCACGGCGCGCCTTTTCGTGGCAGAAGTGAAGGGCAGCGATGCGACCATGCGGATTGCCGCGATCAGTGCGGCGGTGGCGGAACCCTGTCATGACTTGGAGGTGGCGCAGCTTGAAGTGGCCCTGACGCCGGATTCCGCAGGGGTCATGGCGGCGCTGGCGCGGCTTATTGGCTCAGCCGTAGTGGCTTGAGCCAACGGGCTTGGGCCCTTAGATTGATTTGGACAAGGTGCCGATGGTGCCGATTTCGTGGAGGAATTGCCGTGGCCAAGCCGAGAACACCGAAAACGGAGAACGCCAAGCAGCCCGAAACGATTGGCACAGACGAAGTGGTGATGCCGGAACCCGCGCAGCCAGATGCCGGGCCGGTCGAGCCCAAGGCGGAAGACGTGGCGCTGGCCGGAGTCGAGGATGTGGCACCGACCAAAGCCGAGGCCAATGTCGCCACCCCCCCGAAAAGCCCGACGCCCCCGAAAAGCCCGACGCCCAGCCCCAAAACGCGCCGCGGCGGATTCTTTCCGATGCTTTTGGGCGGGGTTGCCGCTGCCGCGATTGGCGCAGGTGGCGTAATTTACCTGTTGCCGAAACTGCCGCAGGGCTGGCTGCCCCTGCCCGAAGTGCAGCAGGTTGATGAGGCCGCCCTGCGCGCCGCAATCGCCAATAACGCAAGCCAAGCCGAGTCGTTGGCCGCTGATTTGGCTGCGCTGAAGGCGGCGCCGGCACCGCAGCCCGACCTGACCCCGCTTGAGACTGCTCTGGCCGACGCGGCGCAGCGCGTCGATGGTGTCGCCCAGACGATTGCCACACTGGATACCCGCCTGACGACTCTGGAGAAACGTCCGGTGGCGGGCGGTGGTGCCTCGGATAGCGCCTTGGCGGCGTTTGAGCGGGAAATGAACGATATGCGCGCCCTGATCGCGCAAAGTCAGGACAGCGCGGCCGGGGCCAAGGCAGAGATTGCCGCCGCCGCCGAAGAGGCCGCCGCCCGGATCGCCGGCGCCGAAACCGAGGCCTCAAGGCTGCGCGCCGATGCCGAAGCCGCCGCCCATCGCATGATGGCCGAGGCAGCATTGGCCCGCTTGGCGGCAGCGCTGGATACGGGCGCGCCGACGGATCCTGCGTTGGCCGATCTTCGCAGCGCCGGGGTCGAGATTCCCGAGGTGTTGACCACCCCGGTGCCCAGCCTGACCGCATTGCGCGCCGATTTCCCCGAGGCGGCGCGGGCGGCCCTGGCCTTGTCGCGCAAGGCGACTGCAGGCGACACGACGATTGACAAGATTGGCGCCTTCCTGATGGCGCAGACCGGGGCGCGGTCGCTGGAGCCGCAAGAGGGTGACGGGCCGGACGCGATCTTGTCGCGTGCCGAAGCGGCGCTGGGCGCGGGCGACCTGCCGCAGGCGTTGGCCGAAATTGCCACCCTGCCCGCCGAGGGTGCGGCAGCGCTGGCCGACTGGCGCGCACGGGCGGAACACCGAATTGCCGCAACCACCGCTTTGGCCACTTTGGCCCAAAGCCTGAAATGAGGGGGCTGGCATGATCTGGTCATTCGTCAAGATTGCGTTGTTTCTGGTGGCCGTTGCCGGGCTGACGCTGGGTGCCGCGCATCTGGCCGAAAGCGGCGAAGGCGTTCGGATCGCCTTTGCGGGGATGGAATTCACGCTGGGGCCATTGCAGGCGGCGATTGTCGCGGCGCTGTTGTTCGTGGCCGTCTGGTTGGTGATCCGCGCGGTTGGTCTGCTGGTTGCGGTGCTGCGTTTTATCAACGGCGATGAAACCGCGATCAGCCGCTATTTCGACCGCAATCGTGAACGCAAGGGCTATGAGGCGCTGGCCGAGGGGATGATGGCCGTGGCCTCGGGTGAGGGCCGCATGGCCTTGGCCAAGGCGGCAAAGGCAGAACGGTTTCTGGGCCGCCCCGAACTGACCAATCTTCTGTCGGCTCAGGCCGCCGAAGTATCGGGCGACACCAAGAAGGCCGCGCAGATCTACAAGCGCTTGCTTGGCGATGACCGGACCCGGTTTGTCGGAGTGCGCGGGTTGATGAAGCAAAAGCTGGCCGAGGGCGATACTGCCACAGCGCTGAAGCTGGCTGAAAAGGCCTTTGCGCTGAAGCCCAAGCACGAAGAGGTGCAAGACGTGCTGCTGCGGTTGCAGGCCGAAAGCGGTGACTGGAAGGGCGCGCGCGGGGTCTTGGGCAGCAAGATGCGCCAAGGTCTGTTGCCGCGCAATGTGCACAAACGGCGCGATGCGGTTCTGGCGTTGCAAGAGGCCAAGGGCGTTCTGGACGAAGGCGCCTCGGTCGAAGCCCGCGAGGCGGCGATCGCGGCCAACAAGGTGTCACCCGATCTGATTCCGGCGGCGGTGATGGCCGCACAAGGCTATGTCGAGAAAGGCAGCGCACGAAACGCCACGCGCGTGCTGCACAAGGCCTGGGAGGCGCAACCACACCCCGATCTGGCCGCGGCCTACGCGGCGATTGTGCCGGACGAGACGCCCGCAGCCCGGCTGAAGCGGTTCGAGGCGCTATTGAAACTGCGCCCCGAGGCCGAAGAGACCCGGCTGTTGCGTGCCGAACTGAATATCGCGGCCGAAGATTTTCCCGCGGCACGGCGCGCGCTGGGCGACTTGAACGAAACCCATCCGACGGCGCGGTCGCTGACCATCATGGCCGCAGTCGAGCGCGGCGAAGGCGCTGATGACGCCGTGGTGCGCGGCTGGTTGGCCCGGGCGCTGTCGGCCAGTCGCGGACCGCAATGGGTCTGCGACAAGTGTCAGAATATCCACTCTGACTGGGCGCCCGTTTGCGACAATTGCGGGGGCTTTGACACCTTGTCGTGGCGCGAGCCGCCGCTGGGAGGCCGGCCCTCGCTGAACGGCGCCGAGATGCTGCCGCTGATTGTCGGAAAGCCGGCGATCAGCCCCGAGGCAGAACTTGAGGCCGAGGCCTATGTGCCCGAGGTGGACGACCCCGAGACCATCGACGAGCCAACCGACACCAAGGCCGGCGCTGACGCCGTAGCATTGGCGCGCGGGATGAAGACCTGAAAATCAGGGCTGCACAAGCCCTGACCAAGGCACAATCCGTCGCGCCACCAGCCTGCTGTGGTTTGGTTGCTGGCCAACCCGAAGTCGTCGGATTGGCAAGAGTCGGAACATGCCTGCGCGCAATCGCGCCGCGCTGGTATCAAAAGCATCGCGACGGAACGCACAGCCCCAAAGAAACCAGCCGCCGCGGGATCATTGTGGAACTTGCGAAGGAGTGGGGTGCAGAAGGTCTGGAACACTTTGTGATTTCCGATGATCCGCGTTTCGCTGATCGTGCGCTGCGCGTCGCTTGCGAGCAATTCCTGCACGGATGGGCGCATGAGCAAACCGCCTACCGAAATATCAACACCCAACGCGGCTATCGATCACAAGCAGACCGTCATGCCTGCGTTCACGTTCACCGGCACGACTCTGCGCGCCCTGTTGCCCGTGATCTTTGAGGCATACTCGATCCCGTCAAGGAACCGTTCGGGCTGGGTGTGCCGGTCGCCAGCTTGCGGCAGGTCGAACGAGCCCAGTTCGACATCGAACGACTCGGACCGGAGGTGGCAGATCCGGCTGACCGGTCCTCTAGCCCGCCGAATATCCGCGATGTCGTTCAATGTTTGCCTCCGCTGCGGGACAACGGAAATAACCACGCGGGGCAGAAACTTGGCGCGAATTGGGCAACCGTCGAAACGGTCTCTAACCGACTGATTTGGCCTTGCGCGAACAGCCTTGACCGTTTAAACGACCCATCGGTTTGCCCCGTTAGCTACAGCTGGTAGAGCGCTCGATTCGTAATCGAGAGGTCGCGTGTTCGAGTCACGCACGGGGCACCATATGTCACCAAAGCTGGCACCTCTTTGGCGCGCAGGCGGCGCTGTTCGCCGACGGTTTAGGAATCCCAAGTGGTCAGGGCGATCAGTTCGAGGTTTCCGGCAAGACCGGGGCTGCCAAATCGGCCGATCCAATTGTCAGGCGACCGCCCTTGCGCCCGAGCTGCAGGAACAGCTTTGGATGAATCGGTCCGCCCGCAACACTGTGGGGTTGCCCGCCTGCCGCGGCACCGCCGAGCGCGTGGGTCAGCCTCCTGCCGTCGGTGACAGCCATACTGTTGCGGCAGCCCGGCTTCTCTGTGGTTGGCAGGGCTGAATGAAAAGCCTGATGCGCGAGCAAAGATCTCGCTACCCATTCCGGACAATTCCAAACCTCATCAAAGTGCCAAGTTCATTGCGGAAAACAGCGCTCGATACTATTGTGTCCTTGTGCCTTGTGGGGGGCGAAAGTGGAACAGCGGGTCGGAAAAGTTGCAGCCTGACAAAATGAGCGGCGGCATGCCATCGGGTTCTCATCAGGCGGCCGGCGCCGGGATGTGCTTTGAAGACCTCCTGAAGCTGACCCACGAGGTTCGTGCGCAGGTCGAGTCCGAATGGCAGCGTCTGATCAATTCCAATGCTGCCCTGATTGCGGTCATGGTCTTCTTCGCCAGCCGCCCGGAGCCGTTCGTGGCGGCCCGGCTCGTGGTCTTTGCTTTTTACACAGGGACGGTTTTGACCTCAATTATCAATCTGACGCAGGCCTATCGAGGCTTGCGGATACTGACGTTTGAAATTACGCAGTGCCCCAATCCCTCTGTCAGTGAGGCCGTGCTGAAATGGCTGACACGCAGCGATTACCGCGCCGAAAGCTGGCTAAGGCTTTCCTTGCCTGTCGTGGTGTGGATACTGGTTGCCTATCTGATGATCTTGCCACTCATCTTTGGTCGCACGACCTTTTTGCACTGAACCAAAGTCAGTTGAACAGACCGTCACCGGCAATGATGAACGGCCCCCAATAGGCCGGGTGCAACATCGCGCCGTCCGAGGTCGGGTCATCGAGAATTGCCAGCATCGACCGCCGCAACGCTTCTGAACGGCCGATCGTCGGATCTGCTGACAAAGCGTCGAACATGCCGGTGGTCAGGCGCACTGCGGCATCGGAATAGACTGGCCAGTGCGAAACCAGCAGGCTTCGCGCTCCAGCCAGAAAAAAGGCGCTGGCCAGACCAGACAGGCTATCATCAACGGCGCGCGCTCCGGCTGCGGTGTTGCAGGCCGAGAGGAGCACGAAATCCGCATTGAGCCGCAGACCCGCGATTTCTTCGATTGTCAGCAGGCCGTCATCGTCGGAAGTGGCGGCTCCCGGAGGCGTAAGAACCAGGCCTGCCTGGTTGGCCCTCAGCTCTCCGGCCACAAGGCCATGCGTGGCAAAGGACAGGACGCGGTAGTTTTCAAGCTCGCCTGACGCGCTCATGGACTTGATGGCCGTTTCGGTCGCTTCGGCTTGCAGCAAAAGACGCGACGACGGCCCGAAGAAACGCGCGGTCGCCGCCAGCTCGCAACGTGTCTCTGGCAGGGCGGGCAGAGCGGCAACCGCGCCCTCGCGGGCCGTGCCGCCGTCCCGCAAAAGCGGTTCGTCCGACAATTCAAGAGTTGCAGTCAGAAGCGCGGGTTCCGCACTTTTACCACAATCAAAGTCAACCGGCGCATTCCGCTGGATTCCGGTCATAGGGTCGCCGATCCCTAGAAACGGAAGTGTTGCCGCATTGACGACAAGAGCCCTGTCGCGCAATGCCGCCAAACTCGACACCGAGGGCGCGACGGAAACGGACATCTTGCGGATCAGCCAGGGCGCGTTGCGCGGAGATGTGTCAGGGTTCGTGGCGCTGGTCAGCATCAGATGAAAAGGCATGGCCGCGAGCGCCTTGTCTGGCACGATTATCATTGCAGTCTTGCCCTCGAAGGCCGCCGAAACGGGTTCCAGAAGTGTCGAAAAGGCGCGATAGGCGATCTCGTAATCGAAAGCCGACCCGTCGCTCTTGTTTTCGGCATCATCCACCAGCGAAAACGCGCCGCGCGTGCCGGCCGTTTCGGCACCGCAATGCCGGTCGGTGCGCGCCGCGGCGCAGCGCAACGCCAAGGCCAGAGTCGCGAGTTCGGCGCGCGGTGGTAGTGGCGACCAGACATAGCCTTCCGCGGTCAAAGCCATGACGACGCTTGGTTCGACCCCGGCGATACCGTCCATATCCGAGGTCGCGAACAGCACCAGCACTTCTTCGGGACGCAAGAACCGGGTCGCGGAAACCAGATCTAGTGGCTTGGGATCGGCAAATGCCCGATAGTTCGGAAACACCGTGGCCAGTGCATCGCGCGCCCGACCAAGAGTGACGCGCGCCGTTTCCAGAGAAACACGTTCCGTTGTTGCGTCACCACCTTCGGCGAGACGAAGCAGCAGCGCATCGCGCGCCGTGCCCAGCGCCCGCTCTGCGGCATCCAGATCGCGCACCCTGAGCCCCGTATCGGCCGACTTTGCCCGCAAACGCGCGGCTGATCGCCCAAGGGCTGCACCGGCCGAGATATCGTTGACCCGCTGGGCGACCTGAAATGCTTCGGTGGCATAGTTCAGCGACTGAACGCCCGAAACTGTCTCTGCCAGTTTGAGCGCGGTATCGACATGAAGGGGCAGATGGTCCCTCGATCTGGGTTCGCCGCGTCGATCAGGCTGCGTGAGAATCCGCGTTGCGACGCGAAGTTTTTCAAGGGCTGCGGCAGGATCACCGGCAAGCAGCAACATCGCGCCATCGGTCGCGACAAGATAGGGCTGGACCGGGCTGTCTTGGGGCAGGGCGGCAGTGGCAAGTGCCAAAAGGTGACGTGCATTGCCGACATCGTCGGCATTCGCGCGTTCGACCGCCGTGCGCACCAGCAAGACAGGGTCCGACTGGGCCGCCGCGACGCTCGACATGATGGCGCTTGCTGCCGCCGCGTCCCCCGCCTGAAAGTGCGCTGTTGCCAGAATCGTCTGCGCCCGTGCGATGTCGGCCGGAATCGCACTGATATCGGCCTTGGCAAGGGCGAGCGCCTGGTCGGCGGCAATGATCGCGGCAGCCGGATCACCCAACAGAAGATGCGTGCGCGCAAGAAGCTCATAGGCTTTGGCCGTGCCTCCCGCTTTTTCCGCTTTTGCGATCTCTACCGCATGAACTGCCAGATCCAAGGCGCGTGGACCTTGGTCCGCGTCCACAAGAACGGGCAGGAAATCCGGCAATATGTAAAGCCAGCCAGAGCTTTCCCGGCCTGCGGGCCCGGTCTGTAGCGCTTCGACAGCGCGGTCGAACATCGCTGAGGCTTCGCTTTTCCTTCCGGAATCCAAAAGAAGAATTGCAAGATCGTCGAGCGCCTGAAGCGTGGCTCTTGCCCGTGCGGGTTCCGGTCCCGGAACCGACCCGAGATCTACTGCCTGGCCGAGTATCTTTTCGGCTTCGGCCATGTTGCCCATGTCACGCAGCGCGGACCCAAGCAGAGTCAATGCGTTCTGAACCCCGACCTCTTGTGACCGGCCACGCAGGCTGGCCAGATCAATGGCGCCTTCGGCCAGACGGGCTGCATCCCGCGCACGACCATCCGACAGAAGTTTTTCAGCAATTTCCTGAAATATCTCGGCCGGGTTTTCGACAATGCCCGCCAGATAGGTCGCAGGCATTTCCGCAAGTCGGGCCGCCCAAGTCGCGGCAAGATCGTTGCGTCCGGCATTATACGTGCCCGTCATCAGCGCAAGATAGGCATTGACGACAATCGGATCGTCCGCCGCGGCCATGTCAAAGATCGACCGGGCGGCCAGATCGGCGGCGATCGCGTCGCCACGATTCAATGCCGCCATCATCGGCTCGGCGGCGGCAAGAAACGCATTGTCGCGCGCTTCCCGCTCTGCATTGATTGCCGATGACGCCTCGATCCAATGGTCAAACGTCGCCGTGGCTTCTTTGCCGTTTCCTGCCAAGTCCGCGAATTCCTGGTCCAGCACCGCCGAAATTTCCGCCGCATCCGGGCTCAGTTCGACTCCGTTTTGCCAAGCGGCCAGAGCAAAACTCGCGGCGTCCACGGGCCGCCCCATGCGCAGGTGGGCAAGTGCGCGCAGCAGTGTGCCTTCCAGCGCCTCGGGCCTTTCGGTCCCGTCATCATTCACCGACAGGATGACCAGTTCGGCCGCCAGAAGCGCCGCGGCGAGATTCTCATCTGTATCCAGATAGTGCCGCGCCAGATCGGACAATGAAAAAAGCAGGTCGTCGTTGCCGCTTGCGGGATCGTTCAAAACTGCCGCACGGGTCAGGCGCAGCGTCCGCAGCATCGTCCGGGTAACTGCCGCTTCGTCGCCCAGATTGCCCTCGGTCGCGGCCAGCATGCGCAGCGCATAGACCAGCACCGGATCATCGGACCCAAAGATTGCCTCACCCGAGGCCAGAACGTCGCGCAATAGGCCCAATGCCTCGGCATCGCGTCCACCAAGGTGGGCGATTGCGGCAAGGGTTTCGCGCGCGTACCAACGACCCGTTTCCGATGTGGTTGTGGCAAGCAATTCTTCCGTCAGTGCGATCGCGTCGGCGCTGCGCCCCTGATCGGCCAGCAAAAGCGCCTCGTCCAGACGTGGATCGTGGGGCTCTTGAGCGGCCAGAGCGAACGGAAGAAAGACACATAAGGCAACCCCGAGCCAATGACGCAAGAGCGTTCTTGCCAGTCTTGACCCGAAGCAGACCATGCTATCCCCCTCTCGCTTGCGCGAAACCTGTGACAAAATGGACATGTCACCTTAGCAACCCAATCCAACCGATCAACTACCGCGTCGCGCGTTGGATCGCGTTCCGTCTTCAAAGCGACCCCTACCGCGCAGCGCGCCGCCGCATCGAGCAAACCGGACGGGTTTTGCCGGGTTGTCGAGCGCGTTGCAGGCGGCAATGTTCTGCGTTTGCTTCCGACCAAGGCCCGGTGTGGTATCAGGGCGGCAACAACCTGAGCAGCACCGGTTCGACGCGTTGTGACAAATCAGCATTGGGTACAATCCGCTTCAGCGCGTCATGGGCTTCGCTTTTGGTGGTGACGCCCAGTTCTTGCAACTGACCTATCGCGGCAAGGATCGCTGTATCGGGACATGTGCCCGGAACATAGCGCCAAGTGCTGACACCGCTTTCGTGGCGCGCCTTTTCAAGCCCACACCTGTTGGCGGGATCGACATTGCGCCAGAACAGGGCGGCCAGATCGACAAGGGCCGACCGATCTGACGCGAAATAGCCGTGCGCCAGCATGTCATCGCCCAGTTCAGACATGTCGAGGCTGTCGATTTGCGTGACGGCAAGCGTGTCTGGGCCGCCCTGCCCGGCGCGGGGCGCGTCGCCATGCAGGTGGCGCGAGGTTACCAGCGCCCAGTCATTCTCCGATGCATAAAGGGTCAGTCTGCGCGCAAGGGGGCGTATTGTAGGCAGCATTTCGGCAAAAAGACCGGCATCGACATCGGGTGCGGCAAAGACGATCTGATCAAACGGTGGCGCCATGTCCACAGTCTGCTGCCGCCGAAGCGACATCAGTTCCAGCGCCTCGGTCAGGGCACGGTTGCCCATCGAGTGCGCAATGATGTGGACCGTGGTCGCACCCGATTGTGCTACGACATCACCAAGAAACCGGGACAACCGCCGCGCGGAAAGCTGCACCACTGCCGCATCGGCCATGTATCCCGCAGTGGAATCGCGTGATGGCCAGGAATACAGGATCGGAACGCCGACGAAATTCATGTCATAGGCGAGTTGCGCCGCCCGCTTTGCCGCCGATGCGAAGGAAACGTTATAGCCATGAATGAAGATGAAGGCCTCCTTTTGCGCGCGCGCCTCGACACGGGATCGAAGGTTTGCGAAGAACTCGTCTTTTTCTGCCGGCATGATGGATCGCAGGACGACGTGCTTGGTCGGTGACGGGCTGAACTCCAGGTGCCAGATCGACGGTTTTTCAATCGCGCCTGGAACATGTGATTCAGGCACCGTCACCTCGGCCATGCCGTAGTCGAGGATACCACGATCATATCCATAGTAATTTGCGGGATCGGCAGAACCCGTTCGGGCGCGATCGGTCGCGTAAAAGACCTCGACACGGGTAAATCCTGTCCCGTCGCCGCGCGTCCCGCTTGGGTCACTGACCTGCCGCGCCAGGGCAGCGTCGGCTCGCAGCATGTCGGCCCTTTGCGCGTCGTTCATGTTTTCGGCAATGCCCGCCATGCGGTCGAGAGTATTGGCGATTGCTTCCGAAGGAAGACCGCCATCGCGTTGTTCGGCCACCAATCCTTCCAGTGCGTCTATGGCCCCGCGCCAGTTGCCCGCCTTTTCCTGTGCATCCGCGCTGCGCGCCCAGAGATCGGCGGGATCGGCATTCAGCAAATCCCGGTATCGCACGGCGTAGCGGGCCGCCACCGCCAAGACCTGGCCCGCATCCTGCCAGCGCCCCAGGCGGATCAAGATGTCGCCCGCCATGCGCTGAAGATCCAACAGCACCCTCGGGTCGGCGGTTCGGTCCGCGGCACCCTGCGCAAGCAACTGATCGATCTCGTCCAATGCCTTGACCGGGTCGGACGCGGCGAGCAAGTCGATGCGCGCCAGTGCCAACAAGTCAATTTCGACCGCAGTATCTGGGGTGCTCTGGGCCGAAACAGGCCCGAAGGAGGCCGCAAAACTGAAGAAGATGAGGGCTACCACGAACCGCGCGCGCATATGTTTTACCCCTACCCAAGAACCTCCACGACTCTCATGGCCCTTTGCCGCAAGAATTGCCAATGCGGGCGCGCCGGTCCAGAGAAATGTGTTGCGCGCAACATTGGGCTGCGAGTAGCCTTTTTCATACAAGTAACTTTTCAACGCAGAGCGCACGTCCTTGGTGGGGTGACGATGTATTGTATTCGGGTTGCTGTAGTCGCAATGGCATTTCTATCGGGCCTCTGGTCGCCAAGCAGCGCCGATGAAATCCGCGCTCTGTTGATCGGCGTCTCCGGCTATGACGAAAGCATCGGTCTGGCCAGCCTGCGCGGTCCGGCCAACGATGTCAGGCTTTGGCAAAAGACCCTGTCCGACCGGGGCGTGTCCGATATCCGAATTCTTGCCGATGGGGTCGATGGTGGCGTGGTTCCCACCCGCGCGGCGATCCTGAACGCCTTTTCCGATCTGGCCAGATCCAGTGCGGCCGGCGACCTGGCCATCATCACGATGAGCGGGCACGGTACGCGCCAACCTGATAACAACGGCGACGAAACCGATGGGCTGGACGAATTATTTCTTCCGGCCGATACAGCGCGGGCCGAAGCCGGTTCCAATGCCATACCCAACGCCCTTCTTGATGACGATATAGGCGGGGCGGTAGACGCGATACGGGCAACGGGCGCGGATGTCTGGTTGATCATGGATTCGTGCCATTCCGGATCGGGGCTGCGTGCCGCGTCGCCGGACGTGGCCGCCCGCTTCGTCGATCCTGCGCTTTTGGGCGTTTCAGACCGCTTGGGCGGGGTCGTCAGCTACGTTGCGGTCGAAGACTCGTCGGGGGCCGACCCACGTCAGACCAGTTTGCCGGGTCAGGTGGTCGCATTTTACGCCGCGCGCGCCTCGGAAGTGGCGCGCGAGGTGAACCTCGACCCGAAAAAACCGGATGACTCTGCCTGGTACGGCCTTTTTTCCTCACGCCTTGCGGCCCGCGTCGCGGGCGGCGAAGGACTATCTTATCGGCAGCTTTTTCAGGCCGTTCTAAGCGATATGAATGCCGCCGGTGTGCCGGGTGGGGCACGGATGCAGACGCCGTCTTGGGAGGGAACCCTGGGCGATGCAATCGTATTGGGGGGGCAGACCACATCCGGCGTGCGGCAGTTCGCCGTGACCGGAGACGAGATCGCTGCGGGACTGGTGCATGGGATGGGAGAGGGCACGCTTTTGTCGCTTTTTGCCGATGCCGCCGATCCCCCCGATGCGGTTCTCGGTTTCGCCCAGATGACCGAGGTGTCGGCGACGCAGGGGTTCCTCCGGGCGGTCAAACCTGATTGCGAACCGCGAACGGATGTATCTTGTGATGCCACGGGTTCGTTGCCGCAAGGCGTTCGTTTTGCGCGCCTTGCGGCGCGCCCACTCGACCTTGTGCTGCGGATTTCGCCGCCACGCGACTTGGCCACGGGTGTTGCGCTGGGGCCGGAGTCAACCGAAGTTCAGGCGCTCGGTCAGGCAATTGCTGCGGTGAATGCGGCAGGCGGGGACCGCGTCGAAATGGATGCCGACAATTACGCGATCGACGTTGCCTTGGCAGATGGTGCCCTGTGGTTCGGTCGCCGTGTCGCGGTGGGGGCTATTCCGGTCGGCCTGGAATGGCGGCCGGAGAGCGGCGTGGATCTGGCCGCGCTTTTGATGCGTATCGCCTCGGCTGAACGGCTGGCTACGATGCTATCGTCTGTTGCGGGCGGTGGGTCATTGCTTAACCCCAGCCCGGTGCGCATTGATCCGACGTTTGTGCCCTCGGACCCAGCCGACCTCGACCCACCGGGGGCGGCGTCAAACCCTGTGCGCGAATGCCGCCGCGCGCTTCAATCATCGGCCCGTACACCGCCGGTGCCGCTACCGAAAATGAGCGATCTGAAGCAATGTGACAACGTGAGCTTCACAGCCCAAGGCGAAATCCCCGGAGAGCGCGACGTGAACCGCATCCATATTGACGCGCGCTTTTGCGTCCATGCTGACTACGTGCATGTCGAAGATGCCATAAGGCCGGTTCCGGTCGGCGATCCTATGGTTGTCTGTTCGGACTGTCCCGACGGAGCGTCCACCGGCGACGAGCGCCTGTTCGTGATCGTCACCGAGTCACCCGAAAATGCCGAACGGCTGAACCTTGAATCGATGGTTGAAAACTGTAACGCGGATGGCGCCGCCCCGACACGCGGCACCGAAGCCACGCGCGTTGCCGGGTTTCTTGAGGCGCTTGGCCGCCGCCCCGATACACGCGGCGCATTCGGCGGGCTCAATGTCAGCAATGTCTGGGTGGATGCCTGGGAATGGCAAGTGCTGCCCAAGGAATTGATCACGAGCGCTGCCAAATAGACAGAGGCATAGGGCGCAAACGCCGCGACGAAGACGACAGCAAGACCACGAAACGCAACGGTTTTGAGGAGGCTAACATGAAGTTCGGTTTACTGGCTGCAAGCTCCGCAGCCCTGATTGCCGCCATCGCAGGTATCTCAATTCTGCCGGCGGCGGCACAATCTAGGGGCCTTGGTGGCATTGCCAAGCCGTCGGATACCTCTGGCAGCGTCATGCAACACATGCTGGATGTCCGTTCGCGCGCCGCACCGATAGACGGTGACACGGCAAGCCGCGTTTATGGTGGCCGCGCGGCGGCACCGGGGGCGTGGCCCGCGCAGGTCGCATTGCTTGCCGAACAACCATCTGAAGAAGGGCAGCAAGGCAAGAACTATGGACAGTTTTGCGGCGGTAGTCTGATCTCGCGCCAGTGGGTGCTGACGGCAGCGCATTGTGTCACCAATCCCGATGACAGCCTCAGCGATGCCTCGAAGATTATGGTGCAGACTGGCTCAAACCGTCTTGGCGCGGGTGATTTCCGCCCAGTTGCCGCAATCTTTCGCCATGAAGGCTACAATTCGGCGCTCATCGACAACGACATAGCCCTTCTGAAGCTGACAGAACCGGTTCAGCAATCCGGCGGACCCGTCGGCGCGATCAGTGTGATCGGGCAGGGGCAGCCGCTACCCGAGGGCCCCGCCGTCGTTATCGGATGGGGTTTCATGGAGAAAGACAAGCTGCCTGTCGATCTGATGGAGACCGATATCAACATCGTTCCAAACGAGACATGCAACGTTGGCATGGCCGAGCAGACCAAACGCGATGTGGGGTCATTTCTTCTCTCCATGGGGGAATCGAACCGTATCCCCGAGGGCAAGCTTGAAGAAGCGTTCAACATCATCGTTTCAAACCTTGGCCCCGCACTCAGCGAAAACATGATCTGCGCCGGTGTTTCGACCGGAGAGAGGACATCGTGCAACGGCGACTCCGGTGGGCCGCTCATGATCAAGCAGCCCGATGGAAGCTGGCTTCAGGTTGGTTTGGTAAGCTGGGGCCGCATTCCGCTTTCCGGCAACAATGCCAGCCGTTGCGGGCATGCCGAGCTTTACGGCGTGTACACGCGGCTGTCCAAATACTTCGACTGGATCGACCAAAAGCTGCGTGCGAACTGAACAGGATCGGGAGTCAGCCATGGCACATTTCAACACATCCTTTCGCCTCGTCCTAGCGACGGCACTAACCCTGTCGGCCACGTCGGCACTTGCTCAATCGGGCGGGAACTTCGGCGGCAGCTTTGAACCGGATGCCCCGCCGGCACAGGTCATGCCGCCGGCGGGGGGGCAAACGCCACCAGCCACGGGCGGGGACAATTTTGGCGGATCATTCGGATCTGGCGGCGGTAACCCACCCGCCCCTGCCGGTGGCGGGGCCACTCCTCCTCCTCCTCCGCCGCCGCCTGTCAACGGCGGGGGCGATTTTGGCGCTGGCGGCAATACACCGCCGCCACCGCCACAGCCCCAACCGCCACAGCCCCAACCGCCACAACCAGAGCAACCCAGCGGGATCGACCCTCAGATCGAAGTATTCGAACTGCGCGACTTTGGAGTGCCCCCGGCAAATGCGCTGCGAAATGGCCAGTTCCACGCGCCGACGCCAACGTCGATACAGGGCGGGCAGATCGTCACGACAGCGGTGCTTTCGCAAGCGCTGAACGCAGGCCGGCAGGTGGTGCTGATTGATGTCTTGGGTGACAACTACAGCCTGCCCGGCGCGCTGATGGCACCTGCGCTGGCATCAGGCGGAGATTTTAACGACCGTATCCAGCAGCAGGCGGGGCAATGGTTGGGCCAGATAACCCGCGGTGATCGCGGCCAGACGATTGTTCTTTATTGCAGTGATCCGAATTGTTGGCTGAGCTACAACGCAACACTGCGCGTTATTGCGGCCGGGTACACCAATGTCTACTGGTATCGCGGCGGGTTGCAGGCTTGGCAGATGGCGGGGCTACAGCTGGTTCCAGCGGGGTTCTGACGGGCGCTGGCCGACCCGAAGATCAGGCGGACGGGAAATTTGCCCTGGAGCAACCCTGCCCGCCCGTCACCACCCAGGATCCGCCATCTGCAGTCGCACGCGGCTAGAGGTGCGGCGCCGTTTCCAGCTGCCTTGAACGCGGTGCCGCGTCGCGTCGACAGGAAATAGAGCCGGAGGGAAAGCATCGCGGGCCGAGATCACGCCGAAAAACGCCCACCTTGGTCTTGCGGGGTCGTTCAGGAGGAAAACCTGCTTGGTCCTTGGCGGGTCGTTGAAATCAGGCACATGCTGTTGGGAAATACCGTTCGGTGGCAACGATGGCTCGAACAACCTGCGGGACGACTGGAAATGGTCCGACCTGTCGGCCGGGTTCGACCTTGTGCCGGGGCATTCGACACAGGTCGCAGATGAAATCAGGTTCGGGTCGAAACCGCTGGTTGCAGGGTGCTGGGTTTCCGACACTTCCAGCGAAGCACCCTGCCGGCAAACCGTCCGGATCTTGATATCTTCGACAAGACGTTTTCCTACCGTCGCGGCATCCTGAATCCCGTCGGGGTGAAAGGGGCTTTTGGTCTTCGCGCTTGTGAAGCGCCCTTTCGGAGGTGGCCAGTCAGAGAGCGGGACCGAGTTCCGCCTGTCCTTACCTGCGATCTGACTTTTCGTTCCGACCGACGACTTTCCAGCCCGCCTGTCATGCCGAAAGGCCAGGATCCTCAAGATGGCCGGTGGCGTTGGAGCGACTTTCCACCGGATGCAGATGCGGCGGCATTGCAGGCTGCGGCACCTCAGAGCCCGTGTTTTACTTGTCGGTGCTGTGAATGAAGCGAATGGCAACGACTGCATTGCGGGTTCAAAGAGAAACAACCATCGGTATGTTGAAACGCATCTGGCGGGGCCGCGCGGCACCAGACCGGGTAGCCCGTCGAAGCCCTTCAGCACGTCTGCGATGTCGCATGCGAGATTTCCCCGAACGCCGGCGCCCGACCCGCTTTCACCAGCCGCTCAACCGCGCAAGGCTGGCTGCATCCACCGAGATGACAAAGCGATGCGTGCGCCCGCAATGCGGTCATGGCAGGCGCCGCCGGAACAGTCTGCCGCGTCACCGGCGCGCTTTGCAGGTTGGACGTATCTACCGGAGGAAATCGCGTCACCCAATGATGCCAGCATGTCCTTCGTTTTCGGTTCGTGTCGCGATGCGCAAGTTCTCACGACGTTTGGCTGTTCGTTGCGGCGAGGCGATCACGCACCTGAAGCCAGCACCGGATCGCGGCAGTTCCGCCCTTGCGTCAGCATGGCCCAGACCGCGAGTGTCACCTTGTTCGCAAGCGCGATCGCGAACCGCATCCTTGGTTTGCGAGCCCGCAACCGCGAGTGTCGCGATTCCCCAGCGATAGATTGCCGTTCCATCCCGTTCAGCCGTGACATCGTGGCGATAATCAACAAACGCCGAATACCGCTTTGGCTCGCCGTCAATATTCTGCCGCGGCACGGCACCGAACCAGGGGGCAAGGCTGCGACCCCCTTCGGAAAATCTTGATGTCGGCCACCAAGGCAGCGATCGCCAATGCGGTCAGCGGGCCGACACCAGACAGGGTCTGAAGCGGCTGCGCGACACCGCCAAAGCCCCTAAGCGCCTTGGCTTTTTGCGATTCCGGTGTGAACCCGAGCCGCCTTGTCGGTGCTCTGCGCAACAAAGGCCAAGTCGGCCGACAATGGATCGCCCTTGTTCGCCTGAATTCGACACTTGGGTGGCTGTCGCTTGCAAGAAGGGCGATGTGGCGTAAAATCGAATGCCGATGGGTCGCTGCAGACCACCATCCGCAAATATTGCAAATGGCAGCTCCCTTTTTGCGAAATAAGTAATCCAATGAAATATTGATTGCCGGCGTTCTATCTGCCTATGATTTTTTGTAACGTCACAAGGAGAGTGCTTTCGATGAAGCGGTTCTGGGTTTCGTTATTTTCACTGGCAGTCCTTTTGTCTGGCTTGGCCAACTTTTCGATGCCTGCACATGCTCAGGGCCTTCCCCCCGCGCCTCCTGCATTGCTGGGCGCCACTCCGCCACCGCCACCGCCACCGCCGCCACCACCGCAAGAGCTCAAGGTCTATTATACCGCCAATGGCCAGACTCTCGGGCCGCTCAATGCCGAGCAGCTCAAGGCCAAGATCGTGGCTGGAGAGGTGGGCCGGCAGACCCTTGTCTGGATGGAAGGCATGGCCGATTGGCAGGCGGCGGCCACCGTGGCCGCGGTCGCCCCCTTGCTGACGACCGTGCCGCCGCAGGCCAAATTCGATGCCGCCGGGTATCTTGTCGGAACGTGGGAAGCCTCGGAATCGGTGCCGATGGCGGGCATGGGGCCGGCACAGGTTACCATGTCCATGACGTATCGTGCCGACGGAACCGCGATCGGCTGGGGCACGATGTCCAGCCAAACGAATTTCGGGCCCTTCACGGCGACGATTTCCGTGCAGGGCACATGGACCGCGGAAGGCAAGACCGACAACAGCTTTGTGTTGACGCCCAATATGCAAGTCACAATGAGCGGATCCTCGGGTGTGCCGAGTGTCAGCACCAACACCACCCCTTCTCTCTTGACGGTTATCGACCGAAATACCGTATCAACACCCAACGGCGCACGCAGCTACCGAGTAGGAAATTAAGGGGGAGACGCGATGCTACGACTGATTGCTTTGTTGATGATCGTGGGCCTGCCCGCCATGGCGCAGGACGTGCAGCGACTTGACCCGCGGCAGGCACTGACGTCGATGGAACAGCCGCCAGCCCTGCAAATCTTTGTGGCCGTAAACGGACAACAGGTCGGGCCACTGGACCAACAGGGCTTCGCGGCCCATCTTGGCACACCCGAAGCAGCCGCAACCACCTATGTCTGGATGCCCGGAATGTCGGACTGGGCGCTTGCCTCCACCGTCCCCGCGCTTCAGGCGATCATCGCGTCGATGGGCCAGGCCGGTGGCGGAGAGATGGCGGCACCGGCCGATCCGGCAGCGTTTATGCTGGGTGTCTGGGTTAGCAAGAGCTTCAACTGGAATCTAAAGGATATGCCTTATAGCGCCATCGTCCAGATGAAGCTGTTGCCCGACGGTCGCTTTGAGGGCGCGACACTCTTTCGTCCCAGTGACAATCTCGCGGGGCCGATCCTGATTTCGCACGAGAAGGGAACATGGACGGTCGCGGCGGTCGGCGACGGAAAATTCGAGTTCGTCCGCAACATATCCTACACAGACGTTCTGGATGGCGAGATATCTGCTCAGGGCCGGCTGACCGACAAGTTCGTCCTGAAAGCCACGGGGCCGAACAACGTGGTCTCGGAAGAAAAGATCGATTTTGTTCGCGTGCCAGAAGGCCAATAGCGAAATGCGCCGCCGGGGCTTTCTTGTCTTCGGCCTGATGGTTCTCTGGCCGGCTGCTGGCGCGGCGATGGCGGTGTATGTGGTCGAGGACGGGCTTGTCGTCGGCCCGTTCGATGTCGCCCAATTGCGCGCGCGGCTGGGGTCACGGACTCGGGCTGCGGCGACACAGGTCTGGATGCAGGGGATGTCGGATTGGGCACCGGCAAGTCAGGTGCCCGCCTTGGCGGCCCTTGTGGCAAGCCTGCCTCTGGATCCGCCATTCGATGTGGCCAAATACATGATCGGCTCGTGGCTGAGCGACGATCATCCAATCACCATGAAGAGCGGTGCGATCGTTGGCCGCCAGTTCTTTGTCTTTGCCGCCGACGGAACATTCACCGAGCAGGCATACGGATCGCGCGTTTCGGTGACGACAATTCCGGGCGCCTCTCCGGGTCACGCAGAGATCGACAGCAAGCAGTTCTTCTTGAATACCTCTGCCAAGGGAACCTTTGCCGTGCGGCCCGGAAACGACGGATTTTTTGTGGTCGAGATGAAAGGAACCGTGACCGACAATTCAAGCGGAGCGATGGGTGAGACCCAAGAGGCGCGGATTGAGCTTGAATTCAAACAGCTCGGACCGAACCAAATGCGGACGCGGTACGGTGTCAACTACCACAAGACGGCTGATTGAAGGCACGCGGTATCTGGCGACCCGCTTTTGATCAGATTGTTGGCCAGAAGTTCCATGGGTGCAAGTTGTCGATGCGGTTTTGCGGGTGACCTCTGCTGATCGCGGTCACGATGGCCTTGAGCCGCATCAACGATCACAAGATCAACCGCAACGACAACCTGCGACCCCGGATCTGGGCACTCGTCGCCGCCCCTTGTGCCAAGGCGGTCTGATGGCGACCGTCACTGATGCCCGCACCACTGGCCATGCCGCAAGAATGCTCGGGAGGGGCCAAGAGCTTTTCGAGGCAATCGTCCGCAAAACCGACCATCCGGACCATGGCGCCACCGTCGGCGTCTACACCGGCACGGGCGACACGAACCCCACCCCAACCGATGACGGCATCGGCGAAATCCCGGAAATGCTGGCCGCCACTTGCCGATCCAGAGTGGACTGGAAAGATGCTGTCAGGATTTCTTCGCTGACCCGACATCTTGGCACAGGTCAGGGATCAGTCCCAAGGGCAACAACCGGGCGGTCACGCGGATACCGGGACCGGGGCAAGATCGATGACTTGGGCCGGGTTTCGTTGCGACAGAAAGCTGCGAAGCCTTGTTGCCCCCGCCTCGCCTCGGCTGAGTCTGGCAGAACCGATCCAATCGAACAACCCTCGGGCCCGAGAAGGCTCAGTTTGACAGTGAGTTGATCGCAGCCAAGAGGCCGACGATCAACGACAAAACCAATCCGATCTTGCCGGTCAGGGCGGCGCGGCCCCACAGCACCGACTGCTGGTCGTTGCTCAGACTGGGCGCGCTCCAGGGGGGTGGCGCGGTGAAAAGCACGCCAAGAATTCCGCCTTTCCCCTCGGCCATCCCCAAGTCCCGCGTTGCCATACCGCCGCGTTCGATGATCTTCGCCACGGTGTCTTCAAGAAGTGAACTGGCGAGCCGAGTTCCGAGCGCCCTGTCCTCGCCAAGAATTACCAACCTGCCGTCTTTCAACCTGAGCGCAAAGCTTCGTTGCATATTGGCCAAGCCAAAGCTGCGATAGGCCTCCAGACGCGTCTCGACGGCCTCGATATTGTCGTATGGAATGCGCGTGTCGACTGCTGAAAGCCGGTGGATGAGCGATCGCCCCGACGGCAGCACCAGCGCCACTGCCTCTGTACCGATCTCGATGCGCCAGCCGAGTTTGCCCTGCGCATCACGAAGTACATAAAGAAAAAGAACAAACATCCAAAGGGCCAGTGCCGCCATGACCAGCCCCAATCCGGGCTGCCCGCTCATGGATACGTAGACGCTGGCGGCAAGACCGAGAATTCCAAGCGCGCCGACACCCAAGGCCACGACAATACCAACGCGCCCGGCAGCCGGCTGGTGCGCGACAATCGGCTGAGCGTCCTGATGATGCATCGTTGGGTTCCTCAGTGCTTTGCGTGGCCGTATCGAAGTCGCCAGCGCCCAATCCGACTTTCCTCAAGCAAAGTGTCGATCCTTGCACAATGAGTGCAGAATGCGCTTGGATCAAGCATCCTGCGGGCGCGGTTGCCCATCTCTGCCTGTCGAGAATTCGCACCATGCCTCCCTGAGTTCGATACGGTGGCCTGACGAACCCCTTACCCGCCCGCTACCGCATCACGACCTGGCCCAGCCACAGCGCCGCGCCGAATGAACCTTGGTGGTCAAGCGCGCCAGAAGCCCGTGTCACTGCAAACGGGCTGTCGGCCCCGCTTTCCGATCGGCTTGGTCACTCAGGTCACCGCGGGGTCGCACCTGCTCTACGGCGACCGAAAGCAATCGCCTGTCGGCCAATGCGGCGTTCTCAATCCACGGCGGCGTCAGCACCGCGTTTGGGGTGGGCCAGTTTCTGGTTCCGCAGGCCGGCGTTTGCGGAGTGCGCAGCACCCTCAGCCACCGCGTTGGGCTCGGGAGTGAATTCTCTCAGGCCATTTGTGCGCCAGAGCCATCGGCGCCGCGTTCCGCGCGGGGATCGCGGATCCGAAGCCCGATCCGACCGATGGGTCACTTCGTTTCCAAGCCCCGGCGCGGAGCATCAAAGCGGGCACGGCCAAGTATCTGGCTGTTGCTGTCGATGGTCAGACGAAAGACCCGACCTGCGTGGAAAAAACTCAGCCGCCAGCGCCCTTCATCCTTGTCCACGCCTTTTTCGCACAACGAGGTGATCGCTTCGGCCTTCATCAGGCGGGGGACTTCTGACGCGGCAACGCCAAAGGCCTCTGCGATGATCTCTGCCTCGACGACGAAGCCGTCATTTCCAATTTCTACCGATGTCATCGTGCCTCCTTCCGGCGCGTGTTGGCCGCAGCAACGGTGGCGAAATGCGTGGCGACCACCCGGCCCAGCAAGATCGGCCTCGCGGCAACGGCGCGGCCCTTCTTGAGGCAGCTGTGCGTTCCTGTCCGGCAGCCGGGAAGCCCTCGCGACGTCGTTGCGGCTTTCGGCGCTGCCGGCAGGGGGCGTCAGGCAATTTACAGTGTGCCGGGCAGGGCAATGTCAGCCAGCGTAGAGCGGTCAAGGTCGGCCAGAAACGCCGTTTCGGCGCCGCGCAGACGGGTTTTCAACCGACATTGGCTTTCAAGCGCACAGGGAGAGGACTCGGTCTTGAAACACTCCACAAGAGGCTGGTCCTGTTCCAGCAACCGCACGATATCGCCAAGGCGGATGGCGTTCGGCGCGCGCGCCAGCGTCGCACCACCGCCACCACCCCGCCGTGTCTCGACGATACCGCCCCGCGACAGGCGCTGCATGATCTTGCTCAGATGATTGCGCGACAGGCCGAACTCTTCGGCCATTTCGGCCGTGGAATGGGCGCGCCCGGGCGCACTGGCCATCCGCATCAGCATACGCAGGCCATAGTCGGTGAAGGAGGTGAGGCGCATATGATCTTTCGCTCATCGAATGGGTATTTACAATACCAATTATCAGGTTTACGCAATGACGCAAGCGAATGTTGCAGGGCGCCACCATGGCCGACACGCAGACCGGACAACCCTCGATCTCTTCTGCCAGACCCGCCATGACGCGGGCCATCACGGCGCGCACCGGTCTTGACGAGGCGGTTCTGGCCGATCTGGTGCATCGCTTTTACGGCAAGGTCCGCGCCGATACCGTTCTGGGCCCGATCTTTGCCGACCACATCGCGGACTGGCCGCCACATCTTGAACGGATGGTGTCGTTTTGGTCCTCGGTCGCCTTGATGACCGGCGCCTATCACGGCGCGCCGGTGCCGGCGCACGCGCATCTGCCGGTGACATGGGCGCATTTCGAACGGTGGCTGACACTGTTTCGCCAGACCGCGCACAGGTCTTGCACGCCGGCAGGTGCCGCGCATGTCATCGAACGTGCCGAGCGGATCGCGCGATCGCTGCACATGGCCGTCGCGGATACGGCCCGCGCCCAGATGAACACCATTCCTTCCCTGCGCTGACTTGAGGATGCCGCCATGACACAGACCGCCCCCATCCATGATGCCGCTGCGCTTACGCGTTTCATCGAGACCCGCTATCACGCCCGCCACCGCGAACAGATGCCCGCACTTGCCGCGATGGCGGAAAGGGTCGAGACGGCCCATTTTGGCGATGAGCACGCGCCTGAAGGCCTGTCTGATCTGCTGAAACGGATGATCGGCGAGCTGGAAGTGCATATGAAGAAGGAAGAGCTGATCCTCTTTCCCGCGATCCGCAAGGGTGGAATGTCCGGTATCGAAAGCCCCATTGCGGTGATGCGTGCCGATCACGACGACCACGCCGTCGAAGTGGCCAGAATTCGCAGCCTGACCGACGGTCTTTCCCTGCCCGATAGCGCCTGCAGGACCTGGACCGCGCTCTACGCCGGGCTGGCCGAGTTTCTGGCTGATCTCGAGGAACATATCCGGCTGGAGAACGACGTGCTCTTTCCGCAGTTCGAACCGAAGGCGCCCGCACATGGCTGATCTTCGTTTTCCCAATCCGACGCGCGAGACGGCCGAACGCCGACATGCGCTTGCACCCGAAGCGGACGAGGCGTTTCAGGCGTTTTCCAAGGCGGTCTTTGCCAAGGGCGCGCTGGATGTGCGCACCAAGCAGTTGATCGCGGTGGCGGTCGCGCATGTGACGCAATGTCCCTGGTGTATCGAGGGCCATGTGAAGGCCGCGAAAAGGTCGGGCGCTTCGAGCGAACAGATCATGGAGGCGATCTGGGTTGCGGCCGAGATGCGTGCCGGTGCCGCCTTCGCCCATTCCATCAAGGCGCTTGATCTTCTGGATGAAGGAAAGGCCGGTTGACGAAAGCGGCCAGCATCGGCATCGCCCGTGTCTACGACGACACCGACAGGGCCGCAGGCGCGCGCCTGCTGGTGGATCGGGTCTGGCCGCGCGGTATCCGCAAGCAGGATCTGCACCTCGACGCGTGGATCAAGGAGGTCGCCCCGAGCACCGGGTTGCGCAAATGGTTTGGCCATGACCCCGAAAAATGGGACGAATTTCGCGCCCGCTATCACGCGGAACTTGATGAAAATCTCGATGCGGTGGCACGTTGTCTAGACTGGTGCCGAAAGGGTCCGACGGTTCTGCTTTATTCGGCGAAGGACAGGGATCACAATCAGGCGATCGTGCTGCGTGACTATCTGCGCGCGGCGTTGACGCAGGGGATGCCGGAATGAGCTATCGCGCGGATTTGGGCCTTCGCACCCCGATATGCGACCTTCTGGGCTGCGATGTGCCGATTCTGCTGGCAGGGATGGGCGGTGTGTCGCGCTGGGAACTGGCCGCGGCCGTTGCCAATGCCGGAGGCTATGCGACGCTTGGCATGGTGCGCGAGGCCCCCGACCTGATCGAAAGCGAAGTGAGGGCGCTACGCGCGGCGACAGACAGGCCTTTCGCGGTCAATCTGATCCCGGCGGCAACCGACCCCGGTCTGCTTGATGCGCAGCTCGCGCGCTGTCTTGATCTGGGCGTGGGCGCGTTTTCGTTCTTTTGGGATGTCGTTCCGCAAGCCGTGGCGCGGGTCAAGGCGGCGGGTTGCATCGTCCTGCATCAGGTGGGAACCGAGGCTGCGGCACACGAGGCCGAGGCTGCCGGTTCGGACATACTGATTGCGCAAGGAATCGAGGCGGGCGGCCACGTGCATGGCCGCGTCGGTGCCTTTGCGCTTGCGGCCGACATCTTGTCCAGGGCGCGGGTGCCGGTGGTCGTCTCAGGCGGAATCGCGGATGGCGCCGGGCTTGCTGCCGCGCTGGCCATGGGGGCGGCGGGGGTGCATTGCGGCACCGCCTTTCTTGCAACCGAGGAATCCTTCGCGCATCCCTATCACAAATCCCGTGTGGTCGAGGCGACGGCCTCGGAGACAGTGCTGACCGATGTGTTCGTGCTGAACTGGCCGGCCGGTGCCGCCGTGCGCGTGCTGGGAAACAGCGTCACGGCGGCGCTTGACGGCAGGTTGCTGGGCCACGACCCCGATACGCTACCGCGCGAACCCATCGCCTGGGATGGCGATGTGGCGCGCCTGCGTTACAGCACCGATTCGCCGCTGAGAACCACAACCGGCGATCTGGAGGCCATGCCGCTATATGCCGGGCAGGGCGTGGGGCGCATTGTTGACGTGGTTCGGGCCTCTGATCGCCTGCGCCACATGGCCGAAGAGGCATCCGGACATCTGGTGCGGATCGGCAAACTTGCTTTGGCGGAGGGGAACAGAGCATGAGCACGAAAGACGACGAAGGGGGCAGCTATGCCTCGCCGCCCTGCATGGCCGGCGAGATCGCGCCCAATTATTTCGACCCGTTGGCGGTGGACCCCGGCCAGGCGCGCGATGTTGCGCGCTGGCGCCGCGCTGAACGCATACGCTTGCGGGCCGAACGTCAGGCGCTAAGTGTCGATGCCAGAGCGACGATCGGCGAGGCACTGGCCGGGCATCTGCGCAACCTGCTGGCGACGCAGTTTCAGGGTGTCAGGGGTCGGGTCTTTTCCGGCTACTGGCCGATCAAGGGCGAACCGGACCTGCGGCCGCTGATGACCGACCTGCACGAGGCGGGCGTCACTGTCTGTCTGCCGATCGTTGAACAAAAAGCCGCGCCGCTTGTCTTTCGCCGCTGGACACCGGACACGCGGATGGTGCGGGGCGACTGGAATATTCCCGTCCCGCCGCCCGAGGCAGAGGCGCTTGCGCCCGACATCACGCTGGCGCCGCTGATGGGCTGGGACGCAGAGGGCTATCGTCTTGGCTATGGCGGCGGGTATTTCGATCGGACCCTGGCGGCGCAGAAGCCGCGGCCCTTCACCATCGGCATCGGGCTTCAGTCGGCACGGCTGGCGACAATATATCCACAACCCCACGATATCCGGCTTGATGTCATCTTGACCGAAGCAGGCCCGCAGATCCTTCAGGAGACAACATGAGCAGTACAGCAGAACAGATGCGCGCCTGGAGCGGCCCGGCAATTCTGACCTACGGGTTTCGCCCGTTCTTTTTCGGGGCTGCCGTCTG
This sequence comes from Rhodobacteraceae bacterium UBA6197, assembly GCA_002422085.1. Lineage (GTDB taxonomy): Bacteria > Pseudomonadota > Alphaproteobacteria > Rhodobacterales > Rhodobacteraceae > UBA6197. The sequence continues at coordinate 412,951 of DISZ01000018.1, forward strand.
GGCAACCCTCGCCATGGTTCTTTGGGTGCCGATGCTGTCGGGTCATTTGACCTTGCCGACGGCCTTTGACCCGGTGTCGTGGCATGCGCATGAATTTCTGTTTGGCTACGTTTCTGCCGTTGTCGCGGGCTTCTTGCTGACGGCGGTGCCAAACTGGACGGGTCGGTTGCCGATTGTCGGCTGGCCGCTGGGGGGGCTTTTCCTGCTGTGGTTGATGGGTCGTATCGCCGTGGCGGTCTCGATCTATCTGCCGGCGTTTGTGGTGGCGCTCGCGGATCTTGCGATGCCGGTAACCCTTGGTCTTGTGATTGCGCGCGAAATCGTGGCGGGCAAGAACTGGCGCAACCTCATCGTGCTGGCCATTCTGGGCATATTCGCCCTTGGAAATGCCGTGTTTCACTGGGAGGCCGCCGCCGGAGACTATGCCGCGCAGGGCTACGGGTTGCGACTGGGCCTTGGCGCCGGGTTGATGATGGTCGCGGTGATCGGCGGGCGGATCGTGCCGTCCTTCACCCGGAACTGGCTGGTCAGACGCGGCGCCGGGCGGCTGCCGACGCCGCCGATGCAGCGGTTCGACAAGGTTGCGCTGAGTTCTCTGTTTGCGGGGCTGGTGCTCTGGGTGGCGCTGCCGGGCCATCTTGTCACCGGCGCGGCGTTGGTGCTGGCCGGGGTGCTGCACATCGTGCGGCTTGCGCGCTGGGCGGGATACCGCACCGGGGCCGAGCCATTGGTCGCAGTCCTGCACATCGCCTACGCGTTCTTGCCGTTGGGGGCGTTGGCCATCGGGGCCGAGATTTTCTGGCCCGGCAGCCTTGGCACAGCGCCGGCGCAACACCTGTGGATGGCGGGCGTCATCGGCCTGATGACGCTTGCCGTAATGACCCGCGCAACCCTTGGCCACACCGGGCAGGCGCTTGCGGCGGGGCCTGCCACGCTAAGTATCTATGGCGCCATGGTGTTTGCGGTGCTGGCGCGTGTCGCCGCCGGCGTTTGGCCGTCCGAGGCGGACTGGCTGCACATCGTGGCGGGTCTTGGCTGGATCGGGGCGTTTGGCGGGTTCGCGGCGGTTTACGGTGCCTTGCTTTTGCGCCTGCCGACGAAAAAGCGGATCAGAGGCTGAGGGATCGCGACCTTCCCGGGCCCAAGACCACCTTGGCCCGGGCTGCCCTTCCCGACGCAGCCCTCATGTGGTGTAGTCGTCGATAAGCGGATTTGGTTTGGCGAGGGTTTCAAGATCGTTGGGGTCGTCGATGGAAATGTGGCTGCCCGAGACCTTCACGCCATAGGGCTCCAGCCTCTTGAAGGCCCGGCTCAGGTTTTCGGGTGACATGCCCAGAAACGAGGCCAATCGCCGTTTCTCCATATTGAGATCGAATTCGAAGGATCCCGTCCGGTTCTTTTGGCGCAACAGATAGTTGACCAATCGCTCCAGCGAGGTGCGAAGTTTCAGGTCCTTGGTGTTTTTCACGACGACCCGATAGCACTGCGCAAGCTCTTTCACGATGGCCCGCGCAAAGGCATTGTCTTCGTCAAAGGCGGCGCGCACATCTTCGGACGGAATAAGCATGACCCTGCTTTTTTCCAGCGTCCGCGCCGACATCAGGTAGGGGCCGTTCCTGATGGTGGCCGCCAGAATGAAGGTCGAAACCGGTCGCACCGTCGCCATGCTGACTTCGCGGTCATTCCAGCGCGAGAAAAGATCGATCGTCCCCGCCAGCACCACATGAAGGAAATCCGCGTTATCGCCTTCGGTGATCAGTTCGATCTGCGGCGGGAAGTTCTGGACATACGACGCCCGCAGGAGGCGCTCGTATTGCGTTTGCTCCATTTCGGCAAACAGCTTGAGGCCGCGAATCTCGTCAGAATCTGGTTCAGCCATGTTATTTTCTGCACCCAACTTCAGAGTGGACGACATTTTACATGTGGTTGATATTTGTCAAGCCACCTGTTGATGATGCCAGTTTTCTGCATTGACCACCAGTGGAATGACGATTGATATATTTCAGAAATCCATATATTTTTTTGGCTTTTCGATTTTTTTTGATGTGGATCAAGTCTTCGGAGTCGCCCCCGAACCAAGTGTCGCTACAATCCCAAAACGGGGTTCGATTCAACCTTTGCTTGCCGGGGGCCCAGCCATGCCGACTAAAGCCATAGTTTCTCGCTCGGATCAAAACCGAGCGCTTGGACTAAGTACCATCGCGTTCACAGCCTGTTTTGCGGTTTGGACAATCTTTTCCATCATCGGCGTCGCCATCAAGGGAGAGTTGGGGCTCAATGACACGCAGTTCGGTCTGCTGGTTGCGACCCCTATCCTGACCGGCTCGCTCACGCGCCTGTTTCTTGGTGTCTGGACAGAAAGATTTGGCGGGCGCCTGGTCTTTTCGGCGCAGATGATTCTGACGGCACTGGCGACCTGGGCGCTGACGCTGGCCGACAGCTACGTCATGTATCTGATCGCGGCGCTCGGAATCGGGCTTGCGGGCGGGTCTTTCATCATCGGCGTGGCCTATGTGTCGCGCTGGTACGACGCGGGGCGCCAAGGCACGTCGCTTGGCATCTTCGGGGCCGGCAACGTCGGCGCGGCGGTGACCAAGTTTGTCGCGCCTTTCGTCATGGTCGCCTACGGCTGGCATGGCGTGGCCTATGTCTGGGCTGCGGGTCTGGCCATCATGGGCGTAGTGTTCTTCCTTTTTGCCAAGGATGATCCGGAACTGGTCGAACGCCGGCTGAAAGGCACGAAACCGCCCTCACTGGCAGAGCAATTCGCGCCGCTGAAAAACACTCAGGTCTGGCGCTTTTCGCTGTACTACTTCTTTGTCTTTGGTGCGTTCGTGGCGCTTGCGCTCTGGTTGCCGCACTATCTGATCGACGTCTATCACCTGGATGTCGAGAAGGCCGGCATGGCGGCGGCGTCGTTCAGCCTCTCGGCCTCGCTTTTCCGGGCCTATGGTGGTCATCTGAGCGACCGGTTCGGGGCGCGTTCGGTGCTTTACTGGACCTTCGGCTTCTCGATGATCCTGCTGTTCATGCTGTCCTACCCGCCGACCGACTATATCATTCAAAGCAAGAACGGTCCGATCGCCTTTTCCACCCAGATGGACGTTGGACCCTTCATTGTCACGACGTTCATCCTTGGCTTCTTCATGAGCCTTGGCAAGGCGGCGGTCTTCAAGCACATTCCCGTCTATTACCCTCGCCATGTCGGTGCGGTTGGCGGCCTTGTCGGCATGATCGGCGGCCTTGGCGGCTTTGTGCTGCCGATCGGCTTCGGCGCGCTTCTGGACCTGACCGGGGTTTATACCTCCTGCTTCGCGCTGCTTCTGGCGCTTGTCGCCGTCGCCTTCTCCTGGATGCACCTTTCGATCCGGGCGATGGAGCGGGCGGCGCATGGCGCGGCGCTTGATACCCTGCCGCAGCTGCCCGAAATGCAGGCGATCCACGATGCCACGGGCGCTTCGATGCCGCGCGTGCTCGAGGATTGGCGGCCCGAGAACCCGCAATTCTGGGCCGAAAAGGGACGTGCCGCGGCGCGGCGCAACCTTTGGATCTCGATCCCGGCGCTGCTTCTGGCCTTTTCGGTCTGGATGGTGTGGTCGATGGTGGTTGCCCGACTGCCGTCCATCGGCTTCGACTTTACCACCGGCCAACTGTTCTGGCTGGCGGCGCTGCCGGGGCTTTCGGGCGCGACACTGCGGATTTTCTACAGCTTCATGGTGCCGATCTTTGGCGGTCGGCTGTGGACGACGCTGTCAACCGCGTCGCTGCTGTTGCCGGCCATGGGCATCGGTCATGCGGTGCAAGATCCCAATACGCCTTATCTGATCTTTCTGGCGCTGGCGCTGCTGTGCGGCTTTGGCGGCGGCAACTTTGCGTCCTCGATGGCCAATATCGCCTTCTTCTTCCCGAAGGCGGAAAAGGGCAATGCGCTGGCACTGAATGCGGGGCTGGGCAATCTCGGCGTCTCGGTCATGCAGTTCCTGGTGCCGCTGGTCGTTACCGCCGGGGTCTTCGGGGCCATGGGCGGCGCGCCGCAAGAATTGTCGGACGGCAACCAGTTGTGGATGCAGAACGCGGGCTTCATCTGGGTGCCGTTCATCATCCTGACGACGGCCGCCGCCTGGCTTGGCATGAACGACATCGCCGACGCGCGCGCCAGTTTCCGCGAACAGGCGATCATCTTCAGCCGCAAGCACAACTGGCTGATGTGCATCCTCTATACCGGCACTTTCGGCAGCTTCATCGGCTATTCGGCGGGCTTCCCGCTGCTGACCAAGCTGGCCTTCCCCGAGGTGAATGCGATGCAGTATGTCTTCCTCGGGCCGCTTGTGGGGGCGCTTAGCCGTGCCGGAACCGGCTGGGTCAGCGATCGGTTCGGGGGCGGGCGCGTCACCCTGTGGACCTTCCTCGGGATGATTGTCGCGGTCTTCGCGGTTATCGCCTCGCTGGGCGCGGGCAGTTTCCTGGGCTTCTTTGTGGCCTTCATGGCGCTGTTCCTGCTGACGGGTATCGGCAATGCTTCGACCTTCCAGATGATCCCGGCGATCATGGGCAAGGAAGTGCCACGCCTGATGCCCGAGCTTGACGCCGAGGCGCGCCGTCGCCAGTCAGAGCGCGAAAGCGCCGCCATCATCGCCTTTACCAGCGCCATCGCGGCCTATGGTGCCTTCTTCATTCCGAAGGCCTATGGCACCTCGATCGCGATGACAGGGTCGCCCGTGGGCGCGCTCTGGGGTTTCTTGATCTTCTACGTGATCTGCCTCGTGATTACCTGGGTCTACTACACGCGACCCGGTGGTCTTTTGCACGATATCGAGCGCGGCCGGACCAAGTCTGCCGCTGCCCAAACTGCACAATAACCAAGGACACATCTTATGAGCCATCTCCTCGACAGATTGAACTTCCTCCAGTCGAAAGAAGTGGGAAAGTTCTCGAATGGCCACGGTCAGTTGACCCGTGAGAACCGCGACTGGGAAGACACGTATCGCAATCGCTGGCGGCACGACAAAATTGTGCGCTCGACCCATGGCGTGAACTGCACCGGGTCGTGTTCCTGGAAGATCTATGTGAAATCCGGGATTGTGACCTGGGAAACCCAGCAGACCGACTATCCGCGCACCCGCCCCGATCTGCCCAACCATGAACCGCGCGGCTGTGCGCGCGGCGCCTCTTACAGCTGGTATCTCTATTCCGCCAACCGGGTAAAGAACCCGCTGGTGCGCGGGCGGCTGATGAAGGTCTGGCGCAAGATGCGCGAAAAACTCAGCGCGATCGACGCCTGGACCGCGATCCAGAACGACCCGATCCTGCGCGCTTCCTATGTCGAGACGCGCGGCAAGGGCGGGTTCGTGCGCGCCACCTGGGACGAGGCGACCGAGATCACCGCAGCCGCCAACGCCTATACGGCCAAGACTTACGGCCCTGATCGGGTGTTCGGTTTCTCGCCCATTCCGGCCATGTCGATGGTCAGCTATGCCGCCGGGACGCGCTACCTCAGCCTGATGGGCGGGGTCTGCATGTCCTTCTACGACTGGTATTGCGACCTGCCGCCGTCCAGCCCGATGACCTGGGGCGAACAGACCGACGTGCCGGAAAGCGCCGATTGGTACAACTCGAGCTATCTGCTGCTCTGGGGTTCCAACGTGCCGCAGACGCGGACGCCGGACGCACACTTCTATACCGAGGTGCGCTACAAGGGCACCAAATCCGCCGTCATCTGCCCCGACTATTCCGAGGCCGCCAAGTTTGGCGATATCTGGCTGAACGCCAAGCAAGGCACCGACGCCGCGCTTGCGATGGCCTTCGGGCATGTGATCTTGCGCGAATTCCATCTGGATCGGCAGGCCGAGTATTTCGAAGACTACACCCGTAAATACAGCGACTTCCCGATGCTGGTGAAGCTGGAAGAAAAAGACGGCCGTCTGGTGCCGGGCCGCTTCCTGCGCGCTGACGATCTGGACGGAAAGCTGGGCGAGAAGAACAACCCCGAATGGAAGACCGTCGCCTTTGACGAGGCTTCAAAGGGCTATGTCGCGCCCAATGGCTCGGTTGGCTACCGCTGGGGCCAGGATGGCGAATGGAACCTCGAAGAGCGCGCGTCAAAAGCCGATACCCGGCTCAAGCTGAGCCTCATTCTGGACGAAGATCACGACGCTGTCGTCGGCGTGGACTTTCCGTATTTCGGTGGCGCGACCTTTGGCCAGTTCAATACGGACGCCAACCATCCCGATGTGCTGACCCGCAACATTCCGGTCAAGAAAGTGAAGACCGCCGAGGGTGAAATCGCGGTGGCCACGGTCTTTGACCTGTTCTGCGCCAACTACGGCCTTGATCGCGGTCTGGGCGGCGATTGGGTCACCAGGGACTACGCCAACGACATGCCCGGCACGCCTGCCTGGGCCGAGAAGATCACCGGCGTTCCGGCCGACAAGATCATCCATGTCGCGCGCGAGTTTGCCGATAACGCCGAAAAGACCAACGGGCGTTCGATGGTCATCCTCGGGGCTGGCATCAACCACTGGTATCATATGGATATGAACTACCGTGGCGTCATCAACATGTTGGTGATGTGCGGTTGCGTGGGGCAATCCGGTGGCGGCTGGGCGCACTATGTGGGTCAGGAAAAACTGCGCCCGCAGACCGGCTGGCAACCGCTGGCCTTCGCGCTGGACTGGGGCCGTCCGCCCCGGCACATGAACGCGACTTCGGCCTGGTATGCCCATACCGATCAGTGGCGCTACGAGACGCTGACGGCGAACGAGCTTGTGTCGCCGACGGCTCCGACGGGCGACTGGGACATCAGCCTGATCGACTATAATATCCGCGCCGAACGCATGGGCTGGCTGCCCTCTGCGCCGCAGTGGAAGACCAACCCGTTCGAGATCGCCAAGGCGGCCAAGGCCGCAGGCAAGGAGATCCCGGCCTATGTTGCCGAGAACCTGAAATCCGGCGATCTGGAGATGTCGTGCGAAGACCCGGACAACCCGGTGAACTGGCCGCGCAACCTTTATATCTGGCGCTCCAACCTGCTGGGCTCGTCGGGCAAGGGCCACGAATATTTCCTCAAGCACCTGCTGGGCACCGACCACGGCGTGATGGGCCGGGACTTGGGCGAGGAAGGCCGCCAGCTTCCCAAGGAAGCCGTCTGGCACAAGGACGCTCCGCGCGGCAAACTTGATCTTCTGGTAACCATCGACTTCCGGATGTCGACCACGGCGGTCTATTCCGACATCGTTCTGCCGACCGCCAGCTGGTACGAAAAGAACGACATGAACACCTCGGACATGCACCCGTTCATCCACCCGCTGCAAGCGGCGGTGGACCCGGCGTATGAAAGCAAGTCGGACTGGGAAATCTTCAAATTCATCGCGAAGAAATTCCAGGAAATCGTGCCGGGCTACCTTGGCAAGGAAACCGATATCGTTGCCCTGCCGTTGCTGCACGACACCCCTTCCGAGATCGCGCAAGATCAGGTGAAGGACTGGAAGAAGGGCGAATGCGACCTGATTCCGGGCAAGACCGCGCCGTCGTTCATCACCGTTGAACGGGACTACACCGCGATCTATGACCGCTACACGACGCTTGGGCCGCTGATGGACAAGCTGGGCAACGGCGGCAAGGGGATCAGCTGGAACACGCAGGACGAAGTCGACAACCTGTCGGATCTGAACGGCGTGCAGCTGGACGGTTCGGCCGTCGGTCGCCCCAAGATCGACACCGCCATCGACGCCTGCGAGGTCATCTTGATGCTGGCGCCCGAAACCAATGGCGAGGTCGCGGTCAAGGCGTGGCAGGCGCTCGAAAAGGCCACCGGGCGCGAGCATGCCCACCTGGCTGAAGGCGAGCACCACAACAAGATCCGTTTCCGGGATATCGCGGCGCAACCGCGCAAGATCATCTCGTCGCCGACGTGGTCCGGGATCGAAAGCGAAAAAGTCAGCTATAATGCGGGCTACACCAACGTTCACGAACTGATCCCGTGGCGGACCCTTACCGGCCGGCAGCAGCTTTATCAGGATCACTTGTGGATGCGGGCGTTTGGCGAGGGCTTCATGAGCTATCGGCCTCCGGTGAACCTGAAAGCCGTCACCAAGGCTGTGCAGGATGCCGGCGACACGCTGGTCTTGAACTTCATCACGCCGCACCAGAAATGGGGGATCCACTCGACCTATACCGACAACCTGTTGATGCTGACGCTTAACCGGGGTGGGCCGGTGGTCTGGCTGTCCGAAATCGACGCGAAATCCGCCGGAATCGTCGATAACGACTGGATCGAGCTTTACAATGCGAATGGTGCCCTCACCGCCCGTGCGGTGGTCAGCCAGCGGATCAAGGAAGGCACGACCTTCATGTATCACGCGCAGGAAAAGATCGTGAACACGCCCGGCTCTGAAAAGACCGGCAAACGCGGTGGCATCCATAACTCGGTTACGCGGACGGTTGTCAAACCCACCCACATGATCGGCGGCTATGCGCAGCAATCCTACGGCTTCAACTACTATGGCACCGTGGGTTCGAACCGGGACGAATTTGTCGTCGTGAGAAAAATGAAGAAGGTCGACTGGCTCGACCGCGAAGCTACCGCGAAGGAGTCGGCAGAATGAAGATTCGCGCACAAATTGGCATGGTGCTGAACCTCGACAAGTGCATCGGTTGTCACACCTGTTCCGTGACCTGCAAGAACGTCTGGACCAGCCGTGACGGTGTCGAATACGCTTGGTTCAACAACGTCGAAACCAAGCCGGGCCTTGGCTACCCGACGGATTGGGAAAACCAGAGACGCTGGAATGGCGGCTGGGAACGCACCAAGTCGGGCAAGCTTTTGCCCAAGCAGGGCGGCAAGTGGCGGATTCTGGCGAATATCTTTGCCAACCCCAATCTGCCCGAAATCGATGACTACTACGAGCCGTTCGATTTCGACTATGACCATCTGAAATCCGCCCCTGAAATGGAGGCGTTCCCGACGGCGCGCCCCCGTTCCAAAGTCACCGGCGAGCGGATGGAAAAGATCTCGAAAGGCCCGAACTGGGAAGAAATCCTGGGCGGCGAATTCTCGAAACGGTCGGCCGACTACAACTTCGAGGGCATCCAGAAAGAGATCTACGGGGAATACGAGAACACCTTCATGATGTATCTCCCGCGGCTCTGCGAACACTGCCTCAACCCGGCCTGTGTCGCGTCCTGCCCCTCGGGCGCGATCTACAAGCGCGAAGAAGACGGCATCGTGCTGATCGACCAGGAAACGTGCCGCGGCTGGCGGATGTGCGTTTCGGGCTGCCCCTACAAGAAGGTCTATTACAACTGGTCCACCGGCAAATCCGAGAAATGCACCCTGTGCTATCCGCGGATCGAAAGCGGCAACCCCACGGTCTGTTCCGAGACTTGCGTTGGTCGCATCCGGTATCTGGGGGTGATGCTCTATGACGCCGACAAGATCGACTCGGCTGCGAATACCGCCGACGAGAAAGACCTCTACGACGCGCAGCTTGGCGTCTTCCTTGATCCGCGTGACCCCGAGGTGATCGCCGCGGCCCGTGCCGGTGGCATCCCCGAAGACTGGATCAAGGCGGCGCAGGAAAGCCCGATCTGGAAAATGGCGATGGAGTGGAAGGTCGCCTTCCCGCTGCATCCCGAATACCGGACGCTGCCTATGGTGTGGTATATCCCGCCGCTCAGCCCGATTCAGAACGCGGCCGAAGCAGGCTCGATCGGGATGAATGGCGCCATGCCCGACGTGCGCAACCTGCGGATCCCGGTCCGCTATCTGGCCAACATGCTGACGGCGGGTGACGAAGAGCCGGTCGTCAACGCGCTTGAACGTATGCTGGCCATGCGCGCCTACATGCGGTCCAAGACCGTTGATGGCGTAATCGACGAAGGTATCGCCGCACGCGTCGGCCTGAGCGGTCGCATGATCGAGGATATGTACAAGATCATGGCCCTCGCCGATTACGAGGATCGCTTCGTGATCCCGACCACCCACCGCGAACAGGTCGAAGAGGCCTATGACCTCCGGGGCGGCTGCGGGTTCACCGATACCAACGGATGCTCGACGGGCATCTCGCAGAGCTCGCTTTTCGGCGGCTCCAAGAAACCCCTCAAGATGCCCACGGAGGTGCAGTGATGGACCGCACGCTGAAAGCCTTGTCGCTGATCCTGAGCTATCCAACGCGCGAGTTGCAGTTGGCCATGCCCGAGATCGGGGCCGTTCTGGCCTCGGACAGCCGGCTGACCGCTGCCGCTCGGCGGGCGCTGCGCCCGCTGGTCGACGAACTGGGGGCCCGCGACATCTATGAGCTCGAAGAGCAGTTCGTGCTGCTTTTCGATCGGTCGCGCACGCTGTCGCTCAACCTGTTTGAACATGTCCATGGCGAAAGCCGGGATCGGGGTGGCGCGATGGTCAGCCTGATCGAAACCTACCGCGAGGGCGGGTTCGAACCCGCCACCTCAGAGCTGCCCGACCACCTGCCGGTGCTGCTTGAATTCCTTGCGACGCAGCCGGCCGCAGAAGCGAAAGACACTCTGGCGGATGCGGCCAATATCCTTGAGGCGCTCAGTGCCCGGCTGGCCCGGCGCGAAAGCCCTTATGCGGCGGTGTTTGACAGCCTCTTGCAGCTTTCGGGTGCGAAAGCCGACAGCGAGGCCGTGGCCGAGTTGCTGGCGCAACCCGATGTCGATCCCGCCGATCTGGAGGCGCTCGACAAGGTTTGGGAAGAAAGCGAAGTTCTTTTCGGTCCCGATCCCAATGCCGGCTGCCCGCAGGTGCGCGACATGCTCGCGCGTATGGATACCCCCCCGTCAGCCGCGCCGTCGCCCCGGCACGCCGCTGAGTAATGGAGGCTTAGATGCACACGTTCATTTTCGGAATCTACCCCTACATCGCCTTGGCAGTTCTGCTGATTGGCAGCATTGCGCGCTATGATCGCGATCCTTTCACCTGGAAATCCTCCTCCAGCCAATTGCTGCGCCGCAAGCAACTGATCGTGGGATCGGTCCTGTTCCACATCGGCGTGCTGACAATCTTTTTCGGCCACCTGTTTGGTCTGTTGTCGCCGCTCTGGCTGATCGAAGCCCTGGGCATCAGCCACGAGGCCAAGCAGATCCTGGCCATCGTGGTTGGCGGCCTCGGCGCGATCTCGGCGCTGGTAGGCGGGTTCATCCTGCTCTATCGCCGGCTGGCTGATCCGCGTATCCGCGCGACATCCAGCACGATGGACATCGTGATCCTGTCGCTGCTGATGTTCCAGCTGTGCCTTGGCACGCTGTCGATCTTTGTGTCGCTTCAGCATCTGGACGGCGGCGAAATGGTCAAGTTCATGCGGTGGGCGCAAGCGATCTTCATCCTTGACGGCAACGCGGCCAGCTACACCGTGGGCGCCTCGTGGATCTTCGAGTTGCACATCCTGACCGGGCTGACGATTTTCGTGCTGTTTCCGTTCAGCCGGCTGGTGCACATGGTCTCTGGCCTTGCGGCGCCTTTCCGCTACCTGTTGACGCGGACCGGCTATCAGATTGTCCGGACGCGCCGCAAATCCATCAAACCGGCGGAGTAAGCATATGGACTCGGCACTTTTTCCCGAGCTGATCGTCAACGGCGAGCGGGTTCCCCATACCCTGATCGCCGCTGAAACCCAAAATCAGGTTGCGCCCAAGGGCAAGCCCGGGATCGCGTGGCGCAAGGCCGCCAATGCCGTGGCGATCCGCACCCTGCTTTTGCAAGAGGCCCATTCGCGCGATATCGCGGCCGAGGCGCAAGAGGTTGGGCCCGGACGCTTCGAGACCGACGAGGAGGCCCTGATCCGGGGCCTTCTCGAAACCGCCGTCGACGTGACGCCGCCGAGCGCCGAGGATATCCAGGCCGAATGGCTGAAGGATCCGACCCGCTTCAAGACGCCGCCGCTGTGGGAGGTATCGCATATCCTTTGCCTCTGCGATCCGCGTGATGCAGAAGCGACCGCCAAGGCGCTGGTCCGCGCAAAGGCCATCCAGACGCTCGCCCAGAGCGACCCCAAAAGCTTTGCGGCGCTTGCGGCGCGGGAAAGCGACTGCGGCTCCAAATCGTCAGGCGGCTCTCTCGGGCAGCTTGGGCCGGGCGATACCGTCCCGGAATTCGAGGCGGCCCTGCGCATACTTGGTGAAGGCGAGATGACGGCCGAGCCGGTGCTGACCCGGCACGGATATCATGTGATCCGCATGGATGCCGTCGCCGAGGGCAAGGTTCTGCCGTTTGAGGCCGTTCGCGAAAAGATCGCATTGGCCCTGGAAAAGGCCGCATGGGCCCGGCAGGCCCGGCAATTCGTCAATGAACTGGTCGAGAATGCCGATATCAAAGGGGCAGAGCTGACAGCGGCTGACCAAGCCTAGGGCACTGCGTAACGCGGCGCCTGATCCCGCGAGCATTCCTTGAAAGCGGCGCAGCCAGCGCAAACACGGGCGGATTTGTTCCGCCCGTGTTCATGGCTGGCCCCGCGATCTGGGCATCTGGTTCCGGCTTGATGGTCAGACCGCCGCGCGGTGTCTTGCGCGCGAGATCGGAGGGCGGGCGTGGGCCCGGCGACCGACCCTGTTTCGCCGCATTATTGGCACCCCGATCAATGTTACCGCGCCCTTGTTCCGACCCTGCCACGGCTGTCGTTTCGGCATGTCGCGGTTTGTTCCGGCCCCGATCATGGCCTGTGTTGTGGGCATGACCGGGTCTGCGGACTGGGGGCTAGCCGTGATGGCGCGGCCGCGTTGAATGCTTTTGGAAAAGGTTCTGGGCAATGAGGCGCGGGTGAAACTGCCCGCGCGGCCCGCAAGCATTCGCCTGCGGCCCTTGGAGCGCTACACAGGGTCTTGCACAGTTACAGGGCGCCTTGCTGGCTGCGCGGTGAAATGCCAAGGGCGCGCAGGGCATTCAAGATCACCGCCACGTCGATGACCTCTTGCAAGATCGCGCCCTGCACCGGGGTCAGATAGCCCAAGGCCGCCGCGACCATCCCCAGAACCGACAGGCCGATCCCGGCGACCACGCTTTGCCACGCAATCATCAGCGCGCGTCGGGCAATTTCCACACCGGGCAGGATCCGGTCCAGATGATCGACCAGCAGCACCACATCTGCCGCCTCGGTCGAGGCTGCCGCCCCGCGCACCCCCATCGCCACACCGATATCCGCAGCGGCCAGCGCCGGCGCGTCATTGATGCCATCGCCGACCATCATGACCGGGCCGTTCTTGCGTTCCGTCAGCACCAAAAGCACCTTTTGGTCCGGGGTCAGCGCCGCGTGAACGCCCTCTAGCCCCAGCCCCTCGCTGATCGCCAAAGCGACGGCCGGCCGGTCTCCGGTGGCCAAAAGAATGCGCGAGATGCCCTGACCGCGCAGCCCGGCCAGCAGCTGGCCGGTGCCCGGGCGCAGCGCGTCGGCCAATAGCAGATGCCCGGCCAGCACCCCGTCAACCGCCAGCGCCACCAGAACCTCGCCAGCCGACTGGCCAGGGCTGGCACCCGGCTGCCCCGTCAGTCGCCCGACCACGAAATCGGCGCCGCCAATGATCACCGCATGGCCGTCGATATGCCCGATCACCCCCTCGCCGGGGATCTCTTGCACCGATTGCGGCACCGGAAGGGTCATCCCGCGGGCTTGCGCCTCGGCGACGATGGCCTGCGCGATCGGGTGTTTTGAGGCCTGATCCAGCGCCGCCGCAAGGAAAAGCAGCCGCTCGGGCGTATAGCTGCCGAACGGCTCGATCGACACGATCTTGGGCTGCCCCTCGGTCAGGGTGCCGGTCTTGTCAAGGATCAGCGTCTTGACCCGCGCCAAAGCCTCTAGCGGTTTGGCGCCCTTGATAAGCACGCCGAAATGCGCCGCACGCGACAGCCCCGCAACCAGTGCTACCGGCACCGCAAGGATCAAGGGGCAGGGCGTGGCGATGACCAGAACCGCCACGGCGCGGATCGGATCGCCGCTTAGCACCCATGCCGCGGCCGCCAGCACCACCGTCACCAGCAAGAACAGCAACGAATAGCGGTCGGCCAGCCGCGCCATCGGGGCCTTGGATTGCTGCGCCGCTTCGACAAGCCGGACGATCCCGGCATAGGTGCTGTCGGCGGCGCGGCGGGTGGCACGCAAATCAAACGCCTCGCCGGCGTTGGTCGAGCCGCTCATCACCTCTTGCCCTTGCGTCACACGCACCGGAAGCGATTCGCCCGTCAGCGCCGCCTGATCCAAAAGCGCGTTGGCGCTGACGACCAGCCCGTCCACGGGGGCGAATTCTCCCCGACGGATCAGCAGCAGATCGCCGGGTTCGATCGCCTCCAGCGGCACTTCGTCCAGCGCGCCGTTGCGATGCCGGGCGGCAGAGCGCGGCACGCGGGTCAGAAGGGCGCTCATTTCGCGCCGGGCGCGCCCTTCGGCAAAGCTTTCCAGAAAGGTGCCGCCGGCATACATCAGCGCGACCACCGCCGCCGCCAGCATTTCGCCAAAGATCAGCGCGGCGGTCATCGACAGCGCCGCAACGATATCCAGCCCGACCTCGCCGCGCCGCAGGCTTTGGATGATTTCGACCAGCAACCCCGCCAGAACCGGAAGCGCGCCGGCAGCCCAGATCAAGGCCGCGTAATCGGGCCAGCCGCCCAAGCGCGCGGCCCCCCCCGCGACAAGCCCGGTCAGCGCGACCGAAACCAGCGCAATTTTCACCCTGCTGTGCGTTGGCACCGTCGCCGGCGATGCAGAGAGTGCCGCCGACATGTGCTCAACCCTTGCCCGCGGCCTGCAGCGCGGCGCCCAGCCGGGCGCGAACGTCGGCGGGCTCGCGTGCGATTGCCTTGACGAGGGCGGCGAATTCGGCGCGCGATGTGTGCAACTGATCGATTAGCGACAGCACCATGGCGGCGGTTTCCGCGTCCATCTCGTAGATGTCCGACAGTTCGCACAACAGGTCCAAACGCACGATATCGACATTTTCAAGCAGCAGCGCGTTGCCTTCGCTGCGCGGCACGATCGCCTCGGCTTCGATAAAGGCAACCAGCCGGGTGCGGGTCAGGCCGGTGACGCGGGCGATCGCTTCGGCTTCGGTAATTCGTTCGCTCATCATGCACCCTTTCTGAACAGATCGTGGCGCGGATCTTCGGTTTGGGTCTTGGCCCAGCCTTGCAGGAACTCGGTCAAGGCCTGGTCCGGGTGGGTCGGGGCCATGACGCGCAATTCGACCAATTGATCGCCGGGCTTGGCACCGCTGCGTTTGACGCCGCGCCCACGCAGCCGCAGGATGCGGCCGCTGTTGGCACCTTTGGGGATGGTCAGACTGACCGGCCCGTCAATGGTCGGTGCGTCGATCTTGGCGCCCAGAACCGCTTCGTCGATGCGGATCGGCACGGTCACGGTGATGTCATCGCCTTGCCGCGCAAAGACCGGATGCGGGCGCACCGAGACGGTTATCAGCGCGTCGCCCGCCGGTCCGCCGCCAAAGCCGGGCGCGCCCCGACCCCGCAGCCGCAAGGTTTGACCATCGCTTAGCCCCGCCGGGATCTGGACCTCCAGATTGCCGCCCTCGGGCAGGGTAATCCGGGTCTTGGCCCCCAGCGCGGCGTCAAGAAAGCCGACTTGCAGCGAATAGCGCAGATCCGGCCCCGGGGCGCTGAATCCCTGTGCGCCACCTGCGCCACCGGCCTGACCACGCTGGCGCAGGATCTCGGCGAAGATGTCAGAGGGGTCGAACCCCTCGTCAAAATGCGGACGCTGGCCCCCCCCCGGCGACTGGCCGCGCGATTGGGTGTGGTCGCGGTAGAACCGGCGCTCGGGCCGCTCGGCGCCCGTGGCGTCGATCTCGCCAGCATCGAAACGGGCACGGGTCTCGGGGTCCTTGAGCAAGTCATACGCCGCCGAAATCTTGACAAAGCGTGCCGCGGCGGTCGGGTCATCGGGGTTGAGATCCGGGTGCGCCGTGCGCACCAGCTTGCGGTAGGCCTTCTTGATCTCGTCTTGCGTCGCCGTCTTGGTCAGCCCCAATGCGGCATAGGGATTATCGCTCATCTGCGCCGATCCTGTCCTGTTTTCGTTGCCAGAAGATGACGTTTTTGCGGTCACCACACTGATTCATGTCAAACACCGGCAGATCGGTCGCCGCCTTCGGATACGCGTCAGGCCGCCCCCTGAAGCATGGGCCGCGCCTTGGTGGCCAGGTGCGTGACCTTGCTGGCCGGGATGCGCCCGGTATGGGCAAACTCGGCAGGCATGCGCAATGCGGCATAAACCCGCCCGTCTTCACCATTGCGATAGGTCGGCCCATAGCGGCTGACGTCATAGCCCGTCTGGCGCAACGCCCGCATCAGCGCCAGCGAGGACAGGCAGATCATTTCGCGCGCGCCATTGTCGCGGGCGCGCCCGACCAGCCCGTCAACGATCAGGCGCAGGCAGGTCGCGCGGTCCTGCTGCGTCTCGAGCGCGTCGGAAATGACCAGCCGGGTGCACTCCCAGACTTCGGGCGTGGCGATGTCAGTGGGCAGGATTTCAGGCGGGATATGGTCCAGCTTTCCCAGATGTGCGTCGCGCAACATATAGCTGTGCGGCCCCCAGACCGCGGTGGTGGACATCGCCCTTGCGCCGCCGACGACGCGACCCTTGTGAATCACGACCGAGTAATGCGCCTCGGGGGTGTCGTATTGGTCCATCTCGACCTCGCCATTGTGGGGAACATCCCAGCCCAGCTGATCGACGAAAATCTGTTTGCGAAGCAGCAGAAAATCGTAAAACGCGGCGCCGTGGCGGTGAAAGTCGGAAAAATCGAACGTAACGTTGTGCATGATCGTCTCCTTTTGACAAGGGCAATCCTAAACACGTTAAGGTTGTGTAAATTTGTCTTAATAACGTCATAACTGCGCGCCGCAAAACTGGCGCGGATCGGCGTCAGATCAGGCGGTGCGTCGCAGCGATGGTCAGCAATTGCGACTGCGTGCGCGCGCCCAGTTTGCGCCGGGCTCCGGCAAGACGGGCCTTTACCGCGCTTTCCGAAATGCCGATCTCGGCGGCAATCTGTTTCGTGCGCAGGCCGCGCGCCTGCATGCGCAGGGCGGTAACCTCGGCGGCCGTCAGATCGGGCGGACGGATCGTGCCACAATGAAGCCGTTCCAACAGATCCATCAGCTGCGCGAGTTCTTCGTCGGCAAACGAACGGTCGGACCTGAAAAAGGTGGCATAGCTGCGCAATCCGGCATCCTCGGGGCGCGAAAATGAAGCCGTGGCACCAAATGGCAGCCCCAGCTTGCGTGCCAGCAAAAAGACGCCGGCGGGGTCTGGTATGTTCAGATCTGACCAGCGGGTAATACCACAGTGGCTATAGACCCACCTCATGATCGGATCGTGCACGACAAGGCCTTGTGTCGTGTAGGTATCAATCCAATCGGCGGGAAGGCGGTTCACTTCCTGTTCGGGAAATGAATAGCCCACCCGCAGCGCAACATAAAAGCCGGCCGGGGCAAGATCCGAGAAAGTTGCGGTACAGGTTTGCAGATCCATCTAGGTTCAAATCGGTTGCGATTGGCGCCAATGAAAAATACGCTGCTGATCATTGAGCGAGGGCGGATACCATAGGGAACCCGCACCTTAGAGTTGAAAGAACGCAATGGAAACGAAAAACCGCCCCGAGGTGGAGGTGATTTTGCAGCGGCTCGCGCAGATGTGTGACACTGGCTATGCGCTGGCGCTGCACATCCGCTACACCCGCCCCACGGTCATGTATCGCACTTACCCCAGCGACTGGCTGGCCCATTACAGCGCGCGCGGCATGATGTTGTCGGACCCGGTGGTGCATTGGGGGCTGACCAATACGGGCTATGTCTACTGGGACTCGATTGACCTTCCCGACCCCGATCAGGTGATCTCCGAGGCGGCGCGCTTTGGCCTCAGGAACGGGCTGACCTGCGCGGTGGGACCGGCCAGATCACGCTCTATTTCGGGGTTTTCGCGCAGTTCAGGGCCGTTTGACGCGGCCGAAGCGGCCGAGTTGCTGGCGCTGACCGAAAAGCTGCATGCGTTGACTGCAATCGCCGAACCGGAGTCCGACAGGGTCTGAACCGCCCGGGCACCGCTGTCTCGATGGTGCCGCCGTGACGCCCCCCGAAACCAAGGATGAGCCCCGTGACGCGACAGATCGACCTGAACTCGGATCTTGGCGAAGGTTTTGGGCCTTGGCCGATGGGCGATGATGCGGTGATGCTGACGCTGGTCAACAGCGCCAATATCGCCTGCGGTGGTCACGCCAGCGACCCCGAAACGATGTATCGCACGCTGTCGCTTGCGGCCCGTCAGGGCGTCACGGTCGGGGCGCATCCGGGCTATGCCGACCGGATCGGCTTTGGCCGCCGGGTCATCCCGATGCCGCCCGCCGAAATCGGGCGGATGGTTGCCGCGCAGGTCGGCGCGCTGCTCGGTGTGGCGGCGCAGGTGCCGGTCGCGGTGCGCTACGTCAAACCGCACGGCGCGCTGGCCAACCTTGCGGCCGCCGACCCCGAGGTGGCGCAGGCGATTGTCGCGGCGGTGCGGGCGATCCGTGCCGATCTGGCGATTCTGGCGATATCCGGCACGGCGCTGGAGGCTGCGGCGCGGGCGGCGGGCGTGCCCGTCTATTCCGAGATCTTCGCCGACCGCGCCTATCTGCCCAATGGCCAGCTGGTGCCGCGCGCGCACCCCGGTGCGGTGCTCCACGACGCCGAGGAGGCCGCCATGCGGCTGCTGGCGTTTCTTGAAACCGGCCGGATGCCGGTGCTGGGGGGGGCGCCGATCGCGCTGGCCGCGCAGTCGGTCTGCGTGCATGGCGATGGCCCGAGCGCGGTCGAGATGGCGCGCCAGATCCGCGCGCGCCTGACGGACGCGGGGGTCACACTGGCCCCGTTCCTCGCGCCCTGACGATGTTAACGCCCCGCTTTATCGCCGTGGCCGATCACGCACTGCTGGTCGAATTCGCCTCTGAAATCTCCGATCCGGCCAATGCTTCGGTGCGCGCGCTGGATCGCGCCTTGGCCGCCGATCCGCCCAGAGGGCTGCGCGAGGTGGTGCCGGCCTATGTGAACCTGCTGATCGATTTCGACCCGCTGGAAAGCGACCACAAGACCCTTGAAATGGCGGTTCAGAGCCTTTTGAAGGCGCCCGCGACCGTCCCGCCCACCGGCACGCAGCGCACGGTCGAGGTCTGCTATGACGCGGATTTCGCGCCGGATCTGGCCGCCGTTGCCACCGCCACCGGGCTTGATGAGGCGGCCGTCGTCAACGCCCATCTGGCCGGGGATTACCGCGTCTTCATGTTTGGGTTCGCACCGGGCTATGCCTATCTTGCCGGGGTTCCGCCGCAGATCCAGGTGCCGCGCAAGGCCGCGCCCCTGCGGGGCATCGCGGCCGGCAGCGTGCTGATCGCGGGGCCGCAGTGTCTGGTCACCACGCTGACCATGCCGACCGGCTGGTCGATCATCGGCCGCTCGCCAACCCAGATCTTGCGGACCGATCCGGCGCGCCCGTTCCTGTTTGACGTCGGTGACCGGGTGACGTTCAAGCGCATCGACCGCGCCGGTTTTGCGCGCGCCGAAAAGGCGGCACGGGCATGACCGAGGCGCGCTTCAGGGTCATCGCGACCGGGCCGCATGTCTCGGTGCAGGATGCGGGCCGGTTCGGACAGATGCGCTTTGGCGTGCCGGCCTCGGGGCCGATGGACCGAACCGCCCATGCGATTGCCAATCGCGCCGTGGCGCGCCCTCCCGAGGCCGCCGGGATCGAGGTGTCGCGCGGCGGGCTGGTGCTAGAATGCCTGTCGGGCGCGGTCAGCCTTGCGGTCACCGGCGGCGGTTTCATCGTCGAGTCGGGCGAGGCAAGGGCGGGTTCATGGGTGCGGACCACGATCCGCGCCGGGCAGCGGCTGACGATTCGCCCCGGCCATTGGGGCAGTTGGGCCTATCTGGCCTTTGCGGGTGCGCTGGTGTCGCCCCACTGGCTGGGCCATGCCGCGACCCATTCGATGTCGGGGCTGGGCGGCGGCAAGCTGACCGTGGGGCAAGAGATTCTGGTCACCGGGGCGCGCCTTCTGGGCGATGAGGCGAAAATTCCCTGCCCGGTCTTTGCCCGCCCCTTGCACCGGGTTCACGTCGTGATGGGGCCGCAGGATCGGTTCTTTGACAGCGCTACGCAGGCACGCTTCCTGCACGAACCGTTCAGCCTGACCGACGCCTATGACCGCATGGGGGTGCGCCTGAAAGGCCCGCCCCTGATGCCGGTCGGCGCGCTGTCCATTCCCTCGGAGCCGATCTTGCGCGGCTCGGTTCAGGTCGCCGGAGACGGCGTGGCGACGATTCTTCTGGCCGATCACCAGACCACCGGCGGCTATCCCAAGATCGCCACGATCCTGTCGGCGGATCTGGATCGGCTGGTGCAGTTGCGCCCGCGGGACCGGCTGCGCTTTTGCGCGGTTTCGGCGGCCGAGGCGGTGGCGCGCGCGCGTCTTCACGCCGCCAGAATTCGACCCTATTTCAGCGCAATCGGCCCCCGTTGACGGGCGCCGCCCGGCGTGGCGCAGACCCGCTCAGGACCGTTTCATCGCATCGCGCAAGGCGGCGCCAAAGCTGCCGGTTTCAGCGGGTTTCGGGCCTGCGTCGGCTTTCTGTGGGCTGGCTTTGTGGGCGCTGGGCTGCTGCGGCTTGGGCTTTGGGGCCGGAGCCTGCGAGGCGTGCGGCTTCGGCGCGCCGGCTTCCTTGCGCATTGTCAGCCCGATGCGTTTGCGCGCCGGGTCCACCTCGGTCACGCGCACCTTGACGACATCGCCGGCCTTGACCACCTCATGCGGGTCCTTGACAAAGCGGTCGGCCAGTTGGCTGACATGGACCAGCCCATCCTGATGCACCCCGATATCGACAAACGCCCCAAAGGCCGCGACATTGGTCACCGTGCCTTCCAGCAGCATGCCGGGCCGCAGATCCGAAATATCGTTCACACCCTCGGCGAAGGTGGCGGTGCGAAACTCGGGGCGCGGGTCGCGGCCGGGTTTTTCCAGCTCGGCCAGAATATCGCGCACGGTCGGCAGGCCAAAGGTGGCGTCGGCAAAATCGCCCGGCTCCAGCGCGCGCAGGCGGGCGGGGTCGGCGGCAAGGCTGCGCAGGTCGCGGCCACAGGCGGCGATGATCCGGCGGGCAAGGCCGTAGGCTTCGGGGTGCACGGCCGAGCCGTCAAGCGGCTCTGTTCCGCCTTGAATCCGCAGAAACCCGGCGCATTGCTCGTAAGCCTTCGGACCCAGACGGGCGACCTTGAGCAGGTCCTTGCGGCTGGCGAAGGCGCCGTTTTCATCACGGTGCGCGACGATGGTTTCGGCCAGTCCCGGCCCGATCCCGGCAACCCGTGCCAGCAGCGGCGCCGAGGCGGTGTTCAGCTCGACCCCGACCGCGTTCACCGCGTCTTCGACCACCGCATCCAAAGCGCGGCCAAGGCGGTATTGGTCCACATCGTGCTGATACTGGCCGACGCCGATGGATTTCGGCTCGATCTTGACCAGTTCGGCCAGCGGGTCTTGCAGTCGCCGCGCGATCGACACCGCGCCGCGCAGGCTGACGTCCAGATCGGGGAATTCCTGCGCCGCCAGCGCCGAGGCCGAATAGACCGAGGCCCCGGCCTCCGAGACGATCACCTTCATCGGCCGCGCGCCCGGTCCGGGCAGCAGCGCCAGAAGATCGCCGACCAGCTTTTCGGTTTCGCGCGAGGCAGTGCCATTGCCGATGGCGATCAGCGCGACCTCATGTTTGCGGATCAGCGCGGCAAGCGTGGCCTGCGCGCCACGCAGATCATTCTTCGGCTGGAACGGATAGATGGTGGCGGTTTCCAGAACCTTGCCGGTGGCGTCGATGACGGCGCATTTCACCCCGGTGCGGATCCCCGGATCCAGCCCCAGCGTGGCCCGGCTACCGGCTGGGGCCGCCAACAACAAGTCCTTGAGGTTGCGTCCAAAAACACGGATCGATTCTTCCTCGGCGCGGGTCCGCAGGTCGGCCAGCAGATCTATCGTCAGCGTCGTGCGCAGCTTGACCCGCCACGCCCAGCCCGCCACCTCGGCCAGCCACAGATCGCCCGGCGCCCGGCCCGTGGCGCCCAGCACCGCGCGCACCATGGTTTCAGCCGTGCCTTGACCCGGGGCGGCGTCGGCGTCGATCTCCAGATCGAGGTTCAGATGGCCTTCGTTACGCCCGCGAAACATCGCCAGCGCGCGGTGGCCTGCCGTCGTGGCCCAAGGCTCGGAATGGCTGAAATAGTCGGAAAACTTGGCGCCAGCCGTTTCCTGCCCCTCAATCACGCGGGCCGCGACGCGGGCGTGGGCCCGCATATGGGCGCGCAACCGGGCCAGCAGATCGGCGTTTTCGGCCAGCCCTTCGGCGATGATGTCGCGCGCGCCCTCCAGCGCAGTTTTCACATCGGCGACCGCCTCGGTGACATAGGCGGCGGCCAGATCGGCGGGGGTCAGCGCATGGTCGGCCAGAATCGCCTCGGCCAGCGGCGCGAGGCCGTTTTCGCGGGCGATGGTGGCACGGGTGCGGCGCTTGGGCTTGTAGGGCAGATAGATATCCTCAAGCTCGGCCTTGGTGACGGTGCCGGCAATCCGCGCCTCAAGATCGTCGGTCAGTTTGCCCTGATCGCGGATCGAGGCCAGAATCGTGTCGCGCCGCGCCTCGAGTTCGCGCAGATACGATAGCCGGTCGGCCAGGTTACGCAGCTGCGTATCGTCCAGCCCGCCCGTCGCCTCCTTGCGGTAGCGCGCCACGAAGGGCACCGTCGCGCCGCCATCCAGCAGCGCCACCGCAGCGGTGACCTGATCGGGGCGGGCGGCGATTTCGGTGGCGATCAGCGCCGAGATACGGCGGGCAGAAGCGACAGAGACGGACATGCGCGACCTTTCCGGGGTTTGGGTCGCAAGACTTACCCCGTCGCGGCGGCGCGCTCAAGCGGATCAGCGCAGCCGCTTGCCCGACGCATCGAAATGAAAGGTGCGGGCGGGGTCCGGGGTTAGCCGCACCGCCTCGTTTACGGCGAAATCATGCTCGCCGAACAGCCGCACGGTCAGCAGGCCATGCGGCTCGGCGTGGACATAGACCAGCGTTTCGCTGCCCAGCTTTTCAATATGGCTGACGGTGCCCGCAATCGGCCCCTGATCGCGCGAAATCGCCAGGTGTTCGGGGCGGATCCCAAGGCTGGCGCCCTGTTGGCCCAGCGCGGCGGCATCCAGAAAGTTCATCTTCGGGCTGCCGATAAAACCCGCAACAAAGGCATTGTCAGGGTCATTATACACATCCATCGGCGCGCCGACCTGCTCGATCCGGCCGGCGTTCAGCACCACGATCTTGTGGGCCAGCGTCATCGCCTCGATCTGGTCATGGGTGACGTAGATCATCGTCGCGCCCAGATCGCGGTGCAGGCGGGCAATCTCGATCCGGGTCTGGACGCGCAGCGCGGCGTCCAGGTTTGACAGCGGCTCATCAAACAAGAACAGCTTGGGTGTGCGCACGATGGCCCGCCCGATGGCAACCCGTTGCCGTTGCCCGCCCGACAGCTCGGCCGGGCGCCGCGCCAGAAGCGGCTCGAGGCCCAGCATATCCGCCGCCCGTCCGATCGAGGCGGCGATTTCGGCCTTGGGCACATGCGCCTGCTTCAGCGCCAGCCCCATGTTTCCCTCGACCGTCAGATGCGGGTAAAGCGCGTAAGACTGAAACACCATCGCGATTTCACGCTTGGCGGGGGCCAGGTCATTGACCCGCCGGTCGCCGATCTTCACCTCGCCCGAGGTGACATCCTCCAGCCCCGCAATCATCCGTAACAGGGTCGATTTTCCGCAGCCCGAGGGGCCGACAAAGACGCAAAACTCGCCCTCGGCCACTTCAAGATCGACGCCTTTGATGACCTCGACAGCGCCGAAGGACTTGGTGACATTGGAAAGGGTCAGGGCACCCATCGGCGGCTCCTAAAGTTTGACCGGCAGGCCGCTGCGCACGCTTTCATCGGCCGCAAGGCAGATGGCGAGCGACTGGACCGCATCGGAGAGGTGTCGGGTCAGGTCAAGATCGTCTTGAATGGCGCGGGCAACATAGGCGGCCTCGCGGTTGCACAGTTCCTGATGGCCCGGTTCATCGGCCATGCTCAGGTTTTCGTCGGGCTGGCCGTTGCGGTGGATACGCAGCGCCGAAGTCTTGGTATGCGTGTCTATATCGTCGGATTTCGCGGTTTCCGGCATCCGGATCGACACCGCGCCATTCGGGCTGACCACGTCTTTCACGAAGAACGCGGTGTCCGACATCATCGGCCCCCAGCCCGCCTCATACCAGCCAAGGCTGCCATCCTCGAACAGCACCTGAAAATGGCCGTAGTTATACATATCGGGCGCGATCTCATCCGACAGGCGCAGCCCCATGCCGCGCACTTCGCGCGCGCGCGCATCGGTGATCTGGCACATCACATCGACATAGTGCACGCCACAATCGACGATCGGCGGCGTGGTCTGCATCAGCGCCTTGTGCACCTCCCATGTCGGGCCCGAGGACTGCTGATTGAGGTTCAGCCGAAACACATAGGGTCCGCCCAAGGCCCGCGCCTCGGCAATCAGGCGCTGCCAGCTGGGGTGGTGGCGCAGGATATAGCCGACCACGCATTTGCGCCCGGTCCGAGCGGCCGTCTCGGCCACGCGGGCGGCATCGGCGACGGTGGTCGCCAGCGGCTTTTCCACAAACACATGGGCGCCCGCCTGCATCGCGGCCACGGCAAACTCGGCATGGCTGTCGGAATAGGTCGCGACGCAGACCAGATCGGGCTTCAGCCGGGCCAGCGCCTCGGCATAGTCGGCGCTGACCGGATAGGCGCGCAATTCCTCGGGCAGATCGACCGGGCTGCGGTTGACCAACCCGACAATCTCGAACGCCGGATCGGCGTGATAGGCCAGCGCATGGCTGCGCCCCATATTGCCCAGACCTGCAACCAGAACCCGGATCATTTCACCGCCCCCGCCGTAATACCCCGGATCAACTGGCGCGAAAACGCCAGGTAAAGCACCAACACCGGCAGAATCGCCAGCGATAGCGCCGCCAGAACCGCGTTCCAGTTGGTCACGAACTGGCCGATAAAGACCTGGCTGCCCAGCGTCACCGTCTTCGAGCTTTCGGCCGGCGCGAGGATCAACGGAAACCACAGATCGTTCCAGATCGGGATCATCGTGAACACCGCCACCGTCGCCATCGCAGGCCGTATCAGTGGCAACACCAGCGTGAAAAAGATCCGGTATTCGCTGAGCCCGTCAATCCGGCCGGCGCTCTTCAGATCGTCCGACACCCCGCGCATGAACTCGGACAGGATGAACACCGCCAAGGGCAGCCCCTGCGCGGTATAGACCAATATCAGCGCCGTCAGCGTGTTGACCAACCCGCCCGCAACCATCATCTGCAAGATCGCCACCGTGCCCAGCCGGATCGGAATCATGATCCCCAGCGCCAGATAAAGCCCCATCAGCAGATTGCCGCGAAACCGGTATTCGCTTAGCGCAAACGCCGCCATCGCGCCAAACAACAACACGAAGAACAGGCTTGCCACCGTCACCGTCAACGAGTTCTGGAAATAGAGCAGGAAATCCCCCTGCTCCAGCACGGTGCGGTATCCCACCGCGTCAAAGGTGCTGGCCGAGGGCAGCGCCAACGGCTCTGAAAAGATCGCCTTGCGCGATTTGAAACTGTTGATGACAACCACGAACACCGGAAACAGCGCGATCAGCGTATAGGTTATCAGCACCGCATGGGCGGCAATGGTGCGGCGGGTCGATGTGCGGGCCTGTGACATGATCCCCCCTCAGAACTGATAGCGACGCAGCCGCGTCTGAATGGCGAAAAGATAGACCGAGACTCCGGCCAGAATGATCAGGAACATCGCGGTGGCGATGCTCGCCCCCATATGCGGATCGCCCAGTTGCAACTGAAACCCAAAGAACGTGCGGTAAAGGAATGTCCCCAGAATATCGGTGGCATAATTCGGCCCCGCCAACGCGCCCTGACTGACATAGATCAGGTCGAACGCATTGAAATTGCCAACAAATGTCAGAATCGAGATGATCCCGATCGAAGGCAGAATCAACGGCAGCTTGATCTTCCAGAACTGGCTCGCGCCGGTCACGCCATCCATTTCGGCAGCCTCCAGCACCTCGTCGGGAATGCTTAGAAGCGCGGCATAGATCAGCATCATCGGGATCCCCACGAACTGCCACACCGAGATCAGCGCCAGCGTTGTCAGCGCATAGGCCTCCTTGCCCAGCCAGGGCGCAAACAAGGCCTTCAGCCCGACCGCATCCAGCATCCCCGGCGCGATCCCCCAGATCGGTGACAGGATCAGCTTCCACACGAAGCCCACGATCACAAAGCTCAGAATCGTCGGAATGAAGATCGCGGTGCGGTAAAATGCGGCCATCCGCAGCCGCGGCGATGACAACAGCGCCGCCAGCGCCACCCCGATCGGGTTTTGCACCAGCATGTGCACCACAAAGAACCATGCATTGTTGCCCAGCGCGTTCCAGAAACTCGCCGACCAGCGCGGATCGCCAAAAAGCGTGCGAAAATTGTCCAGCCCTACAAAGGATTTCACCCCATCCACCAGATTGAACAACGACAGATTCAGCGTCGCGAACAATGGAACGATCATGATGGCGGTATAGACCGCGACCGCAGGCGCCAGAAACACCGCGATATGCCAGCGGATCGGCTTGCGTTCAGCCATGACGGTCCCTTTCGCCTTCGTGCCAATATCCTCGGGGGGTGCGGGGGGCAGACAGCCCCCCGTTCCCGAACTCAGCCTCCGCGCTTACTGCTGCGGCGCATACCAGGAGGCCAGACCCTCTTGCAGACGCTTTGCGGCATCCTCGGGGGTCTCGGTCCCGCGGATCACGTTGGCGCTGGCATTCCAGGTCTCGTTTTCCAGGTTCGGCGTGCCGCGCGACAGGATCTGATAGGTCGAACGGATCGTCGATTTGCAGGTGCCGCGCCAGCTGGCAAATTCCTGCGCCAGCGGGTCATCCAGCGTTACCGGCTCGTTCGACAGCGAAAAGAACCCCGGCAGCGCGTTCGAATAGAGGCTGGCGAAATCCGAGGTGCCGACCCAGTTGAGGAAGGTCCTCGCCGCTTCGGCATTGGGCGAGGCGGCGTTCATCCCGATCGCGATATCGGTATGGTCCGAGATATAGCAATCATCGCCCGCAGCCGGAACCGGCGGGTAAAAGGCGCCCATCTCGAAGTCGGCCTGCGCCCGGAACCCCGAGATTTCCCAGCTTCCGGCCGGGTAGATCGCGGCCCGACCCAGGGTGAACAGGTTCTGGCTGTCAGGATAGGTCTGCGCCTCGAAACCGTCGCCCAGATAGTCCTTCCACTTCGCCAGTTGCCGATAGGGCGCCACCCAATCCTCATCGGTCAGCTTTTGCGTCCCCGCGATCAGCGCCAGCCGCCCGTCTTCGCCCTTCCAGTAGTTCGGGCCGATGTTGTTGTAGCCCATGGTCGCGGCTTCCCACTGGTCGTTGGTGCCCATCGCCATCGGAATATAGGTCCCATCCGCCTTGATCTTGTCCAGTGCGGCAAAGAATTCGGCCTCGGTCTTCGGCACCTCGATGCCCAGTGCGGTAAAGGCGTCCTTGTTGTAGATAAAGCCGTGGATCACCGAGGCCATCGGCACGCAGAACGTATGCGCGGCGTCATCGGTCGACCAGCCCGACCTGGCGACCGGGCTGAAATTGGCCATCGCTTCCAGATCGGTCAGATCGGCCAGCTTGCCCTTGTTGTAAAGCTCAAGCGAGGCATCGAACGGCCGGCAGGTAATCAGATCGCCCGCCGAACCGGCATCCAGTTTCGAGTTCAGCACCGCGTTGTATTCCGCCGGGGCCGAGGGGCTGAACACCACCTTGATGCCGGGGTTTTCTGCCTCGAAGGCCGGAATGATCTTGTCTTGCCAGATCGTCAGGTCGTCATTGCGCCAGCTTTCGATCGTCAGCGTCACGTCCTGGGCTTGGGCGGCGCCGGTCAGCAGCGTGCTGGCCAAAAGCGCCATGGTCAGGGTCCTGGTGGTCATCATCTTCTCCCGTTGTTGTGGGCCAGCGGCCCCTTGGTTGTTATGTCTTCAGGGCGGCCAGCGCCGGGCCAAGCTGGCCCCGGCTTGCCGCCAGCAGGTCTTCGGCCTGTTTCGGTTTTGCCCCCGCAGCGATCAGGATCGCCGGTTTCACCGCCCCGCCTGCAGCCCCCAGCGCGGCCGCGGCCGCCGCGGGGGTGCAGCCCGCCAGATCGGTGACGATTCCGGCCGCGCGCGCGTGCAGTTTGGCATTATCGGCCTGCACATTGACCATCCGCCCGGCATGGACATGGCCCAGCAGCATCGCCGCCCGGGTCGAAATCACATTCAGCGCCACCTTCTGCGCGGTCGCCGCCGCCATCCGGGTCGATCCGGCCAGCATCTCGGGGCCGGTATCCAGCAGCACGGCGATATCGGCCTCGGCAAAAAGCGGTGCATTGGCGTTATTGGCCAGCGCCGCCACCCGCGCCCCGCCACCCCGCGCGCCCTGCGCGACCGCCAGCGTGTAAGGTGTCGACCCCGAGGCCGAAACGCAGATCAGCAGATCCCCCGCCTTGGGGGCAACCCGCGCCAGATCGGCGCCCGCCGCTTGCGGGTCGTCCTCGACCAGACCTTGCAAATGGATCAGCGCCTCGGTGCCGCCGGCAAACAGGATCGGCGTGCGCGCAACCGGCAGGCCAAAGGTGCCCGACAGCTCCAGACAATCGGCCAGCGCCATCAGCCCGGCACTGCCCGCGCCCGCATAGATCAGCCGATGACCGCCGCGCAGCGCCTCGGCGGCGGCCACGGCGACCTGCTCCAACGCGACCAAGGCCGGGCGGATCGCGGCCAGCGATTGCACCTGCGCCTCATAGAGACGGGCCGCAGCAGCCTCGGGTGCGAGGGCATCAAGCCCCGCGGCCAGCGGATGCGTCTGCTCGGTGCGCCGTGTCGTCATTCGAATCCCCCCTCGTCTCAAAGATAATGCCAAACTAATACCAATTGTAAAGCCTTTTGTCCAAAAAGGGCATTTTGACAGTAATTCCAATCATTTCACGACTCCCTTTCCCTTCTGGTATTGTTTTGGTATGGTATCCGGGACGGGAGGGTCCAGCATGTTCATTCTGGGTGTGGATGGGGGCGGCACGGGGTGTCGCGCGGCTTTGGCGGATGCCTCGGGCCGGATCATCGCGCGCGGCGAAGCGGGCCCGGCCAATATCGCCACCGACCCCGAACTGGCGCGCCGCAACATCCTGATCGCCCTGCGTCAGGTGCTTGGCGATGCGGTGCCCGATGCCGAGGTTTCGGCGGTGCTGGGCCTTGCCGGCGCCAATCTGCCCGAGCGCGCCGCCTGGCTGGCCGAACGCCTGCCCTTTGGCCGCGTTCAGGTGGTTTCGGACGCGCGGATTGCGGTCAAGGGCGCGCTGGGCGATGACGATGGCATCGTCGCGGCGCTGGGCACCGGGTCGGTCTTTGCCAGCCAGCGCGACGGCCAGATGCGGATCATCGGCGGCTGGGGGTTCTTGCTGGGCGACGAGGGCTCGGGCGCGTGGATCGGGCGCGCGCTTTTGATGCAGACGCTGCGCGCCGAAGACGGCTTTGTGCCGATGACCCCGTTTCTGCGCGCCGTGCTGGATGAACGCGGCGGCGCGGCGGCGGTGGTCGATTTCGGCAAGACCGCGCAGCCGTCGGATTTTGCAGCCTATGCGCCGCAGGTGCTGCGCGCCGCCGAGGCGGGCGATCCGGCGGCGCAGGCGGTGCTGGGCGCCGCAACCGACGAGGTGGCGGCCGCCATCGCGCTTTTGCAACAGGCGGGCCGCGCGCTTCCGGTGGTGTTTCTGGGCGGCTTGGGCCCGACTTTCGCGGCCCGCACACAGAGCCTCTGGCAGGTGCTCCCGGCCAAGGGAACGGCGCTGGATGGTGCGCTCTGGCTGGCCCGGCAAGGAGGTGGTTGATGCAGCAGATCTTTTCGCCCGAAGGCTTTGCCGATCCGGGCACCGGGCCGCTTTATCTGCAACTTCAGCGCCGGATCGCCGCCGCGATCACCGATGCCCGCTTGCGCCCGGGCGATAGCCTGCCGCCCGAACGCGATATGGCGACGATGACCGGCCTGTCGCGGGTGACGGTGCGCAAGGCGGTGCAGGCACTGGTCGAGGCGGGGCAACTGGTGCAGCGGCGCGGTTCGGGCACCTTCGTCGCGCCCAAGGTCGAACGGCTGGAACAGGCTCTATCCTTGCTGACTTCGTTCACCGAAGATATGGCGCGGCGCGGCAAGGCGGTGGAATCGGTCTGGATCAGCCGGGCGATCCATTCGCCGACGCCCGAAGAGGTGATGGCGCTGGGCCTTGCCGCCAAGGACCGTGTCGCGCGGCTTGAACGGGTCCGCCGCACCGATGGTGTGCCGCTGGCAATCGAACGCGCGACGCTTTCAACCGCCGTTCTGCCCGACCCGATGCTGGTTGAACGCTCGCTCTACGCGGCGCTGGCCGACCGTGGCCTGCGCCCGGTGCGCGCGGTGCAGCGGATTTCGGCAACCAATCTTGGCGCGCTGGATGCGGGGCTGCTTGAGGTGCCGGTGGGCGCGGCCGGGCTTCGCATCGAACGGGTCTCATACCTGGCTTCGGGGCGGGTGGTCGAATTCACCCGCTCGATTTACCGCGGCGATGCCTACGACTTTGCCGCTGAACTGCAAATTGCGCCGGAAGGCGAAGGAGGGGGCGCATGACCCAAACCCATATGGCCCGCGAAGTGGCCGAGATCCCCGAAGCCGCCGCCCGGTTTCTTGCCAGCGCGCGCGATCAGATCGCCGAGGCCGCCGCCCGGATGCGCGCGATCGATCCGGGGCTGGTGGTGACGGTGGCGCGTGGCTCTTCGGACCACGCGGCCAGCTATCTGAAATACGCGATCGAGCTTTTGGCCGGGGTGCCGGTGGCCTCGGTCGGGCCGTCGGTCGCCTCGATCTATCGGCGGCCGTTGCGGCTGACCGGCGCGGCCTGCATCGGCATTTCGCAATCGGGCCGCAGCCCGGATATCGTTGAAATGATGCGCGCGGCGCAAATCGGCGGGGCGCTGACCGTGGCGGTCACCAACTTCCCCGACGCGCCGATGGCCAAGGCCAGCGCCTTTTGCCTGCCGCTGGCCTCGGGCGAAGAGAAAAGCGTGGCGGCGACAAAGACCTTCGTGGTTTCGGTTCTGGCCGGGCTGGCGCTCTTGGCCGAATGGCGTGACGACACCGCGCTGCGCGACGCCGTTGCCGCTCTGCCCGATGCCTTTGCCGCGGCCCTGACCCGCGATTGGGAGCCCCTTTCCGCGCGGCTGGTGCGGGCCTCGTCGGCCTATGTGCTGGGCCGCGGCCCCGGTTTTGCCATCGCCAGCGAAATGGCGCTGAAATTCAAGGAGACCTGCGGTCTTCACGCCGAGGCCTATAGCGCCGCCGAGGTTCTGCATGGCCCCGCCGCGATCGTGCAGGAACGCTTTCCGGTGCTGGCGCTGGCGGTCGAGGACGCCGCGCACAGCCATGTTCTGGCCACCGCCGAACGGCTGGCCGGGCAGGGTGCCGATGTGTTCGTCACCGGGGCCAGCGCGCCCGGCACGGTGTCGCTGCCCGCCGTCGGCGGCTTGCATCCGCTGGTCGCGCCGCTGGTTCTGGTGGTCAGCTTTTATACCTTTGTCGAGGGTCTTGCCCGGCGCCGTGGCTTTGACCCCGACACCCCCCCGCATCTGCGCAAAGTGACGGAGACAGTATGAGCACTCAGATCTATTCCGGGGCGGCGGTGTTTGATGGCGGGCAGATGCTGGCCGGCCATTCCGTTGTCGTCAAAAAAGGCTCTATTTCAGGGATTTTCCCGGATTCGAGCCTGCCCAAAGGTCGGCGTATCGTGTTGAAGGGCGGGGTGCTGGCCCCCGGTCTGATCGACCTTCAGGTCAATGGCGGCGGCGGTATCATGCTGGACGGGGACGCCGATGTCGCCCGGATCGCGCATATCTGCGCGACCCATGCGCGGCTGGGGGCCACCGGGATTCTACCCACCCTGATCACCGACACACCCGAGGCCACCGCCACCGTCATCGCGGCCGCAATTGCGGCGGCGCGGGCGGGGGTGCCGGGCTTTCTGGGCCTGCATCTCGAGGGGCCGCATCTGGACCCGCGCCGCAAGGGCGCGCATGATCCGGCGCTGATCCGGCCGATGACCGAGGCTGACCTGAAGGCGCTCTGTATCGCCGCCGCCGCGCTGCCGGCGCTGATGGTGACGCTGGCGCCCGCCTCGGTGACACCGGCGCAGATCGCCGTGCTGGCGGCGTCGGGGGCGATCGTCAGCCTTGGCCACGCCGAATGCACCCTCGACGAGGCCGAGGCCGCCGAGGGCGCCGGCGCGCGCTCTGTCACGCATCTGTTCAACGCGATGAGCCAGCTTGGCAACCGTGAACCCGGCCTTGTGGGCGCCGCGCTGGGGCCGCGCCTGTTCACCGGGCTGATCGCCGATGGCCGGCATGTGCACCCCCGCACGATCCGGCTGGCGCTGGCGGCCAAGGGCCTGGGCCGGGTGTTTCTGATTTCGGATGCGATGGCCGTGGCGGGCACCGATGCGACGGAATTCAACCTTGGAGGGCGCCGGATCCTGCGCCGTCAGGGGCGCCTGACGCTCGAGGATGGCACGCTGGCCGGGGCCGATCTCAGCCTGCCCGAGGCGGTGCGCCTGATGATCCGCACGATCGGCCTGCGCCCCGAAGAGGCGCTGGCGATGGCCACCTCGGTGCCGGCGGGGCTGCTGGGGCAGGCCGGGCATCTCGGCGCCATTGCCCCCGGCCTGCCCGCCGATCTGGTGCATTTCGACCCCGATTGGCTGATTGCCGGGATCTGGCGCGCGGGTCAGCCGATCACCGGCTGAGCGCCGGGCGGCACGGCTTTGCCTGATATCCAGAACAGACCCTATTTCAGGGAATTTGCCCATTCTCCCGGCGATCCTGGCACCGCTACGCCGCTTTGGCTGCACCGCCCGGGCGCCTGTTTTTCCGGCTTGGCGCGACAAATTCGCACCCCTCGGGCGGATAAGCGTTGAGTGTCGCGCCCGGTTTTCGCACACTCGGCGCAGGGTCTGCCGCAAGCGCGGGCCGCTGTCTTGTGGAGGAGACGATGACCAATCTCAAATTGAAGCTCGGCGCGCTGGTCGCCGGGGCGGTCTTTGCCGTGGCGCCGATCGCCGCGCAAGCCGAAGAGTTTATCAACATTCTGACCGGCGGCACCTCGGGGGTCTATTACCCGCTGGGTGTCGGCCTGTCGAAAATCTATGCCGACGGCATACCGGGCGCGCGCACGCAGGTGCAATCGACCAAGGCATCGGTCGAAAACCTGAACCTGCTCGAGCAGGGCAAGGGCGAACTGGCGCTGGCGCTGGGCGACAGCGTCAAAATGGCCTGGGAGGGCAATGCCGACGCCGGCTTCAAGGCGCCGCTGTCCAAGCTGCGCGGCATCGCGGCGGTCTATCCGAACTACATCCAGATCGCCGCTTCGGCCGATAGCGGCATCACCTCGCTGGCGGATCTGGCCGGCAAGAGCCTGTCGGTTGGCGCCGCGAAATCGGGGACCGAGCTGAACGCCCGCGCGATTCTGGCCGCTGCGGGCATGAGCTATGACCAGCTTGGCAAGGTCGAATACCTGCCCTTCGCCGAATCGGTCGAGCTGATGAAGAACCGTCAGCTGGATGCGACGCTGCAATCGGCGGGCCTCGGGGTTGCCTCGCTGAAGGATCTGGCCACCGCCGCGCCCACGACTTTAGTCTCTGTTCCGGCGGAAATCGCTGAAAAACTGGGGGCGCCCTATATCGCCGCCACGATCCCGGCGGGCACCTATCAGGGGCAGGACGCCGATGTGCCCACCGTCGCCGTGGTCAACTTTCTGGTGACGCACGAGGATGTCTCGGACGAGACCGCCTACCAGATGACCAAGCTTCTGTTTGAAAACCTGACCACGCTCGAGGCCGCCCACAAGGCCGCCGCCTCGATCAAGCTTGAGACCGCGCTCAAGGGCATGCCGATCCCGCTGCATCCGGGGGCCGAGCGGTATTACAAGGAAATGGGCCTGATGTAAGGCCGCGCCTTCGGGCACATTCGGGCGGGCCCTGTGGTTGTCCGCCCGAATTCTGAACAGAAAGGGGAAAGCCCATGCTGCATGACAGCCCGCACCACCAGATGCCGGGAAACGCGCCTGATCTGGGCCTGCACGACCCTTTGGCCGAAAGCTTTCCGCGTAGCCCCGAAGGCCGGGCATTGTTCTGGATAGCCGTTGCGTTTTCGGCGTTTCAGATCGCCACGGCGGCGCATCTTCTGGATATGGCCAGCCAGATCGTGCGCGCGGTGCATGTCGGGTTCCTGATGCTGCTGGGGTTTCCGCTGCTGGCGCTGGCGCGGCGCAAGACCGGCGCGGTCAAGGTGTTGGCCTGGGGCATGGCCGGGCTGGGGGTGGCGGTCGCGGCCTATCAATGGTGGGAATTCGTGCCGCTTTTGATGCGCGCGGGCGACCCTTTGCCGCGCGATATCGTGATCGGCGTGCTGGCGCTTCTGGCGGTATTTTCGGCCGCATGGGCGCTGATGGGTCCGGCGCTGCCGATCATCTCGGGGACGTTTCTGTCCTATGCGCTGTTTGGCCAATACCTGCCGTCGCCGCTGAACCATCGCGGTTATGATTTTGCTCAGGTGATCGAGCACCTGACCTATGGCACCGAGGGCATCTACGGCATCCCGACCTATGTTTCCTCGACCTATATCTTCCTGTTCATCCTGTTTGGCGCGTTTCTGGAAAAGGCCGGGATGATCCGGCTGTTCACCGATGTGTCGCTGGGCTTTGTCGGCCACAAGCAGGGCGGCGCGGCCAAGGTCTCGGTGCTGTCGTCGGGGCTGATGGGCACGATCTCGGGGTCGGGGGTGGCCAATGTCGTCACCACCGGCCAGTTCACCATTCCACTGATGAAGTCCTTTGGCTATCGCGCCGCCTTTGCCGGCGGGGTCGAGGCGACCGCCTCGATGGGCGGCCAGATCATGCCGCCGGTGATGGGCGCTGTCGCCTTCATCATGGCCGAGACGCTGGGCGTGGACTATCTTGAGGTGGTCAAGGCCGCGCTGATCCCGGCGATCCTGTATTTCGCCTCGGCGTTCTGGATGGTGCATCTTGAGGCCGGCAAACGCGGCCTGCGTGGTCTGGCGCGCGATGAGCTGCCCTCGCCGCGCAAGGCCCTGCGCGAAGGCTGGCACCTGATCCTGCCGCTGGCGGTGCTGGTCTATCTGCTGTTTTCGGGCTTCACGCCGCTTTACGCCGGCACCATCGGGCTGGCGCTGACGGTGCTGTTGATCCTTGGCGGGTCGGTGGCGCTGGGGCTTCCGGCGGGGGTGATCCGGGTGCTGTTCTGGGTCGGTCTGGGGCTGATCTCGGCGGCGTTCTTCCAGTTCGGCATCTGGGTGGTGCTGCTGGCGATCCTCGCGCTGATCGGTTGGAACGCGCGGTCAAAAGGCGGCCGCGAGACGCTGCTGATCTGCCGCGACAGTCTGGCCGAGGGGGCCAAGACCGCGCTGCCGGTGGGCATTGCCTGCGCGCTGGTCGGGGTGATCATCGGCGTGATGACGCTGACCGGGGCGGCCAATACCTTTGGCCAGTTCATCGTCGGCGTCGGCAAGACCAGCCTGTTTTTGTCGCTGGTTCTGACGATGGTTACTTGCATCGTGCTGGGCATGGGGATCCCGACGATTCCGAACTACATCATCACCGCCTCGATCGCGGGGCCGGCGCTGCTGGCGCTGGGGGTGCCGCTGATCGTGTCGCATATGTTCGTGTTCTACTTCGGGATTCTGGCCGATCTGACGCCGCCGGTGGCGCTGGCCTGCTTTGCCGCCGCGCCGATTGCCAAGGAAAGCGGGCTCAGGATCTCGTTTGAGGCGATCAAGGTGGCGGCGGCGGGCTTCGTCATTCCGTTCATGGCGGTCTATACGCCCGCGCTGATGCTGCAACCCGGCGGCCCTTTGGCCGAGGCGATCGGTTTTGCCCCCGCCGTGGCCTATATAGTGTCGAAAGCGGCCCTTGCGATCGGGCTTTGGGGGGTGGCGGTGATCGGCTGGCTGGGCCGCCCGCTGGCGGTGTGGGAACGCGCGCTGGCGATGGCGGCCGCCTTCACGCTGGTCGCCGCACTGCCGCTGACCGATGAGCTGGGCTTTGCGCTGGTCGCCGGCTTTGGCGCGGTGATCTGGACCCGGCGGCACCGGGCCCCGGCATGAGCGCCGCCTGCCTTCTGGTCGGCGCGCTGGCGCTGGCGCTGCCCGACGGCGGCTTCAGCCTTGAATGGGAACATTCGGTCGAAAAGATCCGCTGGCACGAGGATTGGCAGGTCGAGGGTGGCACCCTGCACCTGACCCGCGCCGCTGTCAAAGGCTCGGGTGCGGGAATGGAGCCGGGCGAGGGCGCGACCCTTCACAAGGGCTGGTGGGTCTGGCAGCCCGACCTTGCGCCGCAGCCACGCCTGACGCTGGCCGCCTCGGGGGCGACGGGCGGCGGCTGGACGCTTTGCGTGGGCGCAAACTGTCAGGTGATCGGGCAAAGTCCGGGGGCGCCGCTGATTCTGGCCCCCTGCGACGGGATCGGCCGATGACCGCCCATGGCACGCCCCGCCCGCGCCAGAAAAGCGCGCTTGCGGCCATTATTCCCATGGCGCACCCCCGCCGCAGCGCTTAAACCCTGTCTCGCCTAGGTTTGGGGAGGAAACTCATGCTGGACTTTGCCTTGATGCGCGCGACTCTGGCCGGGGCCTATGACCTCGCGCCGTCGTTGGAAAAAGCCGAGGCCACCGCCGATATCCACGCCCGGATGGATCGGGTGGTGCCTTTGGCCGACTGGGCGCGCTATGCCCCCTATGTGCTGGCGATCAACCGGCTCAAACGTGACCGCGGCGCGGTGATTCTGGCGCATAACTACATGACGCCCGAGATTTTTCACGGCGTCGCCGATGTCATGGGCGACAGTCTGCAACTGGCGATCGAGGCGACGCGGGTCGAGGCCGATGTGATCGTGCAATGCGGCGTGCATTTCATGGCCGAGACCTCGAAAATCCTCAACCCGTCGAAAACCGTGCTGATCCCCGACATGGCGGCGGGCTGTTCGCTGGCCGAAAGCATCACCGCTGAGGGCGTGGCCGAGATGCGCGCCCGATACCCCGGCGCGCCGGTGGTCAGCTATGTCAACACCACCGCCGAGGTGAAGGCGGCCTCGGATGTCTGCTGCACCTCGTCGAACGCGGCCCTGATCGTCGCGGCGATGGAGGGCGATACCGTCATCATGACCCCGGATCAGTATCTGGCGCAAAACGTGGCGCGTCAGGTGCCGGGCAAGCGCGTCGTCTGGTGGGCGGGGTCGTGCATCGTGCACGAACAATATACCGCTACCGACCTGCGCGATTTTCGCAGCCACTACCCCGACACGCAGATCATCGCGCACCCCGAATGCCCGCCCGACGTGGTGGCCGAGGCTGACTTTTCAGGCTCTACTTCAGGGATAATCGACTATGTGCACCGCCATAAACCGGGCAGGGCGATGCTGGTGACCGAATGTTCGATGGCCTCGAACATTGCCGACGCGCTGCCCGAGGTCGAATTTGTTGGCCCGTGCAACATGTGCCCCTACATGAAAAAGATCACGCTCGAAAAAATTCTCTGGTCGCTGCACACGATGACCTCCGAAGTGCTGGTGACGCCCGAGATCGCGGCCCGCGCCCGTATCGCGGTGCAGCGGATGATCGACCTGTCGCAAAAGGCCACGGCGTGACCCTGCAGACCACCGATCGGGTGATAATCGTCGGGGCGGGGCTGGGCGCGCTTTACGCGGCGCTCAGGCTGGCGCCGCGTCCGGTTCTGGTGATCTCGCCCGAGGATCTGGGTATCGGGGCCTCGTCGGCATGGGCGCAGGGCGGGGTCGCGGCGGCGATGTCGTCAAGCGACAGCGCCGAAAGCCACGCGCTCGATACGCTGCGCGCCGGGGCCGGCACCGTTGATCCGGCCATCGCCCGGATGGTCACCGCCGAGGCGCGGGCGCATATCCTTGCGCTGACCACGCTGGGCACGCCCTTTGATCGCGACGCCAACGGCGGTTATGTGATGTCGCGCGAGGCGGCGCACAGTCAGCCGCGCGTGGTCCGCGTCAAGGGCGATCAGGCCGGCCGCGAAATCATGCAGGCGCTGATCGCCGAGGTGCGCCAGACCGCCTCGGTGCAGGTGGCCGAAGGGGTGCTGGCCTCGGGGCTCGAGGTGCAAGAGGGGCGCGTCACCGGTGTCTGGCTGGAGCGCGCCGATCGGCCCTCGGGGCGGGTGTTGCTGCGCGGCCCGGCGGTGCTCTTGGCGGGTGGCGGCTCTGGCGGGCTTTACGCGGTCACCACCAACCCGCCGCGAATCCGCGGTCAGGTGATCGGCATGGCGGCCCGCGCCGGGGCCGAAATCGCCGATGCCGAATTCGTGCAGTTTCATCCTACCGCCATTGCCAGCGGCGAAGACCCGGCGCCGCTGGCGACCGAGGCGCTGCGCGGCGAAGGCGCGACGCTGGTCAATGCCCTCGGCACGCGCTTCATGCTGCCGCTTCATCCCGATGCCGAACTGGCCCCGCGCGACATCGTGGCCCGCGCCATCTTTGCCGAAACTCAGGCCGGACGGCAGCCGATGCTCGATACCCGCGCGGCGCTGGGCGCGACGGTGCTCAGCCGCTTTCCGGCCGTGGCCGAAGCCTGCAAAAGGGCCGGAATAGACCCTGTTTCGCAGCCAATCCCCGTCGCTGCCGCCGCCCATTACCATATGGGTGGCGTGGCGGTTGACGCGCAGGGCCGCGCCAGTCTTGGCAATCTGTGGGTCTGCGGCGAGGCTTCGTCCTCGGGGCTGCACGGCGCCAACCGGCTGGCCTCGAACGGGCTGCTTGAGGCGCTGGTCTTTGCCCGGCTCTGCGCGGTCGGGATCGACGCCGCCCTTGGCCCCCAAGGCGCGGCAAGTCCCGTCACCCTTGGCTTTCCCGCTGCCGCGCCTGACTCGGCCGTCGACCCCGCCGCCGTGGCGCAATTGCGCCGCGTGATGAGCGATCTTGTCGGCGTTGTGCGCGACGGCCCCGGCCTGACCCGCGCCCTGGCCAAAATCGCTGAAATAGAGACGAATTCACCGCCCTCCGAAACCTTCTTGAACATGACCGCCACGGCAACCCTGATCGCCGCCGCCGCGCTGATGCGGCAAGAAAGCCGCGGTGGGCACTACCGCACCGATTTCCCCGACGCCGATCCGGCACAGGCCCACCGCTCGCGTTTGACGCTGGCCGCGGCCCTTGCCCAACGCGCTCGCGCCACCGAGGATACCAGATGACCGGATACCAGATGACCGCTTCCCTGCCCGAATTTCTGCTCGAGCCGCTGGTGCGCGCCGCCCTTGCCGAAGATCTCGCGCCGATGGGCGATGTCACCACCCGCGCGGTGATCCCTGCGGGCACGCGCTACACCGCGCGGCTGAATGCGCGTGCGGCGGGCGTGGTCTCGGGGATGCAACTTGCCGCACTGGCGTTCCGGCTGATCGACCCGGCGCTGAGCATCACGCCCTTGGTCCGCGATGGCCAGCCCTGCCAGCCCGGCGAGACGCTGATGACCATCGACGGCGACGCCGCCTCGATCCTGATGGGCGAACGCGTGGCGCTGAACTTTGCCGGACGGCTGTGCGGCATCGCCACGCTGACCGCCGCCTTCGTGGCCGAAACCCGCGGCACGCCCGCCCGCATCACCTGCACCCGCAAAACCACCCCCGGTCTGCGCGCGGTGGAAAAGCTGGCCGTCCAGCATGGCGGCGGCGCAAATCACCGCTACGGGCTGTCGGACGCGATCCTGATCAAGGATAACCACATCGCCGCCGCCGGCGGCATCGCCTCGGTGCTGACCGCCGCCAAAGCCGCCCGCAGCCATATGATGCGGATCGAGATCGAGGTCGACCGCCTCGACCAACTGGCCGAGGTTCTGGCGATCGGCGGCGCCGATGTGGTGCTGCTGGACAATATGGACACGGCGACCCTGCATCAGGCGGTTGCCCTGACCGCAGGCCGCGTCACGCTCGAGGCTTCGGGCACGATGACCCTGCCGCGCATCGCCGAGGTGGCCGCCACCGGGGTCGATTACATCTCGTCCGGTGCGCTGACCCATTCGGCCGGCACCCTCGACCTCGGGCTTGATTTCTAGCGCCCGCCCTTCAGCTTCGCGAAAATATCCCCGCCGGAGGCCGCCTGCCGCGCCGCCCCGCTCAGGCCGTCAACAACCCCCGGTCCCGCATCGCCGCCAGAACCTTGGCGCCACATTCGGCGGTGGCATGCACCCCATCGGGCATCAGCAATTCGGCCGGCAGCGTGCCGCCCTCGGGCAACAGGTCCGGCGCCGGGTCATAGACCGTCAACCCCGCCGCCGCCATCTGCCGCATCACGATCGCCCGGAACGCGTCGTAGTTGGGTCGCTCGAACGCCGGCGGCGGCGCCACGATCACCAGCCGTGCCGCCGCCCGCCCCAAGCGCCGCGCCACCCGGAAATGCCGGGCGCGGTAATGCGCCACATAGTCCTCGGCCAGCGCCATCGAGGCCACCAGCCCGGCGCCGCTCGGGTCCGCCGCCACAAGATGCCCGGCCCAGCCGAACGGCGGCACCAGCCGCCCCAGATGAAACCCCATCGTCGAAATCACCGGCACGCCACAGGCAAAGACATCCTGAACCCCCAGCTTGTCGCGCAACGCCTGCAACTGCACCAGACCCGCCCGCACGCCGCGCGGCTCAAAGCCGTTCTCGCCATAGGCAAAGTTCCCGTCATGCCACTGCGAGCCGGAAAAATGCAGCGCCTCGACCCCGATCCCCAGCATCTCCGCCCCGCCCTTCAGCGCAATCGCGTGGCTGTCGCCCAGAATAAGAAGCTCAGGCTTCATTGAACTTCTCCAGCATCATTTCCTCGCACACCAGATCCTCGGCGGCCATCTCGGCCTGACTTGCCGCCACCCGGTCGACCGCGCCCGCCCGATGCCGCGCCGCGCCGCTGGCATCCAGCCCGCCAAAGAAATGTGTCATCACCAGATCGACCCCCTGCGCCACCACGCCGCGCAGGTTCGGCTCGAAGAAACTGCCGCGCATCGGCGGGGCGGCAATGATCTCATAAGACGGAAAGTAATCCACCGCCGCATGATCGCGCGCCAGATCGCCCGCCACCGCCCGCAGCACCGATTTGGAATAGGACGTCGCCACCATCACATGATCGCCCGACGCCGTCGCCACCAGGGGCACCGGCGATACCGTCAACAAGATCCTCAGATCGGGGTTCATCCCCCAGATGATCTCAAAAGCGGCCTCAAGGTCGCGCAGGATCTCGGGGTAGGTATAGTTGTGAAAGACATGCGCCTCAGGGTCGAAATGGCCGACCCCGGTGCCCGGACAGATCGAATAGCTCTGCCCGGTGACGGCGTTCACCCAACCTTCGGTCAGCCCCAACGTAAAGACAAAGACATCCGCCTCGGTCAGGCAGCGCGCAAAGGCCCGCGCCGTGCTGGCAAGGCTCTCGCGCGCCTCATTGGCATCGACAAAGCCGTTCGGCTCGATCTTCGGGCGCAGCAGATCCTGCACGAACCCGTCGCCATCCTGCCACAGCTCGACACTGTCAACCGGCACCTGCCCGCTGGCCAGCCGCGCCCAGATCAGCAGCTGCGCCGCCGTGTAGATATTGCCGGTCCGGGCCGAGAACACACCGTAGTTATACTTCTTGGCCAATGCCGGCGGGGTCTTGCCCGGCGCCGGCTCGGCATCCAGCCAGTTCATCTTGCGCGCGATCAGCGCCCGGCTGATATGCTGCGCGAAACATGACCCGAAGGTGGCAAAAACCGCATCCGAGGGCAGCGTCCAGCACGATTGCCACAGCGCGCTCAGACCAAAGGGTCCCGGTTCGGCCACCCCCGACCGCCAAAAACCACGCGCCGGAATATGCTTGTAGGGATTGTCGCTGCTCATCACGCCGTCCGATCTGCAAGGCCTTGGGCCTGTTCTCGCTTTTGCGCCAGCATGGCACCCCGTTCGCCGGGTTTCAAGGCATGGCCCCACCACCCGCACCCGGCCCGCATTTCATCTTCGCTGAAATATCCCCGCCGGAGGCTCCCACCCCCGCCACGGGCCCCTAGGCCAGATGTGGCGCGAATTCGGCCACCACCGCCTCATAGACCGCGCGTTTGAACGGCACGATCGCGGCGACCATCTCGGCCGCACCAATCCAGCGCCACGCCTCGAATTCGGGGTGTTCGGTGGCAATGTGGATCTGCCCGTCCTCGCCCAGATAGCGAAACAGGAACCACTTTTGCCGCTGGCCGCGATATTTGCCCTTCCAGACCCTGCCCAGCAGTTCGTCGGGCAAATCATAGGTCACCCAACCGCGTGACTTGGCGACAAACTCCACCAGATCTTCGGTCACGCCGGTTTCTTCCCACAGCTCGCGCAGCGCCGCCTCGCGCGGCTTTTCGTCGGCGTCGATCCCGCCCTGCGGCATCTGCCAGGCGGGCACCGGGCTGTCGATCCGCCGCCCGGCAAAGATCAGCCCGGCGCGGTTCATCAACATGACGCCGACGCAGGGCCGGTAGGGCAGGGCAGCAGAGTCCAAAGCACGCATCGGTCGATCCCGCAAACAACGTCACCAGATGGAAAGGGGGGCCAAAGCCCCCCGCCCGGCCTAGTTCTTCGGCGCCTCGGCAACCGAGGTGCCCGCATCGGGCGCCATCACCGACAGGCCCTTCAGAATATCAATGGCATAGGCCAGTTGATAATCATCGACACGCAGCTTGGCGGCTTCTTCGGCCTTGGCGCGCTCCGCCTCGGCCTGCGCCTTTTCGTCCTCGGTCATCGAGTCGTTGCTCAGCGTGCCGCGCAGATCGGCTTCCGAGCGATCCTTGGCCTTGTTCGCGGCGGCCTCATCCTCGGCGCTGACCGGCGCCTTGGGCGGCTGCGGCACCACGATGTCGGGCGCAATCCCGAGGTTCTGGATCGACCGCCCCGAGGGCGTGTAATAGCGCGCCGTGGTCAGCCGCATCGCGCCATCGCCCTTGATCGGCATCACCGTCTGAACCGAGCCCTTGCCAAAGGATTTCGTCCCCACCACGATCGCGCGGTGATGGTCCTGCAGCGCGCCGGTGACGATCTCGGACGCCGAGGCCGAACCGCCATTGATCAGCACCACGATCGGCTTGTTCTGGGCCAGATCGCCCACGGTGGCGTTGAACCGCTCGCTGTCTTGCGCCTTGCGGCCACGGGTCGAGACGATCTCGCCGGCATCAAGAAACGCGTCCGAGACCTTGATCGCCTGGGTCAGCAACCCGCCGGGGTTGTTGCGCAGGTCAATGACAAAGCCGTTCACCTTGTCGATGCCGCCCACCTCGGTGACGGCCTTGTTCAGGCTGTCTTCAAGGTTGGGGTAGGTCTGATCGTTGAAGGTGGTGATCCGCAGCACGACCGTCTGGCCTTCGGTGCGGCCCTTGACGGCGGTCAGCTTGATCGTGTCGCGGATGATCGAGACGTCGAACGGCTCGGGCGTGCCTTCGCGCACCACGGTGATGATGATTTCGCTGCCGACCGGCCCGCGCATCTT
Source organism: Rhodobacteraceae bacterium UBA6197 (assembly GCA_002422085.1). Lineage (GTDB taxonomy): Bacteria > Pseudomonadota > Alphaproteobacteria > Rhodobacterales > Rhodobacteraceae > UBA6197. The sequence continues at coordinate 456,650 of DISZ01000018.1, forward strand.
TTCGACCGCATCGTCCAGCGTCAGCCCCAGCACCGATTCGCCATCGACATGGGTGATGAAATCGCCCGCCTCGATCCCGGCTTCGGCGGCCGGGGTGCCATCCATCGGCGAGACGACCTTCACAAAGCCCTCTTCCTGCGTCACCTCGATGCCCAGCCCGCCAAAGCTGCCCCGCGTCTGGGTGCGCATGTCGTCATAGGCGTCGGGCGGCAGGTAGCTGGAATGCGGGTCCAACGAGGTCAGCATCCCGTTGATCGCGGCTTCGATCAGGTCGGATTCGTTGACTTCTTCCACATAGTCCATGCGGATCCGCTCGAAGATGTCGCCAAACAGGTCCAGCTGCTCATAGACCGAGGCCGGCTTGCTGGCCTCTTGCGCAACCAGGGGGCCAGCGACCTGGGTCGTCAGCAGTGCCCCGGCCATGGTGCCGCCAATGGCGGCCAATACGAATTTTTTCATCGTCAATCCCTGGTTTTCCTCATCGCTGGTCTTCCCGTGTTTCGGTGAACCATTCGGCAGGGTCCACGGGCTTCTTGTCCACTCTCAATTCGATATAAAGCGTTTCCGAGCGCCCTGCACCACCGCCATTCTGCGCATCGGCCACGAAACTGGCGCCAAACTCCTCGGCCATCGGCTCGGTTCCGCCCATCAGACCCACGGCCGCGCCGCGCGGCAGAACGTCTCCGACCTCACCATAGACGGTGTCGAGCCCGGCCAGAACCAGAAGATAGCCCTTTGCGGGCTCAAGGATCATCACATTTCCGTAGTCCAGCAGCGGCCCGCGATAGCGCACCGTCGCCGGCCAGGGCGTGGTGACCAGCGCCGCGGCGGCGGTGGCCACGATCAGGCCGGGTCGGCGGATGCCGGCGGCGTCGGCCTCGCCGGCGCGGCGCAGCACGGCACCCAGCACCGGCAGCCGCAGCGTGCCCATCGCCCCGGCGAAATCGTCCATCGGGGCGCCGATGTCGTTGTCCAGATCGGCCAACCCCGAGGCAAAGCCCTCCATCGTGTCGGCGCTTTCGACCAGCGTGCGCAGCTCTTGGGGCTCTTCCAGATAGCGCGTCGGCAGGTTGACGCGTTCGGCAACCGCCTGACTTAGCGCCGTGCGCGCCTCTTGCACCGAGGCCAGCCCGCTTTCCAGTTGCGCTGCGGCGCTTTGTTGCAGATGGCGCAGGTCCTGAATTTCTTGCAGCCTTGCGCGCAGCACCTCGGCCTCGGACTGAAGCGCGGGCGTCACCGCGCCCAGCACCATTCCCGACCGCGCCGAACCGACCGGCCCCGCCGGATGCAGCAGCAACAGCGGGCCTTCCGATTGTTCCATCGTTGACATCACACCCAGAAGCTGGCCGATCCGGTCGCGCTTGGCGTCAAACTCGGCGCGTAGCCCGGCCTCGCGAATCGCGGCGCGGCGCAACCCGTCGCGCAGCGCGCCCAGACCCTCTTCATAGGCACGGATGGTCTCGGTCAGCGCCGCGACCCGATCCTTCGATGATTTTGCCACGTCCAGCGCCGCGACCGAGGCGCGCAGCGTGTCGGCGGCGGCCAGAGCAGCCTTGGCCGCCGGGCTTTCCGCCCGCGCCGCGCCCGCCAAAAGAACGGCGCCCAACAGAACGCCCCCCGACAGGATCGGGTTCAGCAAGGTTCGGGTCGAAAAGGTGGCGCGCAACCTCACCGTTCGATCAGGCTCTTGCCGGTCATTTCCGGTGGTTGCGGCAGGCCCATCAGGTCCAGCAGCGTCGGCGCAAGATCGGCCAGCCGCCCGCCGTGCAGCCGTGCGCCCGCCGGGCCGCCGACCAGAATCACCGGCACCGGGTTGGTCGTATGCGCGGTATGCGGCCCGCCCGTCACCGGGTCGATCATCATTTCACAATTGCCGTGGTCGGCGGTCACGATCATCGCCCCGCCCGCCGCCTTCAGCGCCGCCAGAACCCGGCCCAGATCGCGGTCGATTTCTTCGCAGGCGGCAATTGCGGCCGCCAGATCGCCGGTATGGCCGACCATGTCGGGGTTGGCATAGTTCACCACGATCAGGTCATAGCCATGCTCGATCGCGCCGATAAAATGCTCGGTCACTTCGGGGGCCGACATTTCGGGTTGCAGATCGTAGGTCGCCACCTTCGGCGATTTCGCCATGTAGCGGTCCTCGCCAGTCTCGGGGATCTCTTTGCCACCGTTCAGGAAAAAGGTCACATGCGGGTATTTTTCCGTCTCGGCCAGCCGGAATTGCGTCAGCCCCTGCTTGGCCACCCATTCGCCCAGCGTGTTGACAAGGGTCTGTTTGGGGTAGGCGCTGGTCATGAAGCCGTCATGCGTCTTGGAATAATCGACCATTCCCAGCATCGCGGCCCAGACCGGACGGTCTTTTGCCGCAAAGCTGTCAAACCCCGGCGCGCCCAGCGCCAACAGGATCTCGCGCGCGCGGTCGGCCCGAAAGTTGAGACAAAAGAACCCGTCGCCATCCTTGGCGCCCGGATAATCCGCGATCACGGTGGGGGCGATGAATTCGTCCATCTCGTTCTTGGCATAAGAGGCCGCGACCGCCGCCGCCGCATCGTGGGCATGCGCGCCCTTGGCCAGCACCATCGCGTCATAGGCCCGCTGGACGCGGTCCCAGCGGCTGTCGCGGTCCATCGCAAAGTAGCGGCCGATCACCGTGCCGATCTGGGCACCGGTGGGCAGGGCGGCTTGCAACTGGTCGATAAAGCGCGCCGCCGAATCCGGGGCGACATCGCGCCCGTCGGTGATCGCGTGCACCACCACCGGCACGCCGGCCCCGGCAATCGCGTTCACGGCGGCCAGAAGGTGCAAGATATGCCCATGCACCCCGCCATCCGAGACGACACCCATCAGATGCGCCGTCCCGCGCGAGTCCTTCAGCGCCGCGACAAAGGCCAGCAGCGCCGGGTTGGTCTGAAACGTCCCCTCTTCGATCGCCAGATCAATCGCGCCCAGATCCATCGCCACCACCCGGCCCGCGCCGATATTGGTATGCCCGACCTCCGAATTGCCCATCTGCCCGCGCGGCAGGCCGACATCCGGGCCATGCGTCACCAGCGTCGCCTTGGGGCCCTGCGCGACAATCGCGTCGAAATTCGGCGTCTGCGCCAGCAAGGGGGCGTTGCCCGCGCGCTCGGCACGTTCGCCCCAGCCATCCAGAATGCACAAAACCACGGGTTTGGGGTGGGTCATCGGGGTCTCCTTGGCGTTCGGGCCCTGTTTACGCCCGCGCAGCGATGGCGGCAACCTCCTCTGGCGGGCCGGTGCGGGCGGGGCGCGGACAGGCCGGGGCGCGGACAGGCCGGTGCACGGGCAGGCCGGTGCACGGGCAGGCGAACGCGCGGGCAGGCGAGCGTGGGCATCCGGCGCCCCGGCGGGGACCGGAAGGCACCAAGCCTATCGTTCGGGGCCAACCGTCTGGGCGCGATCTGTTGCTGAATTGCGGCGTATCGCCACCGCGCCCGGCGCTAGCGTTGAAACAGGATCCGCCGCGCCTTCTTTTCGGGACTTTCGATCTCGGTCTGCTGGCTGCAGGCGATCAGCCGGGTCAGCGCCTCGTCGGGCTGGTCGTGATAGCGCCGGCGCAGATCCAGCACCACCGCGCCGCCCGCCTCGACCGTTTCAACCATCAGATCGGCATAGTCCCCGATCGGATAGTGAAAGCCACACGAAATCAGGCTGGTGACCAGATCGGCCTTCAGCCCTTGCAGCAATTCGGGGGTCTTGAGCGGGTTGATCGCGGTGACCGCGGTCGCGCCATTGCCTTTCAGGAAGGCCACCGCATCGGCCAAGGAGGCATAACCCGACCCGGTGCCATTCCACGAATGATACTGTTCGGGGGTTTGCTCGATATCGACCAGCGTCACCGCGCAGCCAAAGTCCTTGACCAGAAACGCGTCGTTCAGCGCCTGCCCGCAGCCGATGTCGATCACCGTTTTCGGGTGGCGCCCGGCGGCGGCAAGGGCGGCGCGCAGCGGGGTGTATTCGGCAAAGACCTCTTCCAGCGTGCGCTGAAAGATCTCGTCGCGCCGCGCCGCGACCTCGGCCTGCATCACCGAGGCGTTGCCCGCCTCCCAGGCCTTGCGGGCCTGCGGGCTGATCTGCTTGGTGCGCTGAAACCCCATCAGCATCATCGCCTGAAGCGAGATCGCCGCGCCCGAGATCTGCATTTCTTGTAGTTCCGTCATTCAACCTGCCCTCATCCCTGACCATTCACTGACAATACACTCAATTCCAATGCGCGCTGCAATCGCCATGCAAGCCAGAGCCGATCAATCAGACCCGGTGATACGGCGTGCCGGCAACGATCTGGCCGGCGCGATAGATCTGTTCGGCCAGCATCACCCGCACCAGCATATGCGGCCAGACCATCCGGCCAAAGCCAAGGCTGAAATCAGCCTTTGCGCGCAACCCCGGCGCGATCCCGTCGGCACCGCCGATCACGAAGGCCAGATCCTGCCGCCCGGCATCGCGCCAGCCGGTGATCTGCGCCGCGAACTCGGGCGAGGACAGTTGCGCCCCGCGCTCGTCCAGACAGCACAGCACCGCCCCCGACGGCACCGCGCGCGCCAGCAGCAGCGCCTCGGCCTCGATCCCGGCGTTCTTCCTGTCCTCAACCTCGATCACCTGCGCCGGGCCAAGGCCATGCGCCCGCCCGGCCTTGCCGAACCGCTCCAGATAATCGTCAATCAGTGTCTTTTCCGGCCCCGTCCGCAGCCGTCCGACGGCGCAGACATGGACCCGCATCAGAGCTGCCCCGACATCAGACCTGGCCCGACCCCAGATCCGACGGCGCCATCCACATCTTCTCAAGCTGGTAGAACTCGCGCACTTCGGGGCGGAACACATGCACGATCACATCGGCGGTGTCGATCAGCACCCAGTCGCCCTGCTCCTTGCCTTCGATCCGGCAGACCCGGCCGAATTCCTGCTTCAGCCGATCCATCAGCTTTTCGGCGATCGCGCCAACCTGCCGGCTCGAGCGCCCCGAACAGATCACCATGTAATCCGCCATCGCCGAGCGTCCGCGCAGGTCGATCGTCACCAGATCTTCGGCCTTGTCGTCTTCCAGCGAGGCGATGATCCGCGCCAGCAGCAATTCGCTGCTGGGCTGATCGACGCTTTCGCCCTTGGTGTTTTTTGCCTTGGCGGTGCGAACCGCCCGCGGACCAACCGGAAGCCCGGTTGCTGGGTCAGAATGGGTCAGGACATTGTCCTCCAGATAGACGCGCCGAAAGCCCCCGGCGCGGGGGATAGCCTGAATCTAGCATCAGGGGCGCTAAATCTCAAGAAACGCGGGCCAAGACCAGCCCTATTCGGGCGCCATATTGCCACAAACCCGATTCCACGGTATCAGGCGCGCATGAACCGCTTTTTCGACATGGACGATCGCGCCCGCCTGCGGGAACGCTTTTACGGCGAAAGCCGCTCCATTCTGGCGCGCCTCTGACGCACCGGGGGCTTTGCCTGCCCTGTCGCCGCCCTATCTGTTCCCCAGCTATCCATGAGAGAGAGCCATGACCGCCCTCAAGACCCTTTATGACAAGATCTGGGATGCCCATGTCGCGCAAGAAGACGCCGACGGCACCTGTCTGCTGTATATCGACCGCCATCTGGTCCACGAAGTGACCAGCCCGCAGGCCTTTGAGGGTCTGCGTCTGGCCGGCCGCCCGGTGCGCGCGCCCGAAAAGACCATCGCCGTGCCGGACCACAACGTGCCGACCACGCTTGACCGCGAAAAGGGCATCGAAAATGAAGAATCACGGATTCAGGTCGAGGCGCTGGACAAGAACGCCCGCGACTTCGGGGTGAACTACTATCCGGTCTCGGATATCCGTCAGGGCATCGTCCATATCGTCGGCCCCGAACAGGGCTGGACCCTGCCCGGCATGACCGTGGTTTGCGGCGACAGCCATACCGCGACGCATGGCGCCTTTGGCGCGCTGGCGCATGGCATCGGCACCTCCGAGGTCGAACACGTTCTGGCGACGCAGACCCTGATTCAGAAGAAATCGAAGAACATGAAGGTCGAAATCACCGGCCATCTGCGCCCCGGCGTCACCGCCAAGGACATCACCCTTAGCGTGATCGGCGCCACCGGCACGGCGGGCGGCACCGGCTATGTCATCGAATATTGCGGCCAGGCAATCCGCGATCTGTCGATGGAAGGCCGCATGACGGTCTGCAACATGGCGATCGAAGGCGGCGCCCGCGCCGGCATCATCGCCCCCGACCAGAAGACCTTCGACTATTGCATGGGCCGCCCGCACGCCCCTAAAGGCGCGCAATGGGAGGCCGCGGTGACCTGGTGGAAGACCCTGTTCACCGACGAGGGCGCGCATTTCGACAAGGTCGTCACCCTCAAGGGCGAAGACATCGCCCCGGTCGTCACTTGGGGCACCTCGCCCGAGGACGTGCTGCCGATCACCGCCACCGTCCCCGCCCCCGAAAGCTTTACCGGCGGCAAGGTCGAGGCGGCCCAGCGCGCGCTTGACTACATGGGCCTGACCGCCGGTCAGAAACTGACCGATATCCAGATCGACACCGTGTTCATCGGCTCGTGCACCAATGGCCGGATCGAAGATCTGCGCGCCGCCGCCGCCGTGCTGAAGGGCAAGAAGATCAAGGCCGGGATGCGCGCCATGGTCGTGCCCGGCTCGGGTCTGGTGCGGGCGCAGGCCGAAGAAGAGGGTCTGGCGCAGATCTTTATCGACGCGGGTTTTGAATGGCGTCTGGCGGGTTGCTCGATGTGCCTTGCGATGAACCCCGACCAGCTGGCGCCGGGCGAACGCTGCGCCGCCACCTCGAATCGCAACTTCGAGGGTCGTCAGGGTCGCGGTGGCCGCACCCACCTGCTCAGCCCCGCGATGGCGGCGGCGGCGGCGATCACCGGCCACCTGACCGATATCCGCGAGATGATGTAATCCCCGACGGGGGCGATGCGATCCGCATATGATGCCGATATGAGGCGAATATGATGCGAATAATAACGCCCCCCGACGGCCTTTGACGAGACAACCGACATGGATAAATTCACCACACTGACCGGCATCGCGGCGCCCATGCCACTGCTTAATATCGACACCGACATGATTATCCCCAAGCAGTTCCTGAAGACGATCAAGCGCTCGGGCCTTGGCGTCAATCTGTTTGACGAGATGCGCTATACCCAGGACGGCAAGGAAATTCCGACCTTCGTGCTGAACCAACCGGCCTATCGCAAGGCCGAGATCATCGTCGCGGGCGACAATTTCGGCTGCGGTTCTTCGCGCGAACATGCGCCTTGGGCGCTGCTGGATTTTGGTATTCGCGCGGTCATAAGCACTTCATTTGCCGACATTTTCTATTCGAACTGCTTCAAGAACGGGATCTTGCCGATCGTCCTGCCGAAGGCGGCGGTCGAGGTGCTGATGGCCGATGCGCAAAAAGGTGCGAACGCCCGCATCACCGTTGACCTCGAACAGCAGACCGTCACCGCGTCCGACGGGCAAAGCTTTGCCTTCGACGTGGACCCGTTCAAAAAGCACTGCCTGTTGAATGGGTTGGACGATATCGGCCTGACACTTGAAAAGGTTAAGGCGATCGACACTTTCGAAGCCGCCGCCGCGCAGTCGCGCCCCTGGGTCTGACCGTCTCGAAACGCAACATCTTGGGTCGCCATTGGGTTTTCCCCATAGGCGGCCTTTTTAATGCTGCATTAATGATGCAATCCCGCACCAGTATTTCCGTTAAATTGCCCCAAAGAAAACCCTAGTCTTAACAACGGATTGCCAGGGGAATTGAAAATGGGCAGAATCGTGGCAAGAATGAGGCAGACCGTCAGAGGTGACGGCAAGAGTACGGAACAAGGTGCCGGCATCGTATCGGCACCGTCCGGGGAAAAGGGTTAGGGCAGTGGTTTCCAAGGTCGCAGGGGCGCTTGTACGCGCCATGTTGGTGATATTGGTCATAGCGACTCCGTCGCTGATGATCCCAGGTGTGGGGGCGGACACGACTCAGATCGTGGCTCTTGTCGCGCTGTTCGCCGCTGCGTTGACCTTCTTTGAATACGCCTCGACCTACCCCGGCCTGATAGAATTTCGCGACGCGCCGCCGTTCAACCGCATCCGCTATGTCTCGCTCTTGATGACGGTGCTGCTGTTGTCGATCGTGGCGATCAGCCGCGCAGAGCCGACCACCCTGACCCGCTTTATCGAGGTGCTGGGCGACTCGGTCGCGCGTTCGATCGACGTGCCCTATAGCCCGGTGCGGCTGCTGGTGCTGATGCTGCCGGCCGACGCCGATCCGCAGCATGTGAATATGGTTCGCACGGCGGCGGGGCTTAGCTATATGATTTCATTGATGACTTTGGGATATTTCGTGGTGATCCTGCGCACCATCGGATGGCCGAACAGCATCGGAGGCTTTAACGTCTGGGTCAATCTGCCGACCTTTGACCCGACGGCGGGCGGCGATGTCGTCGAGCGTCTGCGCCGCGATGCGTGGTTCAACGTGGCGCTGGGCTTTGTGCTGCCCTTCGTCATTCCGGCGCTGGTGAAACTGGTTTCCACGGGCTTCGCGCCTGTTACACTGGTGTCGCCGCAAACAATGATCTGGACGGTGACGGCATGGGCCTTTCTTCCGGCAAGCCTGTTCATGCGGGGCATCGCCATGGGGCGCATTGCCACGATGATCGAGCAACAGCGCGCGCTGAACAATCAGGCGGAGCAAGAGGGCTTTGCTGCGGCCTGATGCTGGCGCTTTGGGCCGGTGCGGCGTGGCCCGTGCTGGCCGATACGCTGCGCGTCGCCACCTATTCCCCTGACCTGTCGCGCGCCGGTCCCGGCCTTTTGCTGCGCGATATTGCCTCGGGCAAGGACAAGCAGGTCGAGGCCGTGGCCGATGTGATTGCCGCCGCCGATGCCGATGTGATCCTGTTGACCGGGTTTGACTGGGACTTTGGCGGTGCCGCGCTGGCGGCGTTCGAGGCGCGGCTGGCGGCGCGCGGCGCGCCCTATGCCTACCGCTTTGCGCTGCGTCCCAATACCGGCATGGCGACGGGGCTGGATCTGGACGGCAACGGCCGTCTGGGCGAGGCGCGCGATGCGCAGGGCTATGGCCGCTTTTCGGGGCAGGGCGGCATGGCGGTGCTGTCGCGGCTCCCGATCGAGGCCGCGTCCGCGCGCGATCTGTCGGCGCTTTTGTGGCGCGACCTGCCGGGTAATCTGCTGGCCGGGGCGGGGCTTTCGCCCGAGGTTGAGGCGGTGCAGCGGCTGTCGACCACCGGCCATTGGGATCTGCCCTTGCGCCTGCCCGACGGGCGGGCGCTGCACCTTTGGGCCTATGCGGCCACGCCGCCGGTGTTTGATGGCCCGAAAGACCGCAACGGTCGGCGCAACCATGACGAAGCGGCACTGTGGCTGCGCTATCATGAGGGTGTCTTGCCGCCCGCGCCAAGCCCCGAGGCGCCGTTCATCGTGCTGGGCGATGCCAATCTGGACCCGGCCGATGGCGCGGATGATGGCAGCCCGAACCGGGTGCAGGCGCTGGCGGCGCTGCTGGCCCATCCGGCGCTGCAAGACCCCGCGCCGCGCAGCACCGGCGCTGCCCAAGCTGCCGCCACGCAGGGGGGCGCAAATGCGGCACAGCATGGCGACCCGGCGCTGGACACCGCCGATTGGCCCGATGATCCGGGTCCCGGTAATCGACGCGTCGACTATGTTCTGCCCGACGCGCGGCTGACGGTCACTTCTGCCGGCGTGCTCTGGCCGACGCCCGGCGACCCGTTGGAAACGGCGGTGCAGGCGGCCTCGCGGCACCGGCTGGTCTGGGTCGATATCGCCTTGCCCTGAGGGCCGCCGCTTGACCCCGCCGCGCCCAGCCGTTACGCCGCATGCGACCCTATTTCCGTTGGAGACAGCAATGGCGAACCCCTCGATCCTTATTCTTGCCGGCGATGGTATTGGCCCCGAAGTCATGGCCGAGGTGAAAAAGATCATCACCTGGTATGGCGCCAAGCGCGACATCCATTTCGATGTGTCCGAAGACCTCGTCGGCGGCGCGGCCTATGACGCGCATGGTGCGCCCCTGTCAGACGAAACCATGGCCCGCGCACAGGCCGCCGATGCGGTGCTGCTGGGCGCCGTCGGGGGGCCGAAATACGACGTGCTGGATTTCAGCGTAAAGCCGGAGCGCGGCCTGTTGCGACTGCGCAAGGAAATGGACCTGTTCTCGAACCTGCGCCCGGCGCAGTGCTTTGACGCGCTGGCCGATTTCTCGAGCCTGAAGAAAGAAGTCGTCACCGGGCTGGATATCATGATCGTGCGCGAACTGACCTCGGGTGTCTATTTCGGCGAACCGCGCGGGATTTTCCCCGATAACGAGGGCGGCCGGATCGGCATCAACACGCAGCGCTACACCACCGACGAAATCCGCCGCGTGGCGCGGTCGGCGTTTGAACTGGCCAAGCGGCGCGGCAACAAGGTCTGCTCGATGGAGAAGGCCAACGTCATGGAATCGGGCATCCTGTGGCGCGAGGAAGTGCAGTGGGTGCATGACAACGAATACCCTGAAATCGCGCTGTCGCATATGTATGCCGACAACGGCGCGATGCAGCTTGTCCGCTGGCCCAAGCAGTTCGACGTGATCGTCACCGACAACCTGTTTGGCGATATCCTGTCGGATTGCGCGGCGATGCTGACCGGGTCCTTGGGGATGCTGCCCTCGGCCAGCCTTGGCGCGCCGATGGCCAATGGCCGCCCGAAGGCACTTTATGAGCCCGTGCACGGCTCTGCCCCCGATATTGCCGGTCAGGGCAAAGCCAACCCGATCGCCACCATCCTGTCGTTCGCGATGGCGCTGCGCTACAGCTTTGATCTGGGCGCCGAGGCCGACCGGCTGGAGAAGGCCGTGGAGAAGGTCTTGGCCGACGGTGTGCGCACCGCCGATCTGATGGGCCCCGAAGGCGGCACGCCGGTCTCGACCTCGGAAATGGGCGATGTCATCATCGCGGCGCTTGACGCCAGCCTCTAGGCGCGTTCGCCTTTGGCACGGCCCGCGCCGGTTGCGCGGGCCTTTTCATATGTGGCGGTTCATTTGGTCCGGGCCTCTTCGGCGTAATGCGCGATGCGTTCGGCGTGGTGGAACACGCGGTCAAGCCAGCGCATCGCGTCGGTGCGGTGAAACAGATCCGCAACCGAGATCAGCCCGGCGTGTTCACGCAGCAGCGCACCACGCCGGAACCGCTGTGCGCGTGCCGCGACCAGCCGCGCCAGACGTGCCAGACGGGCGGCAGGCAGGCCTCTGGTCAGGGCCGCGCCCAAGGCATGGGCGGGGCGGGCAAGATCCTTGTCTTCGTTCAGGGTGCCGATGCGGTCGCGCTCGGCGGCACGGGCCAGAAGCCGATCCAGATGGTCCAGCTGATGCATGATTGCGCCAAAGCGTTGCTGCCGATCGGCGCGGTCCGCGGGCACGCGGATCCTGGCCATATAGTCGGCCAGCGCGTTCAATGCCGGTTCGGCCCGGGCAGGCAGTGCGGCCAGCGCCCGCAGATCCTGCCCCGTGCCAAGCGCTGCGGCCAATGCGCCATAGGTGGCGCGCGCCACGGCATCGACCACGGTCTGCGCGGCGTCCATCGCGGCGCCCTCGTCTGACAAGAGGCGCAGGTCCAGTGGCTCGGCCAAGGCAACGCGACGTTCGGGCACCAGCTTTTCGACCAAGGCGGCGAACGGCCGGGTCAGTGGCAGAAAAAGCATTGTTCCCAGAAGGTTGAAACCCGAGTGGAACAACACCAGCGCGGTCTGATCGTCGCGCCCCGGCGCGGTGTCTTGCAGCATCGGCCCCGCCAGATCCAGCAGCGGAAAGGCCACCGCCGCAGTGCCGATGTTGAACAGCAGGTTCGCCGCCGCCGTCAGCCGCATCGCCCGCGCCCCGCCCAGCGCCGCCAGAAGCCCGGTGACCGTGGTGCCGATGTTCATGCCGATGACCATCGCCGCGCCCTGCTCAAAGCTGATCGCGTGGCTGCCCAGCAACACCAGCACCATCGCCACCCCCGCCGCCGAGGCCTGCATCAAGACCGTCAGCCCCAGTCCGATACCGACCAGCGCCAACCGCCCCAGCCAGCCCGTGCCCGGCAGCATCTGCGGCGTCAGTTGCGCCTCGGCACCGGCCATGGCGCCCTGCATCATCCCAAGCCCGATGAACAACAGACTGAAGCCGGCCAGAATCCGGCCCAGACGTTCGTATTGGCCGCGCCCCAGAATGCCCATCAGGCTGGCCACGAACAGCACCGGCAGCGCCACCAGCCCCAGTTTCAGCTTGAAGCCCAGCAGCACCACCACCCAACCGGTGATCGTGGTGCCGATATTGGCGCCGTAAAGCACCCCCAGCGATTGGCTGAAACTGATAAGCCCGGCGCCGACAAAGCCGATCGTCATCACCGTCACCGCCGACGAAGACTGCACCGCCGCCGTTGCCAGCGCCCCGGTGACCACCCCCCTGAGCGGGGTTCTGGTAAAGCGCGACATCAGGCGCCGCAGTCTGCCCGCCGCCATTTCGCGCAGCGCGGCGGTCATCACCTCCATGCCGAACAGAAACAGGCCGACCCCGCCCAGAACCTGTAATAGTGTCTGCGTCATTGCGCCTCCTGCCCGAGCCGATCTAAGGGCATGTGCCAATTGCGTGCAAGAGGCCCTGCGCAGGGCGCCGATGGTTGAGCCCGCCGCAGATATCTGCGATGCTCTAGGTTAGCGCAAACATCGCCGCTGCCGCCCCGATCCTTGCCCATCAGACGAAAGCCAAGCCATGCCCAGCAACAATCTGAAAGGCGCGCTACTGGGGCTGGTCTCGATGGGGATATTCGCCACGCATGACGTGGTGGTCAAAACGCTGGGCGGGCATTTCACGGCGTTTCAGATCGTGTTTTTCGCGGCGCTGCTGTCGTTTCCGCTGGTGTCGGTGATCTTGCTCAATGATCGGCGCGAGGGGCATTTGCGCCCGGTTCATCCGTGGTGGGTGCTGCTGCGCACCACTTGCACGGTGATTACCGGGGTAACGGCGTTTTACGCGTTTTCGGTGCTGCCGCTGGCGCAGACCTACGCGATCTTGTTCGCCGCGCCGCTGTTGATCACCATTCTGGCGATTCCGATATTGGGCGAGACGGTCCGACTGCGGCGCTGGGCGGCGGTGATCGTCGGGCTGGTGGGGGTGATGATCGTGCTGCGCCCCGGTCAGGCCAATCTGGGGCTGGGCCATCTGGCGGCGCTGACGGCGGCGGTCTGCGGTTCCCTGGCCGGGGTGATCGTGCGCAAGATCGGCGCCGAGGAACGGTCGGTGGTCTTGCTGATCTATCCGATGATGGCGAATTTTCTGGTGATGGGGGCGGTGTTGCCGTTTGTCTATGTGCCGATGCAGATAACCGATTTCGGGCTGATGGGGGTGATTGCGCTGTTCGGGTTGACGGCCTCGTTCCTGTCGATTCTGGCCTATCGCGCGGGCGAGGCGGTGATTGTCGCGCCGATGCAGTATTCGCAGATTCTGTGGGCCACCGGCTATGGCTGGTTCCTGTTTGGCGAAAGCGTTGACCGGGCCACGCTGATTGGCGCGGCGGTCATCATTGCCTCGGGGCTTTACATCGTGTTCCGCGAAGGGCGGTCGGATGTGTCGGAAAACACGCCGGTGCTGCGGACCCGTGGCCGGTCGGAAACGGTGACCACGCCGCGCTCGTCGCTGTTGCAACGCGCGCTCAACCTGAAGGGGCGCACGGCCCGCTAGGCGCCTGTCGCACGGGCCGCAGGAATTCCGCCGCGACCCCCTTGCAAATGCCGCGCCGAATCTGTAACCCGCCCACACGGTCGGAGCGTAGCGCAGCCTGGTAGCGCACCTGCTTCGGGAGCAGGGGGTCGGAGGTTCGAATCCTCTCGCTCCGACCAAATTTCCCGACATTTTCCTGACAGGTTTCGCGATAGCCCCAGAGCTGGCTCCGCTGCGGTAGCGGGTCGACGGCGGTTCCGCGGTGGCCCTTGGCCCGCTCGCCGGTTCGTGGGCTTGCGTCGCCGCGGCTTCTGCCGCAGCTTGGCGCAGATTTCGGAGGGAAACATGCGCCTGTCCATTGTCTTTTTGGTCGCCGGCTATGTGCTGAGCCAGTTCTATCGTGCCTGTCTGGCGGTTCTGACGCCGGTTCTGGGCGCCGAGATCGGTGCCGGGCCGGGTGATTTGGCGGTATCGCTGGGGCTTTGGTATATTGCCTTTGCCGCGATGCAGATCCCGGTGGGGTCCGCGCTGGACCGGATCGGGCCTCGGCGCACGGTGTCGGTGCTGCTGGGTCTGGGCGGTGCCGGGGGTGCCGCGGTCTTTGCCATGGCCACCGGGCCTTGGGCAATTCATCTGGCGATGGTGCTGATCGGGATCGGCTGCGCGCCGGTCTTGATGGGCTCATATTACATATTCGCGCGCAGCTTTGCACCTGCGGCGTTTGGCACGCTGGCGGGCGCGACGATCGGCGTGGGCAGTCTGGGCAACCTTGCCGGGGCGGCGCCGCTGGCGTGGATGATCGACACGGCGGGGTGGCGCGAAACACTTTGGGGGCTGGCGCTGGTCACCGCGCTGGTGGCGCTGGCGATTGCGCGCTTTACCCAGGACCCCGCGCCGATCGCGCCGGGGCAGGGCAGCCGCGGTTCGATTTGGGATCTGCTGCGGATCCCCGGCCTTTGGGCGATCTTGCCGCTGACGATGGTCAACTATGTTGCCGCGGCGGGGCTGCGCGGGTTGTGGGCGGGCCCCTACCTGACCGAGATCTACGCCGCCGATACCGCGCTGATCGGTCGGGTGACGCTGCTGATGGGGCTGGCGATGGTGGCCGGCAACTTTCTCTATGGTCCCGCCGAGCGGCTGCTGGGCAGCCACAAGCGCGTGGTGTTTGGCGGCAACCTGATCCTTGCCGGCGTTCTGGCCGCGCTTTGGGCCGCGCCCGCTGCCGGGATCGTGCAAATCACGGCGCTGATGGCGGCGGCGGGGTTCTTTGGGGCGTCCTTCCCGGCGATCATGGCGCATGGCCGAGATTTCTTTCCGATCCATTCGGTGGGCCGCGGGGTGACGTTGCTGAACATGTTCTCGATTGGCGGCGTGGCGATCTTTCAGTTTGTCTCGCGCCCGGTCTATGAACACGCCAGCGCGCTGGGCAATGCCTCGGAGGCGTTTTCGACGCTGTTTCTGTTTTTCCTTGTGCCGTTGGTGATCGGCCTTGCCTTCTATCTTTTTTCGCGCGACGGCGCGGTGGATTCGCGCTAGACCCGGCCCATGCCCCAGATACCCCTTGCCCAGATCGAGGTCATCGCGCCCAATCTCAAACGTCGCCTGTCGGGGGTGACGGCGACGGTGGCGCGGCTGGTTCCGGTGCAGGCCCAAAGGATCGGCATCGCCGCAACCGGGCCGGGGCTGCCCGCCGATCTGCCGCATGTGGCGCTGTGGCGGTTGCCGTTTCTGCCGCGCGACCGCTGGCGGGTCTGGCACGCGCGCCGCAACGTGGAAATGCTGCTGGGGCTGGTGCTGCGGCGGGTCTTTCGGCGGCGGCTGCGGTTGCTGTTCACCTCGGCCTCGCAACGGCGCCACTCGGGTTACACGAAATGGCTGATCTCGCGGATGGATGCGGTGGTGGCGACCTCGCGCAAGACGGCGGCCTATCTCGACCGCCCGGCGACGGTGATCTTGCACGGAATCGACATAGAGACCTTTTCGCCGCCCGAAAACCGCGCCGCGCTGCGGGCCGGGCTGGGGCTGCCCGATACCACGCTGGTCGGCTGCTATGGCCGGATTCGCGCGCAAAAAGGCACCGACGCCTTTGTCGAGGCGATGATCGCCGCGTTGGCCTCGCGCCCGGATGTGATCGCGCTGGTGATGGGCCGCGCGACCGAGGCGCATGGCGACTTTCTGGCCGGGTTGAAGGCGCGCGTGGCCGAGGCCGGGCTGGCCGGGCAGATCCTGTTCCTGCCCGAGGTGACGGTGGATCAGATGGCCGATTGGTATCGCGCGCTGGATCTTTATGTCGCGCCGCAACGCTGGGAGGGGTTCGGCCTGACCCCGCTTGAGGCAATGGCCTGCGCCGTGCCGGTGGTGGCGACCCGCGTCGGTGCCTTTGAAGAGCTGGTGGTCGAGGGCGAAACCGGCGCGCTGGTGGCCCCCGGCGACGTGCCCGCCCTTGCCGCTGCCGTCGCCCCCTATCTGGACGACCCGGTGCTGGCCGCGACCGCCGGGGCCGCCGCTCGCGCCCGCGTGACGCAGGGCTTTCGGATCGAGGACGAGGCCGAGGCGCTGATCCGTGTCTATCGCGGCCTTTTGGACCCCGAGGCATGAACCCGCTTGCCTTTCTGCTGGCCCGCACCTTGCGGCGCGAGCCGCCGCTTCTGGCGCTGTCGGTGCCGCAATCGGCGCTGCTGGCCGAGGTCACGGGCAAGCGCGTCGCGCTGGTCGGCAATGCCCGTGCGCTGGGTGCGCAGGCGCATGGCGCGGCGATTGACGCCGCCGATATCGTGATCCGCATCAACCGTGCGCCGATGCCCGCCGCCGCCTCGCATGGCACGCGGACGGATTGGCTGGCGCTGGCGACGGCGCTGGGGGCGGCGGATCGGGCTCGTCTGGCGCGCGCGCGCAAGCTGTGGATGTCGCCCAAGCGCAAACGGCTTGGCCATGCCATCGCCACCAGCCCCGGCTTTTACCTGCATCCGCTGGCCGATTACGCCGCGCTTTGCGCACAGATCGGCGCGCCGCCGACCACCGGGCTGATGCTGATCGACCTTCTGGCGCGCGCACCGCTGGCCGGGCTGACGCTATACGGGTTTGATTTTTTCGCCTCGATGTCGCTATCGGGGCGGCGCAATGCGGCGCAGGTGCCGCATGATTTCGCTGCCGAAGCGGCGTTCGTGGCGGCGCTGATGGCGCGGGATTCGCGCATCACCCGTGTAGAATAACGCGCGACTCCCTTCCCCTTTGACCCCCTTTCCGCTAAGGGGCGTCGTTCTGTTTGAATGGAGGTCCTGATGGGCTACAAAGTCGTCGTCGCGGGCGCCACCGGTAATGTGGGCCGCGAAATGCTGAATATCCTGGCCGAGCGCCAGTTTCCGGTGGATGAAATCACCGCCCTCGCTTCGCGCCGGTCGCTGGGCACTGAGGTCAGCTTTGGCGACAAGACCCTGAAGACCAAGGATATCGAGGGCTTTGACTTTACCGGCTGGGATATCGCGCTGTTCGCCATCGGTTCGGACGCAACGAAGAAATACGCGCCGATCGCGGCCAGCCAAGGCTGTGTCGTGATCGACAATTCGTCGCTCTATCGCTATGACCCGGACGTGCCGCTGGTGGTGCCCGAGGTCAACCCTGAGGCGGTCGAGCAATACAAGAAGAAGATGATCATCGCCAACCCGAACTGTTCGACCGCGCAGATGGTGGTGGCGCTGAAGCCCCTGCATGACCGCGCGCGGATCAAGCGGGTGGTGGTGTCGACCTACCAGTCGGTTTCGGGTGCGGGCAAGGAAGGCATCGACGAGCTTTGGGACCAGACCAAAGGCATGTATGTGCCGGGTCAGGAGGTCGCCCCGAAGAAATTCACCAAGCAGATCGCCTTCAACGTGATCCCGCATATCGACGTGTTCCTGGATGACGGTTCGACCAAGGAAGAATGGAAGATGGTCGCCGAGACCAAGAAGATCCTCGACAAGTCGATCAAGCTTACCGCGACCTGCGTTCGGGTGCCGGTCTTTGTCGGCCATTCGGAATCGATCAATATCGAGTTCGAGGATTTTCTGGACGAACACGAGGCGCGCGACATCTTGCGCGAGGCGCCGGGAGTCATGGTGATCGACAAGCGTGAAAACGGTGGCTACATCACCCCGGTGGAATGCGTGGGCGACTATGCGACCTATATCAGCCGGATCCGGCAGGACAGCACGATCGACAACGGGATCAACCTGTGGTGCGTGTCCGACAACCTGCGCAAGGGGGCTGCGCTGAACGCTGTGCAGATCGCGGAAACGCTGGGAAATCGCTGCCTGAAAAAGGGCTGAGCGATCCGTTTTGAGACCTGATGAAAGCCCTGCGCGCCGCGTGGGGCTTTTTCAGTTGTTTCCGTGCCCGACCGCCGGGGGCGCTGCCCCCGGACCCCCGGAGTATTTTGGCCAAGAGAAGCGGGGCGGGGTGCGGCAGGGATCACGGCGGGGGCGCGCGCTTTCAGGACACGATCAAATGAGCATGGCGCCAGTTGGCAATGCTTGCTTTTTCGGGCGGCGCGGCCAAACCTGAGGCTGGTCCAATACGGAGAGCCCGATGTCCCGCCTTAGTCTTGTGTTTGCGCTTGCCTTGTCCACCTCGCCTGCAGTGGCGTGGGCCGATACGATCGAGGCCGGTTCCAAAGTGACCCGGGTCACGCTTTACCCATGGGGCGCCAGTGTCACCCGCCGGGTCGCGTTTTCGGCCACCGAGGGGGTGCATGAGCTGATCGTGCCCGATCTGCCGATCGGGACCGAGGCCGCGGATTTGCGGGTCAGCGGTGAGGCGGTCACGATCGGGGCGGTCAATCTGCTGCATGACCGTCTGCCGGTGACCGAGGACAGGCCCAGCCCGGCGATCAAGGCCGCCAAGGACGAGGTGGAGCGGCTGGAGGAGGTGTTGCGCGGCAAGGATGCGGCGATTGCCTTGATTCGTTTGCGTGCGGCGGCGGCGGCAGAGCAGGTGGCGTTCTTGCGCGGGCTGAACCAGTCGGACGCGCCGGTCAGCGTTGACGATCTGCGCGCGCTGTCGCGGATGGTGGGCGAGGAGGTTCTGGCCGCCAGTCAGGTTGCCCATGCCGCCGAACAGGAGGCCGGGGCCGCCAGCCGCGCCCGCGAGGCCGATGTGACGGCGCTGAAAAAGGCGCGACAGGCCTTGGCGGCGTTGACCGACGGGGCGATGCGTCATGCGGCACTGACGCTGGCGGTGCAGAGCCGCGAAGGGGGTGGCGCGATCGAGGTGACAAGCTTTACCGAAGCGGCCAGTTGGCGGCCGGTCTATGACATGCGTCTGGATCGGGAGGCGGGCAGGCTGGACATGGAGCGCGGGGTGATCGTGTCGCAAGCCTCGGGCGAGGATTGGCGCGGAATCGATCTGGTGCTTTCGACCGCGCGCCCGTCCGAGCGATCAGAGCCGTCGCCGCTGTGGCCCTGGCTGCGGCGCATCGGCACGCCGGAGCGGGTAGCCCCCAGCCCGATGGCCATGGCGGGTGCGGACATGGGTTACGCCGAGGCCGAGTCCCTGGTGAAGAAAACCGCCGGGGTTGAGATGATGGGGACGACGGTCACCTATCACTATGCCACGCCGGTCGATATGCGTGACGGGGTCGAGGATCTGCGCCTGAAGCTGGATGATGTCACGTTGCGGCCGCAGATCGTGGCCGAGGCGGTGCCGTCCGAGGATAGCTCGGCCTATCTGCTGGCCGAGGGCACCAATGACAGCGGCCAGGTTCTGTTGCCCGGCGAGGCGGTGTTGTTTCTGGATGGCGCGCTGGTCGGCGGCACAGAGCTGGGTCTGATCGCGGCGGGCGACAAGATGCGGCTTGGCTTTGGCCCGATCGACGGGCTGCGTCTGACCCGAACGGTGCCCGAACGCAGCGAGGGCGACCGGGGCCTGATCGCGAAATCGAATGAGCTGCACGAGGTGGCGATACTGAAGATCGAGAACCTGACGACCGAAGACTGGCCGCTGAGGGTTTTGGACCGGGTTCCTTATTCCGAACAGGAAGACCTGCTGATCCGCTATAGCGCGACGCCCGCCCCCAGCGAAACCGACCGCAACGGCGCGCGCGGGATTCTGGCATGGACCTCGCAGATCAAGGCTGGAAAGACGCAAGAGATACGCTTGGAGACGGTGCTGAGCTGGCCCGACGGGCAGGAGCTGCACTAGGCGACAACAGGTGTTGGGCCGTATTTTCCCGCCACCGATATGCGCGCGGCGGGCCGCGTCCCGCACCTGCCGCCAATCACAGCCCGTGCGGGCGCGCGGCACCGTGCGGCCGGGCCTCTGACGTCCGGGGCCGGAAGGGTATGGCCCCCGGAAAGGCGGCCCGAAAGCGCAGGCAAAGCTGAGGCAGGCTTTGCCCCAGCGCCTCGACCGGCATCAGGGCGCGGTCCGAGGGCCATTCATGCAGCACCAGATTGCCTTGCAGCAGACGCAGCACAAACCCCGACGCGCGTAGCCGCGTTTGCAGATCCAGCCAGCCTCGCGCCGCCGCGAAAGCCGCCGCCACCGCCGCCAGATCGGTGCGACCGGGCGCATCCTGCGCGAGCCTGTTGAGAAATGCAGCCGCCAGCGCGGTGCGGATCACCTCGGCCGGGCTGCACGCCTGCGAATGGGCCGTGCCCTTGATCACGGCGATCAGATCTTCCGGCAGTTTCAATGAGACGAGGCAATGCGGTTTCATCCCGCAATCTTGCACCCCATCCCCTTAAGCCGGGGTAAAAGCCGGTCCGTTTATCTGCCAGACCTGCGCCCGGACCTGCGCTCAGACCTGCGCGAACTCGCCGGTTTCGGGGTCATATTGCTCCAGCGCGCCTTCGCCGGTGTCGGTCACAAGCCCGTGCAGGGTCATCTTTTCGGCCTCCAGCGCGTCGCGCACGAAGGGGAAGGTCATCAGGTTTTGCAGCGAAATGATCACCGCTTGTCGTTCCAGCGCGGGGATGCGCTCGGGCTCTGGCAGGTCTTTGATCTGGTCAAATCCGGGCCGCAGGATGCTGAGCCATTTGCCCACGAACGAAGATTTCTCCACAAGCTCGGGCGCTTGCCCGGAATACATCGCATGACAGCCCTCGATGCCACCGCATTTCGAATGGCCCAGCACGATCAGGTGCGCCACCTTGAGCGTGCTCACCGCGTATTCGACCGCCGCCGAGGTGCCGTGGTGGTCGCCGTCGGGGCTATAGGGCGGCACCAGATTGGCGATGTTGCGGTGAATGAAGAACTCGCCCTGATCGGCACCGAAGATCGAGGTGACATGCACCCGACTGTCGCAGCAGGAAATGACCATGGCGCGCGGGCGCTGACCGTCTTCGGCCAGGCGCCGATACCAGACCCGATTCTCGGCATAGGTCGTCGCCTTCCATCCTTGATATCGTTGAATCAGATAGGCAGGCAGTGGCCGAACATGCTCCTTCATCGTCATCCCCTTCCAAGGTTCATTCCTAAATAGGATGCAAATGCAGCAAATTCGAGAGGTTTCTGGCAGGCCCATCAACCTTTTCTTGACCCCGTGGGGACAGGGTCGGTTTTGGCGTGGGGCGCCGGAATGGAGGGTGAAGGGGTGAAAATAATCGCAGACTTGCGACCCGAGGAGGGTGTCAGGCTCGATCCTGACCGCCTCGTGGCACTATATGTCGAGCTTGGCAAAACGGGCGCAGAACAAGTGATTTCTGCGGCGATGGAAGAACTGGCGGTGCAGATTTCCGCGGCGCAGGTGGCTGCCTCGCAGGGCGCGGTTGCCGACCTGGCCCCGGCGGTGCGGGCTTTGGCGCGGCTGGCGGCGCAGGTGGGCATGACCTCGCTGTCGCGGGTTGCCGAAGATGTGGCACAATGCGCCGCGCGGGGCGATCTTGTCGGGCAGTCGGCCACGCTGGCGCGGCTGGTCAGAATCGGCGACCGGTCGCTGACCGCCGTATGGGATTTGCAGGATGTCAGCCTTTAGCCCCCCTTGCGGGTGCCGTGGGGTGCGCTAGGCTGGGGCGAAATCACCAAGGACACCCGGCCATGCCTCTCTGCTTTGCCGCCGCTGACGGCGCGTCGCTACCGCTTTACCTGCTTGGCGAAGGCACGCCAGAAGCGGCCTTTGCGGCCCTGCCATCGGTGGCCCGGCTTTGGGCCTCGGCGCAGGGGTTTACCGGGGCGCTGGGCCAGTGCTGCGTGCTGCCAGGCCCGTCGGGCGCGCCTTCCGGGGCGCTTTTTGGCATCGGCACGCCCGACGGGCGCGCGCGCGGCCGTTTTCACCTTGCCCGCGCGGCCGAATCGCTGCCCGACGGCGCTTGGCACATTGTGGGCGATCTGACCCGTTCCGAAACCGAAGAGGCAGCGCTGGGCTGGTTGCTGGCGGGCTATCGTTTCGAGCGTTACAAATCCGCCAGCGCCCCGACGGCACGGCTGAAATGCCCCGATGGCCTTGATGCCGCCCGGCTCGAGGCGATCGCCAACGCCGAGGCGCTGACCCGCGATCTGATCAACACCCCCGCCTCTGACATGGGCCCGGAGGAACTGGAACAGGCGGTCTTTGCCCTTGCCTCCCGGCATGGTGCCACGGCCAGCGCGATCCGTGGCGACGACCTTCTGACGCAGGGTTTTCCGATGATCCATGCGGTAGGCCGCGCCAGCCCGCGGGCGCCGCGCCTGCTGGATCTGCGCTGGGGCACGGCGGGGCCGGAACTGACGCTGGTCGGCAAGGGCGTGTGCTTTGACACCGGTGGGCTCGATCTGAAGCCGGCCTCGGGCATGGGGCTGATGAAAAAGGACATGGGCGGCGCGGCCACGGTGATCGGTCTGGCGCAGATGATCATGGCGCTGGGCCTGCCACTGCGGCTTCGCGTGCTGATCCCGGCGGTGGAGAACGCCGTGTCGGGCAATGCGTTCCGCCCGCAAGACATCCTGACCTCGCGCAAGGGGCTTAGCGTCGAGGTCAACAACACCGATGCCGAAGGCCGGCTGGTGCTGGCCGATGCGCTGGCCTGTGCCGACGAGGAATCGCCCGACCTGATCTTGTGCATGGCGACGCTGACGGGCGCGGCGCGGGTGGCGCTTGGCCCCGATCTGCCGCCGTTCTACACCGATGACGCGGCCCTTGCCGAGGCCCTGACCCAAGGCGCGACCGAGGCCGCAGACCCGCTTTGGCGGATGCCGTTCTGGACCCCGTACGAGCCGCTGATCGAACCCGGCATCGCCGATCTCGACAACGCCCCCTCGGGCGGCATGGCGGGGTCGATCACGGCGGCGCTGTTCTTGCGCCGCTTCGTGACCGAGACCGACCGCTTCGCGCATTTCGACATCTACGGCTGGCAACCCAGCCCCGCCCCCGCCCGCCCGAAAGGCGGCGTCGGCCAGGGCGCGCGCGCGATCCTTGCCGCACTTCCCAAGGCGCTGGGCCTGTGACCCATGACCGCCGCCTGACCCCTTTCAACGGCCATGTGGCGCATGTGTCGCTGTGCGGACAGGTTGCTGCCGCCAGCTATGTTGCGGGCACGCCGGCACAGATCGCCGCGCCCCTGACGGATCTTTGCGCCACCCCCGCCGGGGCACGCGACCGGCAATTGCTGCTGGGGGCGGCGGTGCTGGTGCTGGATCACCGCGATGGCTGGGCCTTTGTGCAGGCCGATGCCGACGGCTATTGCGGCTGGCTCCCCGACGGCGCGCTGGGGCCGGCTGAACCGCCAACCCATTGGGTCGCCGCCCCCGCCAGCCATCTTTACCCCGAGCCCTCGATCAAGGCCCGCGAACTGGCGGTGCTGCCGATGAATGCGCGCCTCACCGTGACCGGCACCGCCGGCAGGTTTCTGGAAACCGCCGAGGGCCACTACATCCCCACCCAACACCTGCGCCCGATCGGCGACTGGGCCGACGACCCGGTCAGCGTCGCCGAAACGCTGATCGGAACGCCCTACCTCTGGGGCGGCAACAGCCGCGCCGGCATCGACTGTTCGGGCCTCGTGCAGGCAGGCTATACGGCCTGCGGCCTCGCCTGTCCCGCCGACACCGATCTGCAACGTGACAGCCTCGGCGCAACCCTGCCCGCCTCCGCCCCCTATCGGCGCGGCGATCTGTTCTTCTGGAAAGGCCATGTCGCGCTGGCGCTCGACTCTGCGACGCTGATCCATGCCAACGGTCATAGCATGAGCGTTGCCCACGAACCCATCGCCGCCTGCATTCGCCGCATCGACGCTCAGGGCGACGGCCCACTGCTCTCAGTCAAAAGGCGCAACTGACCGCTTCATCTTTGCAAAAATATCCCCCGCGGAGCGTCCGCCCCCGACCGCAAGGTGCACGGCCGGGCCCCGCATCCGGCCGATGACCCGCGCGCGTCACTCGACCGGGCGGATCAACTTGCGCTCCAGAACCCGCAACACCTGCGCAAGATCCTGACCACGTTTCAGGATCTGCCCGTCCATGCCGATAACGGCATATTGCCCCTGCCGCGCCCTGAGGGCGGGGCGTTTTTCGATCCGATATAGCGGCGTTTCTGCGGCACGGCGAAAAACCGAGAAAACCGCAACATCGCGCAGAAAGCTCATCGCGTAATCGCGCCATTCGGCGGCGGCGACCATGCGTCCGTAAAGCGACAGGATCGCGGCTAGCTCACTGCGGTCAAAGGCCGTCTGCGCGGGCGCAGCCGAGGGTTGGGGGAAAGGGGTTGGTGACTGAAGGGTCATCGGAACAGCTTGCCAGCCGCAAGGGCGCAGATCAAGCGCCCAGAATTCGCCACGAATTTATCGCGAAAACGCCGCGCCATTTGCGTCTTGCGGCCCCGATTTGCGGGCACAACGGTGTCAGCGGAAAACGCTAAGGTCCCGGCGGTGCGGTAAACAGCCCCCACCCAGTTCGCGCCGTCGGGGTGCCTTCCGCCGCAAGAACCCTGCCCTCGGGCGGGGTTTTCGCTTGTTTTCACCTGACAATCGCGTGAGACCTCGCGCCCGTCGGCCGTTCACCGTTCGGGAATCGTCGCAGTCAGGCTAAGCTTGCCCATCTGCTCATCAAGGGAGACGTCGACGTGACTATTTCCACCAAAGCCCTCACTCTCGGCCTGATCTGCGCCGCCTCGATCGCCTTTGCCAAGGAAGGGGTGCAAAACCCCGTCGTCAAGACCCGGATGGACACGATGGGTGTGATCCGCGTCAATACCGCTGTCCTGGGCGATATGGCCGCCGGAAAGGCCGCTTTCGACCCCGCCAAGGCCACCGAAGCCGCCGCCGCCCTGGCCGCCGCCGCATCGACCATCCCGCAGGTCTTCGCCCCGGAAGAGACCGATCCGGTCTCCGAGGCCCTGCCCGATATCTGGATGATGCCCGACGAGTTCAGTACCAAGGCCGAAACGCTTTACAAGGCCGCCCAGTCGCTCGACACTGCCTCGCTCGATGGGGTCAAGGCCGGCATGGGCGCGGTCGGCGGCGCGTGCAAATCGTGCCACGAAACCTTCCGCATGAAACAGAACTGAGCGTCGGGGTGACTGCCGTCGCGCGGGCCTAAGAACACCAGACCCGCGCGATGGTATTGGCCGCGTCGATCTCGATGTTGAGGCGGTCGGGGCGGTAATCCATGGTGACCGCCATGCCGGGGCGGATGATCCGCACCGGACCGGCAAAGCGCATTGTTTCAAGCACCCCGGCCGATTGCCCGACCAGCGTTTGCAAACTTTCGGCGCCGCAACTGGCGCTACCGGCGGGCGTGCCGGGCGGCGCGGGTTGGCAGGCGGCCAAGGCCAAAAGCGCCAGCCCGGCGCCGGCAAGCCTCGCGCCCATCAACCGCAATCGATGTTGAAGATATTGCCGCTCTGGTCCAGCCGGAACACCAGCCGCGCCGCAACATATTCCTGTGGCTCGATTCCGCGCCACTCGACGACCCGATAGGGTTTGGTGATACCCAGCGTCGGGATCACGCTGGCGGGCTGGGTCAGGTAGGGAACATAGTCGACGGCATGGCACAGATCGGGCTGGCGTTCTTCCAGCAGCCCGTCGTTGATGACCGGCTGGATCGGCTCGTTCAGCATCGCTTCCGGCTCGGTCGTCTGGCAGGCCCCCAACAAAGCCGCCGAAACGGCCAATGCGGCAAAGGCGGAATTTCTTTTCATCTGGTCGCACCCCCATGGTTGCACGCGCCCGAGCTTTGGCTCAGGCTTTGGGTCACGCTATACAAGGAGTAAGTGCCGATGAGAACCCGTGCCGCCGTTGCCCTGCAGGCCGGAAAGCCGCTTGAAGTCATGGATGTGAACCTCGAAGGCCCGAAAGCGGGCGAGGTTCTGGTGGAAATCCGCGCAACCGGGATCTGTCACACTGACGAGTTCACCTTGTCGGGTGCCGACCCGGAGGGGATATTCCCGGCAATTCTGGGGCATGAGGGCGCGGGCATCGTGCTGGAATGCGGCCCCGGCGTGACATCGCTGAAGCCGGGCGATCATGTGATTCCGCTTTATACACCCGAATGTCGCCAGTGCCCGTCCTGCCTGTCGCAAAAGACCAATCTCTGCACGGCGATTCGTTCCACTCAGGGGCAGGGGCTGCTGCCCGACGGCACGACGCGGTTCTCGATGCTGGATGGCACCCCGATCCATCACTACATGGGCTGCTCGACCTTCGCCAATCACACCGTGGTGCCGGAAATCGCCCTGGCGAAAATTCGCCCCGATGCGCCCTTTGACAAGGTCTGCTATATCGGCTGCGGCGTCACCACCGGAATCGGCGCGGTGATCAACACCGCCAAGGTCGAAATCGGCGCCAAGGCGGTGGTCTTTGGCCTCGGCGGGATTGGGCTCAATGTGATCCAAGGGCTGCGGCTGGCCGGCGCCGACATGATTATCGGCGTCGATCTGAACAATGACAAAAAGGAATGGGGCGAGCGTTTCGGCATGACCCATTTCGTCAATCCCAAGGAAATCGACGGCGACATCGTCGCCCATATCGTCACCATGACCAAGACCCCGTTCGACCAGATCGGCGGTGCCGACTACAGTTTTGACTGCACCGGCAACGTCAAGGTGATGCGCGATGCGCTGGAATGCACGCATCGCGGCTGGGGCGTGTCGGTGGTGATCGGCGTGGCACCTTCGGGCGCCGAAATCCAGACCCGCCCGTTCCAGCTGGTCACCGGACGCGTCTGGAAAGGCACCGCCTTTGGCGGCGCGCGTGGCCGAACAGACGTGCCTCGGATCGTTGACTGGTATATGGACGGCAAGATCCAGATCGACCCGATGATTACCCATACCCTGACGCTGGATCAGATCAACGAGGGCTTCGATCTGATGCACGCCGGAAAATCCATCCGCTCGGTCGTGGTTTATTAAATCAGGAAGCCTCCGGCGGGGATATTTAGGCAAAGATGAAACCGCGTTCATCTTCGTTCAAGTATCCCCGCCGGAGGCTCCCGAACCATCCATTCCGCGCCGCCGCGCGATCATTTTACCCGAGGATATCATGCCCGAACCCCGTGCCCCCCGCCTTTGCGTCCTGATTGATGCCGACAATGTCCCTGCCAGCTATGCCGAGGCGATATTCGAGGAGATCGCCTCTTTGGGCGAGGCCTCGGTCCGGCGGATCTATGGCGACTGGTCGGCGGTTCGGCTTGGGGCATGGGCCAAGAAGGTGGCCGCCTTGGGGTTGGTGGCTGATCAGCAGTTCTCGAATACCAAGGGCAAGAACGCCTCCGATATCGGGCTGGTGATCGCGGCGATGGATTTCTTGCACTCGGCCTTGTTCGACGGTTTCGTGCTGGTCAGTTCGGATAGCGATTTCACCCGATTGGCGGCGCGGGTTCGCGAACAGGGGCTGGATGTCTACGGCATCGGCGAGAAAAAAACCCCCGAGGCGTTTCGGATGGCCTGCAAGCGGTTCATCTACGTTGAAAACCTCGGCACCGACGAGGCGGCGGTTGAAGAAGTCGCGGGCATTCGTGACGAGGCGCCGCGCCCCGAATCGTCGCCCCGCGGCAAGGAACCGGCAAAGAACGCGATTCCGCTGATCGTTGCGGCGATGCGGGCGATTGGCGGCGACGAGGATTGGTATTCGATGGGTCAGATCGGTCAGTTCATCACCCAGGCGAACCCGGATTTCGACACCCGCAGCTATGGCGCGACCAAGCTGAGCGACCTGATCCGCAAGACCGGCCGGTTCGAATTGAAGCAAGGCCCCGGCACGCAGCTTGTCGTGCGCGATCTGGCCTAGGGGCGGGCGCCATAGCGCGCCATGAACATCTCGATCGCGCCGTTGATGACGCGTTCCGTGTCGCGCGGGTTGCAGCACTCGCCAACGCCAAAGATCAACCGGGCATGAATATCGGCCTTGCACAGTTCGGCGAACTGGTCGGCCGCCAGTTCCAGATCGTCGATCACCAACTGCCCTTGCGCGACGGCGGCGGTCAGATAGCCGACCAGCCGTTCGCGCACCAATAGCGGGCCCGAGTGGTAGAACTCGTGCCCCAGCGCCGGGAACCGGTCGCTTTCAGCGACGCAGATGCGAAAGATCCCCTGTCCGAAATCCGAGGCCATGAAGGCGATGATCCGCTCGGCGGCGGCGCGCAGCACGACTCTGGGCGGCGCGGTCTGGTCGATCACCTCGATCGCCTCGTCGGACTGACGGCGGCATTCGGTCTTGGCGACCTCCATGAACAACAGGCGCTTGTCGGGGAAATAGCTGTAAAGCGTCGCCTTGGACACGCCCGCCTCGCGGGCAATGTCATCGACGCTGGCGCCTTCAAAGCCGTCACGCAGGAAAATCCGTCTGGCGCCATCCAGCACCTGTTCAAACTTGCGGCCTTTTCTGATCCTGTCGCTGGCCATGAGTCTCTCCGATGGGGTGGTCCAGCATAAACCCATCGGTTCAGTTTCAGCAAGCGTTGCCCGTCGCCAGGCTGGCCGCGTGGTGCGCGCGTCGGGGCTCAGGCGTCGGGCGCGCGCAGCAGCCCCAGCGCGCGGGCAAGGGTCGGGGTCTTGTGGCGCAGCAGCGCGCGGGCGGCGTATTGGCCAAAATACCACGCCGCCGCGACCGGCCCCAGCCCCAGATGGTCGCGGTAAAGCCGCCACGTCTGCCGCGCCGCGTCGCCCTTGTCCGAGGACAGCGACCGATGCCCCAGCGCATAGGTGCACAGCACCCGGTTCAAGCCGCCAGCGTGGGGCAATTCGCGCAAGAGCGTCAACAAAAAGGCAAAGTCCTGGCGTTGGCGCAGCTCTGGCATCAGCCGTGTGCCCAGCCTGTCGCGGTCATAGATGACGGTCGAGAAGCCCATCACATTGGTCTTCAGCAGCTCTCGGTAGCGGATCCGTCGGGGCAGGCCAAAGGCGACGACGCTGCCGGTCGCGGCATTGACGCGGCGGTAGGCGGTGGCCGACAGCGCCAACCCTTCGTCTGCCATAAAGCGGGTCTGAAGCGCCAGCTTTTCGGGGTGCCAGGCATCGTCGGCGTCCAGAAACGCCACCCAGCGGCCCTCGGCCTGCGCCAGCCCTGCGTTGCGCGCCCGCCCCGCGCCGCCGTTTTGCGCCAGCCGGATCAGCCGGATGCGCGGCTCCGCCGCCATGATCGGCGCCAGCCGCGCCACGCTGTCATCGGTCGAGGCATCGTCGATCACGATCGCCTGCCAATCGGTCAGGGTCTGCGCCTGCACCGAGGCCAGCGCCCGCCCGATCGTGTCGGCGGCGTTGTAGCACGGGATGATGACGGTGACCCGGGCGGCCATGGGCCGGCCCTCCCGTCAGCCGATCTCGCCGCGCCGCCCGCCGGTCTGGCCCCGGTCCAGCAGCAGGTGATCGAGGATCACGCAGGCCATCATCGCCTCGGCCACCGGCACGGCGCGGATCCCGACGCAGGGGTCGTGGCGGCCTTTGGTGACCACATCCACCTCGTCGCCCAGCGTGTTGATCGAGCGGCGCGGCGTCAGGATCGACGAGGTTGGCTTGACCGAGAACCGCACCAGGATCGGCTGGCCGGTGGTGATCCCGCCCAAGATCCCGCCGGCGTGGTTTGACAGAAACTCGGGGCCCGTATCGCCCATGCGAATCTCATCGGCGTTCTGCACCCCGGTCAGGGTGGCCGCGCCCATGCCTTCGCCGATCTCGACCCCTTTGACGGCGTTGATGCTCATCATCGCGGCGGCCAGATCGCTGTCCATCTTGGCGTAGATCGGCGCGCCGAGGCCCGGCGGCACACCCTCGGCCAGCACCTCGATCATCGCCCCGACCGAGGAATTTTCGTTGACCCGGATGTGGTGCAGATAGTCGGCCCATTCATCGACCACGGCGGCGTCGGGCACGAAAAAGTCGTTGCGGGCGATTTCGTCACGGTCAAAGCGGTCGGGATTGATGTGCTTGACCCCCATCTGCACCAGATAGCCAGTGATCCGCAGCCCCGGCACCATGGCGCGCAGCACCGCCTGCGCCACGCCGCCCGCCGCCACCCGCGCCGCGGTTTCGCGCGCGCTGGACCGGCCGCCACCGCGATAGTCGCGATGGCCGTATTTCTGGTGGTAGGTGATATCGGCGTGACCGGGCCGAAAGCTTTGCGCGATATCGCCATAGTCCTTCGATCGCTGATCGGTGTTCTCGATCATCAACTGAATCGGCGTGCCGGTGGTGCGCCCGTCGAACACGCCCGACAGGATGCGCACCTGATCGGCCTCTTGGCGCTGGGTGGTGTTCTTGTTCAGCCCCGGACGGCGGCGGTCCATGAACTGCTGGATGAACGCCTCGGAAACCTCGATCCCCGGCGGGCACCCGTCAACCGTCGCCCCCAGCGCGGGCCCGTGGCTTTCGCCCCAGGTGGTGACGCGGAACATATGGCCAAAGGTGTTGAAGCTCATCTCGGGTCTCCTTTGTTCACCCGCATAAAGCGCCACCCCGCGCCACTCAAGCGATTTTGCCTTGCGCCTTGCGTGCGGGGCCTTATGTTCCGGCTTACCTCGGGGTGCTCTGACAAGGGCTGAGATGCGCGCGCGCGAACCCGTCGAACCTGAACCGGTTAAGACCGGCGGAGGGAAGGTATCCGGGCATCCCCCGGCCTGACCCCGCCCGTCAAGCCATTGGAGGATGCGATGAAATATACCTCGATGCTTGCGGGACTTGTGCTGGCTACCCCTGTGTGGGCGGCCGATGAGCCCGTTCTGACAGTCTATGCCTATGACAGCTTCACCTCGGACTGGGGCCCCGGCCCGGTGGTCGAGGCGGCGTTCGAGGCAACCTGCGGCTGTGATCTGCAATTCGTCGGCGCCGGCGATGGCGCGGCACTTCTTTCGCGCCTGCTGCTGGAGGGGGCCAGCACCCCGGCCGATGTCGTGCTGGGGCTGGATGGCAACCTGACCGCGCAGGCGGCGGCCTCGGGGCTGTTCGCGCCGCATGGGCTGATCGCCACCACCGCCTCTGCGTTGCCGGTGCCCTATGACGACGCGCTGTTCGTGCCCTTTGACTGGGGCTGGTTCGCCTTCGTCTATGACAAGACCCGGCTGGCCACCCCGCCCGACAGCTTTGCCGCGCTGGCCGCCTCTGATTTGAAAGTGGTGATCGAGGATCCGCGCTCGTCGACCCCAGGCTTGGGCCTTTTGATGTGGGTCAAGGCGGCGTATGGCGATGCGGCCGCCGGCATCTGGACCGATCTGGCCGACAATATCGTCACCGTCACCCCCGGCTGGTCCGAGGCCTACGGCATGTTTCTGGCCGGTGAGGCCGATATGGTGCTGTCTTACACCACCTCGCCCGCCTATCACCTGATCGCCGAGAACGACGCGACCAAGGCCGCCGCGCCCTTCACCGAAGGGCACTATCTTCAGGTCGAGGTGGCGGGCAAGTTGGCGGCGACCGATCAGCCCGAACTGGCCGATGCCTTCATCGCCTTCATCGGCTCCGAGGCGTTTCAGTCGGTGATTCCCGAAACCAACTGGATGTATCCCGCGAAGCCGCTTGCGGCGGGGCTTCCCGAGGGGTTTTCGACCCTGATCCAGCCAGAAAAGAGCCTGCTGCTTGGCGCCGATGCGGCGCAGGCCGCGCGGGACGGAGCCTTGGCCGAATGGCGCACCGCGCTGTCGCGCTGAACGCGGGCAGGGTCGCGGCGCTGGCTGCGACCCTGCTGGCGGTTCTGGTGCTGGGCACCCTCGCCGCCGTCGCCCTGCGCGCCGGCGGCCTTGGCGGGCTAAACGCGGACGATTGGTCGGCGGTGCGTTTTACTGCCCTTCAGGCGGCGGTTTCGGCGACGCTGTCGGTGGCGCTGGCGATCCCCGCCGCGCGGGCGCTCAACCGCCGGCGCTTTGCCGGGCGCGGGGCGATGATCACGATCCTTGGCGCGCCGTTTCTGCTGCCGGTCATTGTCGCGGTGATGGGGATTCAGGCGATCTTTGGCCGCGCCGGGGTGCTGAACGACCTGCTGGCCGGTCTCGGACTGGCGCGCTGGTCGATCTACGGCCCGCAGGGGGTGATTCTGGCGCATGTGTTCTTCAACCTGCCGCTGGCCACGCGAATGCTGTTGCACGGCTGGCAGGCGATCCCGTCCGAGCGCTTTCGCCTGGCGCAAAGCCTTGGGTTCAGCCCCGCCGATACGCAGCGCCACCTCGAATGGCCGATGCTGCGCGCGCGCCTTCCGGGGGCCTGGCTGGCGATCTTTCTGGTCTGCCTGACCTCGTTCGCGGTGGCGCTGACGCTGGGAGGAGGCCCGCGTGCCACCACCATCGAGCTGGCGATCTATCAGGCCTTCCGTTTCGATTTCGACCTTGCCCGCGCGGCCAGCCTCGCGTTGGTGCAGGTGGCGCTGTGCCTTGTCGCGCTGGCGCTGACGGCCTGGGTTGCGCTCCCCTCGGGCTTTGGCGCGGGGCTGGACCGGGGCGGGCACCTGCCGCCCGCGGGGGCGTGGCTGCGCCGGCAGGATGCCGCGGTGATCGGCCTGACCTTGGCCTTCCTGCTGGCGCCGCTGCTGGCGGTTCTCTTGCGCGGAGTGCCGGGGCTTGCCGCGTTGCCCGCGCAGGTCTGGCATGCCGCCGCGCGCAGCCTTCTGGTGGCGCTGGCCTCGACCGGTCTGGTGCTGGCACTGGTGCTGCCGCTGGTGCTGGCGCCGCCGCGCCGCTGGATCGGGCTTGCCGCCACGTTGCCACTGATCGCCTCGCCGCTGGTGCTGGGGACCGGGCTCTACCTTGTGCTGAGACCCCTCGGGCTGGCACCCGCCAGCCTTGCGCTGCCGGTCACGGTGCTGGTCAACGCAGCCCTGGCGCTGCCCTTCGCCTTTCGCACGCTGCTGCCCGCCGCCCGCACGCTGCACGCCGACTATGACCGGCTTGCGGTTTCCCTGTCGCTTGGCGGCCTTGCCCGGCTTCGCCTGCTGACGCTGCCCCGGCTTGCGCGACCCTTGGGCTTTTCGGCGGGGCTTGCGGCGGCGCTGTCGATGGGCGACCTTGGCGTCATCACCCTGTTCACCGATCACGAAAACGCCACCCTGCCGCTGGTCCTTTATCAATTGCTTGGCGCTTACCGGATGAACGATGCGGCAGCCGCCGCGACCCTGCTGATGGGCCTCAGCTTTGCCCTGTTCTGGGCCCTAGACCGCGCAGGTGCCCATGCTGACCCTTGATGCCCTGACCCTGACCCAGGACGATTTCTCGCTGACCGCCGATTTCGTGGTGCCCAGCGGCGCAAGGGTGGCCGTCATCGGCCCTTCGGGCGCAGGCAAATCCACGCTACTGTCGGCGATCGCCGGGTTCTTCGCGCCCACCTCGGGACGGGTCTTGTGGAACGGCACCGACCTTACCGCGCAGCCTCCGGGCGCGCGGCCGCTGTCGATCCTGTTTCAGGACCAGAACCTGTTCCCGCATCTGACCGTCGCGCAAAACCTTGGCCTTGGCCTCAAACCCAACCTGCGCCTGACGGCCGCCGACCACGCCGCCGTGCAAACGGCCCTCACCCGCACCGGGCTTGCCGGCCTTGGCGCGCGCAAACCGGGTCAGCTTTCGGGCGGTCAGCAAAGCCGGGTGGCG
Organism: Rhodobacteraceae bacterium UBA6197; assembly: GCA_002422085.1. Lineage (GTDB taxonomy): Bacteria > Pseudomonadota > Alphaproteobacteria > Rhodobacterales > Rhodobacteraceae > UBA6197. The sequence goes on from DISZ01000018.1 coordinate 490,322, forward strand.
CTGGCCCGCACATTGCTGCGTGCCCGCCCGCTGTTGCTTCTGGATGAACCCTTCGCCGCCCTCGGCCCGGCACTCAAGGCAGAAATGCTGGCGCTGGTGGCCGGGCTTGCCGCGGAACAGGGCACCACGGTGCTGATGGTCAGCCATGACCCGGCCGACGCCCGCGCCTTTGCGCCGCTGTCGATCCTCGTGGCCGAAGGCCGGGCCCATCCGCCGCAACCGACCGCCGCCCTGCTCGACTCCCCACCCCCGGCACTCGCCGCCTATCTGGGGTCGTAAAAGGCGCGCCCCGGCAAAGGGACGCGCCTCATTCATCTTCGCGGAAATATCCCGGGGGTCCGGGGGCAGCGCCCCCGGCCTTGCCGGTGCCTCAGACCGTGGTCTTCTTGCCCTTGTGGGGCGCCCAGATCCGCTTGTTGGTCAGATAGAGCAACGAGGTCAGCAGCGTCAGCAGCAGCACCGCGACAAATCCCGACTGCTTGCGCGCCATCATCTTCGGCTCGGCGGCCCACATCAGGAAGGCGGCCGCATCGACCGACAGATGATGCTGGTCGTTTGGATGACCATCGGCGAATTCCACCAACTCGTCGGACAGCGGCGGCGGCATGGCGATCCAACCGCCGGGGAAGGCGGTGTTTTCGTAAAAGATCGAGCCCGCCTCTTCCTTTTCCTCGCCGGTATAGCTGTTCAGGATCGAGACGATGTATTCCGGCCCGCCCATCCCGTTGAAAAGCTGGCTCAGCCCGGTGCCGTAAGGTCCGTGATAGCCTGCCCGCGCCTTCGCCATCAGGCTCAGGTCCGGCCCCATCCCCTCACCCGAGACGGCGGGGAACATGTCGGTTTCCTTGCGCGGACGCTCTTCGCCGGTTTCGGCATCGATGATGCTCAGATCGGCAGCATAGGCGCGCACGTCGTCGCCCGGAATCTGCGGCCCGCCCGCATCGGCCAGCGACCGCAGCGGCACGAACTTCAGCCCGTGACAGGCGGTGCAAACCTCTTGCACCACCTGCAAGCCGCGCCGCAACTGCGCCTGATCGTAGGTGCCGAACGGCCCTTCGAAGCTGAAGTCCACACCTTCCATATGGCCCTCGGCGCCTGCCGCCAGTGCGGCGCCCGTGCCAAGGGCAAGGGCGGAAACGGCAGAGATAAGTAGTTTTCTCATCATTTCAGTCCTTCTCTCATTCGGCCGGGTGCGATTTTGCACCGTAATGCGCGTTGAAGTCTTCTTCGATCGTTGCAACCGGGGTGAGCGGCTTTTCAATCACTCCCAGCAGCGGCAGGATCACGAAGAAATAGCCGAACCAGTAGGTCGCACCGATCAGCGAGATATAGGGGTAGATCCCTTCGGTCGGCATTGCACCAACCCAGGTCAGCACCACAAAGTCGATGACCAGCAGCAAGAACCACCACTTGAACATCGGGCGATACCGGCCCGACCGGGTGCTTGACGTATCCAGCCAGGGCGCCAGCGCCATGGCGATGATCGCGCCGAACATGGCGATAACGCCAAAGAACTTTGCGTCAACGATGCCAAAGGTGATCCAGTTGGCGAACATCACCACCCAGACATCCGAGGTGAAGGCGCGCAAGATCGCGTAGAACGGCAGGAAGTACCATTCCGGAACGATATGCACCGGCGTCACCAGCGGGTTGGCCTGAGAATAGTTGTCCGGGTGACCCAGGTAGTTCGGCATGAAGCCCACGACCGCAAAGAACACCAGCAAGATCAGCGCCAGCGCGAACAGGTCCTTGATCACGAAATAGGGCCAGAACGGCAGCGTGTCCTTTTCGGCATCGGCTTTCGAGGTGCGGCGCACTTCGACCCCGGTCGGGTTGCTGTTGCCGGTGGTGTGGAACGCCCAGATATGCACCGCAACCAGCGCCGCAATCACGAAGGGCAGCAGGTAGTGCAGGCTGAAAAAGCGGTTCAGCGTGGCGTTATCCACGGCCGGTCCGCCCAGAAGCCAGGCCTGAATGTCCGGCCCGATGCCGGGGATCGCGCCAAAGAGCCCGGTGATCACCGTGGCCCCCCAGAACGACATCTGGCCCCAGGGTAGCACATAGCCCATGAACGCCGTGCCCATCATGCACAGGTAGATGATCATCCCGATGATCCAGGTGATTTCACGCGGCGCCTTGTAGCTGCCGTAATAGAGACCGCGGAAGATGTGGATATAGACCGCGAGGAAGAACAGCGATCCGCCGTTGGCGTGGACATAGCGCAGCATATGTCCGGCGTTCACGTCGCGCATGATGTGTTCGACACTGGCAAAGGCCATGCTCACATGTGGCGTGTAGTGCATCGCCAGAACGATGCCGGTGACGATCTGCATCACCAGACAGAACGCGAGCACGATGCCCCAGATCCACCACCAGTTCAGGTTTTTCGGCGTCGGGATCATGATCGTGTCATAGAGCAGACCGACGATGGGCAGACGCGAATGTAGCCATTTTTCGGCGCCCGTCTCGGGCTCGTAATGGTCGTGCGGAATTCCAGCCATTTGCGTGCTCTCCCTCAGCCCAGCAAGATTGTGGTTTCGTCGGTGAACTGCACCAACGGAATGTCGAGGTTGCGCGGCGCAGGGCCCTTGCGGATCCGGCCGGCGGTGTCGTAGTGCGACCCGTGGCAGGGGCAGAACCAGCCGCCAAAGTCACCCGAACCATTGCCGATCGGCACGCAGCCCAGATGGGTGCACACGCCGATCATCACCAGCCATTCGCCGGCTTCGTCCAGCGTGCGGTTTTCGTCCGAGGCATCGGCGCCCGGCTTGTTCAGGTTTTCGGCGGTCGGGTCGATCAACTCGTCCATCTTGACGGCACGGGCCATCTCGATTTCCTCGGCGGTGCGGCGGCGCACGAAGACCGGCTTGCCGCGCCACTTGACGGTCAGCTGGGTGCCGACCTCGATGTCGCTGATATCGACATAGATCGACGACATGGCCTTGACGTCGGCCGAGGCGTTCATCTGGTTGACCAGCGGCCAGACGGCGGCGCCCGTGGCGACGGCGCCCGCGCCTGCGGTCGCAAAGTAGAGGAAATCCCTCCGGGTGCCTGCGTGATCTTCTGCGTGGGACACGAATATTCTCCCTTCCGGGGCCTTGGCTCAGGCCGATACGAATTGCCGGGCCGCGTAGCTCACAGCCGAACATAAGCGGCTTCTTAGCAATCACATCTGCGTCAGTCCAGAAGACAATAGCGCGCAATCGCGCGCTGTTGTCGCAGTGCAGCAAGGGCGCGCCACGGGTCTGGTCGGAGGGAATGCTATTCGGGGGCCAGCATATAGCCCAGACCCCGCACCGTTTGCAGATAGCGCGGCTCGCGCGGGTCGGGTTCGATCTTGCGGCGCAGGCGGGTGATTTGCACATCCACCGCGCGGTCGCCGCCATTGGTGCTGTCGTCGGTGCCGGAACTGCGGTCGCGGCCCAGTTCGTCCACCAGATCGGCGCGGCTGACCACCTCGCCGGCGCGGGCGGCAAAGATCCGCATCAAGGCACCCTCGGTCGCGGTCAGCCGCACCAGCGCCTCGCCGGCCCACAGCTCGCCCCGGTCCAGCTCATAGCGCAGCGGTCCCAGATGAATGAACTTCGGCCCGGTTTCCTGCGCCATCGGGATGCGCCGCAAGATCGCGTTGATCCGCAGCAGCAGTTCCTTGGGCTCAAAGGGCTTGGGCAGATAGTCATCGGCGCCTGCCTCCAGCCCCTCGATTCGGTCGCGGGTCTCGCCCTTGGCGGTCAGCAGCAGGATCGGCGTGCCGATCCGCTTGCGCAGATCGCGCGTCAGCGTCAACCCGTCTTCGCCCGGCATCATCACATCCAGCACGATCAGGTTGAATTCCAACCCCGCCAACAGCCGTCGCGCATGCGCGGCGTCACGCGCCGCCGTTACCAGAAAACCGTTTCGCATCAAAAACTTGCGCAAAAGTCCGCGGATTCGTTCGTCGTCATCGACGATCAACAGATGGGGCGCTGACAGCATCAGGCGCCGTCCCGCAGCATCTGGTAGTGGCGGCGCATGTCGGTGTCCATCATCGCCTCCAGCACCTGCCGAAAACCCGCCACCGCCTGTGGCCCGGCGGCGCGATAGGCGGCGCGCATCCGCACCCGCTGCGCCTCGGACAATTCGCGTTCCAGCGCCGCACCCGCCGGGGTCAGGTGAAGGTGCCTTTCGCGTTTGTCCTTGCGGCCGACCCGGCTTTCGACCAGCCCATCCTCGATCAGCGTGCGCAACACCCGGTTCAGGCTTTGCTTGGTCACCCCCAGCACCGCCAGCAAGGTCGTCACCGTCAGCCCCGGCTGGCGATGCACAAAGTGGATCGCGCGGTGATGCGCCCGGCCATAGTCATGCTGCCCCAGAATCCGGTCCGGGTCGGCGGTGAAACCGCGATAGGCAAAGAACATCGCCTCGATGCCCTTGCGCAATTGCTCGTCGGTCAGAAACAGCAGGCTCTCGCCCCCTGTAGCACCCGTATCGGCCATGCCAGCCCTCCCCATTTGCAAGGATTTTATGTCAGCCTTGTTGACTTTCCAAGAATCAATTGTTACCGATCCGCAGATTTCACGCAATATTATGTCCGAAACGGACGTTTTGCGCGCAAGATTCGCAAAAAGGGTGCGCCCGAAGGAGGTTGAAATGGCCGGTGGCTATGATGATCGTGATGGCAAGATCTGGATGGATGGCAAGTTGGTCGAATGGCGTGACGCCAAGGTTCACGTTCTGACCCATGCGTTGCACTACGCGTCTTCGGTGTTCGAAGGCGAGCGCTGCTACAACAACAAGATCTTCAAATCGGTCGAGCATTCCGAACGGCTGCTGCGGTCGGGCGCGCTGCTCGACATGCCCATTCCCTATTCCGTGGCCGAAATCGAAGCGGCCAAGAAGGCCACGCTCGCCGCCAACGGCCTGACCGATGCCTATGTCCGGCCGCTGGCCTGGCGCGGTTCGGGCGAGGACATGGGCGTCGCGGCCAAGCGCAACCCGGTGCATCTGGCGATCGCGGTCTGGACCTGGGGCGCCTATTACGGCGACGCCAAGATGAAGGGCGCCAAACTGGACATCTCGAAATGGAAACGGCCCTCGCCCGAAACCATCCCCTTTGCGGCCAAGGCCGCCGGTCTTTACATGATCTGCACCATGTCCAAACACGCCGCCGAGGCGAAGGGCTGTTCCGATGCGATGATGTTCGATTATCGCGGCTATGTCGCCGAGGCCACCGGCGCCAATATCTTCTTTGTGCGCGATGGCGAGGTGCATACCCCGCTGCCGGACGCAATCCTGAACGGCATCACCCGGCAGACCGTCATCGGCATGTTGCGCGCCAAAGGCGTCACCGTGCATGAACGCCATATCGAAGCGTCCGAGCTTGAGGGCTTTGAGCAGTGCTGGCTGACTGGCACCGCCGCCGAGGTTACCCCCGTCGGGCAGATCGGTGACTATACTTTCGAGGTCGGTGCCCTGACCCGCGAAATCGCCACCGAATACGAGGCGCTGGTGCGCAGTTGATCTGAAAGGGGCGCGTCACGGCGCCCCTTCACCTGCTGGCCTGTCGGCCTAGGCCTCGTGTCCCCGATCGATTCGCACGAATTGCGCGGTGCGCTTGCCCGCCTCGGCGGTATGCGCGGCGCGCTGGTGCAGCGCCAGCACCGAAGGATGCTTCATTCCGGCGCGTTCCAGCGCCAGATAGGCCCGCAAACGGCTGCTGGCCTTGGTGTCGCGCTCATGGTCGGTGATATGTTGGCTCATGCTATCCTCCCAGGATCAACTACCCCCCTCATAGCACAACCGCGCGCTGATTTCACCCCTGCGGCGACATTGCCTTGCGTTGCTTGGCGCGTTCCAGCCCAAGCTGGCGTTCGCGCCAGATGATCAGCACCCCCGCGGCAATCACCAGCGCGGCACCGCCCAGCATCACCTTTGTCGGCACTTCGTCGAACAGGAAATAGCCGAACAGCAGTGCAAAGATCATCGAGGCATATTCGAACGGCGCAACGATGCTGGCATCGGCATAGCGGTAGCTCGAGGTCAGAAAGATCTGGCCAAAGCCGCCCAGAATACCCGCGCTGACCAGCAGCAATGCCTCGGTCGGCGTCGGCACGACCCAGCCGAACGGCACCGAAATCAGCGCCAGCCCGGTCGAGGTCAGCGAAAACCAGAATACGATGGCGCTGGTGCGTTCGGTGGCCACCAGCTTGCGCACAAAGACCTGCGCCAAGGCGGCGCAGACCGCCCCCATCAGCACCACCATTGCGCCAAAGGCCTCGCGGTCCGAGGCGGTGGTGACCGCGCTCAGCCGGGGCGACAGCACGATCAGCACCCCCACCATCCCCAACGCCACCGCCGACAGGCGAAACACCCGCACCTCTTCGCCCAGAAACATCGCGGCAAAGACCACGGTCAGCAGCGGCGCGGCATAGCCGATGGCGGTGACTTCGGGCAGCGGCAGCAGCCCTAGCCCGGCAAAGCCCAGCCCCATCGCACTGGTGCCGATCACACCGCGCCAGACATGCCCCATTGGGTTTGAAACCCGCAGACCCGTCGCCAACTCGTGGCGCAGCGCAAGCCACACCAAAATCACCGGAATCGCAAAGAATGACCGGAAAAATACCGCCTCGCCGGGCGGCACATGACCGGAACTGGCCTTGATCAACGCCGCCATGGCGATGAACACCAGAACCGAGGCCAGCTTGAACAGGATACCGCGCAGGGGTGACATTGCGGCACGTTAGCGTTTGTCTTACCGAAGGGAAATGCCGCGCGTCACGCCCCCGGGCCAAAGCGCCGGGGCATGACCCTTTCTACGGGTTCTTCCGGCGCGGCCGTATAGCCCGCCACCGCCTGCGCGATGGTCGTGGCGCGCTTGGCGATCTCGTCTGCGACAGGTGGAAATGCCAACACCACCGCGACGACAGCTATCTGCGCCACGATGACCCGATTCAGGTTGCGCGCGAAGGGTTGCTTGCTGGTCTTGTGCCGAAACAGCCTCTGCCCCAGTTTGGCGCCTGGACTACCGCCAAATGCGGCAAGCATCAGCAGCCCGCGCTCGGGCATCCGCCAGCCCCCATTCAGCGACCGGCGCTTGTCGAACCAGAAAACGAACAGCGTATACCCCGAGGCAAACGCCAGATATCCAAGAAAAGGCAGAAGGCTGGTTGAATAGAACATGGCACTACGATGTGATGAAAACGTCAGATCGCCGCCTAGCGCGCCATTGCGTCAAAATCATGTCGCCGCCAGCCGCGCCACGGCCCAATCCGCCGCCTCGGCCACCGCCGGATCGGCGTCACCGCGCAACCCCTCGGCCACGCCCCGCAGCCGCGCATCGCCCGAATTCCCGATCGCATAAAGCACGTTCCTGACCATCCGATCGCGCCCGATTCGCTTGACCGGACTGCCGGCGAATCGCGCCCGGAACGCGGCGTCGTCCAGCACCGCCAACTCGGCCAGAAGCGGCGCCTCGGCGCGCGGCAAATAGCCCGCCTCATGCGCCTCGGCGGCAAACTTGTTCCACGGGCAGACCGCCAGACAATCGTCGCAGCCATAGATCCGGTTGCCCAAAAGCGCCCGCAACTCGGGCGTGACCGGCCCCTTGTGCTCGATCGTCAGATAGGAAATGCAGCGCCGCGCATCCAGCTGATAGGGCGCGGGAAAGGCCCGCGTCGGGCAGATATCCAGACAGGCCCGGCAGGCGCCGCAATGGCTGGCCTCCGGCGCATCCGGTGCCAACTCGGCGGTGGTAAAGATCGCTCCCAGAAAGAACCAACTGCCCAGATCCCGCGCCAGAAGGTTGGTGTGCTTGCCCTGCCAGCCCAGACCCGCCGCCTCGGCCAAAGGCTTTTCCATCACCGGCGCGGTATCGACAAAGACCTTGATCTCGGCCGCCGCGCCCTCTTTCGCGGTCAGATCGACGAACCAGCGGCCCAGCCGCTTCAGCCGCCGCTTGACGATGTCGTGGTAATCGCGGCCCTGCGCATAGACCGACACGGCACCCCGGTCGCGCTCGTCCAGCACCGCCAGCGGGTCAGCCCCCGGCGTATAGACCTCGGCCAGCATCAGCACCGACCGCGCCTCGGGCCAGAGCGCCGCCGGATCGCCGCGCCATGCCATCCGCTCGGCCATCCAGCCCATCTGCCCATGCCGCCCGGCCCCGACATAGTCGGCCAACCGCCCCGCCGCTTGCGGTATTGCATCGGGCCGCGCCACCCGTGCCTTGGAAAACCCCTCCGCCAGCGCCTGCGCCACCAGCCGCGCCTTCAGATCAGACACTCGACCCGCCCTTCATCTTCGCAAAAATATCCTCGGGGGCAGCCGCTTTTGGCAAAAAGCGGCGCGGGGGGCAGACAGCCCCCATCCCGGCCCGGCTCAAAAATCCAGCTCGGCATATTGCGGCGCCGGCGGCAGCCCCGGCAGATGATCCGCCAACAACGACCGGAACGCCGGCCGCGACTTGATCTTGGCATACCAGTCCTTGACCGTGGCCGACCGGTCCCAATCCACGTCCGAGATATAGTCCAGACAGCTCAGATGCGCCGCGGCGGTGAAATCGGCCAGCGTCATCACATCGCCCGCCAGCCAGCGCCGCTGATCCAGAAGCGCCCCCATGTAATCCAGATGCAGCTTGGTCGCGGCCAGCCCTTCCTTGACGTTCTTGCTGTCGGGGTAGCCCTTCTTCATGACCTTTTTCCAGACCCGCTCGCCCATCACCTTGCGCGTCACCTCGGTATTGAACTTGTCGTCGAACCACGCGCACAGCCGGCGCACCTCATAGCGCGCCTCGGGATCGCGCGGCAGCAAGGGCGGGTTCGGCACCGTTTCCTCGATATATTCGCAGATCGCCTGGCTTTCGCACAGGGTGTGCCCGCCAAGCCGCAGCACCGGCACCTTGCCCGCCGGGTTGCGGCGCAGAAAATCGGGGCCCGGCTCCCAATAGCGTTCCTCGACCAGCTCGACCTCGATCTTCTTTTCCGCCAGCGTCAGGCGAACCTTGCGGCAGAACGGCGACAGGGCGACGTGGTAAAGACGGTTCATCGGGCGGCTCTTTCAACGGGATGCCTCCGTGATAGCCCCGAGCACGCGACGGATCAATCCTTGTCACGTCCGATGTCGCGCCCGATTCGGGGCGGCTGACGCCCGCGGCCGCGGCCCTAGTCGAAACAGGCCGCCCGGCCATCGCGGCGGATCGTCTCGGCGCCATCCTCGATCGCGCGTGCCCGGCGGCTGACAAAGTCGCTGGGCCGGGCGGCGCTGCGATTCTTCGGGTCGGGCAGAACGGCGGCCAAAAGCGCGGCCTGCCGCGGGGTCAACTGGTCCGGCGTCGTGCGAAAATAGCGAAACGCCGCCGCGTTCACACCGAACACGCCCTCGTCGAATTCGGCCACGTTCAGATAGACCTCGATGATCCGGCGTTTCGACCAGATCGCCTCGATCGCCGGGGTAATCAGCGCCTCCAGCGCCTTGCGCGGCCAGCTTCGGGTCTGCCACAAGAACACGTTCTTGGCGACCTGCTGGCTAAGCGTCGAGGCGCCGCGCGTGCCGCCCTCATCCATCGCCGCACGAATCGCGCGCATGTCGAAACCCCAATGCTCGCAGAAATTCGCATCCTCCGCCGCGACGACCGATCGCGCCATCACCGGGGCAATATCCTCCAGCGGGGCCCATTGCCGATCGACACTGCCCAGACGGCGATACTCGCCCAGAATGGTCCAGGTGATCGGCGGGTTGATGAAGGTATAAAGCACCACCACCGCCAGCATCGCGGCAAGCCAGACCAGCACCGCACGCCCCAGCCAACGCAAGGCCCAGGCCAGCGGCAGCCGCAGCATACGGGCCATCGCACGGCGAAGCGCCGAGGTTTTTGCGGGGGGGGATTTGGTCTTGCGCGCCATGGCGCCATAAGTCACGGGCCGGGGGGGATGGTCAAGCCACGAGGCAGCGCATCGCCGCACCGCGGGCCACCGGGCGCGCGGTCTGCCAGTCTTCGGGCGGCACCTCGCAGCGCAATTCGGGGAACAGTGCGTTCAGTTCGGCGCGGATTTCACGGTCGCCGGCCAGAATGGCGTCGCCGGGGAAAAAGCTTTCCGTTGCCGCGCCATCCGACTCGATGATCTGGTGGCTGTCGAACATCAGATGGAAATAGCTGACCTCGGCGCAATGCGCGCGGGTCACGTTCCGGCCATTCAGCAGATGCCCGGCGGCGACCAGAACCTCGCTCGTGCCGCAGTAAAGCTCGGCGCGCCATCCGGTCATCAGAATCCGATGCTGCGGCGAGACGTGCAGCGCCCGCGTGTTGCCGATCGCGCCCGGTGCAAAGCGGACCGGCGCAAACTCGGCGTTTCCGACCACGCTGCGCGCCCCAATCCAGCGAATCGGCTGCGCGCCGCAGTCGCGGGTCATCACCCGGTCGCCAAGGCGCAACATTTCGACCGGCTTTTCGCCCTCTGGCGTCAGCACCATCGTGCCCGCCACAAGACAGGGTGGCCCGAAATTGCCGACCGGCGTCTGCGTCGAGCTGGTGACATAGGTCGAGCTGACAAAGGTCGCGTTGTCCAGCACCGTGCCATCGGTCGGGGTGAACACAGCCGCCCCGCCAGAGCGATAGAACGTCACCCCGGTAATCGTTTTCGAGACACCGCCCATCATCACGGTGATCTTGTCGCCGACCCAGACCGACGTTACCGTCAGCCCATCGACCGTATCGCCCACGCCGGTCGATACCCAATTGTCGTCGTTCTGATCGACGATATTGTATTTGGCCACCGACAGGGCCGTGCCGTAGGCCGGGGGATTGCCCGGATCCATGACAAAAAACTGGTCGATGTAGGTCGTTGCCATGGGCTTTCCTTGCGTTCAGTGCTGCAATCCTTGGCAGACTGACGTTAAAATCAGACTAAAACAGGGCGTTGATCGGGCCAAAACGGGCATGGCATCCGCATTTTCGGTCGCGTCTGCGATTGGTTGCCCAGCGCTGTGCCCGGTGCCGGCCCCGGTGCCGGGATCACGCGGCAAAGGAAAGACCCTACACGCATCGGGCTGGTCGTGCAAACCGCAGCACGCCAAAAAATAGCGCCCACATCCGGGATGCGGGCGTTATCCGGGCCGCAAAAGGGCCTATTCCGCCAGCATCGCCTGCGGCTCAAGGCTGAGCGGATGGCTCAGGTGCACCAGCATTTCCTTGGCGCAGACTTGCAGGAAATTGGCGCGCTCGACCGCCCAGTTCAGCAAGATCGCCTTGGCCTTCTGGCTGCCGGTCTCGGCGGCGTGACGCTCGATCAGGGTCTTCAGCTCCGCCTCCCAATGCGGGTGGCTGACCGCGCAGGTGACCAGGCTTTCCAGGTTCATATGGTTCTCGGCACAGCTGTCGGGGTCGTAAAGATAGGCCATGCCGCCGGTCATCCCGGCGCCAAAGTTGGCCCCGATCCGACCCAGAACCACCGCCACGCCGCCGGTCATGTATTCACAGCCGTTGGTGCCGCAGCCCTCGATCACCACTTTCGCCCCCGAGTTGCGCACCGCGAAACGCTCGCCCGCACGACCTGCCGCGAACAGATAGCCCTCGGTCGCGCCATAAAGCACGGTGTTGCCGATGATCGTGTTTTCGCTGGCGGTCAGCGGGCTGCCCATGGGTGGGCGCACCACGATGACGCCCCCCGACAGGCCCTTGCCAACATAGTCATTGGCATCGCCCGAGACCTCGATCTTCAGCCCCGGCGCGGCAAAGGCGCCCAGGCTCTGGCCGCAGGACCCGGTCAGCTTGACCGTCAGATGGTCGGGCTGAAGCGCGTTGCGCATGCCGAAGTTCTTGACGATATGGCTGCTGGCGCGGGTGCCGATGGTGCGGTGCGTGTTGCGCACGGCATAGCTCAGCTGCATCTTTTCGCCGTCCTCGAAGAAGCGCGCGCCATCGCGGATGATCTCGGCGTCCAGCGTGTCGGGCACATGGTTGCGCGGTTTCGAGCGGTCGTAGACGATCTTGTCCCAGCCATCGACGGTAATCAGCAAGGGGTTCAGGTCCAGATCATCCAGATGCGCCGAGCCACGGCTGACCTGCGTCAGCAGATCGGCGCGGCCGATCACCTCGTCCATGCTGCGCGCGCCGATCGAGGCCAGAATCTCGCGCACCTCTTGCGCGTAGAAGGTAATCAGGTTGACCACCTTGTCGGCGCTGCCGGTGAACATCGCGCGCAGCCGTTCGTCCTGGGTGCAGACCCCGACCGGGCAGGTGTTGCTTTGGCACTGGCGCACCATGATGCAGCCCATGGCGATCAGCGCGGCGGTGCCGATGCCGTATTCCTCGGCGCCCATCATCGCCGCCATGACGATATCGCGCCCGGTGCGCAAGCCCCCGTCGGTGCGCAGCGTCACCCGTTCGCGCAGCTTGTTCATCGCCAGAACCTGATGCGCCTCGGTCAGGCCCATTTCCCACGGCAGGCCGGCATATTTGATGCTGGTCGCCGGGCTCGCCCCGGTGCCGCCGTTATGGCCCGAAATCAGGATCACGTCGGCCTTGGCCTTGGCCACCCCGGCGGCAATCGTGCCGACCCCGGACGAGGCCACCAGCTTGACCGTCACCTTGGCGCGCGGGTTGATCTGCTTGAGGTCATAGATCAACTGCGCGAGGTCTTCGATGCTGTAGATGTCATGGTGCGGCGGCGGTGAAATCAGCATCACCCCCGGCGTCGAATGGCGCAGCCGCGCGATCAGCTCGGTCACCTTCATGCCGGGCAACTGGCCGCCCTCGCCGGGCTTGGCGCCCTGCGCGACCTTGATCTCCAGCTCTTCGCAGGCGTTCAGATATTCCGCCGTCACGCCAAAGCGACCCGAGGCCACCTGCTTGATCTTGGCGCTGGGGTTGTCGCCATTGGGCAGCGGCACATGATGCGCCGGGTCTTCGCCGCCCTCGCCGCTGTCGGATTTGGCGCCGATCCGGTTCATCGCGATGTTCAGCGTCATATGGGCCTCGGGCGACAGCGCGCCAAGGCTCATCCCCGGCGTCACGAAACGCTTGCGGATCGAGGTGATGCTTTCCACCTCTTCGATCGGCACCGGCTTGGCCAGCGCCTTGATATCCAGCAGATCGCGGATGTGAATCGGCGGATTGGCCCGCATCATCGCGGAATACTGCTTCCAGATGTCAAAGCTGGCCTTTTCGCAGGCGGTCTGCAAAAGCTTCATGGTGTTGGCTTCCCAGGCGTGCTTTTCGCCCGATTGCCGCGCCTTGTAAAAGCCGCCGATCGGCATGATGTCGGCGCCGCCCAGCCAGCCCTTCGCGTGGACCTGTTCCAGCTTGTGCTGAATCCCGTGCAGCCCGATCCCCGAGATGCGGCTGTGCATGCCGGGGAAATATTCCGCCACCATGGCGCGCGACAGGCCCACCGCCTCAAAGTTCAGCCCGCCGCGATAGGACGACAGAACCGAGATCCCCATCTTCGACATGATCTTCAGCAAGCCGCCGTCGATCGCGTCGCGGTAGCGGCGCATCGCGTCGATCAACTCGCCCTCCAGCAGGCCGCGCTCGATCCGGTCATTGATGCTGTCTTGTGCCAGATAGGCGTTCACCGTGGTCGCGCCACAGCCGATCAGCACCGCAAAGTAATGCGGGTCAATGCATTCGGCGGCGCGGACGTTGACGCTGGTGAAAGTGCGCAGCCCCTTGCGGGTCAGCCAGCTATGCACCGCGCTGGTGGCCAGAATCATCGGCATCGCGACGCGGTCGGTGCCCTGATATTCATCGGTCAGCGCTAGGTGATTGGCGCCCGACCGCACCGCGTCTTCGGCCTCGTGGCGGATCCGCTCAAGCCCGTCGCGCAGCGCCTCCTGCCCCGCGCCAACCGGGAAGGTGCAGTCGATCACCGTCACATTGCCGGCGAATTGCCGCATCATCGCGGCAAATTCCGCATTGGCGATGAACGGGCTTTCCAGCACCAGGATCTCGGTCTGGCTGCTGTCTTCGTCCAGCACGTTCTTGAGGTTGCCAAAGCGCGTCTTCAGGCTCATCACCCGGCTTTCGCGCAGGCTGTCGATCGGCGGGTTGGTGACCTGGCTGAAGTTCTGGCGGAAGAAATGGCTCAGCGGGCGGTATTGCCGCGACAGCACCGCCGGCGGTGTGTCGTCGCCCATGCTGGCGATCGTTTCCTTGCCGTCTTCGACCATCGGCGCCAGAATCTGTTCCAGCTCTTCAAGGGTATAACCCGCCGCGATCTGGCGTTTGCGCAGATCCGAGCCGCTGAACAGGGCCGATTCCGGCACATCCTTGAGGATCGCGTTCAGGTCGATGATCTTTGCGATCCAGTCGCCGAAGGGCTGGCTGTTGGCCAGACGGTCCTTGATCGCGGTGTCGCGGTAAAGCTTGCCGTCCTTCATGTCGACGGCAATCATCTGCCCCGGCCCCAGCGCGCCCTTTTCCACCACGTCATGTTCATCGACCGGCACCATGCCGACCTCAGAGCCGGCAATCAGCATGCCGTCGCCGGTCAGCACATAGCGCATCGGGCGCAGGCCGTTGCGGTCAAGCCCGCCGCAGACCCAGCGGCCATCGGTCATCGCCAGCGCGGCGGGGCCGTCCCACGGCTCCATCACCGCGTTGCAATAGGCATACATGTCGGCCCAGGCCTTGGGGATATCGGTGGTCGATTTCGACCAGGCCTCGGGCACCATCATCGTCTTGGTCATCGGCGCGCTGCGCCCTGAACGCACCATCACCTCAAATACCGCATCCAGCGCGCCACTGTCCGAGGTGCCGGCCGGGATGATCGGCTTGATATCCTCGGCGGCGTCGCCAAAGGCGCTGCTGGCCATCCGGATCTCGTGGCTTTTCATCCAGTTGACGTTGCCCTTGAGGGTGTTGATCTCGCCGTTATGGGCCAGCATGCGGAACGGCTGCGCCAGCCACCACTGCGGAAAGGTGTTGGTGGAATAGCGCTGGTGGTAAATCGCAAAGGCGGATTCGAACCGCGCGTCCATCAGATCGGGGTAGAACACCGCGACCTGTTCGGCCAGCATCATGCCCTTGTAGATGATGCTGCGGCACGACAGGCTGCACAGGTAAAGCCCGGCGATGCTTGCCGCCAGAGCCGCCTTTTCGATCCGGCGGCGGATGATGTAAAGCTCGCGCTCGAACTGTTCGTGGTCGATGTCCTTGTCGCAGCGGATCAGGATCTGCTCGATCTCGGGGCGGGTGGCATTGGCCTTTTCGCCCAGCACTTCGGTATTCACCGGAACGTGGCGCCAGCCATAGATATAATGGCCCATGCGCAGCACTTCGGTTTCCAGAATCGTGCGGCAGCGTTCCTGCGCGCCAAAATCGGTGCGCGGCAGGAACACCTGACCCACGGCGATCAGCTTGTCGGTGTCGGGTTCATGGCCGGTGCGGCGGACCTGATCGTAAAAGAACGGCACCGGGATCTGCACGTGAATCCCCGCGCCATCACCGGTCTTGCCATCGGCATCGACAGCACCGCGGTGCCAGACCGCCTTCAGCGCCTCGATACCGTTTTCCACCACCCGGCGCGACGGTTTGCCATCGACCGACACCACCAGCCCGACCCCGCACGACGCGTGTTCGTCATCGGCCCTGTAAAGCCCGTTTTCGGCCATCCATTTGCGCTTGGCTTCCTCGGCGGCAACCCATTTGGCGTCAAATTCAGTCATCTCAGTGCCTCCTCAGCAAAGCGGGTCGGGTTGGGGTCGGCTGCGCATCCGTCATCAGCATGTCGCAGTCGAATACGGGTTCGGCGGCGCCGAAATCCTTGTCGCCGGGCCGCGCGAACGCGGCGGGCGGCTGCGATGTTGTCACCTTGTCACCATAGGCGTTTTCAAAGCTTTCCGTGTCGGAAAAAAATATGCGCAGTTCGCGGCTGACATATTGGCTGCCGTAGCGGCGCGACACGAAGGCACCGGTCGCATCATAGGACGACAGATCAAAGCTGGCACGCTCCAGAGGGGTGCCGTCGATCACCACCTGTTCGCCGGTCAGCAGATCATGGCCGGTGTAGCGGCGCCGCTCGCCAAGATTGTTGAGCGTGTAAAAGTCATAGTCGTCGCGATCGGTGGCCAGAAGCGTGCTGAACGAGGCGTGGTCGGGGGCGCTGTCCTCGAGCACGTCGATCTCGCCGGTTTCGGTGCTGATGCTTTCCATCCAGCGCGTCTCATTGTCGATCCGGCTGGTGAAGAACACGCCCGACCCATCGGCATAGGCGATCCAGCGGTCGCCCGGCGCGTCCTTGGCGCAGGTGTAGTGATTGGCCACCTGACATTGGCGCATCTGCACCGTCAGCGTCAGCTGGCAGCCCTCGGGCGGGCTGAAGGTTTCGGCATGGAGGGGCAGGGCGATGCCGGGCAGTGCCGCGCAAAGCCCCGAAACCACTGCCAGAATTGCCGGTGCCATGGTCATGGCGTTTACCTTTCCGAAATCAGATGGGTCATGCTGTCTGACCCGTTGTCCGGCGCGCTGGTGCCGGGTCCTGAGGCGCATATGATGGGAATATTATTCCGATAATATGCCTTTGTTAGTGTCACTCGGCGGCGATCTGGGCGGCCTCGGCCAGATAGGCCAGCATCGCGGTGCCGGCCTCGCGGCCATCGCGGATCGCCCAGACCACAAGACTGGCGCCGCGCACGATGTCGCCCACCGCATAAACGCCGGGCAGGCTGGTTGCGTGGGTCTGGAAGTCGGCCTTGATGGTGCCCCAACGGGTCACTTCCAGCGCATCCTCGCCCCAAAGCCGGGGCAGCGGTTCGGGCTCGAATCCCAGCGCCTTGATGACCAGATCGGCGCCCTCTTCATAATCGGCACCGTCAATGATTTCAGGGGCTTGGCGCCCAGTCACATCGGGCGCACCCAGCCGCATCCGCTGCACCGTGACCGAGGAAACCGGGTTCCCGGAAAAGCCCTTGGGCGTGGTCATCCAGACAAATTCGACGCCTTCTTCCTCGGCGTTCTGCACTTCGCGCTGGCTGCCCGGCATGTTCGTCCGGTCGCGCCGGTAAAGGCATTTGACGCTGGCCGCGCCTTGCCGAATGGCGGTGCGCAGGCAGTCCATCGCGGTATCACCGCCGCCGACCACCACCACGCGCTTGCCCATCGCGTTCAGCTCGCCGCTGTCGAACTCGGGCACATCGTCGCCAAAGCTCTTGCGGTTCGAGGCGGTCAGAAAGTCGATCGCCCGCACCACGCCCTGCACCGCGGCGTCGGGCATGTCAAAGTCGCGCGATTTGTAAACCCCGGTCGCGATCAGCACCGCATCATGCTTGCCGCGGATCGCATCGAACGAGATATCTTCCCCGACGGTGCAGTTCAGCACCATCTGCACGCCGGCCTGTTCCAATTGGCCGACGCGGTTCATCACCACGTCCTTTTCCAGCTTGAAGCTGGGGATGCCGTAGGTCATCAGCCCGCCCGCGCGGTCATAGCGGTCATAGACGGTGACCTGCACACCGGCGCGTCGCAGCACGTCGGCAGCGGCAAGCCCGCCCGGACCCGCGCCAATAATCCCAACCGATTCAGCACGTTCCCCGTGCGGCTTGATCGGCTTGACCCAGCCCATGTCCCAGGCGGTATCGGTGATGTATTTTTCCACCGCGCCGATCGTCACCGTGCCATGGCCCGATTGCTCGATCACGCAATTGCCTTCGCACAGACGGTCTTGCGGGCAGATCCGGCCGCAGATCTCGGGGAAGGTATTGGTCGCCTGGCTCAGCTCATAGGCCTCTTGCAGACGGCCCTCGGCGGTCAGCCGCAGCCAGTCGGGGATATTGTTGTGCAAGGGGCAGTGGCTTTGGCAATAGGGCACGCCGCACTGGCTGCAACGGCTGGCCTGCTCGGCGGCCTTGGCGGCAGCGAACTCGCGGTAGATTTCATTGAAATCAGTTGCGCGCACAGTGGCATCACGCTTCTCGGGCATCTCTCGTGCCGTGTTCACGAATTTGAGCATGCGTTGCAAAGCCATGGCCGCGCCTTTCGCCAAAAGTATCAGACGCGCCTTGCTACACTGAGGCAAAAGAAAATAAAAGTCAGCTGTGCTGACCTAAATGATGGATTTATTGACGCAGCATCAAAATACTGCGCGGATTCAAGCGTAATTAGGTATCACGTGTTGACCTATTGCCTAGTAGCCCAACGAAATGGCCAGCAAGACAGCGGTGCCGACAATGATTCGCCACCAACCGAACAGCGCATAGCCGTGCCGGCTGACGTAGGTCAGCAAGCCGCGAACCACGAACACCGCCGCGATGAAGGCAAAGACAAAGCCCACGGCGATGGTGCCCAGATCGGCGCTGCTCAGCACATCGCGGTTCTTCCACAGATCATAGGCAAAGGCCCCGGCCATCGTCGGCATCGACAGAAAGAACGAAAACTCGGCGGCGGCGCGTTTGCTGGCGCCCAGCGCCATCGCGCCCACAATCGTCGCACCGGACCGCGATACCCCCGGAACCATTGCAAGGCATTGAATAAACCCGATTTTCAGCGCCATTCCCAAAGGTAGCGCCATCGCGTCAAGATGGGTCGGGTTCTGGTCCAGCCGGTCCACGACCAACAAGATGACCCCGCCCAGCACCAGCATCACCGCGATCAGCAGCGGGCTTTCGAACAGCACCGTCTTGATAAAGTCATGCGCTGCGACGCCGATCACCACCGCCGGCAGGAACGCGATCAGCACCGAGGCAATGAACTGCCGCGCGGCCGGATCGCGCGGCGCCGCGGCAAAGACCGCGATCAACCGCGTGGCGTAAACCCCAAGGATCGCCAGAATGGCGCCCAACTGGATGACGACCTCGAAGGCCTTTCCGGTCGAATGAAACCCCAGAAAATGCCCCGCCAGCAGCACATGCCCGGTTGACGACACCGGGATGAACTCGGTCAGTCCCTCGAGCAGGCCAAGCAGTGCCGCTACAAGAGTGGTCTGGTCCATTTACGAATGCTTGCGCAGATTCTTGGCCGAGGCCTGAATCGCCTCATACTGGCCATTCGGCCGGAAGCGCCACAGATAATCAGGAATGACCGCCGCAAACGGCGTGGGCTGAATGCCCAGATCGGCAAACCCCTTGGCGTCGGGGCTGACCACGTTGTCGCGGCGCAGGTTCTTTACCTGATCGCGGGTCAGCACGCGGTTGGTAATCAACCCGCCCGAGATCCATTGCACAAAGTCAAAGCCCGCACCCATGATCCGCGCGACCCAGAACGGCAAGTTCAGCACCAGACGCCGGCGATTGATGACATTCAGCATCTCGGCGATCAGTTCGCGCAAGCTGCGCACATCGGGGCCGCCCAGCTCATAGACCCCGGCAGGGGCGCCCAGCACCCCGGCGACAGCGGCCCGCGCCACGTCATCGACATGCACCGGCTGGAACCGGGTCTGCGCGCCGACAACCGGCAGGATCGGGCCAAAGCGGGTCATCATCGCGAAGCGGTTGAAGAACCCGTCTTCGGATCCGAAAACCACCGAGGGGCGCAGGATCACCGCGCCAGGATAAGCGGCCAGCACGGCGGATTCGCCCGCAGCCTTGGTGCGGGCATAGTCACTGTCGGAAGCCGCATCCGCGCCGATCGCCGAGATATGAACCAGATGCGCCACGCCCTCGGCCGCCGCCAGCCGGGCAACCCGGCCCGCACCCGCCGCCTGAACCGCGTCAAAGCGGTTCTTGCCTTCGCGCACCAGAATGCCGACGCAGTTGACCACCGCATCCGCCCCCGCCATCGCCGCCGCAACCGAGGCGTCATCGCGGATGTTGCACAGCACCGGCTCGACCTGCCCGACAGCGCCATACTGGCGCACGAACATCGCCTCGTTGGGGCGGCGCACGGCAACGCGAACACGCCAGCCCTCTTTTGCCATCCGCCGCGCGACATAGCGCCCGACAAACCCCGAACCGCCATAGATCGTGACCAGCTTTGACATGGGCGCCTGCCTTTCATAACGAAATTCCGTAGTCTGATTAGCGCCTCGCCCCCCGCCAAACAAGCGCAAAGGGGTAAGCACGCCCCGGGCTTGGCGAAATTCTTTTCAGACCCCGTTGACAGTGCCCCCGGCCCCTCGTAGAAGCCGCCTCACGACACCTGCCCAGGTGGCGGAATTGGTAGACGCGCACGGTTCAGGTCCGTGTGCCGCAAGGCGTGGAGGTTCGAGTCCTCTCCTGGGCACCAAACCCCTTCGCCAATGAGGGGTTTAAATGACGGTCCATCTGCACAAGAACGACTTGCCCGACGGGCTCCATCTGGGGCCGGTCGTTGCTATTGATACCGAGACGATGGGTCTTGATCCGCGTCGCGACCGGCTCTGCCTCGTGCAGCTTTCAGCCGGGGATGGCGACGCACATCTGGTGCAGATCGCCAAGGGCCAGAAGGTCGCGCCGAACCTGTGCGCGCTTTTGGCCGACCCCGAAACGGTCAAGCTGTTCCACTTTGCCCGCTTTGATCTGGCCGCGCTTTACAACGCTTTTGGCGTGACGACGGCGCCGGTGTTTTGCACGAAGATCGCCTCAAAGATGGTGCGCACCTTTACCGACCGGCACGGGCTGAAATACCTGTTGCAGGATCTGGTCGGGGTCGATGTGTCGAAACAGCAGCAAACCTCGGATTGGGGCGCGGCCGAACTGACGCAGGCGCAAAAAGACTATGCCGCCTCGGATGTGCTATACCTGCACAAGCTGTGGACCGAGCTTGAAAAGCGGCTGGAACGCGAAGGTCGCACCGCGCTGGCGCAGGCGTGCTTTGACTTTCTTCCAGCCCGGGCGCAGTTGGATCTGATGGGCTGGGATGAACCGCATGACATTTTCCACCACTGAGTTCATGGAGACCGCGCGCCGGGTGATCGAGATCGAGATCGCCGGGCTTGAGGCGTTGGCGCAATCGCTGAACGGGTCATTCAGCGAGGCGGTCCGGGTGATCCTCGCGGCCAAGGGCCGGGTCATCGTGTCGGGCATGGGCAAATCGGGCCATGTCGGGCGCAAGATCACCGCGACGCTGGCCTCGACCGGCACCCCGGCGCAGTTCGTCCACCCCGCCGAGGCCAGCCATGGCGATCTGGGAATGGTGACGCGTGACGATGTGGCGCTGGTGTTGTCGAACTCGGGCGAGACGCCCGAGCTTTCCGATATCGTCGCGCATTGCAAACGCTTCTCGATTCCGTTGATCGGGGTCGCCAGCCGGGCCGACAGCACCTTGTTGCGGCAGGCCGATGTGGCGATCGTGCTGCCACAGGCCGCCGAGGCCTGCGGCACCGGTGTGGTGCCCACCACCTCGACCACGATGACATTGGCGCTGGGCGATGCGCTGGCGGTGGCGCTGATGGAGCATCGGCAGTTCACGCCCGAACATTTCCGCACCTTCCACCCCGGCGGCAAGCTGGGCGCGCGGCTGGCCAAGGTCGCGGACCTGATGCACCGCGATTTGCCGCTGGTCAGCGAGACGACGCCGATGGGCGAGGCGCTGTTGGTCATCAGCCAGAAGGGTTTTGGCGTGGTCGGTGTGACTGACCGCACCGGCATGCTGGTCGGGATCGTCACCGACGGCGACTTGCGCCGCCACATGGACGGGTTGCTGTCGCTTACCGCCGCCGAAGTGATGACCCATGCGCCGCGCACCATCGACCCCGGTGCGCTGGCCGAAAAGGCGGTGGCGGTGATGAATGACCGCAAGATCACCTGCCTGTTTGTCGTCGCACCTGACGCGGCTGGCGTGCCCTCGGGGATCTTGCACATCCACGATTGCCTGCGCGCCGGGGTGATCTGATGCCGGCTTTCGACAACGCCCATTCGCGGATGGTGGCCTGGGCAAAGATCACCCTGCCCTTGGCCGCGCTGGCGCTGTTGTCGACGCTGTTTCTGTTTTCCGGCAAGGTCGATCCGACCGATGCGATCCCTTATGCCACTGTCGATGTCGCCGAACTTGCGCGCGAACCCCGGCTGACCGCGCCAGAGTATGCCGGCATGACCCAGGATGGCGCCGCCCTGTCCATCACGGCGGAAACGGCGACACCTGATCCGGGCGGGCAGGGCGGCGCCTCGGCCCGCGCCATGGTCGCGCATCTGGATATGCCCGGAGGGTTGACGGCCGAACTCGCCTCGGCCGAGGGGCGGATGGACCCGGCCGGCGGGCTGATTACCTTTTCCAAGGCGGTGGTCCTGTCCACATCGACCGGCTACTCGATCAAGACCGCGCTACTTGAGGCCGCGACCGATCATTCGGTGCTGACTGCGCCCGGCACGGTCAACGCGGCGGCGCCTTTCGGCACATTGACGGCGGGGTCGATGCGGTTTTCCTCGGACGACGGAGGGGCGACCCATGTTCTGGTTTTCAACGACGGCGTGAAGCTGATATACCTGCCCAAGGAATGAGGACATTATGCCCGCGCTGACCCGCCCCTTTTTGCTTGCCATTGCCTTGATTACACCGATTCTGGTCGCCGCGCCGCTGCCCGCGCTTGCGCAGCAGATCGCCTTTGGCGGCATCCGTGGCGACACCTCGGCCCCGGTCGAGGTGACCGCCGACAGCCTTGCCGTCAATCAGGCCGATGGCAGCGCGACCTTTACCGGCAATGTTGTGGTTGGGCAGGGCGACATGCGCCTGTCTGCCGCGACCGTGCGGGTCGAATACGGCGCCGGCGGGACCTCGAAAATCGAGCGACTTCATGCCTCTGGCGGGGTCACGCTGGTCAACGCCACCGAGGCCGCCGAGGCGCGCGAGGCGGTCTATACCATCGCCTCGGGGCAGATCGTGCTGACCGGAGATGTGCTGCTGACCCAAGGCCAGAACGTGATGTCGGGCCAAAAGCTGACCGTTGATCTGAAGACCGGGACCGGCGCCATGGACGGGCGCGTGCGGACCATCTTGCAGCCCGGTGGCAACTGATGACCGCCGAACCCTCATTGCACGTCGCCGAGCCGACCGGCGGGCTGCAGATCGAGGGCCTGCGCAAAAGCTATCGCAAACGTCTGGTCATCCGCGATGTCTCGATCCATCTGGCGCGCGGCGAGGTGGTGGCGCTGCTGGGGCCGAACGGCTCGGGCAAGACGACCTGTTTTTACAACATCGCCGGGCTGATTACCCCCGACTCGGGCAAGGTGCTGATCGACGGGCGCGACGTGACCGCGCTGCCGATGTATCGCCGGGCGCGGCTGGGCATCGGCTATCTGCCGCAAGAGGCCTCGATCTTTCGCGGCCTGTCGGTCGAGGACAATCTCCTTGCGGTGCTGGAGATCGCGGTTTCAGACCGCCACAAGCGCCGCGAGCGGCTTGAGGAATTGCTGGGCGATTTCTCGATCGCGCATCTGCGGCAGGCACCGGCGCTGGCGCTGTCGGGCGGCGAGCGGCGTCGGGTGGAAATCGCGCGCTGTCTGGCCGCCGACCCGAAATATCTGCTGCTGGACGAACCCTTCGCCGGGGTCGACCCGATCGCTGTGGCCGAGATCAGGGCGCTGGTGACGCAGCTCAAATCGCGCGGAATTGGCGTGCTGATTACCGACCACAACGTCCGCGAAACGCTGGAAATCGTGGATCGTGCCTATATTTTGCACGATGGCAAAGTGTTGATGTCAGGCACCACAGATGAGGTGGTGCGCGATGAAAATGTCCGTCGCGTCTATCTGGGGCAGAGCTTTCGCATCATCTGATTTGCGGCTTGCGCGGGACCGGATCTTGACGCCCGGCTCCTGACCCGCACACGTGCCGCAAGGAAGCCGTTGACACCCCGCCCGATCCGTTCCCAAATAAGACAAATGCGTGAACATCGACTCCTAGCAACACGTCGCCGCCGCAAGACACCCGCACCGGGCCGCTCTGCGGGCAGAGCCTGTTCCGCCACCATGCGAGATTTAACCAGGTCTTCACCCCAGCCATTCTCGATGGGGGTGAGTCCATGTTCCTGAAGGAGAAGCCATGCGGTACCAGATCAGCGGAAAACAGCTCGACGTGGGTGATGCGCTACAAACCCATGTGAAATCTGAACTGGGCGAAACTGTCGAGAAATACTCGCAGCGCCCGACTGATGCCTCGGTGGTGTTTTCGCGCAATGCGCACGAATATCTGTGCGAGGCGACAGTGCATCTGTCCACCGGCCTGACTGCGGCCGCCGTCGGTCGTGCCGGCGAGGTCTATGCCGCCTTCGAATCGTGCCGCGAGAAAATGGACAAGCAGTTGCGCCGTCACAAGCGGCGCCTGAAAGACCATCATCGCGAAAGAATGGAGCCTGTTGAATTCGGTCCTGCGGGGATGTATGTGCTCGCCGCGGGGGATGATGCAGCGGATTCGGACACTGGCGCCCTGTCGCCCGTTATCGTGGCCGAGATGGAGACGAATGTCGCCACACTTTCGGTCGGCGAAGCGGTTATGCAGATGGAGTTGCTGGGCGCGCCGCTTTTGGTGTTTCGCAACGAAAAGCATGGCGGTGTGAATGTTGTCCACCGCCGCGATGATGGTAACGTGGGCTGGATTGACCCGCGTAACAGCAAATAGGCACCCGGCAACGGGCGCGGAAAAGTAAGGCGAATGAACCTTTCGAACCTGCTAAAGCCGAGCGCCGTCAAGGCGTTGGCCCATGTCACAAGCAAAAAGCGTCTGTTTCAGGACCTCGGTGAAATTGCGCATTCAGCCTACGGGCTGAATGCCGCCCAGACGGTTGATGCGCTTCAGGAACGTGAAAGCCTGGGGCCAACTGGTGTTGGTCACGGTGTGGCCTTGCCACATGCGCGACTGCATGGGCTGACCGAGGTCGTGGCGGTGTTCCTGCGGCTGGAAAGGCCGCTCGATTTTGATGCGGTGGACCGGCAGCCGGTCGATCTGGTGTTTGCGCTGTTTGCACCCAAGGATTCGGGCGTTGACCATCTCAAGGCGCTGGCGCTGGTATCGCGCACGATGCGCAACCCCGAGGTTTGTGCCAAGCTGCGCGCCAATGTGGACCCGGCGGCGCTGCATGCCGTGCTGACCGAGGCGCAGGGGGTTCAGGCGGCCTGACCGCCGCCGACCAGCCCCGGCTCAGGGGCGCCATTCCTGATAACCAAAATTGACATAGTCGCGCGTATAGGCGTCGTGCGCGG
Source organism: Rhodobacteraceae bacterium UBA6197 (assembly GCA_002422085.1). Classification (GTDB taxonomy): domain Bacteria; phylum Pseudomonadota; class Alphaproteobacteria; order Rhodobacterales; family Rhodobacteraceae; genus UBA6197. The sequence goes on from DISZ01000018.1 coordinate 515,342, forward strand.
CGGCCTCGAGCGCCGCGTCATGCACCGCCGCCAGCGCAAAGGGCACGCCGGTTTCGGCCTGCGGGATGAACTGCGGCGCGGCAATGCCCGCAGTCTGCGCCAGATACGCCAGATCGGCGGCAATATCGTTGTCGCGGATAATCAGATCAGGCGGCGCGAACTGGGCAAAGCCCTGCACGAGTATCGTCTGGCTTGCCCAGATCGGGTCCACGCGCAGGCTGGTCTGGCCATTCAGGTTCGGTTTGAGAAACTTCAGAAACGCCAACAGCGCGGCGCGGTAGTCGTCCACATCCATCGTCGCGATCTTTGGGTCAGGCGGGATCGGCAGCTTGTAATGCTTGCGCAGCAGGTCGCGCGTTTCGGCCTGACCGGGGCGGTCAAGCACCGTGGCAAAGGCCAGATGCGCGCGCGCCAAGGGGTGGCGCACGACCGTAAAGCTGCGATGACCGGGGCGGGCGCGTTTCCATTGGCGCAGGGTCTTTTGCGTAAAACTCTCTTCCAGCCCGCCACTGCCCAGCTTCGCCAGCCAGTCGCGCAGGGCGCTGTCCTGACCCGGCCGGATCGGCATATACAAAAGCCCGGCGCCCTTGGCCGCGACAAAGCCCGGCACACCGGGGCCGCGGCGCGGTTCAAAATTCGGAGTGCGCGACAGGTTGAATCGATCCAGCCGGGCCAAAGACGCCGTCATGCCGGCAAAATTGGCAACCTTTTCGCCAAGCTCTTCGGGGTTTTGCGGGACCATGCCGTCGGGCAGGGCGGCAAGCGTGGCATCGACCCCCAGAAAGCGCGCCAGACCATTCAGCACCGCAAGGTCGCGGGTGTCTTCGTAATCGATGTAAAAGGCGGTCTGGCCGCTGGTCTGAAGCGCGTGCATCAGCGCCACCTGAAACGCTTGCAGATTGTTCAAATGGGCTTCGAATTCATCGGCGTCAAAGCTGGCACGGGCCTGTTTGCGGTGCTTGGCGTCGCCCAGTTTCCACTGGCCGGTGGCGCGGGCGATCTTCAGGCTGACATAGCTTTCGATCGGGTTCCGGGTCAGGATGATCTTGGCGCAGCGCCGGTCGTTCAGCAGAGTCTCCAGCACGCGGGGGTCGTGATCGTGGAAATAGCGAAACCCGTTCAGGCCCTCGGCCGCGCCGATCCTTTGCAAGAGCGCCGACGGGTCGGCATCGCGCGCCGCCATCGAGACGCCCAACAGCTCGGTGCGGTTTGGATAGCCAATCAGCACAGGGTTGAAGGCCTCACCATGGCAGGCCACACCGGGCAGCGCATTCAGGCTGGCCTCCAGCAGGTTCGAGCCGGTGCGCATCTCGGCGAATATCACAAAACTGTCGAAGTGGCTCATCGGGTCACTTCACCAGATATGGGCGCCCGCGGCGCGAAGAATTGGGGCGCGGATCATCGCCCACCGGGAAATCGCCCATCAGGCGCGGCAGCATCCCCTGATTCTTGAGGTTTTGCAGAAACTGGCCAAAGCCGGTCAGGTCAACCATGCGCGGTGCCTCGGCCAGACGGCGGGTGGCGCGGGGGCTGATCTCGTCGATGATGGTTTGCAGGGGTTCCATCGGGTTTTCGATGAAATCGGCCATTGTCCAGATCCGCACCCGCGCCTTGACATACATCGAGCGCAGGATCGCAAGATGATCGGTTTCGATCTGCTGAAGCCGTGCGGCCTCGCGCCGAAGGATTGAAAAATTCTGAGTCGAGCGAAACAGCGGCACCGCCCAAGCCCCCGAAATCACCGAAATCTGGGCATTCGGGTCGGTGGCGGTAAACCAGTTGATCGCCTGAGTGTCGCGCGGGCTGAACATGAAGCATTGCCGCTCGCCCCGGCTATTCCAGATCAGGCTGGTCAGAAACGCACGCGGATTGTAGTCGCGTAGCGCGGCGCTGTCGGACAGGCAGCCCGAAAACACCGTCTCGCCGCCCGAAAACTCGGTGCGCATGGGGCCGAACAGATGACCGTGCACCCGCGCGCCCACATATTTCGCCAGCCAGCCGTCAAAATTCTCAAACAGGTCGGAAAACCCCTGAAAAATCGAATAGGGTGCCGATGTCTTGCCGTTTTCGCGGTCTTGCAACGGATAGCGGCTTTGCATGAAAAGCCCCGGACGGCCTTTGAGGCGGCGTTCGACCGCCTTCGAGAACAGCCGGTCGATCTTGGTGGGGTTGGGTTCCGATTGCGTTTCACCTTCGCTGCGCGGCGCCAGGAACGCTTGGTAAAGCCGGTTCGCCTGCGGCCAGATCTTGCGCGCGACAAAACAGTCCGACCGGCGCAGAAGCTGTAGATGGTCATCGTAGAAAATATGCGGCTTGCCCTGAAAATCGAATTTCGAGAGCGTCAGCGACCGGCTTTCGATGCTGGTCGCGTAAAGCCGCGCCAAGGTCTGAAAATAGCTTTCATCGGGGATCCAGACCCGGCGGAAGTATTTGTCATAGCCGGCGCGGTCGGGGTCTTGCAAGATCGCCGACAGGGTCTGGCGCGTCAGACACCACCACTGGCTGCCCAGATGCGGCACCAGCCCGTCGGGGATCTTGCGTTTCAGGCCAAGCCGGCGTTGCAGCGCCACATAGCGGTCAAACATCCCCCGTTGCCGTTTCCAGGAAAACGGAAAGCGCAGGGTGAACCGCTCGAAGTCCATACCGCCAACCGTCCAGGTGACGTCGGCGGTGGTCACGCTTTCGATGAAGTCGGTGTAGGGGCGCGCGTCGAGATAGTCGACCAGCTCTTTGACCGGACGCAGCGGCAGGCACGACCCCGAGGCCAGAAACACATGCCGCACACTTGCGTGCTGCTCCAGCATCTGTTCGCTGGCCACCTGCGCCGCCTCGACCAACGAAAAGGTGCCCCATTCGCATTTGAAGCGGCGTGAAAAGCTGACGTTCTCCAGATCGGCAAGCGCGCGGTTCATCGCGGTATAGTCGTGCTGGCCGACACGTCTATCGACATGAATGACCACGGGTGCGCCGCTTTTGGCCCAATGGCGCGCAACTTGCGCGGCGCGGTCCAGCGCGGTGTGACACATCATGATGAAGCCGACAGTCATGCCCAGTTGCCCTTTGACATCAGCCCGAGGATCTCGAGCTGGCGCCAGTTAATGTATTTCTCGGACCATTTGCACCATAGGTCCGGCTCCGAGGACAGGGCATCCGAATAGGCCTTGTATTCGCGCGACTCGGCAAAATGCTGCTGACGCTGCAATTCCTCTTCGACCTTGGCGGTCAGGGGGGACAGGAATTTGGCATGCAGCAGGCAACCGCTGGACTTTTCGCCGCCCAGTTCGTCATAGGTCATGTTCAGCGACCGTGGCAACATCATGTGGGTCGAGCTGATATAGGCATAGCTGCGGTGCCATTTCACCAGCGGGATCTTGTTCAACGACGGGGCGTCGCGCGGGTTGTCGGCAAAGAAGGTGCGCGCGCGCGGGCCGCCCTGTATCCACAGGTTCTGGAACTGCTTGTTCTTCGAGATGGTATAGTTGCCACTGTCAAACCAGCAGGCAATGTCGAAGGGATTTTGCCCCTCGGTGTAGGGCACCGCGTCGATCGGCCCCTTGGGATACATATCCAGCAGCATCGCCGGAAAGGACTGGATTTCGTAGGTATCAAGCCAGTCGGTCAGCGCCCGGATCGGGCGGGTATCGCAAAACGGATAGACGAAGAATTCGTCGGGATCGACTGTCAGGGTCCAATGGCCATGGCCGTGGCGCAGCAAAAGCCAGTTGATCCAATCCATCCCGAAGCGCGACTTCTTGTAGCTGGCCTGGGTGCCCCAGAGCGAGACGTCCTTTTGGTCGCAAAGATATTCGAGGCCGCCATCGTCCGAGCCGTTGTCGACGATCAGAAAATGCCGGATCCCGAGATTGCGGTAGTAGCGCAGGAAATAGGGCAGGCGGACGCGTTCGTTGCGCAGCGTGGCAAAAAGCAGGACATCGCCGGGCTTGATCTGGTCGGTACGGTTCGCAACAACCTTCAACTCGCGGCGTTTGCGAAACGCGCGGGCGAGGTAGCGCTTGCGTTTCAAACGCAGGCGGTATGACTTCCAGATGCGCAATCCGACCCTTCCCAACGGCTGCAGCCTTGGCGGCCAAAGCTGCTTTTGTCACATCTCCTTTAAGACGAGATTGAAATGCTCTGTCCACGACGGAATGACAATGGCGGTGGTTTTTGTGGCAAGCGCGACCTGCGCGTCTCGGTCTTGCGCGGTCAGTTGCAGGATTTTTTCGGCCCAAGAGGAACTTGCGTCAGCCGCCACATAGGTGGCGTGATCGCCCAGCCGTTCGCGCACGGCGGCAAGCGGGGTGGCTACGATGGGGGTTCCAAGGCTGGCCGCCTCGGTCAGGGGCAAGCAAAAACCCTCGGCGAAGGAGGGCATCAGCAGCGCCTGCGCGTGTTCCAGCAGGGCCGCGACGGCGCCATCCGAAAGGCCCGCCAGTTCATGCACCACCCGGCCCATATAGGGGGCGCTGTCTAGCCGCTGAAAGGTGGCGTGATTGTTCCAGCCGCGCCGCCCCAGAATGAACAGGCGCGGGGCCTGCGTTTCGGGGATCTGCCGCAGGATTTGTTCCCAGCTGTCCAGCAGAAGCGCATGGTTCTTGCGCGGCTCGATGGTGCCCAGCGTGACGAAATAGGGGGCCGACAGATCCAGCCCCGGTGGCAGCGCAGAGCGGTCGGGGCGCGGCCGATCGGTGCCAAGGGGTGCCACGAGGCAGGCCGGCAGCGGGCCGGAACCGGCGTGGCGGGCGACATCGGCGGCGGTGGCGTGTGAATTGCAGATCACCAGATCCGCGTGGCGCAGCGCCGCCGCCAGCCGGTCGGCAAAGCGCGCAGGTTCCTCGGCCCGTGCGAACTGCGGGAAATCCAGCGGGATGGTGTCGTGAATCATCACCGCGATGCGCAACCCCGGCACGCGCCGCAGCCGCGCCAGTGTTTTTGGCTGAAGCGTGGTCTGGCCGACGTTGAGATAGGTGCTGCCTCGCGGCAGGTGCCGGGTCACCATGGCGGCCAGCCGGGTGTGGGGCGCGCGGGCCACGGCCTGTGGCCGCAGCGCCGCCTCAAGCCGGGCGCGGGGGGTGTGGCGCCGGCGCAGCCGGTCTGGCCAGCCCGCAGAGGGCAGGGTTTCGGGGTTGCTCAGCCCAAGGCGCAGCGTGGTCGCCGCCGCAGCCGGCAACAACAAGAACCCATAGCTCGTGCGGCACAGCAGAAACAGCGGCTCTGGCGCGCGTTCCAGTGCGCTCAGATAGGCCATCTCGACCCGATCGACCCCGGTCAGCGGCCCCAAACCCGCGCGCGACACCAGCCGCGTTATATCCAGCAGTCTTGCGGTCGGGCTAGCGTTCATAGTGCCCGGTCTGGTGCCAGTGCCAAGCGTCGGTAATCATCGACACCAGATCCGAGCGGTGCGGCGCCCAACCCAGTTCGGCCTTCGCCCGCACCGAACCCGAGACCAGCTTGGCCGCATCGCCGGGGCGGCGCGCGCCAAGCGCCATCGGCACGGCGCGGTTGGTGACGCTGCGCGAGGCCTCGATCACTTCGCGCACCGAATAGCCGCTGCCCGAGCCAAGACAGAACACCGCGGACCCTCTGCCCGCCTCAAGCCATCGCAACCCCAGCACATGCGCATCCGCCAGATCCGAGACATGCACATAGTCGCGCACGCAGGTGCCATCGGGGGTGGGGTAATCGGTGCCGTAAATCGTCAGCGCCGGATGCTTGCCGTCAATCGCATCCAGCATCAGCGGAATCAGATGGGTTTCGGGTCGGTGACATTCGCCAACCTCGCCCTCGGGGTCGGCTCCGGCCACGTTGAAATAGCGAAAGATGACCGAGCGCAGCCCGTAGGCGGCACCAAAATCATGCAGCATGTTTTCGATCGCGCGTTTCGAGGCGCCATAGGCATTGATCGGGGCCTGCACCGTGGTCTCATCCAGCACGACGCCGTCTTGGTCGCCATAGGTGGCGCAAGTCGAAGAAAAGACCATATCAAGACAGTTCGCCGCCACCGCCGCCTCGATCAGATTGAGGCTGGCACAGACGTTGCCGCGCCAATACTGGCCCGGTTCGCGCATCGATTCGCCAACCTGGCTGAGGGCGGCAAAATGCATCACCGCAACCGGCTGCCACTTGGCGAAAACCTCGTCCAGCCGCGCGCGGTCGATCAGATCGCCCCGCTCGAAGGGGCCGAACTTGACCGCGTCCTGCCAGCCGGTCACCAGACTGTCGAAGGTAACCGGCACATAGCCCGCCGCCTTCAAGGCCTTGCAGGCGTGCGAACCGATGTAGCCCGCACCCCCAGTTACCAATACATTCCGAGCCACGGCCTACTCGGCTGCCTTCTGCATTGCCGTCACATCGGTCAGATACTGTGCGAATTCGTCGCGCAGATCGGGCCGCGCCAAACCGAAGGCCACGGTCGCCTGCAAGAAGCCCGCCTTCGAGCCGCAGTCAAAGCGCTGGCCGCGGAAGCGGAAGCCACAGACCGGGTTCCCGGCGGCGATCTCTTCGGCGATGGCGTCGGTCAACTGGATCTCGCCACCGGCGCCGGCCTTCATCCGGTTGAGGTTGTTCATCACCTTCGGCGTCAGGATGTAGCGCCCGATGACCGCTAGGTTCGAGGGCGCGTCTTCGGCCTTGGGCTTTTCAACCATGCCGCGGGCGCGGACGATGGCGCCCATGTCTTCGGCGATATCCAGCACGCCGTAAGACGAGGCCCTTTCAGGGGCGACCTCCATCGTGGCAACCATATTGCCGCCGGTCTCGGTATAGGCCTCCATCATCTGCTGCAGACAGGGCTTTTCGGCCGCGATCACGTCATCGGTCAGGATCACCGCGAAAGGCTCGTTGCCCACCAGACGGCGCGCGCACCAGACCGCATGGCCAAGCCCCAGCGGCCGGTTCTGGCGCAGATAGGCGATTGCGCCCGAGTCCATATTGGTGGCTTTCAGCACTTCCAGCAGCGCGTCCTTGCCGGATTTGCGCAGGCTGGATTCCAGCTCGGGGGCGCTGTCAAAATAGTCCTCAAGCGCGGATTTGCCGCGCGAGGTGACAAAGATGAATTCCTTGATGCCGGCGGCGCGGGCCTCGTCGATCGCATATTGGATCAGCGGGCGATCCACCAGCGTCATGATTTCCTTGGGGATCGACTTGGTCGCCGGAAGAAAGCGAGTTCCCAGCCCCGCAACCGGGAAGATCGCTTTTGTGACCTTGCGTTTCATATCTCACCTATTCGTTCCGAGCTTGTGTGCATCGGTTTCACTGCTTTGCCCCAGATTGAGACCGATTGCCATTCCTACGTCAAGCATAGGCCATGTATCGCTTAGCTTCATGGGAAAAATGATGCAAGTTTCCTACTATTTCTCAGTGGTCCTGGTCGCCGGGGGCGGGGTCGGGTGCCGCGACGGGGCGCAGTATCGCGATGCGGCGGCATTCGGCGGCGAGGCGCGCGGTGAACCCGCCAAAGGGGGCGGGGGTGTCGCGCCGGGCGCGTCCCCAAAGCCCGCCACGTTGTTCCCAGTAGCCTGCGGCGTCAAACCGGTGCTGGTGGCGGCGCAGGCCGGGGCTGAACAGAAACAGCGTGACCACCGCGCCTTCGGCCACCGCGTGGCGGGCCTTTTCGCGCAGGCGGCGCGCCTGCCATGGGCGGCCTGCCAGCACCTTTCCCGGGCGTTTGCGCGACGGAAACGGCAGGAACGGCGGCGGTTTGTGGTGCAGCGGCGACAGGTGGCCCAAGCCGCGCGACGCGCCCTCGATCAGGCCCGCCTCCAACGTGGCCAGCAGCCGGGGCACGTCGCGCGGCTCTAGCGTGCCGGTGACCATGTGGCGCAGCAATCGGGCGCGCTGCGCTGCGATCAGCCGGGCGCGGGCCGCGGGTTCTTCGGCCGGGTCGGCGTGCTTTCGCCAGAACACCGCCGACGAGGCGCCAATGTCGAACAGCGTTTTCGGCGCGCGGTCCGCGTGGCGCCGGGCGCTGGCGGCAAAGCCATGCGCCACCTGCGCCAGCGGCACGATGGCAGTCAGATAGCCACTGCGGGCCAGCCGCATGTTCACATCGGTTTCGTCCAGATAGAACCGAAACGCCGGGTCGAAACCGCCGATCGCCGCCAGCTCGTCGATCCGAAAGGCACAGTTGGTGCCTTCGGTGCGCACCGCATGGCCGGGCTGGGCGGGGTGCAGACTGGGGCTGACCTCGTCCACCTTCAGCGGTGTGGTTTCGCCAAGGCTGTTGGTCTGGCTGGCTTTCCATTGAAACGAGATGCCGTTGCGGCCCCGCACAAAACCGCCCGCCGCAACCACCTTGGGGTTGGCGAAAGGCGCGGTCAAATGGCGCAGCCAACTGGGTTCTGGCACGGCGTCATCATCGAGAAACGCCACGACCTCGCCCGCCGCAAGGGCCAGACCCGCGTTGCGCGCCGCCGAGATATTGGGCAGATCGAAGGCCAGCGTCTTGGCCGGCAGCGTCACGGCGGCAAGGGCCGTCGGGTCGGCCACCACGATCAGCTCAAACGCGGCGTGGTCAAGCTGCGCCACCGCCGCAAGGCAGCGTGCCAGGGCCGCAGGCCGGTGTCGCGAAACGATGACAAGGCTCGTTCGCACCGGTCCTGCCTGAACCGGCCCGGTCTGGGTCATTCGACCCCCATCGCGACCATCATCTCTTCGATGCGGGGCACGTCGGCGGGGTTGTTCAGTTCCCAGAACTGACGGCCTCGGGCCTCGACCTCGACACACAGAACCGAACGGTTGTTTTCCAAAAAGCGAAGCTGCTCAAGCCCTTCCAGCGTTTCCAGCGGTCCGATCGGCCAGCCGGGATAGTCGGTCAGGGTCTGCGGCCGATAGGCATAGACGCCGACGTGATGGAACACCGGGGTCGGTTCATGCGCGAGATAGGAGGTCGGCGTGTAGGGGATGACCTCTTTCGAGAAATAGAGCGCGCGATGGCCGGCCCCGAACACCGCCGTCGTGCCGCCGACGCGGCCGTGGTAGCGGTCGTCGCGCAACGACGCCAGCATGGCGCCTTCGCAGCGCAGCACCGGGGTGGCCAGCTCGGCGCCCGGATCGGCGCGGAGCCCGTTCACGAGGTCTTCGACAAACCACGCGGGCGTCAGCGGCGCGTCACCTTGCAGGTTGACCACGATATCAAAGGGTTGGCCCAGCCGGGCGTAGGCGTCGGCGCAGCGCTCGGTGCCGTTCTGGCAATCGGCCGAGGTCATCACCACCTCGGCGCCAAAGCCTTCGGCCTCGGTGCGGATGCGGTCATCATCGGTGGCGACGACCACGCGCGCGACCCCGGTCACGGCCATCGCCGCATCCCAACTGCGCCGGATCAGGGTCTTTGAAACGCCGGTCGCGCCGGTCAGCGACACCAGAGGTTTCGCCGGGTAACGGGTCGAGGCATAGCGGGCGGGAATGACGATCAGAACGGACATCATTTCACCAACAAGACGCCCGGGGCATAGGCAATGAAGAACGGGTTGGCAAAGCCGGGTTTGCCATAGCGAAACGGGGTGTGGTCGTCAAAGCGCACCACTTCGCCACCCGCACCGCGCAGCACCGCATCACCTGCGGCCGTGTCCCATTCCATCGTCCGGCCCAGCCGGGGGTAAAGATCGGCCTCGCCGGTGGCGACAAGGCAGAACTTCAGGCTTGACCCGGCGCTGGTCATGTCGCGCACCGCGTATTGGCCGATATAGTCATCGGTCGCGGCGTCGCGGTGCGATTTCGAGGCAACCACCATCAGCCCGCGGTTGTCGGGGATCGACACCGAGATCGGCTTTTGCTCGCCGATCTGGTCCTTGTCGAAGGCGCCCATTTCCTCGACCGAGCGGCCATCCGCCAAGGTGTAGAACAGCCGACCCTTGGCCGGGGCATAGACCACCCCGCGCAACGGCACGCCGTCTTCGACATAGGCGATGTTGACGGTGAAATCTCCGCGACGCTGGACGAATTCCTTGGTGCCATCCAGCGGATCGACGATCAGAAAGCTGCTGGCGGTCTGGCCGTGGCTGGCGGCCTGTTCCTCGGTCACCAGCACGGTTTGCGGAAAGGCCTCGGCCAGCCCCTCTGAGATCAGTGCATCGGCGGCCTCGTCCGCGGCGGTCACCGGGCTGTCATCGGATTTGGTGCGCACCTCGAAATCAGGCGAATTGTAGATCTCGATGATTCGATCGCCAGCTTCCAGCGCAAGGCGGCGCATGACGGTGACGAGGCGTTCGAAATCCATGGTATTTTCTCCTCGGTGGCGACGTGGCATGGCGATTGATCCGGTGGCCATCTCATCTTATGATCTGCTGTCAAGGGAACAGCAAGTTTTCCGGGCGATAATCGCGCCCAGGCACCCAATCGGCAGGTAATGGACCCACATGTTCAAGGCGAGACGCAGTAACAGCACATTGGGCTCGACGTTCAGCCTGTTGGAGCTGATCTATCACAGTACCGTCCGCTCGATCCGCAAAACGCATGGCAATGCGATTGTTGGGCTGCTGATGAACATGGTCCAGACGGTCATTCTGGTCGCGACTTTCTATGTGATGTTCAATGTGCTGGGCATGCGCAGCAACGCGATCCGGGGCGATTTCCTGCTTTATGTGATGAGCGGGATCTTCTTGTTCATGACGCATACAAAGGCGCTGGGGGCGGTCGCCGGTGCGGAAGGGGCGACATCGCAGATGATGAAGCACGCGCCGATGAGCACGGCCGTGTCGATCACGTCGGCGGCGCTAGGGGCGCTTTACATTCAGGTTCTGTCAATGGTGGTGGTGATCAGTGTCTACCACCTCGCCTTCAACCCGGTCGAGATCTACGATCCGATCGGTGCGATCGGCATGGTGTTGCTGGCGTGGTTTACCGGCGTGGCAATCGGAATGGTCATTCTCGCGGCAAAGCCTTGGGCGCCTGACTTCTTTGGCGTTGTGGCGACGGTTTACAGCCGGGTAAACATGATCGCCTCGGGCAAGATGTTTCTGGCCAATACGCTGCCGCACAAGATGCTGGTGCTATTCGATTGGAACCCGTTGTTTCACACCATCGACCAGGCGCGCGGCTATGCCTTCATCAACTACAACCCGCATTACTCGTCCTGGACCTACCCGCTGATCGTCGGGGTCGTCTTGTTGATGATTGGCCTGATGGGCGAGTTCTACACACGGCAGTATGTCTCGATCAGCTGGAGCGCGAGCCGATGACAGCGCCGTCGGTTGCGGCCTGAAGCGCGCCGTCGCACCGGCCTTCGCCGTCGCGGGCGCGGCGGGATGCCACCTGTTTCGGGCGCTGCCGGTGCGATCAGGTCACCACACGAAGCGTCAGGTTGACGCGCCCGCCCTCGGGCAACAGGGCCGAGCTGCCAAAGGCGATCCGGTCGACGCCGTGATAGGTCAGCCGCGCCGCCCATCACCATCACATCGCCCGAGCGCAGCCAAAGGCTTTGGGTGTTGCCTCCCCGGCCGAGATTGCCGATTCGAAACAGCCCATCGTCCCCCAGGCTGACCGAGACCACCGGCCAGCCGAAGTCGGCCTCGTCGCGGTCCTGATGCAGGCCCATTCGGGCGCCCTCGCTGTAAAAGTTTATCAGACAGCATTCCGGCAACCGGTCTACCCCGGCCACCGCACGCCAGATGGTCAGCACGCTTTCCGGGATCGGCGGCCAGTCGCTGCCGTCCGGGTGCTGCGCGCTGTAGCGATAGCCGCGCCGGTCCGAGACCCAGCCGAATTGCCCCGCCGAGGTCATCCGCACCGACATCGGCTTGCCGTAGGGCGTCATCGGTGAAAACAGCGGTGCGGCGGCGATCACGCCGCGCAGATCGTCCAGCAGGGCGCGCTGCTCGGGCAGGGACAGCCAGCCGGGATAGTGGCGAAAGCCGCGAATATCGGCCGGAAGCGGTCGGTTGGGTGGCAGATCGGCAGAATCCGTCATTTTCTTGCAATCTTCCTTGGGGTGCAGCGCTTGCAGGGGCCAATACCCCTCCTTATATACGCCCAGAAGCCGTGACGGGGCAGAGCCTCTGATCGGATTTTGAACTGACAACCCTGGGATCGGAGGGCAGGGGCCGTACCCGGACCTGCCAACCAGAACATCGCCAAAGAAGAGGTATATATCATGGCCAAAGTCATAGGAATCGACCTCGGGACCACGAACAGCTGCGTCGCCATCATGGACGGGGCGCAGCCGCGTGTGATCGAGAATGCTGAGGGTGCGCGCACGACGCCTTCGATTGTCGCCTACACTGAAAACGAACGTCTTGTTGGTCAGCCCGCCAAACGGCAGGCCGTCACCAACCCGACCAATACGGTTTTTGCCGTCAAACGCCTGATCGGTCGCCGCGTTACCGACGCCGAAGTGGAAAAAGACCGCAAGCTGGTGCCCTACAACATCATTGACGGTGGCAATGGCGATGCTTGGGTCGAAGTGCGCGGTGACAAATACTCGCCTGCGCAGATCTCGGCCGTGATTCTTCAGAAGATGAAGGAAACCGCTGAATCCTATCTGGGCGAAGAGGTCACGCAGGCGGTCATCACCGTTCCGGCCTATTTCAACGACGCTCAGCGTCAGGCCACCAAGGACGCCGGCAAGATCGCCGGGCTTGAGGTTCTGCGGATCATCAACGAACCCACCGCTGCGGCGCTGGCCTATGGGCTCGACAAGAAAGAAACCAAGACCATCGCGGTCTATGACCTTGGCGGCGGCACCTTCGATATCACCATCCTGGAAATCGACGACGGCCTGTTCGAGGTGAAATCGACCAACGGCGACACTTTCCTTGGCGGCGAAGACTTCGACATGCGGATCGTCAACTATCTGGCGGACGAGTTCAAAAAGGAAAACGGCGTCGATCTGACGAAAGACAAGATGGCCCTTCAGCGCCTGAAAGAGGCCGCTGAAAAAGCCAAGATCGAGCTTTCCTCGGCGCAGCAGACCGAAATCAACCAGCCGTTCATCAGCATGAATGCCAGCTCGGGCACGCCGCTGCACATGGTCATGAAACTGACCCGTGCCAAGCTGGAAAGCCTGGTGGGCGATCTGATCAAGGCCTCGATGAAGCCCTGCGCGGCCGCGTTGAAAGACGCAGGCCTGTCGAAAGGCGACATCGACGAGGTGGTCTTGGTCGGCGGTATGACCCGGATGCCGAAAGTTGTGGAAGAGGTCACCGCCTTCTTTGGCAAAGAGCCGCATAAAGGCGTGAACCCCGACGAGGTCGTGGCACTGGGTGCGGCTATTCAGGCCGGCGTGCTGCAAGGCGACGTGAAAGACGTGGTTCTTCTGGACGTGACCCCGCTTTCGCTGGGCATCGAGACGCTGGGTGGCGTGTTCACCCGGCTGATCGACCGCAACACCACGATCCCGACGAAAAAGTCGCAGATCTTCTCGACCGCCGAAGACAACCAGAACGCCGTGACCATCCGCGTGTTCCAGGGCGAGCGTGAAATGGCTGCCGACAACAAGATGCTGGGCATGTTCAACCTCGAGGACATTCCGCCCGCACCGCGCGGCATGCCGCAGATTGAAGTGACCTTTGACATCGACGCCAACGGCATCGTTTCGGTCGGCGCCAAGGACAAGGGCACCGGCAAGACGCAAAACATCACCATTCAGGCTTCGGGCGGGCTTTCCGACGAAGACATCGAAAAGATGGTGAAAGATGCCGAAGCCAACGCCGACGCCGACAAGGCCCGCAAAGAGCTGGTCGAAGCCAAGAACCAGGCCGAAAGCCTGATCCACTCGACCAAGAAGTCGCTGGAAGAGCATGGCGACAAGGTCGATGGCTCGACCGTCGAGATGATCGAACTGGCGATGAACGCGCTGGAAGAAACCGTGAAATCGGATGACGCCGGCAAGATCAAGGGCGGGATCCAGAACCTGACCGACGCCGCGATGAAGCTGGGCGAGGCGATCTACAAGGCGCAGGCGACCGAAACCGCCGGCGGCGATGACGAAGACGCCGCGCGCGGCGTGGACGATGAAATCGTCGATGCCGACTTTGAAGACATGGGCGACAACAAGCGCAAGTAAGCGTTGGAACCCTTGCGCCGGCCCGTGAAATCTCATGGGCCGGCGCATGCGTTCTTTGAGGGAGTGCCGCATGGCAAAGCGTGATTTTTACGAGGTTCTGGGCGTGGCTCGTGGCGCGAACGCTGACGAGATCAAGAAGGCCTATCGTGGCAAGGCCAAGGAATTGCACCCCGACCGGAATCAAGACAATCCGCAGGCAGAGGCTCAGTTCAAAGAGGTGAACGAGGCCTATGACATCCTGAAAGACGACACCAAGAAAGCCGCCTATGATCGCTATGGTCATGGCGCTTTTGAAGGCGGTATGGGCGGCGGTTCGCGCGGCGGCTACGGCGGCGGGAATGGCGATTTCGCCTCGGCCTTTTCGGATGTGTTCGAAGATCTCTTTGGCGATTTCATGGGCGGGCGCGGCGGTTCAGGCGGCGGCCGGGCGCGCGCTCAGCGCGGTTCTGACCTGCGCTACAACATGCGCGTGACCTTGGAAGAAGCCTTCGCCGGAGTGCAAAAATCCATCACGGTTCCGGGTTCGTCGGCCTGTGCTTCTTGCAACGGCACCGGCGCCGAGGGCGGCGCCGAACCGGCGACCTGCCCAACCTGTTCGGGCATGGGCAAAGTGCGCGCGCAAAACGGGTTCTTCACCGTGGAACGCACCTGCCCCACCTGCAATGGTGCCGGTCAGGTGGTCAAGAACCCCTGTCGTGCCTGCCACGGCGCGGGCCGGATCGAAAAGGATCGCACCCTTAGCGTGAATATCCCTGCCGGCGTTGAAACCGGCACCCGTATTCGCCTTGCCGGAGAGGGCGAGGCCGGGCTGCGTGGCGGCCCCTCGGGCGATCTCTACATCTTCATCGAAGTGCGTGAACATGCCATTTTCCAGCGCGACGGGATCAGCCTGTTCTGTCGCGTGCCGGTCTCGATAACGTCGGCCGCCCTTGGGGGCGAGGTCGAGGTTCCCACTATCGACGGCGGCCGTTCGCGGGTGAAAATCCCGTCGGGCAGCCAATCGGGACGTCAGATGCGTTTGCGTGCCAAGGGCATGCCCGCGCTGCGTGGCGGTGGCCGCGGCGATATGGTGATCGAACTGGCCGTGGAAACCCCAGTCAATCTGACCACGCGACAAAAAGAGTTGCTTCGCGAGTTCGAAAAGATCGAGGCGGACAACAACCCCGAGGGTTCGTCTTTCTTCAAGAAGGTCAAAAGCTTTTGGGATGGGATGAAGGGCTGATCCTTCACCTTTGACAAAATATCCCCGCCGGAGGCACCCGTGGATAGGGCAGAAGCCTCCGGCGGGAGTATTTTCGCCAAAAAGAAGCCCGTTAACCCTTCTTTCACCAAGCTGCGCGACGCTGGCGCCATGAGCAGACGCCGCGCCTTTCATGAAGCCCCCTTGCCGCTATTCACCGTGGATGCGGACGAAGCCATTGGCGTTCCACTGGGGTCCGAACGCTTGCCCTCTTATATCCAGGACCACCGCAAGCGATTGCGCGCGCGCTTCATGGAAGGCGGGGCGGCCGCGATGCCGGACTATGAGATGTTGGAACTGGTCCTGTTTCGCGCCATTCCGCGTCAGGATGTCAAACCTTTGGCGCGACGCCTTCTGGATGTGTTCGGTGATTTCAACCGCGTGCTTTCGGCGCCTGCCGCGCGTCTGACCGAGGTGCAGGGTGTCGGGGATGCCGTGGTGCAAGAGCTGAAGATCGTCGAGGCCGCGGCGCATCGGCTGGCGCGGGCAAGGGTGATGAACCGGCAGGTCCTGTCGTCGTGGGACGCGCTGCTCGACTATTGTCACACCTCGATGGCGCATCGCGAGACCGAGCAGTTCCGGGTGCTTTATCTGGACCGCAAGAACGTGCTGATTGCGGATGAGGAACAGGCGCGAGGCACGGTGGACCATGTGCCGGTCTATCCGCGTGAGGTGGTCAAACGGGCGCTCGAGCTGAATGCCAGTGCGCTGATACTTGTGCACAACCATCCCTCGGGCGATCCAACGCCGTCGGAATCGGATATTCTGATGACCGAGCAGGTGAACGAGGCGGCCCAGGTTTTGGGGATCGTCCTGCACGATCACCTGATCATCGGCAAGAGTCGCGAACTGAGCTTTCGCGCCTCGGGTTATCTTTAGCCCGCCGAGGCCAGCGAAAGCGGCAGATCGGGCAGGGGCATGACGACGGCGTCGCCGACTGCGTCACATTCCGGCATGGCGATGCTGAGCGCGACCTGCTCTGGCGTGGCACCGCCGAAGGCGCGCACGCTGTTGGCGTTGATGTCCTGGCCGCAATCGCCCTCGGTTACCGGAGCTTCGAGCGTGAAGGACACGTCTGTCAGGCCGACCGGTGCCGTGTAGACTTGCGCAAACATGGGCTGTGACAGGCCTGGATCGCCCAAGCTGATCAGATAGCCGCCCAGATCGGTCTGAGGCTCGCGCGGCGCCGCCGCATGGATATGCCCGACTTCGCCGTAGCCTGCGCCATATTCAAAGACATTCAGGCCAAGACCGGGGACGGATCGCCAACTGAGGGCGATCCGATTCAGGGTCTTGGTGCCCGGAACGGTAACCACGGTGCTGATCTGCTCATCGTCGCGCAGGATGGCGTCGACCTTGGTGGTTGCAGACAAGGCAGGAAACACACCCATATATCGGCCGGTGGAATCGGTCATCACGTTGAAGCCGATACCGTCGTAGCGCAGCAGGACCTGTTCATCCGGGTGACATGGGGCGGAAAGGTCCATGTCTACCATCGCGCCGGGGGCCGCGGTCAGCAGCATCACAGGTGGCGCGCAACTGCGCCAAAAGTTGTCATAAAGCGCGTCGGCCGCCGAACTTTCGTGCTGAACGCCGGTGTCCGGGGGAATGGGGCGCGTGGGGAGGGGAGGCAGGGTTGCCGGATCCGATAAATTGATCAGAGTCATGCTGGGCAACTCGGCGCCGACGATATTTGCGACCGAGGTGACATTGCTTAGACCAAGGGCCAGGGCTGATGCCTCATTGGGCGCACCGTCTACGGAACCACCCCCGAGGGAGATACCGTTTTGCATCAGGTGACCTGTGGCGGCGGCCAGAAGAAATGTGGCGCTGACCAATGTAACTCGGCGCATGTTTCGCATGATTTCCCCCCGGAAATTTGCATTGTTGAACCAACGCTAAGGGGGGAAAAGGGCAAAGCCATGGCTGGGAAAAGGCATTGTTTCCAAATGTTTCGAGCATGGCGACCACAAGATATGGCGATCACCGCGCCGATTTGCCCCAGATAGCGAAAGGGGCGACTTTCGTCGCCCCTTCGATGCCGCAATCGCCATCAGGATCGCTCAGACGAGGCGCCCGTGACAGTGTTTGAACTTTTCACCCGAACCACAGGGGCAAGGGTCATTGCGCGAGGGGGCGCCCCAGGTGCTTGGGTCGGATTCGTCGAACCCGGCCAGAAGCGGCGTCGGCGTGGCGACGGCGCGCTCGGGGCTCGGGTCCGCAGCCGGTGGGGCCATCTGCGCTGCCATCGCGGCCTGTTCCTCGGCGGTCAGCGGGCGAATCTGCGCCAGCCTTTGCGTCACGTCGGCGCGCAGGCCGTCGAGCAGCGTTTCAAACAGGTGGAAGCTTTCGGTCTTGTATTCCGATAGCGGATCGCGTTGCGCATAGCCGCGGAACCCCACGACCGAGCGCAGATGTTCAAGCGTCACCAGATGCTCGCGCCATTTTGTGTCGATCGTTTGCAGCAGGATCTGCTTTTCAATCGACCGCATGGTTTCATCGCCGAAGGCTTCGGACTTTTGTGCCATGAAGGCGTCGCTGGCCTGTTCCATCCGTTCGCGCATACCATCCTGATCAACACCTTCTTCGGCGGCCCAGTCGGCGATCGGCAGATCCATGTTCAGCTTGGCGTTGGCGGCTTCGCGCAGGCCTTCACTGTTCCACTGGTCGGCGTAGGTCTTGGGCGGCATGAAGTCATCGACCAGATCGTCAATCACCTGATAGCGCATGTCGCGGGCGATTTCCGAGATGTCGTCGGCTTCCATGATCTCGCGGCGCTGGCTGAAGATCGCCTTGCGCTGGTCGTTCATCACGTCATCGAACTTCAGCAATTGTTTGCGGATGTCAAAGTTGCGGCCTTCGACTTTGGCCTGTGCGCGTTCCAGCGATTTGTTGACCCAAGGGTGAACGATCGCCTCGCCCTCTTTCATCCCGAGGCTGGACAGGACCTTGTCCAGCCGGTCCGACCCGAAAATCCGCATCAGGTCGTCTTCGAGGCTGAGGAAGAACAAGCTGCGCCCCGGATCGCCCTGACGGCCCGAGCGGCCGCGCAACTGGTTGTCGATGCGGCGGCTTTCGTGGCGTTCGGTGGCCAGAACGAACAGGCCTCCGGCGGCAATCACCCGGGCCTTTTCATCGGCGTGTTCGGCCTCGATGCGGGCGCGCACAGTGTCGGGGTGGGCAGTCGGGTCTTCGGCCAGCGCCTCAAGCACCTTCAGATCGACGTTGCCGCCCAACTGGATATCGGTGCCGCGACCGGCCATGTTGGTGGCAATCGTCACCGCGCCGTATTTGCCGGCATCGGCCACGATCTTGGCCTCTTGTTCGTGCTGGCGCGCGTTGAGCACGTTGTGCGGGATGCCCTCAGACTTGAGCATATCCGACAGCATTTCTGATTTCTCGATCGACGTGGTGCCGACCAAAATAGGTTGTCCCGACTCTTGCGCCTTCTTGATTGCCAGCACGACAGCGGCATATTTTTCCTTGGCCGAGCGATAAACGCGATCGTGATCGTCGCGGCGCTGCACCGGACGGTTGGTGGGCACTTCGACGACGCCCAGTTTGTAGATTTCCTGAAACTCTTCGGCCTCGGTCGAGGCGGTGCCGGTCATCCCAGCCAGCTTGTCGTAAAGCCGGAAGTAGTTTTGAAAGGTCACGCTGGCCAGCGTCACGTTTTCGGGCTGAACAGTGACGTTTTCCTTGGCCTCGATCGCCTGATGCAGACCGTCCGACAGGCGCCGCCCCGGCATCATCCGGCCGGTGAATTCGTCGATCAACACCACCTCATCGTTGCGCACGATATAGTTCTGATCCCGGTGGAACAGTTTGTGCGCGCGCAGCGCCTGGGTGACATGGTGCACGATGGTCGTGCTTTCGGGGTCGTAAAGCGACTGGCCGGCAGGCAGAATCCCGTCTTCCAGCAGGCGGTTTTCGATGAATTCGTTGCCTTCTTCTGTGAAGGTCGCGTTGCGGGCCTTTTCGTCCAGCTTGAAGTGCTCGGGCAGGATTTCCGGGATATAGCGGTCCAGCACGCGGTAAAGGTCGCTGCGGTCCTGGCTGGGGCCGGAAATGATCAGCGGGGTGCGGGCCTCGTCGACCAGAATGCTGTCCACCTCGTCGACGATGGCAAAGAAATGCCCGCGCTGTGCCATTTCCGCGATCGAGTTGCGCATGTTGTCGCGCAGATAGTCAAAGCCCAGTTCGTTATTGGTGGCATAGGTCACGTCGGCCTTGTAGGCAGCGCGTTTTTCTTCGTCGGACTGGTGCGGATAGACGACGCCGGTGGTCAGGCCCAGATGGGTATAGACCTTGCCCATCCAGTCGGCGTCGCGTTTGGCCAGATAGTCGTTGACCGTGACGATGTGCACACCCTTGCCCGCCAGCGCGTTCAAATACGCGGGGAAAGTGGCCACGAGGGTCTTGCCCTCGCCGGTTTTCATTTCGGCAATATTGCCTTGATGCAGGAAGATCCCGCCCATCAACTGCGTGTCAAAAGCGCGCAGCCCCAGCGCGCGACGCGCGGCCTCGCGGCAGTTGGCGAAGGCTTCGGGCAGAAGGTCATCAAGGCTTTCGCCACCCTGCGCCCGTGCTGCCAAGGCCTGCGTTTTCGCCTTGATCTCTTCGTCGGAAAGCTTTTCGAATTCGGCTTCCAGCGCATTGACCTTCGCCACAAGCGGCCGAACGGATTTAACCTTGCGGTCATTGGGGGTGCCAAAAACCTTTTTCGCGAGTGACCCAAAGCCCAGCATGTTTTCTCCGCAGGTTCCACTGACCAATTCGTGTCATTGCTGGCCTTGCCCGCGCCTCAGTGCGAGCCTAGAACGGCGGGCAATTATAGGCGGACAGGGTCGTAACAAGACCCTTGGCGATGTAAGCGCCAGCCGCCACAGTGTCAACGCCACGGGCCCCCGTGGCATGCAAGGAGTGGCTTTGATGTCGATAGTTACGAAATTTCTGGGTGCAACCGCGCTGACCCTGGCCTTCGCCGCGCCGATACGGGCGGCGGATCTGACGGCTGACAGTGTCATGGCCACAGTGAATGGCATCGAGATCACACTGGGCCACATGGCGGCGGCGCGCGACAGCCTGCCCGCCGAATACCAGTCGTTGCCTGATGACGTGCTGTTCAACGGCATTCTGGAACAATTGATCCAGCAGACCGCCTTGTCGGAAATTGGCGCGGCCAAGATGACCAAACGCGATCAGATGATGCTCGAGGTCGATCGCCGCGCCTATCTGGCCGGTGCGGTTCTGGGCCAGACCGCCAAGACCGCCGTCACCGAAGAGGGCGTGAAAACCGCCTATGAGACGAAATACGCGGCGGCCGAACCGACGCGCGAATACAATGCCGCCCATATCATCGTCGCGACCGAAGACGAGGCCAAGGCCGTCAAGGCCGATCTCGACGGTGGCGCCGACTTTGCCGAGACCGCCAAGCTCAAGTCCACCGATGGCGCTGCGGCGGGTGGTGGCGATCTGGGCTGGTTCAGTCTGCAATCGATGGTCAAACCCTTTGGCGATGCCGTGGCCGCGATGAAACCGGGCGATGTTGTCGGGCCGGTGCAGACGGAATACGGTTGGCACATCATCAAGCTGATCGACAGCCGCCTGACCGAGGCCCCCTCGATCGAGGACGTCCGCGCCGAGCTAGAGGGCGATTTGCGCGCTTCGGCGGTGGAAAGCCGCGTGAACGACGTCGTGGCAAAAGCAAACGTGCAAAAACAGACCGACGGGATCGACCCGGCGATTCTGAAAGACACCACGATCTTGGGCAACTAGGTAAAAGGGGGCCGCACCATGGGCAAGAAAGACGCGAAGAAGGCAGCGGGCTGGAAGGCCAAGGCGAAAAAGCTGAAATCGAAGCTGACAAAGCTGGAAAAGCGCCTTGCTGCGGCCCTGCCCAAGGCGACGTCGGGCAAGAAGCCCAATCCGGTTTCGCCGCTGGCGCCGGCCGCGTTTCCGGCGCTGCCGGTGATTGCCGGGGTCGAGTTTGCCGCAGCCGAGGCGCAGGTCCGCTATGCCGGACGCACCGATGTGATGCTGGCGCGGCTTGCGCCGGGCACGGCGATCGCAGGCGTGTTCACCCGGTCTTCGACGCGCGCGGCCTGTGTGCTGGACTGTCAGGCCAAGCTCGGCGGCAAGGTGGCCGCCGATGCCGGGGCTGCGATCATCGTCAATTCGGGCAATGCCAACGCCTTTACAGGCGCGGCGGGTCAAGAAGCGGTGGATGCGGTTACCGGGGCCGTGGCCTCGGCGCTGGGAATGCCCGCAAGCCGTGTGTTTTCGTCCTCGACCGGGGTTATCGGCGAACCGCTGCCCTACGCGCGGATCACCGCGAAGGTGCCCGATCTGGTGGCCAGTCTCGATACCACGGCGATCGAACGCGCCGCCCGCGCGATCATGACGACGGACACCTTTGCCAAAGGCGCCATGGCCGAGGTGCAGGGCGAGGGCGGGGTGATCCGCATTGCGGGTATCGCCAAGGGGTCAGGGATGATCGCGCCGGATATGGCGACGATGCTGGTCTATATCTTTACCGATGCCAAAATCTCGGCGGTGAACCTGCAAAAGATCCTGTCGCGGCAGGTCGATGACACCTTCAACGCGATCACGGTGGATAGTGATACCTCTACCTCGGACGCGCTGATCCTGGCGGCGACGGGGCAAAGCCGGGCTGGCGAAATCGCGGATCTGCGGGGCAAGGTTGCCAAGGACTTCGAGGCGGCGCTGCGCGGTGTGATGATGGAACTTGCGCATCAGGTGGTGCGCGACGGCGAAGGCGCCACAAAGTTCGTTGAAGTGCGGGTCACCGGGGCCACTGATGCTGCCGACGCGCACCGGGTCGCCATGGCGATCGCAAATTCACCCTTGGTCAAGACCGCGATTGCGGGCGAGGACGCGAATTGGGGCCGGGTTGTCGCCGCGATCGGAAAGTCCGGCGCGCGGGCGGATCGTGACCGGCTGAAGATCAGCTTTGGCGACATGGTTCTGGCCGAAAACGGCTGGCGCGCGCCGTCCTATGACGAAGAAAAAGCCTCGGCTTACATGGAGGGGCAAGAGCTGGTGATCGGTGTTGATCTGGGGCTGGGCAAGGCCGCGAAATCGGTCTGGACCTGCGATCTGACGCACCGCTATATCGACATCAACGCGGACTACCGGTCGTGAAACTGCTGTTGGTCACGGCCGTCGCGCTGATTGATGCCGACGGCCGCGTCCTGCTGGCGCAACGCCCCGAAGGGAAATCTCTGGCCGGGCTATGGGAATTTCCGGGTGGCAAGGTCGAGCCGACCGAGACGCCCGAGGCGGCCCTGATTCGCGAATTGCGCGAAGAGTTGGGGATCGATACCTTTGCTTCGTGCTTGGCACCGCTGACATTTGCCAGCCACACCTACCCGGATTTTCATCTGCTGATGCCGCTGTTCGCGTGCCGCAAATGGCAAGGAATCGTTCATCCGCAAGAAGGCCAGCGCCTGGCATGGGTGCGCCCGACCGAGATGCGCAACTACCCGATGCCCCCCGCCGACGAGCCGCTGATTCCGATTCTGCGCGATTGGCTTTGACAGCAAAGGCAGATTTCTGTCCACTTTGGCCTTCATTGGAACAATTTCATTTGCCTTTCCCAAGGATTTTGCAACTATACCGATAGTTTGAGACCCTGGGGAGGATAATGGATGCTTCGGACTATCGCCGTCGGCAGTTGTGTATCCGTTCAAGGCCTGTTTGAGGCCCAACTTGAAAACGGCAAGATCGTCGTGCGGGTTGGTGACCGTCTTTACGCTGGTCAACCCGTCACCAAAAAAGCCGCCTGATGACAGACGGCTTTCGGGTTGGTTGACCGGGGGGCTTTCGCCCCCCTTTTTAGTGTCAGGTCAGGTTGCGCACAACTTCTTCGCGCTCGAAAATCTCGATGACATCGCCATTGCGGATGTCTTCGTAGTTTTCAAACGCCATGCCGCATTCCTGGCCCGAGATCACTTCCTTGACCTCGTCCTTGAAGCGTTTGAGCGTCTTCAGCGTGCCCTCGTGGATCACCACGTTGTCGCGCAGCAAACGCACGCCCGCCGAACGGCGCGCGACGCCTTCGGTGACCAGGCAGCCGGCGACCTTGCCCACGCCCGAGACCTTGAACACCTCTTTGATCGCGGCGTAGCCGATGAAATGTTCGCGCACTTCGTTCTTCAGCAGGCCCGAGGCGGCGGCTTTGATGTCGTCCACAAGGTCGTAGATCACCGAGTAGTACCGGATCTCGACACCCTTCTGGTTGGCGCTTGCCCGTGCCGAGGCATTGGCCCGCACGTTGAACCCGATCACCGGCGCACCCGAGGCTTCGGCCAGGCCGATGTCGGTTTCGGTGATCGCGCCAACGCCCGAATGAAGGACGCGCACGCGCACCTCTTCGTTACCGATCTTTTCCATCGCCTGAACGATGGCCTCGGCCGAGCCCTGCACATCGGCTTTCACCAGAATTGGCAGCTCAGCCACCGTCTGGTCGGCCTTGGCCTTGGCCATCAGCTGTTCCAGCGTGGTTGCGGCACCGGCAGCGGCACGTTTGTCTTTTGCGGCCTTGATCCGGTAATCAGCAATTTCGCGGGCCTGTGCTTCGGTTTCGACCACGTTCAGCACGTCGCCCGCTTCGGGGGTGCCGCTCAGGCCCAGAACCTCGACCGGGACCGAGGGCATCGCCTCGGCGACCCGTTCACCCTGATCGTTGATCAGCGCGCGGACCTTGCCCCATTGTTCGCCGACCACGAAGATGTCGCCTTGGCGCAGCGTGCCGTTTTGCACCAGCACCGTTGCCACCGGGCCGCGACCGACGTCCAGCTTGGCCTCGATCACGGCCGCCACGGCGGCGCGGTCGGGGTTGGCCTTGAGATCAAGGATTTCCGCCTGAAGCGCGATGGCATCAAGCAAGGTATCAAGCCCCTGGCCGGTCTTGGCCGAGACTTCGACATCCAGCACATCGCCCGACATCGCCTCGACGACGATCTCGTGTTGCAGCAGATCGGTGCGGACCTTTTGCGGATTGGCCTCGTACTTGTCGATCTTGTTGATCGCCACGATCATCGGCACCTTGGCCGCTTTCGCGTGGGCGATCGCTTCAATGGTCTGCGGCATCACCTGATCGTCGGCGGCTACCACCAGCACGACGATGTCCGTTACCTGCGCGCCACGCGAACGCATGCTGGTAAAGGCTGCGTGGCCCGGCGTGTCGAGGAAGGTCAGCACAGCCCCGCTTTCGGTTGTCACCTGATAGGCGCCGATATGCTGGGTAATGCCGCCCGCTTCGCCGGTAACGACGCTGGTCTTGCGGATCGCATCCAAAAGCGAGGTCTTGCCGTGGTCGACATGACCCATGATCGTGACGATCGGCGGGCGCGGCTTGAGATCTTCTGTGCGGTCCTGAACCGTGTCGATCACCTGTTCCACATCGGCATCCGAAACGCGCACGGCCTTGTGGCCGAATTCCTCGATCACCAGTTCGGCCGTATCGGCGTCGATGGCTTCGTTCATGGTGACCATCATGCCCATTTTCATGAGCGATTTGATCACATCTGCGGCGCGTTCGGCCATACGGTTGGCCAGTTCCTGCACCACGATGGTTTCCGGCAACTGCACGTCGCGGACCATCTTTTCGGCCTTCTGGCCAAAGCCCATCGCCTTTTGGCGGGCTTTTTCCTGTTTGCGCTTCATCGCGGCAAGGCTGCGCGTGCGCCCGCCTTCGCCCGAAAGCGCGTCCGACAGGGTCAGCTTGCCGGTGCGGCGGTTGTCGTCGGTCTTGGCTTTGCCGCGGTTGTCGGTGCGCTCGGTGCCGCGGGCATCACGCTCGCGGTCGGTCTTGCGCGGGCCAGCGACGGCCACGCCTTTGGTTTCGGCGCGCGAGGCGGCGGCCTCGGCGGCAGCCGGGTCAAGCGGGGCAGCCTCTTTGGCTGCGGGCTTGCGCACGTCTTCTTTTTTCTGCGCGCGCAGTTCCGCTTCGCGGGCCTTGCGTTCGTCTTCTTCGGCTTTGGCTTTCAGCGCTTCTTCGCGCTCGCGGTCTTCGCGTTCCTTCGCCTCGATCTCGGCGCGGCGTTGGGCGCGTTCTTCTTCGCGGGCCTTTTCGTCGATGATCCGCTGCGCGGCCTCATCGGCCTCGCGTGCCTTGGCGGCACGCAGCGCGGTCAGGCGCCGTTCCATTTCCGCGTCGGAAATGCCCGCCGGGCGTTTCGACGGATTGCCAAGATGTGGGCTGCCCGTTGCGGCACCCGCCGACGCAGCACCCGGCTTGGGCACCACAACGCGCTTGCGCTTCGTCTCGACAACGACGCTTTTGGTCCGACCGTGGGAGAAGCTCTGCTTCACCTGACCAGGGCGCCCGCCACCAAGACCCAGGGGTTTTTTGCCGTCTGTATCGCTCATGCCGTCTTCGTATCCTTCCCGGCGGTCGTGCCGCCGTCATGCTTGCGAAAGCCATTCAGCTTTGCCGCATCGCTTATAACACGCTTGGTGAGTCCACCAGCCGCAAGCGCGCCGTGTATGGCATGATCGCGGCCGAAAGCCAAACCCAATTCCGCAGAGGTCAGACAGCCGAACCAGCGCCCGCCTTCGGGCGTCCAAAGCTTGCCTTTTCCGCGGTCTGATCCGTCCGAAGCTTGCAGCAAGACCTTTGCGCGCCCCTCGGACAGCCAGCCCTTCACCTTTTCAAACCCGATCACCGCGCGCCCTGATTTGCGCACCAGCGAGACCAGCTCTACCACCCGGTGCGCCAATCCCGCCTCGACGGTATCGACCAGCCCTTCGGGCACCACCACCGGCGCCTTGGCCGCACGGGCAAACAGCCCCTTTTTGGTGGCCTTGTCCAGCACATCGCGGTCGGCCGTGACCCAGATCCCCCGGCCTGGCAGCTTTTCTGCCAGATCGGGATAGATCTGACCATCGGGGCCCACGACAAAGCGGATCAACCCGGCCTTGGGCTGAACCTCACCGGTCACAATACACTTGCGTTCCGGGTCTTCGATGTCGATTTGGCGGCCGCCACGGGTCATGTCTTATCCGAGGTCGATCAGACCTCGTCCTCCTCAACTTCGACCGCGTCACTTGCGGTGGCCAGTTCCGACGGATCGACCCAGCCCAGCTGAATCCGCGCCGTCATCACCAGATGCTGGGCTTCTTCAAGGCTCATGTCGAACTTCTCAAGGATGCCGTCATCCTTGACGCGTTGGCCGTCAACCGTGGTCCAGCCGCCGGCCAGTTCCCAATCGGCGCAGGTGGCAAAGTCTTCCAGCGTTTTCACGCCATCCTTGGCCAGCGCCTCGATCATTTGCGGGGTCAGCCCCTCGAAATCAAAGAGGCTTTGCTCGACGCCCAGTTCCTTGGCCGCTTCCAGCGCCTTGCGGTTCTGTTCTTCTATATAGTCGCGCGCACGGGCCTGCAATTCGCCCGCCGTGCCGTCGTCGATGCCTTCGATCGACAGCAGTTCGTCAAGATCGACATAGGCGACTTCTTCAAGGCTGGTAAAGCCCTCCGCGACCAGAAGCTGGGCGAAGAATTCATCCAGATCCAGCGCATCCACGAACAGCTTGGTGCGTTCGGTGAATTCGGCCTGACGGCGCGCGCTTTCGTCGGCTTCGGTCATGATGTCGATATCAAGCCCGGTCAGCTGGCTGGCCAGACGCACGTTCTGGCCGCGCCGCCCGATGGCCAGCGACAGTTGCTCATCGGGGACCACGACTTCGATGCGGTTGTTTTCTTCGTCGATGACGACCTTGGCCACTTCGGCAGGCTGAAGCGCGTTAACCAGGAAGGTCGCCTGATCTTCGTTCCACGGGATGATGTCGATCTTTTCGCCCTGAAGCTCGCCGACGACGGCCTGAACGCGCGAACCGCGCATACCGACGCAAGCGCCGACCGGGTCGATCGAGTTGTCGTAGCTGATGACGGCAATCTTCGCGCGCGAACCGGGGTCACGGGCGACGGCCTTGATCTCGATGATGCCATCGTAGATTTCCGGCACTTCCATCTTGAACAGCTCGGCCATGAACTGCGGATCTGTGCGCGACAAGAACACCTGCGGGCCGCGGGCCTCGCGGCGCACGTCCTTGATATAGGCGCGGATCCGGTCATTCGGGCGATAGCTTTCGCGGCCGATCTTTTCGTTGCGGCGCAAGATCGCTTCGCCACGGCCGATATCAACGATGATATTGCCGTATTCCTCGCGCTTGACGACGCCGTTGATGATCGAGCCCTTGCGGTCCTTGAATTCTTCGAACTGGCGGTCGCGTTCGGCCTCGCGGACGCGCTGCAAGATCACCTGCTTGGCGCTTTGCGCGGCAATCCGGCCCAGATCGACGGGCGGAACCTCGTCCACGATCTCATCGCCCACGGCGGGTTCGGCAAGGTATTGCTTGGCCTGCGCGACGGTCACCTGTGCCTGGTAGTTTTCGACCGCCTCATCTTCGACGACGGTGCGCACGCGGGTGAACTTGGCCCGGCCGGTCTTGCGGTCGATCGCCACCCGAATGTCCATTTCGGACCCGTAGCGCGATTTCGCGGCACGCGCGAGGCTGTCTTCCATCGCCTGGATCACAAGTTCCGGGTCGATCATCTTTTCGCGCGCAACGGCCTCGGCCGTCTGCAACAGTTCAAGCTGGTTGGCAGAAGTAATTGCCATTGCTCACGCCTCCTCGGGGTCGGAATCGGTTTCGGTTTCGATCTCGTCAAACATGTCTTCGTCGATGACGCCGGCTTCCTTGCGGGCACGCAGCATTTCGGCGATCAGCTCGTCAGTCAGGATCAGTTTTGCGTCGGCCAGCCAGTCGAACTTCAGCCCGATGGTGCCCTCTTCGATGGTAATCAGCACTTCATCGCCCTCGGTCCCGGCCAGAACGCCCTTGAACCGCTTGCGCCCGTCAATCATCTCGGTCGTCTCGATCCGCGCCTCATAGCCGTTCCAGACGTCAAAGTCCTTCAGCCGGGTCAGCGGGCGGTCGATGCCGGGGGAAGAAACCTCCAGCGTATAGTTGTCTTCGATCGGGTCTTCGACATCCATGACGGCCGAAACGGCAGTCGAGATCTTGGCGCAGTCTTCGACGTTGATCCCGCCTTCGGGACGGTCGGCCATGATCTGCAAGGTTGCGCTTTTGCCGGACATCAGACGGATGCGTACCAGCTCATACCCCAGCCCTTCGATGGCGGGAGTGACGATTTCGGCCAGACGCCGGTCGATGGCGGTTTTGGCAATCAGTTCGGTCATCTATGGGACGCCTCAAAACAAAAAACGGGCCTTCGCGGCCCGTTGATATTTCCCGGTGGGCTACGAGTTTGGACCCCGTAGCGCCGCTGTTGAAAGCCATATAGGCCAACCCGCCCGAGTCTGCAAGCCTGTCTGCGCACTTGGCGCAGGAAGGGGGGTGCCCGCTAGTCCCGCAGGCGGTCCATCACCCGCAGCAAGGCGGCCGAAATGCCGGGTTCAGACAGCGCATGACCGGCCGCCGGAACCATGCGCAGCTGCGCGCGACGCCAGCCCTTGGCCAGCTTCCACGCGGAAATCGGAGGGCAGATCATATCAAGGCGGCCTTGCACGATATCGGCGGGGATATGCTCGATCCGGCTGCGGTTGCGCAGGATCTGGTTGTCTTCGTCAAGCCACGCCCGGTGGGCGAAGTAGTGGTTCTCAAGCCGGGCAAAGGCGCGGGCATAGTCTGCCGGCGCCTCGCCGGGCTGGCCGTCGTGATCGGCGCTGGCCAGCGCGTTTTCCCATTGCGCCCAGGTCCGGGCGTGGCGGGCCTCATTGGCCCAGTCGCCGGAAAACAACCTGCGGTGATAGGCGCCGATCATGTCGCCACGTTCGGCCTCGGGGATCGGCTGGCAGAAATTGGCCCAAAGATCGGGAAAAAACGACCCCGCCCCGCCGCCGTAGAACCAATCGAGCTCTGATTGCGTGGCAAGAAATATCCCGCGCAAGACAAGATGCCGCACCCGATCGGGATGGGCCTGCGCATAAATCAGCGCCAGCGTGGCCCCCCAGCTGCCGCCAAACACCATCCATCCGTCAATGTCCAACAAGGTGCGAATACGCTCGATATCAGCGACCAGGTGCCAGGTGGTATTGGCCTCGACGCTTGCGTGCGGGCGCGAAAGACCGCAGCCGCGCTGGTCAAACAGAATGACGCGATACACTTCGGGGTCGAAATAGCGCCGCATCGCCGGGCTGCACCCGCCGCCCGGACCACCGTGCAAGACCACCACCGGCTTTCCGTCCGGATGCCCGGACTGCTCCACGTAGATCCGGTGCCCGTCGCCCACATCCAGCAGCCGCTGATCGAAGGGCTCGATCGGCGGATAAAGAAAGGCGCCGGGTGTGCGCTTTTGGCCTGCGGTTCTGTCCATGATCCGACTATATAACGGGAAACGATCTGCCGCCACGGGTGCGGGCACAATAAGCGAGGAATGCGATGCAACCGGCAACAAATACCGTCGATCCTGCCGAAGTGGCAAAATTTGAAGCGATGGCGGCCGAATGGTGGGACCCCAATGGCAAGTTCAAGCCGCTGCATATGCTCAACCCTTGCCGGCTGGACTATATCACCACGCAAATCGCCGCCGAATTCGGCCGTGATCTGAAGGCCGCGCAACCGTTCGCCGGACTGCGTCTGCTGGATATCGGCTGCGGCGGCGGCCTGCTGTCAGAGCCGATGGCACGGTTGGGGGCGCAAGTCGTCGGCGCCGATGCCGCGGCCCGAAACATCCCCGTGGCGCAGCTTCATGCCGAACAGATGGGGCTCGAGATCGACTACCGCCACACCCCTGCCGAAGCCTTGGCCGAGGCGGGCGAGCAGTTCGATATCGTGCTGAACATGGAAGTGATCGAACATGTCGCCGACCCACAAGGGTTCTTGACCACCTGTCAGACACTCCTGAAACCCGGCGGTCTGATGATCTGCTCGACCCTCAACCGGAATCCGAAAAGCTTCATGATGGCAATCGTGGGGGCCGAGTGGGTGATGCGCTGGCTGCCCAAGGGCACGCATGAATGGCATAAATTCATTACCCCGGACGAGCTTTACACCCTGATCCGCACCGCAGGTCTGGACCCGGTAGACCGCAAGGGCATGGTGTTCAACCCGGCCGCCTGGCGCTGGTCCCTGTCCGATCGCGACCTTTCGGTGAACTACGTCACCACCAGCGTAAAGCGATAGGTTTTCATCTTCGCCCAAATATCCCCGCCGGAGGCTTCCACCGAAGCCTCCAGACTGCCGCCGGGGATGGGAAAACCACCTGACACGGGGTCACTCTTCGGTTTCAAGCCGCGCGCGCAATTCGCGCAAGACAGGCAGGGCGCCGCGGACCTTTTCGTCGCCGATGGCTCGGACGATGTCGGCGATCACCGGCATGAACGACCCGATCGCCGCATCGCGGGCCGCGCGCCCCGCGGGGCTGATGAAAACAAATTTTCGCCGCGCGTCGTCCCAGTCGGGGCGGATATGGACATGGCCTGCCCAGACCAGTTTCGACAAGGTGTTGGTCATCGCCCCCCGCGTGACGTGAAAGGTGGCGGCAAGCTGGGCGGGTGTGCGTTCCTCACCGATATGGGCCAGATGATTCAGCACCGAAAAATGCGAAATTTCCATCCCTTTGGGCAGGGCGCGGCTGACCCGGTTTCGGGCCAGCTGATCGGCCATGAAGACCTCCGAGAACAGCGCGGCGGCCAGCGTATCGGTCGGGTCGGACATCGGTCAGGGCCCCTCGAAATCGCGGTCATGGGTCAATGACGGCACGCGTGAACGGGCTTTGGCGACCTCGGCCAGATCAAGATCGACCAACGTCACACCCGCGTTGGTGCCGCCATCTGCCAATACCTCGCCCCAAGGCGCGACGGCCAGCGAATGGCCATGCGTGCGCCGCGGTGCTCCGGCATGGGCGGCGTGGGTGCCGCATTGCGCCGGGGCCAGCACGAAACAGCCGTTTTCAATGGCACGGGCGCGCAGCAGGCTTTCCCAATGGGCAGCACCCGTGGTGTCATTGAACGCGGCGGGCAGGGTCAGGATTTGCGCGCCCGCCTTGGCAAGGCGCCGAAACAGCTGCGGGAAGCGCAGATCGTAGCACACCGCCATGCCGATCGTCGCGAAGGGCGTCTGCGCCAGCACCGCCCGCGTCCCCGGGCGATACCCTTGCGATTCGCGGTATTGTTCGGTCTCCGAGACGTTCACGTCAAACATGTGGATCTTGTCGTAACGCGCCGCGATGCTGCCGTCGGGGGCAATCAGGAAACTGCGGTTGGCAAAGCGCCCGTCCGGGTCGTCGGTCTTCAGCCCGAGCGACCCGATCAGCAGCCAGACGCCAAGATCCGCCGCCACGGCGCGCAGGGCAGCAAGGCTGGGGTCGCTGGCCTCCGGGTGCAGCACCGCGCGCTGATGGTCGCGGTCCGATGACAGGATGTTGGTGCATTCGGGGGTTAGAACGAACTCGGCGCCCTCGGCAGCGGCCTTGCGCACAAGCCCCAGCGTAATCGGCAGATTCGCTGCGGGATCATCGCTGACCGAAAGCTGGACAAGGGCTATGCGCATCCGTCAGCCCGCCAACAGCGCATCGAGCCGGCCTTGATGGTCAAGCGCATGGATCTCATCGCAGCCGCCGACATGCTGGCCGCCAATGAAAATCTGCGGCACCGTGTAACGGCCATGCGCGCGCTGCATCATTTCCGAGCGTTTGGCCGGTTCGGCGCCAACGTCGGTTTCCTCAAATGGCACGCCCTTGGATTGCAGCAACCGCTTGGCGGCGATGCAGTAGGGGCAGGTCCGGGTGGTATAAATCTCGACGCTTTGCATGCTGAATCCTTTGTCGTCGCGGGTGACTATAGGGATTTAGGCATCCTTCGCAACGCGCGCTAGTGTCACCACCGAAACTGAGGCCACCCCGGCAGCAAAACAGGCATCTGTCGCCGCTGACAACGTCGCCCCCGAGGTCATCACATCGTCCACCAGCAGAACGTTGCGGCCCGCCAAGGTCGCCTTGCGCTTGCGGTTGACCGAAAGCGCCCGGTCGAGATTGGCAAAGCGCGCGTCATGTCCCAACCCTTCCTGGCTGGGCGTGGCGCGCGACCGCAACAAAAGGTCCGGGCAATGCTGCAGCCCGGACAACCGCGCCAAGGCGCCCGACAATAGCGCCGACTGGTTGTAGCGCCGTTTCAACAGCCGAAAACGGTGCAGCGGAATTGGCGCGACCAGCATGTCAGGCGTCATGATCGGCAGGGCGGCGCGGTTCAGCCAACCCGCCAGAGGCGGCACCAGATCCAGCCGGTCGCCGTGTTTCAGCGCCAGCACAAGCCGGCGCGCCGTGCCCGAATAAAGCAGCGCTGCGCGTCCCTGACCCCAGGGTCGGGCGTGGGCCATGCAATCATCGCACAGCGTCTGGGCTCCGTCATCATCGCCGGGTAGCGGCGCACCGCATTTGTCACAGACAAGGCCGGTGACAAAGGGCGTGTCGCGCCAACAATCGCCGCAAAGCCCGAAATCCGAGGCGACCGCGCCGCCGCAGGCAATGCAACGCGGTGGAAACACCAGATGCAGGACCCCTAGCATCCCGCGGCCTAGCCCTTTAAACATGGCTCCCATGACCCAACCACCTCTTTTGACCGACCGACCCGCCTTGATCCGCAACCGTGCCCGCGCCCTTGGCCGGACGCCGGCGCTGTTCTTGCACGAAGACGCCGCCGCCGAGATTGAAGAAAGACTGAACGAGGTTAACAGAACGTTTACATCTGCCGCCGTGGTGACGGGTTTTGCAGAGCCGTGGCGTGAAATCCTGCCGCAGGCGAAAATCGTGCCCGATGACGAGACCCTGGCGCTAGAGCCGGGCGCGCATGATCTGGTGATCCATGCGTTGGGGCTGCACTGGTCGAACGACCCGGTCGGGCAGATCGTGCAATGCCATCGCGCCTTGCGTCCAGACGGGTTGTTTCTGGCGGTGATGTTTGGCGGTCAAACTCTGGTCGAGCTGCGCGCGGCACTGGCCGAGGCCGAGATCGCGGTCGCCGGAGGGTTGTCACCGCGAGTGCTGCCGATGGCCGAGATCCGCGACCTCGGGGCGCTGTTGCAGCGGGCGGGCTTTGCTTTGCCGGTGGCGGATGCGGTGACGCGCAAGGTGACCTACCGCGACGCGCTGCACCTGATGGCCGATCTGCGCGCGATGGGCGAGGGCAACGCGCTGCAGGCACGCAAACGCACTGCCACCCTTCGTGCGGTCTTTGCCAAGGCTGTGCAGATCTACGGCGAGGCCTATGCAGAACCCGATGAAAGGGTTCGCGCGACCTTTGAGATGATCTACCTGACCGGTTGGGCGCCGCACGAAAGCCAGCAAAAGCCACTGCGCCCCGGTTCCGCCCAGCAGCGGCTAGCCGACGCGCTGGGCGCTGCGCAAGCGCTTCCTGCGACACCCTGTGCCGATTGACGCCGGCTGTTTTGCCTATATCTGACACGGGTGCCATACAGGGAACAGAGGATGACCAAGGACATGATTACCGCTGGAACGGGTCGCCTCGCCCATGCGCAACCCGACCACCCGCCGGTTGCCCGGCCAAAGATCGGTATTCTTGTGGCCAATCTCGGGACGCCTGACGGCTATGACTATTGGTCGATGCGCCGCTACCTGAGCGAGTTTCTGTCCGACAAGCGGGTCGTCGATATTTCTGACTGGATCTGGCAGCCGCTGTTGCAGCTGGTGATCCTGACCAGACGGCCGTTCAGTTCGGGCGCGAACTACAAGCTGATCTGGAATCATGAGGCCAACGAAAGCCCGCTGATGACCATAACCAAGCAACAGGTGACCAAGCTGCGCGTCGCCGCCGAGGCCGCCTATGGTGCCGAGGTCATGGTCGAGTTCTGCATGCGCTACGGCAACCCCACCACCCAAAGCGTGGTCGATCGAATGGTGGCTTCGGGCTGTGAAAAGATCCTGTTCCTGCCGCTTTATCCACAATATGCGGGGCCCACCTCGGCCACCGCGAATGACGCCTTTTTCAAGGCGCTGACCAAGGTCAACCGCCAGCCCGCCGCCCGTATCGCGCCTGAGTATTTCGACCGTCCCAGCTATATCGACGCTTTGGCGCAATCGGTCGAACGGGCCTATGCCGGCTTGCCGACGCGCCCGGATGTGCTGGTGGCCAGTTATCACGGCATGCCGCAGCGTTATTTGCTGGAGGGTGACCCCTACCATTGCCAATGCCAGAAAACGTCGCGGCTGTTGCGCGAACGGCTGGGCTGGCAAAAGGGCGATATCGACACCACGTTTCAATCGGTCTTTGGCCGCGAGGTCTGGCTGAAACCTTATACGGTGGAACATGTTGCCGAACTAGCGGCGGCCGGCAAAAAGAACATCGCCGTCATTTCGCCCGCCTTCAGTGCCGATTGCATCGAGACGCTCGAAGAAATCAACGGCGAAATCCGTGAGGCGTTCGAACATGCTGGCGGCGAAGTGTTCACCTATATTCCGTGCCTGAATGACGATGATGCCCATATCGCGGCGTTGATGGATGTCGTCGCCGAAAACCTTGCAGGCTGGATCGGTTGAGTGGTCCGGCAGGGGGGCGCTGCCCCCCAGCGCGTGCCGCGCTTCCCCCCGGAGTATTTCGGCCAAAGGGAAGGCGAAACGTTTTGGCTTCACTTTGGTTTAAATACTCTGCGCGGGCCGAGCGTCGCAGGTGGGGCTTAGATCAGCAGGACCTGGGTGCCGATTTTCGCCAGTCCGAACAGTTCCTGAATGTGTTCGTTATAAAGCCCGATGCAACCGTTTGACGATTTGCGCCCGATCTTGCGGGTGTCGTGGGTGCCGTGAATCCGATAATACTGCCAGCTCAGGTAAAGCGCGTGGGTACCCAGCGGGTTATCGGGGCCAGCGGGCACGAAGTCGGGCCATTCGGGGTTGCGCTGCTTCATCGCCGGGGTCGGCGACCACGTCGGGCCTAATACCTTGCGGATCACTTCGGTGCGGCCACGGCGGGTCAGGTCTTCCGAGACCGGGACCGAGGTCGGGTAAAGCTTGTAGATCGTCTGATCCTCGGACCAGAAATGCAACGCGCGCGACGTGGTATCGACCAGAATGGCGCCGTTCGTGGTGTTGTCGAAAAAGGGCTGCCAATCCAGCGACCGGAAGCTGGAAATATTGCGCCGCATATTGGTGTTGGCGTTCTCTTCATGGGTTTCCAGACCCGCGTCGAGTGCATCTTGCGCCCATGCGGGTGCTGCCAGACCGGCCCCCAGAACGGATGCGGCGCCCAGAAAGGCACGGCGGTCAAGCGTATTGAAACGCGCTTTGGTCATTCTAACTCTCCATCGCGAACCGGCCACTGCACGCCGGAAGTTGCATGTTCTTTATTGCGCTGCTGCCGTAGGCGCAAATCAATCTGATGTCATCAGGCCCCCTCACGCAGAGTTGCGTTTGCCCCGTTGCGCGCAACACTGTATGGCTGCGCACTGAAAACTATCAGGTGACGCCCCATGACTCGTGTTAAAGGTCTGTTATTGCTTTCGGTTCTGGCGCTGGCCGCGTGTGAACCCACGCAACCGAAATTTGGCCCCGACGGTCTGCCCCTGCCGCAGGTCTACAAGATTACGCCCTCGGATGAGGGGAAAATCGCCTATCGGGTGCTTGATTCGGCCAATAGTCTGCGCGCGGCGCGCGGTGCGCCACCCTTGGCGCTGAATGCGCAACTTACCGCCGCGGCCGCCACCCATTCGCGCGACATGGCGGTGCAAAACCGCCCGTGGCACTTTGGTTCTGACGGCTCGTCACCGCTTTTGCGGGCACAGCGCGCGGGTTACGTGGGAAAGGTTCTGGGCGAGAATATCTCGGAAACCTATGAAACCGAAACCGAGACGATGTCGGCCTGGATGGGGCTGAACGACACCCGCGACGTGATCTTGAACCCCGAAGCGCGCGATCTGGGCTTTGCCTGGTTTCAAGAGCCCTCGGGCAAGATCTGGTGGACGCTGGTCACCGGCGGCTAGGCCGACGGGGGCTGTCACGCGCATCGACCGGGGGCCAACTGGCCCCCGTTCTCATGCGTCGTCTCAGGGAAAGATGATGATCGTCGTGCCGTCGCGCACCATTGCATAGATTTCTTCGATCTCGGCGTCCGTCACGGCGATACACCCTGCGGTCCAGTCCTTGCCGCGACCCTTGTCCTTTGCCGCGCGGCCATGGATGAAGATGTCGCCGCCCGGCTCCTTGCCAAGCGCAGCGGCCTCGGCCGCGTCGCGGCTGTCGGGGTAGGAGATGCCCAGCGACAGGTGATAGGCGCTGTTCGGGTTGCGGCGATTTATCAGATAGGCCCCTTCGGGGGTCTTGCCGTCCCCCTCGAACAGTTTCGGGCCGATCGGGTTGCCACCCAAACCGATCTTGTATTTCTTCAGGACTTTGGTGTCGCCCAGAAGATACATCCGGCGCTTGGCCTTGTAGATCTGTATCTGAGTCACCGGAGGGCCGTCGTAATGACGGAACTTCGGGCCCCCACCTGCGCCGCGACCGCAGGCGGCCAAAAGGCTGAGTGTTGCCAGACCGGCAAGTATCCCACGTCTGTTCATGAAAGTGTTTTCTCGACTGCTCGGATTATTGTTGGGCAATTCTAGCGCAGCCAAAAGGCGCTGACCAGCGGACACGGCCTTTCAGGCACGCGAAAACCGCGCGACCAGCTCGACATGCGCCGACCAGCGGAACTGATCGATCACATTGACCCAATCCAGCCGGTAGCCGCCGTCGATCAGCGTTCTGGCATCGCGCGCAAAGGTGACGGGATTGCACGAGACATGGGCGATGACCGGCACCGCACCAGCGGCCAGTTCAGTCACCTGGGCTTCGGCGCCGGCACGCGGCGGGTCGATGACCACCGCGTCAAAGCGGGCCAATTCGTCGCGCAAAAGCGGACGGCGGAACAGGTCGCGCACCTGCGAGGTCACGAGTCTTAGCCCGCTTGCCCCGCGCCAGCCCGCATCCAGTGCGGCGATCATGTCTGCGTCGCCTTCTACCGCGTGAACCTCGGCGTCGCTGGCAAGGGGCAACGCGAAGGTGCCCGAACCGGCGAACAGATCGGCGATGTGGCGCGCGGGGCCGACAGCGTCGCGGATGGCGGCCAGAAGGGCTGCCTCGCCGTGCCGGGTCGCTTGCAAGAAGGCGCCGGAAGGGGGCACCACATGCGCTGCGCCAAACTGTTGCCCGGCGGGACGACGACTGGCCACGGGCGCACCGTTCCATGACAGGCGGGCAAGATCGGCGGTTTCGGCCAGACGGCCGAGGGCCTCGAACAGCGGCGGGTCCAGATCCTTGCCACCCGAGGCCGCAATTTCCACCCCCGCATCCGACAGGGTCAGGGTGAAGGCCACCTCGGCCTTGCGGCTGGCGCCCAAGGCTGTGGCCTCGCGCAGGGTGGGCAGGCAGGCCAGCAATTCGGGCCGCAGGATCAGGCAATCGGCAAGATCGACCACGGTATCCGAGGCGCGGGCGTGAAACCCCACCACGGTGCCTTTCTTGGTGCGCCGCCCGGCCAGCGTGGCGCGGCGCCGCGATCTTGGCGGCGAGGTTTCGATCCCGCGGAGCGTGGCTTTCAACCCCTGCCCGGCAAGCGCAACGCGCACGACATCGACTTTCCAACTGGCGACGAAACTGTCCGAGGCGTGCTGAAGCGCGCAGCCACCGCAGGCCCGATAATGCGGGCAAGGCGGGCGCACGCGGTCGGGCGAGGGGGTCAGAATCCGTGGCTGGGCAATTCGGTCACCGACGATCTCGCCCTCGACGACCTCCGAGGGCAAAGCCATCGCCACATAGACCGGGCCGTTAGGTCCGCGTGCGATGCCATCGGCGTGGAGCGACAGGCGCTGAATGGTCAGGCTCATTGCGCCATCACCGCGTTCGGCGTCGTGGTCTTGACGGTGTCATATCGCATGCCCGGCCCTCATGTCATCGGCCTGCGCCATATCATCATCGGTGCCGATAAAGCCACCCGATTGGCGGTTCCAGTAGCGGGCATAAAGCCCCGCCTGCGCCAGCAGTTCGGCATGGGTGCCGATTTCGACGATCCGCCCGGCCTCCATCACCACGATGCGGTCCATCTCGGACAGGGTCGAAAGCCGATGCGCGATGGCCAGGACCGTCTTGCCACGCATGATCCGATGCAGCGCGGACTGGATCGAGGCTTCGACCTCGCTGTCCAGCGCGCTTGTGGCCTCGTCCAGCACAAGGATCGGCGCATCCTTTAAGAACGCGCGGGCCAAAGCGATGCGCTGGCGCTGGCCGCCCGAAAGCTTGACCCCGCGTTCGCCCAGATTGGCGTCATAGCCGCGGTTGCCAAGGTGATCGACAAGCGCTTCGATAAACGCATGTGCTTCGGCGGCGCGGGCGGCGGCGATGACCTCGTCCATGCTGGCATCCGGACGGCCATAAAGGATATTCTCGCGTGCCGAGCGGTTGAACATGGCGGTTTCTTGCGTGACCATGCCGATGTTGCGGCGCAGGCTTTCCTGCGTCACCTCGCGCAGATCCTGTCCGTCAATCATCACGCGTCCCGCCTCGGTGTCGTAGAGCCGCAGCAACAGCGCCACCAGCGTGGATTTCCCTGCCCCCGAAGCCCCTACGATGCCCAGCCGTTCGCCGGGTGCGATGGTCAGAGTGATGCCGTCGACGCCGCCGGTCTTGCGGCCATAGGCAAAGCGCACGCCGTCAAAGCGGATCTGGCCGGTGACTCGGGTCAGGTCATGCGCATCCGGCGCATCGTTCAGCGTATGCGGCGGCGTCAGGGTGTGCATCCCGTCCTCGACCTCGCCGACCGAACCCCAGATCCCCATCAGCGACATGCTGACCCAACCGGTCATCTGCGCGATGCGGATCGAGATGGCCCCGGCGCTGGCAATCGCGCCCGCGGTGGCGGCACCTTGTTGCCACAAAAGCAAGGTGCCGCCGACCAGCAGCACCGGCAGCAGCCCGGCAAGTGCCATCAGCGCCAGCCGAAACCACGTCGCGACGACGCCAAAATCCAATGCGCGTTCACGAAACCCGGCCATGGCCGACAGGGCGGCGCGGTCTTCGTGGCGGGCATGGGCGAACAGCTTGACGGTCTTGATATTTGTAATCGTATCAACCACTTGCCCCGTGACCATCGCCCGGGCCGAGGCCCGCGCCGCCGATTTTCCGCGCACACGGGGCAAGAACCAGCGGATCAGCGCCAGATAGGCCAGCATCCAGACGCTTAGCCCCACCGCCGCCCAGCCGTCGATCGCCAGCAGGAAAATCGCCGACCCGGCCACCGAGGCCAGCGCGAAGGCGGCCGTGTTGATCATTTCCGAAACGACATCGGTCACCGCCCGCGCGGTCTGCATCTGCTTTTGCGCAATGCGCCCGGCAAAGTCGTTGTCAAAGAAGGTCACGGCCTGCCCCATGGTCCAGCGGTGCAGCCGCGACAAGACCAAGGGCATCACATTCGGGTTTATCAGCACGTTCGACGCTGCCGACGACAGGCCAAAGGTCACCGGCCGCGCAATCAGGTAGAACCCCGCAAACCCCGCGATCAGCGACCAGTTGTCGCTGAAGACCTGTGCCGGCGGGCTGGCAAGGGCCGCGTCGATCACCCAGCCCAGCAGCAGCGCCGAAACCACCTCCATCGACCCGGCCAGCGCCGAGGCGCCCGCCGCCAGCCAGAGCGCAGGCCAAGCCCCGGCCAGACACCAGCGGAAGAACGCCCCCAGCGTTTGCGGGGGCGGGCCGTCGGCGGGACGGAAGGCATCAATCGTCGCGGTCGTATTCATTCTGGGTCCAGATATAGGCGGATGTCGCGGAAGGCGAAAGCCGCCCCATCAGCGCAACAGCTCATCTCGCGTCAGCGTGAACCCCGAGGCCAGCCAGCGGGCCTCGAGGTCTCGCAGGCGTTGACCAAGGGCCGGCCCTTGCAGCGCGGGCATCAGATCGGCGGCACTGATCGGAAAACGCGCCGCCGCACCGCGATTGGCGGCTTCGGTCCAGCCCTCGGGCAGGGGCATCTCCAACAACGCCGCGCGCACCAAGAGCGCATCCCGCGCGGCCGCTGCGCCCAGCCGATAGCCCAGCGTTCCCGCATCTTCGAGACTGCCGGTCGCGGTTTGCAGTGCCTCAAGCTGGCGGACTTCGGCGGTTGGCAGACGCAGCGCCTCGATTTGTCCGGTGCCGCCCAGAACGGCAAGACGGCGGATAAAATCGGGCTTCAACCCGGCTTCGAGATGCACCAGAGGGGCCAGCGCGCGCGCCGTCGCGCCCGGCAGCGTCTGGGCCAGAACGCCGCTGATCTCCATCGAGGCCAGTGCCGGGGCCGGATCGGGGGCGGTCAGCAGCTTGTGCATTTCCGCGCCGATACGTTCGCGCGACAGGGTGGTGATCCCCTCGGCATGGGTGGCGCAGGCGGCCAGGGCATCGGGGTCCGGCCCATTGGCCGGATCGCCATACCATGCGGTAAAGCGAAAGAAGCGCAAAATACGCAGATAGTCTTCGCGGATCCGGTCCTCGGGGGCGCCGACAAAGCGCAAACGCCGGGCGACAAGGTCTGCCAGACCGCTTTCCAAAGGGTCCAGCACCCGGCCATCGGCACGGGCATAAAGCGCGTTCATGGTAAAGTCGCGGCGGGCGGCGTCTTCTTCGATCAGCGCGGAAAAGGCGACGGTCGCGTGCCGGCCAAAGGTTTCGACATCGCGCCGAAAGGTGGTGACCTCGTGCGGAATATGGTCGGCCAGCACCGTTACGGTGCCATGCGCCACGCCGGTCGGTATCGGCCGCAGCCCGGCACCGCGGGCCAGCGCCATGACCTCGGCCGGCAGCGCGTCAGTGGCGATGTCGATATCGGCGACCGGCTGGCCCAGCAACGCATTGCGCACGCAGCCACCAACCAGATAGGCCTGATGCCCGGCACTGGTCAGCATATGCAGCACTTTTTGTGTGCTCGGTGTTGAGATCCACTCGCCGGTAATCTTCATGGTGCGGCCATCCTGTCTGCCAGCGCGCGCAGTATACGCGCGGTGGCCCCCCAGATGTAATAGGGGCCATAGGGGGCCGCATAGTAGTGGCGTTCGTGTCCCAGCCAGATCCGGCTTTCGATCCGGAAAGAGCCGGGGTTGGCGACATGGGCCAGAGGAACGGTAAACACCTCTTCGACCTCGCCCGCCTCGGGGATCGGGATGAAGGGCGCGCGGATCCGGGCCAGAACCGGGGTTACCAGAAAGCCGGTGACGGTTTCATGGGCGTCAAGCGTGCCCAGCACCTCGACATTGGCGGGGTCAAGGCCGACTTCCTCATGTGCCTCGCGCAGCGCAGCACCAATCGGGCCATCGTCGCCCGGATCGACCTTGCCGCCGGGAAAGGCGATCTGGCCGGGATGATGACGCAGATGCGACGACCGCTTGGTCAGCAGCAGCGCCGTGCCCAGGGCGGTTTCGGCAAAGGCCACCAGCACGCCGGCCGGGCGCAGCCGCCGCCCCACGGGCAGCACGGTGCCGGGGTTCAGGTCGTAGTCCGACGATGGCCGCCCCGGCCGCGCCAAAGCCGCAATCACCGGGGCAAGCGGATCAGTCATTGTCGGGCGCGAGCGGCGTGCCATCGGCGGCGATGGTTGCCTCATAGCCAAGCGAGCGCGGGTCGAATTCGTAATGCGCGCCGCAAAACTGGCAGTCGGCGGTCAGTGTGCCGTCGGGGGTGGTCATCGTCATGATCTCTTCTTGCGAATAGATGCCCAGCGAATTGCGCACCCTCTCTGCCGAGCATGAACAGCCGAACTCGACCGGCTGGGCGTCAAAGACGCGGGGTCCCTCTTCGTGGAAAAGCCGGATCAGCAAATCGGTCGGATGCACCGAGGGTCCGATCAGTTCGATGTCTTCGACCGTATCCAGCAGCAGGTTGGCGCGGTTCCAGTTTTCGCTTTCCCGGCCTTGCAAGATATCTGCACCCTCAAGCAGCCCTCCCTCGCCCGATCCGCCGCCCGAGGCGAAGAAGGGCGCGGATTTGGGCATGTGCTGCAGCATCATCCCGCCGGCGCGCCAGCGTTCCGGCTGGCCCGGCAGGGTCGAGCGGCCATAGGACAGCGCAAACCGCGTCGGCAGTTGTTCGGACTGCGCGAAATAGGTGGCGGCGCAGGCGGCAAGCGAGCCCCCCGCCAAGGGGGTGATGCCCTGATAGGGGGTCATGCCCGCGCCCTGATCGATCAGCACGGCAAAGTAGCCCTCGCCGATCTGGTCGAACGGCGGCGCCTCGGTCAGACCCTCGGCGTCATAGCTGGCCCAGCCGCGGATCCGGGCAGGGGCGCCCGCTTCGGTCGGGCCGTAATAATCGGTGGCGATGATCTTGATCGCACCGGAACCCCGAATT
This sequence comes from Rhodobacteraceae bacterium UBA6197, assembly GCA_002422085.1. Classification (GTDB taxonomy): domain Bacteria; phylum Pseudomonadota; class Alphaproteobacteria; order Rhodobacterales; family Rhodobacteraceae; genus UBA6197. Next base: position 557,923 of record DISZ01000018.1, read on the forward strand.
TGCAGGCTCAGCTTCCAGCGCAGCTTGATGGTCTGGCCGATCAGCGCCGTCAACAGCGCAGCCTCGGCCACCAGCGCCTCGATGACGGGGGGATAGTCGTGCTGACGCAGCACCCGCTCCAACAGCCCATCCAGCCGTGCGACCCGGCCCCGGATATCCGAGTGGTCAAGCTGGAATGGCAGGACGGTATCATCCCAGGCGATTTGCGAAAGCGTGGTCATTGGCGTTTCCTTGGGAGATTTTAGAGCGGGGCTTTTCCTGGGCGCGTTGGGCTGGCATACCGCGCCTATATAGGTGCCGCAACCGCACACCCAAGGGCAAGAGCATGATCCGCAGATTTGGCGAACCTGTCGTAACCGGGCAGCGATACGGGCTAAGGCCCGGCGCATACGGCGTGCTGATGCTGGGAAACCAGGTTCTGCTGACGCATCAGTCCGAGCCGAAACCCGAATACCAGTTGCCCGGTGGCGGGATCGACCCCGGCGAAAGCCCGATCCGCGCCTTGCACCGCGAAGTATTCGAGGAAACCGGTTGGAGCATCGCCGACCCGCGTCGGATCGGGGCGTTCCGGCGCTTTGCCTATATGCCGGAATATGACCGTTGGGCGGAAAAGCTGTGCATCATCTATCGCGCCCGCCCGGTGCGCCGTATGGGACCGCCGACTGAACCGGCGCATCACGCGGTATGGATGGACCCGCGCAAGGCGGCGATGCTGTTGGGCAATGCGGGCGATCGGCATTTCCTGATGCAGGCCATGCGTATGGCAAGCCGCTGAGACACCCAACCAGACCCCTGTTTTCGCGCAATCATTTGCCGTTCTTGGCAAAGCCGCGGCCGCGGTTCTGGTCGCTACAAAAAGCGGGCCAATCTGGCCATGGTCACTGAGTCACAGCAGTATTGTGGTCAAGTCGGTGGGTTTTTCGTCCGCGAGGACATGGGCCGTTTGTCGCTATCGGTATCGTGACCCGCGCGCGCTGAAGGGGCTTGCTGGACGGCGTGGGCCTTGGTCAGCCATGCCCGCGCGATTTGCACCGGGGGTGTTGGCGATCTTGGCCAAAGCATGCGGTTGTTTTCTGGTGCAATCCGCGAACGTTCGACCCTTCCCAGTAGGCGCGTGGCAAAGGCCGCCCGCTTTGCGCGCATGGTCACACGAGTTGTGGAAAACCAGTTCAATCGGTCCGCGACCCTGAACTGGCCGGAATGGGCAGGAGATTATTCTGACACGCTGCACGAACTCTGGCTTGCAGCAACAGGTGCTGAAGGCGCCCGAAGATAGGCGGAATTGCAAGGCGCTGATTTCGCCGATGCACGGCACGGTCAACATGCGGTCGAGCAGCTCTGTTGGCGGCATGACGCGTTCGGCTGAACAGATCGTGCAGATCAATTCGCGGATTGAAAGGGCCGTCATTGAAGCGCGGATCAAGCCGGAAGGCATTGCAGGCGTCAAATCGGCGCAGGACGCGACGATCCAGCCGGCGGCCTGCAGCTATTGGATTTACGGTTTGCGCCTGGGTCTGGTGCACTTTGTTCTTGTCGACACGTTCAAGGATGAACGCAAACCCTGTGGCGATACGCGTGGCAGGGGGATCCGCGGTGCAATGTGACGCTGCGGTTTGATCCGGCATAGCTGGCCAAACGCCACCACAACCTTGAATTACGCCCCGACAGGCGGCCACGGGTCAAATTCCGCACGCGCGAAAAGCCGGTTCTGCGGTATCCGGCAAAGCCGCCTGCCAAAGCCCGCGAGGCCCTGTGCGAGCCAAAGGCCCGACAGAGCGTGGCGTCTCTATCTTGTGCGTCTCGCCTTCGTGCCAAACCGAAATCCGGTGTCTGAATTCGGCAAATGGCCGATTTCAAACCAGATGCAGAAAGGCTGCGGCTTTGCGGCCCGGCAAGCCGTCTCAATCGATGTTCTCCTTTGCACCGTGAAACTCAAACAGTACGCCAGAGACATCGTCGATCAGGTCGCCGCGGGTGAAGTCGTTGATATCCCACATCAACGCTTCCAGAAATGCACCGCCACCCAATGCGGCGGAGCGCGTCATCATCGTGGCGAGGCCCTCTTCGCTTAGCATCTTGCCCTGCGGATCGGTGGCTTCGGTGATCCCGTCCGACATCAGAAACAGCCGGTCACCGGGGGCCAGCGTGATGTTGAAACTGTCATAGCTTGCATCCGTCAGCATGCCCACGGGCAGGCCGCCACCGCCGATATACTCGATCGTGCCATCGACGCGTTGCACCGCAGGATACGGGTGACCGGCTTGCACGAAGTTGACATGACCCGAGATCAGGTCGACATCGGCGTAGATCAATGTGAAGTAGCTTTCGGTCTGCATCTCGTCCAGCACGAGCGCATTGAGATGAGCCGCCAACTCTTCGGGCGGGCGGGCGTCATAGATGCCATATTCGGTCTGAATCAGGGCAATGTTTTGATCTGGCGACGAGCCCGACAAATAGCCAGCCAACCGCGCCGTCATCAGTGCCGAAGTGATCCCGTGTCCCGAGACATCAATGCCGTAGATCCCGATCCGTCGTGCGTTGATCGGAAAGAACCCAACCAGATCACCGCCGACATGACCCGAGGGGCGCAGCAGCAACGACACCTCGGCGTTGCCAAAGCTGCGGTGGCGTTCCTTGACCAAGCTTTGTTGAAGCTTGCAGGCCTCGGCCAGATCGCGGTCGATCGAGTCATAGAGGCCTTGCAATTCGTTCAGCGTCGAGGACACCAGCCGGTTCTTTTCTTTCAGCTCGCGCTCCATCCGCAGGATACGTTCGCCAGCCGCCAGTCGGGCGCGCAGTTCATCGCCGTTGACGGGTTTCGACAGGAAGTCGTCGGCACCGCTTTCCAGCCCCTGCGCGACAGCGTTTTTTTCGGTCTTTGAAGTCAGCAGCACGAAATAGCCGTAGCCCCGACGTGGCATTGCGCGAAAGGCGCGGCAAAACTCGATCCCGGACATGCCGGGCATCATCCAGTCCGACAACACCAGATCCGGCTCTGTATTGGCGCAAATTGCCATCGCCTCTTCGCCGGAACCCGCCTCGAGCACCTGATAGCCCGAGCGGGCCAACTGTGCCGCCAGAATCCGCCGCTGCATCCGGCTGTCATCCACTACCAGAACCCGCAGCGGTGCGGATTGCGGCGCGGCTGGCCGCGCGCTGAGGGGATGGGGCCGTTTTGGCACGGGAACAACCTGTTTCATCATCATGACCCCGCGACCCTACGGGCAGAGGCGTTAATGTCGGGTGAAGCCCTGTCTCCTTTCGGCATTAAGTCTTCTGCAATCTTTGCAAATTAGGCTCGTGCGCGGTGAGGTCTGCATTCGCGGAGGTGGAGATGATTGATTGGGAGAGGGTTGCCGAGTTGCAGTCCGAGATCGGCGCCGAGGGGTTCGCCGAGGTGTTCGAACTGTTCATGGATGAGGTCGAAAGCGTAGTGTCGTGCCTTGGCCAACGTCGCGAAAAACTGGAAGACGATTTGCATTTTCTGAAAGGCAGCGCGTGGAATCTGGGGTTTCGGCGGTTTGGCGCGCTCTGTCACGATGGCGAACGCCAATCGGCCGCCGGGCAGCCCGATGACGTGGATGTCGCCGCTGTGCTGGAGTGTTACAGTCAGTCGAAGGCGCTATTCATCGCCCGCGTGGCCGAGTTTTGCGATGTCGCCGTATCCGGATCAGATGCCGCCTGAGCGCCTGCCCGGATGACATGACTCAAATCAGGAATTCGGCAAGGGCTTCGTCGTCGGTGATGTCGCGGTAACTGAAGCCGGCATTGTCCAATTGACTGGTCAGCACGTCAAAGCTTGACGCGACTTTGGTTTCTATCCCGATCAACACGGAGCCGAAATTCCGCGCCGATTTTTTCAAATACTCGAACCGGGCGATATCGTCGTCGGGTCCGAGCATTGCCAGAAATTCGCGCAGCGCCCCGGGGCGCTGCGGCATCCGCAAGATGTAGTATTTCTTCAATCCGGCAAAGCGCTGTGCGCGTTCCTTGACCTCGGGGAGGCGCTCGAAATCGAAGTTCCCGCCCGAAGTGATGCAGACCACCGTCTTGCCGCGGATCTGATCCGCCAGTTCTGGCAGAACATCAACCGAGAGCGCGCCCGCCGGTTCCAGCACGATCCCTTCGACATTCAGCATTTCCAACATGGTCACGCAGATCCGGTCCTCGGGTGCCAGCAGCACCTGATCGGGGCGCACCCAGTCCAGCCGCTGATAGGTCAGCGTGCCCAACCGCGCCACCGCCGCGCCATCGACAAAGCTGTTCACGCGTTTCAGCGTAACTGGCCCGCCTTCGGCGACCGCTGCAGTCAGACTGGCCCCCCCTAATGGCTCGACGAAGCGAAAGTCCACGTCTTTTGCCACCTCGCGCAAATAGCCGGTGACCCCGGCGGCAAGCCCGCCGCCGCCCACCGGCAGGATCACCAGATCAGGAGCCCGGCCCAGCTGAGCGAACAATTCAACCGCGACGCTCGCTTGGCCCTCGATCACATCGGCATCATCGAAGGGTGATAGAAAATGCGCCCCTGCTTCGGTGCAAAATCGTTGGCTGGCGGCCAGGGTCTGGTCAAAATAGTCGCCGGTCAGCACGATTTCGATGGTGTCGCCCCCAAAGGTTCGGGTTTTGTCGATCTTTTGCTGCGGGGTGGTGACGGGCATGAAGATCGTCCCTTTTACCCCGAAATGACGGCAGGCAAAGGCGACGCCCTGCGCGTGATTTCCTGCGCTTGCGCAGACGAAATGCCCCTGTTCGGGATCGGCCACCCGGACCTTGCGCATCGCGTTGAAGGCCCCTCGAAGTTTGTAGCTGCGCACCGGCGTCAGGTCTTCGCGCTTCAGCCAGATCTCGGCGCCGTAGCGCGCACTGAGGTGGTCATTGCGCTGCAACGGCGTCGGATCGAAAAGATCGCGCAATGCGGCAGTGGCGGTTCGGGCCTGGGCGGAAAAACTGGTCATCGTGCAGGTCTGCCGCCGCCGGGGCGCAAAGGCAAGACCATTCCTGGCAATGGATACCGCGCGGCGATCGGGTTCCCGGATCCGGAGGCGGCGGTCTTTGACAGGGTGCGGGGCGGGTTGGTCCCGTGTAGCCCTTGTTTGACGTGTAAAAACGCTTTATCCCGCCCCCAGATCTTATGAAGTCTGGAGCTGCCCCATGTCCGCCCCCAAGAAAGTCGTGCTTGCCTATTCCGGCGGCCTCGATACCTCGATCATTCTGAAATGGTTGCAAACAGAGTATGGCTGCGAAGTGGTGACCTTCACCGCCGATCTCGGTCAGGGCGAAGAGCTGGAACCGGCGCGGGCCAAGGCGCTGCTGATGGGGATCAAGGAAGAGAACATCCACATCGTCGATGTGCGCGAAGAATTCGTGCGCGACTTCGTCTTTCCGATGTTCCGCGCCAATGCGCTTTATGAGGGGCTTTACCTCTTGGGCACCTCGATTGCCCGGCCGCTGATTTCGCAGCATCTGGTGCGTATCGCGCATGAGCACGGCGCCGACGCGGTGGCCCATGGCGCGACCGGCAAGGGCAATGACCAGGTGCGGTTCGAATTGTCGGCCTATGCGTTGGACCCGTCGATCAAGGTGATCGCACCGTGGCGCGAATGGGATCTGAGTTCGCGCACCAAGCTTCTCGAGTTCGCCGAGGCGAATCAGATTCCGATTGCCAAGGACAAGCGCGGCGAGGCGCCGTTTTCGGTTGACGCGAACCTGCTGCACACCTCTTCCGAAGGCAAGGCGTTGGAAAACCCCGGCGACGAGGCCCCGGAATATGTCTATCAGCGCACCGTCAACCCCGAGGACGCGCCCGACACACCCGAAATGGTCGAGATCACCTTTGAACGCGGCGATGCCGTGGCGATCAATGGTCAGGCGATGAGCCCGGCGACGATCCTGACCAAGCTCAACGAGTTGGGCGGCAAGCACGGTGTCGGTCGTCTGGACCTTGTGGAAAACCGTTTTGTGGGCATGAAATCGCGCGGGATCTATGAAACGCCGGGCGGCACGATCCTGCTTGAGGCACATCGCGGGATCGAACAGATCACGCTGGATAGCGGCGCGGGCCATCTGAAAGACAGCATCATGCCGCGCTATGCCGAGCTGATCTACAACGGCTTCTGGTTCTCGCCCGAACGCGAAATGTTGCAAGCCCTGATCGACAAAAGTCAGGACCATGTTACCGGCACCGTGCGGGTGAAGCTTTACAAGGGGTCGGTTCGCAACGTCGCGCGCTGGTCGGACCACAGCCTCTATTCAGAAAAGCACGTGACCTTTGAAGAAGATGCGGGCGCCTACGACCAGAAGGATGCGGCCGGGTTCATCCGGCTGAATGCGCTGCGCCTGAAGCTGATTGCCACCCGCAACGCACGGGTCGCAAAATGACGGCGCGGGCCGCTATTGTCACGGTCTCGGATCGCGCATCGCGCGGTGAATACGAAGACAAGGGCGGCCCCGGCTGCGAGGCATGGCTGCGCGATGTCGTGACCTCGCCGTTGCAGATCACCCGCGACATCATTCCCGACGGGCGCGACAGCGTGGCCCAGACCCTGCGCCGCCTTGTGGCCGAGGGGGCCGACCTGATCCTTGTGACCGGCGGCACCGGCCCGGCACCGCGCGATGAAACGCCCGAAGGCGTGGCCGATGTCCTTGAAAAAGAGCTGGTCGGTTTTGGCGAGGAAATGCGCCGCGCCTCGCTTCTAGAGGTGCCAACGGCAATATTGTCGCGTCAAACGGCTGGAATCGCTGGGAAATCCTTGATCATCACGCTTCCGGGCAAGCCGACGGCGATAGCCACCTGCCTGAATGCGGTGTTTGCGGCGGTGCCCTATTGCCTTGATCTGATCGGTGCGGGTCGGATCGAGACCGCCCCCGAAAAGATCGCCGCATTTCGCCCCAAAAGCTGATTCGTTCGGATTGGCCCCGCAGGCAGGCCGCTGGATGACGCGACGGCGTGTTCGCCTAGGATTTGCGGATCGTATCGCCCGGCTGCAACGTCGGTTCCAGCTCGATCACCTCGCCGCCGATCAGGCCCGAATGGCTGCGACCGGCGATGATCTGGGCGGCGCGCTTGCCGATTGCGCGGCGGCAGGCGTCCATCGTGGCAAGACGCCTTGGCAGGCCGTCAAGCAGATCGACACCGTTAAAGCCGGCAAGCCCCAGTTTGCCCGGCACGTCGATACCCTTTTCAAGGCACCACAAAAGCCCGCCTGCGCCGATCATGTCATTGGAATAATAAAGAAAATCCAGATCTGGGCTGCGCGTCAGGATTGTCTCGGTCATTTCGCGGCCCTTCAGCAAGGCCGAGCCGCCCTGATAGAATTCGCGGTCCTCCAGCGTCAGCCCCGCCAGCGCCAGCCCTTCCTGAAAGCCCTCAAGCCGTTTGCGGGCACGGTGATCCTCGGGCATCTTCGTGCCGAGAAAACCGATGCGGCGGTAGCCTGCGGCAACAATCGCCTCGGCCATATGCAAACCGGCCCGACGGTGCGAGATGCCAACAACCGAATCCACTCCCTGACCGTCAACATCCATGATCTCGACGATCGGGATACCCGCGTTTTCCATCATCGCGCGGGCGGCTGGGGTGTGTTCCAATCCCGCCAGAATGACGCCCGAGGGGCGCCATGACAGCATCTCGTACAGCACGGACTCTTCCTTTTCGGGGGAATAGTTCGTGACACCGACGACGGGCTGCAATCCGGTATCTTCAAGCTCTTCCGAGATCCCGCCAAGAACTTCGGGGAAAACGAGGTTTGAAAGCGACGGGATAATGACCGCGACAAGGTTGACCCGTTGGCTTGCCAAGGCGCCTGCGATCTTGTTGGGCACATAGCCCAGCGACTTGGAGGCCAAAAGCACCTTTTCACGGGTGGCGTCGGAAACGTCGCCCCGGTTTCGCAGCACACGGCTGACGGTCATTTCTGAAACGCCGGAGGCTTCGGAGACGTCGCGCAGGGTCAATGGGCGGCGGTGGTCAACAGGGGGACGGGTCACGCGCGGGCCTCTCGGTGGGGGGTGTCACACATGATTAGCGCCAAAAGTTTCCCTTGTGCAAGCAGGAGGGACAGATTATGTTAACGCTAACGGCCTTTGGGCTGGCAATACCGGCGCGTTCTGACTGCAAGCTATGAGGGGCGCGACGGGGTTCAAGGGGAAGCGGTGGGCCAAAAACGCTTCCCCTTTTTCATGCCGGGTTGCGAAACGGGTCAATTCCTCGCATTAAGGCCGGGCGTGGCCCCGTAGCTCAGGGGATAGAGCGACCGCCTCCTAAGCGGTAGGTCGCAGGTTCGAATCCTGCCGGGGCCGCCATGTTTTGCGACAGTCAGAAAAAGCAGCGGAGTGCGCAAAACAAAGCATGAGCCCGCGCAAAGAGCATCACGCAACAACTTTGGCCTTCGACCCACCTCTTGGGCGCTAAGCTTGCCCTGCCGAGCGGAGAGGGTGACAGGAGTATTGGTTCCGCCGTCTGTCCTTTCGCTGCGAGAGCGGCCGAGCTTGGGACCGCTGACCATGCCGTTTCATCTGACGACCAAGACGCGGCGGGAAATCCGAGTTCGCAAGGCAGATCAAGGAACATCCTTGCATGACATTCAATTGCGAAACCCCTCCAGAGCGTTTTGCCCGATACAGGTGATCTGCGACGGTTCCGTCGTGACCGGCGGTTCCTGACGTTTTGCGGCATGGATCTGGCCACGGTCCAATCCGGCATGTTCCGCGCGCGACGCAAAATCGCACGTATGGCAATGCCCGCCCGCGGCGCACGTTCTGGCTCGCCGGGTAGACGGCGGTCGTGAAGACGGCAAGTGGCGCCGGGACAAGTTCGAGCACTGGATCGCACAAGACAGGCACAACCCGGACTTGCGCCTCTGTGCCTCTGCCGGTTCTTGCGAAAAATTCTCTCGTTCATTCTGCCGCGAAAATGCCACTTGTGCAGTGCGTCGCTTTCGAGAGGATTGCGAAGGCCCTGAGAAAGAACCTGCGCACTCATTTGCTTTTGGGCTGTGACACCGGGCATCGGCGAGGGCGATGCGCAGACCGCCCCCGTGGTGGGAGCCCGTTAACAGCGGGCATCCGGGATCAAAGCGGTCGGTCGCCCGCAGCGTCCTTGATCCGGGTGGGCAGCCCGAGACGCCCCAGCAGTTCAAGGAAGGGCCGGGGCGGCAAGTCCTCGACATTGACCATCTGTGCCACGTCCCATTCGCCGCTGGCCACCAGCATCGCCGCGGCGACGGGTGGCACGCCGGCAGTGTAGCTGATGCCTTGCGCGCCAACCTCAAGATAGGCGTCCTTGTGGTCCGCCACGTTATAGATCAGCGCCTCGGTTTCGGTTCCGTCCTTCATGCCGCGAATGACATCCCCGATGCAGGTCTTGCCGGTATAGTCGGGCGCAAGGCTGGCCGGATCGGGCAATACCGCCTTGACCACCTTGAGCGGGATCACCTCTTGCCCTTCGGCCGTCCTGACCGGCTTTTCAGACAGGAGCCCGAGGTTTTTCAGCACGGTGAAGACGTTGATGTAGTGATCGCCAAAGCCCATCCAGAAGCGCACGTCGGCGTCGGCGTAACGGGCCGACAGGGAATGCACCTCGTCATGGCCGGTCAGATAGGCTTTTTGCATGCCGACGACGGGCAAGGTCCAGGTCTGGCCAACCTCAAACATGGCGTTCGACTGCCACGCCCCCTTTTGCCAACTGTAGACGGTGCCGGTAAACTCACGGAAGTTGATTTCCGGGTCGAAATTCGTGGCAAACCAGCGACCATGCGCGCCTGCGTTGATGTCAACGATGTCGATGCTGGTGATCGTGTCGAACAGCTCATCTTCGGCCAGACGCGCATAGGCGTTGACCACGCCGGGGTCAAAGCCGACGCCCAGAATGGCTGTCACGCCGGCCGCACGACAACGGTCGCGGCGTTGCCATTCGTAGTTGCCATACCACGGCGGTGTTTCGCAAATCTTGGTCGGATCTTCGTGGATGGCGGTATCCAGATAGGCGGCGCCGGTCTGGATGCAGGCCTCAAGCACGGTCATGTTGACGAAGGCCGAACCGACGTTGATGACGATTTGCGCGCCGGTTTCGCGGATCAGGGCGGCGACGGAGGGCGAATTCATCGCGTCAACGCGGTGGGCGGCAAAAAGGCCGGGCTGCTTCATCGCGCCTTTAGCGTGGACGCTGTCGATGATCGCGCGGCATTTTTCCACGGTGCGCGAGGCGATGTGAAGATCGCCCAGAACGTCGTTGTTCTGCGCCGCCTTGTGGGCCACGACCTGAGCCACACCACCGGCGCCGATAATCAGCACGTTACGTTTCACTTCGGCTGTCTCCTTTCAGGCTGACAGGGGAAGGGGCCAATCGACCCTCAGGAAAGGCTCGAGGCGTAATCCTCGTAGCCAAACTGGCGAACGAGCCGGATCGAGCCGTCCAGTTCGCGAATCGCAATGGCGGGCATCGCCACGCCGTTGAACCAGTTCTTCTTGACCATCGTGTAGCCGGCAGCGTCGCCCACGGAGATGCGGCTGCCGATGGTCAGTGGCTCTGGAAAGCGGGCCTCGCCAAAGATATCGCCTGCAAGGCAGGATTTGCCGCAGATTTCATAGGCATGATCGCCGATTTGTGGCAGGCGCGCGGGTTGGCGATAGATCAGCAGATCCAGCATATGGGCCTCGATGCTGCTATCGACGATGGCCAGCTTCTTGCCGTTGTCGAGAAGGTCGAGCACCGTCACCTCAAGCGTGGTCGATTGGGTGATCGCGGCCTCGCCGGGCTCAAGATAGACTTGCACACCGAACCGTTCGGCAAAGGCCTTCAGCCGGGCGGCCAGCCGGTCGAGCGGATAGCCCTCGCCGGTGAAATGGATGCCGCCGCCAAGGCTGACCCAATCGACACGCGCCAGAAGGGCGCCGAATTCGGCCTCGATCCGGGACAGTTGCTGGTCGAACAGGTCGAAATCGGCGTTCTCGCAGTTGTAATGGATCATGAAGCCCGAAATCTGGTCGATCACGGATTCGATCTTGGTCACATCCCATTCACCCAGTCGCGAAAACGGCCGCGCCGGATCGGCCAGATCAAACCCCGAGGTCGAGAACCGCGGGTTCAGCCGCAGACCACGCGCAATGCCCGACGCGCGCGGCGCAAAGCGGGTCAGTTGCCCGATCGAATTGAAGATGATCTTGTCGGCATAACCCACCGCTTCTTCGATCTCATGGTCTGCCCAGGCGACCGAATAGGCATGGGTTTCGCCGCCGAATTTTTCGCGCCCGAGGCGCAATTCATAAAGCGACGATGAGGTGGTGCCGTCCATATGGGGGCGCATCGTGTCAAACGCGGCCCAGGTCGCAAAGCACTTCAGCGCCAACAATGCCTTGGCGCCCGAGGCCGCGCGCAGTTGCGCGATCTTGTGCATGTTGCGCAGGAGAGCCTGCTTGTCGATCAGGTAATAGGGTGTCTGGATCATGGCCCCCCCGAGTGGCAAACGAGCAGCGCGTATAGGGGTTGCGACCCTCACACGCAAGGGCAGTCACTCGACGCGGATCGCATCCTTTGGGATGGCAAGCGTATAACCCTTGCGCGCGATGTTGCGCACCAGAAGCTCGGCCACCAGCTGATTGCCCAAGGCGTCGCGCAGGCGCTTGATGCGGGTGGCGCCGGCGGCCTCGTCGCAATCGGGGGCGGGGCGGCCGGAAATGACGGCCTCGATTTCGGCCCCTGACAGCACGTCGTCATCCATCCGCGCTTCGGCCAGAACCGCGAGGGTTTCAACCGCGGCAGGGGTCAGGGTAAAGGCCATGTCGTTCAGGAGAACGGCGTTTTCGCCGCGCAAGATGCGCAGGCTGCGGACCTCGATTCCGGTGCGCTGGATTTGCGTCATGCGGCGGTTCAACGCGACGATCATCAGCAAGAACACCAAGGCGGCGATCAACAGCGCGGTGGCAAAGACCAAGAGGATGAAGATGATGACGCGGTAAGACGACAGAACCTCGGAAAAGGCGGTGCCCGAGCCGGCAAGCACCTCCAGCAGGCGCAATTCCACTGGGGCGGTAAGCGCGTCATTTTCGACAAAGATACGCTCGACGCGGGCGTTGAAGGCGTTGGCGTCAGGCAGCGAGATGAACAGCAACACTGCCGCCAAAGCCAGAATCGCGACGATGGCGGCTATGCCCCAGAGCACGGCGCGGTTGCCCGCGCGCAGGCTGTCAGTAGCGGAGGAAATAGGGCCCGGCACTGGCTTTCCTTTGATCCAAACCTTCTGGCCCGAAGATGGACAGGATGTTGAGCAGCGTCCAGCCGTCTTTTGCCAGACGCGGCGCCAGCGATTTGGCGGCAGCGCCCGGGGTGCAGGCGCTGTCAGGCAGTTTGGCCACGCCATAGTGCAGACGCAACGGGTTGTCCTGCTTGGCCTTGTAGTCGGCATAGCAGGCGGCGCTTGCGGGCGAGGCGGCCATTAGGGCCAGTGCGATGAGAAGGGTGTGTTTCATGAGAATGACCCTGCGTGGAACGGGTTTGTTATGCAATGGCAAGGGGCTGCGCGGGGCGTGCTATCCGATAACGGTGCGGTGATATTGCGTGGCAAGGCCGGGTGGCGCGACGGTTGGGGCATCGCAACAGGCGGGCTTGTTCCGCTACCAGTGATTCCCTGTGAAAGGATCCAAGCCATGAGACGCTTTACCTCTGCCATTGCCATCGCCGCCATCGCACTGGCTGGTCTGACCGCAACCCCTGCCGCCGCATGGACCAAAACCGAACAACAACTGCTTGGCATCGTGGCCGGGGCCCTGGTGCTGGGCACCGTGATAAACGAGTTGGACAAGAAAAAGTCCCGCCGCGAAACAGTGAACGAGACGCCATCGCGCAATGCTTGGGACAACGGATACTACAACCAGTTTCCCGATCGCTTTCCTGACAGCCATTCAAGTCGAAAATCCGACCGCCACGATTACCGACGTGATCGGGTTTTGCCCGAAAACTGCGTGACCAAGGTGAAAACGCATGCCGGAAAGCGTGAAGTGCTGTCTGGGCGTTGCCTTGCGCGTGAGGGGAAAGACCGTGCCCTGCCGCAGGCCTGCGCCTTCGACATCCGGGCCGATCATGGCCGCACGACAGTTTATGGCAAGCGTTGCCTGCAAGACCGTGGCTATCGCATCGGTCGGCGCTAAGACGCGGGATTGGCGATCAAGCCTTGGCGGGTGCCCTGCGGCGCCCGCCCTTTTTCATTGCGGCCGGGAAAAAATTTCGGCATCCCGAGACAATGACACAGGCCCCCGATTTTTCGTTTGAGCTGGCCGCGCAGGCGCGTGGCCTGACCCTCGTCGCCGGGGTTGACGAGGTGGGGCGCGGGCCGCTTTGCGGCCCGGTTACGGCCGCGGCCGTGGTGCTTGACCCTGCGCGCATTCCCGTCGGCCTCAATGACAGCAAGAAGTTAACGGCGGCGCGTCGCGCGATCCTGGCCCGGCAGATCTGGGCCAGCGCCAATTGCGCCGTCGCCCATGCCAGCGTCGAAGAGATCGACACGCTCAACATCCTTCAGGCCAGCCATCTGGCCATGTGCCGCGCGCTGGCTGCGCTGCCGCAGCAGCCGGACCATGTGCTGATAGACGGCAATCGCCTGCCGCGCGACCTGACGCTGAGCGCCGAAGCAATCGTGAAGGGTGATGCGCGCAGCCTGTCGATTGCCGCGGCCTCGATCATCGCAAAACAGGCGCGTGATTTGTTGATGGTGGATTTGGCGCAACAGCATCCCGGCTATGGCTGGGAAAAGAACGCAGGCTACCCCACCAAGGACCATCTGGAGGCACTGCTAAATCTTGGGGTGACCCCTGTGCATAGACGTTCGTTTCGGCCAGTGCACAACATCTTGTGCAAGCAAAATTCGTAACCCTTTGATTCAAAAAAGAATTTGACGGCGAATCGCCTGTGACTCATTCTGACCTCATGCAAATCGGCACCATAAGCCGAACACCCGGACGGGCAAACGAGGCAGAAAATGACAAAGACCGTGACCAAGGCGGCGCCTGTGGCGCTGCCGTTGAACCAGATTATCGCAGGTGACTGCATTGAGGTTATGAACGCGCTGCCCGAAGGCAGTGTGGACCTTATCTTTGCTGATCCTCCCTACAATTTGCAGTTGCGTGGCGATCTGCACCGACCCGATAATTCCAAGGTCGACGCGGTGGATGACGCATGGGACCAGTTTTCCAGCTTTGGTGCCTATGACCGCTTTACCCGTGACTGGCTTGCCGCCGCGCGTCGTTTGCTGAAGCCGAATGGGGCGATCTGGGTGATCGGATCTTACCACAACATCTTTCGGGTAGGCGCGACCTTGCAGGACCAGGGCTACTGGATCCTGAATGACGTGGTTTGGCGCAAGTCGAACCCGATGCCAAACTTTCGGGGCAAGCGGTTCACCAATGCGCATGAGACGCTGATCTGGGCCTCAAAATCCGAAGGCGCCAAGTATACCTTCAACTATGAGGCGCTGAAGGCGCTGAACGAAGGCGTGCAGATGCGGTCGGACTGGGTGCTGCCGCTTTGCACCGGGCATGAACGCGAAAAGGATGCCGTCGGCGACAAGGCCCACCCGACGCAAAAGCCCGAAAGCCTGCTGCACCGCGTGCTTGTCGCGACCACGAATCCTGGGGATGTGGTGCTTGATCCGTTTTTCGGGACCGGAACGACCGGGGCGGTGGCCAAAATGCTGGGGCGCGAATTCATCGGGATCGAGCGCGAGGAAGCGTATCGCGAAGTCGCCGCCAAACGTCTGGCCCGGGTGCGCAAATTTGACCGCGAGGCGCTGGAAACCAGCACCTCCAAACGTGCCGAGCCGCGTGTGCCGTTCGGGCAGGTCGTTGAGCGTGGCATGTTGCGGCCGGGCGAGGAGCTGTTCTCGCTCGGGAACCGCTACAAGGCCAAGGTGCGCGCTGACGGAACGCTGGTGGCCCATGATACCAAGGGGTCGATCCATCAGGTCGGTGCGCATCTGGAAGGTGCGCCTTCGTGCAATGGCTGGACCTACTGGCACTTCAAGCGCGAAGGCAAGATGGTCTCGATCGACATTTTGCGTCAGCAGATCCGCGCCGAAATGGACGCCGAGACCTCGGGCCGTCCGAACTGAACTAGCGATACGTTTTACCGCCGGTGCTTTGAGGTCCGTCCGCAAAGCGCAGACTTGCCCCGCCGTGTGATCGGCGGGGTTTTTTCGTGCCTGACGGCGCGCGGGTCGTGGCGGCGGAACGCTCCGCGGGGGATATTTGGACGAAGATGAAACAAGATGCGCTTCAATGGCGAAAAGGTTGGTCGGTCTGGTCTCAGTCGATTTTTCGAACAGATCCGGAAAATCCGGTCAGGTTGCCCTGCGCCGCTTGCAACCAGCCTGCCCCAGCGGGGTCGGAAACGCGCGTCGGTTGAGACGGGTAAAGGCCGACCAATGCGTTTGACGTGAAAATGCCCCGCTATTCGCCGATCGAGGCGCAATGCCGTCAGGAAGCTTGGCCGCCAGCAGAACCGCGCAAGATGAATTTGGTGGGTGAACAAGAGATCGTGCCCTGCGCTTCGTCTTCTTGCGAGGACAGCAACAGGGTCGCGCGTTGGGCGAGATCGTCGGGCGCAACATCTATCGTGCTGATCCCGCCCGCGATCCAGCGATAGCTGACCGGATCGCCGTAGCCGACGAAAGCGAGGTCTTGCGGAAACTTGACTCCACTTCGCAGGCAGCAGTCCAGGGCACCATTCGAGATTTCGAAACCGCCACAGATCAGGGCGTCGGGCGGGGTCGCAAGGGCCAGCAGGGCAGACATGTTATCCTGGCCCATCACGAAGCCGGGAAAGCCGGTTCGGATCAGGGTCTGGTCCAGCGCAAGGCCATTCGCGAGCAACCCGGCCTTGTAGGCAGCGACCCTTCCACGACCCGAGGACAAGGACGGATCCGCACCGATAAAAGCGATGCGTTGTCGACCGATACCTGCCAGATGGGCGACAGCCGCCTTTATCGAGGCGCCATCGTCGATCAGCAACTTGCCCCAGACCTCGGTCTTCTGGCGGCTTCGAATCAATTCGATGATCCGCATTGAAGAGGCGATCCTTTCGGTGGTTCCGACTGGTCGTGGCGTCGGCACCAGAATCGCAGCCGCGGCCTGCAAAGCCTGTAGGCGCAGCAAGGATTGCTGTTCTCTTTCGGGGTCGTCATTGGTCAAATGGATCACCAGATCGAGCCCGAGATCCGCGCACAGAAGGGCCAGAGAGTTGGCAAAGCGGGCGTAGAACTCGTTGATGATATTGGGCAACAATAGGCCGACAATGGCAGTCGGGTCGCCGCGCATCGCGTTGGCAGCCGAACTTTTCACATAGCCAAGTTCTTTCGCGCGGGCCAGGATCAGGGCGCGGGTTTCAGGGTTCACGTTTGGATTGCCCGACAGCGCCCGTGAAACGGTCATGTGCGAGATTTCGAGATCCCGAGCAATGGATTTTATCGTTACCCGCAAAGGGGTTCCTTTCAAGGGTCCGAAAATTCAACTGCATCTTTTGCTGAACGGGTTGACATGTCAATGGCGCGCAGCGTAAATGTTCACGTGAACTGTGCACGTGAACATTTACTCAAAACGAAGGGGAACTCGCTTTGACCACCACGCTCGAACAGCTTTGTGCCGCATTGATGGAAGGCATTGGGCTTTGCTCTGCGGCAGAGGTGACTTCGGTGCGGCCGCTGGCGGGTGGGGTGGCCTCTGACATCGCGGCGGTCAGTTTCAAAGGGCGCACGGTCTGCACGAAATTTGCGCTGGCGAAATTGAACGTGACCGAAGAGTGGTTCGCGCCGGTGCATCGCGGACGGGCGGAATATGCCTGGCTTGGGGCGGCGGGCGCGATTGTGCCCGGTTCGGTGCCGGCGCTTTTGGGCTGGTCCGACAAGGAAAACGGCTTTGCGATGGAATTCATTGATGGAGCCAACACCTATCTTTGGAAGGGGGCATTGCTGCAAGCTGCCCCGTTGCAAGGCGAGGCCGTCGCGGTCGCAGACGTTCTGGGCCGAATACATGCGGCTTCGACGGCCGAAAACTTCGATCGTGCGCCCTTTGACAATGCCGCAGATTTTGACCAGCTGCGGCTGGAGCCCTATCTGCGTTTTACGGCAAAGCGCCATACGGCCTTGGCCGAGCCGCTTGTTACCATGGCCGAGGCGCTGCTGCGCAGTCGCACCGCCCTGGTGCATGGCGATGTAAGCCCCAAGAATATCCTGTTCCGCGATGGCCAACCGATTGTTCTGGATGCAGAATGCGCGACCATGGGTGATCCGGCATTTGACGTTGCCTTTTGCCTGAATCATCTGCTGCTGAAGTCCTATCATTTGCCGACGTTACAGACCGATTTGCGGGCCGAAGTTGCGAACTTCTGGAAGGCCTATGCGGGTCATGTCACCTGGGAGCCGGTTGCCGAACTTGAAACGCGGATCGCGACCTTGCTGCCGATGCTGATGCTGGCGCGGATCGACGGAAAATCACCGGTTGAATATCTGAGCGAGGCTCGTCGTGGGCAGGTTCGCGCAGCAGCGTTGCCTTTGATCGGCACCCCCGCGCCGGACCTGGCCGAATTGTTGAACAGATTGCAGTGAGGGAAAACCGATGAGCGCTTCGGCCATAACAGGGCTTGCCGCCCGCCGCGTCTGGGACAGTCGTGGCAATCCGACCGTCGAGGTCGAAGTGCAGACGGACTCGGGGCGATCGGGGCGGGCCATCGCTCCGGCAGGGGCCTCGCGCGGAATGCGCGAGGCGATCGATCTGCGCGATGGCGGCGCGGCCTTGCAGGGGATGGATGTGCAGCAGGCCGTCGCAAATGTGAATACGCGCATTGCGGCGGCGCTCAGGGGGATGGACTGTCTGGATCAGGCGGGGATCGACGCGGCGCTCGGGGCCTTGGATGGCACGCCGTTGAAATCGGTGCTTGGTGGCAATGCCATGGTGGCGACATCGCTTGCCGTGTTGCATGCAGCGTCGGCGGCCAAAGGCGTGCCGCTGTGGCGGCATGTGGCCGACCTGTCCGGCGAGGTACCGACGTTGCCCTTGCCCGAGGTCCAGATATTCGGCGGCGGGGCCCACGCGGCGCGGCGCGTTGATGTGCAGGATTTCATGGTCATGGTGCCCGGTGCTGGTAGTTTTGACGAGGTAATGGAGGTTACCTCGGAAATCTACCGCGCTGCCGGTTCGCTTATGAAGGCCAAGGGCCATTCGGTCGGCGTGGCAGATGAGGGGGGCTGGTGGCCAGTGTTTGCCAGCAATGAAGAGGCGCTCGAGACGCTGGTGCGGGCGATTGAGACCATGGGTGAAAAGCCCGGTGAGCGGGTCGTGATCTCGCTCGATATCGCGGCCTCGGAATTTGGCTCGAACGGGCGGTATCGCCTTGCGCTGGAGGACCGGGAACTGGATCGCGACCAGATGATCGAATTGTTGGGACGCTGGATTGAAAGCTATCCGATTGCCTCCATCGAAGATCCTTTGGCCGAGGATGACCCCGAGGGTATGATCGCCTTTACAAAAGCATATGGGCACCGCCTGCAAATCGTTGGCGATGACTATCTGGTGACGAATGCCGGGCTGGTGACGGCTTCTGCCGAAGCGGGGGCCTGCAATGCGGTGCTGATCAAGGTCAATCAGGCAGGCACGGTAAGCGAGTCGATGGCCTGTCTGAAAGAAGCCAGGCTCAGAGGCTTTCGCGGTATCGTTTCGGCGCGTTCGGGCGAAACCGAGGATGTGTCGATTTCGCATTTGGCGGTGGGGTTGAACGCCGGACAGTTGAAGGTCGGCTCTTTCACGCGCTCAGAGCGGATGGCGAAATGGAATGAATGTCTGCGGATTGGTGATGCACTGGGCAAAGCGGCTTTTGTTGGCGGAACCCCTTTGGCAAACACCTGGTGGGCACAGCAATCGGAAGGAAAGTCCCAGTGAAACTGTTGCGTTACGGAAATCGCGATATGTCGAAAACCCCCTGTGTCATGGATGCCGATGGCCGGGCCCGTGACGTGTCGTCGATTGTCAGGGATTTTGGCCCCGACACTCTTTCGCCCGACCTGATGGCGCGCTTGCGGGCGGCGGATCTGGAGTCCTTGCCGGTTGTCTCGG
The DNA here is from genome assembly GCA_002422085.1 of Rhodobacteraceae bacterium UBA6197. Taxonomy (GTDB): domain Bacteria; phylum Pseudomonadota; class Alphaproteobacteria; order Rhodobacterales; family Rhodobacteraceae; genus UBA6197. The sequence continues at coordinate 577,015 of DISZ01000018.1, forward strand.
CCGAAGGCAGACGCGTGGCTCCGCCCGTGGCGCAGCCGCGAAATATCTGGTGCATCGGCTTGAATTATTCCGACCATGCCGCCGAGGCCGGGCTGCCGGTGCCTGCCGAGCCGATCCTGTTCAACAAATCAAGCGCCACCTATTGCGGCGCCAATGACCCGATCCTCAAGTCACCCAAGATGACCAAGCTCGACTGGGAAGTGGAACTGGGCATCATCATCGGCAAGTGCGCACTGAACATCGACCACGATCAGGCGATGGATCACATTGCCGGATTCGTGCTGGTCAACGATGTCTCAGAGCGCGCCTGGCAGATGGAACGCGGCGGGCAATGGGTAAAGGGCAAGAGCTTTCCCAATTTCTGCCCGACAGGGCCTTGGCTGGTGACACCGGATGAGTTGGGCGATGTGCAGGCGCTGGAGATGTGGCTGGACGTCAACGGTCAGCGCAAACAGACCGGGACAACCGCCAAGATGATCTTCGACGTCACCACGATCGTTTCCTACATGAGCGAGTTTTGCCAGCTGGAGCCCGGTGATCTGATCTGCACGGGCACCCCGCCCGGCGTCGGCGCAGGGATGAAGCCGCCGCAATATCTGAACCGCGGCGATGTCGTGGCTTTGGGTATTCAGGGCCTGGGCGAGCAACGCCAGACTGTCACCCCCTTTGCCGAGGTCGCGCTATGAACAGCTATGATTATTCGGGCCAGGTTGCCGTTATCACTGGCGGGGCGAATGGCATTGGTGCCGCTGCTGCGGCGCGCATGGCCGCGTCGGGCGCGCGGGTGGCGATTTGGGATATGGATATTTCTTCCCCCGAAGCGAAGGTCGCTAATCTGCCCGACGCCGACCGGCTTTTGGTTCCGGTCGATGTCAGTGATCTGGCAAGTGTAGAGTCTGCCTTGGCGCGGACCGAGGCCGCCTTTGGCAAGGTCGATGTCTTGATCAACAGCGCGGGTATCGCCGGGCCGACCAGCACCTTGGCGACCTACCCCGCCGATCTGTGGCGCAAGGTGCAAGAGGTGAACCTTGGCGGCACCTTCCATTGCTGCAAGGTGGTCACGCCGGGAATGATGGCGCGCAACTATGGCCGCATTGTCAACGTGGCCTCGATCGCGGGCAAGGAGGGCAACCCGAACGCCTCGGCCTATTCGGCGTCAAAGGCGGCGGTGATTGCGTTGACCAAATCGCTTGGCAAGGAATTGGCGGGCCATGATATCGCGGTGAATTGCGTCACCCCCGCCACCGCCAGGACCCGCCTTTTGGATCAGGTCAGCCAGGAGTTTATCGACTTCATGCTGTCCAAGATCCCGCGCGGGCGTTTCGTGACGGTCGAGGAAATCGCCAATATGCTTTTGTGGGTGGCCTCGGCCGAAAACTCCTTCACCACCGGCGCGGTCTTTGACCTGTCGGGCGGTCGTGCAACGTATTGAGGGCAAGGCCATGAAACTTCGCTCGCAGCAATGGTTCGACAATCCAGATAATCCGGGGATGACCGCGCTTTATATAGAGCGCTATCTGAACTACGGCATCACCCGTGAAGAACTGCAATCGGGCAAACCGATCATCGGCATTGCCCAGACCGGGTCGGATCTGTCGCCCTGCAACCGTCACCATATCGAACTGGCCAAGCGCGTGCGCGAGGGCATCGTGGCGGCGGGCGGGATCTGTTTTGAATTCCCCGTGCATCCGATCCAGGAAACCGGCAAGCGCCCGACGGCCTCGCTGGATCGCAACCTTGCCTATCTGGGGCTGGTCGAGGTGCTTTACGGCTATCCGCTGGACGGGGTGGTTCTGACCATCGGCTGCGACAAGACCACGCCGGCGCTGTTGATGGCCGCGGCGACCGTGAATATTCCGGCAATTGCGCTGTCGGTTGGCCCGATGCTGAATGGTTGGCACAAGGGCCAACGCGCGGGCTCGGGCACGGCTATCTGGGATGGCCGGCAGCAGTTGGCGGCTGGCAAGATCGACTATGCCGAGTTCATGGATATTGCCACGGCCTCGGCGCCCTCGGTGGGCTACTGCAACACGATGGGCACCGCCAGCACGATGAATTCGCTGGCCGAGGCATTGGGGATGCAACTGCCCGGTGCGGCGGCGATCCCGGCCCCTTACCGCGAACGGGGCCAGATTTCCTATGCCACGGGTCGCCGGATCGTCGAAATGGTGCAGGCGGACCTGAAGCCTTCGGATATCATGACTCGGGCGGCTTTTGAAAATGCGATCGTGGTGAATTCGGCGATTGGCGGATCGACAAACGCGCCGATCCATCTGAATGCGGTGGCGCGGCATCTCGGGTTGGAACTGGACAATGCCGACTGGCAAGATCTGGGGCACCGGATTCCGCTATTGGTCGATCTGCAACCGGCCGGGCGGTTTCTGGGCGAGGACTTCTTTCACGCGGGCGGCGTTCCTGCGGTGATTGCCGAATTGTTGCGGGTCGGGGCCTTGCCGCATCCGCAGGCCATCACGGCGACAGGGCAAACCGTGGCCGAGGTCTATTGCGCCGCGAAGATCCAGAACCCCGAGGTGATCCGCCGCTTTGAAACGCCGCTGAAACCGGCGGCGGGATTTGTGAACTTGCGGGGCAATCTCTTTGACAGCGCGATCATGAAAACCAGCGTGATTTCGCCTGAATTCCGTGACCGCTATTTGTCGAACCCTGATGACCCCGAGGCCTTTGAGGGGCGCGCCATCGTCTTTGAGGGGCCCGAGGATTATCACCACCGCATTGATGACCCGGCGCTGGAGATCGACGAAAACTGCATCCTTGTGATCCGTGGCGTCGGCCCGATCGGCTATCCCGGCGGCGCCGAGGTGGTGAACATGCAACCGCCCGCAGCGTTGATCAAACGCGGCATTACGGCGATGCCTTGCATCGGAGACGGGCGGCAATCGGGCACCTCCGGTTCCCCCTCAATCCTGAACGCAAGCCCCGAAGCGGCGGCGATGGGCGGGCTCGCCCTGCTGCGGACGGGTGATCGCATTCGGGTTGATCTGCGTCAGCACAGCGCGAATGTGGTGCTACCCGAGACGGAACTTGCCGCACGACGCGCGGCTTTGGCAGAGCAGGGCGGCTTTGCCTATGCCGACAATCAGACGCCCTGGCAGGAAATCCAGCGCGGCATGGTGGATCAGTTTGACAAGGGCATGGTTTTGAAACCGGCCGTCAAATACCAGCGGATCGCCCAGACCAAGGGGGTGCCGCGTGACAACCATTGATCTGCGTTCAAGGCTCGCGGGCCGCGTGGCGCTGGTGACGGCGGCGGGTCAGGGTATTGGTCGTGCGGTGGCCGAACGGTTGGCTGGCGAAGGGGCCGAGGTGCATGCTTGCGATCTCAACCCGGCCAGCATGGCGCAGACGCCCTTTGCCTCGGCGCGGGTGGTGGATGCCTGCGACGCCGCAGCGGTGGCCGACTGGATGGCCCCTTTCGCGCGGATTGATATTCTGGTGCATGCCGTGGGCTATGTGCATCAAGGCTCGATCGAGGAAACCAGCCCTCAGGAATGGCGGCGCAGCCTCGGGATCACGCTCGACAGCGCCTATGTCGTGCTTGGGGCGGCGGTGCCCCGAATGAAGGCGTGGGGCGGCAGTGTCATCACGATTGCCTCGGTCGCGTCGTCGATCAAGGGCTTTCCCCGACGTGCGGCTTACGGTGCGGCAAAGGGAGGCGTGATCGGGCTGACAAAGGCCTGTGCCGCCGACTATATTGCGCAAGGGCTCCGGTTCAACGCGGTTTGCCCCGGAACGGTCGACACCCCGTCCTTGCGCGACCGCATCACCGAACTGGCACAAGTGCTGGGTAGCCTTGAGGCCGCCGAAAAGGCCTTTCTGGATCGCCAACCGTCCGGGCGGCTGGGCACGACCCAGGAAATCGCGGGGATCTGCGCTTTTCTTGCCTCGGACGATGGCCGCTTTGTAACCGGCCAGGCGATCAACGTGGATGGGGGGATCACCATCTGAGCAAAGCCGTTCTGTCCGGTTAACGGACCTTTTCACCCAAGCCGACCAAGACCGAATGACCGATCAATCACGTTGATCGCATGAAAGCCTGTTTTCCGAGATTTAGGGGAGGAGCCCACTATGGAACAGACCAGAAAGACCCTGCAGACCGTGGCCGTGGCCACGTTGGCGCTGGGAATCAGCGCGATGGCGCTGCACGCTGAGCCGAAAACCAATATGATGCACCAATGGGCACAAGGCTCTGAGGCGGCTGCCATCGCCAAACTGGGCGAGATGTTCGAGGCCGCCGGCGGCAAATGGGAACAGACCGCAATATCGGGTCATACCTCGAACACACTGGCCAAACTGCGTTCCGACGTGGTGGCGGGAACGGCGCCGGCGGCCGTGCAGCTCAAGGGGCCGGAGATTGCCGAATGGAATGCAACCGGCCAAACGGCCAATCTTGATGCGCTTGCAACGTCTGAGGGCTGGGATGCGGTTGTCGCCCCGGAACTGATTTCGGTGATGAAGCCGACCGGCCATTGGGTTGCCGCGCCGATGAACATTCACCGCGTGAACTGGCTCTACAGCTCGAAAAAGATCCTGACCGACCTTGGCATCGAGGTTCCAAAGACATGGGATGATTTCAACGCCGCCTGCGAAAAAGTCATGGCGGCGGGCAAGATCTGCCTTGCGCATGGCGCTGCGGATTGGTCCGATACAACGACCTTTGACAGCGTGGTCTATGGCATGGACATGGACCTTTACCGCAAGGCCTTTCAAGAGGCTGATACCAAGGCGATGCGCAGCCAAGGCATGATCGACGCCTTCGCGCAGCTGCGCAAGATGGTCGGCTACATGGATTCGGGCATCAACGGCCGTTCGTGGGAACAGTCCATGGCGATGACGATGGACGGCGATGCGGCCTTCTTCATCATGGGGGATTGGACGGTCGCCTCGGCCAATCTGGCGGGATACAAGGAAGACGTTGACTATCTGTGCAATCAAACGCCGGTCAATTGGGGGGGCACGGGCTATATCCTGAACGCGGACTCGGTGGTGTTCTTCAACCAGAAAGACCCCGACTATGTCGACGGCCAACAGCTTTTGGCCAAGATCATTATGTCACCCGAATTCCAGACCACCTTCAATGTGGCCAAGGGATCAATCCCATCACGCACCGATGTCGATCTGTCGACGGGTGGATTCACCAAATGCCAGCAGAAAAGCCAGGTTGATCTGAAGAATTCGGTCAACGAGGGCACGCTGGTGCGCTCGATGGCGCATAACATGACCGTTTTGCAAAAATACCGCGGTGCGATGATGGAGGTCATCACCGAGTTCGTCGCGGATCCGAGCATCACGCCAGAGCAAGGCGCCAATCAATTGGCAGATGCCGTCGAAGTGCAGCAGTAGCCGCATTTTCTGTCCCGCGCCAATGGGCGCGGGGCACCCTCACCTGACCGAATTTTGGGGAACAAGATGGGTTCGCAAACACAGTCCAAAGCTGACCAACCCTGGCGCCGCTGGATCGCCGAGCGTACGCCACAGTTGATCTTGGTGCCGACGATCGGTGCGACGCTGATCTATGTTGTCGGCTTCTCGCTTTGGACATTCTGGCTGTCGCTGTCGACATCCACGATTTTGCCGGACCCGACCTTTGCCGGATTCCACGAATATGTTGCCCTGTGGAAAAGCAAACGTTGGATCGTCTCTTTCCAGAACCTGTTTCTGTTTGGCTCACTTTACGTTGCGGGCGCGCTGTTTGTCGGCACCCTCCTGGCCATCCTGATCGACCAGCGCGTGCGGTTCGAAGCCGTCTGGCGCACGATCTATCTCTATCCATTGGCGATATCCTTCATCGTCACGGGAACCGTCTGGCGCTGGATCTTCCACCCGCAAACCGGGGTCGAACTGGCGCTGAAGGACTTGGGCTGGATCGGCGCCAAGTTCGATTGGATCACCGACCGCGATCTTGCGATTTACGTCGTGGTAATCACCGGTATCTGGCATGCATCGGGTTTCGCCATGGCGCTGATCCTTGCCGGCTTGCGGGCGGTTGACGGCGATCTGGTCAAGGCCGCGCAGATCGATGGGGCATCAATGGCCCGGACCTACCGCAAGGTGATCTTGCCGGTGATCTGGCCGATCTTTCTGGCCGTCGCGATCGTGCTTTTGCAGTTCGCCATCAAGACCTATGACCTAGTTGTCGCCCTGACCCAGGGCGGGCCAGGGGTGTCGACCACCGTGCCCGCGATCGTGGTCTACGACCTCATGTTTCAGCGCGGCCAAATTGCCCAAGGCGCGGCGGCGGCGGTGATGATCCTTGTGGCGTTGGCGGCGGTCTTGATCCCTTACACCCTGTTCATGATTTGGCGGCGACGCCAGGAAGGAAACCAGCATGGCTGATGTCATCGCTCATCATGAGTTTGACCCGCTTTCCACGGGCAGTCCAAGGCGCCGTATTCTGTCGAAATCGGCAGTCTATGCACTGCTGATCGTTTTTGCGGTCTGCTACCTGCTGCCATTGTTGATCATTTTCTTGAACACGCTGCGACCGTTGCAAGAGATTGTCCGCACGGGGTTCATCGCGTGGCCGCATGAAGTTTCGGCGCAATACTGGGGCGAGGCGTGGGGCAGTTTTTGTATCGGCGGCACCTGCGAGGGCGTATCGCGGTTCTTCAAGAATTCGCTGATGATGGCTATTCCCGCGACAGTGTTCTCGACCGCCATTGGTTTGGTGAACGGGTATATTCTGTCAAAGTGGCGCTTCCGAGGGGCAGACGCCTTGTTTGGCCTGGTAACTCTGGGGGTTTTTCTGCCGGCACAGATGACGCTTTTGCCATGGGCATTCGTTTTGGGAAAACTGGGGCTGTCGAACAGCATCGCGGGGTTGGTGCTGATCCACACCGTACAGGGCATTTCGTTCACGACGCTGTTTTGCCGGAACTATTTTCTGAATGTTCCGGATGACCTGATCAAGGCGGCCCGCATCGACGGGGCCGGTTTCTGGCGGATCTTCCGCCGGATCATCTTGCCCCTGTCGCCGCCAATCATCATCGTTACGGTGATCTGGCAATTCACCGGCATCTGGAACGAGTTCCTTTTTGGCGCGGTCTTTACGTCGGGCGACCATCAACCCATCACCTCGGCCATCGTCGCCTTTTCGGGCTCGGGCACAGGCGAGCGGCATTACAATGTCGAAGCCGCCGCCGTCATCATGGCCGCCCTTCCGCCGCTGTTCATCTATCTCGTCGGTGGGAAATACTTTGTCCGTGGCCTGACCCAAGGCGCCGTCAAATAGAAAGCTGAGACCATGTCATCACTTGTCATCAACGACCTGCGCAAAAGCTTTGGCGGCGTCGAAGTCCTCAAGAACATCAACCTTTCGGCGGAATCGGGCGAATTCATCGCACTTGTCGGCCCATCGGGCTGCGGAAAATCGACGCTTTTGGCCATGATCGCAGGTCTGGAAAGCGTCACCTCGGGCGAGATCCGCATCGAAGGTCGCCTGATAAACAATGAGGCGCCCAAGAACCGCGACATCGCGATGGTGTTTCAGTCCTATGCGCTATACCCAACCATGACGGTGCGCGACAACATGTCCTTTGGCATGGAAAGTCGCCGTGTCCCCAAGGCAGAGCAGGCCGAAACCATCGCCCGCGTTGCAGCCTTGTTGCAAATCGAACCGTTGCTGGGGCGCAAGCCCAGCCAGTTGTCCGGTGGGCAGCGCCAGAGGGTTGCGATGGGCCGCGCGCTGGTGCGCGACCCAAAGCTGTTCCTGTTCGACGAGCCTTTGTCCAACCTCGACGCAAAGCTGCGCATCGAGATGCGTTCAGAGATCAAGAAGCTTCACCAGAATGTTGCTAAAACAATGGTTTACGTTACTCATGACCAGATCGAGGCAATGACTCTCGCCAGCAGGATTGCGGTGATGTTCAAGGGGATCTTGCAGCAATACGATACGCCGCAAAACATTTACGAACGACCGGTGAACAAGTTCGTGGCGGGGTTCATGGGGTCGCCCACGATGAACTTTCTGGATGCCACCATCAGCCCGGATCTTGGGGTGATCGTCGATGGCGGTGACGGAAAGGTTCTGCCTTTGCAAGACGGGCAGATCGCAGGTCTGGTGGCGGGGCAAAAGGTGGTTTTCGGCGTACGACCCGAGCATTTCAGCCCGGTGGAGGAAAAGCGCGCCGAACGCAAAGGAGGCCGTTCGGGCGTCGTTAGCGTCAAGGTCGACATGGTAGAACCGACGGGTGCAGAAACCATCTTGATGACGAAACTGGCCGGACAGGATGTCGTCGTGTCTTGCGAGCCCGACGATATGCACGCCGTCGGAGACGAGGTGACATTGGCGATTGATATGACCAAGATCTGCCTGTTTGATCCGAAAACGGAGGCTCGCCTATGACTTCTCTCACTGCAATCTATCCGGATCTGAAGGGCGCGACAGTTGCGGTTACGGGGGGCGCAAGCGGGATCGGCGCGGCCATCGTGGCGGCCTTTCACCGACAAGGCGCACGGGTGGTGGCCTTTGACATCAACGAGGTGGCCGGGCAGGCCCTGATTGCTCGGCTGGGTGCGGGTGCCAGTTTTGTGCCTCTGGATCTGACCGATCCCGAGGCGCTGAAACTCGCGTTTGCCGAGGCCGGTGCGGCCTGCGGTGGCTTTGACATCCTGGTGAACAATGCCGCCCACGACGACCGTCACAGCATCGAGGACGTGACGCCGGCCTATTGGCGCGAGCGGCTTGCGGTAAACCTTGATCACCAGTTCTTCGCGGCGCAGGCCGTGATCCCGTCGATGCGTCAAAAGAAGGCCGGCGCGATTGTGAACATGAGCTCGATCGCCTGGCGCGTCGGGTTGGAAATGGCGCCCGCCTATGTCACGGCAAAAGCTGCGATCGAAGGGTTGACTCATGCGTTGGCGCGGGATCTGGGCGGCGACGGTATTCGGGTGAACTGCGTCCTTCCGGGCTTTGTGCGTACCGAACGGCAGGTCGAAAAATGGCTAACGCCGGAATTTGCGGCAACGGTCAAATCAAGTCAGTGTCTCAAGATGTTCATCGAGCCAGAAGATGTGGCGGCGATGGTCGTGATGCTGGCTTCTGACAGCGCACGGGCGGTGACCAATCAAACGCTGGTCGTGGACGCAGGCTGGTCTTAGGGGTGTCACCTGCCGGCACCATGAATTTGGCCAGACCTGACCCCGCTTTGGGGTCTGTGCGGGTCTGTCAGGCGGTCGCGTGGCCTTGATCGACAAAGCGTCGGTGCTGTGCATTGGCCGCGTGAAACGCACGGCAGTTTCACCTGGAACAGGGGGAGATGCCGCACCTTGGTATCGCCGCGAGTGGCGGCTGAATGACCGGTCACACAATAGCCTGAGGGCGCCAGGCTGCCGGCCCTGGTGCTACCCAAGCCCTGCTGAGCCAGAGCGGTCCAAATCAGCCTTCGCACGCCGCAACAGCCTGTCAACGGGATGGGGTTTCGGGAACAAATTTGGCGGCGGCAGTGCCTGCTCGTGGCAACTACGGCTACAAGCCCGACCTGCCCGGCGCCATTGCAAGGTCCGAGGCGCTGGGCACGATCGAAGCTGTTGGAGCGGGTGTTGTCGCATCAATGATCGGCGCGTGGGTCACGGTTGCCGGGGTGCACGGCACTTGGGCAGAGTATTTCGTCGCCCCGGCCAGTCGGGTGCTGCCGCTTGCCGAGGCGATCTCTGACACCGTGGGGGCGCAACTGATCGCCATGCCGTTCAGCGCGCTGTCGCTTCTGGAAATGCTGCGGGCAAGGAAAGGCGACTGGATCGTCCAGACCGCCGCCAATGGCGCAGTCGGAAAGGTAACGGCAACGCTTGCCAAGGCGCGGGGCATTCGTCTGTTGAACCTCGTTCGTCGCAGTGCTGCGGTCGCAGAGTCGATGGGCCTCGGGATGGAAAATATCCTGTCAACATCTGACGGCGGCTGGAAGGACGCCGCACGCAAGATCATCGGCAAGGCGGGTGCCGTTTCGGCGGTCGATTCCGTGGGTGGCGATATGGCCTCTGATCGGGTTGATCTTCTTGGCGACGACGGCGAGCTTGTGGTCTTTGGCACGGCGACGGGCGCACCGATATCGGTTTCCTCGGGGGCGTTGATCCTGAAGCAAATCACCGTCAAAGGCTTCTGGGGCTCGCGGGTCAGTCAGAACATGGACCCGGAACAGCGCTAGCGTTTGATCGCAAAGCTTGTGACCCTTGCGGCCAAGGGCGACCTGATGCTCGAGGATGGCGGCGTCTATCCGCTTGCAGAAATCACCCGGGCGGTGAGCGCCGCCCTGACGCCGGGCCGCGCGGGCAAGGTCCTGCTGCGTCCATGAAAAATGGTGCTTCAACCTTGTCGTGGCCGGAGCGGCGCCAAACACCTGCGACCTCTTGAGGTCGCGATTGGATCACCGATGCCAAGGCAGATTTTGACAAAGCACCCGACTTTGGGCTTCGCTGCCGCATCCTCGCAGATGTCTTCGACATCCTCTCCCGGCACTATCGAACAAAAGCGCCATCTTTTGAGGACGGCCGGGAAGAGCGAGGAGATCGAAGCCCACCACAGGGTACGAGCGATCGAGAGGGCCATGGTGCGGCGCATGGCAACGCAGCGCTGACCCTTAGCGCGAACCGCCGTTTCCGCGATTGCGCGCTGCGGCGGGTCTTTTTGGGCGCCAACCCGCCAGATTCGCGGCGAAGCATGACATTCTGCGGTTGCCGAACGTCGGGTCTGTTAACGTGCGGTCTTGAGCGCGGCCGCACCAAGGGCAAGATCGTTCTGGCAGGCTTTTGAGGAAATGGAGACTGCGATGGCACGTTGCGAATCGAACAAGAAAAACGTCAAGGCCTTCTATGAGATGATGTTCAACGACTGCGAACCGCGCCGCGCCATCGCAACCTATGTCGGCGACGACTACATCCAGCACAATCCTCATGTCGAAACAGGCAAAGAGGGGTTCATTGCCTATTTCGAACGGATGGCCGCAGAGTATCCCGGCAAGCGGGTCGAGATCAAACGTGCCTTTGCGCAAGGCGACCATGTGATCTTGCACTGCCATCAGATCTGGCCCGGAGGTATTGAATACGCTGGCATCGACATCTTTCGTCTCGATGCCAATGGCAAGATCGTCGAACATTGGGACGTGCTTCAGGAATTGCCCGACCACAGTGCCAACAACAACGGCATGTTCTAGACGCAGCCTTCGGGCTGGATCAGGAACGGGTCGAAATCATCGGTGTTGGTCAGCGTCGGTCGGGTGACGATCTGCCCCCCGATCGCGCCGAAAAAGCCGTGAGCATCGTTTTGGGCAAGGGTTTTTGCGGGGCTATCGCTGAAAGTTGGTGACGGG
>DISZ01000011.1 GCA_002422085.1 Rhodobacteraceae bacterium UBA6197
CGGCCAAAGTGGCGACGTTGCCGTGACCAGACGGGAGAATTGCCGTGGCCGGACGACGGATCCGTGCGCGACAACGGGTTCGGGGCTGCGGCGCAGCGCAACGCAGGCGGCGCGGTGGGGCGTTCGGAACAGATGCGGCACCATTCCATGGCCATGCAGTTGACGGGCCAGCACCTCTGTCTTGGGCTTGCGGAGCGCGGCGGCGGCGACGTGATCGCGCCATCTGAACCCGTGACCAAAAAGTTAATTTATTCCAAGGATTTGGCCGGAATTGACTAATCCGGGGCGCGGTCAAGGCGGCTGCCGCGTGGTCTGCTCGGAAACCTTTTGGCGAAGATCGGCGGGCCGATTCACTGAAACCCGTAGCCGTGCAGATCGACCCAGACTGGCAGCGGCAGCCCTTCCGACCGGATCAATGCCTGTGAGTGGGGCGGGCTGAAGCGTGCGGTCGCGCCCCTAGCCCGGCGCAGGGGGGATCCGTCTCGCGCCGCACGGGGGCACGGCCTGCCGGATCCCGCAGGGTCAGCCGTCGATCAGGGCCGAAATGACCGCCTTGGACTCGGGGGTATCCCATTCGGCGCCCCCGATCAGCCGCGCCACCTCGCGCCCGTCACGGTCAAGCAGAATGCTGACCGGCAGGCCAAGGGCCCCCATCTCGCGCGAAAAGACCTGATGTTCGTCGCGCAGTATCGGCAGGTGCGTGACCCCGGCGTCGGCAAAGAATTTCTCGATCGCGGGCAGCGGGTTGCGCCCCGTCGCCAAGGTGACAACGGCGAAATCCTCACCGCCCATCGCCGCCTCGAGCCGGTCAAGCGAGGGCATCTCGGTGCGGCAGGGCGCGCACCAGGTCGCCCAGAGGTTCACCAGCACCACCTTGCCGCGCCAATCCGCGATCTGCTTTTGATTCCCCGCCGCGTCTTCGAACACCGCCTCGGACGCCGGCACAAGGTCGTCGGCCAGCGCCAGTTTGCGCATCTCGCCGGTCTTGAGGGCGGCCAGATCGGCGGCGGCGGCGGTGTTTGCACCAAACGCAAGGGCCGTATAAAGGACGATAGCAGCTAAGCGACGCATGATGCCTCCAAGAAGGGCCAGAAGATGACCGATACCGCCAAGGATACTCTGCAACCGGCCAACCCCGGCTCGAATGCCATGTGGGGCGGGCGTTTCGCCGCCGGTCCCGATGCGATCATGGAGGCGATCAACGCTTCGATCAGCTTCGACAAGCGGCTTTATGCGCAAGATATCCGGGGCAGCCGGGCCCATGCCGCGATGTTGGCGGCGACGGGCATTGTCAGCAATAGCGATGTGGTGGCCATTCGGGAAGGGCTGCTCACGGTGTTGTCAGAGATCGAGGCCGGGAATTTCCCGTTTCGCACCGCGCTGGAAGACATCCACATGAATGTCGAGGCGCGGCTGAAGGAAATCATCGGCGAACCGGCGGGCCGGCTGCACACGGCGCGGTCGCGCAACGATCAGGTGGCGACCGATTTCCGGCTTTGGGTGCGCGATCAGTGTGATGCGGCCGTCCTGGGGCTGGGCGCGCTGATCCGTGCGATGTTGGCGCAGGCCGAGGCCGGGGCCGATTGGGTGATGCCGGGGTTTACCCATCTGCAAACCGCGCAGCCGGTGACCTGGGGCCACCACATGATGGCCTATGTCGAAATGTTGGGCCGCGATATGGGCCGCTTTTCGGATGCGCGGGCGCGGATGAACGAAAGCCCCTTGGGGGCGGCGGCGCTGGCCGGGACATCGTTCCCGATCGACCGCCATGCCACCGCGGCCGATCTGGGCTTTGAGCGGCCGATGGCCAATAGCCTCGATGCGGTCTCGGACCGTGATTTCGCGCTGGAGTTCCTGTCGTCGGCGTCGATCTGCGCCACCCATCTCAGCCGTCTGGCGGAAGAGCTGGTGATCTGGTCCTCGGCGCAGTTCCGCTTTGTGGCGCTGTCGGACAAATGGTCAACCGGATCGTCGATCATGCCGCAAAAGCGCAACCCCGATGCCGCCGAGCTGATCCGCGCCAAGATTGGCCGGATCCTGGGGGCGACGGTGGCGCTGTTCACGGTGATGAAGGGTCTGCCGCTGGCCTATTCCAAGGACATGCAGGAAGACAAGGAACAGGTGTTTGACGCCGCCGACACCCTGATGCTGGCGCTGGCCGCGATGGAGGGCATGATGAAGGACCTGACCGTGCGGCGCGAAAACCTTGAAGCCGCTGCCTCGTCGGGGTTTTCCACCGCCACCGATCTGGCCGACTGGCTGGTGCGCGAGGCCGGGCTGCCGTTTCGCGATGCGCATCACGCGACCGGCACGCTGGTCGCCATGGCCGAGGCGCAGGGCGTCGATCTGCCCGACCTGAAGCTGGCCGAGATGCAGGCGGTCAACCCCGCCATCACTGCAGGCGTTTTCGAGGTGTTGGGGGTTCACAATTCGGTCGCCTCGCGGCAGTCTTACGGGGGCACCGCGCCCGATCAGGTGCGCGCGCAGATTGCCCGCTGGAAGGAACGTCTGGGATGAGGACCGCGCTTTTTGCCGTGCTGTTGCTGGCCGCCTGTTCGGACCCGTCGCTGCATGCCGGCGTCAGCCTCGGGTCGGGTGGTCTCAGCGTCTATCCGGCGGTGTCGGGGCGGGTTGCTGGCGCCAGAATGACGGTGTCGCCATGAAGGCGCAGGCAAGGGAGGCGCGGATGAGGGCGCAAGCGAAGACGGTTCAAGCGACCACGATTAAAACAACAACGGTGCTGGCCGTTCTGGCGGCTTTGGCGGTGGCGGGATGCGGGGTCGATGGCCCGCCCAATCCGCCGCAAACGGTGCCGGCCAACGGTGTCAGCGTCAGCGGCACGGCCGCATTTGGCGTGGCGACCGGGCGCTGAGCCGCTTTTCACAGCCGCGGCAATAGGCTAGATCCGTTTTGAACCCATCCCGAGGCCCCGATGTCGCTGCTGCGCCTGACCTATCTTGTTTGCGCGCTTTTGGGTGCGGTGCTGCCGGTGCGGCACTATCTGGCGTTTCTGATGGCGCATGACTGGTCGGTGGCTGCGCTTGGCGCGGCATGGCTGGACACTGCGACCGGCTCTGGCCTGAGCTTGGACATGGGGTTAGCCGCGCTGGTGCTGAGCCTGTGGATCCTGGCCGAAACGCGGGTGCGGCGAAACTGGTCGGCGCTTTGGGCCATCGTCGCTGCGCTGGTATTCGGTGTCGGCTGCGGCTTGCCGCTTTATCTTTTCCTTCGAACCCGCAAGGTGGCCTGATGGACCATTTCCTTTATCGCAACGGCGTTCTGCATGCCGAAGACGTGGCGATCCCCGACATCGCCGCCGCGGTCGGCACGCCGTTCTATGTCTATTCGACTGCCACGCTGACGCGGCATTTCGAACTGTTTCAGCAGGCGCTGGCCGGGATGCCGCATCTGATCTGCTTTGCGGTCAAATCGAACGGTAATCTGGCGGTGCTGAAGACGCTGGGCGACCTTGGGGCGGGGATGGATGTTGTCTCGGGCGGCGAATATCTGCGGGCCAGGGCGGCGGGTGTGCCGGGCGAACGGATCGTGTTTTCGGGCGTTGGCAAGACCCGCGCCGAGATGCGGCTGGCGCTGGAAGGCGGGATCCGTCAGTTCAACGTCGAATCCGAACCCGAGTTGCGCGCGCTTGCGCAGATCGCGTCCGAATTGGGCGTCACCGCCCCGATCGCGCTGCGCGTCAACCCCGATGTCGACGCCAGGACCCATGCGAAAATCGCCACCGGCAAGTCCGAGAACAAATTCGGCATCCCGATTGCCAAGGCGCGTGCCGCCTATGCCGAGGCGGCAGCACTGCCCGGTATCCGCGTGGTCGGGGTCGATGTGCATATCGGCAGCCAGTTGACCGAGCTGGCTCCCTTCGAGCAGGCCTTCACCAAGGTGGCCGAACTGACCCGCGCGCTGCGGGCCGATGGCCACACCATCGCCCGGCTGGATCTGGGCGGCGGTCTGGGTATTCCCTACGAGCGTTCGAATTCCGCGCCGCCGCTGCCGATCGAATACGGCGAGGTGATCCGCCGCACCGTGGGCGATCTGGGTTGCGAGATCGAGATCGAGCCGGGGCGGCTGATTTCCGGCAACGCGGGGATTTTGGTGGCCTCGGTGGTCTATCTCAAAGAGGGCGAGGGCCGGAACTTCCTGATCCTCGATGCTGCCATGAACGATCTTGTGCGGCCCTCGATGTATGACGCCTATCACGACATCGTGCCGGTCCGCGAACCGGCACCGGGGGTCGAACAGGCGCCGGTCGATGTGGTCGGCCCGGTGTGCGAAACCGGCGACACCTTTGCCCGGGCGCGCGCCTTGCCGCCGCTGGACGAGGGCGATCTGGTCGCGTTCCGCTCGGCCGGGGCTTACGGCGCGGTGATGGCGTCCGAGTATAACGCCCGGCCGTTGGTGCCCGAGGTGCTGGTGCAGGGGGATCACTTCGCCGTCATCCGCGCAAGACCAAGCTTTGACGAAATGCTGGGTCGCGATACCATTCCCGAATGGCTGACGGGGCCCAGGTGACGCGCGGGCAATGACGCCCTTGGCCGACGCCGGGCCCGGAAACAGGATATGAGCAGGACCCGTCTGACCCCGACTCCGACAACGGCGCTCTTGCGTCTGCGACCCGCGCTGGCCCTGACCCGTGCGGGCATGGCGGTCGAGCGGGGTGCGCAGGCGTTCTGGCCTTTGGCGTCGGTGCTGGCGATGGTGGCCGCAGGCTTTGCCTTTGGCGCGCAGGACGTGGTGCCGCTGATCTGGATGCAGGCGGGCGCGGCGCTGATCGGCGCGGTGGCGCTGGGGTTTCTGGTCTGGGGCTGGCGGCGGTTTCACTGGCCGACGGCGGCGCAGGCTTCGGCCCGGCTGGATGCCACGCTGCCCGGCCGACCGATTGCCGCCTTGCAAGATCATCTGGCGCTGGGCGGGCAGGATGCCGGCGCCCGCGCGCTATGGGCCGCGCATCTGGACCGGATGGCCGCGCGGCTGCCCGGTGTGCGCGCCGTGCCGCCGCATCCGGATCTGGCGCCGCGCGACCCGTTTGCGCTGCGTCTTTCGGCGCTGACCGCCTTTGTGGTGGCGCTGATCTTTGGCGCGCCGTCGCGTCTGGCCGAGGTGGCAAACCTGCCTGGCGCCATTGGTTCTGCCGAGGCGGCGATGGGCCCCACCTGGGAAGGTTGGGCCGAACCGCCGCGCTATACCGGCAAGCCGGGGATCTATCTCAACAGTCTGGATGGCGATGCGCTGGACCTGCCCGAAGGCACCCGGCTGGCGTTTCGCTTTTACGGCGCGCCCGGCACGATTGGCCTGAGCGAGACGGTATCAGGCGCCGCGCCGACCCCCGTGGCACCTTCCGTGGCCGCCCCGTCACCCCCTGCGCCGACCGCTGCGCCGACGACTGCCAGCGCCGGATCGGATCTGCAAAAGCGCGAGTTTGAGGCGCTGCAATCGGGCGTGGTCGAAATCACCGGCCCCGGCGGTCGCCGGTTCGATCTGACGATCTTGCCCGACGCCGCCCCCAGCGTCACGCTGTTGTCCGCCGCGACGCGCCGCGCCGATGGCAAGCTGTCGCAGCCGTTCCGGGCCAAGGATGACTATGCGATCACCGCCGGTCGCGCCCGGATCGAACTGGATCTGCCGCAGGTTGACCGCCGCTATGGGCTGGCCACCAAGCCCGAGCCGCGTGCGGCGCTGGTCTATGACCTGCCGCTGCCGATCAGCGGCAACCGTGCCGATTTCACCGAGGCTTTGGTCGAGGATGCGGCCCGGCACCCTTGGGCAAACCTGCCCGTCAAGCTGACGCTTGAGGTCGAAGATGGCCGCGCCCAGACCGGAGCGACCGACCCCTTGTCGCTGGAGCTGCCGGGGCGGCGGTTCTTTGACCCGCTGGCGGCGGCCCTGATCGAGGCCCGGCGCGACCTGCTTTGGTCGGCGGGCAATGGCGCGCGCACGTCGCAGATCCTGAAGGCGATCAGCAATCGGCCCGAGGGTTTTGTCGAGAACCAGAAAGTCTATCTGTTGCTGCGTGCGGCCATTCGCCGGCTGGATGGCGCGCTGGCCAAGGGCGCGCTGGACGGCGCCACCCGCGACGAGCTGGCCGAAGCCTTGTGGGCGATGGCCGAGATGCTGGAGGATGGCGGTCTGGCCGATGCGCTGGCCGCCATGCAGCAGGCGCAGGAACGGCTGTCCGAGGCGATCCGCAACGGTGCCTCGCCCGACGAAATCGCCAAGCTGATGGATGAGCTGAAGCGCGCAACCGACGACTACCTGCGCCAACTGGCCGAACAGGCGCCCGAGGAAGACGGCCCGCAATTTGGCCAGCAGCAGCCCAGCCAGCGGATCACCGGCGATCAGATCCAGAAGATGATGGACGAAATTCAGCGCCTGATGGAGGAAGGCCGCATGGCCGAGGCGCAAGAGCTGCTCGATCAACTGGCACGGATGATGGAGAACATGAAAGTCACCCAAGGTCAGGGCGGCGAGGGCGATATGCCCGGCGGCAAGGCGATGCGCGATCTGCGCGACACCTTGCGCCAGCAGCAGGATCTGTCGGACGAAGCCTTCCGCGAGATGCAGGACGGGTTCGAGCGTGACCGGCAGCAGGGTCAGCAACAGGGTCGGCAGCCGGGCCAGGGCCAGGACATCATCCCCGGCGAGAGGCAGGGTGGTCAGGACGGTCAGCCGCAGGATCAGGCCGAGGGGCAGGCACCCGGCGAGGGTCAGGGGGCCTTGCCCGGCGAAGGGCGCGACTCCGGGGATGGCAGTCTGGCACAGCGGCAACGCGATCTGCGCACCGAGCTTGGCCGCCAACAGGGGCTTTTGCCGCGCACCGGCAATGAGGCGGGCGATGCTGCACGCCGTGCGTTGGATCAGGCCGGCCGCGCCATGGACGAGGCCGAACGCGCCCTGCGCGAGGGCGACAACGGCGCGGCGATCGACCGTCAGGCCGACGCGATTCAGGCGCTGCGCGAGGGCATGCGGTCGCTGGGCGAGGCGCTGGCCGAACAGCAGGGCCGCCAGCCCGGCGATCAGGGCCAGCGGCTGGGCTCGGCCGAGGGCCAGACCGGGCGCGAAGTGCCGCGCGACCCCTTGGGCCGCACCTTGGGCGAGGGGGGGCAGTTGGGCAGCGACGAAAGCCTGTTGCAAGGCGAGGATGTCTATCGCCGGGCGCGCGATCTTTTGGATGAGATCCGCCGCCGCACGGGCGAAAGGCTGCGCCCCGAAGCCGAACTGGATTATCTGCGCCGCTTGCTGGATCGGTTCTGAGGCGCAGGCATGACGCCGCGCCTGCGACCGTCGGTGATTGGAGATCGGGTCTGCACGGGGTCGATGGCTGGCAATGCCTCGCCGCAAAGGATGCGCCGCGCCGCGGTATGGGCCGATGTCGTGGCAATCAGGTCAGCTACGGCCGGTTCGATCGTGCAAGTCTCTGCCGCCGCCACCCGGAAGGTTCGTGCCGTCACGGACCCGCGCGCACCCGATGGCCCGGTCACGATGCCAGCGCCCGCGACTTGGGCGCAGTGAGGTGCTGCGATGCACGGCCGGTGATTTGTCGTGGAAATAGCCTGCTCTGGCACAACTGACAGGGCGGCGGTGCTGTTGAACGATATCAGCGCCAAGACGGCGCAGCCGGTCCTGTTGTGGCCAGAAATGGCGCAAATCCCATATGTGGACCAGGTCCATATTTCGCAGAGGTTCGCATATTTCGGCTGAGACGCCGGTCCGGCGCGCGCCATCCAGCGCCCGTGGCGCGGCTTCGGTTCCGGCAGGGTTTGCCAACTCCGGACCGGGTCGGGTCAGTTCTCAGGGTTTCCCTGCATCGTTTCGGTCATCGAGCGCATCTTTTCGTCCAGCCAGATCCGGCCCCGGTCGATCTGCGCGACATAGGCGGTCAACACAGGTTCGGCACGGGGCAGTGCGGCCGTCAACCGTGGCGCAAGGATATAGGTGGCCAGGCCCAACACCGCGATCGCCATCGCCAACCCGAAGCCGCTGCGAAAACCCGACCGGCGCCGGGCCAGCGTTTCGGGCGCATCGCGCGCCGCCGGTTCTGACCCACGGTCCGACGTGGCGACCAGAGTCGAATTGATATCCTCGATGTTCGGCAGCAGTTCGCGGCGCGGCGTCTGCGGGCCGAGATCGGGCGCCGCCTCCGGATCGTCGCGCAGATGCGCGATCTGATCGCCCGTGACCGGAGCGGGCATTGTCGGCAAGGGCGGGCGCTCCAGCCCCAGGTCGGGCTGCGATTCCAAGGTGCTGCCCTCGGCCTTGCGGGCGCGGGTTTCGCGGTCGGCCTCTTCGCGCAACACCGCAAGCAGGCTTTCGTCCAGCGTGCGGCGCTGCAGTTCGGCATCGCGGGCGGCGTTCGAGGCGGCTGCGGCGGTGGTCGGGTCGACTTGGGCGGTCGCGGGGTGCGACGGCGCAACATAGTCGCCGCTGGAATCGGCGTCGTCCTCGCCACCGGCAGGTTCGCGCGGCCTGTCGTCTTCGTCGGATCTGGCGGGCGTCAGGTCGCCGGCGTTAAGGCCATCATCGTCATAGTCGCCGGTATCGTGCGGCGTCAGATTTGTTTCGGCGTCCACCACGGCGGCCGAGGCGCCTTGTGGGCCCGCCTGTGCCGCCTCGGCCTGTGCCGCCCCGGCCTGTGCCGCCTCGGCGTCCGGGGCGGCCTCGGCCTCCCATTCGTCGGGTGCGGGCAGCGGGTCAGGCTCGGCCTCGGGCAAATGTCCGGCACCGTGCTGAAACCAGCTTCGACCGCAGTTTGAACACTGCACATCACGCCCGGATTCAGGGATGACGCTGTCGTCAACTTCGTATTGAGCATTGCAGTTCGGGCAAATCAGCCGCATGTCGTCGCCACCCCGGGCCGTCGTTCACTGCCATTCTGGCAATTCCATTACGCATGTTGTAGCAAGCGCATGGCCGTTGTCCAAGAGTTTGCGGCAAGCTGACGAGGGTGACACCGCATTTCGTTGGGGATCGCAAGAGGAGCACCGCAGTGATCGAGCTGCAAAACGTGGCGATGAGCTATGGCGGCGGCGAGCTATTGTCAGAAATGACGCTGAAGCTGGCGCCGGGATCGTTCCATTTTCTGACTGGCCCGTCGGGTGCGGGAAAGACCACCTTTCTTAAACTCTGCTACGCCGAGCTGATGCCCTCGGCGGGGCAACTGGCCCTGTTCGGGCAGGATGTGCGCGCGATGGGGCGCGACGACATCGCGCATTTGCGCCGCCGGATCGGGGTCGTGCATCAGGATTGCCAGTTCCTCGATCACCTCTCGGTGGCCGAGAACGTGGTCTTGCCGCTGACCGCAACGGGGCGCCCGGTGCGGGAGCGCGAGTTGGCGGAACTGCTGGGTTGGGTCGGGCTGAAGGCCCACGCGAACGCGCTGCCCGCGCAGCTTTCGGGGGGTGAGCGGCAGCGCGCCGCGCTGGCGCGGGCGGTGATGATGTCGCCCGAGGTCATTCTGGCCGACGAACCTACTGGCAACCTCGACTGGGACATGTCGCTGCGCCTGCTGACGCTGTTGGTCGAGCTGAACAAGATGGGCAAGACGGTGCTGATTGCGACGCATGATCTGAACTTGATCCGGGCGGCCAAGGCACAGGTGCCCACGCGGGTCCTGCGGATCGCGAACCGGCGGCTGCAATTGGCGGGGGCGGACCTGTGATGGCACGATTGGCATGGCTGATGCGCGCCGATGCGCTGGGGTCTGACCGGGTGGTGCCACCCACCGGCTTTACGGCGCGGCTGACGGTGTTGACCGCCGCCGCGATGGCCTTTCTGGCGGTGTTTGCGCTGGCGCTGTCGCTGGCGACGGGGCGGCTTGCCGATCGCTGGTCGCAGGCGTTGGCGCGATCGGCAACGATCCGCATCTCGGCGCCCGCCGATCAGATGGCGGCGCAGACGCGGGCGGTGCTGGACGTTCTGGCCACGACACCGGGTTTGGCCTCGTCGCGCCCGCTGACGGGTGACGAGATGCGAAAGCTGCTGGACCCCTGGTTCGGCCCCGATCTGCCGGTGGACAGCCTGCCCTTGCCGCAGCTGATCGAGCTGGTCGAGACCGATGCGGGGATCGACGCCGAGGGCCTGCGCCTGCGCCTTTCTGTCGAGGCGCCCGGCGCGGTGCTGGATGACCACACCCGCTGGCGCAGACCACTGGTCGCGGCAGCCGAGCGGTTGCGGCTCTTGGGGCTGATGTCGCTGGTGCTGATCGGGGCGGCGACGGCGGGGATGATCACGCTGGCGGCGCAGGCCGCCCTGGCGGCAAACGGGCAGGTGATCCGGGTGCTGCGCCTGGTGGGCGCGCGCGATCTGTTCATCGCGCGGGCCTTCGTGCGCCGGTTCACGCTGCGCGGCTTTGCCGGGGCAGCGATTGGCACCGCGCTGGGGATGCTGGCTGTCGCCTTGCTGCCCGACACCGATGAGGCGGGTGGTTTTCTGACCGGGCTCGGATTTCAGGGCGTCGCCTGGGCCTGGCCGCTTCTTGTTCCGCCGTTGGCCGCCATCGTGGCTTTTGTCGCCACCCGCGCCGCTGCACTTCGCATCCTGAGGGGGATCAGATGACACTCGCGTTCCGGTATGTACGCTCTTACATCTTCATTGGGCAGATGTATCTGGCGCTGGCACTGATCGCCACGCTGGGCCTGCCGATCGCCTTTCTGGGTGGCCGACGCGGCACGCTGGCGGTGATGCATTTCTATTGCAACTGGGTGTGCTGGAGCGCGGGCTGGATCATCGGGCTCAAGACCGAAGTCCGTGGCACTCCGCCCACGAACGACGTGCTGGTCGCGGCCAAACACCAGTCGTTTCTGGACATCATCATGATCTATGCCGCCGTGCCGCGCGGAAAATACATCATGAAGAAAGAACTGAAATGGACACCCTTTGTCGGCTGGTATGCCTGGCTTTCAGGCTGCATCCCGGTGGACCGCGCCAGACGTGCCGCCGCGATCAAGCCGATGCTGGAAGCCGTGGTCAAAAGCAAAGCCAAGGGCGGTCAACTGATCATCTTTTCACAAGGAACGCGCGTCGCGCCGGGGGTGAAACAGCCCTACAAAATTGGCACTGCGATGCTCTACAAGGAATTGCAACAAGACTGCGTGCCGGTCGCCACCAATGTCGGCGTGTTCTGGCCGCGCCGCTCGATGCTGCGCAAACCGGGGCTGGCGGTAATCGAATTTCTGCCACCTATCCCGGCGGGCCTGTCCACCCAGACCTTCATGGCCCGTCTGGAAGGCGCTATCGAGCCGGCGTCGGACGCGCTGATGCACGAGGCGGGATTTGACTTCTCGACCGCCGGAAACGATGAATAGTCGCGCTTTCATCTTCGCTTAAATATCCCCGCCGGAGGCTCCCGGATCCGGCCATGGGAGCCTCCGGCGGGGATACTTAAGCGAAGATGAAAAACAGGCTCAGGCTTGTTTCAGGGTGATGATCCCGACGACGATCAAGGCGATGCCCGCCACACGCGCGGCATTGACCGGTTCTGCGAACAGATAGACTGCGGCGATTGCGGTGCCCAACGCACCGATCCCGGTCCACACGGCGTAAGCGGTGCCAACCGGCAGGGTTTTCATTGCCTGGGCCAAGAGCACAAAGCTGATGATCGCCCCGATCACCGTGGCGACCGTAGGCCAGAGCCTGGTGAAACCGTCAGAATATTTCAGCCCCAGCGCCCAGACGACCTCGCAGACGCCGGCAATGGCAAGCACGAGCCAGGCGTTCACGCTGCCAGGCCCTTTGTCCCCAGGTCAAGATATTTGCGGCGCCGTTCCTTAATGATGTCGGCGGGTTTCTTGCCGGCGAACTCGGCCAGCATCAGGGCGAGTTCCGACCCGACCGAGGCGATTGCGGCCGCGCTGTTGCGCTGCGCTCCGCCCGAGGGTTCCTTGATGATCCGGTCAATGACGCCCAGTTTCTTGAGGTCTTGCGCGGTCAGTTTCAAGGCGTCGGCGGCTTCGCGCATCTTTTCGGCATCTTTCCACAGGATCGAGGCGCAGCCTTCGGGCGAGATCACGGAATAGACCGAGTGTTCCAGCATCGCCACGCGATCGGCCGTGGCAAAGGCCACGGCCCCGCCGGATCCGCCTTCGCCGATGACCACCGAAATCAGCGGCACGCCGATCTCGAGGCATTTTTGTGTCGAGCGCGCGATCGCTTCGGCCTGACCCCGTTCTTCGGCGCCTTTGCCGGGGTAGGCGCCGGGGGTGTCGATCAAGGTGATGACGGGCAGGCCAAAGCGGTCGGCCAGATCCATCAGCCGGATCGCCTTGCGGTAGCCCTCGGGCCGGGCCATGCCGAAATTGCGCTCGATCCGGGTTTTGGTGTCATTGCCTTTTTCGTGGCCGATCACCATGACCGGCAGATCATCCAGCCGCGCCAGACCGCCCATGATGGCATGGTCATCGGCAAAGTTGCGATCGCCGGCAAGCGGTGTGTATTCGGTAAACAGGGCTTCGATATAATCCTTGCAATGCGGCCGGTCCGGGTGGCGCGCGACAAGGCATTTGCGCCACGGGCTGAGATCCTTGTAAAGCTCGCGCAGCAGGTCGGCGGCCTTCTTGTCCAGTGCGGCGGCCTCTTTCTCGACTTTCATCTCTGCGTTGTTGCGCGCCATCGCACGCAGCTCTTCGGCCTTGCCTTCGATTTCGGCCAGCGGCTTTTCAAACTCGAGATAGGTGGTCATGTCGCCCTCCGTGACGGAACCTCGACTATATGAAGGCGTTGTGGGGCAAATGCAACTCGCGCTGCGGCGCTGACGGGGCTGGTGCCGCATGGGGGGCGGCACGCTGCGGCCGGATCACTCCGAGCCACCCATGGCTTTGCCATCCGTTCCCCCTGACGTTGACCCTGATCCTTGGTCTTGCCGCTACCCCTGCCTTTCCCGGCCTTGGCGCAAGATGGCGACTTTGGCGATCGAGGCTCGGACGGGGCCGGCGACGGCAATTGCGACGACCGGCATTTTTCGACCCCGGCATGGGCGAAGACCTGTTTGGGGCGGCGCGGGCCGCGACCGAACCAATTGCACGAAGGCGTTTCGGGGCGTAAAATCGCGACCGGAGTGCCTGCCGGCGGCCTTGGCCGTGACCGATCGTGCCGCAAATGGGTGGGCCGATGACGAGGTCGCAACAAGGGCCAAGGCGGGGTATTGCGGCGACCCGCCCTGTGCGGCTCTGGCGACGGCGGGCATCTTGTTGGCACAGGACGAGGGGCGCGATGCGTCTGATTGCAAACGCCTTTGTCGATGGGATCAGATCGGAGGGTGCAGCCGTCAGGCCCTATCGCCGCGCTGCCATCGGGCGATGGCGCGGCAATCTTGGGCCACTTCTGCACGACGTGCAAACGCTGGATGTGGCAATTCGGCCAGGGATCAGCCAGGGGGGCAGCCGGAGGATGGTTTGCAAAGACCACGCGATGCAGGTGTCGCGCCCGTTCCTTGCCGATCCGGCAGCGGATCTGTCGCCGGATGCGCCCTCGCAAGAGCACCAGCTTCGGCGGCGCGTGTTGTCGCCGCCACGGCGTCACGCCCGCCAGATTTCGGGCAGGGGGCGACGGGTGCAAGCCCCCCACCATTTTCAGAAAGGACCGAGCATGACCTACCCTGTCGAGATCCGCGATCAGCCGGGCCTTCGCTTGGCTGCCCTGCTGCATGTCGGCCCCTATGACGAATTGGGCCGCTCTTACGAGCGGTTGGCGGAGCTGTTTTCGGCGCGTGGTCTTTGGCCCGCCGTGCGTGGCCG
Organism: Rhodobacteraceae bacterium UBA6197; assembly: GCA_002422085.1. GTDB lineage: Bacteria > Pseudomonadota > Alphaproteobacteria > Rhodobacterales > Rhodobacteraceae > UBA6197. Next base: position 13,743 of record DISZ01000011.1, read on the forward strand.
CGCCAGCGTCGCCCTAGACGACCCCGACGTGACCCCGGCAGCCAAGCTGAGGTCTTATGCGGGGCATATCGTTGACGAAAATCTGCAGATCGAGCCGCCTCTGCAAGAGCTGCGCCTAGCCCCCGGTCGTCATGCGGTGATGACCTATACCGGGCCCTACGCCGGGCTTGCCGCCGCCTATCAGCAGCTATTCGGGGTCTGGTTGCCGCAATCGGGTGAAAAGCCCGGCGATGCGCCGGTCTATGAGACCTATCTGAACACCCCGGGGGACGCTCCGCCCGAGGCGCTGATCACCGAGATCTGCCTGCCGCTGCGGACGGCTTGAAATTCAAATGCCGGGGGTGCTGGCCCCCGGCATCGAACAGTGTCTGGCGCCACTGCGAGAGGACGTTATGGGCAACGCCGAGGTAAGGAGTGCCCGGTTTGCCCGCGCCTAGATTGCGCGCAAACGCCCGCCGGCCCAATGAGACACCGCGCCACCCTTGGACAGTTTGTCCACCAGTCCCTGGATCGGCGTTTGGCCGACCGCCGGGCGGGCCGCAAGCGTCGCCCAAGCCCGCCTTTGACTGATTCGCCGTCTCTGGCCGGGGCCGCCGCGCCTAGCTGGCCGCGATCAGTTCGACCTGACGCACAATTCCCTCGGCCTGCTTGATGCTGGCGATATCCACCAGCCGGCCCTTGTAGACCGTCGCGCCTTCGCCGCGCTCGGTCGCCGCCGCCATCGCGGCCAGAATTTCGCGGGCTTCGGCCACGGCCGCCTCGGAGGGGGTGAAGACCGCGTTGGCGATCGCCACCTGTTTCGGGTGGATCGCCCATTTGCCGACCATGCCCAGCGTGGCCGAGCGCAGCGCCTGAGCGCGGAACCCCTCATCATCCGAAAAGTCACCAAACGGCCCGTCGACCGGCAGAACCCCATGCGTGCGGCAGGCGGCAACTATGGCGGTTTGCGCCCAATGCCAGGGGTCGGACCAGTATTTCTGCCCCTCGCGCAGCATGTAGTAGTTTTCCTGCGTGCCGCCGATGCCGGTGGTCGCCATGCCCATCGAGGCGGCAAAATCGGCCGCACCAAGGCTCATCGCCTGAAGCCGGGGGCTGGAGGCGGCGACTTCCTCGACATGGGCGATGCCGGCGGCGGATTCGATGATGACCTCAAAGCTGATCCGCTTTTTGCGGCCCTTGGCGGATTCGATCGCGGTGACCAGCGCGTCCACGGCGTAAACATCCGCCGCGCAGCCGACCTTCGGGATCATGATCTGGTCGATCCGCTCGGACCCTTGTTCGAGCAGGTCCACCACATCGCGATACCAGAACGGCGTATCAAGGCCATTGATCCGCACGCTGAGGTGTTTCTTGCCCCAGTCGATGTCATGGCTGGCCTGAATGATATTGGCCCGCGCCTGCGGCTTGTCGGCGGGCGAAACCGAATCTTCAAGATCGAGGTTGATGACATCCGCCGCCCCCGCCGCCATCTTCTCGAAGATCGCCGGGCGCGAGCCGGGTCCGAACAATTGGCAACGGTTGGGGCGGGCCGGGGCGGCGGGTTGAACGCGGAAGCTCATGGCAGGGCCTTTCGCAAGGAAGTTACGGGAATTGCTTTGTGCGAGATAGATTATTGCGCGGCGCGTTTCAAGCCGGCTTTCGCTGATGCAGCATGAATGCGGCGCTGCGGCAGGCACATTGCACCGTCTGGCATTTTGATTTGCCGGCGATGGCGAGGTGCGCCGTCGAAAGCCCGCTTCAAGCAGGTCAGACAGCGGCGGCTTTTCAGCGGGCCGCGGGTCATGCGGCGCTGCGCGCCAGAAACGCCGAAGCGCCCCGCGCCGGGCGACCTTCCCCTGGGAACATTCCATGGCAAGGTTTTCAAAAGCGGCATGAGTCCGGCCCGGCTGATCGTATTTGAAATTGGGGCCTTGGGCGGATGCTCGGTCCGGTCAAGTTGGCGCCGGCGGTGCGGCCCGTCGCGCCCCCGTGTGCCGTTGGTCAGGCCCCGCCTGTCGCAGCGGCGGGCTGATGCAGAAGGGGTGGCTTTCAGGTCCGGGTTTTGCGGAGAAAGCTGTTTGATGCGCGCGTGTTTCCGGCCTTCATCGCGCGGGCCAAGGCGCGGCAACGGTCAAGACGCGGGGTGGTGCCCGCCTTTCCGTCGCATGGATGTCCGTGATTGAGGCTCGGTCGCGCCGGTGCCGCTGCTGGCGGGCGAGGCGCGCGGCGTGCTGGCCCTCGGGCAGGCAAGTTGGTGGACGCCCTGACGGCGATCTGACAGGTTGGCCATGCGGCAGACGCGGGCGGCCAAGGCACTTGGTGCACATTTGGTCAATCAGGTTGAAAGGGAACGGGATGATCTCGGTCAGGGCGGATGTGTTCCGATTGGCGCAGGTTTTCACCATATCGCGCGGATCGCGCACCGAGGCGCGGGTGCTGACGGTGCAGATCGCGCGGGATGGACATGAAGGCCGGGGCGAATGTGTGCCCTATGCGCGCTACGGCGAAACCTTGGAAAGCGTGCGGGCGCAGATCGAAAGCCTGCCCGAGCGGATCAGCCGTGCCGCATTGCAAGCGGCCTTGCCCGCAGGGGCGGCGCGCAACGCAGTCGATTGCGCGCTTTGGGATCTGGAGGCAAAGGCGGCAGGACAGCGGGCCTGGATCCTTGCCGGGCTGCCCGACCCGGTGCCACAGATCACCGCCTACACGCTGTCGCTGGACAGCCCCGCGGCCATGCAGGCGGCGGCGGCGAAGAATGCCCATCGCCCGATCCTGAAGATCAAGCTGGGCACGCCCGATGACATGCCCCGGCTTGAGGCGGTCCGCGCGGGCGCGCCGCGCGCCCGGATCATCGTTGATGCGAACGAGGGCTGGGACGCCGAGATCTACACCGACCTTGCGCCGCATCTTTTGCGGCTGGGGGTGGCGCTGGTGGAACAGCCCCTGCCGGCCGGCGCCGACGAGATCCTGGCCGAGATCGAACGCCCCTTGCCGGTCTGTGCCGACGAATCGTGCCACGACAGGGGCAGTCTGGCGGGGCTTGCGGGCAAATACGACATGGTCAACATCAAGCTCGACAAGACCGGCGGGCTGACCGAGGCGCTGGCGTTGCGCGATCTGGCCCATGCGCAGGGCTACGGGGTGATGGTCGGTTGCATGGTCGGATCCAGCCTCGCGATGGCGCCAGCGGTGCTGGTGGCGCAGGGCGCGGGCATTGTTGATCTTGACGGGCCGTTGTTGTTGGCAGAAGACCGCGAAAACCCGCTTCGCTACGAGGCGGGCAAGGTTTACCCGCCCGATGCGGCCTTGTGGGGATAGGATGCGATGACCCGGACTGTCTATGTGAATGGCGACTATTTGCCCGAAACCGACGCCACGGTTTCGATCTTTGACCGCGGCTTTCTGATGGCCGACGGGGTTTACGAGGTGACCTCGGTTCTGGATGGCAAGCTGATCGACTTTGCCGGTCACGCCAGACGGCTGGAGCGCAGCCTGTCAGAGCTGGACATGGCCAGCCCGATCAGCATGGACGATTTGCTTGTTGTGCACCGCGAACTGGTGGCGCGGAACGGGATCGCGGACGGGATGATCTATCTGCAAATCACCCGCGGCAATCCCGGCGACCGCGACTTTGCCTTTCCGGATCCGGCGGTGACGCCCGGCACGATCGTGCTGTTCACCCAGGACAAACCCGGTCTGGCCGGTAACCCGATGGCGAAAACCGGGATGCGGGTGGTCAGCGTTGACGACATCCGCTGGGGTCGGCGCGACATCAAGACGGTGCAACTGCTTTACCCCTCGATGGCCAAGATGATGGCCAAGAAGGCGGGCGTCGATGACGCCTGGCTGGTCGAGGACGGATTCGTGACCGAGGGCACCTCGAACAACGCCTATATCGTGACGGGCGGCAAGATCATCACCCGCCAGCTTTCCAGCGACATCCTGCACGGGATCACCCGTGCCGCCGTGTTGCGTTTTGCGGCCGAGGCGCAAATGGAGGTCATCGAGCGGCCCTTTACCATCGCCGAGGCGCAAGCCGCCGACGAGGCCTTCATCACCTCGGCGTCGGCCTTCGTGATGCCGGTGGTCGAGGTGGATGGCGTGGCACTTGGGCGCGGCACGCCCGGTCCGGTGGCGATCCGTCTGCGCGAAATCTATCTGGAGGAAAGCCGCAAGTCCGCGATCTGACGCGGGCAAGCCGCAAGCCGGGGCGCGGCAACGGTGGCCGCCCTTTGGCGTGCCGCAAGGTGGCGCGACCGCCCCGGTGGCAGGCTGGCGCCCGTCTACAACCCACTATCGCGCAGCACCCGTTGCAGCACCGGTGCCAGACGGTCGGCCCAGGCGATCTGGCCGTCTTCCTGGGCGATCAGGTCATTGCGCAGCTCGATCAGCACATTCGGGCGGCCGGTGGTCAGCGCGTGGCGGTCGATCGCATCGCCGTCCAGATGGCCCGCGTAGGGTTCGTTGTCACCGACACACAGGCCCTCGGCCTCGAGCGCCGCGACCAGCGGCAGGGCCAGCCTTGTGTCGCGGTGCGAATACAGCACGCCCACCGTCCAGGGTCGGGGACTGCGCCCGCGCAGGCACGGCGTATAGGAATGGATGGCACAGATCACGGTGTCATTGCGCTGCCCGGCCAGTTCGGCATAGGCGGCATGATAGGGTCGGTAAAGCCGCGCCAATCGGTCCTCGATCTCGGCCGCGCCGATGTGGCGGTTGGCCGGGATGATGGTGCCGTCATAAAGCTTCATCACCAGCGTCGGGTCGTCTTCACCGCGATTCGGGTCGATCACCAGCCGCGAGAAATCCGACAGGATCGCAGGGGCGTCCAGCCGTTCGGCCAGCCGCCGCGTCAACCCCGCCGCGCCCACGTCATAAGCGATATGGCGGGCCATGTCCTCGGCGGCGATGCCAAGTCTGCCGCCGCCGACCCAGTCGGGCACGGTATTGCTGGCGTGATCGCAACTGACCAGCCAGCGCGAAGGGCGGTCGGGGCCGATGATCTTGTAAGCGGACTGCGTCATGTGACCTTCACTTGTCCAGGTCACAAAGATTTACGTCAGGCCGGCGGGATGTGCCAGTTGCTCTGTGCGACATTTTGGGCCATAGGTTCGCTCGGCCCACGACCTGCAACGAAACTGAACGGAGAACAAGGCACCATGAGACGCCTTCGCAACGTAAAGATCGTGGCCACATTGGGCCCCGCATCCAGCGACCATGACATGATCCGCGCCCTGTTTGACGCCGGGGCCGATGTGTTCCGCCTGAACATGAGCCACGGCAGCCACGAAGATCACCGCGCCCGGCACGACATCATCCGCAAGATCGAGGCCGAAACCGGCCGCCCGATCGCGATTCTGGCCGATCTGCAAGGGCCAAAGCTGCGAGTCGGGGAATTTGTCAGCGGCGCCGCCGATCTGGAAGAGGGTGATGCCTTCCGCTTTGATCTGGACCCCGAAGAGGGCGACGGTCACCGCGTCTGCCTGCCCCACCCTGAAATCTTTGCGGCGCTCGAGCCGGGGGCCTCGCTGCTGGTCAACGATGGCAAGATCCGGATGACGGTCAACGAGTGCGGCCCCGATTTCGCCGATTGCACGGTGACGATCGGCGGCACGATTTCCAACCGCAAGGGCGTGAACGTGCCCGATGTCGTGCTGCCACTGGCCGCGCTGTCGGACAAGGACCGTGCCGATCTGGAATTCGCCTGCGAGATGGGCGTGGACTGGTTGGCGCTGTCGTTCGTGCAGCGCCCCGAAGATGTGACCGAGGCCCGTGCTCTGGCGCGGGGGCGTGCCGCGATCCTGTCGAAGATCGAAAAGCCCGCAGCGGTTCGGGCCTATGCCGCAATTCTCGAGGTCTCGGACGGGATCATGGTGGCGCGCGGCGATCTGGGGGTCGAACTGCCGGTGCATTCGGTGCCGCCGATTCAGAAACGTCTAGTGCGCGGCGCGCGGGCGGCGGCCAAGCCGGTGATCGTGGCGACGCAGATGCTTGAATCGATGATCGAAAGCCCGATGCCGACCCGTGCCGAAGTGTCGGACGTGGCAACGGCGATCTATGAGGGTGCCGATGCGGTGATGCTGTCGGCCGAAAGTGCCGCCGGGCGCTACCCGGTCGAGGCGGTCACGACGATGGATTCGGTGGCGCAATCGGTGGAAAGCGACCCGACCTACCGCGAGGTGATCGAGGCCAGCCGCCGCGCGCATCGTCAGACCGTGGCCGATGCGATCGTCGCGGCAGCGCGCGAGATTGCCGAAACCACCGATATCTCGGCGATCTGCTGTTACACGCAATCGGGCAAGACCGTCAGTCTGGTGGCGCGCGAACGGCCTCGGGTGCCGATCATCGCACTGTCGCCGGTGCCGGCGACGTTGCGCCGGTTGTGCCTGACCTGGGGCGTGCATGCGGTGGAGTGCGACGATGTCGAGCGCTTCAAGATGGCGGTGGTCAACGCGGCCCGCGCGGCGCGCGACTTTGGCTTTGCCGATGAGACCAACCAGATCGTGGTCACCGCCGGGGTGCCGTTCAACGTGCAAGGCACAACCAACATCCTGCGGGTCGCGCCTTGTGATGAAAGATTGATTTTCCGCACCGACCCAGAGTAACCTTTCGGGGGCGTTACCCTCGGGAGAAATGCATGAATAGTGATCTTTTATTGGTTCTGGGCATCACCGTCGGCGCGTTTTCAATTCCGGCGGTGATCTCTGCTTTCTCCGATAGCCGCCCACCGCGTGCGGCAGCGATCGCCATTGTCGTCAGCGGCAGCCTGATTCTGACCGCTTTCGTCACCAAACCCGGCGGCTATACCGCGCATCAGATTCCCGAGGTCTTTGCCCGCGTTATCGCCGAATTGGTGCACTAGGACGGTTTTTCCGGGCGCCCCCTTGCCAACCCGTCCACAGCCCGCTATCAGGCGCGCTCTATTCCCCGCACGGCCGGCCAAAGTGGCATGCCGAGTCGTGCGACTACACACTCGCAAGAGGAGATGAAAATGCCCAAGATGAAGACCAAATCGGCCGCCAAAAAGCGGTTTTCGTTTACCGCGTCGGGCAAGGTCAAATCCGGCCCCGCTGGCAAGCGCCATGGCATGATCAAACGCACCACCAAGTTCATCCGCGATGCAAGCGGCACGATGATCCTGGCGGCCAGCGATGCCAAGATCGTCAAAAAATACATGCCCTACGATCGTTGAGGAGTTTGATCCATGTCTCGCGTTAAATCGGGTAAAGTTACCCACGCTCGTCACCGCAAGGTCATCAAGGCAGCCGCTGGCTACTACAGCTCGCGGTCGCGCAACTTCCGCACTGCGACGCAGGCCGTCGACAAGGCGCAGCAATACGCCACGCGCGACCGCAAGGCCCGCAAGCGCAATTTCCGCGCGCTGTGGATTCAGCGGATCAACGCCGCCGTGCGCGCGTTCGATGCCGATATGACCTATTCGCGCTTCATCAACGGCCTCGATCTGTCGGGGCTCGAGGTTGACCGCAAGGTTCTGGCCGATCTGGCCATTCACGAACCCGAAGCCTTCGGTGCCATCGTCGAAAAGGCGAAGGCCGCGCTGGCTGCTTGATCCCCTACAGGGATGACATCAGAACCCCGCGCTGGCTTTGGCCCGGCGCGGGGTTTTTCTTTTGCCCGCCTTGCAATCGGGGGCAGGGCTGGCTAGCACGGAGCCGGGCCTTCGGGGCTGAATATTCAGGAGTAGATCATGGCAGATCTTGACGCGCTGAAGGGCAAATATCTGGCAGGCATCGCGGATGCGGCCGACGAGGCCAGCCTCGAAGAAATTCGGCTGGCAGCGCTGGGCAAGAAGGGCGAGATCTCACTTAAAATGCGCGAACTGGGGCAGATGAGCGTCGAAGAACGCCAGACCACCGGCGCCGCGCTGAACCGGCTCAAGGACGAGATCGACGGCGCCTTGCGCGCCCGCAAGGCGGGGCTGGCCGACGCCGCGCTTGACGCGCGGCTGCGCAGCGAATGGCTGGATGTGACGCTGCCCGCGCGGCCGCGCCGTCAGGGCTCGATCCACCCGGTCAGTCAGGTGATGGACGAGGTCACCGCGATCTTTGCCGATATGGGTTTTGCCGTGGCTGAAGGGCCGCAGATCGAATCCGACTGGTATAACTTCGACGCGCTGAACATCGCGCCCGAACACCCCGCACGGCAGGAACACGACACCTTCTTCATGGCGCGCGATCCGGGCGATTCGCGCCCGCCGCATGTGCTGCGCACCCACACCAGCCCGGTGCAGATCCGCGCGATGCAGGCGCAGGGCGCGCCGATCCGGGTGATCGCGCCGGGCCGCGTTTACCGCATGGACATGGACCAGACCCATGCGCCGATGTTCCATCAGGTCGAGGGCATGGCGATTGGCCGCGACATTTCGATGGCCAATCTGAAATGGGTGCTGGAGGAATTCTGCCGCAGCTATTTCGAGGTCAAGAATATCGAGTTGCGTTTTCGCGCCAGCCATTTCCCGTTTACCGAACCTTCGGCCGAGGTCGATATTCGCTGCTCGTGGGCGGGCGGCCAGTTGAAGATCGGCGAGGGCGACGACTGGATGGAGATCCTCGGTTCGGGGATGATGCACCCCAAGGTTCTGGCCGCCGGCGGGATTGATCCCGAGCAGTATCAGGGCTTTGCCTTTGGCATGGGCATCGACCGTCTGGCGATGCTGAAATACGGCATCCCCGATCTGCGCGCGTTTTTTGAAAGCGATCTGCGCTGGCTGCGCCACTACGGCTTTGCTGCGGGGGATGTTCCGACGGTGTTCGGGGGGTTGAGCAGGTGAACTTTTCGTTCGACGTTGCTTCGGTTCTTGCCGCAATAATTCTCGCCGCCGGTGGTATGTGGGCTTTTCGAAGCCAGAAGCATGTCGATCAAGCGCACGAACTAAATACGATGAAGCGCGAATTCTATCCAAGCTACATTGATGCTTTGCACAGCGCGTCGGTGGGGAATCCAGAACCGTATAGGCTGGCGATTGCCAAAGGAGCGGTTCTCGCGTCCGACGAAGTTCTGAAAGCAATGTCGAAGGTTCGCCAGCTATCCTCGCGCTCCGACAAACAGGGTGTGGATGAGTTTAATCGTTCACTTGGTGAGGTGCTTGTCTCGATGCGGAAAGATGTTTTCGATCGAACGGCAATATCCTCCGAAGAATTCGTGCAGCTCTTGCCGATAAGGAAAGACCAATGAAATTCACCCTCTCCTGGCTGAAAGACCATCTCGAAACCGAGGCTACGCTCGATCAGATCACCTATGCGCTGACTGACCTTGGCCTTGAGGTCGAAGAGGTGGTGAACCCGGTCGCCAAGCTTGCGCCGTTTACCCTCGCACGGGTCAAATCGGCGGTGCAGCACCCCGATGCCGACAAGCTGCGTGTCTGCGTGGTGGAAACCGACGAGGGCGACAAGCAGATCGTTTGCGGCGCGCCCAATGCGCGCGAAGGCATCACCGTGGTGCTGTGCAAGCCGGGCGATTATGTGCCGGGCATTGATGTCACGCTGGGTGTGGGCAAAATTCGCGGCGTCGAAAGCCACGGGATGATGGCCTCGGAGCGCGAGCTGGAGCTTTCTGACGAACACAACGGCATCATCGAACTGGACTCGGGCCACGTCGGCCAGCGCTTCATCGACTGGCTGGCCGAGCACCGCCCCGAGGTCGTCGATCCGATGATCCATATCAAGATCACCCCGAACCGCCCCGATGCGCTGGGGGTGCGGGGTGTGGCGCGCGATCTGGCGGCGCGGGGCCTCGGGCGGCTCAAACCGCTGGAGATAGAGCCGGTGCCAGGTGGGTTTGCCTGCCCGATTACGGTGAAGATCGACCCCGCGCTCCGGGAAAAGGGCTGCCCGCTGTTTGCCGGGCGGCTGATCCGTGGCGTCGTCAACGGGCCCAGCCCGGACTGGCTGCAACAGCGGCTGAGGGCGATCGGTCTGCGGCCGATCTCGGCGCTGGTCGATATGACCAACTTCTTCACCTATGACCTGAACCGCCCGCTGCACGTCTTTGATGCCGCCAAGGTGACGGGCGGCCTGCGTATCCGTTCGGCCTCGGAGGGCGACAGCTTGTTGGCGCTGGACGGCAAGACCTATGCCCTCAGCGAGGGCCAGATGATCATTTCGGATGACCACGGCCCGGAATCTCTTGCCGGGGTGATGGGCGGCGAGGCGTCGGGCTGCACCGAGGCAACCACCGATGTGTTCGTGGAATCTGCCTATTGGGACCCGATCACGATTGCCGCCACCGGCCGCGCGCTCAAGATCAACTCGGATGCGCGCTACCGCTTTGAACGTGGCGTGGACCCGGCGTTCACCCTGCCGGGGCTGGAACTGGCGACGCAGATGGTGCTGGAACTGTGCGGCGGCGAGGCCTCCGAGGTGGTGCTGGATGGTGCCGTTCCCGATACCGCCCGCGCCTATCGGCTGAATCCGGCCCGCGTCATCAGCCTTGTCGGGATGGAGATCCCCGAGGCTGAACAGCGCGCCACGCTTGAGGCGCTTGGCTTTGTGCTGGAGGGCGACATGGCCACCCCGCCGAGCTGGCGCCCCGATGTTCTGGGCGAGGCCGATCTGGTCGAAGAGGTCGCTCGCATCGCCAGCCTGACCAAACTGCAAGGTCGTCCGATGGCGCGCGAAACCAGCGGCGTTCCGGGGCCGATCCTGACGCCGATGCAAGTGCGTGAAAAGGCGGCGCGGCGCGTGATCGCGGCCTTGGGCTATAACGAATGTGTCTCTTACAGCTTCATCGACGGCGGCGCGGCGGCACTGTTTGGCGGCGGACACGAGGCGACCCGGCTCGAAAACCCGATCAGCAGCGAAATGACCCATATGCGCCCCGACCTGCTGCCCGGCCTGTTGCAGGCGGTCGCCCGCAATCAGGCGCGTGGCTTTGCTGACCTCGCGCTGTTCGAGGTCGGCCCTGCCTTCCATGGCGGCGAACCCGGCGAACAACACCTGCAGGCGGCGGGGATTCTGGTCGGCGCCGCGGCCCCGCGCGACACTTTCGCCAGCCGCCGGCCGGTCGATATCTACGATGCCAAGGCCGATGCCGAGGCGGTGCTGGCCGCGATCGGCGCCCCCGCCAAGGTGCAGATCAATCGCAAGACGGCGGCTTGGTGGCACCCCGGTCGTTCGGGCATGATGGCGCTGGGACCAAAGGCGATCTGCGCCTTTGGCGAGGTCCACCCCCGCGTCTTGCGCGACATGGGCGTCAAAGGCCCGGCAGTCGCGTTTACGCTCTACCTTGAAAACGCCCCCTTCCCGAAGGTCAAAACCCCGACACGGGCCGCGCTGGGCCTGTCGGACCTGCAAGCGGTCGAACGCGATTTCGCCTTTGTCGTCGATGCCGATGTCGAGGCGCTGACGCTGGTCAATGCCGCCGCCGGTGCCGACAAGGTGCTGATCGAAAGCGTGCGGATCTTTGACCAGTTCGGTGGCGAAAAGGCCGAGGCCCAAATGGGGGCGGGGAAAAAATCACTGGCCTTGACGGTGCGCTTGCAGCCCCGCGACAAGACCCTGACCGAGGCCGAGATCGAGGCGGTGTCGGCCAAGGTCATCGACAAGGTCTCCAAGGCCACCGGCGGCAGTCTGCGCGCCTGAACTGTCAGGCGGGACACTACGTCATGATGGACAGCCGGTGGTGAAAGCCTAGGCTCCTTCTGAAACGGGAGGGGCCAGTGATCTTTGACTATGTGATCGTGGGCGGCGGGTCTGCCGGCTCGGTTCTGGCGGCGCGGCTGTCCGAGGACGCGCGCGTCACGGTCTGCCTGATCGAGGCGGGCGGCGGTGGCAATTCGCTTCTCGTGCGGGCGCCGGCGTTGGTGGCCAGCATGGTCTCGGGGCGGCCCCCGCTCAACAATTGGGCGCTGCATACTGTGCCGCAAGCCGGGTTGAACGGGCGGCGCGGGTTTCAACCGCGCGGGCGGGCACTGGGCGGCTCGTCAGCGATCAACGCGATGCTCTACGTGCGCGGTTTGCCCGCCGACTACGACGACTGGGCCGATCTGGGCGCCGAGGGCTGGGACTGGGCCTCGTGCCTGCCCTATTTCCTGCGCTCCGAAGGTAATGCGCGTGGAGCCAGCGCCTTGCACGGCGCCGATGGCCCGCTTCAGGTCTGCAACCAGCAATCGCCGCGCCGGATCAGCCGCGCTTTTGTCGATGCCTGCGAAAGCCTGCAAATCCCCCGCAACGACGATTTCAACGGCCCGACACAGGCCGGAGCGGGGCTTTACCAAGTGACCCAGCACCACCGCCCGCCCCGCCGCGGCGAAAGATGCTCGGCAGCCTCGGCCTATCTGTTCCCGGTCCTCGGGCGCCCCAATCTGACGGTGCTGACGCGGACCCGCAGCGAACGGATTCTGCTCGAGCACGGGCGCGCGACCGGGGTGCAGGTTCGGCGCGGGCTGCGGCGACTGCGGATCGAGGCGCGGCGTGAAGTGATCCTGTCGGCGGGCAGCTTTGGTTCGCCCCAACTTTTGCTGCTGTCGGGGATCGGCCCCGAGGCGGAACTGGCGGCGCACGGTATCGCGCTGGCCCATGATCTTCCCGGCGTGGGCATGAACCTGCAAGACCACCTCGACTATACCGTCAGCCACCGCTCAAAACGTCCCGATGTGGTCGGGCTGAACCCCGCCGGACTGGCGCGCCTCGCGCGGGCGGGCTGGAAGTGGCGCAAGACCGGACAGGGGCTTTTTGCCTCACCGATGGCCGAGGGCGGGGCCTTCTTGCACAGCGCCCCCGATCAGGCCCGCCCCGATCTGCAAATCCACTTCGTGATCGGCATTGTCGATCAGCACATGCGCAAACTGCATCTTGCCAATGGGTATTCGGCCCATATCTGCCAGTTGCGCCCCGAAAGCCGTGGCCACGTGGGCCTGAGCAGCGCCAACCCCGCCCATCCACCGCGGATTGACCCGGCCTATTTGTCAGACCCGCGGGATGTCGCAAAAATGGTCGCCGCAGCTCGCCTGCTCGAACAGATCCTCGAAGCGCCGGCCTTGGCCCCGTGGCGCGGGGCCCGGCTTTATCCGCATGACGGCTCGGACGTGGCGCTCGAGGCGGACATCCGCAACCGCGCCGACACGATCTACCACCCGGTCGGCACATGTCGCATGGGGCGCGACGAGTTGGCGGTGGTCGACCCCAGCCTGCGCCTGCATGGCGTCAATGGGCTGCGCGTGGTCGATGCTTCGGTCATGCCGCGGTTAATTGGCGGCAATACCAATGCTCCCACGATCATGATCGCCGAACGCGCCGCAGAAATGATCCGAAGTTGATGCGGCTTCTTTTTGGTCGAAATACTCCCGCCGGAGGCTCCGACCTTGGCCGTAGATGCCTCCGGCGGGAGTATTTCGACCAAAAAGAAATCAGGGCTGAGCAGGCTGAACCAACCCACGCTGAACGGCGGGGCGGGCGAGGAAGCGGTCGAGATAGGCGGGCACGTTCTTCAGCGCGCGCCAGCCGGTGATATCGCTGGCCTTGTAGCCGTCGCGCAAGGCGCGCAGCCAGGGTGCGATGGCGATATCTGCGATGGAATAAGGGCCCGCAATCCAGTCGCGCCCCGTCAGCGCGCCGTCGAGAACCTTCAGCAGACGCGCGGTTTCGGTGCGATAGCGTTCTTTCGGGCGGGTGTCTTCGATTTCCTTGCCGTCGGCGGCATGGAAGTAACCCAGTTGCCCGAACATCGGTCCGATGCCACCCATCTGGAACATCAGCCATTGCAACACCTCGTACCGGTTTGCCTCGGGCAGCAATTGCCCTGTCTTCTCGGCCAGATAGATCAGGATCGCGCCGCTTTCAAACAGGGCGATCGGTTGCCCGCCGGGCCCGTTGGGGTCGATGATTGCCGGGATCTTGTTGTTGGGGTTGAGCGACAGGAAGGCCGGGCTGTGCTGATCATTTGCGGCGAAACTGATCAGGTGCCCCTCATAGGGAAGGCCCATTTCCTCAAGCGCGATCGAGGCTTTGACCCCGTTGGGTGTGGGCCGTGAATAGAGTTGCACCGCGCCGGGTATGTGCGGCGGCCAGCGCCGGGTGATCGGGAAGGCGGACAGGTCGGGCATGGGGACTCCTTTGTCTATGGGCAGAAAGCCAGAAAATTCCCCGGACGGAAAGGCTGCGCGGCGCGAAAAATCATGGTATCGCTACCACATTCGTGCCTGAGGTGGCGCGCGTCAGTGTGGGGACAGAAAATGATCAAAGAGTTCAAGGATTTCATCGCCAAGGGCAATGTCATGGACATGGCTGTTGGTATCATCATCGGGGCGGCCTTCACCGCTATCGTCACGTCGCTGGTGGGCGATCTGATCAATCCGATCATCGGTTTGATTACCGGGGGGATGGATTTCTCCAACCTCTTCGTGAACCTTGGCGAGGGTGACTTCACCTCTTTGGTTGCCGCGAAAGAGGCCGGCGCGCCGGTCTTTGCCTATGGCGCCTTTCTGACCGCGGTCATCAACTTTCTGATTATTGCCTTTGTTGTCTTCTTGCTGGTGAAGATGGTCAACAAGGTCAAAGCCGCCGCCGAAGAGCCGGCAGCACCGGCTGCGCCGGCGGGGCCGTCCGAGCTGGATATCCTGATGGAAATCCGCGATGCGCTGAAAAAATAAGCGCGGGCAGATGGAAAGGCCCGGTCGCAAGACCGGGCCTTTTTTGTTGTAACGCCGTTTTGTGACAGCGCCCGTTCGTTACAGCGCCAGCGCTTCGTCGGCGCTGATATGAGGCAGGCCAAGGGCCTCGCCGACGGCACCGTAGGTCAATTTACCCGCGTGCACGTTCAACCCTGCTTTCAGATGCGGGTCTTCGGCGCAGGCGCGCTTCCAGCCCTTGTCGGCCAGTGCCAGCATGAACGGCAGCGTGGCGTTGCCCAGGGCCAGCGTCGAGGTGCGCGCGACGGCGCCCGGCATGTTGGCGACGCAGTAATGGATGATGCCGTCAACCTCGTAGATCGGGTCCTGATGCGTGGTCGCATGGCTGGTCTCAAAGCAGCCGCCCTGGTCGATCGCCACATCGACGATCGCCGCGCCGGGCTTCATCGTTTTCAGTTGCGCGCGGCTGACCAGCTTGGGTGCGGCCGCGCCCGGAACCAGCACGGCGCCGATGACCATATCGGCCTCGGCGATCAGGTCGGCGGTATTGCCGGCGCTGGCATAGACCGCCTTGAAGTCGCGCCCGAATACGTCGTCAAGATAGCGCAGCCGCGGCAACGAGCGGTCCAGCACCGTCACATCGGCGCCCATCCCGGCGGCAACGCGGGCGGCGTGGGTGCCCACGACACCGCCACCGATCACCACCACTTTGGCAGGGGCCACACCGGGCACGCCGCCCAACAGCACGCCGCGCCCGCCATTGGCCTTTTGCAGCGTCCAGGCGCCCACTTGCGGTGCCAGACGGCCTGCGACTTCGGACATCGGCGCCAGCAGCGGCAGACCGCCGGAACGGTCGGTCACGGTTTCATAGGCGATGCAGGTCGCCCCCGAGGCCAGCAGGTCGCGGGTCTGATCCGGGTCCGGCGCGAGGTGCAGATAGGTGAACAGGATCTGGCCTTCGCGCAGGCGCTTGCGCTCGACCGGTTGCGGTTCCTTGACCTTCACGATCATATCGGCTTCGGCGAAGACCGCCTCGGCGGTCGCAAGAATCCGTGCCCCGGCGGCGACATAGTCCGCGTCGGTGAAGCCCGCGCCGATCCCGGCCCCGGTTTCGATCAGGACCTCGTGGCCATGTGCAACGGCCTCACCCGCGGCATTGGGGGTCACGCCGACGCGAAACTCTTGTGGCTTGATTTCCTTGGGGCATCCGATTTTCATTCTGTTACCTTCCCTGAATCACAACGGGCCCGACGTTGATTGTGCGGGTCCTGATCGGCGAAGCATGGACCATCTTTCACGCAATTGCGTTGAAAAGATCGGTGCATAAACTGGATAATTCGGGTAAAAGCTTCGGCAACAGGGGCTATTGTTCGAAGAATCGTGCGCAGATATGACATTGGACGCGACAGACCGCCGAATATTGGCAGCACTGCAAAAGCAGGGGCGGATCTCGAATGCCGAGCTTTCCGAGAGGGTCAACCTGTCGGCCTCGGCGTGCCATCGCCGGGTGCAGCGGCTTGAGGACGACGGTCTGATCCGCGACTATGTGGCGCTTCTGGATGCGCGCAAGCTGGGCTGCCCGACCACGGTTTTTGTTGAAATCACGCTGTCGGGGCAGGCCGACGAGGTGCTGGAAGCCTTTGAGCGCGAAGTGAAAAAGATCCCCGATGTGCAGGAGTGTCATCTGATGGCGGGCAGTGCCGACTATCTGCTGAAGGTGGTGGCCGAAGATACCGAGGATTTTGCGCGCATCCACCGCGCCTATCTGGCGCGGCTTCCGGGGGTGGCGCAGATGCAAAGCAGTTTCGCGCTGCGCACCGTGTTCAAGACCACTGCGCTGCCGCTATAAGCCGGCCTAGCCGCGCCAGAATCGCGGCAGGAATACCACCAGAATCGCCAGCATGCCAAGCCGCCCCAGCAGCATCGCCAGCGTCATCACCCATGTGGCCGTGTCGTTGAAATCGACCATCGTGCCGGTGCGCACAGTCATCGGCCCCAGTCCAAAGCCGATGTTGCCCAGTGAGGTCCAGACCGCAAACAGCGACGAGGTCATGTCGACCCCGGTGGTCGATACCAGCACCGACAGTGTGCCCAACGTCAGAATGTAGCCGGTGAAATACATCATCAGCGGGTTCAACACGTCGTCGCCAAGGGTCTTGCCGTCATAGCGCGGCACCACCAGCCGGTGCGGCGAGTGAAGCTGTTGCACCGAGGCGCGGATAGCCGCGCCCAGGGCCTGCCAGCGAAACACCGATAGCGACCCCGAACTGGACCCGGTACAGCCGCCGATCATTCCGACTATGAACAGCACCACCACCGGAAAAGCGCCCCATGTCGCGACATTGGCAGAGCCGAATCCGGTGCCGGTCATGATCGACGACAGGTTGAACAGGGTCTCGCGCAGGGCGGGCTCAAAGCTGACCTCGGTGCGCATCAGCCGCCATGTCATGACCACCGCCGTCGCATAGGCGAACCAGCGCAGCAGGCCCCGCACCTGCGCGTCTTGCCAGATTGGCTGGACCGAGCCGCGCGCCAGTTGGGCAAACCGGATGAACGGCACCGCGCTGAGCAGCATGAACAGCGTGCCGGCATATTCCTCTGGGCCTGAAAAGGCGGCAAAGCTGGCGTCAGAGGTGGAAAAGCCGCCGGTCGAGATGGTGGACATGGCATGAATCAGCGCTTCGAATCCTGACATGCCCAAGGCGGCGTAGGTGATCCCGAACAGCAGCGTCAGCCCGACATAGACGCTAAGCAGCGCGGATGCGATGTCACGGGCGCGGGGCAAGATTTTTCCAAGCGTATCAAAGCCTTCGGTGCGAAAGAACTGCATGCCGCCGATCCGCATGACGGGCAGGAAGATCATCGCCACAAAGGCGATGCCAAGGCCGCCCATCCAGTTCAACATGCCGCGCCACAGCACCACGCCGGGGGGCAGATCCTCCAATCCCGGAAAGACCGAAGACCCGGTGGTGGTTATCCCCGAGGCGGCCTCGAAGTAGGCATCGGTAAAGGTTGCGTAGGGTGCGCCTTGCATGAAGGGAAAGGCGGCGAACAGCGGCAACAGCACCCAGATCCCGGCGGTCAGCAGGTAGGCTTGACGCACCGCAAGCCCCTGCGGCGTTACCGAACGGCTGGCGATGGCCAACAGCACGCCGGTCAGCGTTGTTTCCATCGCGGCTTCGAAAAAGGCGCGCCAGTTGGGGTCGTTGCGCAGCAGATCCAGCCCCATCGGCGCGAGCATCGTCAGCCCCAGAGTCGCGAGGATCAGGCCAAGGATGTGCAAGACGGGGCGCAGGTCCATCATGGCGCTGACAAGCAACCTTGCCGCGTGAATTGTCAAGAAGCCAGCGCTCGGGCCGCAAAAAACCCCCGATGGCAAGGCCATGGGGGTTCCTCGGTGCGGGTTGCCCCGCCAGTGTTCCAGTCGCTTGAAGGGCGCGGAAAGGGGCTTAGAGAGCGCCTTCGCGTTGGGCCTTCTTGCGTGCCAGTTTACGGGCGCGCCGAACGGCTTCGGCTTGCTCGCGGGCTTTCTTCACGGACGGTTTTTCGAAATGTTGCTTGAGCTTCATTTCACGAAACACACCCTCGCGCTGAAGTTTTTTCTTCAGGGCACGAAGCGCCTGTTCGACGTTGTTGTCGCGAACGCTGACCTGCATGTGGTTGTCACCACCTTCCTAAGTTAGAGTTGCATGAGATTGCAGGAAGCGGCCATATAGCAGGGCGGGGACGGTTTGTCTACTGCCACCACCAGAAGGAAAGCCCATGAAAAACACGCATTTGGAGGTGTCGACCGCACGCGCCGATCTGGTGGCGGCGATCATCGCGCATGTGCCCTTCGAGGGTTGGTCAGAGCCGGCATTTCAGGCCGCGGTGGCCGATCTGGAAATGGATCCGGGGCTGGCGCGGGTGATCTGCCCGCGGGGCGCGATCGATCTGGCGGTGGCCTATCACCGGGCGGGCGACGCGTCGATGCGGGCGGCGCTGGAGGAGGCGGATCTGGCGGCGCTGAAGTTTCGCGAAAAGGTCGCCGCGGCGGTGCGGTTTCGGCTGGAGGCGGCCGATCCCGAACTGGTCCGGCGCGGCTCGTCGGTGTTTGCGCTGCCGGGAAATGCGCCGACGGGGGCGGGGTTGATCTGGGGCACGGCGGACGCGATCTGGACGGCGCTTGGCGACACCAGTCAGGATTTCAACTGGTATTCCAAGCGCTTGACGTTATCGGGCGTGTATTCGGCAACGGTGCTTTACTGGCTGGGGGACACCTCGGAGGGGCATGAGGAAACCTGGGAGTTTCTTGACCGCCGGATCGAGAACGTGATGCAGTTTGAAAAGGTTAAGGGAAAGTTAACGGCGAACCCGCTGGTCAAGCGGATCCTCGATGGGGTGCGCGCGCCGCAGCCGGAACCGATGCCGGGACGCGAGGGCGGGCAATGAGGGCACATATGATGCGTGCGGTCGAGATCGTCGAACCCGGCGGGCCCGAGGTGCTGCGGCTGTGCGAACGGCCGGTGCCGGTGCCGGGCCATGGTGAGATCTTGATCGAAATAGCTTACGCCGGGGTTAACCGACCCGATGCCTTGCAGCGTGCGGGGGCCTATTTGCCGCCGCCGGGGGCCTCGGATCTGCCGGGGCTCGAGGCGTCGGGGCGGGTCGCGGCGCTGGGGCCGGGGGTCGTGGGCTGGGCGGTGGGCGACGCCGTTTGCGCGCTTTTGCCGGGCGGAGGCTATGCCGATCTTGCGGTCTGCCCGGTGGCGCATGCGCTGCCAATTCCCGAAGGAATGGATTTGAAATCAGCGGCTTGCCTGCCAGAGACCTGCTTTACCGTTTGGTCGAACGTGATCGGGCGCGGTGGCCTGAAGGCGGGCGAGCGGTTCTTGGTGCAGGGCGGATCTTCGGGCATCGGCACGACCGCGATTCAGATCGCCAGCGCCTTGGGCGCGCGGGTTTTCGCCACCGCCGGGTCGGACGAAAAATGCGCCGCCTGCACCGCGCTGGGGGCGGTTGCGATCAACTATCGCACGACGGATTTTGTCGAGGTATTGCGCGCCGAGGGGGGAGCGGACCTTATTCTGGACATGGTCGGAGGAAGCTATATTGCCAGAAATATCAAGGCCTTGGCCGACGACGGACGGCTGGTCTTCATCGCGTTTCTGGATGGCCCGCGGGCCGAGATCAACTTTGCCCCGGTGATGTTGCGCCGGTTGACGATTACCGGCAGCACCTTGCGCCCGCAATCGGACGCGGCAAAGGCCGCCATCGCCTTGGAATTAAAGCAGAAACTTTGGCCTCTGGTGGCGGCGGGCCGGGTCCGCCCGGTGCTGGATTCAGAGTTTGCCTTGACCGAGGCGGCGGCGGCGCATGCGCGGCTGGAAAGCGGCGTGCATATCGGGAAAATCGTGCTTCGGATGCGCTGAGGGGCTGGGTCGGCGGATCATTAGGGCGCTATTATTTCCATAATATTGGCCTCATAGTCGCCTCTGGAGAGCCGATCATTGCTGTTGCGGCCGCGCGGGCGGTAGCGCGCGCCGGGGCAGGGGTTTGGCAAGAATCGCGGCCGTGGCGACCCGAGGCGGGGTGCGCCGCGCAGAGGGCGAAGCGCGGCGGCCGACGGCGGCAGGACCGAAGGCGGCAGGGTCGGAAGCGGGGCGCAAGGGGGGCAGGCCGAAGACGGCAGGGCATCTGGCGCAGGGCGCCTAGCGCACCGCTTCCATCAGCGCGTCTTTCATCCGGCAATCGCGCGCGGCATCTTGGCCGCAGGGGCGCGGGGTCAGGTCTTTGGTCAGGCAGATGCGCGCCTCGTCGATCATGCCACGATCGCAGGTAATGGTGATCATCGAGCGATCCAGTTGCGGGTTGACCTCTAGAAACGCCTCTTCGACAACTTGCGCCGGGATTTTCACATCTTTCGGAAGATTCAAGAATACCGGGGGAATTGTAATGCTTTCATAGGCTTGCCGCGACGCAGCATAATAGCGGTCGGCGGAAAGGCCGGCGCATCGACCGTGTTTTTTCCACTCATACCACGCCAAGCCAGCCGACCCCATGATGTCTTTCATCGCCTCGGACTGGCTGCGCGTGGGGTCTTTTGCCGCGGTGTGGCAATAGCTGGGCCAGCCGCTTTCATACTGCGGCCAAAGCCCGTGCAGGGTAAAGCTGAAGTCGTGGCGCGGATCGCATTGGTCATCGTGGCGCGCATCGCCGGTGAGGGCGCACCAGTTCGGCGACCAGCCCAGCGAGAGAACGAAATAGTCGAAGTCCCCGGCCTTTTCACCCTCGGCCCAAAGGGGCCCGGCCAGAAGCGCAAGAGCAAGGGCAAGAGCGTGGCGCATTTTCTCTTTTCTCCGATACGGATCGGCACTATATAGACGCCAATTCCCCCTGAAAACGTGGAATGGCGGCCCAGGCCGCAGCCGTTTTCCCGGCTTGGGAGAGATTTGTAAAGGAGAGATCCGATGAGCAAACCCTTGATGTCAAAGGCGACCGCCGTCTGGTTGGTCGACAATACGACGCTGACGTTCAAGCAGGTGGCCGATTTTTGCGGCATGCACGAGCTTGAGGTGCAGGGCATCGCCGATGGTGATGTGGCGGTGGGCGTGAAGGGGTTCGACCCGGTCGCGTCGAACCAGCTCGAGGCGAAAGAGATTGAAAAGGCCGAGGCCGACCCGCTTTACAAGCTGCGGCTGAAGTTCAATGCCGCCGCCGTGGGCGAGGAAAAGCGCCGCGGGCCGCGCTATACACCGCTGTCCAAGCGTCAGGACCGTCCGGCAGCGATCTACTGGCTGGTGAAGTTCCATCCCGAGCTGGCCGATGCGCAGATCGCGCGGCTGGTCGGCACGACCAAGCCGACGATCGCCACGATTCGCGACCGCACACATTGGAACATCGGCAATATCACCCCGATCGACCCGGTGGCGCTGGGGCTGTGCCGGCAGACCGAGCTGGACGCCGAGGTGCAAAAGGCGGCCAAGAAGAAGGCGGCCGAGGGCGGGCTTATGACCGAAGACGAGCGGCGCACGCTGGTCTCGACGGAGACCAGCCTCGCGATGGGGCAGGAGCCGCGGATCTCGGGGATGGACCGGCTGACCTAGCCGCATCTGGACGAGGAAGACCGCTCGCCGCGCGACTTTTCGAATGCCGACAGCTTCTTCAATCTGCCCGAGGCGGAGGAGGAAGAAGACGAGGACGAGGACGACGGCAAGGGAAAGCGCCGCTGAACCACCGATCGCGCAGTTTCAAGGCCGCCCCGAGGGGCGGCCTTTTGATGTCGGATTTGAGTATTTTTGCCAAAAAGAAGCCGGGTAGCGGGCCGCTCAGATCGACAGGCAGATATATTTCATTTCGAGATAGTCCTCGATGCCGTGATGGCTGCCTTCGCGGCCGAGGCCGGATTGCTTGACGCCGCCGAAGGGCGCGACCTCGGTCGAGATGATGCCGGTGTTGACGCCGACGATGCCGTATTCCAGCGCCTCTTGCACGCGGGTGATGCGGCCGATGTCGCGGGCGTAGAAATAGGAGGCAAGGCCGAAGATCGTGGCATTGGCCTTGGCGATCACCTCTTCTTCGGTGTCGAACTTGAACAAGGGCGCGAGCGGGCCGAAGGTTTCTTCGGTCGAGACCATCATCGTGTCGGTGACACCGGTGACCACGGTGGGTTCAAAGAAGGTGCCGCCGAGCGCGTGGCGTTTGCCGCCGGTGACGATCTTGCCGCCGCCCTTGAGCACGTCGGCGATATGTTCCTCGACCTTTTCGACCGCGTCCTGATTGATCAGCGGGCCGGTGTCGGTGCCGTCGGCAAGCCCGTCGCCGATGTGCAGTTTCTGCACCGCCGCCGAGAGTTTTGCCGCGAAGGCGTCGTAGACCCCGGCCTGGACATAGATCCGGTTGGCGCAGACGCAGGTCTGGCCGTTGTTGCGGAATTTCGACGCCATCGCGCCGACGACCGCCGCATCGAGGTCGGCGTCGTCAAACACGATGAAGGGGGCGTTGCCACCCAGTTCCATCGAGCATTTCATCACCTGATCGGCGGCCTGACGCATCAGGATCCGGCCGACCTCGGTCGAGCCGGTGAAGGTGAGTTTGCGCACTGCGTGGTTTTCGCAGAACTCCTTGCCGATCGCCGAGGATTTGGTCGAGGTGATGACCGAGAAGATCCCCTTGGGCAGGCCCGCGCGTTCACCCAGCACCGCCAGCGCCAGCGCCGATAGCGGCGTTTCCGCCGCCGGGCGGGCGACAAAGCCACAGCCCACGGCCAGAGCCGGGCCGCATTTGCGGGTAATCATCGCGTTCGGAAAGTTCCACGGCGTGATCGAGCCGACCACGCCGATCGGCTGTTTGATGACGGTGATGCGTTTGTCGCGCATATGGCCGGGGATGGTTTCGCCGTAGACGCGTTTGGCCTCTTCGCCGAACCATTCGATGAAGGCGGCGCCATAGGCGACCTCGCCCTTGGCCTCGGCCAGCGGTTTGCCCATCTCGGCGGTCAGGATCGCGCCAAGGTCATCCAGGTTCTGCATCATCAGCTCGAACCATTTGCGCAGCACGCCGGCGCGTTCCTTGCCGGTGCGCGCGGCCCAGTCCTGCATCGCGCTTTGGGCGGCGGCGATGGCGCGGGCGGTTTCGGCGCGGCCAAGGTCGGGGACGTGGCAGATGACATCGCCGCGTGCGGGGTTGGTGACGGCAAAGGTGGCGCCGTCGTCGGCCTCGATCCAGTCGCCGGCGACAAAGGCGCGGGTGGCCAAAAGCGACGGATCCTTGAGGCGGTTTTTCAGGTCGGTTGCGGAATCAAGCATGGTTTCTCTCCCTCCGGGGCATGGTAGGAAAGAACCATGGGGGCGGGCCGAAGTCCATCCCGCGGGTTGCGCAATGGAGGCGAAGATTGTGACCGATCTGGACGATGCCTATGCCAATTCGGCGCATATTTCTGGCGGATCGGACTATCCGGCGCGCTGGGAGGCGGCGGCGGCGGCGTTTCGCGCGGCCCATCCGGTGCGGCGGCTGGCCTACGGGCCGGGGCCGCGCCACTGGGCCGATCTGGTGCTGCCCGAGGGGCCGGCGATGGGCCGCCCGCCGAAGGGTCTGGCGGTGATCGTGCATGGCGGCTACTGGCTGGCCTTTTCGCCCGAGGTGTTCAGCCATCTGGCGGCGGGGGCGCTGGCGCAGGGCTGGGCGGTGGCGCTGCCGTGCTACCGGCTGGCCCCCGAGGTGCGGATTGCCCAGATCAGCCGCGATCTGGCGGCGTCACTGGCGTTTCTGGCGGGTCAGGTGGCCGGGCCGATCCATCTGGCGGGGCATTCGGCGGGGGGGCATCTGGTGGCGCGGATGGCCTCGGCCGATGCGCCCTTGCCCGGCGCGGTGGCGGCGCGAATCGCCCGCGTGGTGCCGATTTCGCCGGTGGCGGATCTGGCGCCGCTCAGGCGCACCACGATGAATGCGCAGTTACGGCTGGATGCGCCCGAGGCGCGGGCCGAAAGCCCGGTCTTGCAGCCGTTGCGCGCCGGGGTGACGTGCCATGTCTGGGTCGGCAGCGCCGAGCGGCCGGCGTTCTTGCAACAGGCGCGCGGTCTGGCCGAGGCGTGGCGCTGCCCGCTGACGCTGGACACCGGGCGGCACCATTTCGACGTGATCGAGGGGCTGAGCCGCCCGTCGCCGCTGCTGAGCGCCTTTATCGGCTGAACCGCGCCCGCCAAGCCGGTTGCAGATCGTCGGGCATCGGGCTGGCGTCGTGAACCGCGCGGGCGATGGCGCGGGCAAGGCAGCTGGCCGCCGCATGGCCCATCACGAAAGGATCGCCTGTCGGGTCAGGCAGCGGCTTTGCGCCGGTGGCGGCGGCAAAGACCAGATCGCCGTCAAACGGCGTATGGCTGGGCACGATCGCGCGCGCCATGCCGTCATGCGCGGCGGTGGCAAGGCGCTGGCATTGGGCCTGGCTCAGCGCGGCATCGGTGGCGATGATCGCCAGGGTGGTGGCCTCGCCCATCCGCTTGAGCGGTTGCGGCTCGTGCCCGGGATCGACCGGCGCGTCCCAGCCAAGGCCGCCGAATTCGCCCGCCATTTCCCAAGGTGCCGCCCAGAAGGCGGGCCCGTCGCCGATGGTGACACTGCCGAGCGCGTTGACCGCCACCAGCGCCCCCAGCGTGATGCCACTGTCCAGCACCACCGAGGCCGAGCCAAGCCCCCCCTTGAGCGTGCCGGTCATCGCACCATAGCCCGCCCCGGCAGAGCCCAGCGCGAATTCGGTTCCGGCCGCCGCCAGCGCGGCCTGACCAAGCCGCTTGTAGGGGTTTTCGTCCCAGTCCTTGTCGCCGCCGTTCAGCAGGTCGAACAGAATGGCGCCGGGCACGATCGGCACGCGGATATCGCCCACCGCAAAGCCCCGGCCGCGCGCGCGCAACCCGTCCGCCACCCCCGAGGCCGCATCCAGCCCGAACGCCGAGCCGCCCGCGAGCACCAGCGCATCGACCTCTTGCACCAGCTTGTCAGGCGCCAGAAGGTCGGTCTCGCGGCTGCCGGGCGCGCCGCCCATGACATGAACGGCGGCGGTAAACGGCCGCTCGCCCAGCAGCACCGTGGCGCCGGTCCGCACCCGCGCATCCTCGGCGTTGCCGACCCAAAGCCCCGCCACATCGGTAATCAGATTGCGTGCACCCGGTTTCATCGTCCGCCTTTCATCTTCGTCTAAATATCCTGCGGGGGTCCGGGGGTGCAAAACCCCCGGCGCCTAGATGCAGCGCCCGCCATCCACTTCCATCGCGACGCCGGTCACCATGCCTGCCTCGTCCGAGCATAGAAAAAGCGCGGCATTGGCCATGTCCTCGGGGGTCGAGAACCGCCCCAAGGGGATGGTTGCCAAGAACCGCGCCCGGATTTCAGGGGTGTCTTCCCCCATGAAGCTTTTCAACAGCGGGGTTTCGCCGGCCACCGGGTTGATCGCGTTGACCCGCACGCCAAAGGGCGCAAGTTCGATCGCCATCGCCTTGGTGGCGGTAATCATCCAGCCCTTCGAGGCGTTATACCAGCTAAGCCGCGGTCGCGGGCTGACCCCGGCGGTCGAGGCCACGTTCAGGATCGCGCCCCGGCCTGCGGCCTTCATCAGCGGCACGATATGGCGCGCGGTCAGGAACACGGATTTTGCGTTCACCGCCAGAACCCGGTCGAATTCGGCCTCGCTGACCTCTTCCATCGGCTGCGGCAGATGGGTGATGCCGGCGTTGTTGACAAGGATGTCGATCTGCCCCCAGGCCGCCATCGCCGCTGCCGCCATCGCGCCGACCGAGCCGTCGCGGCTGACATCGACCGTCTGCGCCAGACCGCCGATCTCGGCGGCGATCGCTGACGCGGCGGCGGCGTTGATATCGGCCAGCATGACCCGTGCGCCCTCGGCGGCAAAGCGCCGCGCGATGCCCGCGCCAAAGCCCGATCCCGCCCCGGTCACGATCGCTGTCTTGCCCTCAAGCCTCATGGCTGCCTCCTTTTGCTTTGGTGATGGATCGCCCCGGCGGCCTGTGCCTGTGCCTGTGGCCGGGGTCGGAGCCTCCGGCGGGGATATTTGGGCGAAGATGAAACCGGGTCAACCATGCCATGCCGCCACGGTCTTGAGGGTGGAGAAACCGTAGAGCGCCTCGAAGCCCTTTTCGCGCCCGTGGCCCGATTTGCCGGTGCCGCCGAAGGGCAGCTCGACCCCGCCGCCCGCGCCGTAGTTGTTCAAGAACACCTGACCCGCGCGGATCTTGCGCGGCAGGCGCAGGGCGCGCGAGGCGGTTTCGGTCCAGACGCTGGCCACCAGCCCGTAGTCGGTGCCATTGGCAATGGCGATGGCCTCGTCTTCGTCGTCAAACGGGATCACCAGCTGAGCCGGGCCAAAGATTTCCTCTTGGGCAAGGCGGTGGCCGGGGCGGACATCGACCAGAAGATGCGGCGCGACATAGTGCCCGCCCTCGGGCGCGTCGGGCGCGATGGTGCCGGTGGCCGCCACCGTCAGGTCGCGCGCCAGCGCGAGGTAGCCTTGCACGACCTGCTTCTGGCGGGCCGAGATCAGCGGGCCAAGGTCATGATCGGCCAGCGCGGGGCCGACGGTGAGGTTGCGATACCGGGCGGCCATGCGCGCGACCACCTCGTCGTAAAGCGGCCGCTCGACAAGGATGCGCGATGAGGCCGAGCAGGTCTGGCCGGCGTTCTGGATCCCGGCGTTGACCAGAAACGGCACGGCGCGATCCAGATCTGCGTCGGCAAAGACCAGTTGCGGCGACTTGCCGCCCAGTTCCAGCGTCACCGGCACCACGTTTTGCGCCGCCGCCGTCTGGATCAGTTGCCCGACGCCGACCGAGCCGGTGAACGACAGATGCTGCACGCCGGGATGTTCGGCAAGCGCGCTTCCGGCCTCGTGGCCCAGCCCCGGCACCACGTTCAGCGCGCCGGCGGGCAGGCCCGCTTCCTCGGCCAGACGGGCGAAGGCGAGGGCGGTCAGGCTGGCGTCCTCGGCGGGTTTGAGCACGCAGGCGTTGCCCATCGCCAGCGCCGCCCCGACCGAGCGCCCGATGATCTGCATCGGATAGTTCCACGGCACGATATGGCCGGTGACGCCATGCGGCTCGCGCAGGGTATAGACGGTGTAGCCCTCGAGATAGGGGATGGTTTCGCCCATGATCTTGTCGGCGGCGCCGGCGTAGAACTCCATGTAGCGCGCCAGAGCCAACGCGTCGGCAAGGGCCTGCCTGAGCGGTTTGCCGACGTCCATCGCCTCGATCCGGGCAAGGGTCGGGGCGCGCGCGGCGACAAGCTGGCCGATCCGGGCCAGGATCCGGCCGCGTTCGGTGGCGCTCAGTTGGCCCCAACCGCCGTTGCGGGCGGCTTGGGCGGCGCTGACGGCGGCGTCGATATCGGTCGCGTCGCCGCGCGCGATCTGCGCGATCTGGACCCCGGTCGAGGGGTCGTGGACCGGCAGCGTGGCGCGGGGCTGAAGCCAGTGTCCGCCGATCAGCATTTCCGACGGCTCGAACCAGAGATCCTCAAGTGGCATGTGTTTCTCCTTCCAGTCGGGCCGCCATCCAATCCGGCGGGATCTGCGGCGTCGCCGCGACCAGGGTTGCGGTATAGGGGTGGCGCGGCGCGGCAAACACGTCTTCCGAGGCCCCCTCTTCGACGATCTTGCCCGCCTGCATCACCAGCACGCGCGAGGTGATCGCCCGCACGACCGACAGATCATGGCTGATGAACAGATAGGCCAGATCGTGGCTTTCGCGCAATTGCGCCAAGAGATCGAGCACCTGCGCGCGCACCCGCACATCCAGCGCCGAAACCGCCTCATCCAGCACGATCAGCGCGGGGCGGATGATCAGCGCGCGGGCGATCGCGATGCGCTGGCGCTGACCGCCCGAGAATTCATGGATGTATTTGTGCCGGTCATCGGGCGAAAGGCCGACCTCGCGCAGCGCCTCGGCGACGCGCTCGGGCCAGTCGGCGGGCAGGCCGGTCAGGTGGAAGGGCTCGGCGATCAGCCGGTCGATCCGGTGGCGCGGGTTGAAACTGCCGTAGGGATCCTGAAACACCACCTGAACCTGCGCGCGCAGCGGTGCCGGCATCGCCCGGCTGACCGGCGCGCCGTTCAGCGTGATTGCCCCGCCTTGCAGCGTCTCCAGACCCAGAATCGCCCGCGTCAGGGTGGATTTGCCGCAGCCCGACTCTCCCACCAGCCCAAGGCTTTCGCCGGCGAAAATCGAAAAGCTGACATCGTCGACCGCGCGCAGCAGAGGGTGGGCCGCAAAGGCCGAGGGGCGCGGCAGCCGGTAGCTGCGCTCGGCATGGGTGACGGTGAGAAGGGTATTTTCGGGTGCCGGAGGGCGCGAATCCGGAGCCGTCGGAGGTGAGTATTTTTGCCAAAAAGAAGCGGGCTCGGTTTCTTTTTGGTGCAAATACTCCCCGCGGAGCGTCCCACGCCGGGGTCCGGGCGCTGGCTGATGGGTGGAGGCGGCGAACAGCGCCCGCGTATAAGGGTGGGTGCGGTTGCGAAACAGCGTTTCGGTCGGGCCCTGTTCGACGATGCGGCCGGATTTCATCACCGCGGTCCGCCCCGCGAGGTTGGCGATGACGGCCAGATCGTGGGTGATCAGCAGCAGGCTCATGCGCTCTTCCTCGACCAGACCCCGGAGCAGATCGAGGATCTGCGCCTGCGTGGTCACGTCAAGCGCGGTGGTCGGCTCATCCGCGATCAGCAGCGCCGGCCTGAGCGCGATTGCCAGCGCGATGGCGACGCGCTGGCGCTGGCCGCCGGACAGTTCGTGCGGGTAAAGCGACAGCGGAAAGCGGGGAGCCGACAGCCCGACACGGTCAAGCCGGGCGCGGGCGGTTGCCCGCGCCTCGGCCCGGCTGACGCGGCCATGGACGCGCAGCGTTTCGGCGACCTGATCGCCGATCGTCATCAGCGGGTTCAGCGCCGTCATCGGTTCTTGAAAGATCATCGCGATGCGTTTGCCGCGGATCTGGCACAGCGCGGGTTCCTTCAGCGCGAGCAGGTCCTGGCCGTCAAACCGGGCGCTGCCCGTTCCGGTGGCGCCTTCGGGCAACAGCCCCATCAGCGCCAGCGCGGTCAATGACTTGCCCGAGCCGCTTTCGCCCACGAGGCCGAAGATCTCGCCTTGGTTCAGCGTCAGGTTCACCTCCGACAGCAGCGGCGTGCCGTGCAGCGAAACGGAAAGGTCGCGCAGATCCAGCAGGCTCATCCGCGCCGCCTCAGTCTTGGGTCGAGTGCGTCGCGCAGCCCGTCGCCCAGCAGGTTCAGCCCCAGCACCGTGGCCACGATCGCCAGCCCCGGAAACAGCGCCACATGCGGCGCGAGCGTGACCATGGTCTGCGCCTCGGCCAGCATCCGGCCCCAGCTGGGGGTCGGGGGTTGGGCGCCAAGGCCGACGTAGGACAGGCCCGCCTCGGCCAGAATCCCCAGTGAAAACTGGATGGTGCCCTGCACGATCAGCAGGTTGGCGATATTGGGCAGGATGTGCTCGACCGAGATCCGGGCCGCGCCCTTGCCCGCCACCTGGGCTGCGCGGATATAATCAAGCGTCCAGAGGCTGAGCGCGCCGGCGCGGGTCACGCGGGCAAACACCGGGATGTTGAAGATGCCGATGGCGATGATCGCGTTCAGCGCCGAGGGGCCGAATACGGCGGTGATGAGAATCGCGATGACGAGGCTGGGGAAGGCAAAGACGAGGTCGTTGCCGCGCATGATCAGTTCGTCCAGCCAGTTGTCGCGGCGGGCGGCGGCGGTCAGGCCCAGCGGCACACCGAGGCCCGCGCCGATGCCCACCGCCACCAGCGCCACCGACAGCGAAGTGCGCGCCCCGGTCATCAGCATCGCGGCGATGTCGCGGCCAAAGTGGTCGGTGCCGAACCAATGCGCCGCCGAGGGCGGTTGCAGCTTTTGCGCGATCGTCAGGGTGGTGATGTCATAGGGTGTCCAGATCAGCGACACCAGCGCGGCGGCCAGTGCCGTGGCTGAAAGCACGGCCCCGAGGGCGAGGGCGGGCCTCATCGCGGCGTCCTCAGCCGGGGATCGGCGCTGGCATAGGCCAGATCGGTCAGGAAGGTGACCAGGATCACCGCGAACACCAGAATCATCACCACCGATTCGACCACGATCAGGTCGCGCTGGGTGATCGCCTGAAAGATCAGCCGCCCGAGGCCGGGAATATAGAACACGTTTTCGATGATGATCGCGCCGGCCAGCAGGAACGAAAACTGCATGCCGAGGATGGTCAGCACCGGGATCAGCGCGTTGCGCAGTGCGTGGCGGGTCAGGGTCTGGCGCCGGCTGAGGCCCTTGGCGCGGGCGGTGCGGATATAGTCCTGACCCAGCGTCTCGATCAGCGCCGAGCGCAGGACGCGGGCCAGAATCGCCGCTTGCGGCAGCGCCAGCGCGATCGCGGGCAGGGTCAGCGCGCGCAGCGCCTCGGCCGGGTTCGCCCAGCCCGGAAAGCCGCCCGCCGGAAACAGCCGCCAGTGAATCGCAAACACCAGCACCAGCAGCATGGCAAACCAGAAGTTGGGCACCGCGATGCCCAGTTGCGTGGCGCCCATCGCGGCCAGATCGGTGGCGCGACCGCGCCGGGCGGCGGCCAGAATGCCGATCGGCAGGGCGATGGCGGTCGAGAGCAGCAGCGCCATCAGCGCCAGCGGCAGCGAGACCGTCAGCCGCGCGGCGACCAGATCGGCCACCGGCACCTTGTAGGTATAAGAGATGCCGAAATCGCCGGTCATCATGCCGGTGATCCAGCCGAGGTAGCGCAGCGGCAGCGACTGGTTCAGCCCAAGGCTGTCACGCAGCGCCGCGACCGTATCGGGGGCGGCGTTCAGGCCCAGCATATAGGCCGCCGGGTCGCCGGGGATCACCTCGATCATGGCAAAGATGACGAGGCTGGCGGCCACGAGGCTGGCGATGAGCGAGATCAGGCGCTTGAACAGATAACGGGTCATCGCTGCTCCTTCCTCGGGCAGGCTAGCGGGGCGCGCGGGCGAGGGGAAGGGGGGGATCTGGCGGTTGGCGGGGCGGGACGGGGGCAAGAGGAGGGCATGGGGCGAGGGCCGGTGCGGTTGGGCGGGTGGGGCAGAGGGGCGAAGGCTGTGGTGCGGCAGGTGCGGTGGGGCGGGTGGGGCAGAGGGGCGAAGGCTGTGGTGCGGCGGGAAGGGTTGGGGAGGTGGGGTGAGGATTGCCAAGAGCGCGTCACCTGTTTCGCCAATCAGGTTGCCCATGAGGGCAGCAGGCCGGGCGGCTCGGGGGATCTTGCCGCCCGAATGCGTCAGGCTTGGGCCGTGCGCGAAAGGTGGTCGGATTTCGGGGCAAAGCGATCAGGCGGCCAGCACGACCGGCAGCGCCTGACCGACCGGCGGCGCGTGGCATCGACCGCGACCAGATGGCAGAACGTTCCGCGACCTTGCCGCGGGGCCCGGAGGCGGAAAAGACCACGCGGCCCAGAACCCCGACCGCCTGCGTGCCGAAGAGTTGGAGGAAAAGCCTCGGGCGAGGGCGGGGGCGCGGGCTTTCACGCCGGATGCCGCGCGATTTTTCAGCGCCAGATCGCACGGCCCCCGAAGGTTGGTCCGTGTTTCCGAGGTCAGTGCCGGTGCTGCGGCAAAGACTGGTGGTGCGCCTTGCGTTCTGGCCCTGTTCGGCGGTGTTGAGGTTCGACAGACCGGCACGTTTGGCCCGTCCGGTCAGACCCTGTTGGGTGCCGGATGCCGTCAGCGACCAAAGGTCTGTTATCACAAAGTGTCAGAGCCGGCGCGGGGCCGTATCGGGTTTCGCAGCAAGGCAGCAAGGCAGGTGGGTGGGTGGCCGATGTGGCTGCGCTGCCCTGCGCCTTGCAAGTCCATGACCTGTCGGGGAGGTCGGGTCGATGGCCGCAGGCCAACCTGCCCGTTCCGAGGGCAACAACCCGTGCCGCCTCCGGCTATTCAGGCTCCGATCCGGGCTTGTCCACCGGCCACGACACCTGCCTGAAATCGATCTGGATAGGCGGTGACCTCTAACCTTGCCGATGGACCGACAAGCACGACGGGTCAGGTTCGCCGCGCGACCGTCGATAGTCTGCCAGGGTGGTCCTGTCGAACAGCACCGAGGGTGAACACGATGACTATCGAAATAGTGACGTCACTTCCTTTGTTTGATGGCGCATCGGTCCTTCCGGGGGAGGATCTCATCCATGAGCGGAAACGGTTCCCGTATGTTGGGAGGTTGGCCAACGCCTCTGGCGTGATGGTGCTGCGGGCGCCTTCCGGTGAACAGATATCGGCGCCTCATCTGGCGTGCGAGCTGCCCGAGCCTTGGTCCGTCGAGGGATGGTGTTGGAAGGCGGGGATCTGAAGACAGACCGGCCGGTGATCACGCAACCAGCGCCCGTTTCGGGCTTTTTCGGGATCGGCGCGACAATGCGGCCGCCCGGTCACTGGCCCTGCGCTGCCGTTGGTTCCGCTTGCGGAAATCCGATGGGCGCAGCCGCTTCAGCGGGCCCTTTGCGCCTGCGTCGGATGGCGGGTTCCCGCAGTTGCCGGCAGGTAATCGGGGCCGCGGGGCAATCGGGGCGTGGACAACGGCGGGGCCTTGGCCATTCGCATCGGCAGGGGCTTTGGTTACGGGCCGGACCAGATCATCACCGAAAACGCCGATCTTTTCGTCCTCGGGGTTGCCGCCCCCGCCGCCACCCATGCGCAAACGGCGGGCATTTCGTCGGGCGCCATGGCGCCCAGATCGTTCGTTGCGGGCCCGCCCGCCGCGCTGCCCTGTGCGCCGCCCGGGTCAAGGCGACCGCGGCGGGCGGGCGGCGAACGCGCGGATTTGTGGCAACACCGTCTTGCGCATGGCGCGATCGGCGTGGCGAATGACCCGCCGCGGGTTGACGCGCGGCGGCGTTCGGGGGCTGATGGGGGCTTCACGGTCTGCTGCAAGGCCGGAGATTCGGTTTGGTTTTCTGCCAGGGGCCCTGCATATCGTGACTTATTCGACGTTTGGACTGTGTCGCCCCGCGCTTGCGCTGGCGTTTGTGGCGTTGCTGTCGGCCTGCGGTGCGCCGCCGGTGGTCGAGCCTGCGGTGCCGGCCGTTTACGGCGCGCTGGTCGATGGCGACAACACCATTCCGGCGGTCAACCCGAAATACCTCAACGAACGCAACCGGCGCACCTGGGTGGCCTATGAGGGGCCCGAGCCGGCGGGAACGATCGTCGTCGATCCGCATGCGCGGCTGCTTTACCACGTCGTCGAGCCGGGCAAGGCGATGCGCTTTGGCATCGCGGTGGGCCGCGAGGGGCGCGGCTTCAAGGGCGACGCGGTAGTGCGGCGCAAGGAGCTTTACCCCTACTGGGCGCCGACCAGGAACATGATCCGGCAAGACCCCGAGATCTATGGCGAACTGGCCGGCGGTCTGCCGGGTGGGCTGGACAACCCCCTGGGCGCGCGGGCGCTTTATCTTTACCGCAACGGCAAGGACACGATGTATCGGATCCATGGCACGATGGACCCCAGCTCGATCGGCAAGGCGACCTCGGCGGGCTGCATCCGGCTGTTCAACCAGGACATCATCGACATGTTCGACGAAGCGCCGATGGGCACCCGCGTCAAGGTGCGCTCCAAGGCCGAAAGCCTGGCGCTGGAAGGGCCGATGGTGCAACTGCACACGGGCTATCTGGTGCCTGCCGACGCGCTCGATCTGATCGAGGCCGATCAGGCCGCCTATGACGCCGGGCTGCTGATCGACCCTGCCGTGGAAGAGGCCGAGGCCCATGCCCGTGCCGTCGAGGCGGCCCGCGCCGCCCGCGAGATCGAACTGCGCGGCGGCAACTAGACGGCAAACGACACAAGGCGAACGCGGCCAGTAAACGCGGGGAGGGGGCGGCCGGAGGGCTGCCCCCGTTTTCGTTTCGACCCTGCCGGGGACTCGGGGCCGGGGGTTTTCGGGCCGGGTCGCGTCGCGTCGAGAGGGGGCGCGCGCCGGAGGGTGGCATACGGGGAAGACCGGCGCTGCCATGCCGTTGGGGTGCCGTGCCGGGCGGGGGTATTCGGGCCGGGCCGGGCCGGGTCGCGTCGCGTCGAGAGGGGGCGCGCCGGAGGGTGGCATGCGGGGAAGACTGGCGCTGCCATGCCGTTGGGGTGCCATGCCGTGTCGGGCGGCGCTATTCGGGCCGGGAAGATCGGTTTCGGCCATGCCCCAGGGGTTCGGGTCGTGCCGGGGGGGGCAGCGCCGTTCTGTCACAGGCGGATGACGTAATCCTTGGTGGTGGTTTCCAGCACCTCCCAAGTGCCGCAAAAACCGGGCCGGATGACAAAGCTGTCGCCGGGGCCGACGTGCCGGGCGTGGCCATCGGCGCCGGTCAGCACCGAGCGGCCGGACAGGATCCGGCAATATTCCCATTCGTCATAGCTTATGCGCCATTTGCCCGGCGTGCTTTGCCAGATGCCGCAATAAAGCCCGTCACGGTCTTCGACATTCCATGTCGTGTGGACCGGGTCGCCGGCAAGAACCTTGGTGGGGTCGGGCCGGGTGACTTCGGGTGTGGCGGCGGCGGGGGTGAGAGGAATGATCTGCATGCGCCCTTCAAGAGGTTACCTTTGGAAACGACCCCGCCCGCACCGCATCGGGGCCGGGCGGGGTGATGCGCCGCTGTTGCGGGCGGGCAAGCTTGTGGCCGCCGGGGTCGGCTCAGTCAACCCAATGCACGGCGGTCAGATCGTTGGCCTGGGCGGGCGAGTTTTCCCAAAGCCCTTCGATCTTGGCATTGGCGACTCCGGTCTTGGCCAGTTGGAACAGATAGGCGTTGACGTAGTCATCCGCGATCATCTGCTGCGCGGCCTTCAGCAGATCCGAGCGTTTGGCCGCATCGGTGGTGCTGTCCAGCTCTGCCATCAAGGCGACGAATTCGGGCTTGGCGTATTGGAAATAGTAGTCGGGCCGCGCATAGATGCCGATATCCATCGGCTCGGTATGGCTGATGACGGTCAGGTCAAAGTCGCGCCCCTTGAACACCTGCTCCAGCCATTGCGCCCATTCGAGGTTGGCCACCTCGGTCTTGATTCCGACGGCGGCCAGCTCGGCGGCGATGATCTCGCCGCCACGGCGGGCATAGGTGGGCGGCGGCAGCGCAAGGCGCAGCGTCAGGTCTGAGACCCCGGCCTCGGCCAGCAGCGCCTTTGACTTTTCCGGGTCATAGGCCGATTGCGCGGTCAGGTCGATATAGTCGGGGTTGTGCGGCGCGAAATGGGTGCCGATGGGCGTGCCATAGCCGAACATCGCACCGTCAATGATGTCCTGGCGGTTGATCGCATGGGCGATCGCCTCGCGGACCTTGACGTTGTCTAGCGGCGCGCGGGCGTTGTTCATCGCCAGAATCGTCTCGCCCTCGGTCGAGCCGACCATCACCCGAAAGCGCGGGTCGGCGGCCAGCTGCGGCAGGGTTTCGGGTGCTGGAAAGTTCGGGAAGGCATCGACATCGCCCGCCATCATCGCCGCGAAAGCCGCCGTCGGGTCCGAGATGAACCGGAAGGTGGCGCGGCTGAGCGCCGGTTTCGCGCCCCAGTAGCCGGGGTAGGCGGTCAGGGTGACGTGATCGCCCTGCGCCCATTCGGCAAAGGCAAAAGGCCCGGTGCCGACCGGATGCGTCGCCGCCTCGGCCGCCGTTTCGGGGGCAAGGATCACCGCGTCGCCCCAGGCCATCTTCCAGTCGAACGCGCCATCGGGGGATTTGAGCGTGACCTTGACGGTGGTCGGATCGACCGCCTCGACGGAACTGATCCCGGCAAACAGCGCCTTTTGCGCATTGGCGCTGTCTTCGGCGCGGGCGCGATCGAGGCTGAACACGACATCGCTGGCATCAAAGGCGCTGCCATCCTGGAAGGTGACGCCGCTGTGCAGCGAAAAGGTCCAGACCGTGCCATCCTCGGAGGTTTGCCAGCTTTCGGCCAGCGCGGGGTGCACCGCGCCATCGGGGCCAAAGCGGGTCAGGCCCTCGAACAGGTTGGCATAGACCACCTCGTCAATCGCGGCGGCGGCGCCGGCGGTCGGATCAAGGTTGGGCGGCTCGAGCACCATGCCAAGGGTCAAGGTGTCGGGGGCGGCATGGGCCGCGCCGGCCATCAGCACCAGCGCCGCGACCGGGAATTTGAGGCGGTTGAACATGTAAGTCCCTTTCCGGCATGGGTTTGCCACGGATTTGCTGGCGCCATGATTGACCCGATTGCCGCGCCGATCAAGCGTCTTGCGCGCCGCCGCCCAGCACCGGGGCCGGGTCCGGCGCGCCTTGTCGCTGCATTGCAGCATCTGAATTCTTGCCTCAACGCCCCGCAATAGGTATCAAGTGCGGGTCAAAAGAGGATGACCAACATGAGCGCCACCAGCCAAAGCCGCGCCCTGATGCCGGCGGATATCGCCGCGATGAAGGGCGGTGCACCGATCGTCTGCCTGACCGCCTACACCACGCCGATGGCGCGTCTGGTCGATGCCGCGTGCGATCTGGTGCTGGTCGGGGACTCGGTCGGCATGGTGCTGCACGGCCTGCCCTCGACGCTGGGCGTGACGATGGAGATGATGATCCTGCACGGTCGCGCCGTCGCCCGTGGGCTTGGCCGGGCGCTGATGGTGATCGACATGCCGTTCGGCAGCTATGAGGCGGGGCCAGAGCAGGCCTTTGCCAACGCCGCCCGGTTGATGGCCGACACCGGCGCCGGCGCGGTCAAGCTGGAGGGCGGTGCGCATATGGCCGCGACCATCGCCTTTCTGGTGGCGCGCGGGGTGCCGGTGATGGCCCATATCGGGCTGACACCGCAGTCGGTGAACACTCTGGGCGGCTACAAGGTGCAAGGCCGCGGTTCCGATGCGCAAAGGCTGCGCGATGACGCGAATGCCGTGGCCGGGGCCGGAGCCTTTGCGGTGGTGCTGGAAAAAGTGCCCGCCGCGCTGGCGGACGAGATCACCGCGATGCTGGCAATTCCGACGGTGGGCATCGGTGCCTCGGCGGGGTGCGACGGGCAGGTGCTGGTGGTCGATGACATGCTGGGCCTGTTCTCCGATTTCCATCCGAAATTCGTGCGCCGCTTTGGCGAACTGGGCGCGGCGGCAGAAGCCGCCATCGCCGCCTATGCCGAGGCCGTGCGGGCGCGCCGCTTTCCCGGCCCGGAGCATGTCTTTGCCGAACCCGCGCAGGAGCAAAAGCCATGACCACGATCATTCGCACCGGCGCCGAATTGCGCGACAAGGTTGCCGGCTGGAAACGCGCCGGGGCGCTGGTCGGTGTGGTGCCGACGATGGGTGCGCTGCACGATGGCCATCTTAGCCTTGCACGCGCGGCGCGGGCCAGTTCGGACCGGGTGATCGTCACCATCTTCGTGAACCCCAAACAGTTCAACAACCCCGGCGATCTGGCAAACTACCCCAAGACCGAAGCGCAGGATCTGGCGCTGCTCGTGGCCGAGGGAGTCGATGTGTTGTTCGCCCCCGGTCCCGAAGAGGTCTATCCGCAGGGCTTTGCCACCACCGTGACGGTCGCGGGCGTTTCCGAGGGGCTGTGCGGCGCGCACCGGCCGGGGCATTTCGACGGCGTGGCGACGGTGGTCAGCAAGCTGTTCGCGATGACGCAGGCGGGGCGCGCGTTCTTCGGTGAAAAGGACTGGCAGCAATTGCAGGTGGTCCGGCGGCTGGTGGCCGATCTCAACATCCCGATCCAGATCCACGGTTGCCCGACGATCCGCGACAGCGACGGGCTGGCGCTGTCGTCGCGCAATCAGCGCCTGACGCCTAAAGACCGCGCCATCGCCCCGGCGCTTCATGCCGCCTTGCAAACCGCCGCGTCGCGCATCCGCGCGGGTGCCCCGCTGCCCGAGACCCTGAGCGCGGCCGTGGCCGAAGTCCTGGCCGCCGGCTTTGCCGATGTCGAATACCTCGAACTGCGCGCGGCCGAAGGGCTGGAGCCGCTCACCGCGCTGAGCGCCCCCGCGCGCCTGCTGGTGGCGGCCTCTCTAGGGACGGTGCGGCTGATCGACAATATCGAGGTCTGACCCTTTCGGCTTCTTTTTGGCTGAAATACTCCCGCCGGAGGCTTCCGCACTGACCGTCGGAGCCTCCGGCGGGGATATTTATCCGAAGCTGAAAGGGGCGGCGTTGTCCACCGGGCCGGGCGCGAGCAATTCTGCCAGCACCAGCGCCATGACGCGGGCGCTGTCGGCCATGTCCTGAACACCGACCCATTCGTCGGGTTGATGGGCCAGGGCCAGTTCGCCCGGTCCATAGGCGATGCAGTTTTTCAGCCGACCGATGCGGTCGATATGTTTCTGGTCGTAGGTGCCGGGCGAGACCACATACCGCGCCTCGCGGCCCAGCACCGCCTCAATCGCGGCGGCGGTCGAGCGCACGATCGGCGCATCGCGGTCGGTCATGGTCGGTTGCACCTCGAACAGGTCGCGGATCTCGTAGCTGAAGCTTGGGCGCCGGGCCTTGACGCGTGCAAGCAGAGCGGTGACTTCGCGTTTCACCTCGGCCACGTCCTCTTCGATCAGGAAGCGGCGGTCGAGGACGATCCGGCAGCGGTCGGCGACGCAAGGCACGGGCAGCGCGGTCGAGCCCGGCGCGCGGTCGGGTTCGCCGCCATGGATCGCATTGATGTTGAGCGTGGACTGGCGCGCGCCCTCGGGGATTACTGGCATCGCGGTGGTCTTGCCGGCGAGCAGCGGATAAAGCGTGGCCTCGATCTCGGCCAGCACCGCGCCCATGTGGCGGATCGCGCTATCGCCCAGAAACGGCATCGAGCCATGCGCGATACGGCCATGGGTTTCGACCTCGGCCCACCAGACGCCGCGATGACCGAGGCAGATCTGATCCTTGTGCAGCGGTTCGGGAATGATCACATGTTGCACCCGGTCGGGGGCAAAGCGGCCTTGCCCGGCCAGATAGGCGACGCCGCCGTAGCCACCCGATTCCTCGTCGGCGGTGGCGGATATCTCGATCGCGCCGCGGTAGTCGGGGCAGGCGGCGATGAAGGCCTCGGCGGCGATCACGCTGGCGGCCAGACCGCCTTTCATGTCGCAGGCGCCACGGCCGTAGATCCGCCCGCCCGGCGTGGTTTCGTCCAGCGCGGCGCCGAACGGATCGCGGGTCCAGCCGTGGCCGACCTCGACCACGTCATGATGCGAGTTGAAATGCACGCAGTCGCCGGGCAGGGCGCCCTGATGCCGCGCGACGAGGTTCCAGCGCGGATAGGCGTCGCTGTCGCCGGGGCTGCCATGGGCGCGGATCAGTTCGGTCTGAAAGCCGCGCCCGGTCAGCCGCGCCGCGAGGTAGTCGCAGATATCGCGGTAGTGTTGGCCCGGCGGGTTCAACGTGGGAATACGGATCAGGTCTTGCGTCAGCGCGATCAGATCGGCGCGGCGGGCAGCGATTTCGGTCTGGATGCGGTCAGCGAGCGTCATGGCTGAAAGGCTAGCGCCGCGCGCGCTGCGGTTCAACGTGAAAGCGTCGCGCAAAAGCGGTAGCCGACACGCGCAGATTTCGTTAGCTTTTCGGGCGGCGGGGCTGGTAATCGCGGCGGGGCCTCCCCAGATTGTAAATCGTATTAACATCGGAGGCGGAAATGGCCGGATTTGAGACGCAGATCGAAGACAGCCAGCGGCAGGTGGCCGAAGCGCAGGCGAAAATCGCGCAGGTGACCAGCCGGATCGAGGGCGCGCGTGCCAAGCTGGCGGCGGGCGAGGACATCAGCCTTGATATCGAAAGCGCCACGCTGGCCGATGTGCAAAAACATGCCGACCTGATGAACGCCAATATCGCCGAGCTGATCATGGGGCTGGATGACGTGACGGCGGGGTTCTCGAAGGATTTCGACGAGATGCGGTCGAAATCCGGCTGGGAAAGCTTTGTCGGGATCTTCTCAAGCGGCAAATCCGAGGCGATGCGGCAAGAGCGGCTGCGCGGCGCCAGCATTGACGCGAAGTTGCAGGACCTGATTTCGAAATCCGACATCATCGTGCGGTTGCTGGACGGGCAGCTTTCGGTGCTGAACGAGCAAAAGGCCAAGGTGGAAACCAACCTGACGCAGACGTTGGAGGAACGCGAGGCCACCGTCGCCGGTCTGGAACGATTGCGGGTCGAGATTCAGGCGATGGACCCCCGGATCATCGCGCTGGAAAACAGGATCGCGGTCGAACAGGACGCGGCGGCGCGCACCCGGCTGGAAACCGAACTGGCGGATTTGAACGTGCAATACAACGCGCAGGTGCAGGACGAACAGGTGATGCTGGCGAAATCGCAAACGCTTGAGCGGTATATCGAAAAGGGCAAGACCTGGGTCGACAGTCTGCAAAACCAGGCGGCGACGCAGATGGTGCTGATCAACAAGCTGCAAACCGACACGCGGCAGCGGGTGGTGCTTTATGACGCGCTGACGAAATCGCTCAAGACCGCGCAGCAACAGGATGTGGCGCACCGGATCAACGAGATCGGCGTCAAGACCGACCAGGAGGCGCAGACCGCGATGGCCGGGATCGGGGTTGCGACCAATACGCGGATGGCCGAGATGCTGGAGGCGCATGAGGACCACATGGTCTTTGCCCGCAAGGTGCTGGAGCAAAAGGCCAAGGCCGACGAACGCTTTGCGCGCCGCTTTGCCGCGATTGTCGAAAAGCACGACAAGAATCTTTACGGTGGCTAAGTGACCGAAATCGACCTCACGCGCGACCACAAGGTTCTGAACGACGATCTCGCCGCGCGACGCTACTTTGCCAAGTTCGACCGGATCACCCGGCTGTTGACCTCGGTCGCGGCCGAAATGGAAAGCGAGGGCAGCCTGTCGCGCCCCGATACCACGATCCTGTCGGGCTATGTCGGCGCGATCTCGGCGACGTTCCGGGCGCTGTCGGTGAAATACCTGATCGCCGGACGGATGGAGGGGCTGCTGGCGCGGCACCTGACGATTGATCTGCATGAAAGCGGCTTTCCTATTTATCAGGAACTGGTTCGCATGGCCAATGACGCCGCACAGGCGGCGCGACATCTGGAGGGCATGGCCTCGGCCGAGGGGCTGAAGGACGAGATGATCCGCCAGATCGTCGGTGACCGCTCGATTCCGACCAAACTGCAATATGCGCTGAGCCAGCGGCTCTATTTCGAGCTGTTGGCGGCCGGCGGGATGTTCTGGCCGCAGATGCATCCGGTGGCGCAATGGCTGGCCGACCTGCCGGGTGGGCGGCGGCGCTATCTGCTGCACTGGGCGGTCTATGACAGCCAGTTGAACGTGCCGGTGGTCTATCTGCTGGAATTGGAAGACAGCGGGCGGCGGGCGCTGCCGCTGGATCAGGGGCGCTGGGCCGAGGTGCAGGCGCATCTGCTGGCGCAATCGGTGGGCGGGCTGAAGCCGGTCACGATTGCCAGGGGGGTCGATGTCGATTTCAGCGACCTGCACCCCAAGCGTCTGCGCCGGGTGCATCTGGGGCCGATGTATTCCAGCGCCTTCACATTGCAGACCGGCCCGATCCGCGAGGTGCTGGACGAGGCGAAATCGCCCAGTGGCGACGACTGGGCACTGGCCTGGACGTTGGAAGAGGTAGAAAGCGGCGGGGTCGAGGTCGACAAGGGCTGGTTTTCCTCGACCGAGCGCGAGGTGTTCACGCTGGACCCGTTCTCGGGTCGGGGCGCGGATACCGGCGCGACGCGGGTGCAGCGCAGCCTTATTCTGCCGCAGCGTCCATTTCAGGTTCTGGCAGAAAAAGACCCCGAGGGGTTTCGCGACATGCGCAAGTTCGTCGTCGGGCGCGAAGGCCGGGTGGTGGTTTATGGATAAGAGCCTCCGGCGGGGATATTTGGGCGAAAATGAAAGCCTGTTGGGCTTCTTTTTGGCTGAAATACTCCCCGCGGAGCGGTCCGCGGCATCGGCCGGGTGTCTGCGGTTCGGACGGGGTGACGAAAGAAGGATGATGCGATGACTACGCCGCGCGATGAGATGGAACTGACCGAGGCGTCGGTGCGGGCGCATTACGACACGGCGGCGGCGCTTTTGGCGGGGTTTGACCATGCGCCGCGGCTGGCGCGGGTGGTGGCGGTCGCAGCGCCGGTCGAGCGTTCGGCGGGGCTTGGGGTGCGGCGGGCGTTTCGTTCAACCACGCCAGGGTTGGTGACGCGGTCGTTGGCGCGGCCCGAGGGCGTGCGGCTGATCGAGCGGGTCGAGAGCGTCGGCGGCGATGATCTGCCCAGCCCCGTGCAGGCCGCCGTCTTGCAAGGGTTGCGCCGGGCGATCGCGATTGCCTTGGCGGTGGGCGAGGGGTTTTCGGCGCTGACCGGGTTGGCCGAGTTGAAGAAGGCCAATCTGGAGGGGCGCTTGCCCGCCGCGCGGGCGAGTGAGTTTGGCGAATTGCTGGCGGCCGAGGCCTTGGCGGTGTTGTCGGTGTTTGGCAATGCCGCGGCGTTCTTGCTGGCACCTCGGGCGGGCGAGGTCACGGTCGAGATCGGCGCGGTGGACGAGATCCTGACCGACAATGCGAGCCTCGCGCTGAATGGCGTGCTGTGGGAGCTGGATCAGGACATCGCGTTATTAGCCAGCGATGAGCCGCGCCTTGTGGCGGTGGTTCTGGCCTTTGCCGAGCAACTGATTGAAAAGGTGCGGCTGCGCGGCGCGGATGCGGCGCGGATCGGCGCTTTTACCGGGGCGGCGTGGCGCGTGGCCGCCGATGATTTCCCGATCACCGGCTTTGCCCCGGCGCGCAAGGTCCGGGGCAGCGCGCTGGTGATGGCCTTCAAGAAGCCGCATGAGGTGGTGGGCAACCATATCGCCAAATATCAGGCGATGCGTCTGGCCAAGATGCTGATGGCCTATGATTTCGAGCGCAAGCTGAACCCGTTTGCCGAACTGGGCGGCTTTATCTTTACCTTCATGGGGGACGGCAAGCCGGGCACCGGCAAGACCACGCTGATTCAGATGATGGCGGGGCTTTTGAACGACTATTGCAAGGCGGCGGGCTATCCGCTTCGCTATCAGAACCTCAGCATCGACGGCGTTGACAGCTATCAGGGCAAGTCGGGGCAAAACGCCAAGGCGTTCATTCAAAACGTGATTGACCCCGGGGTGATCGGCTTTGGCACGATCGACGACATCGACCAGATCGCGGGCAAGCGCGGTGATCGGCAATCGAGCGCCGGCCAGCAGGAAATCACCGCCGTGCTGATGGAGGCCTTTGCCGGGGCCAATACCGTGGTGCGGGGCAACGCCACCTTCGGGATGTTCTCGAACTACCCCGAAAACGTCGATGACGCGCTGCGCCAGCGGGCCGGGGCGCGATTTCTGGTCGACGGGCCGCAAACCCGCGAGGATTACATCGACATCCTGTCGCTGCTGTTGGGCAAGAACCACGCGATCCCCCTGGGCGCGCATGATCTTTTTGCCGCGCAGGAAATCAAGCGCGCGGTGGCGGCCAGTTTCGAAGGCTACAACCGCCCGCACGAGCCGGGCTTGCAGGCGGTCTGGGCGGCGGTCGAGGCGCGGATTGGTGCGCTTGATACCATTGCCAAGCTGGGCAGCTATCTCAAGGCGATCCAGGAGGCCGACGACCGCTTTACCGGCCGCGCGATCAAGAACATC
This sequence comes from Rhodobacteraceae bacterium UBA6197, assembly GCA_002422085.1. Lineage (GTDB taxonomy): Bacteria > Pseudomonadota > Alphaproteobacteria > Rhodobacterales > Rhodobacteraceae > UBA6197. Next base: position 57,397 of record DISZ01000011.1, read on the forward strand.
ACCGATGCGGTCAAGGTCCGCGCGATGGATTTCGAATTGCCGGACGACTGGATGGAAAACCCCGATCTGTTCTTGTTCAAGCCCTATGACGAAAAGCGGGCGATGATTGCGGATCTGCGCCAGCCGATCACGGTTGCGATGGTGGTGCAGGAAATCAACCGCTATGCCGACAGTGAATTCCGCTATGCCGACAAGTCCGACGAGATCGCGATCGAGACCATGGTGCGCGATTTCGGGCGGCAGGACGCGGCCAGACGGCGCTATCAGGAGGGCAAGGGATGACGGCAATCATCGCGGTCGATGTCTTGATGGCAAAGGGGCGCGTGCGTTTCGGGCCGGGCCTTGGCGGGGTGGGCACGGCATGAAACGCCTGATCGAAAAAGGCCTGATGTTTGGCAACCTGATCCGGGTCGACAGCCCGGCGCTGGTCGATCGCTACAACCGCGCGCTCAGGCATCTTGCCGGCAAGACCACCGCGCTGAGCGAGTTTCACATTGATCTGTCGGGCTACTCGCCGGAAATCGGGGACGAGCTGGAGGACCCGCTTTATCTGAACCCGAACGGCTGCAACCGACAGTTCATCCTGCTGTCGACCGAACAGAAGGACGCACCGCTGCTGAACGCGCAGTTTTCCATGTCGCGCAGCATCTTGCGCCGCTTCATCAACGATAACGCGGCGCAACTGTTCAGCCTGACGGCGCGCGACGCGGTGGCCGGCGAGTTGGAAAACTCGGTCTACGAGATGAGCACCCCGGCGCGGCTGTTCGATATCCGCCGGATCACGGTGGTCGCCGATACCACCGGCAACCATATCGCCGAGGCCGAAAAGCTGGCCGCGCTGATCGAGCGGTTCCGCACCGAGCCGGACGGCTGGTGGGATGACGTGCTGATCGCCGAGATGATCGGGCTGGCCAAGAAAACCGGCGATGTGATGCGCAACCCGGTGCGGCTGACTTCGACGAGCTATGAGATCGAGGATTTCTGGACGGCGCATTTCGGGGGCGTCTATGTGTTCCGTTCGGTCGCGCATCCGGCGGCGATCGCGGCGGGCGACCGCGCCGCCATGGGCGGGTTGGCGATCAAATATGTGTTTGCCATGGCGCAGCACAATGAGATCGCGAAATTCCTTGAACTGAACGGGCTGGCCGAACCGATCGTGGCCGCGCGCGGGGCAGATTCGGCGGCGATCCTGCGCCAGAAGATGGATTTCATTCTGGTCGAGGCGGCAACGCGGCTGGGGCTCGAGACCGGCGCGGGCGACCGCACCGCCCTGCGCGGGGTGGCGCAAAAGCTGGGCGCCGCCCTGCCCGAGGCGTTTTTGGGGCTGGCCGCGCTGCTGCGCTGGGTCGAGACCGGCGGCCAGTGGCCGCGCATCGACAGCCGCCACCCGGCCTATTTCTACACGCTCCGCGCGACCCAAGGGCCGAACCGCGATCTGGTCAACATGCTGCTGGCGGAACTTGCGCCTCTGGATCTGCGTCAGTTGTTCATCTGCCACAAGGAGCTGTTCTACCGGCTCTATCAGACCTGGCCCGAGCCAAAGCGCGCCTATGTTGCCGATTTTCTGGAACGCGAGTATCAGATTGACAAGGCGGGCGCCCGCGCGGCGCTGTTCGGGGCAGAGCCGGGAATGGACGACCCCCCGGCGCGACCGGCGCGTGACATCGTGGATATGGTCGGGCCTTGGGGCGCGATAGCAAGGGGGCGGCAATGATCGGGATCATTCGGGCCGCGGTTTTCGGATTTATCGGCCTGTCCGTCGTCTATCTTCTGGTCTCGGTCTATTCGCGTTCGGTCGCCCGCGAGAACCTGGAAAAGGAATGGGACGAAGCCCCTCCCGATGGCTCTGGTGAAACCGAGCGGGATGCCTATATCAGAGCGGGGATGCGGGACTATGAGAAAAGCCTGCGCAAGAAGCTGGTGGTGCTGGTCTTCATCATCCCGATGCTGGTGATCGGGGTGACGATCTATCTGGTGAATTATCAATAGGAGGCCTGCGATGTGGGGCTATGTGAAATGGACGTTCCGGGTTGTCGTGGCGTTGGTGTTGGTGGCGTTCTTTCACTATACGCTGCCCCAGCATGACGTGGTGCGCGTCACCCGGACCTTCAACCAGCTGACCACGATCGGCAGCAACTGGCTGTTCTATGCCTCGCCCGACAGCGGCACCACCGCCAGCGACGTTGATGAAAAGCGCGATATCCGGTTCATCGATTCGGTGCGCCCGAACGGCAAGGTCGTGGTTTACCGCAACGAGGATACTGGCTGGATCTGGCCGCCCTATTTCAAATACGACAGCTCGAACCTTCAGGCCGAGGCCTCGAACCTGACTTCGAACGAGGCGACCCCGAAATGGGTGATGGTCACGCATTACGGCTGGCGTTTGCCGATCCTGTCGATCTACCCCAACGCGGTCTCGATCAAACCCGTGGCCGGACCGGATGCGACGGTATTTCCCTGGGTCAACGTGATCGTGCTGACCGCGCTTTTGCTGTTGGTGCTGATGATCCGCCGGATGTGGCTGCAATTTCGCGAACGCGCCATCGATCCCGTGCTGCACGACATGAGCGAGACCTGGGACGACGTTGAATCCCAGGCCGATGCCGCCGGCGACAGGGCGCGCGGGCTGTGGGGGCGTTTCAAGGGCTGGCTGGGCACTTTCAGCGCCAAGCCCCGAGGGTGACTCCGGGCTTTCAGCTTCGTCCAAATATCCCCGCCGGAGGCTCCCCTGGCCGGATGCGGGAGCCTCCGGCGGGGATATTTGGACGAAGCTGAAAGCGCAAAGACCGTCTCAGAGCCGACTGAAGAATGGGTCGATTGCCCAGTAGCTCAGGAAACTCCGGGCATGTTTGCGCGGAATTCCAAGGGTTTCCATCGCATAAAGATCCACGCTGAGAAGCGCGGCAAGGCGGTAGCCCTGTGCCGCGCCGTCCCGCGCCGGGCTGCCGTGGGCAAAGTTCGTCTCGATCGCGACCGAGGCGGATACCAGGGCAAAGACGATTTCCAAAGGCGGGGAGTCGGGCCAGCGGGTCACAAGATCTCGTACGAGAGGGCGCCACGCCTCGCCCGGATCGAGAAGCTTCTCGATGGCGAAAGTGACACGGTCATCCTCGTCCATGCGATAGGTCATCGTGCCGCCACCTACACCAATCCGTCGAGGCGTTGCCGAAAACAGGCTCGAATGCAATGAGATGCAAAGCTGTTTAATGATTTAGACGCTGCGTCGGGGCTTGTGAAGCAAAAGGTTAACGCGCCTCGTAAGCCGTTGAAGCGGCGCGCGGCATTCGCTAGCTTTGGCGCGCTGGCCGCCCGAAGTGGCCTGATCCTAAGGAGGCTTGATGATGGCAACCCCCAGCCCGCATGGGTTCGCGCGCAATGTCGGCGTGCCCTTGGCGCCCGATTGGTTCGAGCAGGTAGCGGTGAACACGCCTGCGGCCGAGCGTCGGGCCGAAAGCCTTGCCGGGCGGCGCAGCCTGAAGAAGGAATGGCAGGCGGCGTGGCTGGTGAATGCGATTCGCTGCATGGATCTGACGACGCTGGCGGGTGATGATACGGACGACCGGGTGGCTCGGCTTTGTGCCAAGGCCCGCAGCCCCTTGGCGCCGCATATCCTTGTCGGGTTGGGTCTGGGGTCGGTTCAGACCGGGGCGGTGTGCGTCTATCCGACGCTGGTGGCGGCGGCGGTGCGGGCGCTGGCGGGGTCGGGGGTGCCGGTGGCCTCGGTGGCGACGGGTTTTCCGGCGGGGCTGATGCCGCTGGACCTGCGGCTGGCCGAGATCCGCTATGCCGTGGACCAGGGTGCTGCGGAAATCGATATCGTGATTTCGCGGGCATTGGTGCTGCGCGGCGATTGGGCCGCACTTTATGACGAGATCGCCGCGATGCGGGCGGCCTGTGGTGCGGCACATATGAAAGCGATTCTGGCGACCGGCGATCTGGCGACCCTGCGCAATGTCTACAAGGCCAGCATGGTGGCGATGCAGGCGGGCGCCGATTTCATCAAGACCTCGACCGGGAAAGAGGCCGTCAATGCAACGCTGCCGGTCAGTCTGGTGATGCTGCGGGCGTTGCGGGATTACGGAACGCGGACCGGGTTCAAGGTGGGGTTCAAGCCGGCGGGCGGGATGAAAACCGCCAAGGATGCGCTGGCCTGGCAGGTCTTGATGCGCGAAGAGCTGGGCCGCGACTGGCTCAGCCCCGATCTGTTCCGGCTGGGGGCGTCCAGCATGCTGGGCGATATCGAGCGGCAGCTCGAGCATTTTGTAACGGGGCGCTATGCGTCCTCAACGCGCCATGCGCTTGCCTGAGGGATGAGATGGTTACCGTGACAGAGATACTGGAAACGATGGAATATGGTCCCGCCCCCGAGGCTTCGGGCGACGTGCGGGCTTGGCTGGCCGCGCGCGGTCCGTTCGGGCATTTCATCGATGGGGAGTTCACCAAGCCCGGCGCGTTGTTCGGAGCGGTGAACCCGGCCGACGGTCAGGTCTTGGCCGAGGTCAGTCAGGGCTCGACCAAGGATGTCGCAGCGGCCGTGGCGGCGGCCCGCGCCGCGCAGGGCCCCTGGGCGGCGCTGCCCGGCCATGAGCGGGCGAAATACCTTTATGCGATCGCCCGCCACATCCAGAAACGCGAGCGGTTTCTGGCGGTGCTTGAGGTGCTTGACAACGGCAAGCCGATCCGCGAGGCGCGCGATATCGACCTGCCTTTGGTGGTGCGCCACTTCTATCATCATGCCGGTTGGGCCGAGATGCTGGCCGAGGAATTTCCCGGCGCCGCCCCGGTCGGGGTCTGTGGCCAGATCATCCCCTGGAACTTTCCGCTGTTGATGCTGGCATGGAAGATCGCGCCGGCGCTGGCGGCCGGGAATACGGTCGTGTTGAAACCTGCCGAATACACGCCGCTGACCGCGCTGGCCTTTGCCGAGATTTGCGCCGAGGTCGGGCTTCCGGCGGGGGTGGTGAACATCGTCACCGGCGACGGCGACACCGGGGCGGCGCTGGTCGCGGCCAAGGTGGACAAGATCGCCTTTACCGGGTCAACCGAGGTCGGGCGACTGATCCGCCGCGCCACGGCAGGTACCGGCAAGAAACTTTCGCTGGAACTGGGTGGCAAGTCGCCGTTCATCGTCTTTGCCGATGCCGATCTGGATGCGGCCGTCGAGGGCGTGGTGGATGCGATCTGGTTCAATCAGGGGCAGGTGTGCTGCGCCGGCAGCCGGATTTTGGTCGCCGAAGCCGCAGCCGAAGTCTTTACTGCGCGTCTGACGGCGCGGCTGGCCAAGCTGCGGGTGGGCGATCCGCTGGATAAATCGACCGATATCGGCGCCATCGTGCATCCGGTGCAGCTGGCGCGGATCCATGATCTGGTGGCCGAGGGGCAGGCCGCCGGCGCGTGTCTGGTGCAGGCCGAATGCCAATTGCCGGCGAAGGGCAATTTCTACGCTCCGGGGTTCATGACCGGGGTGGCGCCCGCCAATCCGGTCGCGGTTGAAGAGATCTTTGGCCCGGTGGCGACCTTGACCACCTTTCGCACCCCCGCCGAAGCGGTCGAATTGGCCAATAACACCCGCTACGGGCTGGCAGCTTCGATCTGGAGCGAAAACGTCACGCTGGCTTTGGATGTTTGTTCGAAGGTGAAAGCCGGGGTGGTTTGGGTCAACTCGACGAACCTGTTTGATGCCGGGGCGGCGTTTGGCGGAATGCGCGAAAGCGGTTTTGGCCGTGAGGGCGCGCGCGAGGGCCTGGCCGAGTATCTGGCCGCGCCCGAGGTTGCGGCGGTGCCCGAGGCGGTGGCCTTGCCGCCCAATGCCGCGCCGGGGGCGGGCGCCGTGGCCGAGCCGCTGGACCGGACCGCCAAGATGTATATCGGGGGCGCGCAAAAGCGCCCCGACAGCGGCTATTGCTATGCGGTGGTCGCCGAGGGGCGCACGCTGGGGCTGGCGCCTCTGGGCAACCGCAAGGATATCCGCAATGCCGTCGAGGCGGCGCACAAGGCCAGCAGTTGGGGCAAGGCCACCGGCCATAACCGCGCACAGGTGCTTTATTACATCGCTGAAAACCTGTCGGCGCGGGCGGCCGAGTTTGCGGCGCGACTGGAAAGTGCCGGGGGCGACGGCGCCGAGGTCGAGGCCACGATCCGGCGCGCCTTCTACTATGCCGCGCAGGCTGACAAGCATGACGGCGCGGTGCATGCGACTAAATCGGCGCATGTGACGCTGGCGATGCCCGAGCCGTTCGGTGTCATGGGCATTGCCTGCCCGAATGACGCGCCGCTGCTGGGGTTTGCGAGCCTCGTGCTGCCGGCGATCGCGATGGGCAATCGGGTGGTGGCGATTCCTTCTGAAACGATGCCGCTGGCCGTGACCGATCTCTATCAGGTCTTTGATACGTCGGACCTGCCGGGCGGAGTGGTCAACATCGTCACCGGCCCGCGCGATGACCTGGCCCGCACCCTGGCGCAGCATGATGACGTGTCCGCGATGTGGTATTGCGGCAGCCCCGAGGGCGGTGCCATGGTCGAGGCGGAAAGCGCGGGCAACCTGAAGGCGACCTGGGTGCTGAAGAACCGCGACTGGCAGGGGGCGGGCGCACAGGGGCGCGCCTATCTGGACCGGGCGACCCAGTGGAAGACGATCTGGGTGCCCTACGGCGAATAGCCCTTCGCGCGCCCCGCTGCGGCGGGGCGCCGGGCTTGGTGCCTAGACGTTGGTGCCTAGACGTTGGCGGCGCGGATCTTTTCGGCGGCGTCCTTGTCAAAGGCGATGCCCTTGTCGGTGAACAGCGCGTCCAGTTCGCCCGAAAGGGTCATTTCGGTGATGATGTCACAGCCCCCGACGAATTCGCCCTTGACGTAAAGCTGCGGGATCGTCGGCCATTCCGAGAAATCCTTGATCGCCTGGCGGACATCGGCATCCGCCAGCACATTCACGTCGGCGAAATCGACGCCCATGAAATTCAGCACGCCTGCGACGCGGCTGGAAAAGCCGCATTGCGGCATGTCTTTGGTGCCCTTCATGTAAAGCACCACATCGTTCTTGGTGATCGTGTCACGGATCTGGTCGATGGCGGTCATGTCATTTGTCCTTTCAATTGCCATCGCTTCGCGCGCGAGGGCCGTAATTCCTGATCCCGGAGCGGTCTTGCCCCGGATCCCCCCTGTCTGAGCCGAGCCGGGTCCGGCCGCTTATTCCGGGGCTTTGGTGGTCAGCGCCAGCGCGTGCAGATCCCCGCTGGGGCCGTCCATCGCCCCTTTCAGCGCGGCATAGACAGCACGTTGTTGCTGGACGCGGTTCATCCCCCTGAAGCTTTCGTCAACCACCTCGGCCGCCCAATGGTTCCCGTCACCAGCCAGATCGGTGATGGTGATCCGGGCATCGGGAAAGCGGGCCCGGATGAGGTGTTCGATGTCCTGCGCTTCCATGGCCATGGGCTGGTTCCTTTGTGGCTTTCATCCTGATTTAGAGCCGGCAGGCGCGCGCCGCAAGGCCCGCTTGCGACTCTGCGTCAGATTGCCGAGGCCCCGGACCGGCAAATTGCGCCTTGAACCGGGCCGGGCTTCTTTTTGGAACAAATACTCCCGGGGGGGGGTGCGGGGGGCCGGCAGCCCCCCGGCGCGGCGCGGCCTCAGGCGACCGCTGCGGCAAAGGCGCCGCGATAAAGCATCGACAGTTCCGCCAGCGAGGCCGTCGCCGCACCAAACCGGATGGCGTTGCCACCGAAATGGCCAACCCGCGCCAGTGGCACATCGGTCAAAAGCGCCGCCGCCTCAAGCGCGGCCGCCCCTGCGCCATCACAGACCAGCAGATAGCGCGCCTGATCTTCGCCAAACAACGTGGCGATGTCCTCGGCCACCAGCGTCACGCCAAGCCCCGCCGCTTCGGCCATCTCGAAGGCGGCCAGCGCAAGGCCGCCGTCCGCCAGGTCCGTGGCACCCTTGACGTGCTGGCGCTGGGCGCGCAGGAATTCACCATGCCGGCGTTCCGCCACGAGATCGACCATTGGCGCGTCGCCCGCCTCCAGCCCGAAGGCCTCGACCAGAAGCGCCGACTGTCCAAGGTGGCCAAAGCTGTCACCGATCAGCAGAGCGATGTCGCCCTCGGCCGGCTGCCCGGCGATCAGCTCGTCCAGCGAGGCCAGTAGCCCGACCGCGCCAATCGTCGGCGTCGGCAGGATGCCGGTGCCGTCGGTCTCGTTGTAAAGCGACACATTGCCCGACACGATCGGAAAATCGAGCGCGCGGCAGGCCTCGCCGATGCCTTTGATCGCACCGACCATCTGGCCCATGATCTCGGGTTTCTCGGGGTTGCCGAAGTTCAGGTTGTCGGTCGTGGCCAGCGGCAGCGCGCCGACGGCCGAAAGGTTGCGGTAAGCCTCGGCCACCGCCTGTTTGCCGCCCTCGTAGGGGTTGGCCTTGACGTAGCGCGGCGTCACGTCCGAGGTGAAGGCCAGCGCCTTTTGGGTGCCATGCACGCGCACCACGCCCGCGCCCTGACCGGGGCGGCGCACGGTATCGCCGCCGACCTGCGTGTCATACTGTTCCCAGACCCAGGCCTTGTGGGCGTAGTTCGGGCTGCTGATCAGCGCCCGCAGCGCCTCGATCGCGCCGATCTCGGGGACCGCGCCCAGAGGCGCCGCGGGCGGCGTCTCGACCCAGGGGCGGTCATATTCCGGGGCGGTGCCCGACAGCGCCTTCAGCGGCAGATCGGCCTTGACCTGATTGCCATGCAGGACCAGGAACCGGTCTTCGGCGATGGTTTCACCGACAATGGCGAAATCCAGATCCCATTTGACGAAGACCGCCTTGGCCACCGCCTCCAGCGCCGGGTTGAGCACCATCAGCATCCGTTCCTGCGACTCGGAAAGCATCATTTCATAGGCGGTCATGCCGACTTCGCGCACCGGCACCCGGTCCAGATCAAGCCGGATGCCAAGGTCGCCCTTGTCGCCCATCTCGACCGCCGAACAGGTCAGCCCCGCCGCCCCCATGTCCTGAATCGAGATGACCGCGCCCGTCGCCATCAGCTCCATGCAGGCTTCCATGAGGCATTTTTCGGTGAACGGGTCGCCGACCTGCACGGTGGGGCGCTTTTCCTCGATCGTGTCGTCGAATTCGGCCGAGGCCATGGTCGCGCCGCCAACCCCGTCGCGCCCGGTCTTGGCCCCCAGATAGACCACCGGCATGCCGACGCCCGAGGCCGCCGAATAAAAGATCTTGTCGGTGTCGGCCAGACCCGCCGCAAAGGCGTTGACCAGGCAGTTGCCGTTATAGGCGGCGTGAAAGCGCACTTCGCCGCCCAGATTGGGCACGCCAAAGGCATTGCCATAGCCGCCGACACCCTCGACCACGCCTTTCACCAGATGCGCGGTTTTCGGATGCGCGGGCACGCCGAAGGACAGCGAATCCATCGCCGCGATCGGTCGTGCGCCCATGGTGAACACGTCGCGCAGAATGCCGCCGACCCCGGTGGCCGCGCCCTGATGCGGCTCGATATACGAGGGGTGGTTGTGGCTTTCCATCTTGAAGACGACCGCCTGCCCGTCGCCGATATCGACCACGCCCGCGTTTTCGCCCGGCCCGCAGATCACCTGAGGCCCGGTGGTCGGCAGGGTGCGCAGCCATTTCTTCGAGGATTTGTAGGAACAATGTTCGTTCCACATCGCCGAAAAGATGCCCAGTTCGGTAAAGCTGGGCTCGCGGCCGATGATCGTCAGAATGCGCGCGTATTCGTCGGGCTTCAGCCCATGGGCGGCGATCAGTTCGGGGGTGATCTTCGGCTCGGTCATCGGGGCCTCCTGTGCAGCGTCAGCGCGTCTTAGAACAGGGGGGGATTTGGGGAAAGGCCCGATTTGGCGCCAAGGGCGCCGAATCCCGCGCCCGAGACAAAAAAAGACCGGGCAAAGCCCGGCCTAAGTCCAACAGGGAGGTAGAAGGTGATGAGAGTTTCCTCAAACCATCGCCTTCACAGCCCGATTTATGGGCAGAGTGAGAAGGGTTCAAGTGAAATAATGCTGCACCTGCATCATAGCCGCCATGCGTTGCACGTATGCCTCACCTCAATCAGAGGTTGCGTCGTCGATCTGCTGGCGGCGGTAGGCCATGATTTCCTCTTGCACGAAGTCGCGAAAGGCCGTCACCCGGCGCGACTGGCGCAGCTCTTCCGGGTAGGCCAGAAACACCGGCACCTCGACCGACTCGATTTCGGGCAGAACACGCACAAGGTCGGGGAAGTCGGCGGTCAGATAGTCTGGCAGCACACCGATGCCGATATGGTTCAGCACCCCTTGCAGCACGCCAAAGTAGTTGTTGACCGTCAGCGTCGAGGGGATGTCATGCGCCAACAGCCGGTTTGCCAGCGCCGCCCCGGCCGAAACCTGCGGCGTCATCGGGTTTTGACAGATCAGCCGTTGGGTGGACAGATCGTCCATATTGTTTGGGGTGCCGCTGCGCGCCAGATATTCCGGCGTGGCGTAAAGCCTCATGCGGATGTTGAGCAGGCGTTTGCGGATCAGATCGGCCTGCGAGGGTTCCTTCATGCGGATCGCCACGTCGGCTTCGCGCATCGGCAGATCCAGCACCCGCTCCTCCAGCATCAGGTCGATCTTGAGGTCGGGGTATCTGTCATAAAGCTTGATCAGCCGGGGCGCGAGCCAGAGCGTGCCAAAGCCGGTCGTGGTGGTCACCTTCAGTTCGCCAAACACCTCTTCTTCGCTGTCGCGGATGCGCGCGGCGGCGGTATCGAGCTTTTTGGCCATGGTCGAGGTGGCGTCGAACAGAAGCTCGCCCTGTTCGGTCAGAATCAGGCCGCGCGCGTGACGGTGGAAAAGCGTGGTCCCAAGCATCTCTTCCAATGCCCTGATCTGGCGGCTGACCGCCGATTGCGACAGGTGCAGCACGTCACCCGCATGGGTCAGCGACCCGGCATCGGCCACGGCGTGAAATATTCTGAGCTTGTCCCAATCCATCGCGGTCACTTTCCAAAAAACCAGCGGCACTATAACGAAAGTTTTCTTACATATCCCCGACAAACTTAACAAACAGGTTTCACTGAAATTTAGAGTTTGTAGGTCAGCTTTTTTGACCTATCATAGGATATGACCATTCCTGTGGGGGAGGCGCCTAATGGGCAGGCAGGAAATATCCTTGAATGACCGATTTGACCTGAGCAAAAGCCCGGTGCTTTTGAACGGCACGCAGGCGCTGGTGCGGCTGATGCTGATGCAGGCGGCGCGCGACCGCGCGGCGGGGCTGGACACGGCGGGCTATGTGACGGGCTATCGCGGCTCGCCGCTGGGGTCGGTCGATCTGCAGATGATGAAGGCCAAGCGCGAGCTGTCGGCGGCGCAGGTGCTGTTTCAGCCGGGGCTGAACGAAGATCTTGCGGCCACCGCGATCTGGGGCACGCAGCAGGCCGAGTTGCGCGGCGAAGGCAAACATCAGGGCGTTTTCGCGCTGTGGTATGGCAAGGGCCCCGGTGTGGACCGCACCGGTGATGTGATGCGCCATGCGAACATGGCGGGCACCTCGGCCCTGGGCGGCGTTCTCATGGCGATGGGCGATGACCACACCGGCGAATCCTCGACGGTGCTGCATCAGTCGGATTGGGCGATGGTCGATGCCTATATGCCGGTGATTTCGCCCGCCGGGGTGCAGGAAATTCTGGACCTCGGGCTTTATGGCTTTGCGCTGTCGCGCTTTGCCGGAGTCTGGGTCGGGCTGAAGACGATGAAGGACACCGTCGAGGCGACGGCGGTGGTCGAGGGCGATCCGCTGCGGTTGCAGTTCGTGTCGCCCGATTTTGCGATGCCGCCGGGCGGGCTGAATATCCGGCTGGGCGATACGCCGGTCGCGCAAGAAGCGCGGATGATTGATTACAAGCGCTTCGCCGCCGAGGCCTTTGCCCGCGCCAACCGGATTGACCGGCGGATGCACGGCCAGGCGGGCGCCAAGATCGGCTTTGTGGCGGCGGGCAAGAACTGGCTGGATCTGGTGCATGCGTTGGCGCTTCTGGGGATCGACGAGGCCGAGGCCGCACGGCTGGGGATCACCACCTGGAAAGTGGCGCAGACCTTCCCGATGGACATGAAGTCCTTTGCCGAATGGGCCGAAGGACTGGATCTGATCGTCGTGGTCGAGGAAAAGCGCAAACTGATCGAGGTGCAGGTCAAGGAGGCGATCTTTGACAACCGCCGGGGCCGCCGGGTCTATGGCTGGAAACACGCGGTGACCGGCGAAGAGCTGTTCCCGACGCGCTATGCGCTGGACCCGGTGATGATTGCCGAAAAGATCGGCGGAGTGTTGATCGAGGAAGGCCGCGGCACCGATGCGGTCAAGGCCGGGCTGGCCGCCATCGCCGAGGCGCGCCGGGCCGACAACGCACCCGAAATCGCCGTCCGCACGCCGTGGTTCTGTTCGGGCTGCCCGCATAACAGCTCGACCAGACTGCCCGAGGGCGCGCGCGCCTATGCCGGGATCGGCTGTCACTACATGGTGCAATGGATGGACCGCGACACCAACGGCTTTACCCATATGGGTGGCGAGGGCGCCAACTGGATTGGCGAGGCGCCATTTTCCACCCGCCCGCATGTGTTTCAAAACCTTGGCGACGGCACCTATAACCACTCGGGGGTGCAGGCGATCCGGGCGGCGTTGGCGGCAAAGACCAACATCACCTACAAGATCCTGTTCAATGACGCCGTGGCAATGACCGGCGGTCAGCAGAACGAGGGCGGCCTGACCGCGCCGCAAATCGTGCGGGAAATCAAGGCGATGGGGGTGCATCCGATCGCCGTGGTGTTCGATGCGAAAGAGGAAGTCGATCTGCGCGACTTTCCGTCGGGTGTCGAGGTGCATGAACGTGCCGACCTGATGCCGGTGCAAGAGCGCCTTGCCAAGGCACCGGGGGTTTCGGCGATCGTCTATATTCAGACCTGCGCCGCCGAAAAGCGCCGCCGCCGCAAGCGTGGCACCTTTCCCGACCCCGACAAGCGGGTGTTCATCAATACCGATGTCTGCGAAGGCTGCGGCGATTGCGGGGTGCAGTCGAACTGCGTGTCGCTGGTGCCGGTCGAGACGGAATTCGGCATCAAGCGCGCGGTGGACCAGTCGTCGTGCAACAAGGACTATTCCTGCATCAAGGGGTTTTGCCCCTCGTTCGTGACGCTGTCGGGGGCGGTGGTGAAAAAGGCGGCGACCGCCGATGTGGTGCTGCCCGATCTGCCGGAACCGACGCTGCCGACCATTTCGGGCACCCATAACGTGGTGATTACCGGGGTGGGTGGCACCGGCGTGGTGACGGTGGGCGCGGTGCTGGCGATGGCGGCGCATATCGACGGCAAGGGCGCCGGGATGATGGAGATGGCCGGTCTGGCGCAAAAGGGCGGTGCGGTGCATATCCATCTGCGGCTGGCCAATGCGCCGGCCGATATTTCTGCGATTCGCGTTGCTGTGGGCGAGGCCGACTGCATGATCGGCGGCGATCTGGTGGTGACGGCGGGTGCAAAGACGCTGGGCCTGATGCGCAAGGGGCGCACCGGCGCGGTGGTCAACAGCCACGAAATCGTCACCGGAGAATTCACCCGGAACCGCGATTTTCGGCTACCCGCCGACCGTCTGCGGCTGTCGCTTGAGGCGCGGCTGGGCGATCGGGTCGCGTTTTTCGATGCCTCGGAACTGACGCGCCGGGTGCTGGGCGACAGTATCTATTCGAACATGGCGGTGCTGGGGGCGGCGTGGCAGCAGGGCCTGTTGCCGCTGACGCGCGAGGCGATCTTGCGTTCGATTGCACTGAATGGCGCCGGGGTCGAGGCCAATACCCGCGCCTTCGATCTGGGCCGCTGGGCGGTTGCCTTTCCCGACGAGGCCGCGCGCGTGCTGGCACCCGCGGCCGCCACCGATCCGGTCGATCCGATTGCAAGCCGCGCGGCGCACCTTGTGCTTTATCAGGACGAGGCCCTGGCCGAACGCTACCACAACTTTGTCGCGCGCGCGTCTGCGTCGCTGCGCGTGGCGGTCGCCAAGGGGTATCACAAGCTCTTGGCCTACAAGGACGAATACGAGGTGGCCCGGCTGCACCTTGCCACCGCCGAAAAGGCCCGCGCCGAGTTTGGCGGCAATTTCAGGATGACCTACCATCTGGCACCACCGATTCTGGCGGGCAAGGGCCCGGACGGGCGGCCCCGCAAACGCGCCTTCGGGCCGTGGATGGGGCCGGTGTTCCGGATTCTGGCCAAGGGCAAGGTGCTGCGCGGCACCCGTTTTGACCCCTTCGCCCGTTTTGCCGAACGTCGGATGGAGCGCGCGTTGATCGCCCAATACGAGGCCGATATGGCCGAGGTGCTGCCCGCCGTGACCCCCGCGACCGAGGCCATCGCCCGCGAACTGGCCGAACTGCCTCTGGCGATCCGCGGCTTTGGCCCGGTCAAGGAGGCCTCGGCCAAGGCCGCCGCCAAGCGACGCGCCGATCTGCTGGCGGCGTTTCGGGCCGGAGGCAGCCCGCAACAAAGCATGGCCGCCAAGTAAGAATCGGGCGTTTATCTTCCGCTGAAGGGGGCTTATGACAAGGGCAAGGCCCCGCAGGAAAGCGGGGCACCCTTCGCGGGCAGGAGGCCGGAATGGCGGTTGGTGTTTTCGATAGCGGCTTGGGTGGCTTGACGGTCTACGAAGCGGTGGCCAAGCGGCTGCCGGATGTGGCCTTTGTCTATTACGGCGACAATGCCCACGCGCCCTACGGGGTGCGCGACAGCGACGATATCTTCGCGCTGACCTGCCGTGGTGTCGAACGGCTTTGGGAGGAAGGGTGCGATCTGGTGATTCTCGCCTGCAACACCGCCTCGGCGGCGGCGTTGAAGCGGATGCAGGAAACCTGGGTGCCCGGCGACAAGCGGGTCCTCGGGGTCTTCGTTCCCCTGATCGAGGCCCTGACCGAACGGCAATGGGGCGACAATTCCCCCCCGCGCGAGGTGGCCGTCAAGCATGTGGCGCTGTTTGCGACGCCGGCAACGGTGTCGAGCCGGGCGTTCCAGCGCGAACTCGCGTTCCGTGCGATCGGGGTGGATGTCGAGGCGCAACCCTGCGGCGGCGTCGTCGATGCGATCGAGCAGGGCGACGAGATCCTGGCCGAGGCACTGGTGAACAGCCATGTCGAGGCGCTGAAGCGCCGAATGCCGCACCCGCAGGCGGCGATCTTGGGCTGCACCCATTACCCCTTGATGCAAAAGGTTTTTCAATCCGCCCTTGGTGCGGATGTCACGGTCTTCAGTCAGGCCAATCTGGTCGCTGACAGCCTTGCCGACTATCTGACCCGGCACCCCGAGCTTCGTGGTGCAGGCCTGCAGTCGAAATATCTGACCACCGGCGACCCGGCCTCGGTTTCCAATCATGCGACGCAGTTCTTGCGCCGCGGTATCCGCTTTGAAGCGGCCTGACGCGGCTCTGCGCACCTTTGGATGCGTACCGCGAAAGTCGTTCGAAATTGGTGCCGACCGATGGACCGAGGCGCGCCGATCGCGCGGAGGGCCACGGCTTTGCCGCAGCGGCGCCGGGCAACAAACCTCTTGCATGAGACTTTTCCCTCCGGCATCTGAAACGCGACCATGAGGAAGCGGACCATGACCCAGAACATCGCCATACTCGGGGCCTCGGGCTATACCGGGGCCGAGCTTGTCAGGCTGATCGCCACCCATCCCAGCATGCGCATCACGGCGCTGTCGGGCGACCGCAAGGCGGGGATGGCGATGGGCGACGTCTTTCCGCATCTGCGTCACCTGCCGCTACCGACGCTGCAAAAGATCGAAGAGATCGACTTTTCAACCGTCGATCTGGCCTTTTGTGCCTTGCCGCACGCGACCAGCCAGGCGGTGATTGCCGCGCTGCCGGGGGATCTCAGGGTGGTGGACCTGTCGGCCGATTTCCGGCTGCGCGATCCGGCGGCCTATGAGAAATGGTATGGCAAGCCGCATTCGGCGCTCGAATTGCAGCGCGAGGCGGTCTACGGCCTGACCGAGTTCTACCGCGAACAGATTCGCGCCGCGCGGCTGGTGGCGGGCACCGGCTGCAACGCGGCGGCCGGTCAATACGCGCTGCGGCCCCTGATTTCGGCCGGGGTGATCGACCTTGACGAGATTGTGATTGACCTCAAGGCAGGGGTGTCGGGTGCCGGGCGCAGCCTCAAGGAAAACCTGCTTCACGCCGAGCTGTCGGGCGGCACCATGCCCTATTCGGCCGGCGGCACGCATCGCCACCTTGGCGAATTCGATCAGGAATTCAGCATGTTGGCGGGACGCGAAGTGCAAGTTCAGTTCACCCCGCATCTGATGCCGTTCAACCGCGGCATTCTGGCGACGGTCTATGTGCGCGGTGACGCTGGGCAAATCCACGCGACGCTGGCCTCGGCCTATGCCGACGAGCCGTTCTTGCAGGTGCTACCCATTGGCGCACTCCCCTCGACACGCTCGATTGCGGGGTCCAATTTCGTGCATATCGGTGTTGTCGCGGACCGGATTGCCGGGCGCGCGCTGGTGATTGTGGCGCTGGACAACTTGACCAAGGGCTCTAGCGGACAGGCATTGCAAAACGCCAACCTGATGTTGGGGAATGACGAAACCGCCGGGCTGATGCTGGCCCCGGTGTTCCCGTAAGGAGAGACGATGAAGAGCCTCAAGAAGAAGCGCCGGATTCAGGTTCTGCTGGTAGCAGCACTGGCGCTGGTGCTTTCAACCGCGCTGATCGGGTATGCGATGCGCGACGGGATCAACTTCTTCCGCTCACCAACGCAGGTTGTGCAGGATCCACCGAAACCGGGCGAGACGTTCCGCATCGGCGGGCTGGTCGAGACCGGCACCCTCAAGCGCGGCAGCAGCGAGGTCGTCACCTTCAGCGTCACCGATGGCGGGGCGACGATCCCGGTGCGCTTTTCGGGCGTTCTGCCCGACCTCTTCGCCGAGAATCAGGGCATGATCGGCACCGGCAAGATGGAGGGTGAAACCTTCGTGGCCGAGGAAATTCTGGCCAAGCATGACGAAAGCTACATGCCCAAAGAGGTGATCGACGCGCTGAAGGAACAGGGCGTCTATCAAGACCCGAACAGCTGAGCGCACGCCCCTTTGGCGTGGCGTTAACGCAAGATGGCGGATTTTGCCTTGGGGAGCCAAGGGGAAACCGCCATGCAGACCGTTCAGGAAATTGCCAAGCAGATTGTCGCCCGTGAAGGCGGCTATGTGAACGACCCCGCCGATCCGGGCGGGGCGACGAAATATGGCGTGACATTGGGCACGCTTCAGCGGCTGGGGCTTGATCTGACCCATGACGGCCGCGTGACCGAGGCCGATGTGCGCGCGCTGACCCGCGCCAAGGCCGAAGAGATCTTTGTCAAACACTACTTCGAGGCGCCGGGGCTGGCCGGGCTTCCGGTGCCGCTACAGCCATCGGTATTCGACATGTATGTGAACTCTGGCGCCAATGCGGTGCGGGTGCTGCAACGGCTGCTGATCGACATGGGGTATGATCTCGAGGTGGATGGCGTGCTGGGTCCGCTCAGCCTGCGCGCGGCCCATGCGGCGATGGCCGCGGCGCCCGCGCATCTGGTCGATGCTTACGGCATTGCCCGGCGCAACTATTACTACGCGCTGGCCGATGCCCGCCCCGCCAGTCGCAAATATGCCCGCACGCGCGACGGTGGCAAAGGCGGCTGGATCCGGCGCGCCGAAGAATTCATCTCGCCCCGGTTTCATCTGACCGAGGCTGAACACCACGCACGGGTGGCGGCATGGGCTTGATTGACAAGATCATCGGCGGCTCTGCCGCGACCACGGCACTGGGCAATGCCGCGATCGGTCTGGCCGAGGTCTTGACCCCCAACGCGACCAAGAAGATGGAGGCCGCGCAGGCCGCCTATATCGCCGCGCTGGATGAACACGGGGCTGAATTCCAGTATCTGCGCCCCGGTTGGTTCGACCGTTTCGTCAACGGTCTGAACCGCCTGCCGCGTCCGATGCTGGCACTGGGCACCCTGGGCCTGTTCATTTCGGCGATGGTGGACCCGATCACCTTCGCCGAACGGATGATCGGGCTGGGCTATGTGCCCGAGCCGCTCTGGTGGCTCTTGGGCGCGATCGTCAGCTTCTATTTCGGGGCGCGCGAAACGCATTATTTCCGCACCCGGTCGCTGACCACGCCCGCTGTGCGGGCCGCTCAGGGCGGCGGCCTCGCGCCCGACTCCGCAAACCCTGCGCTGAACGAATGGCGCGATGCCCAGCCGGATTGAACGGGCTTCTTTTTGGCAGAAATACTCTCGGGGGGGGGCGCCGCCCCTGACAGGGGCGGCGTGGGGGGGCAGACAGCCCCCCTTTCATCACCTCCGCGACAACATCGCGCATCCCCATTGGCCCCGACCTCGCATCGGACTATGATCTCCCCCGCGAACAGGAGGATGCGAGATGATTGCTGAACTTGGCCACTTTGCCCTGATCTTGGCCTTTGGCGTGGCGCTGATACAGGCCATCGTGCCGATGATCGGCGCCTGGCAAGGCTGGCGCGGCTGGATGGCCGTGGGCGAGCCCGCCGCTACGGCGCAGTTTCTGCTGATCGCGGCATCTTTCGGGGCGCTGACCTACGCCTTCGTCACCTCGGATTTCTCGCTGCAACTGGTCTTTGCCAATTCGCATACCGACAAGCCGATGCTCTACAAGGTTGCGGGCGTCTGGGGAAACCACGAAGGCTCGATGCTGCTATGGGTGCTGATCCTGTCGGGCTTTGGCGCGGCGGCGGCGTGGTTTGGTGGCGCCTTGCCCCCCAGCCTGCGGGCGCGGGTGCTGGCGGTTCAGGCCTCTATCGGGGCGGCGTTTCTGGGCTTTATCCTGTTCACCTCGAACCCGTTTGTTCGGCTGGTGCAACCGCCGTTCAACGGCAAGGACCTCAATCCCCTGTTGCAAGACCCCGGTCTCGCCTTTCATCCGCCGTTTCTTTACCTCGGCTATGTCGGGCTTTCGATGGCGTTTTCCTTTGCCGTCGCGGCGCTGATCGAGGGCCGGGTCGATGCGGCCTGGGCGCGCTGGGTCCGGCCCTGGACCCTGGCGGCGTGGATCTTTCTGACCATCGGTATCGGTCTGGGCAGCTGGTGGGCCTATTATGAACTGGGTTGGGGCGGTTTCTGGTTCTGGGATCCAGTCGAAAACGCCTCGTTCATGCCCTGGCTTCTGGCCGCAGCCCTGCTGCATTCGGCGATCGTGGTCGAAAAACGCGAGGCGCTGAAAAGCTGGACCATCCTGCTGGCGATTCTGGCCTTCGGATTCTCGTTGATCGGCACGTTTATTGTGCGCTCGGGGGTGATTACCTCGGTGCACAGCTTTGCCTCGGACCCGGAGCGCGGGGTCTATATTCTGGTCCTGTTGGCGGTTTTCGTCGGCGGAGCCCTGACGCTTTATGCGGCGCGGGCGGGGGCGATGCAGGCCAAGGGCGTCTTTGGCATGGTCAGCCGCGAATCCGCGCTGGTGGTGAACAACATCTTGCTGGCGGTGGCGGCGCTGGTGGTGTTCGTCGGCACGATCTGGCCCTTGGTTGCGGAAATGGCCTGGGGGCGAAAGCTTTCGGTCGGCGCGCCGTTCTTTGAAAAAGCGTTCACGCCCTTCATGCTGCTTTTGGTGATCGTGCTGCCGATCGGCGCGCTGATGCCGTGGAAGCGGGCAGGCCTCGCGCGTGCGGTGCAGCCACTGATTCCGGCCATGGTGCTGGCGCTTTCGGTGGCGGCGCTGACTTGGGCGATCGGCACCAACCGTTCGGCGATCGCGCTGGTCGGGGCGGGTCTGGGAAGCTGGCTGATCTTTGGCGCGCTGACCGAGCTCTGGGTCCGCTCGGGTCGCAAGGCGGCGCGGATCACCCGGTTGCCGCGCGCCGATTGGGGCAAGGCGCTGGCGCACGGTGGCCTTGGCGTCACCTTCATCGGGATCGCGCTGCTGACCGCATGGGATTCCGAAGATATCCGCGTCGCCAAGATCGGCGAGCCGTTCACCGTCGCCGGGTATGAGATTACGCTCGACGGTGTCGAAGAAGTGCAGGGGCCGAACTATACCTCGACCGTGGGCACCATGTCGGTGCGCGAGAATGGCAAGCTCACCGCGGTGATGCACCCCGAAAAGCGCGTCTATCCGGTGCAGGCGATGCCGACCACCGAAGCCGCCATTGACCAGCGCTTTACTGGCGATGTCTATCTGGTGATCGGTGATCCGCAACTGGGTGGCGGCTTTGCCGTGCGGACCTATATCAAGCCCTTTGCCGATTGGATCTGGACCGGGCTGGCGCTGATGGCGCTGGGCGGGATGCTAAGCCTGTCGGACCGGCGCTACCGTGTCGCCGCAGGGGCACGCAAACGGGCCCCGCTGGCCGCAACCCCGGCGGAGTAGGGCCATGCTGAAACGTCTCATCGTGTTGCTGGCGCTGGCCACCGCCCCGCTCCTCGGCGCCGCCCCGCTTTGGGCGGTGCAGCCAGACGAGGTGTTGCCCGACCCGGTGCTCGAGGCGCGGGCGCGCGAACTGGCCAAGGTGCTGCGCTGCCCGGTCTGTCAGGGCGAAAACATCGACGAATCGAACGCCTCGATTTCGCGCGATCTGCGACTGATGGTGCGCGAACGGCTGGTCGCGGGCGATAGCGACAGTGATGTGCTGGATTACATCACCAACCGCTACGGCGAATACGTCCTGTTCGAGCCCGAGGCGGCGGGCGCCAACCTGATCTTGTGGTATACCGGGCCGGCGGCGCTGGTGCTGGCGCTGGGCGGGGCTTTCCTGTTCATCCGGTCGCGCCGCAAGGCCGAGGCCACCGCTGCCCCCGCGCTTTCCGATGCCGAGAACACCCGCCTGGCCGAGCTTTTGGACGAGTGAGGCACGCTTGATCCGCCGCGGCCGTGCGCCTATCCTTTCCGCACGGTCCGCAGTTCACCGAGGCGCCACCACCCCGACCGGGGGCTGAACCTGCCAAAGACAGTGTCCCTGTCCTTTTCGTCGCATCTTGCGCAAGGGTGGCCCCGCATCTCGCAGGTTCTGCGGGCCGATGCGACCAAAGGACTTGCCATGGCACATGACGCCATTTCCCTGTCGATTGCCGATGTCTCGGCTTTTGCCCGTGCACTGCGGCGCGAGGTTGCAGATTCCGCCGGCCATCAAATCTGGCTGAACCGGATCGCCCGCGCGGCGGGCTACCGCAATTATCAGCACCTCAGCGCGCTCAGGCGTGGGGCCGAGGCCCCGGCGGATGCGCGCCTGCTGGCCCGCGCGCGGCGCAGCTTTGATGCGGCGGGGCGCTTTGCGCATTGGCCCGCCCGCACCCAGATGCAGCACCTGTGCCTCTGGGCGGTCTGGGCGCATCTGCCCGCCGCCAGCCTGATGACCGAACGCGAGGTCAGCCGCCGGATCAACGCCTGCACCGTGCTGGAGGATGCCGCCCTGATCCGCCGGACGATGGTTGAAACCGGCATGGTCACGCGCGATCAGGCCGGCACGGCCTACCAGCGGGTCGAACGCACCCCGCCCTCCGAGGGTCGCGCGCTGATTGCCGCCTTGCGCCAAAAAGCACCGGCGTGACGTGCCGTTCCGCTTTGCCCGCCACCTGTGGCCACGCTAAGGTGCGGGCAACAAAGGCAAGGGAGGCCCGCGATGCCCTATAAGGAAATCCGCTACGCGCTAAGCGACGGCATGGCCGTAGTCACGCTGAACCGGCCCGAGGTGATGAACGCGCTGTCCACCCAGATGCGCGCCGAACTGACCGACGCGCTGCGGCGCGGCGGCGCCGAGGCGCGGGTGGTGGTGTTGACCGGCGCGGGGCGGGCGTTTTGTTCGGGGCAGGATCTGGGCGATGGTGTCGGCGCGGCCGGGCTCGATCTGGAGCGGGTGCTGCGCGACGAATACGAACCGCTGCTGAGCGCGATCTATGATTGCCCGGTGCCGACGATTTCGGCGGTAAACGGCCCGGCTGCCGGGGCGGGTGCAAATATCGCCTTGGCCGCCGATGTGGTGATCGCCTCGGAAAATGCGGCATTCATTCAGGCGTTTACCCGAATTGGGCTGATGCCGGATGCGGGCGGCACCTGGTGGCTGCCACGGCAGGTGGGCTTTGCACGGGCGATGGGGGCGATGCTGTTCGCCGACAAGATCCCGGCGCGCCAAGCGGTCGATTGGGGGATGATCTGGGAGGCCGTGGCCGAGGTCGATTTCGCCCACCACTGGCGCGTGCGCGCCGGGCAATTGGCGCAAGGGCCGACCGTCGCCCACGGCGCCATCAAGCGCGCGCTGCGCGAGGGCTATGGCAATGACCTGCCGACGCAATTGGCGCTGGAGGCGAAATTGCAAGGCGTTTGCGGCACGACACGCGATTTTCGTGAAGGGGTGCTGGCGTTTCTTGAAAAGCGCCCGGCGGCCTTCGAGGGGCGCTGAGCGGGCTCAGGCAGCCCGCGTCTTGTCGCCCACCGCACAAAGCCACGCGGCCAGTGCCGTGGGGTCGGGCGGCAGTGCTGCGGCCATGCCGCCGTGATAGTCGCGCCACGCCGGCGCGTAACCCGGACGCAGCGCCACCAGCACCGGCATATCGGCCGCCACCGCCGTGGCAATCGCGACAGCAAGACCCTTGCCCACCGCTTCGGCGCGACCAAAACGGCCGATCAGCACCTCGGTGCCGGATTGCAGCGAGGTTTCGACAAGGACGGTTGCCTGCGCCAATGCCGCCCAATCCAGATGGCAGCCACGCGCACCGTCGCCTCGGCTTTCCGAGATGTTCAGCCGGGTGCCGCTGGCCAGATCCTGCACCCACATCTCGCGGCAGGCGCAGCCCGGTTTGGCCTTGCCGCGTTTCTGGATCAGACCGGCAGGCCGCATCCCGGCCGCCAGAAGGGCCGTGGCCAGTTCGCCCAGCAACGCGTCGATGTCTAGGCCCTCGGGCACGCAGACTCCGGCCAGCGAAGAACCGATTGCCGCAGGGTCGGCAGTGGAGGAAAATCTGTGCTCGACCATGATGAACGCCGGGTTTGGGCAAATGGGACCACGCAGATCCTGAAACCTGCGCGCCCCATTTGAGCATTAAATGCGCCTGCCGCCAAGATGGGCCGTGATCGCCTTGGGGGCGCCCGACTGCCTGGTTTGTCTCATCTCGTAGGCTGCAAGCATTCTGGGTGCACTGTCAGGCTGGTTCAGGGCGTTTTTGCAGCAGGCGGCGCTCGGATGCCGGGTGGCCCTCGATGGGGGCTTGGCGTCATGCAGCGTCGACCGAAGTGCCCGATGAGGACCAGCCTTGCCGCAGAACGTCAGCCCTTTGCCGGGCATGTCGCAGGGGTCATCGGCAGCGCGGCAGCGGCTTCGCGGTGTCTTGCCAGCCGTCACGGCCCACGCGGGCTGCGGGTCTGGGGGCCGCTGTCGAAAGGGGCCCAAGGTCGCACAGTGCCGCTGGCTCAGGGCTGGCCGGTCAGCGGACGCGGGCTGTTGCCGCGTTTCGGGATCTTGCCGAACAGCAGGTGCTCGTTCCGGACCAGCACAGTGATCCGATTGCCGCGTGTGGGCTGGTTGCACCTCATCGTCCACAGCGACAGAGCCTATGGTTGAGGCCGGTGCGGGCAAAGCCGCGCGTTTCAAGAATCGACAGCACATGCGTTTCGCAACCCGGTTTGGTCCGGTGCGTATCGGTCTGGTGCGACAACAGGAACGATGTCAGGACACGGTGTGCTCTCGGTCGGCCGAGGCGCCAAGGGCGTGCGCCGCAAATGCGCCAAGCGGCCCAGATCCCGGCGGATGCCCGGGGCAAGGCCCGGGGCGGATTGCCTCAGCGGTGATCCGGCGATGCCGGCGGCCAAAGAAGTGGCGACCGCGGCAGAGGTCTTGAGAAAGGTGCAGAGCGGGTATGCGGGCCGCGTTGGGCCTGCGGCCTCGCGCGAATGGGTCATTTGCGAAGGGATGACCAAAGGCGACCCCGGGGGCAGGGCCGTCCAGCTTTGGAAATGGTGGTAGCGCAGCGGTGTCGCTGACACGCCGGGGATCTGGTGTGGCGCATTCCGGCCATGGCGCTTGCGGGCGCACACTCGGCTTGGGCCGGCGCGAACAAGACTGCGCAGATCTTGGCCGCATCATAGTCTAGGTGTGGCGGGTGATCGGGGCAAAGCTGATTGCCCCGGCGGGGCAGGCCAGCACGCAGGCACCACAACCGGTGCAGGTTTTGGCGTCGATCTGAGGCGCCGCAAGCCCGTCCGGCTGCAACACAAAGTGCAAGGCGCCCTCGTCACAGAAGTCTTCGCAGGTCCGGCAGGCGGTGCCGTTGACCGGCAGGCAGGCCTCGCCAACCTTGGCGACCCAGGGCAAGGGGCGGTTATGGGCCAAAGCGTCGGTGGGGCAGACCATGATGCACAATCCGCAAAGGGTGCAAGCCCCCAGAGACAGGTCCATCTTTGCCAGACCACGCGAGTCTATCGACAGCAGGCCTTCCGGGCAGGCCGGAATACAGGTGCCACAACCGGAGCAGGCATTGCGAAAGGCGGCCTCGTCAAGCGCACCGTAAGGCCGCATCCGCGTCGCCTTTCGGAAGGCGCCCGTCAAAAGGACGCGTTTGTCAGAACTGGCTGGCATTGGCTTGCCCTTCGATCGGTTCCCCGAAGTCTGGAATTCCTAGGCCATCGCCAGAACGAGACGCTTGACTAATATCAAGTGTCACCGGCTTTTTTGCCACGCAAGGGCAGCTTTGCCTGTAGAATGCCAAAGGCCAGCCGATGCAAATCCCGCGCCCGGAATGTCGTTCAACCGTTCTTGAGAGGATTTGGTGGAGCCAGGCGGGATCGAACCGCCGACCTCTTGAATGCCATTCAAGCGCTCTCCCAACTGAGCTATGACCCCACTTTGCGCGGCCTTGGGATATCCGCGTGGGGCGTCGTATAGGCAGTTGCCGGGGGGCGTGCAAGAGGAATTTTTCCTCGGCGGCGGTGTTTGCGACGGGGCGGCAAGGACTCGCGGCGAGGCACGCTGATAGGTGGGTGCAAAAGCGAAAAGGCGCGGGGGGATGCCCCGCGCCCGATCACATTTGCCCCGGTGTGGGCTCAGTTCTCGTCGTCACCGTTGCTGACATCGGCGATATCGTCCAGCGAGACGGTATCGTCTTCGTCATCCTCAAGCAGGTCGTCATCAAGATCGACCTCGCTCGAGTCGGCATCCAGATCTTCGTCGTCGGTCAGATCATCAGTCGCGGGCACGGCAGCACGGGTGCTGGCCTTGTCGGCCACCATCACCCGACCCCGACCGATTTGCAGGCTTTCAGCCGAGTAGCTGTTGCCGCAGACCGGGCAGGTCATCGGGTCGTTGGTCAGATCATAAAACCGGCTCGCGCAATGCGGGCAGAGGCGTTTGACGCCCCATTCCTCTTTCGGCATGGAAATCTCCTAGCATCGCTCTTATTCAGAGAGTCGAAGCCAACTGCCACAATGGTTGCGGGGTGTCAAAGGCTTTTGCGCCTGCGGCATTGGATCCGGCCAAACACAGCAGCCAAGGAAGCCGATTGACCCAGTTCGTGATCCCCGGAACCCCCGACGTCGAGGTCACCTTGCGCCGTTCGGCGGCGGCGCGACGATTCAGTCTGCGGGTGTCGCGGTTGGACGGGCGGGTGACGCTGACGCTGCCACGTTCGGCCCGGGATGCCGAGGCGCGCGCCTTTGCGTTTGAGAAAGCCGATTGGCTGCGCCGGGTTCTGGCCACGGCCACACCGCAGCGCCGTGTGGCCCTTGGGGCGGTGCTGCCATTTCAGGGGCAGGATCTGACGATCGTGCCGGGGGCGGTGCGCGCGCCGCGAATCGAGGGCACCTCGCTGATCGTGCCGCCCGACCCAGACCGGGTCGGCGCCCGCGTCGAAGCCTTTGTCAAACTTGCCGCCCGGCAGCGCCTGCAAGCCGCCTCAGACCGCTATGCCGCGGCGTTGGGCCGCCCCTACAGCCGGCTGAGCCTACGCGACACGCGCTCGCGCTGGGGCTCGTGCGCGCCTGACGGCAGCCTGATGTATAGCTGGCGGCTGATTCTGGCGCCCTCTGACGTATTGGATTACGTCGCGGCACATGAGGTGGCCCATCTGGCCGAGATGAACCACTCGTCCGCGTTCTGGGCGGTGGTTGAACGGCTGCGCCCCGGGCACGCGCCGGAACGGGCCTGGCTGAAGCGCCACGGCACGGCGCTGCACGCGATCCGGTTCCGCGATTGACGACACCCGGCATTGTGATCACACTGCGCCCATGCCTGTAGCCGCCCGCCCCTCTGATGCCAATCTGGCCGCCCATGACCGGCTTTATCGCAGCCTGCGCCAGCAGATCATGCATGGTGAACTGCTGCCCGGTCAGGGTCTGACACTGCGCGGCCTCGGCAAGGCTTACGGCGTGTCGATGACCCCCTCGCGTGAGGCGCTGCGCAGGTTGGTGGCTGAAGGGGCGCTGATGCTGTCGTCCTCCGGGCGCGTCGCGACGCCCGAACTCAGCAACGACCGGATCGAGGAACTGGCCGCCCTGCGCGCCCTGATCGAACCCGAACTGGCCAGTCGTGCCCTGCCGCGCGCGCATCTGGCGTTGATCGACCGGCTCGCGACGATCAATGCCGCCAATGCCGAAGCCGTGGCCAAGCAAGACGCAGTGGGTTACATCCGCACCAATCTGGAGTTTCACCGAACTCTCTACCTGCGCGCCCAGGCGCCGGCGATGCTGGCGATCATTGAAACCGTCTGGCTGCAACTCGGGCCGACGATGCGTGCGCTTTATGGCCGCATTCAACGCAATGAACCGCCCCGCCACCATCGGATCATCCTGGCCGCGCTGCGGGCCGGGGACGAACCGGGCTTGCGGCTGGCGATCCGCACCGATGTGACGCAGGGCTTGCGGCATCTGGCGGCATAGGGGGCTGTCTGCCCCCTCGGCGCTTCGCGCCTCACCCCCGAGAGTATTTCGACCAACGAGAAACCCGACAAGGGGAGAATCCCAAGCAAGGTGGCGGCTTCTTTTTGGTCAAAATACTCCCGCCGGAGGCTCCTGCCGGGGTCAAAGGCGCAGAGGCGATGCGTTGTGCACCGCCCCCAATCTGGCTTGAGTCGCCGTCAGGCGTGAATCGCCCCGTCACCGCATGCCAGAGCGGCCTCGCGGACGGCCTCGCTGAAGGTCGGGTGGGCGTGGCAGGTCAGCGCGAGATCTTGCGCCGAGGCGCCGAACTCCATCGCGACGCAGACCTCGTGGATCAGGTCACCCGCAGCGGGGCCGATGATGTGGCAGCCAAGGATCCGATCGGTGGCCTTGTCGGCCAGCAGTTTCACAAAGCCCTCGCCCTGAAATACGGCCTTAGCGCGCCCGTTGCCCATGAACGAGAATTTGCCGACCTTGTAGGCGCGACCTTGTTCCTTGAGCTGTTCTTCGGTCTTGCCGACCGAGGCGACTTCGGGGGTGGTGTAGACCACGCCGGGGATCACGTCATAGTTCACATGGCCCGCCTTGCCGGCGATGATTTCGGCCAGCGCCATGCCTTCGTCTTCGGCCTTATGCGCCAGCATCGGCCCGACGATCGCATCGCCGATCGCATACAAGCCTTTGATATTGGTTGCGAAATGTTCGTCGGTCTTGATCTGGCCACGGGCCAGCATCGCGACGCCAAGTGCTTCGAGCCCCAAGCCGGCGGTGTAGGGTTTGCGGCCGGTGGCGACCAGAACGACCTCGGCTTCGAGGCTGTGGCTGCTGTCGTCCTTGCGCAGCTTGTAGTGCAGGGTGTTTTTCGATTTGCCCTTGTCGACGGTCTGGACGGCGGCGCCGAGAATGAACTTGAGGCCCTGTTTCGTCAGGATTTTCTGGAACGCTCTGGCGACTTCGGCGTCCATGCCGGGGGTGATCGCGTCGAGGTATTCAACCACGGTTACGTCGGTGCCGAGGCGGGCATAGACCGAGCCCATTTCGAGGCCGATCACGCCGGCGCCGATCACCACCATGGATTTCGGCACCTTGGGCAGCGTCAGCGCGCCGGTCGAGGTGACGATGGTCTTTTCGTCGATCTCGACGCCGGGCAGGGCGGAGGGCTCGGAACCTGTTGCAATAACGATGTTTTTTGCTTCGTGAACATCGTCGCCGACCTGCACCTGACCGGCGGCGGGGAGGCTGGCCCAGCCCTTGATCCAGGTCACCTTGTTCTTCTTGAACAGGAACTCGATGCCCTTGGTATTGGTGCCGATCACCTCGTCCTTATAGGCGAGCATCTGGTTCCAGTCGACCGAGGGGGATTTGCCTTTCAGGCCCATCTTGGCGAAGTTGTGTTCGGCTTCGTGCAGCGAATGGGTGGCGTGCAGCAGCGCTTTCGAGGGGATGCAGCCGACGTTGAGGCAGGTGCCGCCAAGGGCATCGCGACCCTCGACAACGGCGGTCTTGAGGCCCAGTTGCGCGCAGCGGATGGCGCAGACATAGCCGCCGGGACCGCCGCCGATGATGATGACGTCAAAGCTTGCCATGGGTCTTTCCCTTTCGGTAAGTGTCGGATTTCACGAATATTATTTCCATCATATTGGCATCATATCCGCATCCATAAGGACGGTAGGAGGGGGCGGGCGCGGCGCTCACAAGAGCGCCACGAGAATGAGGGTCGCGCAGCAGGCCAAGGCCACGCCCCAGAGGTCGCAGCGGCGGGGGTGCCAGCCAAGGGCATGGCCCGGGATGGGACGCGCGCGCGCGGCGCGGCAGATGCAGGCGGTGGGCTGGGGGCCGGACTGGTCCGGGGCGGTGAG
The DNA here is from genome assembly GCA_002422085.1 of Rhodobacteraceae bacterium UBA6197. Lineage (GTDB taxonomy): Bacteria > Pseudomonadota > Alphaproteobacteria > Rhodobacterales > Rhodobacteraceae > UBA6197. The sequence goes on from DISZ01000011.1 coordinate 86,144, forward strand.
GGCGAGGCCGGCGGTGGCAAAGGGGCCCGGCATCCGGGCAGAGGTGTCAGGCACGCGCGGCAAACGCGCGGTGACCGGGCGCATCGTGCAGCTTGACGCGTGGTCGCGCGGGCCGGTGGCATGACCGCCCCCGAGATCGCGGTTTGCCATGGCCGAGGCCAGCGCGAAATGCGCGAAAGGCAAGAGGCCGGCAAGGGCGAGGGCGGTCAGTTCGGCGGGCATCGGGTCTCGGGTCGGTGGGGGTAGGGCGGGGGGCTGTCTGCCCCCCGGACCCCCCGAGGATACTTGAACGAAGGCGAAAAGGGGAGAGGGCAGGGCCAGCCCCCCTTTTCGGGCGGATGCCCTAGAGATCCATCAGCAGGCGGCGCGGGTCTTCGAGCGCCTCTTTCACCCGGACGAGGAAGGTCACCGCCCCTTTGCCATCGACCACGCGGTGATCGTAGCTCAGCGCCAGATACATCATCGGGCGGATCACGATCTGGCCGTTCACCACGACCGGGCGTTCCTGGATCTTGTGCATGCCGAGGATGCCCGATTGCGGCGGGTTCAGGATCGGCGAGGACATCAGCGAGCCATAGACGCCGCCGTTCGAGATGGTGAACGAGCCGCCCTGCATTTCTGCCATCGAGAGTTTGCCGTCGCGCGCGCGCAGGCCCAGTTCGGCGATCTTCTTTTCGATCGCGGCAAAGCCCATCTGGTCGGCGTCGCGCAACACCGGCACGACGAGGCCCGAGGGCGTGCCCACCGCCACGCCCATATGGACGTAGTTCTTGTAGACCACATCGCCGCCGTCGATTTCGGCGTTGACCTCGGGGACTTCTTTCAGGGCGTGGGTGCAGGCCTTGACGAAGAACGACATGAAGCCAAGCTTGACGCCGTGTTTCTTTTCGAACTGGTCCTTGTATTCGTTGCGCAAACCCATGATGCCGGACATGTCCACCTCGTTATAGGTGGTCAGCATGGCGGCGGTGTTCTGCGCGTCTTTCAGGCGGCGCGCGATGGTGGCGCGCAGGCGGGTCATCTTCACGCGCTCTTCGCGGGCGGCGTCCTGGGCCGGGGCGGGGCTGCGCGGGGCGGCGGCCGGGGCCGGGGCGACCGAGACGGCGACCGGGGCGGCGCGGCTGGCGGCTTGTGCGACGTCTTCCTTCATCACCCGGCCATCGCGGCCGGTGCCGGTGACGGCATCGCGGCTGATCCCGGCCTCGGCCATGGCTTTCTTGGCCGAGGGAGCGTCTTCGACGTCTTTGCCGGCCGGGGTCGGCGCGGCGGCGGCGGCGGCGGGGGCTGCTGCGGCGGCCGGGGCCGGGCTGGCGGCGGCGGCGCCTTCGGTGACGATCGCGAGACGCGCCTTGGCATCGACCGTGGCGCCTTCTGGCGCGAGGATCTCGGCCAGAACACCGGCGACGGGCGAGGGCACCTCGACCGAGACCTTGTCGGTTTCAAGCTCACACAGCATCTCATCGACGGCGACCGCATCGCCCACCTTCTTGAACCAGGTGGAAACGGTGGCTTCGGTCACGCTTTCGCCCAGGGAGGGCACCATTACGTCAGTCATCTTGACCTCATTGTTCTGCGGCGCGGCCCCTTGGTCAGGGCGCGCACCCGATTTTGAAGAAATCTCGGCGGTGTCGGGGGCGGGGCCGGCGGCGGTATCGGGGCCGGCCTCGGTGATCTGTGCAAGCAGCGCGTCAACGCCGACGGTGCTGCCTTCGGCGGCGACGATTTCGACCAGGCGGCCCGCCACGGGGGCGTGGATTTCGACGGTGACCTTGTCGGTTTCGAGTTCGCACAGCAGCTCGTCGAGGGCGACGAGGTCACCGGGCTTCTTGAACCAGGTGGCGACGATCGCCTCGGAGACGCTTTCGCCCAGGGCGGGAACGCGGACCGGCGTCGACATCTTAGCCCCCTAGCGTCAGGGATTCGCTGACCAGCGCTTCCTGTTCCGCCTTGTGGCGCGAGGCAAGACCCGTGGCCGGCGAGGCCGAGGCATTGCGGCCGACGTAGCGTGGCCGCGCATGCTTGGCGCCGATCCGGTCGAGGACCCATTCGATGTTCGGCTCGACAAAGCTCCAGGCGCCCTGGTTCTTCGGCTCTTCCTGACACCAGACGACTTCGGCCTGCTTGAAGCGGCTGAGTTCCTTGACCATCGACTGCGCCGGGAACGGGTAGAACTGTTCCAGCCGCAGCAGATAGACGTTGTCGAGGCCGCGTTTGTCGCGTTCGGTCAGAAGGTCGTAGTAGACCTTGCCGGAACAGATCACGACGCGCTTGATCTTGGCGTCGGCGACCAGCTTGGTGTCCGACGCGCCGCTTTGGGCGTCATCCCACAGCACCCGCAGGAAACTGGACCCGGTGGTGAACTCTTCCGCCCTGGACACGCAAAGCGGGTGACGCAGCAGCGATTTCGGCGTCATCAGGATCAGCGGTTTGCGGAAGTTGCGGTGCATCTGGCGGCGCAGGATGTGGAAGTAGTTCGCCGGGGTCGAGCAATTTGCCACGATCCAGTTGTCTTCGGCCGAGTTTTGCAAGAACCGCTCAAGCCGGGCCGAGGAATGTTCCGGCCCCTGGCCTTCAAAGCCATGCGGCAGCAGGCACACAAGGCCCGACATCCGCAGCCATTTGCGTTCGCCCGAGCTGATGAACTGGTCGAACATGATCTGCGCGCCATTGGCAAAGTCGCCAAACTGCGCCTCCCACAGGGTCAGGGTGTTCGGTTCGGCCAGCGAATAGCCGTATTCGAAGCCCAGCACGGCATATTCCGACAGCATGCTGTCGATCACCTCGTAGCGCGCCTGACCCGGCTGGATGTGGTTCAGCGGATAATAGCGTTCTTCGGTGGTCTGATCGACCAGCGCCGAGTGACGCTGGCTGAAGGTGCCGCGGGCGCAGTCCTGACCCGCAAGGCGCACCGGGAAGCCCTCGGCGACCAGCGAGCCGAAGGCCAGCGCCTCGGCGGTGGCCCAATCAAAGCCGGTGCCGGATTTGAACACCGCGGCCTTGTTGTCAAGCTGGCGCGCGACGGTCTTGTGCAGGTCGAAGTTTTCCGGCGGGGTCGAGAGGGCGCGGCCCACCTTGGCCATCAGCTCGGGCGAGATCTCGGTCTTGCCGGGCTCATAGTCGGCACGCTCGCGGTCGAGCCCCGACCAGCGGCCATCCAGCCAGTCGGCCTTGTTCGGCTTGAAGTTCTTGCCGGCCTCGAATTCCTCGTTCAGGCGGGCCTGGAACGCGGCTTTCATGTCTTCGATTTCGCCCTCGGGGATCAGCCCGTCGGCCACCAGACGTTCGGTATAAAGTTGCAGCGTGGTTTTCTGGCGCTTGATGGTTTTATACATCGCCGGGTTGGTGAACATCGGCTCGTCGCCTTCGTTGTGACCAAAGCGGCGGTAGCAGAAGATGTCGAGCACGACATCCTTGGCGAATTTCTGGCGGAACTCGGTGGCGACCTTGGCGGCGTGGACCACCGCTTCGGGGTCATCGCCGTTGACGTGGAAGATCGGTGCCTCGACCATCAGGGCGATGTCGGTCGGATAGGGCGACGAGCGGCTGAACGACGGCGCGGTGGTAAAGCCGATCTGGTTGTTCACCACGATATGCATGGTGCCGCCGGTGCGATGCCCGACCAGCCCCGACAGGCCAAAACATTCGGCCACGACACCTTGTCCGGCAAAGGCCGCGTCGCCATGCAGCAGGATCGGCAACACCGAGCGGCGGGTCTTGTCGCCGAACTGTTCTTGCTTGGCGCGCACCTTGCCCAGCACGACCGGGTTCACCGCCTCGAGGTGCGAGGGGTTGGCGGTCAGCGACAGGTGCACCTTGTTGCCATCGAATTCGCGGTCCGACGAGGCGCCGAGGTGGTATTTCACATCGCCCGAGCCATCCACGTCTTCGGGCTTGTAAGAGCCGCCCTGAAATTCGTGAAAGATCGCGCGGTAGGGTTTGTTCAGCACATTGGCCAGCACCGACAGGCGGCCCCGGTGCGGCATGCCGATGACGATTTCGCGCACCCCCAGCGCGCCGCCGCGCTTGATGATCTGCTCCATCGCCGGGATCAGGCTTTCGCCGCCATCAAGGCCGAAACGCTTGGTGCCCATGTATTTCACATGGAGGAATTTCTCGTAGCCCTCGGCCTCGACCAGCTTGTTGAGGATCGCGCGACGGCCCTCGCGGGTGAAGGTGATTTCCTTGCCGTAGCCCTCGATCCGTTCTTTCAGCCAAGAGGCCTGTTCGGGGTCTGAGATATGCATGTATTGCAGCGCGAAGGTGCCGCAGTAGGTGCGTTTCACCAGATCGAGGATCTGCCGCATCGAGGCGACCTGAAGCCCGAGAACATTGTCGATGAAGATCGGGCGGTCCATGTCGGCCTCGGTGAAACCGTAGGCCTTGGGGTCCAGTTCCGGGTGCTGGGTGATTTCGTGCATGTGCAGCGGATCAAGGTCGGCGACAAGGTGCCCGCGGATCCGGAAGGCGCGAATAATCATGATCGCGCGGATGCTGTCGAGAACCGCGCGTTTGACCGCCTCGTCGGAAACCGAAACCCCGACCGCGGCGGCCTTGGCCTTGATCTTGTCGCCCGCGGCCTTGGCCTCGCGCGCCACCGGCCATTCGCCGGTCATCGCGCCGGTCAGGTCATCGGCGGGCTGCGGCGGCCAGTCGGGCCGGTCCCACGATGCGCCCTGGGCTGCGCGCTTCACATCCAGATCGGACTCGCCGAGGCTGTGAAAGAATGCCGCCCAGGCGGTATCGACCGACGAGGGGTCGGCGGCAAAGCGGGCGTAAAGCTGTTCGACGTAATCGGCGTTGACGCCTTGCAGGAAGGACGAGGCGTGGAACTGGTCGTTGGGGGATTGGTCATTCATGACAGCACCTGACTGAAGATGAAACCGCGCCCTGCCGGGATCGGAGGGCGCGCTTTTCCGGTTAGCCTTTGATCGCTTTCATCACGGCTTCGCCCAGGCTTGCGGGGCTGTCAGCGACGACGATGCCGGCGGCACGCATCGCCTCGATCTTCGATTCCGCATCGCCCTTGCCACCGGCGACGATGGCGCCCGCGTGGCCCATGCGGCGGCCCTTGGGGGCGGTGCGGCCGGCGATGAAGCCGGCGGTGGGTTTCCAGCGGCCGCGTTTCTTTTCATCGGCCAGGAATTGCGCGGCCTCTTCTTCGGCCGAGCCGCCGATTTCACCGATCATGATGATCGAGGTGGTTTCCGGGTCGGCGAGGAACATTTCCAGCACGTCGATATGTTCGGTGCCCTTGATCGGGTCGCCGCCGATGCCGACGGCGGTGGACTGGCCCAGCCCCAGATCGGTGGTCTGCTTGACCGCCTCGTAGGTCAGCGTGCCCGAGCGCGACACCACACCGCAAGAGCCGCGTTTGTGGATATGGCCCGGCATGATGCCGATCTTGCAGGCGTCGGGGGTGATGACGCCGGGGCAGTTCGGCCCGACCAGCCGCGATTTGGAGCCTTCAAGCGCGCGTTTGACGCGCATCATGTCCAGCACCGGAATCCCCTCGGTGATGCAGACGATCAGCTCCATCTCGGCGTCGATCGCCTCGAGGATGCTGTCGGCGGCGAACGGCGGCGGCACATAGATCGCCGATGCGTTGGCGCCGGTGACCGCGCGGGCCTCGTGAACCGAGTTGAACACCGGCAGGTTGAGGTGGCTGGTGCCGCCCTTGCCGGGGGTCACGCCGCCGACCATCCTGGTGCCATAAGCGATCGCCTGTTCCGAGTGGAACGTGCCCTGGCTGCCGGTAAAGCCCTGACAGATGACGCGGGTGTTTTCGTTGACGAGGACTGCCATGAGTGTCGTTTCCTATCGATATGGGGGGGGGCCCCCGGATCCATGTTACCGTGAGTGCGAGATCCCGAGGATCAGGCGTGAATATGAAAGCGTCGGGGCCAGCCGTTGCAGAAAGATCACCGCGCCCGCACCCCTGCCCGCAGCGGTGCCGGTCGCCACCGCAAGCTCGGTGTTGGGGCTGACGCGGGTCGGATCAAGCGGCGTCGCCGCCGGAAAATCCTGCGCGATCATGGCGCGGATCCGCGCCGTCTGGCCGGTGCGCGCAACCGCCCCGACCGCGCAGCTGCGCCCGTCATCGGCGACCAGCACCATCGGTCTTTGGTCATCGACGACAAAGGCGGTGACGCCGGTCGCCCGGTCTTCGGGCACGGCGACATAATCCGCCGCACGCAACTTTGCGGCCAGCGCCGCCGGGTCGCGCGGCCCGTCAAGACAGAATTTCCGAAACGCCGCGACCAGCGCCGAGGGCGACGACTTTGGCACGACATTGCTGTGGCGGATGTTGGCAAGCTCGTAAAGCTCGGAGGTGACGGGTGCCCGTGCGGCGCGGACGGCGCCGGTCTGTGGCGGCGCGAAACAGGCCGCGACCAGCGCCGGAACCGCCCAGGCCGCGTGGCGCGCGCGCAAGCGCCCGAAGGCGGTGGCGGCGGTATTCCCGAAGGTGACGGGTGCGGCCATCATTCGATTACCCCTTGCGCGGCCCCGGACACGTCCGCGCCGCCGGTCAGCGACCGGAGGGTAACGAGCGTGGTTTCGGCGGCGCTTGCGGCCATCTTGGGCGTTCCTTCGGCTTTGCGCGATGTGGCGCGGGGTTCGTGAGGGCCGGGTGATCCCCGGCCCCGGATCATTGCGGCGCGGTGGTGAAACGCACGGCGCTGTCGACAGTGGACGAACAGACCGGGTCTTGCCCGCCAGACGACAGGCTGGCCAGCGTGCCGTCAGACAGGGTGAAGGTCATGCAGCCCGCCGCATCGGTGCCCATTTGCGCCGCCGGCAGACCCGCCAGCATCACCGTCATGTTGAGCAGTTGCGCCGCCTGCGCGGTGGTCAGCGTGATGCTTTCCAGCTTGCAAAAGCTGCCATCCGCGGCCAGCAGGGCCGAGGTGCGTTCGTATTCGGCCGGGCTGAGGGCGATCAGCCCCTGCTCGGCGTCATCCTTGCGCAGCCAGCCATTCGCGGTGAAGCTGTTGGCGGTGGCCTCGGCATCGCCCGGCGTCAGAAGGCAGGCGGCATAGCCGGCGGTCATCTGGGTGCTGGCGTCGGGTTCGGCAAGACCGGCCAGCAAGGCGGCCAGCGCGGCAGGGCCTTCGGCCAGCGCGGGGCTGGCCAGAAGCGCCGGTGCGCCAAGCACCGCTGCCGTTGCAAGAGCCGCTGCCGTGAGCCTGTAACCGGCCATCGCTTAGCCTTTCACCGCTTTGACGATCTTTTCCGCCGCATCCGACAGGTTGTCGCCAGCGATCACGTTCAGACCCGAGTTGCGGATGATGTCCTTGCCCAGCTCGACGTTGGTGCCTTCGAGACGAACCACCAGCGGCACCTGAAGCCCGACTTCCTTGACCGCCGAAATCACGCCCTCGGCGATGATGTCGCAGCGCATGATGCCGCCAAAGATGTTGACCAGAATGCCTTTGACGTTGGGGTCCGAGGTGATGATCTTGAACGCCTCGGTGACTTTTTCCTTGGTCGCGCCGCCGCCGACATCGAGAAAGTTGGCCGGTTCGGCGCCGTAAAGCTTGATGATGTCCATCGTCGCCATCGCCAGACCCGCGCCATTGACCATGCAGCCGATTTCGCCATCAAGCGCGATGTAGTTCAGATCGAACTTCGAGGCGGCCAGTTCCTTCGGGTCTTCTTCGGTTTCGTCGCGCAGCGCCATGATGTCGGGGTGGCGATAAAGCGCGTTGCCGTCGAACGAGACCTTGGCGTCCAGCACCTTGATGGTGCCCTGCGGCGTCAGGATCAGCGGGTTGATTTCCAGCATCTCCATGTCTTTTTCGACGAAGGCCTTGTAGAGCATCTTGACCAGAGCCACGCATTGCTTGACCTGCGCGCCTTCCAGACCCAGCGCGAAAGCGACGCGGCGGCCGTGGAAATCGGACAGGCCCGAGGCCGGATCGACCGAGAACGAGACGATCTTGTCGGGCGTGTTCGCGGCGACTTCCTCGATGTCCATGCCGCCCTCGGTCGAGGCCACGAACGAGATCCGGCTGGTCTGACGATCGACCAGCAGCGCGAGGTAGAATTCGTGGGCGATGTCCGAGCCGTCTTCGATATAGACGCGGTTGACCTGCTTGCCGGCGGGACCGGTCTGATGGGTCACAAGAGTGCGGCCCAGCATCTGCTTGGCCAGCGTTTCGGCCTCTTCGACCGATTTGGCCAGACGCACACCGCCTTTTTCACCGGCCTCCGGTTCAATGAAATGGCCTTTGCCGCGGCCACCCGCGTGGATCTGGGCTTTGACGACCCAGAGCGGGCCGTCCATTTCGCCGGCGGCGGTTTTCGCCTCGTCCGCCTTCAGGACGATGCGCCCTTCCGAGACGGGGCAGCCGTAGCTGCGCAACAGCGCTTTCGCCTGATATTCGTGGATGTTCATGGCAGTGTCCCATGCTGGAGCAATTTGGAGCGTTCATTGGCATATTCCGGCAGTTTTATAAAACGCAAAATGCGTCGGATGCGGCTTTCGGGGCAGATTATCGCCGTTTGTGATCACAGTTTTGAAAAGTGTGATCACAAATTCCGGGAAACCGAGGCGAGACCGAGTCGGAAAGGGCTGGTGTGGCGGCGGGGAATCGCGTTTTGTGGGGAAAACCCGCAGGAGCCGCCGTGTTCACGCCTGTTTCACTGCCCCGTTGGGGTGTTGCCGCTACCATCGACGAACCCGCAGCGCTGGTCGCGGCTTTCGTGGCGCATCATCTGGCGGTGGGCGCGGCCGAGGTGCATGTGTTTCTGGATCGGGCGAACCCCGAGGCCGAGGATCTGCTGGCCGGGGTGCCCGGCGCCTTCGTGCACCGCGACGGCGAAGACGGCTGGGCGCGGGCCTGGCGCAACAAGCGGCCCGAGCGGGTTCAGGCACGGCAGAAATACAACGCCAGCCGTGCGCTGGACCAGTTCGGGCTGGATTGGGTGGTGCATTGCGACGCCGACGAATTCGTGCTGCCGGACCGGCCTTTGGCGCGCGAACTGGCGCAGGTCGGGCCGGAAAAGGGCTGGCTCAAGCTGCGGGTGCTGGAGCGGGTCCATGGCGTGCCGCCGGGCCAGCACGATATTTTCGAGGGCGGGTTCCGGCTGCCGTGGTTGAAGCGCGCGGCGAAGGGCGCGGCGGCCTATGACGCGCCGACGGCGCTGCTGCTGAACGACGGGCTGTGTGGCCATACCGCGGGCAAGGCGGTGGTGCGCGCCGGGCAGGGCTATGCGATCGGGGTGCATTTCGCGCTGCGCGACTTTCACAAACCGGCGAATGACGTGCCTTACCGGCCCAGCAAAGCCGCGCGGCTGCTGCATTTCGACGGGCTGACGCCGCTGCACTATATGCTGAAGATGCTGCGCCGGGCGACGACCGAGATCAAGGGCGACGCGGTGCCCTATGGCCGGGCGCGGACCTTGCAATTCACCAGAATGGCCCAGGTCGCGGCCGATCCCGACGCGATGGCCGATCTGTGGTGGTCGGCGCAGGGCTTGCCGCCCGCGCGCGCCGCCGCGCTGGCGCGCGCGGGGCTGTTCGAGACGCCCGCGCATGGCATTGCCGCGTCCACAAGGGCGCTGTTCGGCGATCGGGTCGATCTGAGCCCGACCGCGTTCGACGCGGCGCTTCTGGTGCACGAGGCGCCGCTGATCGCGCGGCTGCGCGCACGTTTCGGCTTTGATCCCGAGGCGCTGATCGGCGGGTAGCGGCGCCGCGCCTCAGTTCACCAGCACCATGAACATGGTGGAACTGCCGCTCATCATCTGTTCGATGCGGCGCAGGTTCTGGCGGGTGACGATCGGGCCTTTTTCCAGATAGGGCAGCGCGCGCCAGCCCTGCACCCAGCCGATCAGTTCGATCGGGCGCGGGTCGGTGAACATCCGCGCGACATTGACGCCCGCCTTGTCGCCCGCCCGCCAATAGGGCGCCAGAAGCTCGCCCTTCAGCAGGGCTTCGGCATCCGCCAGCACCGACAGCCAGGCCGCGCCCGCGCCCTGCGGCAGCTCGATCCCGAGGGCCGAGTGCTGGCGATCATTCGGGATCCATTCGCGGGTATCATCGGTTTCGCGCTCGACCAAGGCCCAGAAGCGGCGGTTCTCGGCGATCATCGACAGGAAATGATCCTGCGCGCCGAGGGCAAAGGCGGGGTCGGGCTGCTGGTTCAACGCCTCGGCGATCATCGCGAAACTGTCGGCAAAGTTGCCAAACGAGCGGTCCAGGTAAGAGTCGTCCGAGCGCGATGCGCTGAACTGTTCAAGTTGGCGGCGCGCGTCTTGAACGCGGGTGATGGCCTCGGTCGGGTCATAGGCCAGAACCGTCTGCGCCACGCCCGACAGCAAATGCGTATAGGCCGAAAGCCAGGCCGCATCGGCGGCGTCAAAGCGCAGGACCGGCAGCGGCGTGGCGGTGTCGCGTTCCATCCAGCGCCAGCCCAGAAGCGCCGGGCCGACGATCTCGGACAGATCTTCGCCCGAATTGCGCAGGCCGTTCGCGTCAATGTCGAACCACAGATCCGACAGCGCGATCTCGAGCCCGAAATCGGCCTCGGGCGGCAGTTTGGCCAGGCTGGCGCGGGCGCTGTCCATGCCGGCGGCGATGCCGGTGAACAGGGACGAGACCATCGCCGGCTCGAACGGTGCGGGGGCGGGGTTTTCGGGGATCGGCAGGCGCAGCACCGGCAGCATCTGCATGCTGTCGGATATGCCGACGCGCCAGCGCAACTGCACCGCATCCTCGATCGCACCCAAAAAGCGCAATGCGCCAAGCGCAAAGGCTTCCTCGGCGGTGGGGGTGGGCAGGGCCGCAAGGCGCGCGGCGGTGGCGGCAATGCCGCTGGCGCCGATTTCCGCCGACAGGGCCAGGTCGGGTGCGGTCTGGGCAGGTGCGGCCTGTAGTGGCGCAGTCTGTTCGGGCGCAGTCTGTTCGGGCGCAGTCTGGTCGGGCGCAGTCTGGTCGGGTGCGGTCTGGGCAAGCGCGGTCTGGGTAAAGGCACAAAAGGCAAGCGGCAGGAAATGAGCAAGACGAAGCATGATGCCTCCTGAAAATGAAAAGGGCGCGCCGGTCGGGCGCGCCCATCCTAGTCAGTTTGCGCGGCTCAGGCCAGCGACGGGTCGATGACCTTGCAGGCCTCGACAAGGCCCTTCACGGCGTCAACCGATTTGTCGAACATCGCCTGTTCGTCGCGGTTGAGCTTGATGTCGACGATGCGCTCGATGCCGCCGGCACCGATCACGGTCGGCACGCCGACATACATCCCGTCCAGACCCAGGGCGCCATTGACCCATGCGGCGCAGGGCAGCAGGCGTTTCTGGTCCTTGAGATAGGCCTCGGCCATCTCGATCGCCGAGGTCGCGGGGGCATAGAAGGCCGAGCCGGTCTTCAGCAGGCCGACGATCTCGGCGCCGCCATCACGGGTGCGCTGCACGATCGCGTCCAGTTTTTCCTGACTGGTCCAGCCCATCGCCACCAGATCCGGCAACGGCACGCCGCCGACGGCGGAATAGCGCACCAGCGGCACCATGGTGTCGCCGTGGCCACCCAGCACAAAGGCGGTGACATCGCGCATCGAGACATTGAACTCGACCGACAGGAAATGCCGGAACCGCGCCGAATCCAGCACGCCGGCCATGCCGACGATCTTTTCATGCGGCAGGCCCGAAAATTCGCGCAGCGCCCAGACCATCGCATCCAGCGGGTTGGTGATGCAGATCACGAAGGCGTTGGGGGCATGCTTGGCAATGCCCTCGCCGACCGATTTCATCACCTTGAGGTTGATGCCCAGCAGGTCGTCGCGGCTCATGCCGGGCTTGCGCGGCACACCGGCGGTGACGATGCACACATCGGCGCCGGCAATGCCGGCGTAATCGTTGGTGCCTTTCAGCACGGCATCAAAGCCCTCGGAGGGACCGGATTCAGCGATGTCGAGGGCTTTGCCCTGCGGCGTGCCTTCGGCGATGTCGAACAAAACGATATCACCAAGTTCTTTGATCGCGGCAAGATGGGCGAGCGTGCCGCCGATCTGACCGGCGCCGATGAGGGCGATCTTGGGTCGGGCCATGAATACCTCCGAAGGTCAGGGTGGTTGGGTTGAACTGACGGGGCAGGGGTTAGCCCTTCGCGGCGCTTCTGGCAAGGGCGCGTGCCGATGGGCCGCAGGGAAAGCGGCGCATGTATGCCATTGTACACCGTAAATGCGGGGCGATATTTGTTGAAATATTTGCGCAAGCCCCCCGGTGGTAAAAGCCCAAAGCCGCTTTTACCACTGGGGCGCAGGGCCTGCGCGGCGCTGATTCTCTGACGGGGGCTGGATGGAACTCGACATGTTGGGCTGGACGCTGGCGGTCATCGCCGCAATGTCGGTGGGGCTGTCGAAAGGGGGATTGCCGGTGATCTCCAGCATCGCGGTGCCGCTTTTGGCGCAGGTGATGAACCCGGTGCAGGCGGCGGGATTGCTGCTGCCGGTCTATGTCGTGTCGGACATGGTGGGGCTCTGGGCCTGGCGCAAGGATTTCGACCGACGGGTGTTGGCGATCGTGGCCCCGGCGGCGCTGATCGGAATCGGGTTCGGCTGGGCGACGGCATCCCTGGTGCCAGAACGCGCGGTGGCGGTGATGGTCGGGCTTATTGGCGCGGTTTTCGCGCTGAATGCGATTTTCCGCCGCACGGTGGTGGCTGAGCCGCGCGCCCCCCGCGTGGCACCGGGGGTGTTTTGGGGGGCGATCGCAGGTTTCACCAGTTTTGTCAGCCATTCGGGCGGGCCGCCGTGGCAGGTCTATGCGCTACCGCTTGGCATGTCGAAAACCCGTTTTGCCGGCACGTCGACGATATTGTTCGCCTTCATCAACGCGGCGAAACTGCTGCCCTATTACGCGCTGGGCCAGTTGAACGCCGACAGTCTCGGCATCGCCTCGGTGCTGATGCTGCCGGCGGCGCTGGCGGTGCTGGCAGGTGTCTGGCTGGTGCGGGTCATTCCGCAGGTTTTGTTCTTTCGCCTCGTGATCTGGGCGCTTTTGCTGATTTCAGTGCGGTTGATCTGGCAGGCGGTGTAAATTTCCGGCTTCTTTTTGGCTGAAATACTCCCGCCGGAGGCTCCGCCCTTTCCGTGGCGCAAACGTCAGGGTGGGGTGCCTCCGGCGGGAGTATTTCAGCCAAAAAGAAGCCGCAGGGCACAAGCGCCGCCGTGGCGGGAAAGAGCGCGAGCAGCGCGGCAAAGCCGAACGAGAGGGCGAACAGTTTTTGCTGCATCGGGTGGCCTTTTCCTGCGCTGGGTGGCGGAAGCAAGATGAGGCGGGGCGCGGGAAGATAGGGTTAACGGTTCGGGCGTTCCCGATCCGTGCGGATTTTCTGCGTTGCGGCAAAAGAGGGGTTGTCGAAAGTGCCGTGAATATGGTCTTTGACGAAAGATTGTTGCGAGGAGAGAATCATGGATCCGCGTCAGGACGACCGCGCCCGGCCCTATCGGTCGGTGCTTTACATTCCCGGATCAAAGGAACGGGCGCTGGAAAAGGCCAAAGGGCTGGCGTGCGATGCGATCATCTTCGATCTGGAGGATGCGGTTGCGGTGGAGGAAAAGCCGGCAGCGCGGGCGCTTCTGGCGCAGGTTCTGAAGGCGTCGGATTATGGCAACCGGGCGCGGATCGTGCGGATCAACGGCTTTGACACCGACTGGGGGCGCGCGGATGTGGCGGCCTTTGTCGGCGCCGATATCGAGGCGATCCTGATCCCGAAAGTCTCGTCCGCCGCCGATCTGGAGTTGGTGGCGCAGGCGATCCCCGATGTGCCGCTTTGGGCGATGATGGAGACCGCGCTCGGCATGTTGAACGCCGCCGAGATTGCGGCGCATCCGCGGTTGGCGGGGATGGTGATGGGCACCAACGATCTGGCCAAGGAGCTGGGTTGCCGGTATCGCCCCGACCGACTGGCGATGCAGACCGGGCTGGGGCTGTGCCTTCTGGCGGCGCGGGCGCGGGGGCGGATCATCATCGACGGGGTCTATAACGCGTTCAAGGATGAGGCGGGGCTGACGCTCGAATGCGAACAGGGCCGCGACATGGGATTCGATGGCAAGACGCTGATCCATCCGGCGCAGCTTGCGGTGGCCAACAGCGCCTTTGCGCCCTCGAACGACGAGATCGATCTGGCCCGGCGCCAGATCGCCGCTTTTGAGGCGGCCGAGAAACAGGGGCTCGGGGTGGCGGTTGTGGATGGAAAGATCGTCGAAAACCTGCATATCGTGACAGCGCGGCAACTGCTTTCCAAGGCGGAGGCGATTGCCGCGTTGAGCGTGGTTTGAAAGGCATCCCCATGACCCTGTTGAGTATCGGACTATTGCTTTGGATGCTGCCGCATCTGTTCAAACGGACATTGCCGCGGCAACGCGCCCGGATGGGGCCGCAGGCGCGGGCGATGGTGGCGGGGTTGGTCGGGCTGTCGGTGGTGCTGATGGTTATCGGCTACCGGATGGCCGATGTGGTGCCGCTTTACACGCCGCTGCCGGGGATGGGGCATGCCAACAACACGCTGATGCTGATCTCGGTCTATCTGTTCGGGGTGGGCGGGTCGCGCGGGGTGCTGGTACACCGGATGCGCCATCCGATGCTGTGGGGCGTGGTGCTTTGGGCGGTGGCGCATCTGTTGGTGAATGGCGATCTGGCCTCGGTGCTGCTGTTTGGCGGGATTGGCGCATGGGCGGTGCTGGAGATGGTGCTGATCAACCGCGCCGGGCCGTGGAAGCGGCCGAAACCGGGCCGTATCGGCGGCGATGTGAAGAACCTGTTTGGCACGCTTCTGGTCTATGGCTTGATCGTGCTGGTGCATGTCTGGCTGGGCCATGATCCGTTCTTGGGGACCTATCAGTGAAGCTTTACCGACTGCTGACCGACGTGGACACTTCGGCGTTTTGCCACAAGGTGTCGCTGGCACTGGCGAAGGGGTGGGTGCTTCATGGCGACCCCGCCTATGCCTATGACGCGGGCGCGGGCGTGATGCGCTGTGCCCAGGCGGTGACGAAAGAGGTGGCGGGGGATTATCACCCCGACCTGAAGCTGGGAGAGCAGTGATGACGACGCACACCGGGGCCGCGGCCAAGACCAATCCGGGTCGGTTCTTTGAGGATTACGCGCTGGGGCAGGTGATCGTTCATGCCGTGCCGCGCACTGTTTCGGGTGGCGAGCGCGCGCTTTATCACGCGCTTTATCCGGCGCGGGGGGCGCTTTATTCGTCGGACGAATTCGCCCGCAGCGTCGGGCTGGCCAGCGCGCCGATCGACGATCTGGCGGCGTTCCATGTGGTCTTTGGCAAGACGGTGCCCGATATCAGCCTGAATGCCGTCGCCAACCTTGGCTATGCCGAGGGGCGCTGGCTGAAGCCGGTCTACCCCGGCGACACGCTGCGCAGCCAATCGACGGTGATCGGGCTGAAGGAAAACTCGAACGGCACCTCGGGCGTGGTCTGGGTCCGCACCGAGGGGCTGAACCAGCGCGGCGAGGTGGTGCTGGACTATGTCCGCTGGGTGATGGTGCGCAAACGGCGCGCCGATGCGCCGGCGCCCGAGCCGGTGGTGCCCGCGCTGGCCCGCGCGGTGGCGCCCGAGGCGCTGGCGATACCCGAGGGGCTGGATTTCAGCGGCTATGATTTCACCCTGTCGGGCGAGCCGCACCGCTGGGGCGACTATAGGGTGGGCGAGCAGATCGACCATGTCGACGGGGTGACGATCGAAGAGGCCGAACACATGCTGGCCACGCGGTTGTGGCAAAACACCGCCAAGGTGCATTTCGACGCGACCTTCCGCGACGATGGCCGGCGGCTGATCTATGGTGGCCATATCATCAGCATGGCCCGCGCGCTGTCGTTCAACGGGCTGGCCAATGCGCAGATGATCGTGGCGCTGAACGGCGGCGCCCATGCCAACCCCTGTTTCTCGGGCGATACCGTCAAGGCCTGGTCCGAGGTGCTGGACAAGGCCGAGACCGAGGCCCCCGGCGTCGGCGCGATCCGGCTGCGCACGGTGGCGGTCAAGCAAGGTGCGGCGCCCTTCGCGCTGCGCGGCGAGGAGGGCAAATACGCCCCCGAGGTGTTGCTGGATCTGGACTACTGGGCCTTGATGCCGCTTTAGGCGCCGGCCCGGCGCCGCGGGCCTCGAAGGCCGCGCGCACCGGAAAGGGCGCCGGTCCGGCAGGGCGCATTGGGGCGGCTTGTCAGGTGTGATCCGCGGTGGTTTTCCAAGCGGTTTTTGCGCGGCTTTCGGGGCGGGTTTTGGCGCGCGCACCGTTGATGGCGGGCCAATCGCGGCGCGGATTTGTGCCGTTCGGCGGGTGGGCGGAGCGGGTGGCGCCGCGAGATCGCGACAGGCGCTGGCTGAGTCGTGGTCGCGCCAATTTGTGATCACACGGCAAAAAAACGTGATCACAAAACGATTTTTCTGCCCTTGAGCAAGCCGAAAACTGCAATTTGGCGCTGCTGACTAGGTGACTTGGCCGAAAAATCGGGTATTGAGGTATCAAATTCCGGCCAGCACCCCCGCGGCACCCCGCGTGGTGCCAAGCGACAGAGGGAACCCAACATGGCTGAAGCAAACCGGACGATCCGGCCCCTTTCCCCGCATCTGCAGATCTATCGACCACAAATGTCGTCCATTTCCTCGATCCTGACGCGCATCACCGGCAATGCGCTGATCGTCGGCGTGGTGTTGGCGGTGTGGTGGCTTCTGGCCGCCGCGACCAGCCCCGAGTATTTCGCCACGGCGAATGCGGTGGCGACCTCGTGGTTCGGGGATCTGGTGTTCACCGGCTCGCTCTGGGCGGTGTGGTATCACTATTTGAGCGGGCTGCGGCACCTGATCTGGGACGCGGGCCACGGGATGGACCTGCCGACGGCCGAAAAGCTGGGCTGGGTCTGCATCATCGGGTCGGTCGTTCTGACCCTGATCACCATCGTTCTGGTCTGAGGGGGCAATCATGCGCTATATCACCGATCGCAAACGCGCCGTTGGCAAGGGTCCCTCGCATAGCGGGACCGAGCATCACTGGTACATGCAGATGTCGGCCGTCGGGCTGGCCTTTCTGGTGCCGACATTCATCTACATCTTCGGCAGTGCGCTGGGGCAGGGACACGAGGCGGTGCTGGCGATCTTTGGCCGGCCGTTCCCGGCAATTCTGACCGGGCTGGTGATCTTTGTCGGGATGCGCCATTTCGCCAAGGGCGCGACGATGATGATTGAAGACTACGCCAAAGGCACCGCCCGCAAGACCGCAATCTTCTGCGTGGTGTCGCTGTCTTATGCGATCACGGCCGTCGGCCTGTTCGCGCTGGCAAGAATCGCGCTTTGAAGGAACCACAGATGGCTGCATACGCTTACGAGACGCACGACTATGATGTCGTGGTGGTTGGTGCCGGTGGCGCGGGCTTGCGCGCAACGCTGGGCATGGCCGAACAGGGGCTGCGCACGGCCTGTGTGACCAAGGTCTTTCCGACCCGCAGCCACACGGTGGCCGCGCAGGGCGGCATCGCCGCAAGCCTTGGCAACATGGGGCCGGACCACTGGCAGTGGCATATGTTCGACACGGTGAAAGGGTCGGACTGGCTGGGTGACACGGACGCGATGGAATATCTGGCCCGCGAGGCCCCGAAGGCGGTTTACGAACTGGAACATTACGGTGTGCCGTTTTCGCGCACCGACGAGGGCAAGATCTACCAGCGCCCGTTCGGTGGCCATACCACGGAATTCGGCGATGGCCCGCCGGTGCAGCGCACCTGCGCCGCCGCCGACCGCACCGGCCACGCGATCTTGCACACGCTTTACGGCCAGAGCCTGAAGCACAACGCGGAATTCTTCATCGAATATTTCGCGATCGATCTGATCATGTCCGACGACGGTGTCTGTCAGGGCGTGGTCTGCTGGAAGCTCGATGACGGCACCATGCATGTGTTCAACGCCAAGACGGTGGTGCTGGCGACCGGCGGCTATGGCCGGGCGTTCTTCAGCGCCACCTCGGCGCATACCTGCACCGGCGACGGTGGCGGCATGGTGGCACGGGCCGGTCTGGCGCTGCAGGACATGGAGTTCGTGCAGTTTCACCCGACCGGGATTTATGGCGCCGGCTGCCTGATTACCGAGGGCGCGCGCGGCGAGGGCGGCTATCTGACCAACTCGGAAGGCGAGCGGTTCATGGAACGCTATGCCCCGAACTACAAGGATCTCGCGCCGCGGGACTATGTGTCACGATCAATGACGATGGAGATCCGCGAGGGTCGCGGCGTCGGCCCCGAGGGCGACCATATCTACCTGAACCTGTCGCATCTGCCCGCCGAGGCGCTGCATGAACGCCTGCCCGGCATTTCCGAAAGCGCCAAGATCTTTGCCGGCGTCGATGTGACCAAGCAGCCGATTCCGGTGCTGCCGACGGTGCACTACAACATGGGCGGGATTCCGACGAACTATTGGGGCGAGGTGCTGAACCCGACGCCGGAAAACCCGACCGCCGTGGTGCCGGGGTTGATGGCGGTGGGCGAGGCCGGCTGTGCCAGCGTGCATGGCGCGAACCGGCTTGGCTCGAACAGCCTGATCGACCTTGTGGTCTTTGGCCGCGCCAGCGCCATTCGCGCAGGCCAGGTCGTGGACCCGAAATCCCGCAACGGCGCGCTGAATCAGGCCTCGGTCGCTGCGGCGTTCGACCGGTTCGACGGGCTGCGCCATGCCAAGGGCGGCATCGCCACCGCAGACCTGCGGCTGGAAATGCAAAAGGCGATGCAATCGGATGCGGCGGTGTTCCGCACCGCGAAAACGCTGGCCGAGGGCGTCGAGAAGATGACCGGGATCGCGGCCAAGCTGGCGGATCTGAAGGTCACCGATCGCAGCCTGATCTGGAACTCGGATCTGATGGAGACGCTGGAGCTGACCAACCTGATGCCGAACGCGCTGGCCACCATCGTCGGCGCCGAGGCGCGTCAGGAAAGCCGCGGCGCACATGCGCACGAGGATTTCCCGGCCCGCGACGACAAGAAATGGCGCGTCCACACGATCAGCCGCGTGCACGGCAACAAGGTCGATCTGACCTACCGCCCGGTGATCGTCGATCCGCTGACGACCGAAGCGGAAGGCGGCATCAGCCCGAAGAAGATTGCGCCCAAAGCGAGGACGTTCTGATGCGCAGCTCTGGCAACGCACGTCGGCAGGGATGACGCCATGCTGTTTCGGGCGTCCCCGCTTTTGCTGATTCTGGCCGCCTGTGGCCCGATCCCGGTGGATCAGGCCGAAAAACAGTGCCTGCATCAGGCCGCCCTGGCGGTGCATCCGCGCGGGCAGATTGCAGCCGGGCTGGGCTCGGATGGCAAGGCCGCGGGGCATCTTGACGTGGAAATTTCGTCCGACTTCATCACCGGCCGCGACCCTTCCGAGGTTTTCGCGTCTTGCGTCTATCAAAAATCCGGCCAGCTTCCGACGCGGCCGCTCTACTCCCGCACAGACTGGAAGGGATAATCATGGTTCAGTTCACGCTTCCCAAGAACTCGAAAATCCGCGTCGGCAAGACCTGGCCGAAGCCTTCGGGCGCCAATGTCCGCAAGTTCCAGATTTATCGCTGGGACCCTGACACGGGTGAAAACCCGCGGGTGGACAGCTATTTCATCGACATGGACAAGTGC
>DISZ01000017.1:0-210 GCA_002422085.1 Rhodobacteraceae bacterium UBA6197
GGGGGGGCAGATCGCCCCCCCCCGAACCTCTGCCACCGGCTCAGGCGTTCAAATCTTTCAGCAAGCGGCCATGTTTGCGCACCTCGACCAGAATGTCGCCAAATGTCACCAGTCCGCGCGCCTTCAACGCCGGCAGCAGCTTCAAGAACGCATCCGCCGTCGCCACGGTATCGCCGATTGCGGTATGGCGGGCCTCTTCGGGGATGGTGA
>DISZ01000017.1:216-25871 GCA_002422085.1 Rhodobacteraceae bacterium UBA6197
CAGCACGGTATCAAGGATCGGGTTGTCGAAGCTTGCGCCGATCACCGCTTCCTTGCGACGCAGGAACTCCATGTCGAACGGCGCGTTATGCGCGATCAGCACCGCCCCTTCGGCGAATTTGTGGAATCGGCGGCCCACCTCGGCAATCTCGGGCGCGTCTTCGACCATCGCCTCGGAAATGCCGTGCACCTCGGTCGAGCTGGCCGGAATTCGGCGCTTGGGGTTGACCAGCGTGTCAAAGACCTCTTTCTCGACCCGCCGGCCATTGACGATCCGCACCGCGGCAATCTGCACGATCTCGTCACCTTCCGAGGGCAACAGCCCCGTCGTTTCGGTGTCGAACACGACATAGGTCAGGTCTTCCAGACGCGCGCTGGCCACCTCGGCGTTGCGCGCCTTCGACAGCAGATCAAAGTCATAGACCACCGCGCGCGGAACCGGTGCCGGGCGTTTGACCGAACGGCGCGCCTCGCGCAGCGGCATCGCCAGACGGTGGCGGCCATCGGCCCCCGGTTCGGGCCAGATTTCGGTGGCATGGGTTGACAGCACACGGCGCCCGGTCACATCGGCCATCCCCACCTCAAGCGGTGCCTCGAGCCAATGTTCCAGTTCGGTGATCGACAGTGCCGCCCCGCGCCATGACAACGTAATCAGCGCGCCCTGCCCCTCTTCGACAATTTCCAGCGCCAACCCGTTACGCCCCGGCTTCAACTGCGTGGCCAGCGCCGCCAGCAGCGCCACCACCTCAAACCCGTCGCAGCGCAGGATCAGCGGCTGCGCGGTTGCGCTCAACTCTACCCCTTCGGCTGCGGCCCGCGCCCGCACCGCCTCGGTCAGGTCAAGCGCGCGGATCATCGACAAAGGCCACCAATCAACGCGCGCGGCATCGTAGCGCGCGGCAAGTTCGGTCACGGCACGCGAAAGGTCGGTGACCTCGGCCCGCATCGCCCGCCCCATCGCGGCAGGCACCGCCGCATCGGCCTGTTCCGCCAGCACGCCGATCACCGTCAGCAGATTGGCGGCGGGGCGGCGGATACGGTCGAACAACTCGTCCATCATCGCCTCGCGCGCGGAATGGGCCGACAGATCGCCCGTCACATCGCGCAGCGTCAGGACATAGCCCGGACGACGGGCGCCATTCTCGCCGTCCGAGGCCTCGCTTAACAGCCGCATCCGCGCGGCAAGGATTCGGGCATCGCCCACCGTCGCGCAAAGCAGATCCGAGGCCGCATCCGGGTCGTCGGTTTCCAAAAGCCGCGCATAGGCATGGCTGATCGGCGCCTTGTGCAGATAGTCGAACACACGCCGATCCAGCCCCGGCGCCTGAGACACCTCGATCCCGCCCAACAGATCCACCGCCTGGCTGTTGTAAAACACCAATTGATGATCCGGGGTGCACAGCAAGACCCCCACCGGCACATCGGACAGCAAGGTTTCCAGCCGCTCTTTTTCCGCCGCCAGACGCGTGGTTTCACGCATCACGGATTCGGCCAACGCCGAACGTGCCTCGGCCAGATGCTGCGTCACCGCCACCGCCGCCGGGGCCAGATCGCCCAGATAGCGCGCCGGTTTGTGGTCGATTTCGGCCGCGACTTCGGCATGAGTGCGGGCACGCATGCCGCCGGCCAGCCGCTCGATCGGTTTGGCGACGTTTTCATCGAACAGGAACCAGACCCAGGCGATCAGGCCCAGAATCACGAAACCCGCCACCGTGCCGCCAATCACAAAGCCATTCAGCACCGCCGGTTCGCCCAGCCGATGATACCCCAGATAAAGACCCACCCCCAGCGCCACGACATTTCCCGCCGCCAAGGCGGCAAAGAACATGAAGACCCGAAACCGGAGGCTGAGCCGCTCGATCATGCCGCCCCGCCCTCGGTTGTGCTCGGGGCTTCAAGCAGGCGTTTGACCTCGGCGCGCAGTTCCTTCAGTTCGAAGGGTTTGGCGATGAACCCGTCAGCCCCCAGCGCCAACCCCTTGCGTCGCTCCATCGCCGAGCCGCGGGCAGTCATCATCAGGATTTTCACATGGTCCAAGGCGCTGTCGGCACGCACTTCCTGACAGATCTCATAGCCCGAAACCTCGGGCAGCATGACATCCAGCAGCACGATATCCGGCTGCATCGCCCTTATCCGCGCCATCGCCTCACCGCCACTGGCAACGCGGTCATGGGTATAGCCCTCGCGCGTCATCAGAAAGTCCAGCGCGATGGCGATGTTGTCTTCGTCCTCGATGATGAGAACGCGGTGTTTTCTCGCCCCGTCGGCCATGGCTTATCCTCCGTTGCAGGCGGCCTTGAGTATGTCGTCCTCCAGCCCGACCGACAGCCAGTCGGCCCCGGTCAAGGTTCCGTCCGGCGCAAGTGCCGCACCCTCGATCAGATCTGCGCGCCGCCCCGCAATGCAGTCGAAAGCCACCGGCACGCGGGTGGTGGGCAGATAGCGTTGCACCAGCATCACCTCGGTCGCGACAAGGCCGGGCACGGTGGCCGAGCGGATCGTGACCGCGCGGTCCATCGCCATGAAGCGCATCGTGATCGGCGCAAGATAGGTCCAGGGGCGCCAGGGCTGGCTGCTTTCAATGGTGCGCAGCACGGTGACCGTTTCAGGCAGATCGGCGCGAACGCGCGAAAACCACGAATATTCGTTCCAGATCGAAAATCCGAGCATCGTCGCCCCGATCGCGGCCGGCATGATCCATTTCGGCAGCCGTTTGCCGCTCAGATGATTGGCGACGTAAACGATGCAGGCCACCAGGACGCCCGCCGCCAGCATCGAGATCAGGTCAATCGACATTCCGTTCCTTCCAGATTTTGCGCCCCGTGCAACGGGGTCAGCTTATTGCGCCTTTGCCGTGCCCCACCGCCGACTGCATCGTGCGCACCACCACAAAGGCGTCGCGCAGATGGCTGCGTTCGAAATCGGACAGGTCAGAGGGCGAGAGAAAGTTGTCGGGTTTGCGACCGGACTTGACCAGATGCGCTTGATTTTCCAGCCGCATCGTGGCGATCAGATCATAGGCCTCGATCAGATCCCGCGCGCCCGAGGTCGAAATCACGCCGGCGTCCTCGGCGGCGATCAGGCGCGCACGGGTATTGGCCGCTGTCAGCCGCCCTTGCAGCGCATAGACGCGGCCCAGGTCGGTGACCGGCACGACGCCGTTGTGCTTCATGTCGATATGGTTGCGATGTTCGCCCGAACGGATCGTGGCAAAGCCGCGGATCAGCCCCAAAGGCGGCGTGTGCTTGAGGCTGTTGGCGATCATATGCGCCACGAAAATCGAGTTTCTCGACGCGTTTTCAAGGGTTTCTTCCTGAAGATCGGAAAACAGGCTCGCACTGCCGCCGATTGCGCGCAGATCGAACATTACCGAGGCAAGCATCTGCGCCTCGGGGTCCGGATTTGCGATCCAGTGGCGGAAATAGTCGCGCCAGACGCGCTGCGGTTGGCACCAGCGGTCCGCTGTCGCCATCATGTCGCCGGGGCAATAGACATAGCCGCAGACATTCAGCCCATCCGAAACGATCTTCGCCAGAGCCTTGAAATAGCCCATGTCGTCGCTGGTCGCGGCATCATCAAGGATCAGGCAATTGTCCTGATCCGAGACGCCGGTCTGTTCTTGCCGCCCTTGCGAGCCGCAGGCCATCCACAGATAGGGCACTGGCGCCGCGCCAAGCTGCTCTTCGGCCATCACCAGAAGACGCCGGGTGACCGCATCGGCAATATCGGTAATCAACCGGGTGACGACCTCGTGGCTGTGATTGCCGCCAACCAGTTGCACCAAAAGCCGCGGGATACGCGCGGTCACCGCGGCCATTTCCGCCACGCTGGCGGCGCCGGCGATGTCGCGGATCAGCACAGCGCTGCTGACGGCCTGAAAGCGGGTCAGATCGGTTTGGGTGATCATCCCGGCAAAGCGCCCCTCATCGACGATCGGCAGATGGCCGATCTTGCGTTCCAGCATGATGTGCAGGATGTCCGAGCCAAGCGCGGTCATCGGCAGCGAAATCGGATCGACCGTCATCACCGCCGAAACCGGAGTGGCGGGATCGCGGCCCTCGGCCAGCACCTTGTTGGACAGATCGCGCACCGTCAAAATGCCCTTCAACGTGTCGCCCTTGGTCACCCCGAGGCTAGAGATATGCGCATCGCGCATGATCCGTGCGGCCTCGGCGACGCTGGTTTCGAGGGAGCACGATATCGGCTTGCGCGCGATCAGGTCCGATATCTTCAGCGTGGCAATATCGCTGGCGCGGCCGTCCTGGCCACGGCCGCGGTTGAAGAACCGCTCGAACGAGGGAAATTCCCTGATCAGGCGGCGATACTCGATGGCAGGCAACATCAGGATGGCGCTGTCTTCCTTGGTGCGCGCCGTGGTGGCGGCCAGACCGTCCCGCGCCAGCCCGCGTTCCCCGAACGAGTTGCGGCTGGACAAAAGCGATACCAACGCGCCATTGCGGTCAAGCACTTCGACACCGCCGTCCTGGATCACAAAGATCCCGCCCAGCGGTTCGTCAATTTCGTAGATCAGCGTGGCGGCGGGAACCATCCTGCGGCTGAAGGAACAGGCGACACGCACCAGTTCGTCGCGCGGCAGGCTGTCATAGGGATGAACCGTTTCCAGAAATCCGACCAGAGACTGAAGTTCCGGGTCCATCGTTACCTCCTTGACGTGGCAGGCGCCCCGGCAGGGGCGCCGCCTTGAGTGTGCGTTCGGGCGGCAAGGTTCTGCCCGCCGCCCGGCGCTTGTCCTAGTGGCCGGTCGCCACCCCCGCACCGCGCGGGACGCGGATCGATTCCACCAGCTCTTGCACTTCGAGCGGCGGCTCTTCGGTCGCATTCGACACGACATAGGCGACGGCGAAGTTGATCAGCGCGCCAACCGCCCCGAACGAGGTCGACTTGATCGACAGCAGCAGCGGATCGGTATCCGAGAAGCTGTTGGTATCGGGGAGGAAGAACCAGCCCTTGTGCAGGAAGATGTAGACAACCGTCACCAGCAGGCCGGTAACCATACCCGCAACCGCACCCTTGTTGTTGATGCGCTTCGAGAAGATGCCCATCATCAGCGCCGGGAAGATCGAGGCTGCGGCAAGGCCGAAGGCCAGTGCCACGGTCTGCGCCGCAAAGCCCGGAGGGTTGAGACCAAGATAGGTCGCCACGGCGATCGCGACAGCCATCGAGATCCGCGCCGCCAGAAGCTCGCCTTTTTCCGAGATGTTCGGGTTCAACTGCCCCTTGATCAGGTCGTGCGAGATGGCCGAGGAAATGGCCAGCAGCAGACCGGCTGCGGTGGACAGAGCGGCGGCAAGGCCACCCGCGGCAACCAACGCAACCACCCAGCCCGGAAGCCGTGCGATTTCGGGGTTGGCCAGAACCATGATGTCGTTGTTCACGGTCAGTTCCGAACCCGCCCAGCCAGCAGTCGCAAACTTCTCGTCCGTGGACTTGTCGTTATAGTACTGGATCAGGCCATCGCCATTCTTGTCTTCGAATTTCAGAAGACCGGTGGTTTCCCAGTTCTTCATCCAGTCGGGACGCGATTCGTAAGCGATCGGCGCCTCGGCGGTGCCGTTCGGGTAGATGTTCGAGATCAGGTTCAGACGCGCCATCGCACCCACCGCCGGAGCGACAAGATAAAGCAGCGCGATGAACACCAGCGCCCAGCCAGCCGACGAACGCGCGTCAGCCACTTTCGGCACGGTGAAAAAGCGCACGATGACGTGCGGCAAACCGGCGGTGCCGATCATCAGCGACATGGTGAACAGGAACATGTTCAACGTCGTGTCGGTATGGCCGGTGTAGCGCGAGAAGCCCAGATCGGTCACGACCGCATCCAGTTTTGCCAGAAGCGGCATTCCCGACGCGGTATGTTCAGAGAACAGACCAAGCGGCGGCACCGGGTTGCCGGTCAGTTGCAGCGAGATGAACACGGCCGGGATGGTATAGGCCAGGATCAGCACCACATACTGTGCAACCTGCGTGTAGGTGATGCCCTTCATGCCGCCAAGAACCGCGTAGAAGAACACAACCGTCGCGCCAATATAAAGACCGGTCGAGGCTTTCACCTCAAGGAAGCGCGAGAACGCAACCCCGACGCCGGTCATCTGACCGATAACGTAGGTCACCGAAGCGGTAATCAGGCAGACCACAGCCACCAGACGCGCGGTCGGCGAATAGAAGCGGTCGCCGATGAATTCCGGCACCGTGAATTTGCCGAATTTGCGCAGGTAGGGCGCCAGAAGCATGGCAAGCAGCACATAACCACCGGTCCAGCCCATGAGGTAGGCCGAGGTGTCATAGCCGCCGGCGGCGATGATGCCGGCCATCGAGATGAAAGAGGCGGCCGACATCCAGTCAGCGCCGGTGGCCATGCCGTTCAGCACAGGGTGAACACCCCGGCCAGCAGCATAGAATTCCGCGGTCGAGCCAGCACGGGCCCAGATAGCGATACCGAAGTAAAGCGCGAAGGTCGCGCCCACAACAATAAGGTTGAGGGTAAATTGATCCATTGTCCCGACGCTCCTTTATTCTTCCACGCCGTGTTCTATGTCCAATTTGTTCATGCGCCAGGCATAAACAAAGATCAGGACAAGAAACACGAGGATTGAGCCTTGCTGGGCAAACCAGAAGCCCAGATCAGTGCCGCCCACGCCGATACCCGAAAGCATCGGGCGCAGAAGGATGCCAAGGCCAAAGGACGCGACGAACCAGATGACCAGAAACAACTGGATCATCCGGATGTTCGCTTTCCAGTAGGCGTTGGACGAAGATTTGTCCGCCATTTGCGTAACTCCCTTTTTGTTAGCTCCAAGACGGCCCCCGATCCGGGCGCCGCCCCTCCCTGTCAAACCGCCGAGACGCGCGCGACAATCTGGCCCAGCCCAGAGGCGATTTCGTCGATGGATCCCATCGCGTCGATCGTTTCCAGAACACCCAAACGGCCATAATGCGCAATCAGCGGTGCCGTCTGGGCGTGGTAGGCCTTCAGCCGTTCCCGCGCCGTTTCGGCAGTGTCGTCGGCGCGCCGCTTGAACGTCGCCCCGCCGCATTTGTCACAAGTGCCCGCAACCGCGGGCCGCTTGAATTCGTCATGGTAGCCTTCGCCGCAGGTGCCGCAGGTGTAGCGGCCCGCAACCCGGGCAACCATCGCCTCGTCGTCAACCTCGAGGCTGATCGCAGCGGTGACCCGCTGCCCGGCCTCGGCCAGAAGCGCGTCCAGCGCCGCAGCCTGACCGTCGGTGCGCGGAAAGCCATCAAGGATGATGCCGCGGGTCACGTCGGGTTCCGCCAGACGGTCCTTGAGGATCGCCAGCACGATGTCATCGCTGACCAGCGCGCCCGCCTCCATCACCGCCTTCGCGGCAAGTCCGGCAGGCGTGCCCGCCGCAACGGCAGCGCGCAACAGATCGCCCGTCGAAAGCTGGATCAGCCCGAAGCTGTCTTCGAGCATCCGCGCCTGCGTGCCCTTCCCGGCCCCCGGAGGGCCAAGAAGGATCAGAACCGCGGGCGTGATTTTTGCTGTGTTATCCATCGCTGACAACACCGCTCAGGCCCGGTTCATGCGGTTGTCGATCAGTTCTTCCACGACCGACGGATCGGACAGGGTCGAAATGTCGCCAAGGCTGCCGTAATCATTCTCGGCGATCTTGCGCAGGATGCGGCGCATGATCTTGCCCGAGCGGGTTTTCGGCAGGCCCGGCGCCCATTGGATCAGGTCCGGCGAGGCGATCGGTCCGATCTCGGTGCGCACCCACTTGACCAGTTCCTTGCGCAGATCATCGGACGGCTCTACGTCGTTCATCAAGGTGACATAGGCGTAGATGCCCTGCCCCTTGAGGTCGTGCGGATAGCCCACCACGGCGGCCTCGGCCACTTTCGGATGCGCGACCAGCGCGGATTCGACCTCGGCGGTGCCCATGCGGTGACCCGAAACGTTGATCACGTCATCGACGCGGCCGGTAATCCAGTAATAGCCATCCTGGTCGCGGCGGCAGCCGTCTCCGGTAAAGTAATAGCCGCGATACTGCGAGAAATAGGCTTCCTGAAAGCGTTCGTGGTCGCCCCAAAGGGTGCGCATCTGACCCGGCCAGCTGTCCGAGATGCACAGCACGCCCTCGGCCTCGGTTTCGCCCATGCGGCGACCGTTTTGCGGGTCAAGCACCACCGGTTTGACACCAAAGAACGGGTTGGTCGCCGAACCCGGCTTGGTGGGCGTGGCGCCGGGCAGCGGGGTCAGCATATGGCCGCCGGTTTCGGTTTGCCAGAAGGTGTCGACGATCGGGCATTTGCCCTTGCCGACGTATTTGTCATACCAGATCCAGGCTTCCGGGTTGATCGGTTCACCAACCGAGCCCAACACGCGCAACGACGACAGGTCGTGCTTTTCGACCCACTCGTGGCCTTGCCCCATCAACGAACGGATGGCGGTGGGCGCGGTGTAGAACTGCGTTACCTTGTGCTTGGCGCAGACTTCCCAGAAACGGCCAGCGTCGGGGAAGGTCGGCACACCCTCAAACATGATCGTGGTCGCGCCATTCGCCAGCGGACCGTAGATGATGTAGCTGTGACCAGTCACCCAACCCACGTCGGCGGTGCACCAGAACACGTCCCCATCCTTGTAGTCGAAGGTATATTGGTGGGTCATCGCGGCATAGACCAGATAGCCGCCGGTCGTATGCACCACGCCCTTCGGCTTGCCGGTCGAGCCCGAGGTATAAAGGATGAACAACGGATCCTCGGCACCCATTGGCCGGGGCGGACATTCGGGGCTGACCTGCTCCATCAACGCCAGCACGTCGACATCACGGCCAGCGACCCAGGAAACCTGATCACCGGTATGTTTGACCACGAGGCAGCGCACCTTGTCCGAGCAGTGCAGCAAGGCAGCGTCGGTATTGGCTTTCAACTGCGTGCGGCGGCCACCGCGTGGGGCGGTGTCGGCGGTAATCACCAGCTTGGCACCGCAGTCATTGATCCGGTTGGCCAGTGCATCGGGCGAGAAACCGGCAAACACGATCGAATGGATGGCGCCGACCCGGGCACAGGCCAGCATCGCGTAGGCGGCCTCGGGGATCATCGGCAGGTAGATCACGACGCGGTCGCCGCGCATCACGCCCTGGCTGAGCAGAACGTTGGCCATCTGGTTCACCTTTTGCGACAATTCGCGGTAGGTGATGTGCTGAGCAGGGGTTTTCGGATCGTCAGGCTCAAAGATGATCGCGGTTTGCAGTGCGCGGTCTTTCAGGTGACGGTCGATACAGTTGACCGACGCGTTCAAAACCCCGTCTTCAAACCATTTGATCGAAACCTTGCCAAAGGTGAAATCGGTGTCCTTGACCTTGGTATAGGGCTTGATCCAGTCGAGCCGCTGCCCCTCGCGCCCCCAAAAACCTTCGGGATCACTGATCGATTCCGCATACATCGCGTTGTATTTGGCGGTGTCGGCATGAGCATTTTCAAAGCCCGCGGGAATATCCCGCAACGTCGGCACAACGACTGACTGTTCCTGAGCAACCATCGGCGGCATCCTCCTTGGAAATATTGTCGGCTCAAGAGCCGCACCCAACCCTCGGCTGTCGCCGAAAGCTTTCTACCCCAAGCCATTGTAAACCAAATATTCGTTTTTATGTAAGCCCCTTTGTTAATTGAATTATTTTGTAAATTTTTTGACAGACCGTTCGGTAATGTTGTTAATCTTAGGTTTTGATGGCAATTTTTGATATTTTATTTCAAGCCCTTGCCTGTTCACGCATCGGTGAAGATGACGCAAGCAAGGGACTGCGGCCAGCCTTGGGGCTTTTGCCGCGCAAGAAACAATGTGGCGAAATTCGGGTCAGCCGGCCAGCGATTCGTCTTGGTTGCGCGCCGCCACGGCCAAGGCTTCGGCCACGTCGGGCAGGAAACGTGCCAGCGGTTCGTGCAGGCCTTGCGCGTGCAGGGCACGGCGAACCTCGATAGCAGCGCCAGCGACATAGAGCTGTGCCTCGTGGCGGCGTAATTTCTGCGCCAGCGTCACCACCATATGCGCGCCCGTGCTATCGACCAGCGGCACATTCGAGAAATCGACCACCACCGCACGCGGCCATTGCGCGATGCGGTCCAGCACCGAGCCAAGCCGCGCCACGGCGCCAAAGAACACGGCGCCGCGCAGCCGGTAAACCACCACATCGCGGCCTTGCGGATCGGGCGTTTCCGTGTCCGTTGAAACGTCGTGTCTTTCGATTCGAGTCATCTCGGACATGTGGCGGATAAAGACCAGTCCGCCCAGCGCGAAACCGACGATGATGCCTTCGGTCAAGTCGCGGAAAACGACCAGGGCAAAGGTCACGATCAGCACCATCGCATCGCCGCGCGACGAAAATACAAGCGCCTTGAATTCGTCTTTCTCGATCATGTTCCACGCGACGATGGCCAAGACGCCGGCCAGCGCCGCCAGCGGAATATAGCCCGCCAAGGGGGCTGCGATCAGCATGAACGCCAACACAAACAGCGCATGCAGCATCCCCGACACCGGTCCCTGTGATCCGGCGCGCACGTTGGTTGCGGTGCGCGCGATAGTGCCGGTGACGCAGAACCCGCCAAACAGCGCCGAACCGACATTGGCCACGCCCTGCGCCACGAGCTCGGCGTTCGAGCGGTGCTGCGTGCCGGTCATGCCATCGGCCACCATTGCCGAAAGCAGCGATTCAATCGCGCCCAGCAGCGTAAAACTGATCGCCCAAGGTAGCGCCGCCGTAACCGTCGCCAATGAAAGCACCGGCATCGACGGGGCGGGCAACAGTCTTGGCAAGTCCCCGAACCTGGTGTGGATCGTCTCGACCGGCAGGCCCGCAAGCGCCACCACAACTGACGCCGCCGCAACCCCGATCAAAAGGTTGGGCCAGCGCGGCCGGAGCCGTTTGAGCACCTCTATCAGCAGGATCGTCGCGCCCGCCACGCCCATCGCTGCGGGGGTAAAACTGCCGCGCGCCGACCACATCGTCTCGAGCTTTGCGACGAACTCGCCGGCTCGGGGCCGTTCAGCGTCAGCCCGAAAAGATCCTTGATCTGGCTGGCAAAGATGATGACGCCGATCCCGGCGGTAAACCCTACCGTCACCGGATAGGGGATGAAGCGGATGTAGCTGCCCAGCCGCAGCACCCCCAGCACGATCAACATGAAACCCGACAGGAAGGTCGCCAGCACCAGCCCCTCGATCCCGGTCTGCATCGCGCAGGCCGCAACCAGCACGATGAACGCCCCCGCCGGCCCGCCGATCTGAAATCTCGATCCGCCCAACAGCGACACCAGAAACCCGCCCACGATCGCGGTAAAAAGCCCCCGTTCCGGCCCGACACCCGAGGCGATGGCGATGGCCATCGACAAGGGCAAGGCGACAATCGCCACTGTCAACGCGGCCAGTGAATCGGCCTGAAGACTGCGCAAAGTATACCCTTCGCGGAATATGGTGATGGATTTCGGCAGGAATTCTCCCCTGCGCAAGGGGCGGTCAGCAAGTGTAGCGGTAGTCATTTCTTGGCAATATCCACAGGTTGCGCGATGCTGATTCCCCATACGCCAATTTTTCAGGCGCAGCCAACGTGAAATAGGTCAGATCATGCCCGATCCGCAAAGCCCGATCCGCCAGACCGACGACCAGGCCCGCACGCTGGCGCGGCGGCTGATCCGCGAGGCGCGCTTTGGTGCATTGGCAGTGCTTGATCCGGGCACCGGCGCACCCTTCGTCAGCCGCATTGCCCTTGGCCCTGGCCCGGACGGCGGGCTTTGGAGCCTGATATCGGGCCTGGCATTTCACTATCGTGCCTTGGCGCAGGATCCGCGCGCAGCGCTATTGCTGGGCGAGCCGGGACCAAAAGGCGACCCGCTGACCCACCCACGCCTCAGCCTCACCCTGCGCGCGCAGTTTCTGGCTCCAGACGACCCGGCGCGTGGCGCTGTCCGCGCGCGCTGGCTGGCCGATCACCCGAAATCGAAGCTTTACATCGACCTGCCGGATTTCCGTTTCATTGCGTTCACGCTGATCGCCGGTGCCTTGAACGAAGGCTTTGCGCGCGCCTATCAATTGAGCCCCGACGACATGGGGCACCTTTAAAAAAGCGGGCGCCGCAGCGCCCGCCCTTTCGCTCTTTCAGGTGACGTTGGCCTGCACCGGATCAGTTCGGGTTGTCCATCCGCACCCGGATATGCACCCGCCCCTTGGCCGCCTGCGACCAGTTCAACGAAACCTGTTTCTTGGTCGCCCCCTGCTCGACGCTGAAATAGGGCATCTCGCTGACACGCGCGCCTGTGGCGTTGGTAATCATGCCTTCCGCCACCACGCTTTCAACATTGCGCGCCCAGCCGTTGAACGGCAGATACGCCCCCGGATCAATCAACCAGACGCTTTGTGCGGACGCCTGATCGTATTGCAAGAACACCGGATTGGTGACCAGCTGGGTGACCCCGTTGAAGATGTTGCCCTCCATCAAGATGTTGCGCATCCGGCTGTAGTCCAGATCGGCAAAGGTCGTATCCACCTTGTCAGGCCGGTCGATCATTCCGTTTACAGCTTTGAAAACGTTACACGAAATATTCAAACCCTGAATATAGTGGCCGGTGCCGTAAGGCTTGATCGAGAACCATGTGAACCACGGCGCCGAGTTCATGCTGATGAAGGTATTGCCCGTCACCGTCAGCCCGCCAAACGAATACTCGCTGCCGTAGTTGGGGTCTGGGGAATACTCATTCGTCCATTCGATAACCGAGTTGTCGATATAGTTTCCGGTCACGGCGGTTTGCACGTTGGTCTGTGTCAGCACCAGACCGGCGACTCGCACGCCATTGGTTTCGTCGTCGCCCTGAAACCAGTGATTGCCGACGATCAGATGTCCCGAGCCATCCATCACCATCGTATGGCCAAAGCGCACAAACCGGTTCGACCGTATTTTCACGTCGTTGGCGTTGACGTTCAGCGCAATGCTGGTGCGATCTTGCGCCGGCACTTGCATCTCGCTCGACAGGAACTGGCAGCCATCGACCAACAGATCCTGACAGCCACGCCCGATCGAGGTGATCGCGCGATCCTTGGGGTGGGTCACATAGCTGTCGCGAAGCTGAAACATCTGCCCGTTCGGCGGCAGCATGATGCAGCTGGCCGCAAAGTTGCACAAGAACTCGACATTCTCGATATGAAAGCGGTCAAGCTGCGCGATTCCGGAAAAATCCAGAATATACTTGTAGCGCGTGAAGGTGAATGTGCGCGTCCCCGACCCACCATAAAGCGGCTGCGACAGGGTCAGGCTCGAGGCGCCCACGTTCACCGCCCGAACATAGACCTCGCGGCCGACACCCGTGCCCGAAATCCGCGCGCCCACCGGGATATTGGCGATATTGGCGACCGCGGTCAGCGTCGTCGGCTGACTGGTCGAATAGGTCGCCTGCGAGGTCGCGACGGTGTTGTCCCATGCCGCGCCGGCAATCGCGTTGAACTGCCCGTTGGCGATCACCCGGCGGTTCGAAAAGGTCGAAACATCCGGCGCCAATGCACTGACATCAATCGGTTCGCTCACCTCGACGCGGCGCCCCTTCAGATCCAGCGTGTTGTGGTCTGTATAGGTGAACAGCGCCTGAAGCGCCTTCTTGAACCCGGTCAACTCGTCGCCGAACGCATCGGCATAGGTCGGAAAATCATAGCTTGCCAGCAGCGACAGTTTCGCATCGGTCGGCATGACCAACGTGCCCTCAAAACGAATGGGTGCGGCAAGGGTCAGACTTGAACCGATCAGATAGCTGCCCGCCGACACCAGAATGCTGCGCCCGGCGGCGGCGTCATCGGCGGCCTCGAACGCGGCCTTGTCGTCGGTGATACCGTCGCCTGCGGCGCCGAAATCGCGCACATCGACCCAATCCATCATGTCGCGCAGGAAGGCTTCCGTGACATCTTCGATCTCGATGTCGTCAATACGCACGACACCGCCGTTGGCACCGGTCAGGTTCAGACCAAAGTGCCCGTAGACCGGGGTCCGACCCCACGCCATGTCAACACCGCCGCGCGTGCCGGTGCCGATGATCGCGCTGACAGTCACGACCTTGCCATAGCTGCCCAGCGCAACACTCGGGCCGACCTCGATCAGGCCGGACACATGGGCGTTTGCGGCGCTCATCGCGTAACCCGCGATCGCCACCGAGGGCAGGTTGCCGCTGATCGCCTTGACCCGCGCCGAGACGCGCAGATAACACCCCGGCAAGATTGGCGTTTCGGCCATGGCGCGCAGCTTTTGGGTGGTGCTGGTCTTGACCAGCTCAAGGCAAGAGCCAAAGTCCTGATCCGCCGCCACCAGCGCAGCATTGGGCGCGCCATCATAGCTGTTCGAGCCGACCGTGCCGTCCTCGCTGGACCAGACATCCAGCCCCAGCTCAAAAGCGGGCGGCGTCAGAACCAGCCCATCGGTAATCGCCTTGTTCATTCCGGGTTCCCCTTCGCGTGTTCCGGCCAACCCAGCCCCCCGCCACGACCTCGCAGGCGCCAAAGGCGCCACGTCGAAAGACCGCGACCGGGGTTTCTCATGCTGGGGATGCCGGGCGCGTCATGCCCCGGCTTCACGATTGCTAACAGCGATTCCTAAAGCACTCTTAACCGGGGCGAACGCTGCCACATGCCCAAAGGCGCTCAGGCACCATTGGCACCTGACGCGACCGGGCTGACGCCATCAATGCGCCACCCATCGGGGCCTTCGATCATCCGGTAGTCTAAGATACGCACCGCCCCCGTGCTGCGCAGCATCACGCGCTGAACCGGCTGCCCGCCTTCGGCGCGCTGACCCAGCCAGATCACGTCGCCGGGCTGGCGCAATACCGCGAACCCCTTGTCCACCATCGCGCCAAACCGTTCCGGCGTGCGAAAAAGTGCCCGAATACCCGGCGAGGCATAGCTGAACGCCCCGGCGACATCCGCCGAGCGCAGTGCCGCAATCTGCGCCGCGATCACCTATCGGATCGGGTCTTCCTCGGCCCAAAGCGGCAAAGGCAGCCACAAGGCAAGCGAAACACCGCGCATCGGACAGCCCTCCTGACCCGGAAAGCTAGCCCGATCCACACGTCCGGCAAGTCAGTCGACCAAGGCGCCATCCAGCGCCCGACCAATCAGCGCAATGGTTTCGTCAATGCCGTAAAGCGCGACAAAGCCGCCAAAACGCGGCCCCTGACTGGCACCCAAGAGCACCTCGTAAAGCGCCGTGAACCAGCCGCGCAGAGGGTCGAACCCATGTTCGGTGCCGACCGCAAAGACCATCGTCTGCAGTGCCTCACCGTCCAGCCCGCCAGCCCAATCCTTCAACCGCGCCGCCAGATCCTGCAGCGCCGCGCGTTCCTGATCGTTGGGCAGGCGGAACACCCGCGTTGGCGCCACGAAATCGCGGAAGTAGCGCACCGCGAATTCGGCCGCCTGATCCAGATCGGGGTTCGCCTCGGGGCTCGCCTCGGGAGCATAGCGCTTGATAAAGCCCCAAAGCCCGGACTTGTCGGTCGCCCCGGCCACCGAGGCCAGATTGAGCAGCATCGCAAACGGCACCACCATATGGCTTTGCGGCACCTGACCGCCATGGATATGCCAGACCGGGTTGTTGACCTGCGCCGCCACATCCTGCCCGTGATAGGCTTTCAGTTGCTGGTGATACTCGTCCACCGCCTTCGGGATCACGTCGAAATACATCCGCTTGGCGGTTTTCGGCTTGAGATACATGAAATAGCTCAGGCTTTCACTGGAAGCATAGGTCAGCCATTCATCGATCGACAGCCCGTTGCCTTTCGACTTCGAGATTTTTTCGCCATTCTGGTCCAGAAACAATTCGTAGGTGAAATGCTCGGGCGCGCGTCCGCCAAGGACTTTGCAAATCCCGTCGTAGATCGGGGTATTGGTCGAATGGTCCTTGCCATACATCTCGAAATCCACATCCAGCGCGGCCCAGCGCGCGCCGAAATCGGGCTTCCATTGCAGCTTTACATTGCCGCCGGTGACCGAGACCGTGACCTCTTCGCCATCTTCATCGACATAGCTGATCGTGCCCGCCTTCGCATCGACATTGGTCAGCGGCACATAAAGCACTTTGCCGGTTTTCGGGCTGATCGGCAGAAAGCAGCTATAGGTCTGCTGGCGCTCTTCGCGCAGACTGGCCAACATGATCTTCATGATGTCGTCGTAGCGTTCCGCCGCGTGCAGCAGAATTTCATCCATCTTGCCCGATTTGTAATACTCGGTCGCGCTGGCAAATTCGTAGTCAAACCCGAACGTGTCCAGAAACCGCCGCAGCATGGCGTTGTTGTGGTCGCCAAAACTGGCGAATTCGCCAAACGGGTCCGGCACATCGGTCAGCGGCTTTTGCATGTGGCCGCGCAGCATTTCCTGGTTCGGAACATTCTCGGGCACCTTGCGCATGCCGTCCATATCATCCGAAAAGCACAGCAATTTCGTGGGGATATCCGAGATAACCTCAAACGCACGGCGCACCATCGTGGTGCGGGCAACTTCGCCAAAGGTGCCGATATGCGGCAGCCCGCTAGGGCCATATCCGGTCTCGAACAGCACATAGCCCTTCTTGGGCGGCGCCTTTTCATAGCGTTTCAGAACGCGACGCGCTTCCTCGAAAGGCCAGGCTTTGGAGTTCATCGCAGCGTCGCGGAGCTTCGTCATTTCATACCTCATTGCGGGCACCCCTTGCGCCCATCGCGTTCCACCTATTGAACGGGGGGGCAATCGTCAATAATTTGAACCAGAACCGCTCATATCAGGATGGAATTCGTGCCCGACACCCTGCCTTCGCTTTCGCCGCAAGATGCTCTTGTTGCCATCATGGTCGCCGTTTCCCTGTCAGACGAGTCGGTTCGCACCGCCGAACTGATAGCGATCGAGCAGATGGTCAACCACATGCCGATCTTTGCCACCTATGACATCGAACAGATCAGCGTCGTCGCCGGCACGGTCTATGCGTTGCTGGAAGAAGAGGACGGGCTTGACGCGCTGTTTGGCCTGATCCGGGATGGCCTGCCGGAACGCCTGTTCGAAACCGCCTATGCGCTGGCCTGTGATGTGGCGGCCGCCGACGGCACCCTGCGTCAAAGCGAGCTGCGCCTGTTGGAGGAAATGCGGCACGAGTTGAACATCGACCGGCTGCACGCAGCGGCCATTGAACGCGGCGCGCGGGCCCGGCACCTGACGCTTTGAGCGGCGCGCCTCAGCTGCCGTAAACCGCGCCCCAGCGCTCGATCAGTTGCTGTTGCAGCCGCTTCGAGCGCCGCACCCATGCCGCCGATCCTTCCGGCGCCTCGGATTGTGCCGCTGCCTTGCGGCGTGCCACATCGCCGGTGAAAATCGCGAAAACCAGCTCGGTTCCATCCGGCGCGGTCATGTACCCCGCCAAGGTCGAAACAAAATTCAGCGTCCCGGTCTTGGCATCCACCCGGATCGGATGGTTCTTCACTTCTTTGCCGTTTGCATCCCGCAGCGCGATGTGGCGCAAAATCCCCCGAAGCCCGGCTTTTTGACCCAAGCCCGCCAGAGCCACCACCATCTCGCGCGGTGAAATCCGCGAAGCAGCCCCCAGACCGGAATGGTCCACAAACCGCGCGCGGGTGGCGCCGGACCGCGCCGAAAGCCACTCGGTCATGGCCTTCCCCGAGGCCCCTCCGCCGCGGGCCATCGTCGTGGTCTGACCCACCGCCTCGGCCGTTATATTGGTCGAGAATTTCAGCATGTCGCGCAGCACTTCGCGCAACGGCTCACTGGTTTTTTCAACCAGAACTGTGCCGCCGGGCAAGTTCGTCACCTCTTTTGGGGCGGGCAAGGTCACGCCTTGGGCTCGCGCCAGTGTCTGAAACACATCACCCGCATAAAGCGCAGGGCGGCGCACGGGCAGCCAACGGCTACCGCCCTTGCCCAATGCCGCGCTGGCAACCGTCCAATGCTCTTTCCCGGAGTTTTCAGAATAGCTGAACAGTGGTCGATCGCGATTTGCCAGACTGATATCGGCGGTATAGACGGCCGGCTGATATCGATCCGAACGCGCATCCATCGCCAACTGATACCCCCCCGCGGCGCGGCGCCACTGAAAGTGCACCCGGTTGTAATTCAGGATTATCCCCGAAACAGCCGGATTATAGCCCACATGCTCGGGTTGATCGTCCGCGATCTCGTGCGCGTAGGGCAAAGCACCTCCCCAGACCAGGAACGAACCGGTGATCCCGGTCACGCCTTGTCTGGCCAGCGCGGCGGCCATTTCCGCCACCTGATCGGTGCCCAGAGTCGGGTCGCCACCACCGGCAAACACCAGATCTCCTCTGATCTTGCCTCCCGAGATCGGCCCGGTGGCGATCAACCGGGTGCGGAACCGATATGCGGGGCCCAGATGCGCCAATGCGTAAAGCGAGGTGATGGTCTTGGCGGTGCTCGCGGGGGGCATGGGCCGGTCGCCTCCCCGCGCCTCCAGCACGAGGCCGGTCGCGGCATCGGCGACGAGATAGGCAACCTCGCCCCCCAGCTTTGCCGCAGCGATCAGGTCATCCGCTGGCGCGGCCGGCACGGATGCACCTTGCGTGCTCCCCCGCGCGAGTGCCGCCCCGTCCACCCGCGCCAAAGGGCGCGGCGAAACGGCGGGCGCCTGCGCATGGGCCAGATCGGCCGCCCCGGCCATCAACCATCCCAACACCAGTCGCCGAGAATACCGCATACCGCCCCCGCTCTTGTCACATCAAGTTAGCGCGCGGCAAGGTCAGGCATCAAGCCTTGCCGTACCATCCGGCCGCCGCCCGGATTGCCGACGACGACATGTCCAGCATCGGCACGTTCACAAAACACCAGGCCGGTGGCTTGCGACTGGCCAGAAGTTTGGCCTGTTCGGCTGGCAGCCGCGCGTCGTCAAAGACCAAAGCCGTTTTCGACCGCCGCGCCGCCATCCGCACGCCCGGCCGCGCCAGCACCCCGACCGGCACCATCCGCAGGATCTGTTGCCAATCCTCCCAGCGGTGAAACTGCGCCAGATTGTCGGCCCCCATCAGCCAGACGAACCGCACACCGGGGTAAAGCCGGATCAAGCGCACCAGCGTTTGCGCAGTATAGCGGGTGCCCAGATCCGCCTCGATCCCGGTAACGTCAACGCGCGGGTCGCACATGATCTCGCGGGCCCTGGCAATCCGTTCGTTCATGGGCGCGGGGCCATGCGACTTCAAAGGGTTGCCCGGACTGACCAGCCACCAGACACGATCCAATCCGAAACGTCGCAATGCCTCGCGCGTGATCATTGCGTGCCCCTCGTGGGCCGGGTCGAACGACCCGCCCAGCAGGCCGATTGACATGCCCGGCATAGCGATGGGAAAGCCTTGTCTCATGTTGCCCAGCCGTAGCGGATCGGCTCAGCCTTGGGGAGAGGGAATTTGGCCTGCCCGCAGTCAAACTGCCGATGACGATGCCGGCGCGGCAGGCACCACCGGCAGAGTGCAACCTGTGGCGGCATCCGACGCAATTTGGGTAGTCTTGCACGGCGCCGTGTCGTTGATCGGAGCACAGTGCCCCACTTTCGGGGTCACGACCGTACAGCGCGAGCGACCCTGATGTTTCGAAGCGTAGAGCGCGGCATCCGCATCCGCGAGCATCCGTTGCGGGTCGGGCTGGGCATAGCTTTGCGACATCACCACCCCCAAACTGGCCGATACCCCGGACGGTTCGCCATTCACCCGGCAGCGCTCTTCCAGCCCGGCGATGATCCGCGCGCCCAACGCCAACAACTGGTCGGGTTCGATCGGACCCCGCAGAATCAACGCGAACTCGTCCCCGCCGATCCGTGCCACCAGATCGCCGCGCCGCATTTCCTCGTGCAAAACCTGTGCGACGGTTGCCAGAACCCGGTCCCCGGCAGCATGGCCCAAAGTATCATTGACCGCCTTGAAATGATCGAGATCCAGATGCGCCAGCGCAAATCCCGGACTGCCGCGCGCGACTTGGTCGATTGCCGCCTGCAGGCCAAAATCAAACGCCCGCCGGTTCGCCAAGCCGGTCAGCGCGTCGGTCATCGCCTGTGCCTCGGCGGCACGGCGCGCTGCTTGAAGGCGTTCATTCAGACCCTGCCATTCGCCCATCACCGCCGTCTTGGCCTCTTGCAAATAGAGCAGCTCCATCGCGAGGTCGCTTGGCGCGAAGTCGGCATCGGTCAGGTGGTGTTTGCGCACCGCGTCGGCCAGACCGACACCGAACGACATGTTCAGGAAAATCCCCTCGGCCCCATCGGCACCTACCGGCACCGCGATGCCGCGCAGCGTCGTGGCGGGGTCGCGGCGCAGAGTCAGTTGCAACCGCTGCCCTACCAAATCGCGCACCGATTGCGCAGAGTCGCCACGAACCCGCCGCGCCCGGCGCAGATCAAAGTGATCGGCGAAGGGCAAACCCACCGGATCGCCCCGTCCGATCAGCTTGACCATGGTCGGCCCGGCCGCACAAAGACCTCCTGTGGGGCCGACCCACAGGTACATCGGCATCAGTTGCCCAAGCACTGCTACCGGCAGTGTGATCCGGTCTTGGGGCAACGCCATGTTCATTCCGCCCCCACCACCGGCTGGGCAAGATCGAACCGCCGCCCCACGGCAAAGCGCGCATCGTGCAATTCGATCGAAAGAAGCTCGGTCCCGTTTTTCGGTGCCATGGGCTCGATCGTGGCCAACGCCCCATAGTCATCGGCCATGGCGCGCAAAAGACCGGTCGCTATTGCCCCCCAGCCGGGTAGATCCCCTTGCACAGTCAAGGTGAAACGCCCTCCGGCATGCACGTTCAAACCGAGGGCAGGCAAATCGAGATCCGGCAACGCCATCAATCCCCTGCCCTGCAGCTCGTCCAGCGACAGCAGAAAATCGGCGTAATCGACGCCACCAAAGCGCAACAACCGTCGCAGCGGTTCTTGCGTCACCAGAAATGCCCCGAAATCCTCAAGCAATGCAGCACGTGGCTTGCCCAACCGCCCAGATGCCGACGCCAGCACGACATCGGTCACATCGTCGTCATAGTGCAGCATCGCCTCAAACCCGTCCGGTCCCAGCCCGGCCGCGCTGGCAACGTCGGCCCATAGCGTCCCGCCATAGGTTTCGCACAAGAATATTTGAATGGAACGGTTTATCAGACCGTGCATCGGAACCACCCTTCAAGACTGCCCCAAGCCTAGACTGCCCGAGTTAAAAAACTGCCAATGACTCTGGGGTCGGGACTCAGGGGCCGATGGTAAAGCGACTGTCACCCAATTGGATCGCGCCAATGCCCGACGGGACGATCAAGACCCCCTCGGCGATCAGGCGGTCGATCAGCACTGTGGCCGACAGTTGCGTGCCGCCCAGTTGCACCTGCCCGCCCCTCCCGGACCAGAAACCGCCCACCTTTTGAAAAGTCTCGACGCCGGCCAGCGCTCGACGCGGCCCATCCATCAACAACAGCAAGACCTCGTCACCCTCGCGATGCGGCAACAGATCTGCGCGCACCAGCAGGCAGCCGGGGTTTCCCGCAGGGGTCCGCAACGCACAGGCGGCAAGGATCGGTTCCGCCAGCGTTGCGCCGACATCGCCCAGGAATCCGTCCGGCAGCGTCGCGCCACGAGGCAAGACGGGCAGACGCGCGGCGACCGCTTCCTCGGTCGCAGCGTCCTTTGGCACGGCCAAATCGGTGTACTCCCAAAGACTGTCCGCCGCGTCCAACTGCGCGAGCCGCTTGGCCAGCGCTTCTTGACCCGGTGCATCGGCCCTCACCCGCAGGGCGGCCACCGCCGATGTCCCCGCCCGGCCCCAATCATGCGCCATTTCCCAAAGCGGCAGGCGCTCGGGCAAAGTCACGCCCTCGGCGTAGCGCGTCATCTGCGATCTCACGGCAATCGCCTCGGCGTTCAAGACCGGCGTCAACCAAAGCGCGGCCACCGCGATCAGTACCAGCGCCATGGCCAGATTGGCGCGCCTGATCCGCGTCTGCCAGCGCCGCCCGCCTAGCGCCGCCAGAGCATAGAGCCCCGCATAGCCCAGCACCACCGCCACCCCGACGCCAGCTGCAACCCGGCCCGGCGTCCAGCCATACTGCACCACCCGCTGCGCCACGGCCCAAGCCGCGAGCCCCGCCAGAATCGGCAGCAGTATGGCCAAACCAAGCGCAGACCAGTTGATGATCCGGCTACGCGCGGCCTCGGCATCGTTCTGGTCAACCACAATCGAAATCAGCGAAACCACGGCC
This sequence comes from Rhodobacteraceae bacterium UBA6197, assembly GCA_002422085.1. GTDB lineage: Bacteria > Pseudomonadota > Alphaproteobacteria > Rhodobacterales > Rhodobacteraceae > UBA6197. Next base: position 22,441 of record DISZ01000017.1, read on the forward strand.
GCCGCCACCGCCATCAGCACCGCAGCCGCCGACAGATGGCCAAACAGTTGCGCCAGCCCCCGTAGCGGCAACACACCCACAAATACCACCACGACCACCAGCACCACCGGAACCAACAGCCGTATCAGCCGCAACACCAGATAGGGCGACACCAGATCCGACATCTCGCTGACCACCGCCAGCCCCAGCCCCAGAACTGCCCCGGTCAGCACCCAGATCACGATTTCTTCGCGCAGCAGGTCCTGCAAGAACCGCAACCCGACCAGTTGCAGCATCTCGGACGACAGCAACAGCACCAGCCAGACCACCCCGACAAAGGCCCAAGCCGCAGCATAGCGTACCACGATATTCCACGAATTGATGAACAGCGCCGCATAGTCGCGCCAGCCGTCGCGCCCACTTTGCGCCACCCCCATCAAGAACGGCACCGGCAGCGCCCCCAACAGCAGCATCGCCATCATCACATGCCCGCTGTCCAGAAAGTCACCCGGTCTTTCAAAACGAAACGAGGCCCAGACCGTCAGCGCCGTGACCGGGGTCGCAACCAGCGCGGCGGCGATCAAGGCCCGACGCGACCCGATCTCACCCAGCATCACCAGCGCAGCTCCAAAAAACGCTATCGCCAGAACCGCCAGGGCCAGCGCCAGTCGCGGCTGTGTATAGCTTGAAAATACCTCGGCCAGACTCCACCCCGCCAGACCCGCCAGCACCCCCAGCGTGACATGCTGCACCCGAAACAGAACCATTCTCGCCCACCTTTTCTTTCGCATCGAAAGCTAGCGTCGCGCGGGGCCAAACACCAGCGCCGCCTTAGTCGCCCCGCGCCGCCAGCCATGCCGGAATCGCGCCAATGTCGGGCAATATCGCATCGGCCAAAGGGGCCAGGGCCTCGGCGCGGGCCGGGCCGGTCAACACACCCAGAACCACCATTCCGGCGGCGCGCCCGGCGGCCAGATCGTGACGGCTGTCGCCCACCATTGCCACCGACTCCGGGGCCAGACCCATCGCCTTGGCAAAGGCCAGCAACTGCCCCGGTTCGGGTTTTGCGCCATGTCCGCTGTCATAACCTGCGACAAAATCGAAAAGATCGGCCACACCGGCCTGCGCCAGATGCTTGCGCGCGGGCACTTCGGAATCGTTGGTCGCCAGCCCCAGCCGCAAACCGCCGGCGCGCAAGCCCATGAACAAGGGGCGCAGCGGCACGGCCTCGGCCAGCGGCACGTCTTCGGCGCGCAGGTTCATCCAGCGTATCAGGCGCTCGGCCTCCCATCCGGTCAGATGCGGCAAGAGGTGCTCGGCGATGAACTCGGCCGTGCCCGCGATGACCGGGCTATGTGGCTCGAAATGTCCCGGCTGGTCGGCGTGCGGCATCACATAGCCGATAGCCGCAGCCAGGCGCTGCACCTCGACCGGGTCGCCCGCAGCCAGCTCGATCAAAAGCGCGCGGGCCCATTCCCCCCAGGTCGCGGTAAAGTCGAACAGCGTTCCGTCCTTGTCGAACAGAATTCCCAGGATGCGCGCCATGATCTCTCCTTCACGTTTTGCGCAAGCTGGCCGAAGGGCAGCGACTGTGCAAGCGGTTCTCAGGTCCAATTCGCCATATCGCCACCGCCCAGCGCCATCCGGGCCAACATCGGTTGATCGGGGGAAATCGCGGCGCTTTCGGCAAAGCCCAGCACCCATTCGTCGCGCAGCAACAGGAAATCCAGCACCGAGACCAGAAACGCCGGGTCCGACGCCCCCGCGCGCACCTCGGCCACCGAGGCTCCGCTGGCCCCCAGGAACGCCCCGAACACCTCGTCATCCGCTGCGATCCAGCCCAGGGCCTGCAACGCGACCGTCTGAGCGATATCTTGCCGCATCATCATTCAGGATCTCCGCCAGAAAGGGTTTGTTAACCATTCGGGCGGCAGGATGACCGCGAGGGTTGTAGCAGTAAAGGGAGCGCGTGGTACCGTGGCAGGAAAAATCCTGATCGTGGACGATGTGGCAACGAATCGTATCGTGCTGAAAGTGAAACTTTCCGGCGCGCATTATGACACGGTTCAAGCCAGCACCGGCGAAGCCGCCCTGCGTCTGGCGCAGCGCGAACGGCCCGACCTTGTCTTGCTGGACGTGCAGTTGCCCGACATGAATGGCATTGACGTTTGTGCCCGCCTCAAGGCGGACCCGGCGACGCAATCAATTCCCGTGGTCATGGTCACCGCCTTTGCCGATGGCCCGGCGCGATTGGCGGCGTTGCGGGCCGGGGCTGACGATTTCCTGCCCAAGCCGCTGGACGAACTTGTCTTGCTGGCGCGCCTGCGCAGCCTTCTGCGGGCCCGTGAAACCGACGAAGAACTGCGTGCCCGCGAAACGACCTGCCGCGACATGGGTTTTGCCGAACCGTTCAGCGGTTTCACCCCATCTGCCCGGATCGCGCTGGTTGCGGCAAACCGCGAAGCGGCCTTGGCGTGGAAACTGGCGCTGGCGCGACATCTGCCGAACGATCAGCTGTGCAGCATGTCGCGCGAAGAGGCGCTGACAGAAACCTCGGGCAACAACCTGCCCGATGCGTTCATCATCGCCGCCGATCTTGGCCGCCCGGGGGAGGGGTTGCGGCTGATGTCGGAACTGCGGTCGCGTCAGGGTACGCGCCACTCGGTCGTTTGCATCGCCTTGCCTGACGGGATGCGTGAAACCGCCGCCGTGGCGCTGGATCTTGGCGCGAGCGATCTGATCTCGCCAGACCTTGCCAATCCGGCGCGCGCCGAAGAGGCCGCACTGCGACTGCGCGGTCAACTTGCGCGCAAGCGTATTTCAGACCGGCAGCGCGCCAGCGTGGCCGATGGGTTGCGCCTTGCCGTGACCGATCCGTTGACCGGGCTTTACAACCGTCGCTACGCGTTGCCGCATCTGGCGCGCATTGCCGAACGTGCGCATGCCACGGGTCGAAACTTTGCGGTCATGGTGCTGGATCTCGATCTGTTCAAGACGGTCAATGACACTTGGGGGCATGCCGCCGGCGATGCCGTGCTGATCGAAATCGCCCACCGTCTGACCTGCAATCTGCGCGAGGTGGACCTGATCGCCCGCATTGGCGGCGAAGAGTTTCTGGTCGCCATGCCCGAGACCACGCTCGAGGCGGCTCATATCGCCGCCGAGCGCCTCTGTCAGGTGGTCAAAGAACGCCCGGTGCTGCTTCCTGACGGCCGCGGTGCGGTGCCGGTGACGGTTTCCATCGGTCTGGCGATGGGCGGCGGCGGCCCCGATGACGCCGCAGTCAGCGACCTTGTGCAACTGGCCGACCGCGCCTTGTTGGGCGCCAAGGCCGAGGGGCGCAATCAAGTCACCATCAGCAAGAATGCCAACGCCGCCTGACGGGGCGTCTGGCGGCGTTGCGCGGCAAGGGCCGAAGGGGGGGCCGTTGGCCGGTTCGGGGCTTGGCCGGT
>DISZ01000005.1 GCA_002422085.1 Rhodobacteraceae bacterium UBA6197
GTGCGCCAAACCGATGGCGGGCGGAAATGACGACAAGCACAATGATCGTAATCACATAAGGTGCCATCGACAACAGGTGCACGGGGATCGCATATTCTGCAACCTGCATCTGCAATTGAAGCGCGGTGATGCCGCCAAAGAGATAGGCCCCCAACAACACGCGCCCCGGTTTCCACGACGCAAACACCACGATCGCAAGTGCGATCCAGCCGGCGTTGGCGGTCATTCCCTCGGTCCATTGCGGCACCCGCACGAGGCTGAGATAGGCGCCGCCCAAACCGGCCATCGCGCCGCCAAAGGCCAGGGCCGCAGCCCGCACTGCCACGACCCGATAGCCCAGCGCATGGGCGGCGTCGTGGTTTTCACCCACCGCACGCAGGATCAGCCCGGCACGGGTTCGCGCCAGAAACAGCGCCACCAGCACGACCATTCCCAACGAGGCGTAGACCATCCAGTCGTGCGAGAACACGACCTTGCCCAGCACCGGCAGGTCGCTGAGCGGGCCGAAATCCAACTTCGGGGTCGTCGGCGGCCGCACCCCCTCAAAGCCCTTGCCGACCAGCGCCGACAGGCCCATGCCAAACAGTGTCAGCGCCAGCCCGGTCGGCACCTGATTGGCCAAAAGCCCCAAGGTCAGCACCGCAAACAACAGCGCCATCGCGGCCCCCGCCAGGGCGCCACACAAAAACCCGAACGCCGGGCTTTGGGTGTAGACCGCCCCCGCGAACCCCGCGATCGCGCCGATGATCATCATCCCCTCGACGCCCAGGTTCAGCACGCCCGATTTCTCGACCACCAACTCGCCCGTCGCCGCCAGCAACACCGGCACCGAGGCGGCCATCAGCGTCGCCAACAAGATGACGACATCAATTCCACCGATCATCATGCGCGTGTGCCTTTCAACTTGACCCGGTAATTGGTCAGAAAATCGAAGCCTAGCAGAAAGAACAGCAACATCGCCTGAAATACCTGTATCGCGGCCGCCGGCAGCCCCAGCGACAACTGCGCCGAGTCGCCACCGATATAGGTCAACGCCATGATCAGCCCGGCCAGCAGAATGCCCACCGGATGCAATCGGCCCAGAAACGCCACGATGATAGCGGTAAAGCCGTAGCCTGCGTTGAAACTGTCGGTGATCTGACCCGAGGGGCCGGAAACCTCGAACAGCCCCGCCAGCCCTGCCAGCGCGCCCGACAGCCCAAGGCAGAACACCACCATCTTTGTCGGCGCGACCCCGGCAAACCGCGCCGCCTTGGGCGCGTCGCCCGCGACCCGGATCCGAAATCCCGCGATATGGCGTGCCATCAGCACATAGGTGGCGATCACCGCGATAAAGGCCGCGACCACCCCCCAGTGCATCCCGGTGCGGGCGATCAGTTCGGGGTTATGCGCCGAGGCGTATTGCTGCAAATTTCGTGACCCGGGAAAGCCAAAGCCCTGCGGGTTCTTCAGCGGGCCGAAGGCCATATAAGCCAGCAGGTTCTGCGCCACATAAACCAGCATCAGCGAGACCAGAATCTCCGAGGTTCCAAAGCGGTTCTTGAGCAACGCCGGGATCATCGCCCACGCCCAGCCGCCCAAGCCGCCGACAATCACCATGGTCGGAAACAGCAGCACGCTTTCGGCGGGGTAGGCCGCCAGTGCGACCGCCGCCCCGGCAATCGCGCCCATGATATACTGGCCCTCGGCGCCGATGTTCCAGATCCCGGCGCGAAAGCCCACCGCCAGCCCCGAGGCGATCAGGATCAGCGGCCCCGCCTTGACCAGAAGCTGGCCGCGGAAATAGCCCGCGTTGGGGCCAAGGATCGGGTCCCAAAAGATTGTGCGGATCGCATCCAGCGGGTTCTTGCCCAGCGCGGCAAACAGCACCCCTCCGGCGATCATCGTGGCCAGAACCGCGATCACGGGTGTTGCCCAGGACCAGAAGATCGACGGCGTCGGGCGCTTGACAAGCATGATCATAGCACGGCCTCCACTGGCTTCATGCCATGCGCGCCGCCCAGCATCAGGCCGATCTGTTCCAGCGTCAGCGAGGCGGCGGCGACCGGCTCTGACAGACGCCCCTCGTTCAGCGCGGCAAAGCGGTCAGAGATTTCCACCAACTCATCCAGGTCTTGTGAAATGGCAATGACAGCGGCGCCCTTGGCCGCCAGATCCAGCAGCGCCTGCCGGATCGCGGTGGCAGCGGCGGCATCGACGCCCCAGGTCGGCTGGTTCACCACCAGCACCGCAGGGTCTTGCAAGACCTCGCGGCCGATGACGAATTTCTGCAGATTTCCGCCCGACAGCGCCCGCGCAGCAACATGTGGCCCGGGCGTGCGCACATCAAAGGCAGATATGATCGCCTGCGCGAAATCGCGTGCCGCGCGCATGTTCAAGAATCCGTTGCGGGTCAGCTTCTTGCGCTTGGCGCCGGTCAGAATGGCATTGTCGATCAGGCTCATGTCGGGGGCGGCCGCATGGCCCAGCCGCTCTTCGGGCGCGGCCAACAGCCCGCGCGCGCGGCGCCGGTTCGGGCCAAAGCCAGAGATGTCTTCGCCCGCCAGAATGACGCTGCCCGGCGTGCTGGGGCGTTCGCCCGACAATGCGGCGAGCAGTTCCTCTTGGCCATTCCCGGCCACGCCGCCAATCCCCAGAACCTCGCCCTTGCGCAGTGAAAAGCCGATATTTTTCAACGTCGGACCAAAGGCCGATGTCGGCGGCAGGTTCAACCCCACCACTTCCAGCGCCACGTCGCCGGCCTGACGCCCCGCACGATCGGTCAGCTTCAATTCGGTTCCGACCATCATTTCGGCCAGTTCATGGGCGGTCTTGTCGCGCGGGATGCAGGTCGCCACCACCCGCCCGCCGCGCAAGATCGTGGCGTGGTCGCACAGGCCGCGAATTTCCTCAAGCTTGTGGGAAATATACAAGATCGCCGTGCCTTCCGAGGAAAGCTTGCGCAGCGTGCCAAACAGGATATCGACCTCTTGCGGGGTTAGCACGCTGGTCGGTTCGTCCATGATCAACAGCTTGGGGTCTTGCAACAGACAGCGGATGATCTCGACGCGCTGACGTTCGCCCGCCGACAGATCGCCCACCGTGCGATCGGGGTCCAGCGGCAGGCCATAGGCGTCGCTGACCTCGCGGATCCGGGCGGCCAGCGTGCGCATCGGCGGCGGGTTCTCCATGCCGAGCGCGACGTTTTCGGCCACGTTCAGGGCCTCGAACAGCGAGAAGTGCTGAAACACCATCGCCACGCCGGCGCTGCGGGCCGCGCGCGGTTCGGGCGGGGCATAGGGCGCGCCCAGCAGCTCCATTGACCCGGCATCGGGCTTGACCAGACCGTAGATCATCTTGACCAGCGTCGATTTCCCGGCACCGTTTTCGCCCAAAAGCGCGTGGACCTCGCCCGCGGCGACGGCAAAGCCGACCCGGTCATTGGCCAGAACCCCCGGATAGGCCTTGGTCAGGCCTTCGATCGTCAACAGCTTGTCGTTCCCCGTCACACGGCGCATCCCTTTGATGTTGATTGGGCCATTCCGGCTCTTCTGGCGCTCGTCTCTCTCAGTAACGCGCCGGCAACACCCACGGCAATGGCCTGCGGGTGCTTTCCCAGGTTCGGATCGCCGATCGGGCAGGTGATGCGCAGGATTTGCGCCTCCGAGTGACCCAGTGCCCGCAGCCGGGTGCGAAACCGCGCCGCCTTGCTGGCCGACCCGATCAGCCCCAGCGCCGCAAAGCCGTGGCCAAGCAGCCGGTGGCACAGTTCCAGATCCAGCGCATGAGAATAGGTCAGCACAAAGTGTCGCGCATCGGCGGGGGCAAGGCTGACCAGATCAGCAGGATTTTCCGCGCAAAGCTGCGTAACACCCTGATCCACAACGGGAAACCTGTCAGGGCCAGTATCGGCCCAGCTTAGCCGGAAATCCGGCAGCGGCGCCAGCGTCGCGATCAGCGCGCGCCCCACATGCCCCGCCCCCCAGACCCAGACCGGCACCTGCGTCGGTGCGACAGGTTCGAGCACCCACCCCGCGATCAAAAGCCGGGGCGCAACGCCTTCGCCACGCGCTCGCGCGATCGCCCGACTGACTGCCAGCGGCATGGCCTCGGGTCCGTCGATCCGGCGCACTTGAAGCCACGGGTCAAGGCGCGCAACCGATCTTGCATCGAATCGTTCATAGGCCAGCGTCACCGAACCGCCGCAGCACTGGCCCATCGCCGGGCCAAGGGCGATCCGTTCCAGCCGCGCACGACCTGTCACCAGAACCTCGCGGGCCCGTGCCATTGCTTCCCATTCCAGCGTGCCGCCGCCGATCGTACCCTCGGCATCCTCGGCCCAAACCAGCATCGCCGCCCCCGCCTCACGCGGCGCCGAGCCGCGCGTCTCGGCGACCATGACCCGCACGAAAGGCCCGCGCGCCGCCGCCCGAGCCAGTGTTTGCGGTTCCAGACTCATGTGCCGCGCGCCCGGTTGACAGCGGCCAGAACCGCCTCTGGGGTCGCCGGGGCGCGCAGATCGGGCCAATGCGGCCCGGCCTGCGCACAGGCATCCGCCAGCGCCAGCCACGCCGAAATGCTCAACATCAATGGCGGCTCGCCCACGGCTTTTGAGCGGTAGATCGTCTCTTCCCGGTTTTCGCCCTCCCATAGCGCGACATTGAACACCTCGGGCCGGTCCGAACAGGCCGGGATCTTGTAGGTCGAGGGCGCATGGGTGCGCAGCCGCCCCTGATCGTCCCAGACCAGCTCTTCGGTGGTCAGCCAGCCGACGCCTTGCACATAACCGCCCTCGATCTGCCCGATGTCCAGCGCCGGGTTCAGGCTCGCGCCCACGTCATGCAAGATATCGGTCCGCAAGAGCCGGTTCTCTCCGGTCAGCGTGTCAATCACCACTTCGCTTACCGCCGCGCCATAGGCAAAATACAAGAACGGCCGTCCGCGCCCCGCAATCCGGTCCCACCGGATCTTCGGCGTCGCGTAAAACCCCGTCGAGGACAGGCTGACCCGCGCCAGATAGGCGGCCATCACGGCCTCTTCAAACCGCATCTCGGCCTTGCCCGCAAAGACCCTGCCGCCGGCAAAATGCACCTCGGCCTGAGGGCAGCCCTCGCGCGCGGCCAAAAAGGCGGCGATCCTGCTGCGGATCGTGTCACAAGCGGCCTTGACCGCCATCCCGTTCAGATCGGTCCCCGAAGAGGCTGCCGTGGCCGAGGTATTGGGCACCTTGCCCGTATCGGTAGCACAAATCCGCACCCTCTCGATCGGCACGCCAAAGGCCGCCGCTGCGACCTGCGTGACCTTGCGGTGCAGACCTTGCCCCATCTCGGTGCCGCCGTGGCTCAGTTGGATCGAACCGTCCTGATAGACATGAACCAAGGCCCCCGCCTGATTGAGATGCGTCAGCGTGAACGAGATCCCGAACTTCACCGGTGACAGCGCAATACCCCGCTTCAAGGTTCGATTTCTGCTATTCCAATCGGCGATTTCCTGTTTGCGTTGGCTATACTGCGCAGATTTCTCCAATTCTTCGACAAGCCCATGCAGAATGAAATCCTCCACCTCCTGGCCGAAATGGGTCTCCTGCTTCACTTTGGCGGCAATACTCTCGGGGGGGCTCGGGGGGGCAGAAGGCCCCTCCGCCGCGCCATCGGCATCGCGGTAGAAATTCAGACGCCGCAGCGCCAGAGGCTCGATCCGCAAATGATGCGCGATATGGTCCAGAACGCGCTCGACCCCGATCATCCCCTGCGGCCCGCCAAATCCACGAAACGCCGTGGCGCTTTGGGTATTGGTGCGCAAACGGTGGCTTTCGATCCGCATCGCCGGGATGTCATAGGCATTGTCCGCATGCAGCATCGCGCGGTCAGCGACCGGCAGGCTCAGGTCCATCGACCAACCGCAACGCACCAGATGCCGGAACGCCAGCCCCAGCACCCGACCGGTTTTGTCCACCCCGGCCCGATACTCGATGCGGAAATCGTGGCGCTTGCCGGTAATGACCATGTCGTCGTCGCGGTCATAGCGCATCTTGCACGGCCGCCCCAAGGCCCATGCGGCCACCGCTGAAGCTACGGCCAGTGCGTTGCCCTGGCTTTCCTTGCCGCCAAAACCACCGCCCATGCGCCGCATCTCGACGCGCACGTCATGCATCGCGAGGCCCAATGCCTCGGCCACCTTGTGCTGGATCTCGGTCGGATGCTGGGTCGAGGAATGGATCAGCATCCCCTCATCGCCCGGAACCGCCAGCGCCACCTGACCCTCAAGGTAGAAATGCTCTTGCCCGCCGATCTCAAGACTTCCCTCGACGATGACCGGGGCTGCGGCCAGCGCCGCCTCGGTATCGCCACGTTGCCAGATGACGGGGCCGCCTTCGAACCTGCTATCGGCGGCAAGCGCCTGATCGAGGCTCAGAATGGCAGGCAACGGATCATAGCCGATCCGGCCCAGTCGTGCGGCCACACGCGCGGCCCTGTGGCTGCGCGCAACCACCAGAAACACCGGCTGACCGACGTAATGCACCTTGCCCTGCGCCAGCAGTGGCTCGTCATGCGCCGAGGGGCTGACATCGTTGGCAAAGGGCAGGTCCGCCGCCGTCAGCACCGCCACGACGCCGGGCGCCGCGCCGACCGCCTTCAGGTCGATGTCGGTGATCGTGCCATGCGCGATCGTCGACAGTCCGAACGCAAGGTGAAGCGTGCCCTCGGGCGTCGGGATGTCGTCAATATAACGCGCCCGCCCGGTGACATGCAGCAGGGCCGAATCGTGCGGCAGCGGTTTCGTCACGCTCATGCCCGCACCCCCAGAACCGAGTTGGGCCGACCACCCGGGCCCGCGTCGCCGCTGATCTCCTGCAGATAGCGCAGCGCCAGGTTGCCCGCCGCCTCCAGCCGGTAGCCGGCCGAGGCGCGCATATCGTCAAGCGGCGAAAAATCCTGCGCAAAAGCGGGCAGTGCGGCGCGAAATGTCGCTTCGGTGAACGGGCGACCGATCAGCGCCGCCTCGACCGCAAGGGCCCGCTTGGGCACTCCGGCCATGCCCCCAAAGGCGATTCTGGCACTTGCAATAATCGAACCTTCAAGAGTCAGATTGAAGCAGCCGCTGACTGCCGAAATATCCTGATCGAACCTTTTCGAAAGCTTGTAGCAGCGCAGGCCCGGCGCCGATGCGGGCAGGGTCACGGCTTCGACAAACTCGCCGGGAAGGCGGTCTTGTTTGCCATAGTCCAGAAAGAAATCCTCAAGCGGCAGGCTGCGGCGCGCATCGCCCTGGCGCAGGTGCAGCGTGGCACCCAGGGCGATCAGCGCCGGCGGCGCGTCGCCAATCGGCGAGCCGTTGGCGATATTGCCGCCAAGCGTCGCCGCCGCGCGGATCTGTTCGCTGGCGAAGCGGCGCAGCAGTTCCGCCAGCGCAGGGTGCGGCACCGCCATCGCGTCGCGCAGCGCCTTGATCGTCACGCCTGCGCCGATGCGAAACGCCTGATCGGTTTCGGTGATGGTTTGCAAGTCTTTGCAATTGTTCAAAAACGCGATGTCACCCAGATCGCGAAGCTGCTTGGTGATCCAAAGCCCGATATCGCTGGCACCGGCGATCAGGGTGGCGTCGGGATGGGCCAGATACCATGTGGCAAGCGCATCCGCGCTGTCGGGCTGCGCAATCGCCGGGCCAACGCCCGCCGCCTCTGCGGCTGTTTCAGTCAGATCGAGCGTCAGAACAGCCGCCTGATCTGCCTGCATCCAGTCGGGAACGGCGGCGGTTTCGGTGGCCTTCGCGGCGCGGATGATCGGGGCGTAGCCGGTGCAACGGCAGAGGTTTCCGGCCAGCACATCGTCATGGTCGGTGCGCCCTTGCAGATGCGCCGCGGCCATCGACACCACGAAACCCGGCGTGCAAAAGCCGCATTGTGCGCCGTGATGGTCAATCATCGCGCTTTGCACCGGGTGCAAGGTGCCGTCGGGGCCACTGATGCCCTCGATCGTGCGCAGCGCCTTGCCATGGATCTGCGGCAGCAACATCAGGCAGGCGTTCAGCGCGCGACTGCCGGCAGCATCGGTGACCATCACGGTGCAGGCGCCGCAGTCGCCCTCGTTGCAGCCTTCCTTGGTGCCGGTCAGCTGCCGGGTTTCGCGCAGCCACTCCAATACCGTGCGCGTCGGGCTTTCGCCGCGAACGTGCGTGGTTTCTCCGTTCAGAAGAAACGTTATCTTCATCAGGTCAATCCGCCGCGGTCTTTGCGCCTGAGGCCATGCGTGCCCGCCCGATGCGGCGTAAAGCGGATCACGCGCCTTTCCTAGCTTCATGAAGCCTGCGCAAACCCGACATGGCAAGCAAATTTGGCGTCAGAGCGTTTTGGCCAGCGTCTCAAGTTGGCTTGCGGCCGCGCCCCAACCCTCGTGAAAGCCCATATCCGCGTGGCGGGCGGCATCTTCGGGGCGGGCGTGCCAGGCGCGCGCTTGATAGGCGGTGCCGGTGCCTTGCCGCGCCAGCGTAATCTCGACGGTGAACAGCGGTTTCGCGGCGGGCCGAAATCCGGCGTGCAGGCAATCGGTCATGATCAGCCGCCGATTTGGCTCGATCAGCAGGATGCAGCCCTCGTTCGGAATATCGGTGCCGTCGGTCAGCCGCATCAGCGTGTAAAACCTTCCGCCGGGGCGCAGATCGACCACCGCATCGACCGTTTCGACCGGGCGTGGCGCGAACCACTGCCGCAAGAGCGCCGGTTCGGTCCAGGCCCGCCAGATCTGAGGCGGGCTGGCAGTCAGAGATCGGGTCAGTATGAGGTCGGTGTCGGACATGTGGCCCTCCTGTGCGCGCGTGCTGTCGCGAGATATAGCACACGGCGCGCAAAAGGCGCGAAAAAGGGGGTGAAACGGGCGCGGGCATGGCCTATCCCTAAGCCATGGCCAACCCCCGATTCATCCATCTGCGTGTGCACACCGAATATTCGCTGCTTGAGGGCGCGGTGCCGGTGAAAAAGCTGATTGCCGCCTGTGAGGCATCGCGCATGCCGGCCGTGGCGGTGACCGATACCAACAACCTTTTTGCCGCGCTGGAGTTTTCGGTTCTGGCTTCGGCGGCGGGGCTGCAGCCGATCATCGGCTGTCAGGTCGCGCTGGCCTATGAGCCGACCCAAACCGGCGAACGCCCCCGCGCCCCCGCGCCGGTGGTCTTGCTGGCGCAAGACGAGGCCGGCTACGGTAATCTGATGAAGCTGAATTCCTGCCTTTACCTCGACAAGACCGGGCAGTTGCCGCAGGTCACCGAGGCCGATCTGGCGGCGCATTCCCAAGGGTTGATCTGCCTTTCGGGCGGTGCCGACGGCCCGGTGGGGCGGTTGATCCGGGCAGGGCAGGCGCCAAAGGCGCAGGCGCTGATGGAAAGGCTGGCCGCGACCTATCCGGGCCGGCTATATGTCGAAGTGCAGCGCCACCCCGGCGAGGGTGGCCAGACCACCGAGGCCGAGCGCGCCACCGAAAAGGGCTTTGTCGAAATGGCCTATGCGATGGGCCTGCCGCTGGTTGCCACCAACGATGTCTATTTCCCCAAGGCGACGATGTATGAGGCGCATGACGCGCTGCTCTGCATCGCCGAGGGCGCCTATGTCGATCAGCAGGAACCGCGTCGCCGGTTGACGCCGCAGCACTACCTCAAGACCGAATCCGAGATGGTCGCCCTTTTTGCCGACTTGCCGGAAGCCTTGGAAAATACGGTGGAAATTGCCCGCCGCTGTGCCTTCAAGGTGGCCAAGCGCGCGCCGATCCTGCCGCGTTTTGCCGATGACGAGGTTGAGGAACTGCGCCGGCAGGCCCGCGAGGGGCTGGCCGCGCGTCTGGCGGTGATCCCGCATGCCGCCTCGGTCGAAGCCTATGAAGCGCGGCTGGCGTTCGAGATGGGCATCATCGAACAGATGGGCTTTCCCGGCTATTTTCTGATCGTCGCCGATTTCATCAAATGGGCCAAGGATCAGGGGATTCCGGTGGGGCCGGGCCGCGGTTCCGGGGCGGGCAGCCTGGTGGCCTATGCGCTGACCATCACCGATCTGGACCCGTTGCGCTATTCGCTACTGTTTGAACGGTTCCTGAACCCGGAACGGGTCAGCATGCCCGATTTTGACATCGACTTCTGCATGGACCGGCGCGAAGAGGTCATCCAATACGTTCAACGCAAATATGGCCGCGAGAAGGTCGGCCAGATCATCACCTTCGGCGCGCTCTTGTCAAAGGCGGCGGTGCGCGACGTGGGCCGGGTCTTGCAGATGTCCTACGGCCAGGTGGACCGGCTGTCGAAGATGATCCCGGTTGAAGGCGTCAAGCCGGTCAGCATCGAAAAGGCGCTGGCCGACGAGCCGCGCCTGCGCGAGGCCGCCAAGGCCGAAGAGGTGGTCGCGCGGCTTCTGGACTACGCCAAGCAGGTCGAGGGGCTGTTGCGCAATGCCTCGACCCATGCCGCCGGGGTGGTGATCGGCGACCGCCCGCTGGACGAACTGGTGCCGCTCTATCAGGATCCGCGGTCGGACATGCCCGCCACCCAGTTCAACATGAAATGGGTCGAGGCGGCGGGGCTGGTGAAGTTCGACTTTCTGGGCCTGAAAACCCTGACCGTGATTCAAAACGCCGTCGACCTGATCCGCCTGCGCGGGGTCGAGGTCGATATCGCGGCGATCCCGCTGGATGACGCCAAGACCTACGAACTTTACGCCGCCGCCCGCACCGTGGCGGTGTTTCAGGTGGAATCCAGCGGCATGATGGATGCGCTCAGGCGGATGAAACCGACCTGCATCGAAGACATCGTGGCCCTTGTCGCCCTCTATCGTCCGGGCCCGATGGAGAACATCCCGACCTATTGCGAGGTCAAGAACGGTCAGCGTGACCTCGAGTCGATCCACCCCACCATCGACCACATCCTGGCGGAAACCCAGGGCATCATCGTCTATCAGGAACAGGTGATGCAGATCGCGCAGGTGATGGCGGGCTACAGCCTCGGTGGCGCCGACCTCTTGCGCCGCGCCATGGGCAAGAAGATCGCCGAAGAAATGGCAAAAGAGCGCCCGAAGTTTATCGCAGGCGCCAAGGCCACGCATGATGTTGACGCGAAGAAAGCCGGAGAAGTCTTTGATCTGTTGGAGAAATTCGCCAATTATGGCTTCAACAAATCGCACGCGGCGGCCTATGCGGTGGTCAGCTATCAGACCGGCTGGCTGAAGGCCAATCATCCGGTCGAATTCATGGCCGGGGTGATGAACTGCGACATTCACCTGACCGACAAGCTGGCGGTCTACAAACGCGAAGTCGACCGGCTGGCGATTGAAACGGTGCCGCCTTGCGTCAACCGCAGCCTTGCCACCTTTACCGTGGCCGAGGGCCGCGTGGTCTATGCGCTGGGCGCGCTGAAGAATGTGGGCGTCGAGGCGATGAAGCTGATCGTCGAAGGCCGCGGCGCCCAGCCTTTTGCGGATCTGGTGGATTTCGCCCGCCGGGTGGATCTCAAACGCGTCGGCAAGCGCCCGCTTGAGATGCTTGCCCGCGCCGGGGCTTTCGATCAGCTCGACCCGAACCGCAGGCGGGTTTTCGACAGTCTCGATGTGCTGTCCGCATGGTCGGCGACCGTGGCCGAGGCCAAGGCCTCATCGCAGGTCTCGCTGTTTGGCGAAGCGGGTGAAGATCTGCCGCCACCGCGCCTGACCGATTGTGACGACTGGCTACCCGCCGAACGGCTGGCTGAGGAACACAAAGCGGTCGGCTTCTACCTCTCGGGGCATCCGCTTGACGACTATATGCCGGCGCTCCGGCGCAAGAAGGTGATGACCCTGACCGAGATTACCACCGCCGCCGAAGCCGGTCCGCTGATCGCCAAGATTGCCGGAAACGTGTCGAACCGGCAGGAAAAGAAATCCGCCAAGGGCAACCGCTTTGCCTTTGTCGGCCTGTCCGACCCGACCGGTCTTTACGAGGTCACGGTGTTTTCCGACACGCTGGAAGCCGCACGGCAGTTTCTGGAGCCCGGCATGGCGGTGGTGCTGACGGTCGAGGCAACGCTTGAAAGCGAAACGCTCAAGCTGCTGGCTCGCGCCGCGCAACCTATAGATTCGGTGGTGGCGGATGCGGGGGGCTCGGGGCTGCGTGTGCATATCGACGGTGTCGAAGCGGTCACCTCGGTGTCCGCTCTGTTGGCGCGGATGGCTGAAGACACCCGAATCCGTGCCCGCGGTCCGATCCGGTTCTGCGTCTCTGACCCGGCCCGCGGCACCGAGTATGACATCACCGCCGGGCGTGATTTTCCGGTCAATCCGCAGATCAAGGGGGCGCTCAGGGCCTTGCGGGGCGTTCTTGCGGTGGATGAGATCTGATTTCATCTTCGCTCAAATATCCCCGCCGGAGGCTCCTGCTGCTGGCCATGGGAGCCTCCGGCGGGGATATTTGGGCGAAGATGAAAGCGCAGCCGATCACCGCGTCAGCCGCCGCGAGAATATTCGTGCGACCGACACGGCCAGAATGATGCGCAAGGCGTGATGCGCCGTGACGTAGACCACGCTCATATGCAGCGAGAGTGCGATCAGCGACATTTCCGTCAGCCCCCCCGGCGCGAAGGCCAGAAAGACCGCAGGGACGGGTTCGCCCACCCGAGGGGCCAGCAGCGCCGCGAAACCCGCCGCGAGGACAATCGTCAGGGTCACGTTCAATGCCGCCAGCCGCAGTGCCAACAGGAAGTGCCGCAGTGCCATGCCCGCAAAACGCACCCCGAGCGATGTGCCGATCACGATCTGGGTGATATCGACGAGATAGCGTGGCGGGCTGCCGCTGGCGAGGCCGGCCAGATGCACGGCGCCAGACAACAGGATCGGCCCGGTAATCATGCCGGCGGGAAGCCGCGTGAGCCGGCCCAGAGCCGCGCCAACAAGGCCGGCGCCGATCAGCCAGGGCAGATCCTCGGCGCGCAGGGCGCTGCCGGCCAGTGTCGCGCCTCCGGCCGAGCCGACCGCGTGACCGGTAAACAGTGTAAAGCCGACCGGCACGAGGATGATGGTCAGGATCAGGCGCAGGAATTGCAGCATGGTCAGCATCGCCACATCGGCGCCACGTTCCTCACCCATCTGCACCGTTTCGATCAGCCCCCCCGGCGCGGTCCCGAAGAAGGCGGTGGCGGGATCGAGCCTGCCGGTGGCCTTCAGCGCCTGAAACCCGGCCAGATGCGCCACCGGAATGAACAGGCACAGCGCCAGCAGCGAGGGCCACCAGCCGCCCGCCTCGGCCAGAATGGCGGGGGTGAAATTGCCGCCGATCGCCACGCCGATGATCGGGATGAAGAAAAGCCGGATCGCGGCGGGAAACTGGGTTGCATGACCCAACGGCCGCGCCCCGGACAGTGCGAGGGTGGCGACCCCGAGCAGAGGCCCCAGCAGCATCGGCAGCGGCAGGTGTATGGTGCGTGCGCCAAGGCCGCAGGCGGCACCAAGCGCAAGCGTCAGGGCAACTGTCGGGGTGTGGAGCGCGCTGGGCATATCGTTCCGGTTCGGGTTGGTGCAGGTTTGCGCCCGCGCGGCGCCGGGGGCAAGACAGGGAAGGGGGGGCGCGGGGGGCCTGGCTCGCTTACCAGTGTGGTGGCCGTTGATCGGCCAGAGGGATCGTGCCGCCGCCCTCGGCCTCACGCTCGGCTTCGCGTTCGATCAACATACCCAGCCGGCGGGCGAGGCGGGTGATCTCGGCTTCCTGCCGTGCCACGACATCGGACAATTCGTCCACTGTCCGGGTCAGATAGGCGATTTGTTCCTCGGCCCGTTCCATGCGTTCTTGCATCTTGCCCCTCATGCTTGCCCGGCCCCGCGCCATCCGCTACACCGCGCCGTGATGATAAGCGAGGCGAAAGCAATGGCCAAGGACAAGTCCCCCCGCAGACCGCGCGCGGAAACCCCAAAAGGGTTCCGCGACTATTTCGCTGCCGATGTCACCGAACGCAAGGTGATGCTGGATGCGATTGCCGAGGTTTATCACCGCTACGGCTTTGATCCGCTGGAAACCAGTGCGGTCGAAACTGTCGAAGCGCTGGGCAAGTTTCTGCCTGATGTGGACCGGCCCAACGATGGGGTCTTTGGCTGGCAGGACGAAGAGGGCGACTGGCTGGCGCTGCGCTATGACCTGACGGCGCCGCTGGCGCGGGTGGCGGCGCAGTTCCGCAACGATCTGCCCAGCCCTTACCGCCGTTTTGCGATGGGCCCGGTCTGGCGCAATGAAAAGCCGGGGCCGGGGCGCTATCGGCAGTTCTATCAATGCGATGCCGATACCGTTGGCGCGCCCTCGGTGGCTGCGGACGCCGAAATCTGCGCCATGCTGGCCGACGCGCTTGAGGCGGTGGGCATTCCGCGTGGCGACTATGTGGTGCGGGTCAACAACCGCAAGGTGCTCAATGGCGTGATGGAGGTGGCCGGCGTGCTGGACCCGTCCGACCCGTCGCGCTTTGAGGAGGCGCGCGGCATCGTGCTGCGCGCGATCGACAAATTCGACCGGCTGGGCGAGGCGGGCGTGCGCGCGCTGATCGGCGCGGGCCGCAAGGACGAGTCGGGCGATTTCACCAAGGGCGCAGGGCTTTCCGAGGCGCAGGCCGATACGGTGATGGGCTTCATGTCGGCCAAACGCGCGACCGGGGCAGAGACCTGCGCCCGGCTGCGTGACCTCGCGGGGGGGTCGGCGATGGGGCTTGAGGGCGTGGCCGAACTGGAAACCATCGCCGCGCTGTTGGCAGTGCAAGGCTATGGCCCCGACCGGATCGAGATCGACCCTGCCGTGGTGCGGGGCCTTGGCTATTACACCGGCCCGGTGTTCGAGGCCGAACTGACCTTTGAAATCCTTGACGAAAAGGGCCGCAAGCGGTCGTTTGGCTCGGTCGCGGGGGGCGGGCGCTATGACGATCTGGTCAAGCGCTTTACCGGGCAGGCGGTGCCGGCCACCGGGGTGTCGATCGGGGTGGACCGGCTGCTGGCGGCGCTGCGCGCCAAGGGCCGCACCTCGGGCGATGTTGCAGGCCCGGTGGTGGTGACGGTGATGGACCGCGACCGGATGGCCGATTACATGGCGATGGCCAATGATCTGCGCGCCGCCGGGATCCGCGCCGAGGTCTATCTGGGCAACCCCAAACAATTCGGCAACCAGTTGAAATACGCCGATAAACGTGCAGCCCCTCTGGCCGTGATCCAGGGCGGCGACGAGGCCCTTCGCGGCGTGGTGCAGATCAAGGATCTGGTCTTGGGCGCGAAGATCGCCGCCGAGGCCAGTCTCGAGGAATGGAAGTCCCAGCCGGCGCAGTCCGAAGTCGCGCGCGCCGATCTGGTGGCCGAGGTCAAGCGCCTGTTGGGGGCCGATTGATGCCTGCCAAAGCCGCTTCCCGCGCCACCGGCACTGCGATTCTGGCGGCGTTTCGCGCCGCAGGCGGGGTCGAGGTCGAGGCCGACATCTTGCAACCCGCCGAGGCGCTGCTGGACCTTTATGGCGAGGATATCCGCGGCCGCGCCTATGTCACCACCGATCCGCTGCGCGGCGAAATGATGCTGCGTCCGGATTTCACCGTGCCGGTGGTGCAGGCGCATATGGCGGGCGGTGCGGAACCGGCGCGCTATTGCTATCTGGGCGAGGTGTTTCGCAAACAGGACCATCGCGGCAGCGCCCGCGTGGCCGAATATTTTCAAGCCGGCTACGAGGTGTTTGACCGCGCCGACCCCGAGGCCGCCGATGCCGAGGTGTTTGCATTGTTCTCAAAGCTTCTGGCGCCGCTCGGCCTTGTCGCCGCAATCGGCGATATCGGGCTCTTGATGGATGCGGTGCGCGGGCTTCAGACGCTAGGCGCGCGCAAATCCGCGCTGTTGCGCCATATCTGGCGCCCGCGCCGGTTTCACGCGCTTCTGGACCGCTACGCCGGGGTGACGCCGGTGCCGCTCGCGCGCGCGGCGCTGTTGCGCGGCGTTGCGGTGCCCAAGGCGCCCTGGGTCGGGCTGCGCAGCAAGGCCGAGATGCAGGCCCGGATCGCCGCTCTTGCCGCCGATGCCGAGGCTGCGCCGATTGCCGCCGCCGAGGTGGCGCAGCTTGACCGGCTGTTTGCGCTCAAGGCCCCGGCCCCGGAGGCGCTGGCCCGGCTGCAGGATCTGGCCCGCGACATGCCCAGCATCGCCCCCGCCGTGACGCGGCTCGGGCGCCGGCTGGCCGCGCTGGCCGACCGCGGCGTCGATCTGGCGGCTGTGACCTTTGACGCCAGCCACGGCCGCACGACGATGGAATACTATGACGGCTTCGTGTTCTCTTTCACCGTGGCCTCGGATCCGACGCTGCCGCCGGTCGCCTCGGGCGGGCGCTATGACGCGCTGACGGCGGTGCTGGGGCAGGGGCGCTCGATCCCGGCTGTGGGCGGGGTGATCCGGCCGGGGCTGGTCGCCGATCTTGGAGGGCTGGTCTGATGCTCAAACTCGGAGTCCCGTCAAAAGGCCGCCTGATGGAGCAGACCTTCGAGTGGTTCGCCGCGCGCGGCGTAAAGCTGCGCCGCACCGGGTCCGAACGCGAATACTCTGGCGCGGTCGAAGGTGCCGACGGGGTCGAACTGGTGCTGCTCTCCGCCGGAGAAATTCCGCGCGAACTCTCGGCCGGGCGCATCCATCTGGGGGTGACCGGGTCCGATCTGGTGCGCGACAAGCTGGCCGACTGGTCCGCTCAGGTGGCCGAACTGGCCCCCTTGGGCTTTGGCCACGCCGATCTGATTATCGCCGTGCCAACCGCCTGGGCCGATGTCGATACGCTCGAAGACCTCGATGCCGCCGCCGCCGCGTTTCGCCGCCAGCACGGCCACCGGCTGCGGATCGCGACCAAATACCACCGCCTCGTGCGCGACTACCTGCAAGCCGAAGGCGTGGCCGACTATCAACTGGTCGACAGCCAGGGGGCAACCGAAGGCACGGTGAAAAACCTGACCGCAGAGGCGATCGCAGATATCACCTCGTCGGGTGAAACGCTGCGCGCAAACCACCTCAAGATCCTGTCGGACGCGCTGATTCATCAAAGCCAGGCCACGCTTTTCGTCGCGATGGCAGCCGATTGGACACCGGATGCATCGATGGCGCTAGACGGGCTCTGCGCCCAACTCGGGCTGACGTCTCCCCGCGTTCCGGCTTCTCTTTGAAGAAATACTCCGGGGGTCCGGGGGCTGGCCCCCGGCCGTGCCGCAGCGGTGCCGTCGCGGGTTTTTTCCCGCACCAACCCGCCCAAAACCGTCCCGCCAAACCCCGAACCCGGCCTAGCGCAGGCCAATCTCCGACAGCGCCGACATCAGATCGCGCGGCAGCGGCTCTTCCCGGTCACGGTTTTGCGGCAGATCGGGCGGCGCGTCGGCGGCCGACAGATAGCGCCACCCCTGAAACGGCCGGCGCGGCATCGCCTGGGTGCGGATCACCTCGGGCGCAAGCCGCAGGGCGCAGCGGCGAATCCCGTCGGCGCCGATCCGCTCCTCCAACCCGACGATGCGCTGACGCGCCAGCGTGACGCCCTTGAAGACCCAGTAAAGCGACCCCCCGGCCAGGATCTCGGCGTCGCGCTTGGGCCACATCCGGGTGACATGTTCGGCCAGCCCGCCGCCAAAATGCGCTTCTTGCCACTCGGTCAGGTCTTCAATCCGCTCGGCACCGACGCAAAGCTTGATCAGGTGAACAACATCGGCCATAGGGCACCCCCGTCCTTGCTATATAATGCGCCCGGCGGGGGGTGCAATCCGTTGACCGATCCGTGAGGGGCGCGTATCTTGTTCCCCCTTTCCACCCGCCGCTGCCAGCCCCGAAGGACCGCCCCATGAGCCGTTTTGCCGCCCCGATCGCCGAACAGATATGGGATATGAAATACCGTTTCAAAGCGGCCGACGGCACCCCGATCGACCAGTCGGTCGAAGACAGCTGGCGGCGGATCGCGCGGTCTCTGGCCGAGGTCGAGGCCGAACCCGCGCTTTGGGAAAAGCGATTCTACGAAGCACTGGAAGATTTCAAATACCTGCCGGCGGGGCGGATCACGGCAGGCGCGGGCACCGGCCGCTCGGTCACGCTGTTCAACTGCTTTGTCATGGGCACCATCCCCGACGACATGGGCGGCATCTTCGACATGCTCAAAGAGGCCGCGTTGACGATGCAGCAGGGCGGCGGCATCGGCTATGATTTCTCGACGATCCGGCCGCGTGGCGCCGAGGTGAAGGGCGTCGCCGCCGATGCCTCGGGGCCGCTGTCGTTCATGGATGTCTGGGATGCGATGTGCCGCACGATCATGTCGGCCGGGTCGCGCCGGGGCGCGATGATGGCCACGATGCGCTGCGACCACCCCGATATCGAGGCCTTCATCGCCGCCAAGCAAGACAGCGCCCGGCTCAGGATGTTCAACCTGTCTGTGCTGGTCACCGATCCCTTCATGGAGGCGGTCAAGGCCGACGGCCCCTGGGATCTGATCTTTGGCGACAAGGTCTATCACACGCTGAACGCGCGCGATCTGTGGCACCGGATCATGCGCGCCACCTATGACTATGCCGAGCCGGGGGTGATTTTCATCGACCGGATCAACAAGGCCAACAACCTGGGCTATGTCGAACAGATCGCCGCGACCAACCCCTGCGGCGAACAGCCCTTGCCGCCCTACGGCGCCTGTCTTCTGGGCAGTATAAACTTGGCCCGGCTGGTCAAGCAGCCGTTCGAGGCCGGCGCGATGCTTGACCCCGATGCGCTGGACGCGCTGGTGCGGGTCTCGGTGCGGATGATGGACAACGTCGTCGACGCGAGCCGCTTTCCGCTGCCGCAACAGGAACAGGAGGCGCGCAACAAACGCCGTATCGGGCTGGGCGTGACGGGCCTGGCTGATGCGCTTTTGATGCTGGGGCTGCGCTACGGCTCGCCCGAGGCCGCCAGTCGAACCGACGCCTGGATGAAACTGATCGCGCGGGCGGCCTATCTGGCCTCGGTCGATCTGGCGCGCGAAAAGGGCGCCTTCCCGCTGTTTGACGCCGAAAAATATCTGGCCAGCGGCACCATGATGCAGATGGACGAAGACGTGCGCGAGGCAATCCGCAGCCACGGCATTCGCAACGCGCTGCTGACCAGCATCGCGCCCACCGGCACGATCAGCCTTTACGCGGGCAATGTCAGTTCCGGAATCGAGCCGGTCTTCGCCTATGCCTATACCCGCAAGGTCTTGCAAAAGGACGGCTCGCGCACCGAGGAAGAGGTGGTCGATTACGCGGTGCAGATGTGGCGCGATCGCCATGGCGACGCGCCGCTGCCGGACTATTTCGTCAACGCCCAGACACTGGCGCCGCTGGATCATGTGCGCATGCAGGCGGCGGCGCAGACATGGGTCGACAGTTCGATCTCGAAGACCATCAACTGCCCCGAGGACATCAGCTTTGACGATTTCCAGCAGGTCTATATGGCGGCCTGGGATCAGGGCTGCAAAGGCTGCACCACCTACCGCCCGAATGCGGTGACCGGCTCGGTGCTGACCGTATCCGAGGCCGCCGACAAGACGCCCGAGGCCGATACCGGCGCCGAGGTGGTCTATCTGACCGAACCGCTCAGCCGCCCCGCCACGCTTGAGGGGCAGACCTACAAGGTGAAATGGCCGGGCAGCGAGCACGCGATCTACATCACCATCAATGACATCATTCAGTCCGGCCACCGGCGCCCGTTCGAGGTGTTCATCAACTCGAAGAACATGGAGCATTTCGCCTGGACCGTGGCGCTGACGCGGATGATCTCGGCGGTGTTCCGGCGTGGCGGCGATGTGTCCTTCGTGGTCGAAGAGTTGAAGGCGGTGTTCGACCCGCGCGGTGGCGCCTGGATGGAGGGGCGCTATATTCCCTCGATTCTGGCCGCGATCGGTGGCGTGATCGAACGGCATCTGATCTCGATCGGGTTCATTTCAGGCGAGGGCATGGGGCTCAAGACCGACCCTCAGGCCGAACGGATGGCGGTGGGCGAGCCGCCCCGCGCGCCCGCTTGCCCCGCCTGCGGCGCCTATGCGATGCGGATGATCGAAGGCTGCATGACCTGCGCCGACTGTGGCCATTCCAAATGCGGCTGAACGCGCATCCTACGGCTTTGTTCGTTCTGTCCCGACCCCCAAAGTTTATCCTTTTTGGGGTAAATTGACCCACCTTTGATACGGTAAGATCTGCCTCTGGCCGGCGCTCTGGTCAGAGGTCTTTATTTTTCAGATACTTACGGCTTCTCGACTGTTTGGGCGTTTCGGTGTGTGACTAGGTTTTTGGCCGCTGCAGCACCGCAGCCCTTGACTTGACCCTTGGCGCTCAAGCTGGCCTATCTCCCACCAAACCCGGGTTCCTCATCTCATCGCCTCTCGAACCTCCGTTCTTGAGGGCGCTTTGGCGGCGCATGCCGTCTGTTCAGAAGGAGCCTGCCATGTCCGCCCCTCTCCGCATTGTCGCTCTGCGCTTCGATCTCGAAACCTCACCGCAGAAGATTGAGCAACAGCTCATCTCCTCGGGAAGATGATCACAGCTTACTGCGACGTGGCCGGCTTGGCTTTCCGACCGGAACGGGACCTGGTTCATCGGCTTATCTACGGTAGCCGCCAACGTTTCGGACGCGCGATCGAAACATCAATTAATGCGATTGAGGTCGCGCTCGAGAGAGGGGCGGATACGTTGACGCCCGACGATTTCGCCGAAGCCTGGGGCATGGGCGAGAGTTATGCTTGGTCGGAAAATGTCTTCGTGGCTCACCATTGGCAGGATCTTGACCTGGATCCGCTTGAAGAAGATCCCACCGCACTCCGCTCCGGGAATGGCCGCAAACGCTCTCGGCGGAAAGGGTAAGATAAATGGCATTGCTTCCGCATCTTGAAATCCTGCCGCAGGAAAGCCTTATTTCGTATATTTCGCGCGTCGCTCGGTATCATGGCAACACGAGCACGTTCGACTTCCTCAACGTGATCGAGATGAGCCGAACGTCGGTTCTGCGTGCTGATCCTGAGGCCTTGATCCGGCTCGCGTCAATGACCGGAAATACCTTCGAGAGGCTGCTGGATTCGACATGGTCCTCGCCTAGTGCTCGGCTCCACGAGCATCGCGGTGAGCAGTTTCACAGCGAGTTTCTTGCTGGCAAGCACACGACCTACTGCCCGGCCTGCCTGTTGGAGGCAGACAATGGCGAAGGTATTGGTGGCTCGCAGCGGGTCGGACTGGTGGATTGGATGTTTACTCCGGTCAGAACATGTCCACGCCATCGAATTCCGCTGATCCGGCGTCGCAACCGAACTCACGCTGAGGCTGTGCAGGACATGAATTTCGTTGCCCCGAGCACTGATCAACTCATGAGGGAGGTGGAGCGATTTTCGCCCAGGGAAGTCTCGGACCTCCAGTCATACGTCGAAACTCGCTTTGTGGGCGGCAGGGGGGCGACGTGGCTTGATAACCAGCAAATCGACCAGGCGGCCCGCGCGTGTGAAATGCTGGGGTTTGTTTGCTTGTTCGATCCGAACGCGGACCTGAAGAAGCTGAAGGTCGATGACTGGGATCGGGCAGGCCATGTTGGCTACCAATTTGTCAAGCGTGGGCGCGAGGGAATTCACGAGTGCCTGACGCGGCGGTAAAGTCGGTCCAGCCCACCACGCCCAATACGAAAGGCGTCTTGGCCGCGACATCCAGCAGGAATTCCGTTTCGGCCGGCGTCGGTGCCGCCTGCACCAGGATCGTCCCGTCAATGCCATGTCGACGCAGATGCGGCGCCAAATCGTCGGGAACAAAGTCTCGGTAGAGTGGTTCAAGTTCGGGGGTTGGCCAACTGTAGTCGCCCCGTTCAAGTTGCCAAAAATGCTGATGCGCATCGATCCTCATGTGCCGATCACGCCTTTCTTCAGAAGGATATTGCCATAAAGCCGCGTCTCGCCAGTCTGGACGATGGCAAATGCAGTCTTGGCGCGGTCATAAAATGCGAAGCGTTCCAACCTACCCAAAGTGGCGGGATTATCCGCCGTCGCGATCGTGATGGCTTGAAACTCTGCCACGATGGGGGGCACTGCGTCGGGGTCATCGACGACTTCCATGACCAAGGCGGGGTCAGGGACAAAGCTGTCCAGTGGCATGACGCGCAGCACCGCATCCAGAACATCTGTAGCGCTTACCCCGTCGAGGCGGTGGCAGCGGCTGCCGAGTGCGGTTGCCGGAAAGTTGGCGTCTGCGATGACAATTTCGTCTCCGTGGCCCATCGCGCGAAGACTGTGAAGCAGATCAGGTGACAGGATCGGGGGAATATTACGCAGCATTGCCCGTCTCCGTTGGGGTCGGCGCGTCAGCGCGAACAAGGCCTTCGGTCTTGAGGTCCGACCAAAGCGCCTGAGGTACAAGTGTTTCGAAAATCGCGACGTTCTGGCGAACTTCATCTGGGGTGGAGGCGCCGGGGATGACGGTTTTCACAGCGTCATGACCAAGCGGGAATTGCAAAGCTGCCGCAATGAGGGGGGTGTCATGGGCGGCGCAGACTTCGCTCAGCTTGCGGACCCGTTGCATGATGCCTTCTGGCGCCGGGGCATAATCATAGCGTGCGCCTTCGACGGCTCCGGTTGCCAGAATGCCCGAGTTGTAGGGGCCACCCAAAATGATCCCGACATCCAGTTTGCTGCACAGCGGCAGAAAACTGTCGAGGGGGTCTTGTTCAAGCAGGGTGTAGCGCCCCGCCAAAAGGAACCCGTCAAAATCCGCCTCGCCCAACAGCCGCTCGCAGATTTGCCAGGTGTTGACGCCTGCGCCGATGGCGGAAATCCTGCTTGCCTCGCGCAGGTCAGACAAGGCGCGATAACCGCCTTGGGAAAACAGCTGGCGCAGATTGTTGTCTTCGAACGCCTGCCCGTGGGCCCCTGCATCCAGATCATGAAGAAACAGCATGTCGATCTGATCGGACCCGAGGCGGGCGATGCTGTCTTCATAGCTGCGCATGATCCCCTCATAGGTGAAATCAAAGACGATCCGCTTTTGCGGCACGTCAACAAAGGCTTCAGGCGTGACGTCTTCGGCGGCGCAGTCTTGCAAGACACGGCCAACCTTTGTGGACAGCGTCAGGGCGTCGGCGTCAAATCGGGTCAGGGCCTCGGAAAACCGCATCTCGGATCGACCCAGCCCGTATTGCGGGGCCGTATCAAAGTAGCGGATGCCCGCATTCCACGCGGCATCAAGCGTAGCTTGTGCCTCGGCGTCTTCGATCTTGCGATACAGGTTGCCCAATGGCGCGCCGCCAAACCCCAGCCGGGTCAGCGCAACGGGGGTCTTGGTGCGGTGGTTCAACGGGGTCTTCGTGGCCAGTTTCATGGTCTCTCAATTCAGATTGTGCGGAAGTATTCCGGGTGTTCGCGTTCAAGGGGCACGATGCGTTTTGTCAGTTGGCGAAGGTGACGTGTCATCGTGGCGCGTGCATCCTCGACCTTCCTGGCCTCTATCGCCTTGAAGATGGCCTTGTGTTCAGCGACGGCCTGCGCAGGGCGGCCCGGTTCGGGCAGCATCAACTTGCGGGCGCGGCGCAGTTGCAGGGTCATTTCTTCCGCGACATGGTTGACCTTGGGAAACCCGGTAAAGCTCAGGATCAGTTCGTGAAATGCAAGGTCGGCTTCAAAGAAGCCCTGGAAGTCCTTGTCTTCCACAAGCAAGTCCTGAAGGCGCAGGTTTCGCGACAGCCGCGTGAGCTGGTCGTCCGTGTGATCCTTGGCGACCCGTGCCACTGCGGCGACTTCGACAGCTTCGCGCAAGAAGTTCTCTTCCAGAAGCTCGGGCAACGAGAATTGTGAAACGCGGGTTGCGGATTGCGGAATGATGTCGACAAGCCCGTCCGATGATAGTCTGCCCAAGGCCTCGGCGACGGGAGAGCGCGAGACGCCCAACTGGTCACAAAGCACGCCTTTGCGCAGAATCGCCCCCGGTTTCAGCACCATTTCCAGAATGTTGGTGCGCAACACCGAGTAGATCCGGTGCCCGAGGGGGCCGTCCAGGCCGTTAATATCAAGCGTGTGTTCTGGCTGGGGCATTCTGTATTCCTTCAACTGACATGTTAGTTGACATATGGCGCAAGTCAAGCTAGTTGTCAGGCTATCGAACAGGCCCGCTGCGGGCCAGAGGAATATGAAACATGAGTGAACTGCCCCGCATGCTGACGCTTGATCCGCAGGACAATGTTGCCATTGCGCTGGATGACATCGGTGCGGGTGAACGTGGCGCCAAGGGGGGTGTGACGCTGTTGCAGTCAGTCAAGCGCGGCCACAAGATCGCGATTTCACCGATCAAAGCGGGTCAGAACGTGCTGCGCTACGGTCAGATTATCGGGCAGGCTACCCGTGACATTGCTGTCGGCGAACATGTCCACGTGCAAAACCTTGGCATGGGAGAACACGCCCAAGATTACGCCCATGCGAGCAATTCGGTAGCGCTCGCCCCCGCGTCCGAGGGGCGAACATTTGACGGCTACCACCGCGCCGATGGCCGCGTGGGGACGCGGAACTATCTGGGTATTCTGACGTCGGTGAACTGTTCCGGTTCGGTTGCAAAATTCGTCGCGGAAGCGGCTGAAAAATCCGGTCTGCTGGACGATTTTCCGAATATCGACGGTATCGTTCCCATTACCCACGGCACGGGTTGCGGGATGTCGGGCAAGAACGAAGGTTATGACACCTTGTTCCGCACGCTGTCGGGATACGCGCAGCATCCCAACTTTGGCGGGATCTTGTTGATCGGGCTGGGCTGCGAGGTCATGCAGGTGTCGGCACTTGTCGACGGACGCCCGATCCGCGCCGATGGCGCCCTGCGTTACATGACGATCCAGAACGAAGGCGGCACCCGGAAGACCATTGAAAAAGGTCTTGTGGAACTGCGCGGAATTGCTGAACTGGCGAATGCCGCGACCCGAAAGCCCGCACCTGTCTCGCAACTGATGGTGGGGATGCAGTGCGGCGGATCGGACGGGTATTCCGGCATCACGGCAAACCCTGCGCTTGGTGTCGCCTCTGATCTTGTGGTGCGTCACGGTGGGACGACGATCCTGTCGGAAACATCCGAAATCTACGGCGCAGAACATCTGCTGACCCGCCGTGCGGCGACGGTCGAGGTCGGCGAAAAGCTGATTGATCGGGTGCGCTGGTGGGAAGACTACACCGCCCGCAACAAGGGCGAGATGGACAATAACCCCAGCCCCGGCAACAAGCGCGGCGGCCTGACCACGATCCTTGAAAAATCGCTTGGCGCAGTGGCAAAAAGCGGTAGTGCCCCGCTGATGGATGTCTATCTGTTTGGCGAGAAGATCGACAAAAAGGGCTTTGTCTTCATGGACAGCCCCGGTTTTGATCCCTGTTCGGTCACTGGCCAGATTGCATCCGGCGCGAACCTGATCGTCTTTACGACGGGGCGCGGTTCGGTGTCGGGATACATGCCCACGCCCTGCATCAAGATCGCCACGAACACGGAAATGTATCGCCGCATGGCCGACGACATGGATGTGAATTGTGGTGATATCGTCAGCGACGGCGCTAGCTTGCAAGACAAAGGCCACGAGATTTTCGAGATGTTCATTCGCGTGGCATCTGGCGCGAAGACAAAAAGTGAAGCCCTCGGCTTTGGTGGGGTCGAATTCGTGCCATGGCAAATCGGTGCGGTAATGTGATCATGGGGAATGATATGACACTCAAGAACAAGACAATTCTGATTACCGCCGCTGGCCAAGGTATCGGTGCTGCGAGCGCACGGGCATGTGCGCAAGCGGGGGCCACCGTTATTGCAACGGATGTGAACGGCGATCTGCTGGCCAAACTTTCCGGTGTTCACGGGGTCGAAACCCGCCTGCTTGACGTGACGGATGCCGTAGCCATCACTGCGCTTGCCGCCGAGCTTCCCGATCTTGACGGTTTGTTCAACTGCGCCGGCGTTGTCCACCACGGTTCCATCTTGGAGCTTGACGATGCCGCTTGGGAATTTTCCGTCAACCTCAATGTCACCTCCATGGTGCGCATGTGCCGCGCTTTCGTGCCCGGTCTTTTGCGTCGCGCAAATAGCGCGGGCAGCGCGTCGATCCTGAACATGTCGTCGATGGCATCGTCTGAGAAGGGCTTCATCAACCGCACAGCCTATGGCGCGACAAAGGCGGCCGTCATCGGGCTTACCAAGGCCATTGCGGCAGATTTTGTTGCACAGAATTTGCGGTGCAACGCCCTGTGTCCCGGCACGGTCGACACGCCGGCCTTGCGAGGCCGCATCGCATCGGCGCCGGATCCGGTTCAGGCAGAAAAAGACTTCATCGCGCGCCAGCCGATGGGCCGTTTGGCGACGGTGGACGACATGACACCGACCATCGTCCACCTTTTGTCCGACGGTAGCAGGTTCATGACCGGCCAAGCCGTCTTGGTCGATGGTGGCTGCACTATCTAGCAAGAACAATTGGCTTGGGAGGGCACGCAGCATGACATTTCTGGTTGAGATGAGAAGGATCGAAAAACGCTTTCCAGGCGTTCACGCGCTGAAAGCGGTGCAGTTCGAACTGAAACCCGGAGAAGTCCATGCCCTCATGGGCGAGAATGGCGCCGGCAAATCGACGCTGATGAAAATCATGTCCGGCATCTATTTGCGCGATGGCGGTGAGATGTTTGTGGACGGAAAGCCCGTGTCACCTGACAGCCCGCGCGCCGCGCAAGACCTTGGCATCGGGATCATTCACCAGGAACTGAGTTTGATGAACGATCTGACGGCCGCTCAAAACGTCTTGATCGGGCGCGAACCGCGCCGCAGCTTTGGTCGGCTGGACGACGCCGCGTTGAATGCGAGAACGGCGGAAATTTTTGCGTCGCTCAATCTGGCAATGGATCCCCGCACGCAGGTCAGCACGCAAACCATCGCACGCCAGCAATTGATCGAAATCGCCAAGGCGCTGTCCTACAATCCGCGTGTCCTGATTATGGATGAACCGACCGCAGCCCTGAATGACACCGAAATCTCGGAGCTGTTCAAAGTCATCGAAAAGCTCAAGGCGGATGGTGTCGGTATCGTCTATATCAGTCACCGAATGGACGAGATCAAACGCATCGCGGATCGTGTCACGATCTTGCGCGATGGGTCCTACATCGACACCGTCGAGGCCGCGGATACGCCGCTCAGGAAGATCATCCAGCTGATGGTCGGCCGCGAAGTCTCGCAAAACACGCCGGCCATCCCCGATACGTCCCAAAATCCGGTCGCCCTGGAAGTGCGCAATCTATCGCGCGGAAAAGAGGTGTGCGATGTCAGTTTCGATGTCCGCAAAGGTGAGATCCTGGGCTTTGCGGGCCTGATGGGCGCAGGCCGCACAGAGGTCGCGCGGATCATCTTTGGCGCAGACCCCCGTGACGGGGGCGAGATCTTGGTCAACGGCCAGCCTGTCGACATCCGCACGCCACATGCCGCGGTCGAGGTCGGGATCGGGTATCTGTCGGAAGATCGCAAACACTTTGGTCTTGCCGTTGACATGACCGTTCGCGCCAACATTGCGATGGCCCATTTGGCGCAATTCACCAATCGCACAGGCGTGCTGGATGAAGGCGCGATGAAAGTCACGGCCGTCGATTACATCCAGAAACTGGGCATCCGCACGCCGTCAGACATGCAAGACGTGCGCCTGCTATCGGGCGGGAACCAGCAAAAGGTGGTGATTGCCAAATGGCTGTTGCGCGACTGCGATGTGTTGATTTTCGACGAGCCCACGCGCGGCATCGACATCGGCGCGAAATCGGAAATCTATGCTCTCCTTGAAGATTTGGCCGCACAAGGCCGCGCCATCATCGTGATTTCGTCTGAATTGCCCGAGGTCATGCGTCTGAGCCACCGCATTGCGGTCATGTGCGAAGGGCGGCTGACGGGCATTTTGCCCGGCGGCGAAGACACCACACAAGAACAGATCATGGAATTGGCCACCCGGCGCAACAGCGCGCTGAGTGCAATGGAGGACCTACAACAATGACCACGACATCGGTTGATGCGCCAAAGTCGGTTCTGTCGCGGGTTATCGCGGCGGGCACGCACCAACGCGTTTTGGCATTCGCCAGTTTGATTGTGCTTCTGATCGGTTTTTCCGTCGCATCCTCCAACTTCATGCAAACATCCAACATGCTCGCCATTCTGCAGGCCACCTCGGTGAACGGCGTGTTGGCCATTGCAGTCACTTTGGTCATCATCTCGGGTGGGATCGATCTTTCTGTTGGAACGATGATGACATTTTGCGCGGTCATCACCGGCGTCGTGCTGACTTATGCTGGGTTTCCGCTTGTGTTCGGTGTGCTCGCCGCCGTGTTGACAGGGGCGATTTGTGGCGCATGTTCAGGCACTTTTGTCGCCAGAATGGCCATTCCGCCTTTCATCGCGACCCTTGGCATGATGTTGATCCTCAAAGGTCTCAGCCTTGTCATTTCGGGTACGCGCCCGATCTATTTCAACGATACGCCGGGGTTCAGCGAGATCTCTCGCGGATCGTTGATCGGGGAAGTGATCCCCTCCTTGCCGATCCCCAACGGCGTGCTGATCCTGTTCGTCGTGGCCGCCTTCACCGCCTATATCCTGAACCGCACCGTGTTGGGGCGCTATTGCTTTGCGCTGGGGTCCAATGAAGAATCCGTCCGCTTGTCGGGCGTGAACACCGACCGTTGGAAAATCGCGATCTATGCGCTTGCCGGGTCCATCGTCGGCATTGCCGGGCTGTTGATCGCCTCGCGTCTGAACTCTGCGCAACCGGCGCTGGGCCTTGGATACGAACTCGAGGCGATTGCTGCGGTTGTCATTGGCGGCACGTCGCTGTCCGGCGGGCGTGGATCCATCCTTGGATCGCTGATTGGCGCATTGATCATGGCGGTGTTGACCAACGGTCTGCGCGTTCTGTCGGTGGCGCAGGAATGGCAAACCGTCGTCACTGGCGCGATCATCATTCTGGCGGTCTACGCCGACATGATGCGCCGCAAGAAAGCAAACTAACGAACCAAGACTTGGCCGTCCGGGAGGAGATCCGGGCTTGATCGACAACACAGGAGGAACCATCATGTTGTCACGTCGCACCCTCATTGCCGCACTTAGTGCGTCCATGGCAATCGCATCTGCGCCCGCCGCATCGGCGCAAGACGAAGTCTATATCGCGCTAATTTCGAAAGGTTTCCAACATCAGTTCTGGCAGGCCGTAAAATCCGGCGCAGATCAGGCGGCTGAAGAGTTCGGCGTTCGGATTACCTTCGAAGGCCCGGACAATGAAACCATGGTTGACCGTCAGATCGACATGCTGGCCGCAGCCTTGGCAAACAAACCTGCCGCTATCGGTTTTGCGGCTCTGGACAGTCAGGCGGCGATTCCGTTGCTGCAGCAGGCCGCTGATGCGGGCATCCCGATCATTGCGTTTGACAGCGGCGTCGACAGCGACATCCCGCTTTCCACGGCGACAACTGACAACGTTGCGGCCGCAGCACTGGCCGCCGACAAGATGGCCGAATTCCTTGGCGGGACTGGCTCCGTCGCCGTTGTGGCGCACGACCAGACCAGCCGTACAGGGATCGATCGTCGCGATGGCTTCATAAACCGGATCGAAAGCACATACCCCGACATCACGGTGGTGAGCGTCCAATACGGTGCAGGCGATCAGTTGCAATCCACAGAGGTTGCAAAGGCGATCCTGACGGCCAACCCTGAACTCGACGGCATGTTCGGGACCAATGAGGGCTCCGCTATTGGTATCGTGAACGCCGTGCGCGAAATGGGCACCGAAGGCGTCACCATCATCGGGTATGATTCCGGCAAGGCCCAGACAGATGCGATCCGCGCGGGCCTGATGGCGGGCGCTATCACTCAGAACCCGGTCGGCATCGGCTACGAGACGGTCAAAGCCGCCGTTGCTGCGACGAAAGGCGAAGAAATCCCTGCGATCATCGACACTGGCTTTTACTACTACGATCAGTCCAATA
The DNA here is from genome assembly GCA_002422085.1 of Rhodobacteraceae bacterium UBA6197. Taxonomy (GTDB): domain Bacteria; phylum Pseudomonadota; class Alphaproteobacteria; order Rhodobacterales; family Rhodobacteraceae; genus UBA6197. Next base: position 29,937 of record DISZ01000005.1, read on the forward strand.
TCGACGACCCCGAGATTCAAGCCGTTCTTTACGATTGATCGAAACCACGTCGCGGCTCTTGCTTTCTTGGGCCGCGACGCCCTTCTCTTTCCTAGCCAAAGTCTGAGGATACCATGAAATTATTGCGCTACGGCCCCGCCGGTCAGGAAAAACCGGGTTGTCTGGATGCCGAGGGTCGCGTGCGCGACTTGTCGGGCCATGTCGATGATATCGCTGGCGCGGCATTGCTGCCTGAAACCATTTCGCGGTTGAAAGCGCTGGATATCGCAAAGCTGCCTGTCGTGGACGGCGCGCCGCAAGCCGATCTGCGACTTGGACCCTGCGTTGGCCAAACTGGCAAATTTGTCTGCATCGGTTTGAACTATGCCGATCACGCCGCGGAAAGCGGGATGGACGTGCCGCCCGAGCCTGTCATTTTCAACAAATGGACGTCAGCAATTGTTGGCCCCGACGATGATGTCGTCATTCCGCGCGGTTCCCGAAAAACCGATTGGGAAGTAGAGCTTGGCATCGTCATCGGCAAAGGCGGCAGCTATATCGAAGAGGCTGATGCGATGGATCACGTCGCGGGTTTCTGTGTCATCAACGATGTTTCCGAGCGTGAATTCCAGATCGAGCGCGCAGGCACATGGGACAAAGGCAAGGGCTGCGATACGTTTGGCCCAACGGGACCCTGGTTGGTCACACCTGATGAGGTCGGAGACTACAATGCCCTTTCGATGTGGCTCGAGGTCAACGGCACGCGCCATCAGAACGGATCAACGGCGACGATGGTCTATAAAGTCCCGTTTCTGATTTCCTATTGCTCTCAATTCATGAGCTTTCAGCCGGGCGACATCATTTCAACCGGCACGCCCCCCGGCGTCGGCATGGGATTGAAGCCAGCAACCTATCTGTCAGGTGGTGAAATCATGCGCCTTGGGATCAGCAAGCTTGGCGTTCAGACGCAGACCGTCCGACCTGCGAAATAGCGCCGTCGCGAACGCGTCGCGGTTGACTCGCAGCAGCGTGAGCCACCCCACCGACAAGCGGACGTTCGCCTCATGACAGCATTCCCGCGCTTCGGGCTCTGCGCGGTCGTTCGCGGCAGCGCTCACGAATGACCGCGTCGGGCCGGTAGTGCCGCCGCGCCGCGCCCGCGGACAGTGGCTTTGCCCGTGTCGCGTCCGTCGCATCGCGGACAGTCGTGCAGTGCACGGCGAACGGCCCGTTTCCGCCCGCTGAGCCTTGCGAGAGGCCGTTCAGGGACGGGGCATCTTGCCCGCCTTCGACGCAAGATCGTTCGATACCCGCGCCGTCGCCCCGTTTCGCTTACTCGCGGCTGAGCGCCACCACCGGGTCGAGCCTGGCCGCCGAACGCGCCGGCAGGTAGCCGAAGGTGATCCCGATCAGGGTCGAGGACAGGAAGGCCACCACGATGGCCGTGACCGAAAAGCTCAACTGCACATCGCTCGAGAAATAGCCCACCATCTGCCCGCCGATCAGCGCGCCGGCGATCCCCAGCACGCCGCCGGTAAGGCAAACCAGCACCGCCTCGATCAGGAACTGCGCCACGATATCCGAGCGCCGCGCCCCGATCGCGATGCGCACGCCGATCTCCTTTGTGCGCTCGGTCACCGAGACCAGCATGATATTCATCACCCCGATCCCGCCGACGATCAGCGAGATCACCGCGATCATCGCCACCAGCAGGGTCAGCGTCTGGGTCGTCGAGGTGATCGTCTCGCGGATCGTGTCCGAATTGATCAGGAAGAAATCCTTGGTGCCGTGGCGGGTGGTCAGCAGATCGACGATCTCGTTCTCGGCAAGCGTGGTGTCGTAATCGTCGCTTACCCGCACCGCCACGCTGTCAAGAAAATCCTGCCCCGAGATCCGCGCCATCACCGTGGTATAGGGCACCCAGACATTCAGCGATTCCGGCCCGAAGGTCGCCCCGCTCGACCGCACGACACCGATCACCCGCACCGGCACGCCGCCCAGCAACAGCACCGTGCCCACCGGGTCAACACCGGCGTCAAAGAAGGTGTCGCGCGTATCCTCGTCGATCACCGCGACTTGGGCGCGGCCTGTGACATCCTCGGCGCCGAAGGTGCTGCCGGTCACGGTGACGTAGTTGTGGACCTGGAAATAGTCCCCGCCCACCCCGTTGATCGAGGCATCCGACGAGGTGTTGCGATACACAACCGTGCGTTTGGTCGCGACCGAGGGCGAGGCGCTGTCGGCATAGGGTTGCAGCGCCAGCGCATCGGCATCCGAAGGCATCAGCGTCTGCACCCTGTTGACGTCGCGCGCCCCGAACCCCTTGCCCGAGCGCACGGTGATCGTGCTGGTCCCGAGCGACGAGATATTGTCGAGCACCTTTTCTTGCGTGCCGGTTCCCAGGGCCACCACCAGCACCACCGAGGCGATACCGATGATGATCCCCAGCATCGTCAGCACCGAACGCACCCGATGCGCCAACAGCGCCTTGAGCGACATGTCAAAGGCCTCGCGCAGCCGCAACAGCGCAGCCCCTTTGCCCGGTTTCGGGGGCGCGCGCTCCAGCCGTTCGGCATTGGCGCCATCCTCGGGCGCGGTCCTCGTATCCGAGATGATCCGCCCGTCGCTGATCTCGATCGTGCGATGCGCGTGCTGGGCAACCTCGGGGTCATGGGTGACCATGACGATCGTGTGGCCCTTGCGGTTCAGGTCCAGCAGCAAATCGATCAGCTCTTTCGAGCTAGTCGTATCGAGCGCCCCTGTCGGCTCGTCCGCCAGAATCACCTCGCCCCCATTCATCAGCGCGCGTGCCACCGAAACCCGTTGCTGCTGGCCCCCCGAAAGCTCGCCGGGGCGGTGGTCCAGCCGCTCGGCCAAGCCGAGTTGGCCCAGCAACTCGGACGCACGCTTGTGCCGCGCCACGCGGCTCTCGCCGGCATAGATCGCGGGCACCTCGACATTGCCCACCGCGTCAAGATCGGGCAGCAGCTGATAGCGCTGGAAGATGAAGCCGAAATGCTCGCGCCGCAGCTGGGCAAGCTGATCGGGGTCAAGCTGGCTGACATCTTGACCTGCAAAACTGTAGCTGCCCGAGCTTGCGCGGTCGAGACAGCCGAGAATGTTCATCAGCGTCGACTTGCCCGAGCCCGAAGCCCCGATGATCGCCACCATCTCGCCCGGCCAGATGTCAACGTCGATGTCGCGCAGCACGGTAATGGTCTCGTCGCCCGCCTGAAAGCTGCGTGAAACACCGCGCGCGGAAATCAGAGGTTGGCCCATCGTCACAGCCTCATCGGAGGCATGCGGTTTTCGCTCGTCGACGTCTTGGCGGCCGTGGCGGTGGTTCCGGTAACGACCCTGTCGCCTTCACTCAGCCCCGATTTGATCTCGGCCTTGACCTTGTTGTTCAACCCCACCTCGACCGGCACCACCCTGAAGCTGCCGCCGACCGGATCAAAAAGCTTGACCGTATAGCCATCGGGCCCTTTGGTCAGCGCCGAGGACGGCACGGTCAGCACGTCTTCCACCTTGTCGAGAATGATCGAGACTTCGGTGGTCATGCCAATGCGCAGCAGATGGTCTGGATTGTCCACCTCGAGCAAACCATTGTAATAGATCGCCACATCGGTCGAGATCGTGTCGCTGCTCTCGATTTCCGAAGGCGCAGGTTCGACATCGCGCACCGTGGCGGTGAACTGGTGATCGGGCGCGCCCAGAATGGTGAAGACGACCTGTTGGCCGGGCGTCACATGCACCACGTCGGCCTCGGATATTTCCGCCTTCACCACCATCTTGTCCAGATCGGCAAGCTTGACGATGGTCGGCGCGCTCTGCGTGGCGTTCACCGTCTGGCCCTCGTCATTGACGATTGCCACCACCGTGCCCGAGATCGGCGCGGTGATCTTGGTCCGCTCGAGCGCGATCTGCGCCGTCGAGACGGTAACCTCGACGCTATCTTTCTGCGCCAACAGCGCGTCGAGTTCGGCCTTGTAGACATCGACTTCGGCCTGCGCCGTGTCGAGGTCCTCCTTCGAGACGTAATCCGAGGTCATCAGCTTCAATTGCCGCGCCAAGGTCAGATCCGCCTTGATCAAGCTGGCATTCTTGGCGGCGATCTGGGCCTTGATATTGGCCAGGTTCGCCTTCGCCGTCAGCACGTCGTTCTGCTGGTCCTGGCTGTCGATCAGTGCGATCAGATCGCCTTTCTTGACCTCGTCGCCCAGTGCGACTGCCAGCGTCTCGATCTGCCCCGAAACCCGTGCGCCAACGCTGACCAACTGCTTGGCCTCCATCGTGCCCGAGGCCAGCACCGTCTCCTCCACCGTGGCACGGGTGACAGCGGCCGTCGTCGGCGGGGCCGCGCTTTCGCTCTGGGCAGAATAGAACCATCCCCCCGCCGCCGCCAACACCAACACGAGCGGAATCAGGATGCGCATCTTCTTCATGAACAAAGGGCCTTTCGGGTGGAAGCTTTGGAGCAGTGTCAATGATACGGCGGAACGCGGCGTTTCCGTCGCGCTGACGGGGGGTCACATTATTCCCTCAAAAGGAAGAGGAGGTCGAGGCCGCGCGGATTTGGGCCCCCGCTGCCGCACGTTTCCGCTGCAGTGCATCGCGCCGGATGGACGGCGCATCATGGATGGGCGCATCCGGCCCGAATTCATGTGCCGGTTGCCGTTCACAAGCGAGATTTTGGCGCGACTTTGGAAATCGCCCACAAGGTCCGACCTGTCGATCGGCTCGCGGGCGGTGGCGGTGACGGGGTTGCCGCCCGCCTTGGTCGCATTGGCGGCAAGTTCCGTGATGACCCTTGGATCCGTCAGCCTTTTGGGGCGTATTTCCTTGTTGCTTGCTGTTTTCTCTGCCGCGAACGCCTTTGCGGCCGTGGAACATCCAAACGGTTTGCAGGACCATATCTCTGGGGGCGTCGAACCCGCGCGGTGGCGTAGAAGGCTCCAAACGGTGCGGGCGGGTTTGGTGGAAATCGCAATGGTCGCTTTGCGCCCCGCTGAACCGGGCGCCGCCCGAGAAGGTGCAGAGGCCCGGTCAGGGCGTGCGGCAGGGTCGAAGGCCAGGCGAACACCGCGCCGATGCGATCACGGCATTTCCCGCCCGCAAACGGCCGGCGCCGCCGCCGCCCGAGCGCGCCACGCGCCGAGGCGCTTGGCGATTTGCAGGTTCGAGACGAAAAGAAGGATCGATCGCCCCATCCTCCAGCCCGTTCCCTCACGGCTTCACGGCGATGTCAGCAAACCGCCGCCGGGGCTCTGTCGGCCCTCAAAAACCCACCACAAGTGACAGGCCGAGCGTGTTGTCCGTCGACTTGAGGCCCGCCGCCGGATCCGTGTTGCAATCGGTCCGATAGCTGACGCGCGTCGAGAAAGTGTCCGACATCTTGACGTTCACGCCGGCATCGTTCGACACCACCGTGTTCGCACCGGATCCGAGAATGTCGGTGTCCTTGGTGAACAGACCCGTGTCACTGAACGCATAGCAGCAGCGCGAAGAGACAATGATCCCGGCCTCGGTATCAGAGGCGCCCGTCGCGCCCTTGAAATAGCGCGCCCCCGGACCGGCCTGCACGCGCCAGGTCTGGTTCGGATTGTTGACCACCCGGTAGCCGGGGCCAAAGCCGAGAAAGGCGTCGGATTCGGAACCGGGCAGGATCTCACCCGTGGTGTCGGTCAGCAGACCATCGTATTGAAGGCGGCCCAGACCGAACAGCTGGAATTCCGGCGAGAAGTAGCGGCCGGCTTCATAGGTGCCAAAGAACTTCTCTTCGTTCCTGGTTCCGTTTGCCTCACCGTATTCGACGGCAACGCCGATCAGGTGGCTTCAGCCATTGCACCAAGGCTCGGCGTCAACGCGCGTCAGCCCTTGAAACTGGTCATCGGTGCTTTTTGATCGGAACGTCCCCGGCGAGGTGCCTGGGGGGCATCGACCGCGCCGTGCGGGCCGCGTTTGCACCCGTCTGCCTTCTGGCAAAGCGGGATTCTGGTAAAAGCAGGGGCGTGGCGGCCCACGCCCGCCGTTGCCCATGGCCGCGGGCTTTGCGCGTTTTCGCCCTGACCTGGCGGATTTCGGGCCGTAGAGAACGGTGCGAGCGGGGCCGCGCGTCGGCCAGATCGCCCGTGCTGCCCCGAGTCGTTTTGCCACAAGTGTTAACGCGGCCCTAGTCAAGCAGAAAAACACATGCTACCTTCACACGAATAACGGGCTGCAAAGGCCTGAAAACAACAAAACAAAAACAATACTAAAGAGCGGCAGGCATATGGGTATGAAAGCGGGCTATCAGGGCACGTTTGTCATTTCTTGGGCACAAACCGAGGTGGACGGCATCCCGGCCGCATCCGTTGACGCGCTGACCATCGGCGCGCAATGGCGGTGGCGCGGCGAGGCGGTGCGTGTCGATGGGCCTTCGGAACTTCTGGTGTTGACCGGGGCAGATGGCGAAGCCGACCTGCGCCGACGTGCGGCGCGTTCGGTCCGGCGCCTGATGGGCGCGGCGCTGAGCGGCCGGGATCTGCCGCCGCTTCCCGAAGACGAAACCAGCCCCGAGCAAGGCTTTACCGTGACCGACGGGCACCGCGCCTATGTGGTGACGCTGGTTGAATTGCCCGAACAGGGGGCACGGCTGTTGATGTTTTCCGGGCGGATCCCGCCGGCCAACGCCGATCTGTGGCTGGTCGACCGCAGGGTCGATCTGCGCCCGGCCCCGGCCGCGCAAGAGGGCGCGGGGGTGATCTGCTTTACCCCAGGCACGCTGATCGACACGCCCGACGGGCTGCGCCCGGTCGATGCGTTGCGGCCCGGTGACCGGGTCTCGACGCGGGACGACGGCGCGCAGGAAATCATCTGGACCGGGTCGCGCCGGATGACCGGGGCGCGTCTGCATGCGCTACCGCATCTGCGCCCGGTGCGGATCCGGGCGGGGGCCTTTGGCATCGGCCGGCCCGACGGTGATCTTCTGGTCTCGCCACAGCACCGGATGCTGGTTCGGGGCTCTGCCGCGCGGGCCTTGTTCAACGACGCCGAGGTGCTGGTGCGGGCCTGCGATCTGGTCAATGGCGGCTCGGTGCGCGTCGAACAGGGCTTGCCCGAGGTGACCTATGTGCATCTCTTGCTGGACCGCCATCAGATCCTGTGCGCCGGCGGGATGGAGACGGAAAGCTTCCACCCGGCAGGCACCGCGATCGAGATGATCGCCGCCGAGCAGCGCGCCGGGTTGCTGGATCTGTTTCCGCGGGTGGCCGAAGACCCGCTGTCCTATGGCGAATTCGCCCGCCGGGCGCTGCGCAGTTCCGAAGCGGCGATCTTGCGGCACGATCTGGCGGCCTGAGGGCTGTCGCGCGCCGGGTGACGCCGGGGTAGGGGGGCGCTGCCCCCCTCGGCGCGGTGCGCCTCACCCCCCGGGATATTTTTTCGAAGATGAAAGCCGTTGCGGCCAGAGGGCGTTGACACCCCCGAAGGCGCCTCTTATAAGCCCGCCATCCCGGTACCGCGAGGTGCCGGGTCATTCATTGGTGTTGGTGGACCCCGCAAGGGGAAGCCTGTCGCCCGAGGCCCGAAGCCGAGGGAAAGGACAACGCCCTTCGAGCTTGCAAGGCCGCTCTGGCCGGAGCTTACGAGACGGGATCACGAGGCGGCCGCGCAGGCTGCCCGGACCCCGCAAGTGAGAACCGGATTTCGGAAAAGGCCGCGCGAGCGCCACGAAAGAAGGAGATCAGCCGTGACCAAACGCACGTCTGCCAAGTACAAACTCGACCGCCGCATGGGCGAGAACATCTGGGGCCGCGCGAAATCGCCGGTCAACAAACGCGAATACGGCCCCGGCCAGCACGGCCAGCGCCGCAAGAACAAGCTTTCCGACTTTGGCACCCAGCTGCGCGCCAAGCAAAAGCTCAAGGGTTACTATGGTGACCTGACCGAAAAGCAATTCCGCAAGATCTATGGCGAAGCCGAGCGGGTCAAAGGCGACACCGGCGAAAACCTGGTGGGTCTGCTGGAGCGCCGTCTGGATGCGGTGATCTACCGCGCGAAATTCGTGCCGACCATCTTTGCCGCGCGTCAGTTCGTGAACCACGGCCATATCACCGTCAACGGGTCGCGCGTGAACATCGCGTCCTACCGGGTGAAAGAGGGCGATGTGATCGCCATCCGTGACCGCTCGAAGCAACTGGCGATCGTGCTGGAATCGGTGCAACTGACCGAGCGCGACGTACCCGACTATCTGGAAGTCGATCACTCGAAGATGACCGCGACCTTCGTGCGTCAGCCCTCGCTGGCCGATGTGCCCTATCCGGTGGTGATGGAACCGAACCTGGTCGTCGAATTCTACGCCAAGAACTGATCCTTTCGGGTTCAGCGATATCGGGGGCCGCGCCGCAGGGTGCGGCCCTTCGTCTTGCCGGGGCATCGGCAACATCCCGCTGGCATTGGGTCCCTTGCCCCGCTAGAAGATCCCCCAGACGGGGAGTTTTTGCATGTCAGACTTTATCAAGCCGCAACCGGGCATTCTGGATATCGCGCTTTACGAAGGCGGGGCGGCCCATGTCGCGGGGCAAAGCGATGCGGTAAAGCTGTCATCGAATGAAAATCCCTTCGGGCCATCGGACCGCGCCAAAGAGGCCTTCAGCCGCGCGGTCCACAAGCTGCACCGTTACCCCAACACTGACCACACCGCCCTGCGCGAGGCGATCGGCGAGGTCCACGGGCTGGACCCGGCGCGGATCATCTGCGGCGCGGGAAGCGACGAGATCATCCATTTTCTGTGCCAGGCCTATGCCGGCCCGCGCGACGAGGTGGTGTTTACCGAACATGGGTTCCTGATGTATCGGATCTCGGCGAGGGCGGCGGGGGCGACGCCGGTTGCGGTGGCGGAACGCGAACGCACCACCGATGTCGACGCGATCCTTGCTGCCTGCGGCAAGAAGACCAGGCTGGTGTTTCTGGCCAATCCGAACAACCCGACCGGCACGATGATCGGTCTGGCCGAGGTCGAGCGTCTGGCCAAGGGGCTGCCGAAACAGGCGATCCTCGTGCTGGACGGGGCCTATGCCGAATATGTCGAGGGTTATGACGGTGGCGCCGAGTTGGCCACCCGCCTGCCCAATGTGTTCATGACGCGAAGCTTTTCCAAGATCTATGGTCTGGGCGGGCTGCGGATCGGCTGGGGCTATGGCCCGCGCGCGATCATCGACGTGCTGAACCGGATTCGCGGGCCGTTCAACCTGTCAAGCGCGCAACAAGAGGCCGCCGAGGCCGCCATGCGCGATCAGGACCACGTCATCAGATGCCGCACTGAAAACGCCAGAATGCGCGTATGGTTGGCCGACGCTTTGGCGGAAAAGGGTGTTCCGTCAGATACTTCGACGGCGAACTTCATCCTCGCGCGGTTTGCCGATGAGGCCGAGGCCGAGGCCTGCGACAGTTATCTCAAATCCGAGGGGCTGATCGTGCGGCGGGTCTCGGGTTATGGGCTGCCCCATTGCCTGCGCATCACGGTGGGCGACGAATCCTCGTGCCGGCGGGTGTCGCATGCGATCGGTCAGTTCAAGGCGCGCGACAAGGGGGCGGCATGAGCGCGCTGCTTTATGACCGCGTGGCGCTGATCGGGCTGGGGCTGATTGCCTCGTCGATGGCCCATGCGATGCGCTGGAAGGGGCTTGCGCGCGAAATCACCGGCCATGCGCGCAGCCCCGAGACGCGCGCGACCGCGCTTGAGATCGGGCTTTGCGACCGGGTCTTTGCGACCGCCGCCGAGGCCGTCGAGGGCGCCGATCTGGTGGTGCTTTGTGTGCCCGTCGGGGTGATGGGGGCGATTGCCGCCGAGATCGGGCCGCATCTGGCGCCCGGCGCGACGGTGACCGATGTCGGCTCGGTCAAGCAGGCGGTGATCGACGCGGTGGCGCCACATATTCCGGCGGGGGTGCATTTCGTGCCCGGCCACCCGCTGGCGGGGACCGAACATTCCGGTCCGCGGGCGGGTTTTGCGACGCTGTTCCAGAACCGCTGGTGGTTGCTGACGCCCTTGCCGGGGTCCGATCCGGCCGCCACCGCCCGGCTACGCGCGCTCTGCGAAGCGATGGGCGCCAATGTCGACGAGATGGACGCGCCGCACCATGACCTCGTGCTGGCCGTTACCAGCCACACGCCGCACCTGATTGCCTATACGATGGTGGGCGTCGCCGACCATCTGCGCCGGGTGACCGAATCCGAGATCGTCAAGTATTCCGCCGCGGGGTTTCGCGATTTCACCCGAATCGCGGCCTCGGACCCGACGATGTGGCGTGATGTGTTCCTGACCAACAAGGACGCGACGCTGGATATTCTGGGCCGCTTCACCGAAGAGCTGTTCATGCTGCAACGCGCGATCCGGATGGGCGACGGGCAGCAATTGTTCGATTATTTCACCCGCACGCGGGCGATCCGTCGGGGTATCATCGAGGCCGGGCAAGACACCGCAGCCCCCGATTTTGGCCGCGGTGCGCCGCCCTCGGGCACGCACGAATGATCCTGCGCGCGGCCGTTCTGGCCTGTGCGCTGGCCTGTGCGCTGGCCTTTGGCGCGGCCGCTTGCGCGGATGCGCCGGCGACCTCGCCCCGACCGCTGCCGCGCGCCGCTGTCCCTGCAACTGCCACCGTCCCTGCCGACCCCATCCTTGCCGACACCGTCCCCGCCGCCACCCTGCTGACGCCGGGCCCCAAGGCCACGGTCAGCACCTCGATGCTGCGCCCGCAGCGCAAACCCATGGCCCAGCCGGTCGCGGCCCTGCCCGCCAAACCGGCCAAACCGGGGGCGCGCGGCGCGGTTTGCGGCGACCCGGCGATCCTTGGCATCGGCCTGCCGCCGATCCCGGCCAAGGCCAGGGGCTGTGGGTTGACCGACGGCGTCAAGGTAAGCTCGGTCTCGGGGGTGCCGCTGTCGCAGCCGGTCACGGTCGATTGCGTGACCGCCAAGGCGTTGAAAACATGGGTGGACAAAGGCATCCGCCCGGCCATCGGCAAGACCGGCGGCGGGCTGGCGCGGCTGGAGATTGCGGCCTCTTATGCCTGCCGCCCGCGCAACAACCAGAACGGCGCGAAAGTGTCCGAACATGGCCGGGGCCGCGCGATCGATCTTGCCGGGGTGCGGCTGGTCAATGGTCAGGTGATCTCGGTGCTTGCCGGCTGGCGGCAGGCACCCAAGATCGTCAAGGCGATGCACCGTTCCGCCTGCGGTCCGTTTGGCACCGTGCTGGGGCCGAATTCGGACCGCTTTCACAAGGACCACATCCATGTCGATACCGCCCGCTACCGGGGCGGCAACTACTGCAAATAAGGCGCCGCACCCAGTGGCAGCGGGCCAAGGCTCATCCGGCCCGCGGCAAAGATCAGCGGCAGCTCCAGCGCCTCGCCGCCCGAGGCCGCCGCCATCTGGCCGGCCATCGCGGTGAGCGTCGGCGCAAGTTTTGGCGCGATCAGCCCCGCCTCGACCGCCAGCGCCAGCATCTGCCGCCACTCGGTCGCGCGCAGCATGATCCGGCCCTCGGGCTGGCCCGTCGCCGTCACCTCGACCGCCCCCGAGGCCGCCAGCACCATTGCCCCCCAGCGGATTTCAAAGTCGTGCAGGTCGGCCGCCAGAAGCCGTGGCGGGGTCTGCCCGGCGTGGCGGTCAAAGGCGCGGTCATAGCTGAGCGCGGCATCCAGATGCAGCCGCTCGGCCCGGGTCGGCGGCACCGCCCCCCCCGACAGCGCCGCCCCGGTCTGCGCCGCCAGCAAAGCCTGCGGCAGGTCCAGATCCAGCAATTCGAACCCCAGATCATACTGCCCCGCCGTGGCCCCCGCCCGCAGCGCCGCGCGCAATTCGCGCGCCGCCAGCGCCGCGCCGCCGGGCGCGGCAATCCGTGGCGCCTTGACCACCAGCGTGACATCGCTGAGCGGCAGATCGGGGCTGGCGCTGACCGCCGCACTGGCCCGCATGTCGGCCACCGTGACGGCGAAATCCTGCCCGCCCGCGCGCAAGACCTGATCTTGCGGGAACCAGGCGATCACCTTGTTGGGCTGATAGCTCAGCATGAAAAGCTGCATCAGCGGCGCGCGCCATTCCAGCGTGCCATCGCCCCGCCGCAGCATCGGTTCGGTGAAGGTCAGATCAAAGCGCGCGGGAAAACCCGCAAGGCTGACCGCTTTCGCATTGCCCCAGCCCTCGGTCTGGGCCTGCGCCACCGCCGCCTCGGCGCCGCGCAAGGCGGCCTTGCTGGCCACCGCCCAATAGCCGCCGTAAAGCGCCATCAGCACCACGACCACCCCGATCAGCTTGCGCATGCCAGCCCTTTCCATTTTTCCCGCAGCCTGTTTACCTGCCCTGATGACAGGAAACCAGACCACGCACCGCCCGCTTTGGATCTTCGGCTATGGCTCGCTGATCTGGGATCCGGGCTTTCAACCGGCCGAGGTGCAGCCGGCGCGGCTGTCGGGTTGGCACCGGTCATTTTGCATGCGCTCGATCCATTATCGCGGCACCGCGGTCGCACCGGGGCTGGTGCTGGCGCTGGATGCCGCACCCGAGGCGGCCTGTGCGGGGCTGGCGTTTTGCGCGGCTGCGGGCACCGAGGCCGAGGTGCTGGCGGGACTTCGCGCGCGTGAGCTGATCTCGTCGGCCTATCTGGAACGGACATTGCCGGTCATGCTGGCCGATGGGCGGCAGGTCAGCGCCGTGACCTATGTCATCGACCGCGACCACCCCCAGTATCAGGCCGGGCTGACGCTTGAGGATCAGGCGCGGATCATTGCCCTTGCGCACGGCGAACGCGGCCCGAACGCCGATTATCTGGCCAATACCGCGCGCCATCTGCACGATCTGGGCGTGCCCGATCCCGATCTCGACTGGCTCGATGCGCGGGTTGCCGCGCTGATGCGATAGGGCTTGGCAGCGCCCGCACCGCCGCCTATCCTTGGCCAAAGACCAAGGCAGAAGGGGCCGGGAATGAGAGCGCCGGTACGGCAGGCTGAACCGCAATTTTCTCAGCCGGTGCGTCAGGTTGCGATGATGCTGATCGTCGTCGGGCTGGTGCTGATGGGGGGGTATTTTGCCTATGCGAGGATTTCCCCGATCTTTCTGGCCAATATCTGGCTGAACGGGCTGATCCTCGGGGTTTTCGTGCTGGGGATCCTTGGCTGTTTCTGGCAGGTCGTGCAGCTGGTGCATTCGGTCAACTGGATCGAAAGCTTTGCCGCCGATCGGCCCGGCAGGCCGCAGGCCAAGGCGCCCTTGCTGCTGGCGCCGCTGGCCGCGCTTCTGGGGTCGCGGGGGGTGCAGCGTGGCATTGCCACCTCGTCGTCGCGCTCGATCCTCGAATCCGTCGCCACCCGCATCGACGAAGCCCGCGACATCACCCGATATCTGGCCAACCTGCTGATTTTCCTTGGCCTTCTGGGCACGTTCTACGGCCTGGCCACGACCGTTCCGGCGGTGGTCGAAACGATCCGCGCGCTGGCCCCGCAAGAGGGCGAAAGCTCGATGGCGGTGTTTGACAAGCTGATGAAGGGGCTCGAGGCGCAGCTTGGCGGCATGGGCACGGCGTTCTCCTCGTCGCTGCTGGGCTTGGCGGGGTCGCTGGTGGTGGGCCTGCTTGAACTGTTCGTCACCCACGGTCAGAACCGCTTTTACCGCGAGCTCGAGGAATGGATTTCCACGATCACCCGGCTTTCCTTCGCTGGGGGCGAAGCCGAGGGCGAGGGCGGCGATCAGGGCATGATCGCGGCGATGCTTGACCAGATGAACGAACAGATGGAGGCGCTGCAAGCGGTGCTGGCACAGGCTGATGCGGCGCGCATGGCGGCGGATGCCGGGCGCATGGCGGCGGACGACAGGTTGGCGCGGCTGACCGCCTCGGTCGAAGGGCTGACCCGGCACCTTGCCGACGAGCCCGACGCGGGCGCGCAGCTCTTGCGTATCGCCGAGGGGCAGGACCGGCTTCTGGCCGCGCTCGAGGCACAGCATAACGCCAGCCTTCCCGATGACGCCGAAACCCGGATGCGGCTGCGCTCGATTGATGTGCAGATGTTGCGGCTGCTCGAAGAGGTGGCGGCGGGGCGGCAGGAATCGATGGCCGAGTTGCGTGGCGATTTCGCCGGGCTGACCCGCGCAATCTTGTCGCAACGCAGCCATTCGGGACAGGAGGGCTAGGCGATGGCCCTTGCCCGGCGCGGCAACCAGCGGTTTTCGGCGACAATCTGGCCGGGCTTTGTCGATGCGATGACCGCGCTCTTGCTGGTGCTGATGTTCGTGCTGACCATCTTCATGGTGGTGCAATCGGTGCTGCGCGACACGATCTCGACGCAAGACACCGAATTGTCGGCGCTGTCGGAACAGGTGGCGGGGCTGGCGCAGGCGCTGGCGCTGGAAGAGGTGAAAAGCCGCACCCTTGCCGGCGATCTGGGCACCGCGCGGCAAGAGGCCGCCGCGCAATCCGCGCTGATCGCGACCCTGACCCAGCAGGTCGAGGCGCGCAGCAATGATCTGGCCGCCGCCGAAACCCGGATCACTTCGTTCGAGGCACAGGTCGCGGCCCTTCTGGCCGAACGCGACAGCGCCCGCACCGCCACCGCCAGCGCCGAGGCCGCGCGCGATGCCGCCCTGTCCGAGGCCGAGGCGCTGAACCTCGCGCTGGCCTCGGCCCGCAGCGAGGTCGATGCCGCCGCCGAGGCGGCCCGCCTTGCCGCCGCCCGCCGCGAGGCGCTGGATGCGCTGGTCGCCGATCTGCGCACCCGCGCCGATACCGCCGAGGCCAAGCTGGGGCAGGCGCAGGTCGCGCTGACGGATGCCGAAGCGACCCGTCTGGCCGACGCCGCCGCGCTTGCCGCGCTGCGCGAACGGCTGAAGGGCGCCGATACCGAAATCACCGCGATGACGCTGGCGCTGGAAGAAAGCCGCAAGCAGGCCGAAGAAACCCTGACCCTTCTGGCCGCCGCCGAGGCCGCCAAGCAGAAATTGGAGGCCAGCATCGGCCCCGGTTCCGAAGCCGAACGGCAAGCCGCACTTCTGGCCGTGGCCAATGCCGAACTGGCCAAGCAGCAGACCGCCTCGGCCGAGGCCGCGCGCAAACTGGCGCTCTTGAACCAGCAGATCGCCGCCCTGCGCGGCCAGCTTGGGGCGTTGCAGGCGGTGCTTGACGACTCGGCGGCGCGCGACAGCGCCGCGCAGGTGCAGGTCGAAAGCCTCGGGTCGCAGCTTAATGCCGCGCTGGCGCAGGTGGCCGCCGAGCAACGCAAACGCGCCGAGCTGGAACAGGCCGAAAAGCTGCGCGCGCAAGAAGAGGCGCGACAACTGACCCGCTATCGCAGCGAATTCTTTGGCCGCCTGTCCGAGATTCTGGCCGGGCGCGAAGGGGTGCGCGTGGTCGGCGACCGCTTCGTGTTTTCCTCGGAAGTGCTGTTTGAACCCGGCGCGGCCAATCTCGCGCCCGAGGGCAAATCGCAGATCGCCGATGTGGTGGCGTTGCTGCGCGATGTCGCGGACAAGATCCCGCCCGACATCGACTGGATCTTGCGGGTCGATGGCCATACCGACAATGTGCCGCTGTCGGGGCAGGGCGCCTTCGCCGACAACTGGGAACTGAGCCAGGCCCGCGCGCTGTCGGTCGTGCGCTACATGATTGGCGATCTGGGGTTTGCGCCGTCGCGGCTGGCCGCGACCGGGTTTGGCGAATTCCGTCCGGTGGCGGCGGGCGACAGCCCCGAAGCGCGCGCCCAGAACCGCCGGATCGAGCTGAAACTGACCGAGAGATGACCGGCGCGGCGCTTTTGTCCGAGCTGCTGGAACATGAACACCGCGTCTGGGCGGCGCTGGTGGCAGGCGATGCGCGGGCCGATATGGCGCTGTTGTCGCAGGATTTTCTGGGCGTTTACCCGAACGGGTTTGCCGGCCGCGCGGCGCATGGCGCGCAGCTTTCGGCGGGGCCGAGTGTTGTGTATTATGAGATCGTCGGGCCGCGCGTCGTGCCTGCGGGTGCGGCGCATGCGTTGTTGGTCTATCGCGCGCGCTTTCGGCGGCCCGGGCGGAAAGAGCCCGAAGAGATGTATGTCAGCTCGCTCTGGCGGCGGGCGGGCGCGGGCTGGGTCAATATTTTCAGTCAGGATACCCCGGCGACAGGCGCGGCGCTGCCCTGAGCTTGCCATCGCAACAGTGAACGGCAAAGGCAAACGGCGCTCCGTCGGGCGCCGTTTCGGTGTTTGGCTCGGGCCGCGGGCCTCAGTCGGCGGGCAGCAACCGGGGCTTGGTGCCGGTGATCCGCGGTTTGCCCAGTTCCTCGATTTCAAGCACGATGGCACCGTCCTTGACGCCGACCTTGACCACGCCGCCCTTGGTCAGGCGGCCGAACAACAGCTCTTCGGCCAGAGGCTTCTTGATATGCTCCTGGATCACCCGGCCCAGCGGGCGCGCGCCCATCCGGTCGTCATAGCCCTTTTCGGCAAGCCATGCGGCCGCCTCCGAGGTCAGCTCGATATGGACATTGCGGTCGATCAACTGCGCTTCGAGTTGCAGCACGAACTTGTCCACCACCTTCAAGATCACCTCGGGCGGCAGCGACGAAAAGCTGACGACCGCGTCCAGACGGTTGCGGAATTCCGGCGTGAAGGTGCGCTCCACCGCCGCCGTATCCTCGCCCTCGCGCTTGTCACGGCCAAAGCCGATCGCGGATTTGGCCTGTTCGGCGGCACCCGCGTTCGAGGTCATGATCAGGATCACATTGCGAAAATCGACGGTGCGGCCGTTGTGATCGGTCAGCTTGCCGTGGTCCATCACCTGCAACAGGATGTTGTAGACATCGGGGTGCGCCTTTTCCATTTCGTCCAGCAGCAGCACGCAATGCGGATGCTGGTCCACACCATCGGTCAGCATCCCGCCCTGATCGAAGCCGACATAGCCCGGCGGCGCGCCGATCAGCCGTGAAACCGCGTGTTTCTCCATGTATTCCGACATGTCAAAGCGCAGCAGTTCCACCCCCAGCGTATCGGCCAGTTGCTTGGCCACCTCGGTCTTGCCGACGCCGGTGGGGCCGGTGAACAGGTAGTTGCCGATCGGCTTTTCGGGTTCGCGCAGGCCCGCACGGGCCAGCTTGATCGCCGAGGACAGTGTCTCGATCGCCTTGTCCTGCCCGAAGACCACGCGTTTGAGCGATTTTTCCAGATCGCGCAGCACCTCGGCATCGTCTTTCGATACCGATTTTGCCGGAATCCGGGCGATTTTCGCCACCACCGCCTCGATCTCCTTGGCGCCCAGCGTCTTGCGGCGCTTGCTGTCGGGCAGCAGGTGTTGCGCCGCGCCGGCCTCGTCGATCACGTCGATCGCCTTGTCGGGCAGTTTGCGGTCATGGATATAGCGCGACGCCAGTTCCACCGCCGACTTGATCGCCTCATTGGTATAGCGGATCTCGTGATGTTCTTCGAAATAGGGCTTCAGCCCCATCAGGATCTTGATCGAATCGCCGACGCTGGGTTCGTTCACGTCGATCTTCTGGAACCGGCGGCTCAGCGCGCGGTCCTTTTCAAAGTGCTGGCGGTATTCGCGATAGGTGGTTGATCCCATGCAGCGCAGCTTGCCGCCCTGAAGCGCCGGTTTCAGCAGGTTCGAGGCATCCATCGCCCCGCCCGATGTGGCCCCCGCGCCGATCACCGTGTGGATCTCGTCGATGAACAGGATCGCGTCGGGGTGGTCTTCCAGTTCCTTGACCACCGCTTTCAGCCGTTCCTCGAAATCGCCACGGTAGCGGGTGCCGGCCAGCAGCGCGCCCATATCAAGGCTGAAGATCGTCGATTTCGACAGGATCTCGGGGGTTTCGCCACGGGTGATCTTCAGCGCCAGCCCTTCGGCGATGGCGGTCTTGCCGACACCGGGGTCGCCGACCAGCAAGGGGTTGTTCTTGCGCCGACGGCACAGCACCTGAATGCAACGCTCGACTTCGGCCTCGCGGCCGATCAGCGGGTCGATATCGCCCTTTTTCGATTTCTCGTTCAGATCGACGCAGTATTTCGACAGGGCGGTTTCCTTGGCCTCGCCCGGCGGCACCTGTTGTGCCTCTTCGTCGGCGCCCAGCACCGGGCGCGCCTCGCCAAATTCGGGATCCTTGGCGACGCCATGGGCGATGTAATTCACCGCGTCATAGCGCGTCATTTCCTGTTCTTGCAAAAAGAAGGCCGCGTTCGATTCGCGTTCGGCAAAGATCGCGACCAGCACATTGGCCCCGGTCACCTCGGTCCGGCCAGAGCTTTGCACATGAATCGCCGCGCGCTGAATCACCCGCTGAAACGCCGCCGTCGGCACCGCCTCCGAGCCTTCGACATCGGTAATCAGCGTCGAGAGGTCGTCATTGATGAAGTCGGTCAGCGTCTGGCGCAGATCGTCGAGGTCAACCGAGCAGGCGCGCATCACGCGCGCGGCGTCGGGTTCGTCGATCAAGGCCAACAGCAGATGTTCCAGCGTGGCAAGCTCATGACGCCGGGCATTTGCCAGCGCCAGCGCACCATGGATGGCTTGTTCGAGCGTTGTCGAAAACGAAGGCATGTGGTGCTCCTTTCCTTAGGGCCGTGCGGGGCGCGCCTGTTGCGCCTGCACCAACTCTCATCTCATATGGTTAAACTTCGGTGGAAATTGCCGTTCTTCAACCCCTCTTTGTACATATTTCACCTTATCTCCCCGCTGTGGCTAAAAAGTGAACATTGTGCGGCCCAAAGGGCCGCTTCCGCGCCGCGCCACGGTCTGCGCCAGATGCAGACCGGCGACGGCTGCCGTTGCAAAACGGGTTGCATTGGTGCCGGTGGGGGCGCATGCAACACGAAGGCGGGCAAGAGGGAAAGCATGGGAAGCCTGAACGTTTCGCGCATCGCCATGCTGCGGCGATCACGCGCTTTGGTCATTTCGCGCCGTCTGTGGAAGACGCGGCTGGTGTTTTGGGCCGGGGCGCTGGCGATTGGGGCGATAAGCGCGGGTTTTGCCTGGGCGGCCGATTATGCGCATACATTTTTCACCCTGATCACCCAGCCGGGCAGCGGCAATCTGTTGCCACTGGCGCTGACGCCCTTGGGTTTCGTGGCGCTCGCGCTGGCGTCCAACGTCTGGTTTCCCGGCACCCAAGGGTCCGGCATCCCGCAGGCCATCGCGTCGCGACACCTGCGCGACACCCCGGATCGGGGCGGGCTCTTGTCGCTGCGTATCGCCATCGGCAAGATATTTCTGACCGTGGCGGGCCTTGCCTGTGGCGCCTCGATCGGGCGCGAGGGGCCGACGGTGCAGATTGGCGCGGCGATCATGCTGCAATCGGCGCGGGTCGGGCGCATGGCCAATGCGCGCGGGCTGATCCTTGCCGGGTCGGCGGCAGGGGTTGCCGCCGCCTTCAACACGCCGCTTGCCGGCATCGTCTTCGCGATCGAAGAGATGGGCCGCACCTATCAGGCGCGGACCAATGGCGTGGTGCTGTCGGCGGTAATCATCGCCGGCCTTGCGTCGCTGGGCATCCTTGGCTCCTACACCTATTTCGGCGTCTCACACAGCAGCGCGACCTTTCCACAAGATGCGCTTGCCGTCGTGGTCTGCGGGCTTGGCGGCGGGTTGATGGGCGGGCTGTTCAGCCGTCTGGTGATTTCGCTGACCCGTCGCATCCGCCGCTGGCGGACCTCGGCGCCACGCTGGCGGGCGGTGCAACTGGCCTTCGCGGCGGGGCTGATCACCGCCGTGGTGGGTCTGGCCTGCAACGGCGAGACCTTCGGTACCGGCTACGATCAGGCCCGCGCCGCCGTCGAGGGCGACGCCCCTGCCGCCACCTATTTTCTGGGCAAGTTTCTGGCCACCCTCGCCGCCACGCTATCGGGCATACCCGGCGGCCTGTTTGCGCCGTCGCTGTCGGTGGGGGCGGGTCTGGGGGCGACGGTGGCGCTGGTGCTGGGCTCGAGCGTCGGGATCGGCGCGATCGTCGGGATGGCGGGCTATTTCGCCGGAGTCACCCAAGCGCCAATGACCGCCTTCGTGATCATCTTCGAGATGACCGGCAACCATGACAATGTGATTGCGATCATGGTGGCAGCAATGCTGGGCTATGGCACCTCGCGCTTTGTCTCGCCCGAGCCGGTCTATCACGCGCTGTCGCGGCTGTTCATCGCCGATGCGCTGCGCCAACGCCGCGCCGCGGCGGCCCTTGCCAGCCAAACCCCCACCACCGAAACCCCGACCAGCTGAACGCCGCGCTGAACCGGCCACCGACCCGCGCAGCGCCATCGCGCCGCCACCTGCAAGGCCCGGATGCTCAGAACCGGTCCTTGCGCGTGCGCAGCGCGGCAAAGACCTCGACATCCGGCGCGCCGTCCATTTCCAGCACCGCCTTCATCGCCGGGTCCGAGGCGCGCAGAAACGGGTTGGTCGCCAGTTCCAGCGCCAAGGCCACCGGCAGCGTCGGCAGATCGGCCGCGCGGGCGGCGCGGACATCGGCCATCCGCGCCAGAAGGGCAGGGTGCTCGGGTTCAAGCGACAGCGCAAACCGCCCGTTCGCCTCGGTATATTCATGGCCCGAACAGATCAGCGTCTCGGCGGGCAGGGCGGCCAGCCGCGACAGCGTCGCCCACATCTGCGCCGCGCTGCCTTCAAACAGCCGCCCGCAGCCCCAACTCATCAGGCTGTCGCCGGTAAAGGCCAGCCCGGCCTCGGAAAAATGCCACGCGACATGGCCCAGCGTATGGCCCGGCGCGTTGATCACCTCGACCCGTTGCATGCCGATCGGGATCACCTCGCCCGGCGTCACGGCTTCGGTCAGCGGCGGCAGGCGGTGCGCATCGGCCCTGGCGCCGATCACCCGCGCGCCGGTCGCCGCCTCCAGCATCGGCACGCCCTCGATATGGTCGGGGTGGTGATGGGTGATCAGGATATGGCTCAGCTTCCAGCCGCGCTGATAGAGCGTGCGCAGAATCGGCCCGGCTTCGGGGGCATCGACGACCGTGGTGGTATCGGTCGCCGGGTCATGTACCAGCCAGGCGTAGTTGTCGGCCAGACAGGGTATCGCTACAAGTTCCAAGGGCATGGTATTTCGCGCGCCAATCCTTATGCTGCGGAGGAGTTTCGCCCAAGGATCGCCCGCGCGCAATGCATCTTGATGTTCTCGACCTGCGCAATTTCTATTATCGCACCCAATTGGGCCGTGCGGCGCAACGGGCGGTGCGTGATCAGGTGGTCGCGCTCTGGCCTGCGGGCCCCGGCGAGATCTCTGGCCAGACGGTGGTCGGCTACGGCTTTGCGGTGCCGCTGTTGCGCCCCTATCTGGCCAATGCGCGCCGGGTGATCGGGCTGATGCCCGCCGCCCAGGGGGTGATGCCCTGGCCTGCGGGAATGCCCAATGTCTCGGTTCTGTCCGAGGAAACCCGCTGGCCGCTGGAGACCGGCATGGTGGACCGGCTGATCCTGATGCACGGGCTCGAAACCTCGAACGACCCCACCCGGCTGATGGAGGAATGCTGGCGCGTCCTCGGCCCCGGCGGACGGGCGCTGTTCGTCGTGCCGAACCGTGCCGGGCTCTGGGCGCCCAGCGAAACCACGCCCTTCGGCTTTGGCCGCCCCTATACGCTCGGTCAGCTTGACGCGCAGGCCCGCCGCGCCGGCTTTGTCCCCGAACGCCACGCCGCGGCACTTTACATCCCGCCCTCGCATCGCCGCTTCTGGTTGCAATCGGCGCCAATGTGGGAACGCATGGGCAGCCGCGTCTCTGGGCTTCTGGCCGCCGGGGTGGTGATGCTCGAGGTTTCCAAACAACTCCACGCGCCGCGCCGCCCCGGCCTTGGCGCAAGGGTGCGCAAACCGCTCTCGATTCTCGAAGGCTCGGTGCGCCCGGTCGCAGACCCCACCTGACGACGCCCCCCCCGACGGACCCGACATGCCCCCCCGGCGCCGCCCGCCGACGCCCCCCCCGACGGACCCGACATGCCCCCCCGGCGGCCTGCCGACATGCCCCCGCCCCAGCGCCGCCCCCGCCGACGCCGCCCCCCCCGGCGCCGCCCACCCGACGCCCCCGACCTGACGCCGCCCCGACGGACCCTCGCCCCCTTGCGGCTTCTTTTTGGCCAAAATACTCCCGCCGGAGGCTCCCGCGCCGCGCCGCCGCGCGCCGCGCCGCGGCGCGCTCCAACCGGCCCCGATTCTCCCCGACCGTGCCGCCAGCACTCTGTTAGCGCCCGAAGTTCGGGCCGCATAAAGCGCCGCCCCGCCACAGGGCGTCAAATAGCGCCTTTTGCTTTCACATTCCGGTGTGCAAGACGGTTGCGGCACGGGAATTGCTCTGCTAGACCCGCGCCGAATTGGGCGTGTGGGCGACTGCACGCCACGGGGGGCCTCTGACCGTGCAAGACGCGCACGGGGGTAGGGGCGAAGACATCGGAAGGGTTGACGTGTCCGAACCAGCTTCGATTTCCGCTGCCATCGCCGGGCGCTATGCCACGGCAATCTTTGAACTTGCGCGCGATGCCAAAGGGCTCAAAGCCCTCGAGGCAGATGTCGCCGCTCTGGGTGAGGCCCTGTCGGGCAGCGCCGATCTGCGCGATCTGGTCGGCTCGCCGATCTACACGCGCGATCAACAGGGCGCCGCAATCGCGGCTCTGGCCAAAAAGCTGGGCCTGTCGGGCCCGATGACCAACGGCCTCGCGCTGATGTCGGCCAAGCGCCGGCTGTTCACGCTGCCGCATCTGCTGGCCGGCCTCGCCGCCCGCATCGCCGACGAAAAAGGCGAGGTGACCGCCGAGGTGACCTCCGCTACGGCGCTTACAGCCACTCAGGCCGACAAACTGGCCAAGACGCTGAAGGCGCAGACGGGCAAGACCGTCAAACTCGCCATGTCTGTCGATGAAAACCTCATCGGCGGGATGATCGTAAAGCTGGGTTCCAGGATGATCGACACCTCGGTCGCCGCGAAACTCGCTTCCCTCCAGAATGCCATGAAAGAGGTCGGATAATGGGAATCCAAGCCGCAGAGATCTCTGCTATCCTCAAAGAGCAGATCAAGAATTTCGGGCAAGATGCCCAAGTGGCCGAAGTCGGCCGCGTGCTTTCCGTCGGTGACGGTATCGCCCGCGCCTATGGGCTCGACAACGTCCAGGCGGGCGAAATGGTCGAGTTTCCGGGCGGTATCCGGGGCATGGCGCTGAACCTCGAGTCCGACAACGTCGGCATCGTGATCTTCGGCTCCGACCGCGACATCAAGGAAGGCGACACCGTCAAGCGCACCAAGTCGATCGTGGACGTGCCGGTGGGCGAAGCCCTGCTGGGCCGCGTCGTGGACGGCCTTGGCAACCCGATCGACGGCAAAGGCCCGATCGCCGCGACCGAACGCCGCGTGGCCGACGTGAAAGCGCCGGGCATCATCCCGCGCAAATCGGTTCACGAACCGATGGCAACCGGCCTGAAATCGGTTGACGCGATGATCCCGGTGGGCCGTGGCCAGCGCGAACTGATCATCGGCGACCGCCAGACCGGCAAGACCGCGATCGCGCTCGACACGATCCTGAACCAGAAATCCTATAACGACGCCGATCCGGCCAACAAGCTGCACTGCTTCTACGTCGCCATCGGGCAGAAACGCTCGACCGTGGCGCAGCTGGTCAAGAAGCTCGAAGAAGCCGGCGCGATGGAATATACCACCGTCATCGCCGCGACCGCCTCTGACCCGGCGCCGATGCAGTTTCTGGCCCCCTATTCGGCGACCGCGATGGCCGAGTATTTCCGCGATGGCGGCAAACACGCGCTGATCATCTATGATGACCTGTCGAAACAGGCCGTCAGCTACCGTCAGATGTCGCTGTTGCTGCGTCGTCCGCCGGGGCGTGAAGCCTATCCGGGCGACGTGTTCTACCTGCACTCGCGCCTTCTGGAGCGTTCGGCCAAGCTGAGCGAAGCCTATGGCTCGGGCTCGCTGACCGCGCTGCCGATCATCGAAACCCAGGGCGGCGACGTGTCGGCCTTTATTCCGACCAACGTGATCTCGATCACCGATGGCCAGATCTTCCTGGAAACCGAACTCTTCTACCAAGGCATCCGCCCGGCCGTGAACACCGGTCTCAGCGTGTCGCGCGTGGGGTCTTCGGCGCAGACCAATGCGATGAAATCGGTGGCCGGCCCGGTGAAACTGGAACTGGCGCAGTATCGCGAAATGGCGGCCTTTGCGCAGTTCGGCTCGGATCTGGATGCGGCCACGCAAAAGCTGTTGAACCGCGGCGCGCGGCTGACCGAACTGATGAAGCAGCCGCAGTATTCGCCGCTGTCCAACGCGGAAATCGTCTGCGTCATCTTTGCCGGCACCAAGGGCTTTCTTGACGGCATCGCGGTCAAGGACGTGGGCCGTTTCGAAGCCGGGTTGCTCAATCACATGCGCACCAATCGCCGCGACATTCTGGACTTCATCACCAAGGAAGACCCGAAAATCAAAGGTGAGGCCGAGGATCGCATCAAGGCTGCCATCGCAGAATTCGCCAAGACCTTCGCGTAAGCGTCGGGTGGAGAGGACAGGGATATGCCCAGCCTTAAGGACCTGAAAAACCGGATCGGCAGCGTCAAGAACACGCGCAAGATCACCAAGGCGATGCAGATGGTCGCGGCCGCAAAATTGCGCCGCGCCCAAGACGCCGCCGTGGCCGCCCGGCCCTATGCCGAGCGGATGAATGACGTCATGGCGGGGCTTGCCGCCTCGGTCGGCGGCTCTGACTCTGCGCCCCGGCTTCTGGCCGGGACGGGATCGCGCCAGATCCACCTTCTGGTGGTGATGACCTCGGAACGCGGGCTTTGCGGCGGCTTCAACTCGTCGATCGTGCGGCAGGCCCGCACCCGGATCAACGAACTGCTGGCCAAAGGCAAGACGGTCAAGATCCTGACCGTCGGCAAGAAGGGGCGCGAACAGCTTCGCCGTGACTACGGGACCCATTTCGTCGGTCACGTGGACATGTCCGAGGTCAAGCGCGTCGGCTATGACAACGCGGTCACCATCGCCCGCGATATCCTGGCGCGGTTCGACGCGGGCGAATTCGATGTCGCCACGCTCTATTACAACCGTTTCCAGTCGGTCATCAGCCAGATCCCGACCGAGATGCAGGTGATCCCGGCGCATTTCGAAGGCGAGGCCACGGCTTCGGCTGGCTATGAATACGAACCCTCGGAAGAGGCGATTCTGGCCGACCTTCTGCCGCGCGGGCTTGCCACGCAGGTCTTTGCGGCATTGCTGGAAAACGCGGCCTCCGAACAGGGTGCCCGGATGTCGGCGATGGATAGCGCCACCCGCAACGCGGGCGACATGATCAACCGGCTGACGATTCAGTATAACCGCTCGCGTCAGGCCGCGATCACCAAAGAGCTCATCGAAATCATTTCGGGCGCCGAGGCGCTCTGAACGAGACGGAGAAAGTAAATGACCACAGCTATTGGCAAAATCACGCAGGTGATCGGCGCCGTGGTGGACGTCCAGTTCGAGGATAGCCTTCCGGCGATTCTGAACGCTCTGGAAACCACCAACAACGGCAAGAAACTGGTTCTGGAAGTCGCCCAGCACCTTGGCGAAAACTCGGTGCGCACGATCGCCATGGACGCGACCGAAGGTCTGGTCCGCGGCGAACGCGTGACCGATACCGGCGGGCCGATCGCCGTTCCGGTGGGCAACGCGACGCTGGGCCGCATTCTCAACGTCATCGGCGAGCCGGTTGACGAAAAAGGCCCGGTCGTCTCGACCAGCCGGCGCGCGATCCACGGCGACGCCCCGGCCTTCGACCAGCAATCGACCGCAACGGAAATCCTGATCACCGGGATCAAGGTCATCGACCTTCTCGCGCCCTATACCAAAGGCGGCAAGATCGGCCTGTTCGGCGGTGCCGGCGTGGGCAAGACCGTTCTGATCATGGAACTGATCAACAACATCGCAAAGGTGCACTCGGGCGTTTCCGTGTTCGCGGGTGTTGGCGAACGGACCCGTGAAGGCAACGACCTTTACCACGAGATGATCGAATCCGGCGTTATCGTTCCCGACGATCTGGAAAAATCGAAAATCGCCCTGGTTTACGGCCAGATGAACGAGCCGCCGGGGGCCCGCATGCGGATCGCGCTGTCGGGTCTGACGCTGGCGGAACAGTTCCGCGACGACACCGGCTCGGACGTGCTGTTCTTTGTCGACAACATCTTCCGCTTTACCCAGGCCGGCTCCGAAGTGTCGGCCCTGCTTGGCCGTATTCCCTCGGCCGTGGGCTATCAGCCGACGCTGGCCACCGACATGGGCGCGATGCAGGAACGCATCTCGTCGACCAAGGCCGGTTCGATCACCTCGGTGCAGGCCGTTTACGTGCCTGCCGATGACCTTACCGACCCGGCGCCGGCGACCTCGTTCGCGCACCTTGACGCCACGACCGTTCTGTCGCGGGCGATCTCGGAGCTGGGCATCTACCCGGCCGTTGACCCGCTTGACAGCACCTCGCGCCTGCTCGACCCGGCGGTGATCGGCGAAGAGCACTACAAGGTCGCCACGGACGTGCAGCAACTTCTTCAGCGCTACAAATCGCTGCAAGACATCATCGCCATCCTCGGGATGGACGAGCTGTCGGAAGAGGACAAGCTGGCGGTGGCGCGTGCGCGCAAGATCCAGCGTTTCCTGTCGCAGCCCTTCGACGTGGCGAAAGTGTTCACCGGCGCCGACGGCAAACAGGTGCCGCTGGAAGACACGATCAAATCGTTCAAGGCGGTTGTGGCGGGGGAATACGACCACCTTCCCGAGGCGGCCTTCTACATGGTCGGCGGCATCGAGGAAGTGATCGCCAAGGCGCAACGCCTCGCAGCCGAAGCCGCGTAAGGGGGCAAAGACATGGCCGATACGATGCAGTTCGATCTCGTGGCCCCTGAACGGAAGCTTGCCTCCGTTCAGGCCCGCGAGGTGCGGATTCCGGGCGCTGACGGCGACCTGACCGCAATGCCGGGCCATGCGCCGCTGATTACCGGCTTGCGTCCCGGGATCCTGACCGTGGTTTCCACCGAAGGCACGGCGGATTACGCCGTCACCGGCGGCTTTGCCGAGATCAGCGCCGAAAGCGTGACGGTTCTGGCCGAACGCGCCATGCCCAAGGCCGAAATGACCGCGGCCTTCCATGCCGAAATGGTCGCCGAGGCCCGCGCGGTCAAAGCCGCCGCCCCGATGGATGCCGCCGATTCGGCCGCCAAGCTGCTGGCCGACATGGAGGCCCTCGGGACCCATATGGGGCTTTGATCCGCCCCAGATGCATGCGACTGAAAGCCCCGGTCCCGCCGGGGCTTCTTTCTTTCCGTGTGGCGCTGTAAACCGGGATATCAGGCAGAGGTTTTGCGATGCAGCATTTGGGCAGCCATACCGTCGGGGTCGAACAGGGCTCTTTGGTGCTGTTTTCAGACTATCAGGACGGCGGCGCGATGTGGACCGCCGATGGCCCGCGCGAGCTGCGCCGCCTGGTCGAATTTTCCGAACCCTACCAGCACGCCCCGGTGGTGCAGGTCTCGCTGTCGATGTGGGACATCGATCAGAAACACAATGGCCGCATGGATATTACCGCCGACATGGTCACCGCCGAGGGCTTCGTGATCGTGTTCAAGACCTGGGGCGATACCCGCGTCGCCCGTGTGCGTGCCGACTGGCTGGCGATTGGCGCGTTGAAAGGCGAGGACGACTGGGAGATCGTCTGAACCCGCGCGTCCAGACCAGCCCGAGTCTGAGTATTTCAGCCAAAAAGAAGCCCAAGACGCGCTTGCTGCTTCTGTTTGGGGGAAATACTCCCGCCGGAGGCTCCTGATCGTGCCGCGTGCGCTGACCGCAGGACATGAAAAAGGGCGCCCGAAAGCGCCCTGTTCCGAATTCTCAGCTTGCCGAAATCAAGCCAGCGCGAGGTTCGTCGCCGACTCGCGGCCATCACGGCCGGCTTCGATGTCGAACGTCACGGCTTGGCCGTCGTCCAGTTGGCGAATGCCAGCGCGCTCCAGCGCCGAAACGTGCACGAACACGTCACGGTTGCCGCCTTCCGGGGCGATAAAGCCGAAGCCTTTGGTAGCGTTGAACCATTTCACGGTGCCCTTGGCCATCGTGTCTACTCCTGTTTGTCGCCACCCGCAAAATTGCGATGGCCCGGCTCTGTCAGATCAAGATCGAAACCTGAACCGTTAGGAAACAGAAGGTCGATAGAGAAAGCGTCGCCGGGTGTCTATGCACCTTTTCAGCGATTCTTGCAAGCGAATCCTCGGTTTTTGCTGGCGCAGAGTGGAATGACCGTTGCCAGTGGCCGCAGGACCGCCGTCGGCGGCAATCTGTTGGCGGGGCACGCGGGCCCGGTCCGGGCCGGCGCAGGAACGGGTTTGCCGCGGCGATCGCACGGGTCCCTCTACCATGGCCCATTGCATCGCGCGTGAGCGGGATTGCATCGCGAAGCCGGTCGCTTCGATCGGGCCGAATGCAGCGATCTCGGCGTTGCCGCCCCTGTGCATCGGTCTGCCCGGTGCGGGCCATCGGCGGTCCGCATCGCCCCGATCGGTTCCGGCTGCGAGACATCGCCTGTCACTGCGAAGGCCGCTCGGGCCTGGCGCTGGCCTCGGCCCGGGCGGCGTTGTCGCGGTCGATCCGCGCCGCATTCCGACCACGGCTTCGTCAGGGCCAGCCCGTCGCGCCGTGCCATCCCGCGCAGGCGCGCCGGTCGCGCCGGCTTGTGCCGTGTCGGTTGGCAGGGGCAGGGGCGGGGGGCGTTTTCAAATGAAAAGGGCGCCCGAAGGCGCCCTTTCCCTGTCCCGAAGGGGGCAGATTACATCATGCCGCCCATGCCGCCCATGTCGCCCATGCCGCCGCCGGCGCCGCCGCCGGTCTTGGGTTCGGGCTTCTCGGCCACCATCGCTTCGGTGGTGATCAGCAGGCCCGCGATCGAGGCGGCGTCTTCCAGCGCGGTGCGGGTGACTTTCGCCGGGTCGATCACGCCGAACTTGAACATGTCGCCATATTCTTCGGTCTGCGCGTTGAAGCCAAAGGTCGCATCAGTGCTTTCGCGCACCTTGCCGGCAACCACGGCGCCGTCGACGCCCGCGTTGTCGGCGATCTGACGCAGCGGCGCTTCCAGCGCGCGCTTGACGATCACGATCCCGGCGGACTGGTCGGCGTTGTCGCCTTTCAGCCCTTCCAGCACCTTGCCGGCCTGCACCAGAGCGACACCGCCACCCACGACGATGCCTTCCTGAACGGCCGCACGGGTCGCGTTCAGCGCGTCATCGACACGGTCCTTGCGCTCTTTCACTTCGACTTCGGTCATCCCGCCAACGCGGATCACCGCAACGCCGCCAGCCAGTTTGGCCACGCGCTCTTGCAGTTTTTCCTTGTCGTAGTCGCTGGTGGTTTCTTCGATCTGGGTGCGGATCTGGCTGACGCGCGCTTCGATCTCGGCCTTCTCACCGGCACCGTCCACGATCGTGGTGGTGTCTTTGGTGATCGACACTTTCTTGGCGCTGCCCAGCATGTCCATGCCGACGTTTTCCAGCTTCATGCCCAGATCTTCCGAGATCACCTGACCACCGGTCAGAATCGCGAGGTCTTGCAGCATCGCCTTGCGACGGTCGCCAAAGCCCGGCGCCTTGACGGCGGCGATCTTCAGCCCGCCGCGCAGTTTGTTCACCACGAGGGTCGCCAGGGCTTCGCCCTCGACGTCTTCGGAAATGATCAACAGCGGCTTTTGCGACTGGATCACGGCTTCCAGCAGCGGCACCATCGACTGCAGCGACGACAGTTTCTTTTCGTGCAGCAGGATCAGGCAGTCTTCCAGATCGGCAACCATCTTGTCGGGGTTGGTCACGAAGTAGGGCGACAGGTAGCCGCGGTCGAACTGCATGCCTTCGACGACTTCAACCTCGGTGTCCATGCCCTTGTTTTCTTCGACGGTGATCACACCCTCGTTGCCGACCTTTTGCATCGCATGGGCGATGTGCTGGCCGATGAAGGCTTCGCCGTTGGCCGAGATCGTGCCAACCTGCGCCACTTCGTCGCTGTCTTTCACCGGGCGGGAGGCGGCTTTGATCGCTTCCACAACCTTGGTGGTGGCCGTGTCGATGCCACGCTTGAGGTCCATCGGGTTCATCCCGGCGGCCACGGCCTTGAGGCCTTCGCGGATGATGGCCTGCGCCAGCACGGTCGCGGTGGTGGTGCCGTCGCCGGCTTCGTCATTGGTGCGCGAAGCGACTTCCTTCACCATCTGCGCGCCCATGTTTTCGAACTTGTCCGACAGTTCGATTTCCTTGGCGACCGTAACACCGTCCTTGGTGATGCGCGGTGCGCCGTAGGATTTTTCGAGGATCACGTTGCGGCCCTTCGGGCCCAGCGTCACCTTGACCGCATCGGCCAGGATGTTGACGCCCTTGAGCATACGGTCACGGGCATCGGTCGAGAATTTGACGTCCTTGGCTGCCATTTGCTAGCTCCTGGTATGTCTGAATTTCGTTAAAAGGCGCGCAGTCTCAGGCCAGAATGCCCAGAATGTCGCTTTCCTTCATGATCAGCAGCTCTTCGCCGTCGATCGTGACTTCGGTGCCCGACCATTTGCCGAACAGCACCTTGTCGCCGGCTTTCACGGACATTGCGATCAGCTCGCCCGAATCCTTGCGCGCACCGTCGCCGCAGGCCACAACTTCGGCCTCAGCGGGTTTTTCTTTCGCGTTGTCGGGGATGATCAGCCCGCCCTTGGTCTTTTCGTCGCTTTTGACGCGGCGGACCAGCACTCGGTCATGCAGCGGTTTGAATGCCATCTGGTAACACTCCCTTGAGATTCCAGTTTGATTGATGTTGGCACTCAGTCCTGTCGAGTGCCAGCAACCGTGAGGTAAGCAACTGGCCCGGCCCTGTCAACCGCCAGATCGGGAAAATCCGCGACACTTGGAATTGGGCGCCGCGCGTGGCAGGGTTTGGCCGACCAGGACAGGCAAGGGGGCAGGGGTGCAAGGATCACGCGACAGTCTGGGCAGGCTTCTGGCCCTGAGGCGGGCCTGTCCGGCGCGGGCCAATCTGGCGCGGGCGGGGCGGATCCTTGCGGGGCTGGCACTGTCGATTCTGACACTGGCCGCGCCGGCGCGGGCCGAATGTCTTGGCCAGAACCTGTTTCAGCAACTGCCTGCCAAGACCCGGACCCAGATCACCGCCGCGGCCGATGCGACCCCCTTTGCGCGCGGCATCCTGTGGCGCGCGGATCGGGACGGTCAGCACCTCGTCTTGCTCGGCACCTATCATTTCGCCGATCCGCGCCATGCCGCCACGCTGGCTGCGCTGGCACCCTTTCTGGACGACGCCGCCACGCTTCTGGTCGAGGCCGGCCCAAAGGAAGAGGCCGCCCTCAAGGCCGCCGCCAGCGCCAATCCGACGCTTTTGTTCACCACCGGCGCGACGCTGCCCGAACGGATGCGCAAGGCAGATTGGGACCGCCTCAAGGTGGCGTTTCAGGACCGCTCGATCCCGGCGTTTCTGGGCGCCAAGTTTCAGCCCTGGTATGCCGCCGTGACGCTTGCACTGTCGCCCTGCGCCATGGCCGAGGCGGCCAGCGGCGCCCGCGGTCTGGACCAGGAGGTGATCGGCGCGGCCGAGGCGCGCGGCCTGCCGGTGCGCGCGCTGGAACCCTTTGACACCGTGTTCACGCTGTTTGCCGAAATCCCCGACGCCGAACAGATCGACATGATCCTGTCGACCCTGCCGATGGCCGAACATGCCGACGACTATACCGCCACGCTGGCCGATGCCTATTTCGACCAGCAACCCCGGCTGATCTGGGAATTCTCGCGCCATGACGCGCGGCGGAACTCGGGGCTGCCGATGCGGGTGGTCGATGCGCAATTCGCGCTGTCCGAAGACCTCTTGATGCTGCGCCGCAACCGCGCCTGGATGCCGGTGATCGAGCAGACCCTGACCGAGGGCAACGCCGTGCTGGCGGTGGGGGCGCTGCATCTGTCGGGCAAGGGCGGGCTTTTGGACCTGCTTGAACGCGCCGGCTTTGCCCTGACCCGCCTGCCGATCGCCGCCCCCTGAGCCGGGGCGAAGGCGGCGATGATTTTACGGGATCTGGCGGGATGACAACCCCCGGTTCTGCGCCTATAAGGCGCCAAATCAACCGATCCGAAGGCAGCTCCCATGATTCAGGTTTTTGGTCATAAATCCCCCGACACCGACAGCACCGGCTCGCCCATCATCTGGGCCTGGTATCTGACCGAGGTAAAGGGCACCCCGGCCCGCCCCGTCCTGCTGGGCGAACCCAATACCGAGGCGGCCTTCATGCTGAAGCATTGGGACCTGCCGAAACCCGAAATCATCGCCGATGTCAGCGCCGGCGATACCTGCGTCATCGTCGATACCAACAACCCGGCCGAACTGCCCGCCTCGATCAATGACGCGAACGTCGTGGCGATCATCGACCACCACCTGCTGGCCGGCGGCATCAAGACCAAATCCCCGATCGACATCACCATCCGCCCGCTGGCCTGCACCGCCACCATCATGCACGATCTGATCGGCGCCGATCTGGCCCGCGCGCCGCGCGCGATCAAGGGCGCGATGCTGACGTGCATCCTGTCGGACACGCTCGAATTCCGCTCGCCGACCACCACCGCGCATGACCGCGCCGTGGCCGAAAGCCTGGCCGCCGATCTGGGCGTCAACATCGAGGGTTTCGCCGCCGACCTGTTCGCCGCCAAATCCGATGTCTCGGCCTTCTCGGATGCCGAACTCTTGTGCATGGACAGCAAGGAATACGAGGTCGCGGGCAAACAGCTGCGCGTCTCGGTGCTGGAAACCACCGCCCCCAAGGTGCTGTTGGACCGCAAGGCGGCGCTGATCGCGGCGATGCCGGGCGTGGCCGCCGCCGACGGCGCCGATCAGGTGCTGCTCTTCATCGTCGACATCCTGAACCAGGAGGCGACGCTTCTGGTGCCGAACGATCTGGTCAAAACCATCGCCGAGGCATCGTTCGGTTGCACCGTCACGGGCGACAGCGTGGTGCTGCCGGGGGTGATGAGCCGCAAGAAACAGATCATCCCGGCGTTGAAGCTCTGATCGCCGCGGCGAGGGGTTCCACAGGCGGCTATGATGCCAATATGAGGCGACTATTATGGCAATAATAGTCGCCAAAACCCGTCCGAAAGGCTCGATATGACCCGCCTCATCACCGCCCTCGCCGACATCTCGCAGCCCTATGATGCGCTCTTGTGCGACCTCTGGGGCTGCCTTCACAATGGTGTCGAACCATTCCCGGCGGCCGTTGCTGCATTGCGGCAATTCCGCGCCGAGGGCGGCAAGGTGCTGTTGCTGACCAATGCGCCGCGGCCCTCGGATTATGTGATAGCCGGGCTCGACCGTCTGGGCGTGCCGCGCGACGCCTGGGATGGGGTGGTCTCGTCGGGCGATGCGGCGCAGGATGCGATGCTGGCCGGGGCGGTCGGGCGCAAGGTCTGGCACCTCGGGCCGGACAAGGACGACGGGTTCTTCACCCAGGTTCCGGCCCAATGGGCCAGCGCCCCTCTGATCGAACGCGTGCCTCTCGATCAGGCCGAAGGGATCGTCTGCACCGGCCCGTTTGACGAACTGAACGAGGTTCCAGAAGACTACCGCGCTCGCTTTCTGATGGCAAAAACTCTTGGTTTGCCAATGCTTTGCGCCAACCCCGACGTTGTGGTCGACCTTGGCGAAACCCGCATCTACTGCGCCGGCGCCCTCGCCGCGCTCTATGAGGAAATGGGCGGCGAGGTGCTTTATTTCGGCAAACCGCACCCGCCAATCTACGACATGGCGCGGCGCCGGCTGGCGGCCATGGGCGGTGTCGATGAGGGGCGTATTCTCGCCGTGGGCGACGGCATCAATACCGATATCGCCGGCGCCGTGGGCGAGGGATTCGATGCGCTTTTCGTCACCGGAGGACTCGCCGCCGACCAATTCGGCCTCGACATCAACAGCCCCGACGCCGGCCTGGTGCAAACCTGGCTTGCCGCGCGGCAACAAGACCCGACCTATACGATCGGCCTGCTCCGCTGACGCGTAACGGATTGATAAGACACTTGAAATTCTTTTTGGCGAAACACTCACGGGGGGGGCGCCGCTCATTCATGAGCGGCGTTTGGGGGGCCGTCAGCCCCCCGACTCCCTCGCCACCCGCCCCGCAACAATATTGCGTCACGGCAGTAGCCTTTGATAAATAATTACCCAACCCCTTGCGCACACGCCGCCAAACGTCTATGCTGCAGCGCAACATTACTCGGGTTTGGGACTCACGATGATGCTCGACAACATGCCACGCGGAACGATTTGCATCGAAGATCTCGAAATCGGGATGATCCGCTTTTTGCGCAAAGAGATCACCGACCGTGACATCGAGCTGTTCGCCGAAGTCTCGACCGACCGCAATCCGGTCCACCTCGATGACGCCTACGCCCAAGATACTATTTTTGAAGGAAGAATCGCCCACGGCATGCTGACTGCCGGGCTGATTTCGGCGGTAATCGGTGAGCAGCTTCCCGGTCATGGCACAGTCTATCTGGGCCAGACGCTGAAGTTCATGGCCCCGGTTCGCCCCGGTGATGTGGTCTATGCCGAGGTCAAGGTGACCGCGATCGACCATGCGCGGCGGCGGGTCACGCTTGAAACTCACTGCGCGGTGGGCAATACGGTGGTGTTGAAAGGCGAGGCGCTTGTTCTGGCGCCCTCGCGCAAGTTCGACTGACCGGGCGGGAAACTCCGCCAGACTGACGCGGGGAACATGCTGACACTCACCCACTGGCGGGGCCTCAGGGATGCGGCGCGCGGCGCTTCGGTTGCGATGGGCAATTTTGATGGGGTGCATCTGGGGCACCGCTCGGTGATTGACCTTGCCGCAGCACAACCCGCCCCTTTGGGTGTGGTGACGTTCGAGCCCCATCCGCGCGAATTCTTTTCCCCCGCGACCCCCGCGTTTCGTCTGATGAATGCCGAGGCCCGCGCGCACCGTATGGAAAAGCTTGGTGTGACAAGGCTTTACGAGCTTCCCTTTGACGCCGATCTGGCCGGGATGTCGGCCGAGGAATTCGCCCGCGAGGTGCTGTGCAAAGGGCTGGGCGTCGCGCATGTGACGGTCGGGGCCGACTTTCGTTTTGGCAAGGGTCGCTTGGGCAACGCCGACATCCTGCACGATTTCGGCGCGCATTGCGGCTTTGGCGTGACGATTGCGCCGTTGCTGCATATCGGTGGGCTCGAGATTTCGTCAACCGCGATCCGCACGGCCTTGGCCGACGGCCGGCCGCGGGACGCGGCGGCGATGCTGGGCCATTGGCACCGGATCGAGGGCGAGGTGATCCACGGCGAAAAGCGGGGCCGCGCCTTGGGCTTTCCGACGGCAAACATGCGCGTGCAAGACCTGCATTTGCCGCGCCTTGGGGTCTATGCGGTCAAGGTGGACGTGTTGACCGGCCCGCAAGCTGGCAGCTACATCGGCGCCGCGAGCCTTGGGGTGCGGCCGATGTTCGGCGAGAACCAGCCCAATCTGGAAACCTATCTGTTTGATTTCGATGGGGATCTTTACGGCAAGCACCTGTCGGTCGCCTTCATCGACTACCTGCGCCCCGAGAGGAAGTTTGACGGTCTGCCCCAGCTTCTCGAGCAGATGGCAAATGACTGCACCCGCGCGCGCGAAATTCTGGTGCAGATTTGAACCCCTTTCCATTTCGCCGCGCTTGCGGCAGGTTGCGCCGATGAACAGACCGTCCCCTTTCTTGCGTCCGCAATTCTGGACCCTGCCGCTGACCAAGCTGACACCCCCGGAATGGGAGGCGCTTTGCGACGGTTGCGGCAAATGTTGCCTGAACAAGATCGAATACGAAGACACCGGTGAGGTCGAGTTCACCAGCGTTGCCTGCCGCTTGCTGGATGGCGATACCTGCCGCTGCACGCAATACGACATCCGTCATCAGTTCGTGCCCAGTTGCGTGCGCCTGACGCCCAGAAACATTGCCGAAATCGCCTATTGGATGCCCGCCACCTGCGCCTATCGGCTCAGGTTCGATGGCAAGCCGCTGTTCGACTGGCACCCGCTTTTGTCGGGCGACCCCGAGTCGGTGCATCGGGCCGGTATTTCGGTTCGGGGCCGGACGGTGCCCGAGTACGAGGTCAGCGAAGACGAGTGGGACGATTACATTATCGAGGATCTGGCATGAATTTTGCCTCTGACAACACCTCGGCCGCCGCGCCGGAAATCATGGCCGCGATCAGCGCTGCGAATGGTGGCTCGGCGATGCCCTATGGCCAGGATTCGATCATGGAGCGGGTCCGCGCAAGGTTGCGCGAGGTGTTTGAGGCGCCCGAGGCGGCGGTCTATCTGGTCGCCACCGGCACCGCGGCCAATGCACTTTCCTGCGCGATCCTGACTCAGCCCTGGGGCGCGATCTTTTGCCACCGCAATGCCCATATCGAAGAAGACGAATGCGGCGCGCCGGAATTTTATACCGGCGGCTCGAAGCTGGTCCTGATTGATGGGGCGCATGCCAAAATGCCGCCCGAGGCGCTGCGCGCGGCCATTGCGCATACGGCGCGGGCCGGGGTGCACAATGTGCAACGCGGCATGGTCTCGATCACCAATGCGACCGAAAACGGCACGGTCTACAGCGCGCCCGAGGTTGCCGCCCTATGCGCTGTGGCGCGCAATTTTGGCCTGCCGGTGCATATGGATGGCGCGCGGTTCACCAATGCGCTAGTGGCGGCGGGCTGCACCCCTGCCGAGATGACCTGGAAGGCGGGGGTGGATGTGTTGTCGTTTGGCGGCACCAAGAATGGCTGTCTGGGTGTTGAGGCTGTGATCATTTTCGACCCGGCCAAGGCGTGGGAGTTCGAATTGCGCCGCAAGCGCGGCGGCCACCTGTTTTCAAAGCACCGGTTCCTGTCGGCGCAGATGGAGGCCTATCTGACCAACGATCTGTGGCTGGATCTGGCGCGCCGCGCCAATCGGGCCGCGGCACGTTTGTCGTTGGGGGTCAAGGCCTTGCCGGGCGCAAGCCTGACCCATCCGACCGAGGGAAACACGGTTTTCGCGCAATGGCCGCGGGCCGGGCACAAACATGCCCATGCGGCGGGCGCGGCCTACTACTTCTGGCCCTTCGATCAATCGCTTGAGGGCCCGCCCGAGGCGCCGCTGGCGGCGCGTCTGGTTTGCAGCTGGTCCACCAGCGCAGCCGAGGTGGACCAGTTTCTGGCGCTTATTGCCCGCAGCTAGGCCTGATCGAGGTTCATCGCGATCAGTTCGGCCACCTGCCGCGGGTGGCTGATCGGCAGCATATGCCCCGCGCCCGGCACCCGCGCCACACCGACGTCGGGCAGGCGGGCGGCGATTGTTTCGCAGATCCGGTGCATGATGGCCGGGCTTTCGCCGCCTTCGATCAGCATCACCGGCGCGTCGATCGTCTCCAGCCCGCCCGCGCGCAGGATCTGGCCGGTGTCGGTATTGTTGGCCTTTCCTGCCGCCGCAATCAGCGGGATCTGGCGGATCATCGCCGTCCGCGCGGCTGCGGGAAGCGTGTCCCACGGCTGGCCGCCGCCCCATCGGGCGACAAATTCGCGGGTCGCCTGTTCAAGGTCGCCGGCGTCGATCAGGGCCTGAAAGCGGGCCGCGTCGGCCTCGTAGGGCGCCCATTCGGGGTGGCCATGGGCGGCGGCAAACAGCACCGGCTCGATCAAGGTAAGGGTGCGGATCGCTTCGGGGGCGGCGACGGCAAGGCGTAGCGCGACGGTGGCGCCGTAGGAATGGCCGATCAGATCGACGGGGCGGTCGATAAAGCTGGCGGCGATCTGGGTGGACAGCTTTTGATAGTCAAGCACCCCGTCATAGGGGCCGCTTTGGCCGTGACCGGGCAGATCAAACGCGGTCAGCGTCAGGGCGGGCAGGGCCGCGGAAATCGGCGCCCAGACGCCCGAATGGGCCAGCGAACAGTGAATCGCCAGCGCCGGGCGCGGCCCGTCGCCGAAGCGTTGCCAGAAGGTGGGCTGGCCCGCCCGAATATCCAGCGTCATCAGAGCCGACCCAGATGCGCGTCCAGCAAGTCCAGCCGGTCTTGGCCCCAGAACCTCTCATCGGTGTCGCGCACGATATAGAACGGCGACCCGAAGGCGCCGCGCTCGACCGCCTCTTCCAGATTGCGGGTGTAGGTTTCCGCCCCGATGAACAGGCCCTTGTCGGCCAGATCCGGGTCAAAGCCGCTGGCGGCAAGGCCGGCGCGGATCACGTCATCGTCGGCGATATTTGCCTCTTCGGCCCAGACCGCGCGGGTAAAGCCATGCACAAGCGCGCCCAGATCGCCCGACGCGCCCTTGTCGCGCGCGGCCTGCGCGGCGATGATCGCATAAGAGGCCGGCGCCGGGTTGGTCGGAAAGAATGCCGGCTTCAGCGTCAGCGGCAGGCCCAGATGTGCCGCCCAACGGGTCAGTTCTTGCGAACGGTAGGCTTGGCGGTTGGGGTGGCGCGCATCCGGGCGGGTACCGCCGGTGCGGTCAAACAGGCTCATCAGATCACAGGGTTTATAGGTGATCGAGGCGCCATGACGCCGGGCGATTTCCTCAAGCCTTGTGCCCGCCAGATAGGTCCAAGGGGAAATCGGGGTAAAAAAGTAGTCAATATGGGCCATTGATCCTGAACCTTGCGCGCGGGGTGTTTGCGGGCAGGCTAACCCGGTGCTAAGCGGGGTGCAATCTCGCGAATCCGCCGGGGATGCCTCCCGGTGCTGCCAAGGATGCCCCAATGCCTGCCATGACCGAACCAAAACTGATCTCCGGCAATGCGAACCGATCGCTTGCCAATTCCATTGCCCGACGCATGTCGATGCACCGCGGCATGAATGTCGGATTGGTCGAGGCGCGGGTCGAGCGGTTCAACGATCAGGAGATTTTCGTAGAGGTCTTCGAGAATGTTCGCGGCGAGGACATGTATATCATTCAGCCAACCTCGAACCCGGCGAACGACAACCTGATGGAACTGCTGATCATGGTTGATGCGCTGCGCCGGTCTTCGGCGAACCGGATTACTGCCGTGATCCCCTACTTTGGCTATGCCCGTCAGGATCGCCGCGCCAAGGCGCGCACGCCGATTTCGGCCAAGTTGGTCGCCAACCTGCTGACCGAGGCAGGGGTGGACCGGGTTCTGACGCTGGATCTGCACGCGGCCCAGATTCAGGGGTTCTTCGACATTCCGGTGGACAACCTTTATGCCGCGCCGGTGTTTGCGCTGGATATCGAACATAACTTCAAGGGCAAGCTGAACGACGTGATGGTGATTTCGCCCGACGTTGGCGGCGTGGCGCGGGCGCGCGATCTGGCCAAGCGTATCGGCTGCCCCTTGGCAATCGTCGACAAACGGCGCGAGAAGGCCGGCGAGATCGCCGAGATGATCGTCATCGGCGATGTCTCGGGCAAGGCCTGCATCATCGTCGATGACATCTGCGACACGGCGGGAACGCTGTGCAAGGCCGCCGAGGTGCTGGTGCAAAACGGCGCGACCGAGGTGCACAGCTATATCACGCACGGCGTTCTGTCGGGGCCTGCCGTCGAGAGGGTGCGCAATTCGGTGATGAAGTCGCTGGTGATCACCGATTCCATCGAGCCGAGCGAGGCCGTCAAGAACGCCCCCAACATTCGCATCGTGCCGACCGCGCCGATGTTTGCCCAAGCCATCCTGAACATCTGGAACGGCACTTCGGTGTCGTCGCTATTCGAGGCGCAGACGCTGAGCCCGATCTATGAAGGCATGTATTCGCGCGGTTGAGCCGGGCCGATCAGCGCACGATCAGCTCTAGCGGGTCATAAAGCAGCGCGCCCGTGGCCCCCCAGGCCGCGGGCGCAAGGCTGTCGGGCTTGTGGCGCAGCCCTTGCAACTGGCGGCGGGTTACAAAACGAACCTCGCTGACCACGCCTTCGGGGTCGCTCCAGGTGTCGGGGATCGGCCCCGCCACGGTGCAGCGAAAGTAGATGTCGACCTGATGATACCCGCGTTCCGGGTCGTGAAATTCGTTGACCAGCGCCGGGGCGCCGACGGTGATGGCGATGCCGGTTTCTTCATGCACTTCGCGGATCAGGTTTTCGGGCAGAGAGCTGTGGGCATGCACGCCGCCGCCGGGGGCGCACCACAGATCCGACTGCCCCGCAGGATAGGCGTTCACGATCAGCAGCCGATCCTGATGCAGGATCAGCGCGCGGGCGGCAAGACGGGGCGTGCGGGGCGTCATGCCGGGCAGGATGCGGCATTCCTTTGCGCCCGACAAGGGCTGGACCGGTCAGGCTTTGGTCAGGATCCGGTTGACGTGGCCCATCTTGCGGCCGGGTTTGGCCTCGGACTTGCCGTAAAGATGGATCGAGGTATTGGGGGCGCGCGCAAGGCTGGGGATCTGGTCGATGTCATCGCCGATCAGGTTGAGCATCTCGACATCGGCATAGCGGCTGCCATCGCCCAAGGGCCAGCCCGCCACGGCACGGATGTGCTGCTCAAACTGGTCGATCGCGCAGCCCTGTTGCGTCCAATGCCCTGAATTGTGGACTCGAGGGGCGATTTCGTTGACCAGCAATCCCGCAGGCGTGACGAACAGCTCGACCCCCATGACGCCGACATGGTCAAGCGCGTTGAGAATGCGCGCGGCGATCAGCACAGCATCGGTGCGCTGGGCCGCGGTGATTTTCGCGGGCACCGTGGTGGTGTGCAAGATGCCCGCATGGTGGATGTTTTCGCCCGGATCATAGGCGGCGATTTCACCGGAAATTCCGCGGGCGGCGATGACCGAGATTTCGTGACTGAACGCGATAAAGCCCTCCAGCACGGCGGGCGCGCCTGCCATTGCCTGAAGGGCGGCACTGGCATCGGCGGCAACGGACAGTCGCGCCTGGCCCTTGCCGTCATAGCCCAGACGTGTGGTTTTCAAGATCGCCGGGGTGCCGATACGGTCAAGGGCGCGTTCAAGGCTGGCGGCGTCGGTGACTTCGGCCCAAGGGGCGGTGGCAAGGCCGATCTCGGCCAGAAATGTCTTTTCTGCGATCCGGTCCTGACTGATGGCCAATGCGCGACGGCCCGGACGGATCGGGCGCAGGGTCTCAAGCAGGTCCAGCGCCTTGGTCGGGATATTTTCGAATTCGTAGGTGATGACATCGACCGAGGCGGCAAACTCGGCCAGCGCGTGGCTGTCAGTGTAGGGCGCGGTGGTCACGCGGTCGGCGACATGCCCTGCGGGAGGGGTCGCGCCGGGTTCGAAGATATGGGTCTTGAGGCCAAGCCGCGCGGCGGCGACCGAGAGCATCCGGCCAAGTTGGCCGCCGCCCAGAATGCCGATGGTGGCGCCGGGGGCAAGGGTCTCAGTCATCGCTGGGCTCATCCGGGATCGAGGCCGAAAGCGCCTCGCGCCAGGCGTCAAGGCGCTGCGCAAGGGCGGGGTCTTGCAGCGCAAGGATGCCCGCCGCCATCAGGCCCGCGTTGGCCGCACCGGCGGCGCCGATGGCCATGGTCGCGACCGGGTAGCCCTTGGGCATCTGCACGATCGAATAAAGGCTGTCGACGCCGGAAAGCGCCTTGGTCTGCACCGGGACGCCGACGACGGGAATTCGGGTCTTTGAGGCCATCATGCCGGGTAGGTGGGCGGCACCGCCGGCGCCTGCGATGATGACCTGAAGGCCGCGCCCGGCGGCGGCCTTGCCATAGGCCCAAAGCCGGTCCGGGGTGCGGTGTGCCGAGACGATCTTGGCCTCATAGGCGACGCCAAGCTCGTCGAGCACCGATGCGGCCTCGCGCATGGTGGGCCAGTCCGACTGGCTGCCCATGATGATTCCAACCTTCACGACCATCTGTCACCCCCTGCCGATCTGGCGCGCACTATAGCCACGCGGGGGCGTCATGCAATGACAAGGCGGGTAAAAGCCCGGCCAAAAGGGGCGGCGGAACTGGGTCAGGCGATGATGTCGGGGGTCAGCAGATCATCCAGTCGGGTGATCTGATCTTTCAGCGCCAGCTTTTGCTTTTTCAGCCGTTGCAGCGTCAAGGGATCTGCCCGGCCAGAATGCGCGAGCGCGGCAATTGCCTCGTCCAGATCGCGGTGTTCGCGGCGCAGTACTTCGAGTTTGACGCGAAGCACCTCTTCAGGGTCCATCTCGAGATGCGCGTTCATGTCAGCTATCTGGCCAATTCCGGTTGGAGGTTGCGGGCGAAATGCCCCTGAGTCGCAAGATAGGGACGGGTTAATATAGCAATTTCCGTGCATTGCGGGGCAAAAAACGTCGCGGTGGGTTAAGTGGCGTAAACCCTTGCAGCGGGTGGCGTCGCTGCCCATATTCAAGGGGCGGGTCGCCGTTCCAAGGGGCCCGCACGGGAGCAACGTCGCTTGATGAAGGACTTGCAGAATGACGAAACTGAGCTTTGGATCACAT
Source organism: Rhodobacteraceae bacterium UBA6197 (assembly GCA_002422085.1). Lineage (GTDB taxonomy): Bacteria > Pseudomonadota > Alphaproteobacteria > Rhodobacterales > Rhodobacteraceae > UBA6197. Next base: position 72,334 of record DISZ01000005.1, read on the forward strand.
CCGTATCTTTTGGGATTCGACCAGTTGGAACGACTGGTGGAACGAACCGCAAAGACCGGATCTGATAGCTATCCTCCTTATAACATTGAACAATCCGCGCCGGACGTGTTTCGCATCACGCTGGCGGTGGCCGGTTTTGCCGATGCGGATCTGGCGATCAGCATGGAAGACCGGGCGCTGGTGATCCGGGGGCGGCAAGAGGACGAGGGCGAGGGTCGGGTTTTCTTGCATCGCGGCATTGCGGCGCGCGCGTTTCAACGCAGCTTCGTGCTGGCCGAAGGGGTCGAAGTGGCGGGGGCGGCGTTGGAAAACGGGCTTTTGCATATCGAACTGAAACGGGCGCAGCCCGAACCGGTGGTGCGATCAATCCCGATCCGGCGGGAATGAGGAGGCGACAATGGATACGAAATTCGATTTTGGCGATCAGGCCGGCGAGCGGATCGTCTATGTGCGCCCGGTTGCGGTCAGCGAATTGCCGCACGAGGTGCAGATTCAGGCCGAGGGGTTGCGCACGCTTTACGCGCTACACGATGAAAGCGGCGAACGTCTGGCGTTGGTCAAGGACCGCAGCCTTGCCTTTGCGCTGGCACGGCAACATGACCGGCGACCGGTGAACGTGCATTGAGGTGAACCTGTCCTGAACGGCGTTTTCGGCTTTTGCGATCCCAAGCCAAGGGGTTGGTCGGGGTCCATCGGGCGTATCAGGCGGCCAACATCGCGCGTGTTTCCCAGCGGCGGGCGCACATCCGCGCTGTCGGGCCATAGCCCGCCAGATCGGCGCTCAGTTCGGGAAACAGGGCCAGGACCTCGTTGCGGGTCGCGTCGTCAAGTGTGCTGGTGCCGTAGAACGAAGGGTGGAAACTTTCGCTAAGCAGCCCCTCGGAGCCGATGATCTCATGGCGATCGAACAGCACATGCACATAGGTCACGCGGTCAACGGGTGCACGCACAATGCTCGCGTCATTGACCAGATGCAGGGCGGGAACCAAAACCTCGGGTGCGCCGCAATAGAGTTCGGCGCGCCAGCCCGACAACAAGACCCGATGCTGCGGCGACAGGCGGATATCGGCAAGATTGTCCAGCGCCTCTGCCCGGATCAGCACCGGGGCCAGGATCCCGTGCCCCACAACGTCGCGCTTTCCGATCCAGCGGATCGGCTGCGGTCCGTTGTCGAGCGTGGGCACCCTTTCACCCACTGCCAGCGATTCAACCGGGCGGGGGCCGCCCATCGTGTCGATCAAGGTGCCGGCGGCAAAGCAGACGAACGGCTTTGTGTAGGTCTTGACATAGCTGCCGACATAGTCGGTGCCGTTCCAGGTGCCCAGGTTGATCTGGGTGACTTTGTGATGATGCAGATCGACCGGAATGGCGCTATCGCTCATCCGCACGCCATAGGTGCCGTCATCGAACACCCAGACCCCCAGTTGCACCGTATAGGTCGTGCCGCCGACAACTATCGTTGAGTTGTCATAAGCCCCGATTTCATGAACCTGTTTGTTGACACCATCCACGGTGATCGTGTCGCCCTTGGCATTCAGGCCGTCATCACAGTCCGAATCGAATATTTTTCCGTCACCCGTCGAGTCGTTCAAGGTAATGTCGCGGTATTGGTCCACCCGCACCGAAAGCCCGTTCTTGGTGCCATTCACATTCGAGTCGCTGCCCGCGCTATAGCCCGGCCAAAGCGTGGTCGAGTAGAAGAACCAACTGGCAGTGCTGATCATTTCACATCCTTCGAAGAACCCCGATGAGGTCTGAAGGATTACGGTAAACTGGTGAACAAAACGGAAACGAACGACAGAAATTCCTGGCCTCAGGCGGCGACGAGTACTGCGACTTCCCAGCGACGCAGGCAGGGGCGGGCGGTCGGGCCATAGCCGTTCCAGTCACTGTCAAGTTCGGGGAACAGGGCCAGCACCTCGGCACGGGTTTCGTCTTGCAAGACGCCAAGGCCATAGGCCGAGGGGTGGAAGCTTTCCGTGGCGATACCTTCGGCAAAGATGATCTGATGGGTGTCGAACAGCAGGTGCACATAGCGCACATGGTCACAGGGCGCGCGCAAGATCGTCTTGCCATTGGTCAGGTGCCGGGCGGTGACCAGAACTTCGCTGGAGCCGGCAAGCATCTCGGCGCGCCAATCCGAGATCATCAGCCGATGATGCGGCGACAGGCGCAGATCGCGGTCATTGCCGAGGGCACCCTGGCGGATCAGCACCGGCGCAAAATTCGCATGACCCGAGATCAGTTGCGCGCCGATCCAGCGCAGCGGCTGGACGCCATTGTCAAGCGTCAGCACCAGATCGCCCGGTTTCAGGCTTTCGACCGGGCGCGGGCCTGTGGCGGTTTCAATCAGCGTTCCGGCGACGAAACAGATGAACGGGTCGTCGCGGGTCGCAACATAGGTGCCGCTATAATCGGTGCCGTTTCATGTGCCCAGTTGCAAAGCCGTGACCTTGTGGTGGTGCATATCGGGCGGAATATCGGCATCGCTTATGCGCACGCCATAGGTGCCATCGGTAAAAACCCAGGCGATCAGGCTGACCGTATAGGTCGTGCCGTCCACCACCATGGTGGAATTGGTGTAGATCCCGATTTCCTTGACCGTCTTGGCCGTGCCGCCAATGGTCACGCTATCGCCATTGGCACCGCCACCGTCGTCGGTGTCAGAGTCCGAGATCACCCCGTCATTGTTGGCGTCATTCCAGACAATGTCGGCATAGCCGGCCGGGTCAATCACCAGCCCGTTTTGTGCTGCATTGATGTTGGAATTGCTGTTGCTGGAAAACCCGGGCCAGGTCGTGGCCGAATACCAAAACCAGCTTGCCGTATATGTCGCCATGTCAGCCCCCAGGTCCACGATACGCGTTAAGATCGCGGTGGGCAGACACCGCGCACCTGCCCCCCTTAAGACAGGGAGGTGACCGCAAACGGATCAAAATACGGCATTTTCTTGTCAGTGTTTTCAAAATGAGAAAAGCGCCGCTCCGGAGGGCCGGGCGGCGCTGATTGTTTCTTGATTGATCTGGTCCTGGGCGTCCCGCGGCGGCCGTCAGCCGCGAATCAGGCCAAGTGATTCCAGTTGCAAAATCACCTGATGGGCGCAGTGGTCAACGCTGACATTCTCCGTATCCACAACCAGCTCGGCATGGGTCGGGGCTTCGTAAGGGTCTGAAATGCCGGTGAATTCCTTGATCTTTCCTTCGCGCGCCAGCTTGTAAAGCCCTTTGCGGTCGCGGCGTTCACATTCCTCGACCGAGGTCGCGACATGCACCTCGATGAAGGCGCCAAAGGCTTCGATCATCTCGCGCACGGCGCGGCGGGTGGCGGTGTAGGGCGCGATCGGGGCACACAGCGCGATGCCGCCATTCTTGGTGATTTCCGAGGCAACGTAGCCGATGCGACGAATGTTGATATCGCGGTGTTCCTTGCTGAAACCAAGTTCCGACGACAGGTGTTTACGCACCACATCGCCATCAAGCAGCGTCACCGGACGGCCCCCCATTTCCATCAGTTTGACCATCAGCGCGTTGGCGATCGTTGATTTGCCAGACCCGGACAGGCCGGTAAAGAACACCGTGAAGCCCTGCTTGTCGCGGGCGGGCGAGGTGCGGCGCAGTTGTGCCACCACTTCGGGGAAGGAAAACCAGTCGGGAATCTCTAGCCCTTCGCGCAGACGGCGGCGCAATTCGGTGCCCGAGATATCCAGAACGGTGGAACCTTCCGGCACTTCGTCAACGGGGAAATACTGAGCCTTTTCCTGAACATAGACCATCTGCTTGAAATCGACCATCTCGATGCCGATTTCCTTCTGGTGCTGGCCTACGAGCGCTTGCGCGTCATAGGGGCCATAGAAATTCTCGCCCTTGCTGTTCTTGCCGGGGCCGGCATGATCGCGCCCGACGATAAAATGCGTGATGCCGTGGTTCTTGCGGATGATCGCGTGCCAGACCGCTTCGCGCGGGCCCCCCATGCGCATGGCCAGCGGCAACAGGCTCAGATGGGTCGTCGCGGCCGGGTATTTGTCGAGCACCGCCTCGTAGCAGCGTACGCGGGTGAAGTGATCGACATCGCCCGGTTTCGTCATGCCGACCGTGGGGTTGATCAACAGGTTGGCCTGGGCTTCGCGGGCGGCGCGGAAGGTCAGTTCCTGATGCGCGCGGTGCAGCGGGTTGCGGGTCTGAAACGCCACGACCTTGCGCCAGCCGAGTTTGCGGAAATAGGCGCGCAATTCGTTCGGCGTGTCGCGCCGCGCCTTGAAATCATAGTGAACCGGTTGCTGGATGCCGATCACCGGCCCGCCAAGATAGACGTTGCCCGCCGTGTGATGCAGATAGTTCACTGCGGGGTGCGCCACGTCGTCGGCGCCAAAGACCCCCTTGGCCTCGTCTGACTTGTTGGGCACCCATTTGTCGCTGATCGACAATATCGCGAGGATCACCCCCTCTTGGTCGCGCAGCGCAATGTCTTGCCCGACCTCGATCTTGGCGGCAAATTCCTCCGAGACATCAAGGTTGATCGGCATCGGCCAAAGCGTGCCATCGGCCAGACGCATGTCCTTGACGACGCCGTTGTAGTCGGCCTCGGAAAGGAAACCCTTGAGCGGGTAGAAGCCGCCATTCATCAACAGCTCGAGGTCGCAAATCTGGCGCTGGGTCAGATCCCAGGAGGGCAGGTTGCCCGCCTCAACCTTGAGCTTTTGCGCGGATTCAAAGGAAACGTAAAGCTCCGGCACCGGAGCGAGATTGGCAAGCGATATCATGACTGTGACCTTTTTGGCAGGGCTGCTCATCGGGGGCGGAGCCCTCGTCTTGGGCGCGCCAATAGCCCCCAAAGAGAGCACATTTCAAGTGAAAGACGGGATTATTTCGCAATTGAGGCGGTTTTGCTGCACTCTGCGCGCAGGGGGGAACAGTTTTCCATATGGGCGCAAAGATCCGGGTTGCGGTTCTGACCCCGGTCAGGAAATCGCTGTGGCGAACAGCGGAGGGCGCCCGCCGCGCCCCAGATGGCTGCGCATCGGGGCGCGGGGAGGTCACGCCATTCTGGGCGGCAGGCACGGAGGGTGCAACGACAAGTTGGGTTGAATTGTAACCATCGTTACGGTATCATGTGACCATGAAAAACATTTCATGGCTTCTTCTAACCTACAAGGTTCCGCCGGAACCGGCTGCCAAGCGCGTGGCGCTTTGGCGCAAGCTCAAGGGAATGGGCGCGGTCTACCTGCAAAACGGTGTCTGTCTGCTGCCTAGGACCGACGATCACAGCCGCCGTCTCAAGATGCTGGAAAACGATATCGCGCAGGCCAAGGGCGAGTCGGTGATCCTTGAGACACTCGCGCTCGACCCCGGTCAAGAGGCCAAGGTTCTGGCCCGGTTCAAATCCGAGCGCGACGACGCCTATGAGGAATTCATCGACAAATGCGATGACTTCGAACGTGACGTGGCCAAGGAGGTCGCGGCCAGCCACTACACCTACGCCGAGTTGGAGGAAAACGACGTCGATCTGAAAAAGCTTCAGGGTTGGCTTTTGAAGATCCAGAAGCTCGACTTTTACGGCGCCGGGCGGGCGGCAGAGGCGCAGGCGCGGCTTGCGCGGTGCCAGGTCGTGCTGGATGCCTATGCGCGGCGGGTCTTTGACGCACATGATGAAAACAGGTGAGACGCGCAGATGATTGACTGGCCCACCACAGCCCCCGCGATCGGCGCAGCCTTTCTGGCGTCGCTGGTCGAAGTCGTGGAGGCGTTTACCATCGTGTTGGTCGTGGCCACCTTGCGCGGCTGGCGGCCGGCGGTGCTGGGAACGGGGGCCGCACTGGCCACGCTGGGCGCGATTGTCGTGGTGCTGGGGCCGGTGCTGAACCGGGTGCCGCTGAACCTCTTGCAGCTGGTGATCGGGGTGCTGCTGTTGCTGTTCGGGATCGGCAGGTTGCGCAAGGCGGCGCTGCGGGCGGCCGGGGTGATCGCGCTGCACGACGAAGACGCCATCTTTGCCGAAGAAACGGCCGAGCTGCGCGCCGCCGTCAAACGCCAGAAATCGTCGCAAGACTGGATCGCGGGGATCGCCGCGTTCAAGGCGGTGCTGCTGGAGGGGCTCGAGGTCATCTTCGTCGTGATCGCCGTGGGGGCCGGGCGCGGGCTTTTGTGGCCGGCGAGCCTTGGCGCGGTGGCGGCCTGTGTGCTTGTGTTGGCCCTTGGCGCCATTGCGCGCCACCCGCTGGCGAGGGTGCCCGAGAACACGCTCAAGTTCGGGGTCGGCGTGATGCTGTCGGCTTTTGGCGTGTTCTGGACCGGCGAGGGGCTGGGGGTCGACTGGCCGGGGCATGATCTGGCGCTGTTTGTCTTTGCCGCGGTGTTTCTTGCTGCGGGCCTCGTCTCGGCCCGGCTGGTGCGACGACCGGCGCGCGAGGCGGCGCAATGAGCCTTCTCAAGGACGTGCTGTTCGAACTTCTGGGCATGTTTGTCAGCGACGCGCGGCTGACCGCCGCCGTGCTTTTCGCTGTCATGGTCGCGGCAGTGCTGATCAAGAGAACCGGGCTGCCACCGCTGGCTGGCGGAGCCTTTCTGCTGGTTGGCTGCGTGGCGATTCTGGTGATGGCGGTGCGCCGTGAAGCCCGGCTGCGTGCGGCGCGGGCGGCACCCCCTGCGTGCCGGTGACAGTGCGGTTGCCGGTGGGCATCAGGGTGGCGCTGGCCCCGGTAGGCTGAGCCGGGGGTGAAGGACGTGAGCCCGAACGTCAGTGCGCGCCCGGCATCCTCTGCGCGGGCCGCGATCATCATTTCGGGCATCGCATCGCAAGAACGGGCGATGCCCCGACGCGGCGTGGCCTGACCCGGTCGCGCCGGGCTTCAGCCGAAAACATGATGCCCTCTCTCGATGGTTTGCGCATGAATCGCCATGGCGCCAGAGACGAGGTGGACAACCATCGCCTCGGTGGCGCGGCGGGTCGTTGCATCAGGAAGGTTCGGTTTTCTTGCCAGAGAGGTTGCGAAGATACCTTGCCGGCCAGACTTGCGGGGCCGGGCGCGGTCGGGATTGCCCCGTTCGATTGTCCCGTTTCAGTGCGCGGGTTCTGCTATCGAAGACCCGTTCGCCGGCGTCCGGCGCATGGGTGTCTTGGGGTGTCGGCAGGAATGACCGGCGCCAACATGAGCCACTTTCATGTTATATCTGAAAAACATGAATTTGTTTGCAGTTCATCGCCGGGGTAAAAGACACAGGTTGGCACCTCTGGGTGCCTTTCCCTGTTGTATCGGAGCCACCATGTCCGCCGCGTCGCAAAACACCTCTGCCTTCGATCGCATCCTGCGGATGGCGGGCGAGCGGATCCTGATACTGGACGGGGCGATGGGCACACAGATTCAGGGGCTCGGCTTTGGCGAGGCGGAATTTACCGCCCATGGGGCCGGTTGCGCCTGTCATCCACAGCTCTTTGGTGAAAAACCGCATCCGCAGCAGGGCAACAATGACCTTCTGATCCTGACGCAGCCACAGGCAATCGAGGATATCCATTACCGCTATGCCATGGCCGGCGCCGATATCATTGAAACCAATACGTTTTCCTCGACGGCCATCGCGCAGGCGGATTATGGGCTTGAACATGCGGTTTATGATCTGAATTTTCACGGTGCGCGTCTGGTGCGCGCAGCGATTGACCGCGCCACGGCCGAGGATGGCCGCGAACGCTTTGTCGCGGGGGCGTTGGGGCCAACCAACCGCACGGCCTCGATGAGCCCGGATGTGAACAACCCCGGCTATCGAGCGGTCAGCTTTGACCAGTTGCGGGCCGCTTACGGCGAACAGCTGCGCGGGCTGATTGACGGCGGGGCGGACCTGATCCTGATCGAGACGATCTTTGACACGCTGAACGCCAAGGCCGCGATTTTCGCCTGCGAAGAGATCTTTGCGACCCGTGGCCTGCGCCTGCCGGTGATGATATCGGGCACGATTACCGACCGTTCGGGGCGAACGCTTTCGGGGCAGACGCCCACTGCCTTCTGGCACTCGGTGCGTCACGCGGCGCCGCTGACCATCGGGCTGAACTGCGCGCTGGGCGCGGCCGAAATGCGCGAACATCTGGCCGAGTTGTCGGGCGTGGCAGACACGCTGATCTGCGCCTACCCGAATGCCGGTCTGCCCAATGAATTTGGTCAATATGACGAAAGCCCCGAGGCCATGGCCGCCCAGATCGAGGATTTCGCGCGCGACGGCCTGCTCAACATCGTCGGCGGGTGTTGCGGCACGACCCCCGACCATATCCGCGCCATCGCCGCCGCTGTCGCCAAATACCCGCCCCGCGTCCTTGCCGAAATACCGCCGCTGATGCGCTTGTCCGGGCTGGAGCCGTTCACCCTGACCGACGACATACCCTTCGTGAATGTGGGCGAGCGCACCAATGTCACCGGCTCGGCCCGCTTTCGCAAGCTGATAACCAACCGCGATTACGCCGCCGCACTGGATGTGGCGCGCGATCAGGTTGAAAACGGTGCGCAGATCATTGACGTGAACATGGACGAGGGGCTGATCGACAGCAAACAGGCGATGATCGAATTTCTGAACCTGATTGCCGCCGAACCGGATATCGCGCGAGTGCCGGTGATGATTGACAGCTCCAAATGGGAGGTGATCGAGGCCGGGCTGAAATGCGTGCAAGGCAAGCCGATCGTCAACTCGATCTCGATGAAGGAAGGCGAGGCTGCGTTCTTGCATCAGGCGCGGCTCTGCCGGGCCTATGGGGCGGCCGTGGTGGTGATGGCCTTTGACGAAGCCGGTCAGGCCGATACCGAGACCCGCAAGGTCGAGATCTGCGCCCGCGCCTACAAACTGCTGACCGAGGAAGTCGGCTTTCCGCCTGAAGACATCATCTTTGACCCCAACGTCTTTGCGATCGCGACGGGGATAGAAGAGCACAACAACTATGGCGTCGATTTCATCAACGCGGCAAGGCGGATCACCCGGGATCTGCCGCATGTCCATATCTCGGGCGGGGTGTCGAACCTGTCGTTCAGCTTTCGCGGCAACGAGCCGGTGCGCGAGGCGATGCACGCGGTATTCCTGTACCACGCGATTCAGGCGGGGATGGACATGGGCATCGTCAATGCCGGGCAGTTGGCCGTCTATGACAGCATCGACCCGGATCTGCGCGAGGCGTGCGAGGATGTGGTGCAGAACCGCACGCCCGAAGCCACAGAGCGGCTGCTGGAAATTGCCGAGCGGTTCAAAAGCACCGGCGCGCGCGAGGCGAAAGAACGCGATCTGGCATGGCGTGACTGGACCGTGGAAAAGCGTCTGGAACATGCGCTGGTCAACGGCATCACCGAGTTCATCGACGCCGATACCGAAGAGGCGCGCCTGCGGGCGGATCGTCCGCTGCATGTGATCGAGGGCCCGCTGATGGCGGGGATGAACGTGGTGGGCGATCTCTTTGGCGCGGGCAAGATGTTTCTGCCGCAGGTGGTGAAATCGGCGCGGGTGATGAAGCAGGCGGTGGCGGTGCTGCTACCCTACATGGAAGAAGAAAAGCGTCTCACCGGCGGCACCGGTCGCGAATGCGCGGGCAAGGTGTTGATGGCCACGGTAAAGGGCGATGTGCATGACATCGGCAAGAACATTGTCGGTGTCGTGCTGGCGTGCAACAATTACGAGATCATTGACCTTGGGGTGATGGTGCCCGCCGCAAGGATCCTCGAGGTGGCGCGCCGTGAGGGCGTTGATATCATCGGGCTTTCCGGGCTTATCACGCCATCTCTGGACGAGATGGTGCATATGGCCGCCGAGATGGAGCGCGAGGGCTTTCGTATTCCCTTGCTGATTGGCGGCGCCACGACATCGCGTGTGCATACGGCCGTGAAGATCCACCCGAAATACGCACGCGGGCAGACCGTCCATGTGAACGATGCCAGCCGCGCCGTCGGTGTGGTTTCGGCGCTGCTGTCGCCCGACCAGAAGGCGGGCTATGTCGAGACCGTCCGCTCGGATTACGAGATGGTGGCCGAAAATCACGCCCGGACGGAACTGGCCAAGAAACGTCTGCCGCTGGCCGCAGCGCGCGCCAACGCGCTGAAGCTTGACTGGTCGGGCTACAATGTGCCCGCCCCCGGCTTTCTGGGCACAAGGGTTTTCGACAATTGGGATCTGGCGGAACTGGCCCGCTATATCGACTGGACCCCGTTTTTCCAGACTTGGGAAATGAAGGGCGTCTACCCGCGCATTCTGGATGACGAAAAGCAAGGCGAGGTGGCGCGCGCGCTGTTTGCCGACGCACAGGAAATGCTGGCCCAGATCATCGCGGAAAAATGGTTTCAGCCGCGCGCCGTCGTGGGGTTCTGGCCCGCCAATGCGGTTGGCGACGACATCCGCCTGTTTACCGACGAGACGCGCCAGACTGAACTGGCCACGTTTCACACGCTGCGCCAGCAGGTCACCAAGCGCGATGGGCGGCCCAACGTGGCACTGGCCGATTTCATCGCCCCCTTGGGCAGGCCCGATTATGTTGGCGGCTTTGTCGTCACCGCCGGGATCGAAGAGGCCGCCATCGCCAAGCGTTTCGAACGTGCGAACGATGATTTCAATGCGATCCTCGTCAAGGCGCTGGCCGACCGTTTTGCCGAGGCCTTTGCCGAACGGATGCATGAAGTGGTGCGGCGCGACCTATGGGCCTACGCGCCTGACGAAGCCTTTGCCCCCACTGAATTGATCAGCGAGCCCTATCGCGGCATCCGCCCCGCGCCGGGCTACCCCGCGCAACCCGATCACACCGAGAAATCCACCCTGTTCCGCCTGCTTGATGCCGAAGCGGCAACCGGCGTGCGGCTGACCGAAAGCATGGCGATGTGGCCGGGGTCATCGGTGTCGGGTCTTTATATCGGCCAGCCCGAGGCCTATTACTTTGGTGTCGCCAAGGTAGAGCACGATCAGGTGCTGGATTATGCCGCCCGCAAAGGGATGACGGTCGAGGCCGTCGAGCACTGGCTGGGGCCGATCCTGAACTATGTGCCGCGCCCGGCGCGGGCGGCGGCGGAATGACCGGCCCGATCGCCGTGCCCGACGGTCGCGGATATACGGCATGTCCGGCGCCGATCGGATATTCTCGCGGAAACTGACCGGATCATGCGGGTCATCCAGGTGACTTTTGCCCTCAGCTTTAGCCCTTCGGCGAGGGCATGGCCTTGAAATCAAAGCCCCTGGCGGAGGGGAGTTTCGCGGCCTTAATCCGGGTTCGATCACACGCCTTCCGCGGTCGATGCGTTCTTGATTTGGCGGGACGCAACTGAGTGCGGGACTGACAGGGCTTCTGCGCGCGGTCTGGCGATCTTGTCGCTTTCGCGCAGAAAGGCCGGCTGCCTCAGAAGCTTCATGGGAAGATCGGGAAACACCTGCGCAGTGTCGTTCAGACCCGGCCTTCTTGCCAAAGGCGCCCAGTGTCGCCGAGGGATGCGGCCGTCACAGGGCCTTTCGGGGGGATGGGGGCGGACCGTCAAACCCGGTCGCGGCAGTCTGCGTGCGGCCCGACACAGAGCCAAGGCGTCACCGCATCAAAGCCGATGTTGCCCTGTGCAGGATCATCGCCAGTTCTGACGCCACAATTGCCATCGGGAATGTTTCCGGCAGTTACAGAACAACAACGAACTGGCGTTTGCCCCTCTTGTCCATCCGGGCCACCACAAGGCGACGCGGCAAGTTCAAGGCTTCCGGCGCCCCCCGATTGACCAACTTGGCTGCCCGATCAAGTGCATTGGTCTTCCGTTTGATCAGCGCCGGAAAACAAAGGGGATCAAAGACGCACTCTTTTTTCTCGCAACGGCGGGAAGAGGGCGATACGGCAGCGCCGCAGGCCATCGACACCTCGCACATGCCGCGCCAAGACAGTAGCCGATGCGCCTCGGTTCTTGCGCGATCTGGGGCGGGCCTGCCCGGTGCACAGTCACACCATACGGGCGGGGAACGGAAAAAGGTCACCGACTGGCTCTTTGGCTTTCGCATGCGCGCGACCATCGGCAAACACGCGCCCAACGCGTCGTGCGGCGCGCCGGACATCGGGCACTGCCTGACCGCAGAACCCGCCAGACCAATGCCATGGTCGGGCATCGCCTCGGGTGGGCAGATGAGATGCCGCAGTGCCTTCGTTTCCATCCGGGCGCGCACCTGAAAACCACGTGGCGGCGCCCTGTGCGACCCTGTCATCAGCAATGCCTGCAGGGCGGCAAGACGCCCATGCAAGCGATAAAGGACGGGCAAAAATCAGGCCGGGGCGATTGGGAAACCAGCCCTGCCACCCTCGGGGATGTGACAGGCACGCCTTGATCAGGGGGGCGATTTACCGACCGAACATTTCGAACCAATCGGGCGACGTCTCTGAACTGGCATCGAGCCTGGATCTGCCTTTGCGGCGGTGGATCCTAAGTGTTTGCCGGTCCCAGAGTCACGATCAGATCGTGGGCCCCGTCCGTCAGCGGCAAACTCACGCCATTTTGCCCGATGCTCAGCGCGGCGTCGTCAAGTTGCGCTGACGCAATTCCGTGCCCTGTGCCCTCGGGATTGAGGATGATGATCCTGATCCGGGCGCGGCCAAGGGTGACGGTCGCCTCCAGCCTTGGCCACGCCTTCGGAAAACAGGGGTTCAACAGAAGGTGCTTTGCGGATCTGTTCAGTCCCAACAGCCCTTCGATGCCTGCGCGGTACATCCAACCTGCGGACCCGGTGTACCACGTCCACCCGCCGCGTCCGGCATGCGGCGCGGTGGAATAGACGTCGGCGGCAATGACATAGGGCTCCACCTTGTAGCGGTCGGCCGCCACCGGCGTCAGCGCGTGGTTGATTGGGTTCAGCATCGCAAAAAGCTGGCCTGCGGCATCGCCGTTTCCAAGTCTGGTTTGCGCCAGAATGGCCCACATTGCCGCATGGCTGTATTGGCCCCCGTTTTCGCGCAGGCCCGGCGGGTAGCCCTTGATATAGCCGGGGTCCAGTTCTGAGCGGTCGAAGGGCGGGGTGAACAGCAGCACAAGACCCGGATCAGGGCGCACCAGATGCGCTGTCATCGAGGCCATCGCGATCTTCGCGCGATCGGGATCGGCTGCCCCTGACAAGACGGCCCAGGATTGCGCGATGCTGTCGATCCGGCACTCGTCAGAGGCGGCCGAGCCAAGGATGGTGCCATCGTCAAACGTGCCGCGCCGATACCAGGCACCGTCCCAACCCGTCGCCTCGATCGCTTTGCGAACCGCCTGCGCGTGGTGTCGCCACCGCGCCGCGCGTGCGGGATCGCGACTGTCGGCATGGGGGGCCATCATGTCGATCGTGGCGATCAGCAGCCAGCCAAGCCAGACGCTGGTGCCAGCCCCACCTTCACCGACGCGGTTCATCCCATCGTTCCAATCGCCGGTGCCGATCAGCGGCATGCCGTTTGCGCCGGTCAGGTCAATGGCCTGGTCCAGACCACGGGCGCAGTGCTCGAAGAGGCTGGCTTTGGTGTCTGACGCGGTTGGCTGGAAAAAATCGTCATGCGCGTCGGGCGGGACCGCCGGGCCCTGCAGGAAGGGCAGTTTCTCGTCCAGAATTGCCAGATCGCCCGAGACGGCAATATAGCGGGCCACGCCGTAGCCAAGCCAGACGCGGTCGTCCGAAATGCGGGTGCGGACACCCTGGCCGGAATGTGGCAACCACCAGTGCTGCACGTCACCCTCGGGGAATTGCCGGCTTGCGGCGCGCAAGAGGTGCGCGCGCGTCATCTCTGGCCGGCTGAACGTAAGGGCCATGCCATCTTGTAGCTGATCGCGGAACCCATAGGCGCCGCTGGCCTGATAAAAACCGGCGCGGGCCCAGATCCGGCAGGCCAATGTCTGATAAAGGAGCCAGCCGTTCAGCATGATATCCATTGCCCGGTCGGGCGAGGTGACTTGCACCGCCGTCAGCACGTCCGCCCAGTGGCGTTTCACCGCCTGCAAGGTCTGGTCCAGATCGGCGCTGCGTATCTGCTGGATCAGGGCGCTGGCGGCTTTCGCACTGTCTGCCTGGCCAATCTGAAACACAATCTCGACCGTCTCGCCCGGCTCCAGCGTCACGCGGCGTTGCAGCGCGGCGCAAGGGTCAAGGGCCGGGCCGGTGCGCCCCAAAAGCGGCCTGCCATTGATCGCCGCTGGGGCGGCAAGCGTGCCGCCGGGGCCGATGAAACCCGCTCGGTCGGCGGTGATGCTGCTGGTATTGGCGCCAAGATCGGCAAAGGCCACGCGACCAGGAAAGGCGGTGCTGAACGTGTTCTGCGCCAGAACCGCGCCGGTTGCGGGATCTGGCCTTGTTGTGACGAAGGTGGCGGTTGCGCTGCGCGAGGCGCCCAGCACCCATTCGGCATAGCCGGTCACTGACAGTTTGCGCACCCTCTGGCTGGTATTGCGCAAGGTCAGGCGGCTGATCTTGACCGGCGCATCCAACGGCACGAATTGCACCATGCTGGCGGCGATGCCATTGCTTTCATGCTCAAACGCAGTGTAGCCAAAACCATGGCGCGCGATATAGGTGCCGCGCCCCCTGATCGGCAGCGCCGTCGGCGTCCAGACCTGATCGGTTTCCAGATCGTGCAGGTAGATCGCCTCGCCCGCCGGATCGGTAACGGGATCGTTCGACCAAGGGGTGATCTGGTTTTCGCGGCTGTTTTCCGACCAGATATGGCCAGAGCCTTCGGCCGACACCTGAAAACCAAACGTCTGATTGGCGATGACGTTGATCCATGGCGCGGGGGTCGTCATGCCGTCGCGCAGCACCGTCACATAGTCGCGCCCCTGTTCGGCAAATCCGCCGGTGCCGTTGAAAAACTCCAGCTCCGGCAGGGTCGGGGCCGGCGGGATCTGTGGCGGGATCTGTCGCGGGGTCTTGGGGATGGGTGCCATGATCTGTTGCGGCGCGGCGAGAAGTGCAAGCTGCTGGTTGACGCTGCCACGCCCCGCGACGATCACCAGGCGCGCCGCTGACAGCAGGTGGGCGCGCGCGTCGGGGACGATGATATCGGATCGCAGCGTGTGAATGGTGCCTTTTGCCGAGGCATGAACGCCGTCCGCTTGTGGCCGGGACCGAGCGGCACGAACGGCGCTGTCGATGGCAATCTGCAGATCCTGAACATATGACGACAATCGGTCATTCAGGATCACCAGATCGACGGAAAGCTGCCGCATCCCCCAATGTTCATGCGCGCTGAGAACCTGTTGCAGAACGGCGATGTCCTGGGCATCGTCGATTTGCAAAAGGACGATCGGCAGGTCGCCCGAAATCCCCAGTGCCCACAGGGCTGATTGCGGCGCGGCGCCTGTGGTGATCTGCGCGGCCGAGGCGCGCAGGCGCCCGTCACCGCGCATGACCATGCCTCCCAGCGCCTGAAAGTCTGCAGCATCGGCATGGCTGATCCCAAGATGGCGCAACTGCACCTGCGCCTGGGTCCAGGACAGGGTTTCTGCGCGTGCGAAGGCCGAGGGGTCGCGGTGGCGGTCAACGAGGTCGAGAAGCGCGTCAGGAGAATCTGCGACCATCGTCCAGAAGGTAACCCGCGTCATGCCACCTGCCGGAACGCTGACCCGGCGGCGGATCGAAAAGATCGGATCAAGCACCGTGCCCGTCGTGCCGGAAAGTGGTGCTTCGGCCATCGCCGCCTGTTGAAGATTGCGCCCCCGCCCGATGAATTTTGCCCGGTCCGTCTCGATCTCGATCGGGCCTGTCTCGGCTCCTTCCACGACGGCGATATGTGCGGCCCAAACCTCGGGGTCGGTGGGCGAACGGCGGCGCCGAGTGGCGATGACAACGCCAAGTTCCGGCAGGTAATCGGTCACGACGAACATCTTGGAAAATGCCGGATGCGCCTGATCTGCCGATTGCGGGGCCAGCGCCAGTTCGGCGTAAGAGGTCACGTCCACTTCGCGCGCGCTGCGGCCGGTATTGGTCAGCGTAACCCGTCGTGCCTCGGCATCGTCTTCTGCGGAAACGACCACCTCGGTCGTCGTGGCAAAATGCGGCGCCTGTCGTGTGAAGGACGCATGATGTTCGCAAAATACCGCGCGGTGACTTTGGGCATCCGCGCGTATCGGCTGCACCCCGGCGGACCACAGCATGCCGGACGCCCGGTCCCGCACAAAGACGAACGACCCAAGGGCGGCCTCGGTCGCCTCTGAACGCCAGCGGGTGATGGCCAGATCGCGCCAGCGACTGAAGCCTTCGCCCGTTGCGGTCAGCATCACGCCGTAGTTCCCGTTGGACAACAGATGCGCCGTCGGGACCGCCTCTGCCGGGGCGTCGAACACCCGCATGGTTGGCACATCGGTGATCTGCACTGCGCCGATCAGCACGTCCTTGGCCCGTGGCGGTGCCGCTGGCACGTTGCGCGGCACACGCTCGTGCAACAGCAATTCCACGCCCTGGATCATCGGCTCGGCGTGAAACCGGTCCCGCAGGCGACCGTTTTGCAGCGTATTGGCGATGCTGGCGATCGTCATGCCCTGATGATGGGCCATGAAACTGCGCACGATGGCATGGTCTTCGTTCTTGGGCAGGCGCGTGGGCGTGAAATCGACCGCTTCGTAAAACCCGAAGCGGCCTTGCGCACCAAGTGCGGCAAGCCTTTCATAGTTCTGCACGGCCGCCACGGGATCGACCATCGAGGCCAGCCCCGTGGCATAGGGCGCCACCACCTGGTTTTCGCTCAGCCCCCGCTTGAGGCCAAGACCGGGCACGCCAAAGTTGGAATATTGATAGGTCATTTCCAGATCGCGGGCATTGAAGGATGATTCCGATACCCCCCAGGGCACGCCAATCGCCGCGCCATAGGCTTGTTGACAGGCGACGACCAGCCGGTTGGTCTGCTCCAGAACCGACCCGACCGGCGCGCGCATCACCAGCGACGGCATGAGGTATTCAAACATGCTGCCCGACCAGGAAATCAATGCCGACCCCGACCCGATGGGCGTGGCGGACCGCCCCAGTCGAAACCAGTGGCGCGTGTCGACATCGCCCTTGGCAATGGCAAAGAGGCTGGCAAGTCGCGCCTCGGACGCCAGAAGATCATAGAAATTCGCGTCAAGCCGGTTGGTGGCCAGCGAAAAGCCGATCGAGAGCAGCTTCTTGTCCGGCTCCAGCAAAAAGCCGAAGTCCATCTCGTCGGCGATGGTGCGCGCCATCGTCTCGACCTCGGCAAGAAGAGGTGTCGCCGACGACCCCTCCTTGTCGGCAAGATGGTCTTGCAGGCTTTGGTGGGCAACGCCGGTCCAGAATGCGATGTCCGAAGCGTCACCTGCCAGTTCCAAGGCCGTTTCCCACGCTGCGGCCGTATCAGGGACCATGTTCGCCAAGGCGGTCGACGGGGCCTTGGCCGCCACGGCAAGCGCGTCAAGTAGCGGCCCGAGGTGGGCGCGTCCGGGCTCGGTTTCCAGCGCCTGCTGTGCAAGCAAGAGGGTGTCGCCGAGCGATTGCCGAACGGTGGACTCTGTGACGGGAAGGCTTTTCCATTCACGGCACGCCTGCGCGACGGCGATCAGATGCCCGGCAAGATTGCCGCTGTCCACCGTCGATACATAGGCCGGTTCCAGCACGCGCAGATCGCGCGTGTCATGCCAGTTGTAAACGTGCCCGCGATAGCGCGGCATCCGCTGGATCGTCTGCAAAGTGTCCTTCATCCGGTGCAGGGCAGCGGTCTGCCCGATCCATCCCATGTCGCGGGCGACCACCGTTGACAGCAGGTAAAGGCCGATATTGGTGGGCGAGGTTCGGCTGGCCACGGCAGGCTTTGGCGTTTCCTGAAAATTGTCCGGTGGCAGGAAATTCTCTTGCGCCGTCACGAATGTCTCGAAATAGCGCCATGTCCGGCGGGCGATCAGGCGCAGCGCGCGCGCCTGATCGTTGGACAAGGGCGCCATGGGTCTGACAACGCGAAGCTGGCTGATGATGCGGGCCACGGCCGGTGCGGCCGCCCAAGCCAGCGCAAAAGGCACAAGCCATGGCCGCATGGTGGGGTTGACCCAGGCCGCCACCGCGCAAGCGCCAAGCCCCAATATCATGCCCGGCGCCATGCGGAGGTATTGCGTCGCCACCGAGGGCAAATCGCTGCCGCCCAGATGGGCCGCCGTCACCCATTCCAACAAATGCCGCCGCGATACGGTCAGCCGCCAGATCGTCCGCAAAATGGCATCTGCCATGGATGCCGCTGTGTCGGCCAGCAGGATCATTGACAGCGAGATTTGCGCCAGAGCGGACAGAATGTCATGGCCCAAGGCGGCAAAGTGACTGCGCAGCGTGACGCCCGACCGCGTGGGCACAATCCCGAAGGGCAAGGGCAACAGACGCGGCAGGGCAAGCAACCCGACGATCCACGTCGTCCAGATCAGCGCCACGGCCGGGGGCATCATCCATCCGGCAAACAGCGTCAGAACCGCCATTGGCGCCAGCAGCGACCGGCGCAAGTTGTCGATCATCTTCCAGCGGCCAAGCGCCGGCATGCCGCCGGATGCAGCGCCTCTGCGGCCAAACATCCAGGGGAAAAGCTGCCAGTCCCCCCGCACCCAACGGTGGCGACGGCGGATGTCCACGTCATATCGGCTTGGGAAAGCCTCCACCACCTCGATGTCCGAAGCCAATGCCGCACGGGCAAACACACCTTCGAAAAGGTCATGGCTAAGCATGGTGTTTTCGGGAACGCGCCCGGCAAGTGCCGCCTCGAATGCATCAACGTCATAGATCCCCTTGCCGGTGAACGACCCCTCGGCGAACAGATCCTGATAAAGATCCGATGTCGCCATGACATAGGGATCAATTCCACCCGGGCTGGAAAAGATGCGCTGATAAAGCGACCCTTCTTCTCCCATCGGCAGATCGGCCGTCACGCGTGGCTGCAAGACGCCATAGCCTGCGGTTACCCGCCGTGATCCAATATCAAAAACAGGCCGGTTCAACGGATGCGCCATCTTGCCGATCATCTGGCGCACGGTGCCATGCAGAACCCGCGTGTCGGCATCCAGCGTGATGACATAGCGAATGTCTTGCGGCAGCGGGCTGCTGATCACAGAAAAACTGGTGTCGGTTGCCCCGCGCAACAGCCGGTTCAATTCGGTCAGTTTGCCCCGCTTTCGCTCCCACCCCATCCAGACGCCTTCGCTGGGGTTCCACAGCCGGCGGCGGTGCAGGAAATAGAAAAGCGGGCCATGATCCGACGGGTAGCGGTTGTTCAGCTCGGCAATCGACGCGAGGGCGGTGGCAACAAGGGCATGGTCTTCGGCTACCGCATCGGATGCGGCGTCCATGGCGTCGGACAAAAGCGCATAGTGCAGGGCGCCACCGGTGCTTGCCAGATGGCGCACCTCCAGTTGCTCGATCTGCGCGTGCAACTCGTCGGTGTCATGCAAAAGCACCGGCACCGCCACAAGGCTGCGCAGATCGGCAGGGATCCCATTCGCCAGATCAAGACCGGGAAGGGCCTTTGGTGCGACGGACCTTGTAACGATCAGATTGACTGCGGCCGTTGCTACATCAATTGCGGTCGCCAACCCGGTGATCGCCAGAAAGAGCAAAGCCAGCGTGCCCGCCCCTTCGGCCCAAGCCAGCGAAAGCCCCAAGCCAAGGATCACAAGCGAAAGCGCAATAATCGCCGCCAGATAGCCCGGCAGACCAAGACGGCCGATTATGCGGTAGATCCGCAGGCGCCACGATGGCCTGAACTTCAGTCGGGCTTCCAGCGTCGCCCGCCCGGCATCGATCAGCCAATACCCCGGTTCGCGACTGTGCCCGGTGTCGCCCGACGCGGCCAACTCGAGGCTCGCTTCGGCCACGTCGATCTCGGTCTGGTGCGTCCCGCGCGCAATGATCTCGATTGCTGTGCGATAGCGGTTGCGGGTAGCGAAATCCATTTCGGCAAACGCCGAGCCTGCCTGCAAACGCGCATCGACCAGACTGACATCTTCAAAGAAATCGGCCCAGTCCATTTCGGACACCAGGCGCATAGAGGTGACGACATTGCGCATCGTGACGTTCGACGCGGCAAGTTGCATTTGCGCGAAGGAGACAACCTCGTCGATCGTCATGCCTTGCCGGTGCAGTCGATCCTCAAGCCAGGTAAAAAGAGGCGTTTGCGCCGGGTCGAACCCGCGCAGACGCTTGGCAATCTGGGCTGCGACAACCTCGGGCAGCGGCGCGGTTTCAAAGGGGGCGACGGCCATCTGCATCACCGAATGCTGCGACTGGCCGGCGGCGGTCTTTGCGGCCAATACGGCATTCACAATCGCATCGGCCTGATGGCGCTGTTCGTGGCCTTCGATGATCTGCAACGCCAAACGGCGCATGTTCTCGATCAGCACGATGCGAAGCGTGATCGCCACCGCCCACAGCTCGCCAATCATGAGGGGTTGAACCTGTTGATAGGCACCCACGAAGTGGCTCAGCACCGGGCCAGAAATAAGGCTGTCGGTATGTGCGACATAGGCCCAGGCAAGCCCGAAGACGCGCGGGTAGCCTGCAAATGGCCCCTCTGCCAGCTTTGGCAGTTGTCGGTAATAACCCGGCGGAAGATCTTCGCGGATCTGGCGCAATTGCTGTTCGACAAGGTGGAAATTGTCCAAAAGCCATTCGGCCGCTGGTGTGATGGTGTCCCCGGCTTGCAGCGCCGCCGCGCAGGTTCGGTAGGCGCCAAGCAGATACTCTGCGTTGTCCTTGACGCGCGTATCCAGCCGCGGAATTCTGATCTCGGCGCCGGTGACGATTTGTTGCGCCGCGGCCAATGTCTGAGCGTGATGCTCAAGTCGCTCCAGGCCGAAAAGGTCGGATCTGATCGGTGAGGTGTCTTGCCACAAATCCAGGTTGCTGCGCGCTGAGCGCGACGGAAGGGCCCGGGAAACCCAAGCCCAGGCCTTGTGAAAGCTCAAGACGTTGACGCTGGATTGCGTTTCTGCGCGCCCTCGGTGCTTGCCGCGGCATTCTCTTTGGCCACGATTTTTCTGGCCACGTCATCCTTGGCCCTGCGGCGCCGCATGATCATGCTTTCGTCCGTCTTTCCGCACTGCACGTCAGCGCGTATGCGTCGGGCCATCACGGCCCATTTGGTTTCTATCTGGTTCCAATCCATCGGTTCGTCCTTTCGTGTCATGGCAGTGACCAAGGCTTTCGAAACAGGTTCCGCCGTGTCATCCGGCGGACAAATGATGTGGTTTGCCCGCCTTCGCGCCGACGCGATCAGCGGACAGACCGTCAAATGGCTTGCCGCACGGGCTGGCAAGACAACCCCGCGTGATCCGGACCATGGGCTTGCCGTTTCTCACGGGGCTCATTGAGGGGCAGCTGACGAACAGCGGTGGGGTCATCCGACCCGTCTTGATCGTCGCCTGTCGTGTGTTCCAGGCCGAAAGCGATCCATCATGGCTTCCACCGACGGCACCGATCACCGGCAAACCGGAGTGCCATCAGCGATACAAAATGGGCCGTGATGGTAATGGCATCGAACTATCACACTTTTCCCCCGCGCCTTTCGGCGCGCGGTCCAGAGCGTCAAATATCATAATCTGCAGAATATAGCGCCCGACGTCGGCAATCACAGAGGGCGCCTGACCACGCAATGGCTTTTTCTAACATGCCGATCATCGGAATACAAATGCTGGCTGCGGAGCCGCCAAAGGGCAGTATTCCATACTGGCAGGTGTCCGGTTCGGGACCTTGCATCGCGGCGATCATGTGCCGTCCCTGTCCCTTGATGACGGCTGCTGAGTCGGCGCCGGCACAGGGCCCGCAACCAGAACATGAAGGTTGCGGCAAGTGCGACGGCGGAGAGGAAGTTCTTGGGCACCTGTCGTAGCGGGTTGCGACGCGGCGCCGATCCTTGAGCCTGCCGAACATGATTTCGATGCGGTTTCGGCGTTGTTGGCGGTAGTTGTCGTATTTGACGACGGTCAGCCGAAGGCATAAAGGGGCGTTTTCCTCATTTGCGGATGCTTGCGAAAACCGGGGCCGTCGATTTCCCGCACGACGCGGCCAGAGCTGCGATACCCCCTAGGCTGGATCCGAACCGGGGCTGACCGCTCAACCACGGCGCAACCCTGACGTATTCCAATTGGTGGGGCGGTTGGCGGGCAATTCCGACAAGCTTGAAAATAAATCTTTGTTTTCAACGGCAAGTGGCGGAAGCGGTGGGATTCGAACCCACGGACGGGTTTCCCCGTCGCTGGTTTTCAAGACCAGAGCCTTCAACCACTCGGCCACGCTTCCATACCTTTCGGGGGCTGTGGCCGCAACCAAACGTACCCCCCCCGTTCGGGATCGGCGCATCCTAGCGAGAGGGGGGGCTGAACTCAAGTGGCCCCCATCCGCTAAAACGCTTGCCCGAAACAATAATTCGACCTTTGACCCGACCTCGAGCGCGGTGCCGATCAGGCCTCTTCGGCCTGCAAGAATCGCTCCACATCCAACGCGGCCATGCAGCCCATGCCCGCTGAGGTGACCGCTTGCCGGTAAACAGGATCGATCAGATCACCCGCAGCAAAGACGCCGGCAACCGAGGTCTCAGTCGTCCCGGGGGCCACCTTGACATAGCCACCCATGTGCAGATCAAGCTGGCCCTTGACCAGTTCCGAGGCAGGCGCGTGGCCGATGGCTACGAAGAACCCCGCGCAGGGAATTTCGGTGATCTCGCCGGTTTCGACATGCTTGGCGCGCACACCGGTTACACCCAACGGGGCTTCGGTGCCCAAGACCTCGTCAATGCCGTGATTCCACAAGATTTCGACCTTGGGGTTCTTGAACAACCGGTCCTGCATGATCTTTTCAGCGCGCAGACTGTCGCGACGGTGAATCAGCGTCACCTTTGAGGCGAAATTGGTCAGGAACAAGGCCTCCTCCACTGCGCTATTGCCGCCGCCCACCACGACAATCTCCTTGCCGCGATAGAAGAAGCCATCGCAGGTGGCGCAAGCCGACACCCCAAAGCCCTTGAATTTCTCTTCCGAAGGCAGCCCCAGCCAACGTGCCTGGGCGCCCGTTGCCAGGATCACCGCATCGGCGGTGTAGGTGGTGCCGCTGTCGCCCTTTGCGGTGAACGGCCGCTTCGAGAGATCAAGCGAGACGATATAGTCACTTATCACTTCGGCCCCCGTCGCGCGGGCGTGTTCTTCCATCTTGACCATCAGGTCAGGACCTTGGATTTGCGTTTCACCGGGCCAGTTTTCGACCTCGGTGGTGATGGTCAGTTGACCGCCGGGCTGAATGCCTTGCACCAGAATGGGATTCAACATGGCGCGCGCCGAATAGACCGCTGCCGTATGGCCCGCCGGACCCGAGCCGATGATCAGTACCTTGGTATGCCGCGTCTCGCCCATGCTGTTCTCCTTGATGATGTGCATGGATATAGCCATGACGAAGCGCGGCGAAAACCCCCAAGACGCACCCGCAGGATTGCGCTTGCACCTGTCATCACGAAACATTATTGCGCAATCCTTGCTCGCGCGATACGTTCCGCGAAACCTTCGGAGGATGCCATGGCCAGCACCAAGCTTGACGAAATCGACCGGAAGATTCTGGCCGAGCTTCAGGCGGACGGTCGCATGACCAATGTCGAATTGGCCAAGCGGGTCGGAATCTCGGCCCCGCCGTGTTTGCGCCGGGTGCGCACCTTGGAGGAATCAGGTTTCATTCGTGGCTACCACGCCGACGTGAACCCAAGAGAACTGGGCTTTGAAGTTCAGGTTTTTGCGATGGTGCGCCTGCACAGCCAGGCCGAATCCGATCTTTGCGCATTTGAGGCCCGTTGCCGGGCCTGGCCGCTGGTTCGCGAATGTCACATGCTCAACGGCGAGATCGATTTTATCCTGAAATGCGTGGCGCCCGATCTGTCGACCTTCCAGAACTTCCTCACCGAAAGCCTGACGTCGGCTGACAACGTCGCCTCGGTCAAGACCAGCCTCGTGATCCGCTGCGCCAAGGATGAACCCGGTGTGCCGTTCGATGTGCTTGAAGTCCGCTTGGCCAAACTCGCCTGATCCCAGCTTCTGTTTGGCACAAATACTCCGGGGTCCGGGGCAGCGCCCCGGTTCAGACTTCGGCGGCAAATACCTGATCGATCATCGTCTGCGTGCCGCGCGCATCCTCGAGATGCCACGGGTAAGCAGCGCCCTCGCGGAGATGGCGGCCAAAGGCCTCGACCTGCAACACATATTGCTGCGCCCCCGGAAACCGCTGGATCACATCCGCCTGCCCCTTGCGATACATCTGCAGCTGCGGATCGGCAAATTGCTCGGCGTTGAAGGGGGCGGTCAGCCGAATCAGGCCTTTTTCGCCCTGAAACACCACGTCTTGCCGGGGATGGAGCCGCATCGACGTCATCGCTGCATAGGTAAACCCGCCGCCGGGGCCGCTGAAATCACCGATGACATGCGCCCAGGTGTCGACATTGTTTTCACGCCGAAGCCGTGATCTTAGCCAGACAGGCTCGGACCGTGTCGCCCAGCGAACCGAGCCATAGGCATAGACGCCAATGTCGCGAATGCCGCCGCCACCGGTCTCGGGGCGGTTGCGGATATTGCCGGGGTCGGCGCGGTTGTCGTAGGAAAAGGCCACGTCGACATGTTCAATCCGGCCGATCTCGCCCGACTGCACCCAATCGCGGGCCTGCTGCCACTGCGGATGATGGACGATCATATAGGCTTCGGTCGCAAAACACCCGGAACTGTCGCGTGCGGCGATCAGCGTGTCGATCTCGGCAGCGCGCATCGCAATCGGCTTTTCCACCAACACATGTTTGCCTGCCGCCATCGCCTTGAGCGCCCATTCGACATGCAGCGTATTGGGAAGCGGAACATAGACCGCTTCGATTTCGGGATCATCCAAGAGCGCCTCATAGCTGGAATGAACTCTCAGATCTGGACAAAAAGCCTCAAAATCAGTGGCTTTTTGCCTTGACCGCGTCGCCAATGCCGCCAGGCGTGCGCCTGTCGCCGCATGAATCGCAGGTCCCATGTGATGGCGCGCAAAATTTGCCGCCCCCAGAATACCCCAGTTCACCGGTTTCATGATTTCCCCCCGTTGGCGCAAAGGCAACTGGCGCCAACGAAAGCCTAACCCCGGCGACGACGACCCGCAACGTTCAAAGGCAGGAATACGGAAAAGAGGCGCTCCGCGCGGGGAGTATTTTTGCCAAACAGAAGCTGAAACGCTCGGCCTGTTTGGCTGAAGTTTTCTGCCCGTGGTTTCCGCTTGCGCGGCCCCTATGCAGGGATCTGCATGCCTTTTTCGCGCGCCAGAACCCGCATTCGGTCTTGCAGTTTTTCAAAGGCGCGCACCTCGATCTGGCGGATTCTTTCGCGCGACACGTCATAGCGCGAGGATAGTTCTTCCAGCGTGATCGGTTCGTCGCGCAGGCGGCGTTGCATCAGAATGTCTCGCTCACGCTCATTGAGCACATCCATTGCCGCGACCAACATCGCGCGGCGCGCGTCCAACTCATCGGCCTCGGCATAGGCTTCAGCCGTATTGGCGCCTTCGTCTTCCAGCCAATCCTGCCATTGGGTAGAACTATCGCCATCCGCGGAACCGACCTGCGCATTGAGCGAGGCGTCCCCCCCCGACATCCGCCGGTTCATCGAAATGACCTCGTTTTCCGTCACGCTCAGGTCATGGGCGATGCGGGTCACGTGTTCGGGGCGCAGATCGCCGTCTTCCAGCGCGCCGATCTTGGATTTTGCCTTGCGCAGATTGAAGAACAGCTTCTTTTGCGCGCTGGTCGTGCCCAATTTCACCAAGGACCATGACCGCAGGATGTATTCCTGGATGGATGCGCGGATCCACCACATCGCATAAGTGGCAAGACGGAAGCCTTTTTCGGGATCAAAGCGTTTGACGGCCTGCATCAGCCCGACATTGGCCTCGGAGATGACCTCGGCCTGCGGTAGCCCATAGCCGCGATAGCCCATGGCGATCTTGGCGGCCAACCGCAGATGGCTGGTCACCATCTTGTGCGCGGCGCCACTGTCCTGGTGGTCCACCCAGCGCTTGGCCAGCATGTATTCTTCTTCCGGCTCCAACAGGGGAAATTTGCGGATTTCCTGCAGGTAGCGGTTCATCCCCTGTTCGGGGCTGGGGGCTGGAAGGTTGGTGTAACTTGTCATCTGCGACCTTTCTCCCTGATCGAGACAAGCCAAGATGGGGGTTCTCCCCGGCTTGGTCAAGCCTTCCGGCGGCGCTTCGTTCCAAGTGCCCCGCTGGCGACTAGCATCAGGTCTTTAACGCAAGATGAACGCGCCTCCGTCGCGCTACCAGCCAATTCGTGCAAGGTCACGCGGTTATGAGCGGCCAAGCGCGCGCAGCAGCGCCTCCATGTCGGCAGGAAGCGGCGAGGTGAACGACAGATCTTCGCCAGTGACGGGATGCACGAAGCCCAGCGTGGCGGCGTGCAGGGCCTGACGCGGAAAATCGGCGACGGCGGCCACGGCAGCTTCGCCGATCGCCTTGACGGGCAATTTGCGTCGCCCACCATAGGTCTGATCGCCGATCAACCCGTGACCCGCGTGCGCCAGATGCACGCGGATCTGGTGGGTTCGGCCGGTTTCCAGCCAGCAGTCCATCAAGGCGGCCACCGGAGGGGTGCCGTAGCTTTCCACCAGCCGTGCGCGGGTGATTGCGTGGCGTCCGCCGTCAAAAAGCACGGCCTGACGTTGGCGGTCTGTCCTGTGACGCGCCAGTTGCGAGGTCACCTTGAGCACATTGCCGCCTTCAAAGCTGACACCCCGCGTGCCGCGTAAACGCGGGTCGCCGGCGTCGGGTGCGCCATGCACCACGGCAAGATAGTGGCGATGCACCGAATGACGTTCAAACTGTTTGGCCAGCCCGTGATGCGCGCGATCGGACTTTGCCACGACCAGAAGTCCGGTCGTGTCCTTGTCGATCCGGTGCACGATGCCGGGGCGCGCCTCGCCGCCGACACCAGAAAGCCTGCCGCCGAAATGGTGCAAAAGCGCGTTCACCAATGTGCCGTCGGTCGATCCGGGCGCGGGGTGCACCACCATGCCCGCAGGTTTGTCGATCACGATCAGGTCGTCGTCTTCCCATAATACGCTCAGCGGGATGTCTTGCGCCAGTGTTTCGACCGGGCGGGCAGGTTCGAGCGCGATCTGATAAGCTTCGCCCTCGGCCACCCTTGCCTTGATGTCGGTAATCGCCAGCCCGTCGCGGCTGACCGCACCCTCGGCGATCATCCGTGCCAGGCGCGAGCGCGACAGGGATGCTTCCGCTGGCACTTCGCGGGCCAGCGCCTTATCAAGACGATCAGGCGGGGCTTTCCCGATGACCACGCGCAGGATCTGTTGATTGATGTCCGACATGCTGCCTTCCGACAAAACCGACCCCGAAACAACGCCGCTGCCCGAGATCCGGTTCCTGAAACTGTTGGTGACGGTGCTGACCGGCACGATGATTGCAGGCCTTCTAGCGATCATCGCGCTCTTTGTCATCCGCTTGCCGGGCGGGGCCCCAGCGCTGCCCGTTCTGCCCGCCGAGATATCACTGCCCGAGGGCGAGCTGCCGGACGCCGTGACATTCGCCAAGGACTACACGGTTGTGGTGACGCAAAGCGGTCAGATCCTGCTTTACGATGCCACGGGTCGCCTGCGCCAATCGGTTCGGCCAGACTGAAAGTCCGGAAGCCTCCGGCGGGAGTATTGGGGCCAAAAAGAAGCCCATTCATCTTTGCACAAATATCCCCGCCGGAGGCTTCTGAACTCTGGGCTGGTCTCAGGCCCCGGGTTTTTTCGCGGCGGGCTTCTTGGCGGGGGCGGCGTTTTGCTCGAGCGCGTCAAGTCGCGCCTTGAGGGTATCGTTTTCTTCGCGCGCCTTTTGCGCCATGGCGCGGACGGCGTCGAATTCCTCGCGAGTGACGAAGTCGCGGTCGGCCAACCAGCGATCCATCCAGGATTTCATCGCGGTTTCGGCCTCGGTCTTGGCGCCATGGGCCACGCCCATGGCATTGGACATCAGTTTGGACATTTCGTCGAAGAATTTGTTGGGCGCTTGCATGGTGTCCTCATTGGCGGGTTTCGCTTTATATGGGTGGTGCGGGGGAAAGCTCAAGGTTGACTTCGTCGCGGGGGCAGGTTCTTTGAGCAGCCAAACCGAGGTGCAGCATGTATTACGCGATCCCGTTTCCCGATATCGGCCCTGTGATCTTTACGATTCCGGTGCTGGGGTTGCCGCTTCGCTGGTATGCGCTGGCCTATATCGTCGGGCTGATCGTCGGCTGGCGGGTGGTTGTCGGGTTGATGCGGCGTCCGGCTTTGTGGGGCGGGCAGGCGCCGATGCCGCCCGAGCGGGTCGAAGATCTGCTGACGGCGGTGATTCTGGGGGTGGTGCTGGGCGGGCGGCTGGGGTTTGTCCTGTTTTACGAGCCGGCGCATTTTCTGGCCAATCCGTTGGAGATCTTTCAGGTCTGGCGCGGCGGCATGTCGTTTCACGGCGGTTTTCTGGGCGTGGTCGTGGCGGGCTATTGGTATTGTCGTCGCCATGCGATTGCGCCGTTGTCGGTAGCCGATGCCTTCGCTTTGGTCGCGCCGGTGGGGCTGGGGTTGGGGCGGATCGCCAATTTCATCAACGCTGAACTGTGGGGGCGGCCGACCGATCTGCCTTGGGGGGTGATCTTTCCAGGCGCGGCGGCACAGGCCTGCGCAACCTTGGCGGGGCCTTGCGCACGCCATCCGTCGCAGCTTTATGAGGCCGGGCTAGAAGGGATCTTGCTGGGGGCGATCCTGTGGGGGCTTCTGGCGCGGGGCGCTTTGCGGCGGCCGGGGCTGATCCTGGGGGTGTTCCTGATCGGCTATGGTATCGCCCGGATGACGGTGGAGATGTTCCGCCAGGCCGATGCGCAGTTCATCAGCGCGGACAACCCCCTGGGGCATGTGATCGACTGGGCGGGGTTTGGCCTTTCGATGGGCCAGATCTTGTCGTTGCCGATGGTCCTTGTGGGGCTGTGGTTTGCACTTCGGGCGCGGCGGGCGGTATGACACCGCTGGCGGCCCTATTGGCGCGGCGTATCGCGCTTCAGGGGCCGATCGCCTTGTCGGAGTATATGGCCGAATGTCTGCTGAACCCCGATCACGGCTACTACACAACGCGTGACCCTTTTGGTCAGGCGGGGGATTTTGTCACGGCGCCCGAGATCAGCCAGATGTTTGGCGAAATGCTGGGTCTGTGCCTCGCGCAGGTCTGGCTGGATCAGGGGCGCCCCGCGCGTTTCGCGTTGGCCGAGCTTGGGCCGGGCCGCGGCACGTTGATGGCCGATATCTTGCGCGCGATCCGGGCGGTGCCGGGGATGACCGAGGCCGCACAGGTGCATCTTGTCGAGGCCTCGGCCACTTTGCGCAGGGCGCAGGCGGTGCGCCTTGCTGCCCATGAGGTGATCTGGCACGACACCATCGCGACCCTGCCCGAGGCACCGCTGTTTCTGGTGGCGAACGAGTTTTTCGACGCGCTTCCGATTCGCCAGTTCGAGCGGCGCGGGGGGGCATGGGCGGAACGTCAGGTGGGGCTTGGGCCAGAGGGAAATCTGGGCCCGGGGCTTGCACCGGCGGCACCGCTGGCGGCACTCGCGCATCGTCTGGGTGACACGCGCGAGGGGGACATTGTCGAAACTTGCCCCGCCGCACCGCCAATCGCGGCGGATATCGCGGGGCGAATCGCGCGATGCGGGGGCGTGGCGCTGATTATCGACTATGGCGGCTGGCGCAGTCTGGGCGATACGTTTCAGGCCCTGCGCGCGCATCAAGGCGAAGACCCTTTTGCCAATCCCGGCGAGGCCGATCTAACCGCACATGTCGATTTTGAGCCGATCGCCAGCGCCGCGCGTGCCGCTGGGGCGGCGGCAAGCGCGCTCATCCCCCAAGGTGTGTTGCTTGAACGGCTGGGCATCACCGCGCGGGCACAAACGCTGGCGCGCGGACTAGGCGGCGCGACGCTCGCATCGCATATCGCCGCGCATCGCCGCTTGACCCACCCGGCAGAAATGGGAAGTCTGTTTCAAACGCTGGCAATTTATCCAGCCTCTGCTGCCCCGCCGCCCGGATTTGACCCCGCCGTCATGAAAGACCCAGATGCCGACCACGCTTGAGATCCTGACCGCCACCGCCTTGCGGGGCGTCCAGCACGGGTTCTTCACCCGCAAGGGCGGCGCGTCGTCAGGGGTTTTCGCGGGGCTGAACTGCGGACATGGATCAACCGATCTGACCGAGGCGGTCGTGGTCAACCGCGATCGGGTGGCACAGGCAATGGGCGTGGAACCGGGCGCGATGATCGGGGTGCATCAGGTGCATTCGGCCGATGTAGTTACCGTCGAGGCACCTTTGGCTGCCCCGATCAAGGCCGACGCTCTGGTGACCGCCACCCCGGGATTGGCACTGACCGTGCTGACCGCCGATTGCCAGCCGGTGCTGCTTGCCGACCTCAAGGCCGGGGTGGTGGCGGCGGCCCATGCCGGTTGGCGCGGCAGTCTGAACGGCGTTTTGGGGGCTACCGTCGATGCGATGACCGCTCTCGGGGCGCAGCGCGAGAACATTGCGGCCGTTATCGGGCCAACGATTTCACAATCCGCCTATGAGGTGGGTCAAGAGTTTCTCGAGACCTTCCTGACCGAAAACCCCGCCTTTGGCCGTTTCTTTTCGGCGGGGCCGACTGGAAAGCCGATGTTCGATCTGCCGGCCTTCGGGCTATTTCGGCTGCGCGAGGCAGGGGTGGGGCATGCCGAATGGACGCGCCACTGCACCTATTCTGACCCGGCGCTGTTTTATTCCTACCGCCGCACGACTCATCTGGGCGAGGTGGACTATGGCCGCCTGATCTCGGCGATCCGGCTTTGATTGCGGCGGAATAGGGCCTGCTGGCGCCGCGATGCTGCCGCAATTGTGGCGACTTGCCTATGAGTAGCGGGTATTTCCAGTTATTTTCTGCATTTCAGAAACAATGTTGCTGGGCTGATATCAGCGCGGTTTCGGCCCCTGAATTTCTGTTTGCGCCAAAACCCTGCCGCAATGATTTGGGAAAAAGGGGCATCCGGGCAAGGAAAGACCCGAACGAGAAACGCCCCCAAGGGCCCGAGGCAGGAGCAAAGCAGATGACCTTGAACAAGACACCCCGCTGGATGAAATCCGCCCTGACCGAGGCCGCGAAATGCGATGTGCAGATGCCGTGGGCCCGAGGCGCCCGCCGCGGCGAAACCATCACCCGGCGTGCGGCCAGTGCCATGCCTCGGGCCTTGTCGGCACGCGCGATCCGCGCCTGATCTCTGCCGGCCCGCGCCCACGTTCTTCCCGACGGGGCCGGGGGCTGCCACCCCCGGCCAGAGCCTCATGAAAGCGGTCTGCCGCACGATTCGCCGGTTTGGGTGATTCTCGGCCCGCAGGCACGAATTGTGGCGCCAAGGTTGAACATCTTGAAACAGTTGTGGGGTGCAGAGCCGGATTGGCCCTGTGCCCCCTTGTAATTCAACCAAGAATTTGACGTAGGGCGCGGATGCAGGCATCTAGGGGGTGTCTCTCTGCACCCGGTGGGGGCCGTCGCAGATGTGACCAGACCGAAAGGCTGATCGCATGTCATATCCTCACCGTGCCTCCGCATCCGTTGCGGCGGCTGAAGCGGATGTAATAGTAAGTGTTACCCCGGCCAACCCGTCACGGGCGCCGGTCATAGCCGACAGGCGGTCTTTGCGCGCGATGCCTCTGACGCGGCGCTATGAGGCCGCCTGGCTCGCGCCTTCTGGCGAAATCAAGACGTCAACCCGCATGGCCCCTGCAACGCCTCAGTTTGAAGAGGCGTTCTCCGCGTTGGGGCGTGGTTCTTTGATCCTGACCGAGGACGGCCCGATTGCTGTCGAGGATCTCTTGCCGGGGATGCACGTGCTGACCGCCGAGGGGCGAACCGAACCGATCGTCTGGATCGGATCAATGACGCTCTACCCGGGCCAGACCTTGCCAGATGCTGAACCGGTGTCTCTGACACGGATCACCGCCGATGCCTTTGGGCAGGGAAAGCCGATGCCGGATCTGGTGTTGGGGCCGCGTGCCCGGCTGCTGCTGCGTGATGCGCGCTGCAAGCCCATAACCGGAGAGGATACGGCCTATGCGCCTGCGCGCGCCTTCGGGGATGGGTGCAGCGTGATCGAGGTGACCCCGGCGGCCCCGGTCGCCGTCTATCACCTTGCGCTGGCGCGGCAGGGCACATTGCGGGTCATGGGGATGGAGATCGAAAGCTATCACCCCGGCGAAGGTATTGAAAGCATGATGGAACCTCGGTTGCTGTCGCTTTTCATTGCGCTGTTCCCGCATCTTGACTGTCTGGCGGACTTTGGCCCGATGGCACATCCCCGAATGACCCGGTTCGAGGTGGAGCGGATGATCGGCTGAACCGGATCGCCCCCCCCCCGGAGGAGACAGGGCCTCGGCGGGGGCGGAGACCTTGGTGGGGGCAGAGCCGCCAAGGCGCCGGGTCGGATCATCAGCTTGGCGCAACGTCGCCTTGCCGGCTGGGGGCGCCGCGCCGGCTACTGTGGCAGGGATTGCGAAAGATACCGCATCATGTTGCCGCCCATGACCTTGGCAATCACCTCTTCGGACAGGCCCGCGTCCAACAGCGCCTGTGTCAGTGCCGCCAGTTCCGAGACATCGAACGTGGTCTCGACCGCGCCGTCATAGTCTGAACCCAGCGAGACGTGATCCTCGCCGACCAGCGCCAGCGCCGCGCTGATTGCAGAGGCGATGCCTTTGGGGGTGGCGTCACAGGTGACATCTTCCCAAAAGCCGATGCCGATGACTCCGCCCTTGGCAGCAATTGCCTGCATCAGATCGTCGGGGAAATTGCGCTGGGTCTGACAGTGGCTATAGATGCCGCTGTGCGAAACGATCGGATGTGCGTCCGGCATCGCGAGAACATCGCGCGCCATTTGCGGTGACGCATGAGCGAGGTCGATGATCATGCTGCGGGCAATCATCTCGGTCACCACAGCGCGGCCGAACTCTGTAAGGCCCGCGCCATTGCCGCCCTGCGCTGTTGCCCCCTCGCCATGCAGCGAGCCGCCCAGTTCATTGTCAAAGAAATGCGTCAGCCCGAGCAGCCGGAATCCTGCGTCATAGAATCGCCCGAGATTGGCCAGGTCACCCTCGAGCGCATGGCCCCCTTCGGCCCCCAGCAACCCTCCGATCGTCGTGGCGCCTGCTTGGCGTGCCGCCAGAAGTCGTTCCAGATCGGACCGCTGGCGCAGGATCTGCAATTGTTCGGGGGCGGCTGCGGCCATGGCACTAAGTCGCGCCGCCTGATCCAGCGCGCGGGCGGCAAGGCTGGTCCAGCTGGCGACCGGGCGTAATTGCGCGATCACCAGCGCGGTGATGTTGTCAGAGGCACTCGCCGTGTTGTGTTCGTAATTTTGCCCCTTCGGGCTTTTGGTGACGGTGGTAAAGACCTGCACCGCGACATTGCCGTCGCGCAGGCGCGGCAGGTCAGTATGGCCATGGCTCGATCGCTTGGTCAGATCGCGATCCCACAACAGCGCATCCGCGTGCCAGTCGCCAATCACCAGCCGCTTGTGAAGCGCTTTTGCCGTGTCGCTGACCGGCCAGGGTTGATGCGCGACAACGCGGTTTTGTCCGTCTTCCACGATCCCCGGTGCGAACGCAAAAAAACCGCCCGCTGCAAGGATTGCCACCCCTGCGATTCCACCCCATATCCTGCGCTTCATGGATGCTCTCCCTCACCTGCGGTGAAGACTAGCGCGGGGCGCGCGCGGCGCAAAGCGCCGCGCTGCGATCTGACGCTGCGTCAGGACTCCATCGCCTCCAACTCGTCGATCATGCCGGCGATCATGGAAAGGCCCTTGTCCCAGAAGGCCGGGTCGGAAGCATCCAGCCCGAACGGGGCCAGCAGTTCCTTGTGATGTTTCGAGCCGCCCGCCTTCAGCATGTCGAAATACTTCTGTTCGAAATCGGGCAGGCCGCCTTCATAGGTGGCGTAAAGCGCGTTCACGAGACCGTCTCCGAAAGCATAGGCATAGACGTAGAAAGGCGAGTGAACAAAATGCGGGATATAGGCCCAGAAGGTCTCATAGCCGGGCATGAATTCAATCGCGTCGCCCAGCGATTCGGCCTGCACGCTCATCCAGAGGGCGTTGATATCATCGGGGGTCAACTCGCCTTTCGCGCGGGCGGCGTGGAGCTTGCATTCGAAATCGTAAAAGGCGATCTGACGCACCACGGTGTTGATCATGTCCTCGACCTTGCCAGCCAGAAGGGATTTGCGTTCGGCCGGGCTTTTGGCCGCGTCCAGCAGGCGACGGAAGGTCAGCATTTCACCAAAGACGCTGGCGGTTTCGGCCAGTGTCAGCGGCGTCGAGGCCAGCAGTTCGCCTTGGTCGGCGGCCAGAACCTGATGCACGCCATGGCCCAGTTCATGCGCCAGCGTCATCACGTCGCGCGGTTTGCCAAGGTAGTTCAGCATCACATAGGGGTGCACGGTGGTCACCGTGGGGTGCGCAAAAGCGCCCGGTGCCTTGCCCGGCTTTGCGGCGGCGTCGATCCATCCGCGCGAAAAGAAAGGCTGCGCCAGCCGCGCCATTTCGGGCGAAAATGCCGAATAGGCCGACAACACCGTTTCGCGGGCTTCCTCCCAGCCGATGACGCGCGCAGAGTCGGTGGGCAAGGGGGCGTTGCGGTCCCAAACCTGAAGCGTTTCAAGCCCCAGCCATTTGGCCTTCAGCCGGTAATAGCGGTGCGACAGCTTTGGATAGGCGGCAACAACGGCATTGCGCAAGGCCTCGACGACCTCGGGTTCGACGTGGTTTGACAGGTGGCGGCCGTATTGCGGCGTCGGCATCTTGCGCCAACGGTCCTCGATTTCCTTTTCTTTGGCCAACGAATTGTGGATCCGGGCGAAAAGCTTGGTATTGGCGGCAAAGACATCCGCCAGGGCGCGGGCGCCAGCCTCGCGGCGATCGCGATCGTGATCGGAAAGCAGGTTGAGCGTCGACTCAAGGCTCAGCGTTTCACCGGCGACGTCGAATTCCAGACCGGCGGTGGTTTCGTCAAACAGACGGTTCCACGCGGCAGCGCCGACAACAGACTGATCGTGCAGGAATTTTTCCAGCTCGTCCGAGAGTTGATACGGGCGCATCGCCCGCATCCGGTCAAACACCGGCTTGTAGCGCGCAAGGCCCGCATCGGCGAACAATGCCAGATAGGCGGCCTCGTCGATGCGGTTGAACTCGAGGCTGAAAAATACCAGCGGCGTGGTGAAATGGGTGATCTTGTCTTGCGTGTCGGCCAGGAATTTGGCCCGCTCGGCGTCAACGGTGTTTTGGTAATAGCGCAGCCCGGCATAGGACATGATCCGCCCGGCGGCCACGTCGATCGCCTCATAGCGGTCGATGCAGGTGGCCATTTCGGCGGCGCTCAGCCCGGCCAGCTTGCCGCCGTAATCGGTGGCGAAACTGGCGCAGGCTGTCTCCAGCCAAGCCATGTCGCGGGTCAGTTCAGGCGCGTCGGGCGCGGTGTAAAGGTCGTTCAGATCCCATTCAGGCAGATCACCAAAGCCCCCGGCATTGGTGGTGGCGTCAAATACGGGGTGGGGCAGGGGCAGGGTCATGGCGTCCTCATTCTGATTTGCACAACAAATAGGGGCGGGGTGGGGGCGGGCGCAAGGGCGGCCGGCGTGTCCGTCGCAAAAGCCGATTGGACAAACGCCTATGATTTAGTCACTTGCCCAAGAAATGGCGCGATCAGCCGGGTGCGCGCCAGATCCTTGACGCTCCGTGCTTTCCAGATGGGCACCCCTTCCCTAAGGTTTGTTCAAAGGCCAGAGGAATCAACGCGCATGGCGATCCCCTATTTCAACGAAATGTATCAAAACGACCAGGTTCGCCCGCTTTATGCGCGGCTTGAGGACTGGACGCGCGCCATGCCCGCCGAATTGCGCCAGATGAAGCAGGCCGAGGCCGAGGCACTGTTTCGCCGCATCGGCATCACCTTTGCGGTTTACGGCGAGGGCGGTGATCCGGACCGCTTGATCCCCTTCGACATGTTCCCGCGGGTCTTTACCCAGACCGAGTGGCGCAAGCTCGAGCGGGGCATCAAGCAGCGCGCGCGGGCGCTGAACGCGTTCTTGCTTGATGTCTATGGTCGCGGCGAGATCATCCGCGCGGGCCGTATTCCGGCGCGGCTGGTCTATCAAAACGAGGCCTACGAGCGTGCCGTGGCCGGTTTCGTGCCGCCGCGCGGTGTCTACAGCCATATCGTCGGCATTGATCTGGTGCGCACCGGCCCCGAGGATTTCTTTGTGCTCGAGGACAACTGCCGCACGCCCAGCGGGGTCAGCTACATGCTGGAAAACCGCGAAATCATGATGCGGATGTTCCCGGCGCTGTTTCGGGAAAACCGGATCGAGCCGGTGGATGGCTATCCCGATCTGTTGCGCCGCACGCTGGCCAGTGTGGCCCCGGCAAAATGCGAGGGTGAACCCACGGTGGTGATTCTGACGCCGGGGCACTTTAACAGCGCCTATTACGAACACAGTTTTCTGGCCGATCTGATGGGCGTTGAACTGGTCGAGGGGGCGGATCTGTTTGTCGAAGCGGGGTTTGTGTGGATGCGCACCACGCAAGGCCCACGCCGGGTTGATGTGATCTATCGGCGCATTGACGATGCCTTTCTGGACCCGTTGTGTTTTCGACCCGACAGCATGTTGGGTATCGCGGGGCTGATGGATGTCTACCGCTCGGGCGGGGTGTCGATCTGTTCTGCGCCCGGTGCGGGGGTGGCGGACGACAAGGCGATCTATACCTATGTGCCCGAAATGATCCGGTTTTATCTGGGCGAAGAGCCGGTGCTGCAAAACGTGCCGACTTGGCAGTGCGGCAAGTCTGACGATCTGAAGTATGTGCTGGAAAACATGACCGAACTGGTGGTGAAAGAGGTCCACGGCTCGGGCGGCTATGGCATGCTTGTGGGGCCGCGCGCGACCAAGGCCGAGATTGCAGCCTTCCGCGACCGCGTGGCGGCCAAGCCCGGCAACTATATTGCGCAGCCGACGTTGGCGCTATCGACGACGCCGACTTTCGTCGAGCAGGGCATCGCGCCGCGGCATGTGGATCTGCGGCCCTATTGTCTGGTTGGCGAGCGGATCGAACTGGTGCCCGGCGGCTTGACGCGCGTCGCGCTGACCGAGGGCAGCCTGGTGGTGAACTCGTCTCAGGGTGGCGGTGTCAAAGACACCTGGGTTCTGGCGGAGTAACGGATATGTTAAGCCGGACGGCGGATAATCTTTTCTGGATCGCGCGCTACATGGAGCGCGCCGAAACCATGGCGCGGTTGCTGGAGGTGGGCGCGCGGATCGCGCTGATGCCGTCGGCGGGGGATGGCTACCGCAACGAATGGGACAGCTTGTTGCGCGCCTCGGGCACGGCGGCCGGATTTGCGGCAAAATATGGCGACCCGGTGCAACGCAACATTGAAAGCTATCTGTTCTTTGACCGCGACAACCCCTCGTCCGTGGCCTCTTGCATTGAACAGGCGCGCGAAAACGGGCGCATCGTTCGCACCGCCCTGACGACCCAAGTGTGGGATGCGCTCAGCACGGCGTCTCAGGAACTACGTCAGCTTGAGCGGTGCGAGAGGTCCAGTCTGGAGCTTTCGCAGCTGACTGAATGGACCATGCGGCAGACCGCGATGGTGCGCGGCGCGATCGACACGACGCAGTTGCGCAACGATGGTTACGATTTTCTCGGCCTTGGCTATGCCTTGGAACGCGCTGACAATACCGCCCGTCTGTTGGACGTGAAATACTATGTGCTGCTGCCGCGGGTAGAATTCATCGGCTCGGGGTTGGACAATTATCAATGGCAAACGCTGCTGCGCGCGCTGTCGGCACACCGGGCGTTTCACTGGGCCTATGGGGGTGACATCACCGCAGGCAAGATCGCGCATTTTCTGGTGCTCAACCCACAATGCCCGCGTTCGCTTTTGACTGCGATCGGCGCGGCGATGGGGCATCTGGATCGCCTGTCGCGTGGCTATGGCCATTCGACCGAGGCGCAGGCTCGGGCCCGCGTCATTCTGGGCGAATTGGGGGAACTGGCGGTGGAGGATGTGTTTGACGAAGGGCTTCATGAATTTCTGACGCGCTTTATCCGCGAAGTGGGGGATTTGTCGGGCCTCGTGCAGGGCGCCTATCTCAGCGGAGAAGCACGATGATCGTGACCGTAAATCATACCACGACCTACCATTACGACGCGGTGATGCGGGGGGCTGTGCAGAGCCTGCGGCTGTTTCCGTCGCAATTCGACGGGCAAAAGACGCTGGAATGGTCAGTCGAGGTGGCAAATGGCATCCGCGGGGGGGCGTTTCGCGATGGTGCCGGCGACCGGGTCGAAGGCTGGTCGGTGCGTGGGCCGCTGAGCGAGGTGTCGGTCATCGTGTCGGGCCGGGTCGAAACCAAAGACCTGACCGGAGTGCTGCGCGGCCACCGCGAAATCGTCGTCCCCGAGGCCTATCTGCGCGAAACCACCCCGACGCGTGCCAATGTGGCGCTTGCGGATCTGGCGCGTTCGGCGGCGGCGGGCGGGGGCAATGCGCTTGAGCGCGCGCACCGATTGTCCGAGGCGATCGCGGGCGCAATCGTCTATCGCCCCGGCGTCACCCATGCCCATACGACCGCCGCAGAGGCGCTAGAGCTGGGCGAAGGCGTGTGTCAGGATCACGCCCATGCGCTGATTGCTTGTGCGCGGGTGCTGGATTTGCCGGCGCGCTATATCTCGGGCTATCTCTATGCCACCGAAGACGGCTCGATGCATGAAGCCGCCCATGCCTGGGCCGAGATCTTTGTCGAGGGGCTGGGCTGGGTCGGATTTGACGCCGCCAATACGTGCTGCTCTGATGAGCGCTATATCCGGCTTGGCTCGGGGTTTGATGCACAAGATGCCGCACCGATCCGGGGGATTGCGCAGGGCATCGGAGCGGAAACGATGGATGTCACGGTTGCTCTTGGTGCGACGCAGCAATAGGCTCGGGCGTTCGCTGCATGAAGGGGCGCCAGATGACCTATTGCGTTGGTCTGTTGTTGAATGACGGTATGGTGCTTTTGTCCGATACCCGAACCAATGCGGGATTGGACAATATTGCCATTTACCGCAAGATGTTCGTCTTTGAAGAACCGGGCGAACGCGTCATCGCCATCTTGACCGCCGGAAGCCTGTCGGTCACCCAGACCACCATCGCACGGTTGCGCGAAGAGATCGAAAACCCCGAGGCCGGGCCGGAAAGCTCGATCCTGCTGGCGCCGACGATGCTGAAAGTGGCTGAGGTGATCGGCGAGACGCTGTGTTCGGTGCGGCAGGATATCGAAGGCAAGATGAATGCCGCCAAAGTGTCGGCCACCGCCTCGATGATCGTGGCGGGGCAGCGCATCGGCGGCGAGATGCGGATGTTTCTGATCTATCCCGAGGGCAATTTCATCGAGGCGACCGAGGATACGCCCTTCCTGCAAATTGGTGAACATAAATACGGTAAACCGATTCTGGACCGGGTGGTGACGCCCGCGACCTCAATCAAGGATGCACAAAAGGCGGTATTGCTGTCGATGGATTCGACCCTGCGATCCAATCTTTCGGTAGGGATGCCGCTGGATCTGGCGGTGATTTTGCGCGACGATTGCAAGCTGACCAGTCGGCGCCGCATCGAGGCCGGAGATGCGGCGTTTGCCGCGATGAGCGAGGCCTGGTCGATGGCGCTGCGCGACGGGTTTTCGCAGATCACGCTTGAAGCCTGATGGTGGCGCGGCTGGGGCGGTAGAAGCCTCCGGCGGGGATACTTTCACAAAGCTGAAATGCCAAGCCTATCTTGGGGCCGGCGCGATGGCTGCCTGCCGCGTCTTTGGGCAAGAGGGCGGATCGACCGGGGCTAGAGGCCGTGCGCGTCGAAAAGAGCCGTGGCGGCATCATAGAACCGGGCGCGAGTCGCGGCGGTTTCCATCATCACCTCGTGTTCGGCGCCGGGCATCATGGCCAGTTGGCCGCCGGTCCAATTGGCCATTCGGGCACGAACCGCCGTGGCGTCGACGATGCGTTCGCGGGTGCCCAAGGCCGTATGGCAGGGCACCGCGGGCGAGGGCAGGGCGGCGAGGCTGGCACATTCGTCCAGCGCTTGTGATAGCCACTGCAGCGACGGGCCCGACAGGGCCAGCGCCGGTTCGCGGGCCAATTGCTCCAGCATGAAGGCCCACATGGTCGGGTCGGTGGTCAGTTTGTTCACCGCAAAGGCGTCTTTGTAGACATAGGTCGTTTCATCGGTGCCGAGGGCGTAGGTCAGCGCGAAGGGGCCATTGGCCAGACCCCGCGCGAATGTCGCGATCACCGGGCGCAGCAAAAGAGGCACCCGAATACCCCACATGGGCGCCGAAAAGGCGGCGGCCTTGATTTGCGCGCCTCTGTTCAGGGCGCGCAAGCCGATGCAGCCCCCCATCGAATGGCCCAGCATGAAGAACGGGCGCGGCAGTTCCAGTTGCTCGGCTGCGGCAACAACGGCGTCGAAATCAAGCTGATAGTCTGAAAACTGCGCCACATGTCCCTTGACAGGATCGGGGACAAGCCGGTCGGCCAAGCCCTGACCGCGCCAGTCAACAGCCAGCATCGCATAGCCGCGTGCGGCCATTTCACCCGCTGCGGGGCCATATTTCTCGATGTATTCGGTGCGGCCGGGCAACAGCAGAACCGTTCCCTTTTGCGCGCCCAATGGTCCCTGAGTCCATGCCGCCATGCGCAGGCGCACCCCATCCTGGGTGCGCAGCCAGAAGGCGCGCCCACCGGCGGGCGCGCGGGCGATATGGTCATGCAGGGGCGCGGTATCCATCAAGACAGAGCAGACCCCAACTGCATGGCCAACCCCATCGAGCCGTCGATCTTCAGTTTGCCGGTCATGAACGCCATCGTCGGGTTGACGTCCCCCGACAGGATGCCCTTGAAGGTTTCGGCATTGGCGATCAACGTCACCTCGGCCTCTTCATCACCTTCCCGTACGCCATCGGCATCCGCCATGATCGAGCCTTCATCGGTAATCACGAATTTCGCTGTCGCCGAAAACCCGTCTTTCAGCTTTTCGCTGAGGGCGGCCACGGCCGCATCGATAACGTCGCTCATCAGTTCCTCCGATTGTGAATGCCGGGCTCTCGCTTTCTCCGACACTTGAGTTACAACTTAGTTATGCGCGTCAGATCAGCCCATCACAATTGTATCGTTGCGGCACTTTGTGCCGTATTTTTCCTGTCTGGCGGGCTGCGTGCCGAAACCGCCGGGCTTGATGCATACTTTGCCGAGCTGGCGGACCCGGATTTTGCCGGCTGGCAGCGGGCCGAATCCGATATCCGGCGGGCCTGGTCGCGGTCTGGCTCGCCGGCGATGGATCTTTTGCTCAAACGGGGCGAGGCGGCGCTGGATGAGGGGGATCCGGTTCTCGCGATCGAGCATCTGACCGCGCTGACCGATCATGCCCCCGATTTCG
Source organism: Rhodobacteraceae bacterium UBA6197 (assembly GCA_002422085.1). Classification (GTDB taxonomy): domain Bacteria; phylum Pseudomonadota; class Alphaproteobacteria; order Rhodobacterales; family Rhodobacteraceae; genus UBA6197. The sequence goes on from DISZ01000005.1 coordinate 113,837, forward strand.
CCGAAGGCTGGAATGCCCGTGCCACGGCCTATTTCTCGCACGGGGACTATGGCCCCGCCCTGACGGATATCGCCCGCACTCTGGAACTGGAGCCGCGTCATTGGGGCGCGCTGGCCGGACTGGGCACCATCCTTGAGGAAATGGGCGACCAACAGCGCGCGTTGACGGCGTTTCGGGCTTCGTTCGCCTTGCATCCGCATCAGCAGGATGTGAAAGACGCCATCGAGCGGCTGGAACACGGGCTTTCGGGCACCAGCCTTTAGGGAGACCCAATGGCGGATGGGCACATCACGGCGGTCCTTGGGCCGACGAACACCGGCAAGACGCATTATGCAATCGACCGGATGTTGGCGCATCGCACCGGGGTTATCGCCCTGCCGCTGCGGCTATTGGCGCGCGAGGTCTATGACCGGATCGTCAAGGCGCGCGGCCCCTCGGTGGCGGCGCTGGTCACCGGCGAAGAGCGCATCGTTCCCGAACGGGTGCAATACTGGGTCTGCACGACCGAAGCGATGCCCGAGGCGATCGGTGCCGATTTCGTCGCGATAGACGAGATCCAGCTTTGCGCCGATCCTGAACGGGGGCATGTGTTCACCGACCGTCTGCTGCATGCGCGCGGCCTGCACGAGACGCTGTTTCTGGGGTCCGAGACGATGCGCGGGGCGATCGCCGCGCTGGTCCCAAAGGTGCAGTTCACGCGCCGCGAACGGTTTTCCGAATTGACCTGGGCAGGTTCGAAAAAGACAAGCCGGATGCCTGCACGCAGCGCAATTGTCGGCTTTTCGGTTGATAACGTCTATGCCATTGCTGAGCTGCTGCGCCGTCAGAAGGGCGGTTGCGCGGTCGTCATGGGGGCGCTTTCGCCGCGCACGCGCAATGCGCAGGTCGAGCTTTATCAAAATGGCGAGGTGGACTATCTGGTGGCGACCGATGCCATCGGAATGGGGCTGAACCTCGACATCGGGCATGTGGCTTTTTCGGCCACCACCAAATTCGACGGGCGCCGGATGCGGCCTTTGTTCCCGCATGAGATCGGCCAGATCGCCGGGCGCGCCGGGCGGCATACCCAAAGCGGCACCTTTGGCGTGACCGGCGAGGCCAGCCCACTTTTGCCCGAGGTGATCGACGCGGTGGAAAACCACCGCTTCGCCCCGATCCAGCGGCTGCAGTGGCGGTCGGGCAGGCTGGAATTCGGGTCGGTCAGGCGCCTGATCCAATCGCTTGAGGTCAACCCGACCGATGAATGGCTGACCCGCGCGCGCGATGCCGATGACATCGTGTCCCTCAAGGCGCTGTCCGAAACCCCCGAGATCAGCGACCGGTTGACCCACCCGTCGGATGTGCGGCTTTTGTGGGATGTGTGCCGGATCCCGGACTTCCGGTCCATTTCCGGGACCGAACACACGACGTTGCTTGGCCGTATCTTTGGCTTCTTGCAAGACCCCGGCCACGTGCCGTCCGAGTGGCTCGCGGGGCAGATTTCGCGCATCGACCGGCCCGTCGGAGACATCGACACGCTCTCAAAACGATTGGCTTTTATCCGCACTTGGACCTATGTCGCGCAGCGCAAAGGATGGGTACATGATGAAACCCATTGGCGGATCGAGACGCGCGCTGTAGAAGACCGCCTGTCAGATGCGCTTCACGGCGCGCTGACCCAACGATTTGTGGATCGGCGCACCAGCATATTGCTGCGCCGGCTCAAACAGAAGGAGAGCCTTGTGGCCGAGGTGAACGACAAGGGCGAAGTGATGGTTGAAGGCGAATTTGCCGGCCGTCTTGAAGGGTTCCGCTTCCGGCAGGATGGAACCTCGTCGCCCGATGAGGCAAAAATGCTGGCGCGGGCGGCCTATGAGGCGCTGCGCCCCGAGTTCCACCTGCGTGCCGACCGCTTCTATAACGCGCCGGACACCGAGATGGACTTTACCGAACAGGGGGGCCTGATGTGGGGCACCCAGGCGGTTGGCAAGCTGGTGAAGGGCGCCGATGCGTTGCGCCCCGGCGTCGAGGCCTTCGTCGACGAAGAGGCGGGATCTGAGGTGGCCGAAAAGGTCCGTCGCCGCTTGCAGCATTTCATCGACCGCAAGGTGGCCGCCCTGTTCGACCCGCTTCTGGCGATGTCGCGTGACGAGGCGCTGACCGGGCTTGCGCGCGGTTTCGCCTTTCGTCTGGTCGAGGCGCTGGGCGTCTTGCCGCGCGAGGGTGTTGCCTCGGAGGTCAAGGAACTGGATCAGGACGCGCGCGGCGCCCTGCGCAAACATGGCGTGCGTTTCGGCCAATACACGATCTTCCAGCAGGCGTTGCTCAAGCCCGCCCCGACGCGGTTGCGTCTGGTGTTGTGGTCGCTGGCGCAGGATCTGTCCGAGTTTCCCGAAAGCCCGCCGCCGGGGCTGGTGACCATCCCGAACCTGCCCGATGTGCCGAAGATTCACTATACGCTGGCGGGGTATCACCCCGCGGGCGCCCGCGCGATTCGCATTGATATGCTGGAACGCCTGGCCGATATCTTGCGCACGCAAGACAGCCGCGGCGGCTTTGAGGCGACGCCCGACATGCTGTCGATCACCGGGATGACGCTGGATCAGTTCAGCGATCTGATGGCCGGTCTGGGCTACAAGGGCGAGCGTGGCGAACGCGAAAAGGTCAAGGCTGCCGCCGTGCCGGCGCCGATCGTCGAAACCGACAATGCGAACCCGATCCCCGAGGAGGCGTCGCCTCTGGCCGAGGCCGAAGCCGCACAGACCGTGGCCGCGCCGGAACTGGAGGCCTTTGTGATCTTCACCTGGGCGCCGCGCCCGCGGGCCCCGCGCCCCGAACGGGGGCCGCGCGCGCCGCGCGACGCGGCCGCACCGCGCGGCGAGGGTGCCACGCGGGACGCTCAGCCCCGCGGCGAAGGCCGCCCGCGCGGCGATCGCCCCCAAGGCGAGCGCAAGGCCGAAGCGGACGCCAAGCCTCAGGGTGATCGCCGCCCCGGCAAGCCACACGATCGGCGCGACGCAAAACCGGGCGGCAAGCCGGGCGGCAAGCCGCATGACGGCAAACCGTCGGGCAAGCACGGCAAGCCAGCGGGCAAGCGTGACGACAGCCCGCGCAGCTTTGAGGCGCATCCGCCCCGCAAAGAGCGTTTTGACCCCGATAGCCCGTTTGCCATTCTTGCGGCGCTGCGCGACAAGAAATGACCGAGTCGGCGGACCCGACCCGGATCCGTCTCGACAAATGGCTTTGGCACGCGCGCCTTTACAAAACGCGCGTGCTGGCTGCCGAGGCGATTTCCAAGGGCAAGATCCGTATCAATGGCCAGAAAACCAACAAGCCAGGACGTGCGGTCGGTCCCGGCGATGCGCTGACGATTGTCTGGGGTGGGCAGGTGCGGACGCTGCGCCTGCTGGCGTGCGGCACCCGGCGTGGACCTGCCACCGAGGCGGCCACCCTTTATACTGAACCGAGCCAGAAGAGGGACGCCGATCCCGAGATGCCAGACCGGCCCGAACACCCGTTCTGACCTCCTGTCAGATCGCCGCAGCCCGTCCTTTCGGGCTTGGTTTGTCTTGATTGATCCGCGCGCGAAGGCTAGGTAACGTCGCAACTCGAAAAAACCCGGGTGGACCCATGACCTACGTCGTTACCGACAACTGCATCGCCTGCAAATACACTGACTGCGTAGAGGTCTGTCCGGTGGACTGCTTTTACGAGGGGGAAAACACGCTCGTCATCCACCCGGACGAATGCATTGATTGCGGCGTTTGCGAACCTGAATGCCCTGCGGACGCGATCCGCCCCGATACCGAGCCGGGCATGGATCCTTGGGTCGAGTTCAATCGCAAATATGCCGAGCTGTGGCCGGTCATCACCCAGAAGAAAGACCAGCTTCCCGATGCCGAAGCGCGCGACGGCGAAAAGGACAAGCTGGAAAAATACTTTGTCCCGAACCCCGGCGCAGGTGATTGATTCGGGTCAACGACCTCTCTTGAAGGGTGTATAGCTGATCAAAAATGGCTATAACCCTTTGATCTATATAGGCAGTCATGCGGCATCGCAGCACGGTGCTATGAGAGCCGTGTTTTTTGTGCTATATTCCCGTTACAAAGATTATGACCTCGTCACGCCGCAGGTTCGCTCGCTTGCGGTGTCTTTTCCGGCGGTGAATAGCGGCTGTTCCAAGGGCTTGGGCCTTTGGGGGGCCTTCGTTGTGAGATTATCATAGGGTGGCGGGACGATAGCCTGTAAGGAAGCGACTGAATGACCAAGAAGAAATCCGACTTTCATCCCAATGAGTTCGTTGTGTATCCGGCGCACGGCGTTGGCAAGATCATCTCGATTGAAGAACAGGAAATCGCCGGTCTGCGGCTGGAACTGTTCGTAATCTCGTTCGAAAAGGACAAGATGACGCTGCGCGTTCCGACCCACAAAGCCACCGATATCGGCATGCGGTCGCTTTCCTCGCCCGACGTCGTGTCGAAGGCGCTGGAGACGCTGAAGGGCAAGGCCAAGGTCAAACGGGCCATGTGGTCGCGCCGCGCACAGGAATACGAGCAAAAAATCAACTCGGGCGATCTTATGGCCATCGCCGAAGTGGTGCGCGATCTGCACCGCAATGATGACCAGCGCGAGCAGTCCTATTCCGAGCGGCAGCTTTATGAAGCCGCGCTAGAGCGTCTGACCCGCGAAGTCGCTGCCGTGTCTGGCACCGACGAGGCCGGCGCTGCAAAAAAAGTAGACGACGTCTTGGTGACGCGCGCCGCCTGACGTGTGACCCGTTCCAACAAAAGGCCGCAACCCCTTGGGGTCGCGGCTTTTTCATGAATCCGGTGCGGTATCTGCCTCTGAGTTGGGTGGGTTGAACCGCTCCATCAACGCGGTTTCAAGCTCGCGGTTCAACTCATGTGTGCGGGCGATGTATTCAGGGTTCTTGTCGACCGGAATGTCCGGTTTCCAGACCTCGGCCAGGTTGCGCACCGCCGCCCGGTCCAGTTTGAAAAAGATCTTTTGCAATTCGGCGGCCTCGAATTCCGACAGGCCCACGTTTTCCAGCACATAGCGGCCTGCCCGGACCGAACTGTCAAACATCTCGCGCACGATGTCATTGGCACCGGCGCGGTAAAGCTCGAACACATGGATCCGGTCGCGGGCGCGGGCGATGATGCGCACATCGGGGCGGATCCGGCGCGCATAGGCCACCAGCCGCGTGGTCGAGGGCCTGTCATCAAGACACACCACCAGAACCTGCGCCGTGCCGATACCTGCGGCGGCCAGAAGATCGGGGCGCGTGGGGTCTCCGAAATAGGCCTTTGCGCCGAATTTTCGCATCAGCTGAATGGTTTGCAGGTCGTTGTCCAGAACCGTCGTCTTGAAGCCCGACATCGTGACCATGCGGTTGACGACCTGACCAAAGCGTCCCACGCCGGCAATGATGATGGGTTGTTGGTCGTCAATCTCGTCAGCGGCCTGCGTGCCACCGGCGTTGCGCATCCGCCGCGCCAGCCAATCGTGCAGGATGAACAGCAGGGGTGTGATCAGCATCGACAAGGCAATCACCACCAGCACCATTTGCGCCAACCCAGAGGGCAAGATCCGCTGCGTGACCGCGAATGACACCAGCACAAAGCCAAACTCGCCCGCCTGTGCAAGGCCGAGCGTGAACAGCCACTGGTCCTGCGCCCGCAGTCCGAACACCTGCCCCAGCGCGTAAAGCACCGACGCTTTCAGCGCCACCAGCCCCGCGACCAGCCCCAGAATGGTGAAGGGGGTCGCGATCACGATGGAAAAATTGATCCCGGCGCCGACGGTGATGAAGAAAAGCCCCAACAGCAGGCCCTTGAAGGGCTCGATGTCGCTTTCCAATTCGTGCTTGAATTCGCTGTCGGCCAGCACGACGCCCGCCAGAAAGGTGCCCAGAGCCGGCGACAGCCCGACCAGCAACATCAGTGAGGCGATGGCCACCACGATCATCAGCGCCATCGCGGTGTTGATTTCGCGCAGTTTGGCCGCGTGGACAAAGCGAAACATCGGGCGGATCAGAAAATGACCGGCCAGAATGACCGCCGCGACCGCGCCGAGCGTGACCAGCGTCATCCCCCAACCGGGCAGGCGTTCCAGAAAAGAGGCGGCGACATGATCGACCGAGTTTTCGGCCTTGGCCAACGCCCGCGCCCCCGGAAATGCCAGCAACGGCATCAGTGCCAGCATCGGAATCACCGCGATATCCTGCGTCAGCAGAACCGAAAACGCCGAGCGCCCGCCTGCCGTCTGCATCAGTCGCTTTTCGTTCAGCGTTTGCAGCACGATCGCGGTAGAGGACAGCGCAAAGATCATCCCCAGCGCCAGCGCTACCCGAAACCCCTGGCCAAAGGCCATCGCCGCGACCGTTACGGCGGTCATCGTGATCAGAACCTGCAATCCGCCCAGACCAATCAACTTGTCACGCATCGCCCAAAGCGCGCGGGGCTCCAGTTCCAGCCCGATCAGAAACAGCATCATCACCACGCCAAATTCGGCAAAATGCTGCAAGTCGGTCATCTCCGAGCCGACCAGCCCCAGCACGGGCCCGATCACGATGCCGGCGCTCAGATAACCCAGCACCGAGCCAAGCCCCGCACGACTGGCCAGCGGCACGGCAATTACCATGGCGATCAGGTAGAGCGTGGCTTGAAACAGAAAGCTTTCCATCCTCTCTCCGGATTAAAGGGCGTTCGGCATGGCCCCTCGCGCCGTGAAAGGGGCACGGGGCCAAGGGGCAACACAATGACTTGTGATGATGAACAAAGCCTAACCGATGTCGGGCGGCGCGCAAGCGTCAAAGCCGCAAATCAGTGCGGTTCACGCGCATTGTGAGTGCCACGGTCGATACTCGGGGGTCAGCCGTCTTTCAACAGCTTCAGCACAAGGTTCTTGCCGTTTTTCTGGTAGCTCAGCTGGCCATCGCCAATGCCGGTAACACGACCCCCGTCAAGCTTGTCTCCGACCTCGACCTTGACGAACCTGCCGTTCGACAGACGCACCAGCGCGCGCCGGTTCCCCGACGCGCCATAAAGGCCGATCAGGTTCATCTTGCCCAGATTGAGGGCATTGGCCTGCGTTGCCTGTTTGGCGACCGACGCATTGGTGGGCAGCTTTGGGGCGGGTGACTCCGGCTCGGGCTCGTCGAGTTCTTCATGCTGTGGCGCGGAGGCGACCTTGGGCGGTGCCGCCTTGGGGCTGGCGGCAGCGGCGGGCGTGGCCGCAGGGGCCGCGACCGGGGCCGAGGCCACGGCAACTGCCAGAGCCGCCTCGACCGCCGACGAGAAGTTGCGCGGTTTGCTGGCCGGGCGACGCGAGACAGTGACGGCCTGTGCGGTTGCGCTGGCCAACGATTGTTCAAGCGCGGCCGCGGCGGCGGCCTCGGCCTGTCGGGCGGCCACTGCCGATGCGGCGGCGGCCTGAATGGCGGCGGGGCGCGGCCTTGGTGAAATTGCTTGCAGGGCGGCGCGCCGGGCCTGCTCGGCGGGCGAAAGCGTGGCCTGATCGTCGGCGGGCGTATCAGTTGCGGGCTGAGGCGCAGGCGCGCTGTCGGTCGGGGCTGCCGGGTCGGGCGATGCGGCTGCCGGTTCCGGGGTGGCAGGGGCGGCGGGCGGTGCGATGCTAGCCGGTCGTGCCGCAGGGCGGAAACCGGCAAGGGCTGGGTCCGCGTAAGGTTGCGGCAGGGCGGCCGCTTCCGAGGCGTTGGCGGCAGGGGGGGCGACCGCAGCAAGTGCCGCCTGCACGACGCTCTTGGGGCGCTCTGCCGGGATCCGTGGCGGTGACCCGGCAAACAGCGTGAAGCCGCCGGGGGCGATGACCCCCTGTGGTGTGGGCTGCAGCGCGCCATCGGGTGCGATCCGTGCAAGTTGGTTGTAGGGCACGGGTTCAGAGGGCGTTGCCGGGCGCGGATCGGCGGTCAGCGCCTCGGCCTGCGGCAAGCCGACTCCGGGCAGTGCCAGAATCGCAGGATCTGCCGCAGAGACGCCAAGAAGCGACAGCGCGTCGCCTTGGTGTTGTCCCTGTGTCTGCAAGTCGACGGCGCCCCAGACACTGCCTTGAGGGTTTACTTTGGCCATTTCTTCGACGGCGGGCTCTTCGACGGCGGGCACGGGTGCTTCGGGCTGCGGCGCGACGGCTTCGGAGGCCACCGTCGGTGTTTGTGCTGGTTCAGGTTCGGTTGCGGCGTCGGGCACCGGCACCGTTTCGGGCGCCGTTTCAGGTGCAGCTTCGGAGACAGCGGCAACGGCGGTCTCTGCCGATAGCAGGTCGGGCGCGTTTTCAAGCGGGCTTGGGTTGCCGTCGGCCGGGGCCACGACGGGGTCAGCCTCGTTCAGCGTCAGCGGAGCGACAACTTCGGGCTGCGAACGTGTGCCAAGCAGGCTTGACCAAAGCGCCACGACCCCCATGAAAAGCAGAAGGGCTGCCGTAAGCATCAGCCCAAAGTAACGCGGCTTGTTGCGCTGGGGCAGCATCTTGGGGCCACCAAACACGGTCTTTGCGGCCGGTTCCGCCGCCGGGTCCGCATCGGGTTTTCCGGCCGCCGGGACGTTGCGTACAGTCGAGGTATTCACACGGGCAATGGTCTTGGCGGCGGCCCGGAATTTGGCCCTGACGCCCTGCGGGGCGGCGGGATCGGGCTTGGCGCCACGGCCTTTGGCCAGAGGGAAGGCTCCGGCCGTGTCGATTTCCGTCGCGGCGGGCACGGCCAGTTCGGGCGTCAGCACCGAGGGGCGAGGGGTCTCTGCGGCCAGCGCCTTGGTCTTCGGGGCCGGCGGTGGCAGGTCGTGCAAGGTGGCGCCACCCAGCCGGGGCGCACCGTTGGGGATGACGGCAGCGGCGGTCATGGGGGAGCGCCGCGACACGAAGCGGGCCGCAGGTGTGGTCAGCGTGTCTTCTTGCAAGGCTTCGGCAAGGGCGGCGATGGCCTCGGGCGCAAAACTCTCGTCGGCCAGAACGGCGTCCAGGCCGCGCTCGGGGTGCTCTGCGCCGACGTGGTCTTGTGGATCAAGCGGCGGTGGCGCGACCGGGGGCATCTGTGCCGCCGTCAGCGGAACTTCCGGCGCGGTGCCGGCATCTTGCGGTGCGTGCATATCGCCGGGTTGCAGAGCGTCGCGCAGAGATTGAGGGTCGTGCGCCTCCGGCCCCTCGGGTTGCGGGTCAGCGGGTTGCGGCGCTTCGGGTTGCGGCGCCTCGGGCTGCGGGTCAGCGGGTTGCGGTGCTTCCGGTTGCGGCAAGTCGGGCTGCGGCAGCTCCGGTTCCGGGTTCGCGGGGGTTTCGACTGGCGTTTCGGGCACTTCCGGAAGTTCCGGGGCGACGTGAGAAGCGTCGAGGGCCGCAGTCGAGCCAACCGCCTCATGGACATCGGGCGCGTCAAATTCCGCCCGGGGCGGTTCGGACCCCGCCATGGTGTCGGTTCGCGCAGCGTCCATGTCGATTGTTGCCGCGGTCGTCTTTGCCGCGTCCCTGCCGTCGGGCGTGATTGCAGCCTCATCCGCCAAAGTGGCCGCAAACGCTGGCGCGGAGTTCGGCAGGGGCAGCGTGTCGACGTCCGTCGCGGCTTGTGTCGGTCCGGCGACGGCCTGTGTCGCAGCCTCAGGGGCTTCTTCGGCGGCTTCGATGCCGACTTTCGGCGTTCGGGGCGTTTGGATCAGGCGAACCGGATCTTGATCGCGGTCCAGGCGCGAGCCCTCGGGCAGGTGCTGCGCCGCGGTCGAGGTCAGGCCGAAGAATGGTTCACCGGCAAAGTCACCGGGTTCGGGGATTGCCACGAAAGAAACCGGGCCGAAGTTATACTGTTCAGCGAAATCTTCGGCCTCGATCAGGGTTTCGCGGGCGACGACGGCCACCTGAACGCTGTGGCCGGTGCCCGACCAGTCAAAGACCAGATCGTTCACCGCATAGGGCGTTCGGCCCTCAAGCGCGGCGGCGATCTGACTGCGCCGGCGGGCGGCATCGGGGCCGGGCGCCTCGATCATCAAATAGAGGATCTGCGAGTCGGGAATGACCAGTTTCGACGTGATGCCCCGCGCCGAAAGCCCCAACGCTGTTTGGCGCAAATGCGCCATCGCACCGGCGAAATCATCCTCTTCAAGCGACACAAAGCCCGCGCTGAACCAGCCAGCGGAACTGCGATGGAAAAGGCTGATGCCATCATGCGAAAGGTTGAGCGCGAAAGAGGGTTTCATTCCGGGGGTCTAGCACATCTCAAACAGGCGCCGAAACCGGCGCGTCGGGTTCCCCCTTTGGTAAAGCAGTTTTCCGCGCATGGGAAGGCAAACACCGAAACGTGTGCGCCGGCGACTCGCGCGACGTTGCCGGATGATCCACCTTTGGGGGCGCAAGTTTGTCTGAGGTTTCATGCGCTTGCGTTCGCTCTTTGCGCTTGGCGTCGGTGTGGTGATCCCGCCGACGTTGTTCACGGCGGTGTTGACTTTGGCCGTGCGCGATCGGCTGCGGCGCAATTCGTTCCCGCCCGCCAAGGTGCCCCAACCACCGTGGCGGATGGTGGCGAGGTTGAAACGGGGCCGGGCATCGCCGCGCAGAGGCTTGGGGGCGATCCGGGGCGACAGGGTCACCACAAGGATGGTCTGCAAGTCTGCCGTGCCGGCGACTACAGGAAACGGAGTGGTCCGCGCCAGCATTGCACCGCGCGGCATCCGGATTTCGGGAGAGCGCTGGGTCCGGTCGTATCAATCATCGGGCGGACGGTCCAAGGGGGCGCCGGCCCGATCCTGATACGGGCAGATGCCGCTTTGGTTTGTGCCGTTCCCGTGGATTTGGCGACATCGCGATGACCGCCAATGTGGCGGGTGTCTTTGATCTGGCAAGATAGCTCGGGCCGGAGAGTCCCCGGCCCGGTTCGATCAGCGTCGGCACCTCGGGTGCCAATAGACCTGACGCCAAAAGTCAGGCGGATGCGGCGCTAAGCGCCTGATCCAGGTCGGCAATCAGATCGCCCGCATCCTCGATCCCGATTGACAGGCGCACCACATTGGGCGCGGAACCGGCAGCACGCTGCTGTTCTTCGCTCAACTGGCTGTGTGTGGTCGAGGCGGGGTGGATCACCAGTGACCGCGTGTCGCCCAGATTGGCGACGTGGATGAACAACTCGAGGTTGTCCACCAGCTTGACACACGCGTCATACCCGCCCTTCATCGCAAAGGTGAAAAGCGCGCCTGCGCCCTTCGGGCAGACCTTGGCGACCCGCCCATGCCAGGGTGACGAGGCAAGTCCCGCATAGGTCACGTACTCGACCCGCGGGTCAGCCTCCAACCATTCGGCGACGCGCATGGCATTGGCGACGTGACGCTCCATCCGCAGGCTGAGGGTCTCGATCCCCATCATCGTGTAGTGTGCGCCTTGCGGGTTCATCGTCATGCCCAGATCGCGCAGCCCGATGGCGATGGAATGGAAGGTAAAGGCCATCGCCCCCAGCGCCTTGTGAAAGTTCAAGCCGTGATAGGCTGGCTCGGGCTCGGAAAGGCTGGGAAACTTGCCGCTGGCCGACCAGTCGAACTTGCCGCTGTCGACGATCACGCCACCGGTGACCGTGCCGTTGCCGGTCAGGTATTTCGTCGCCGAATGAACCACCAGCGTCGCGCCCTGTTCAATCGGGCGGCAGAGGTAGGGCGTTGCCAATGTGTTATCGACGATCAGCGGCAGGCCGGCTTTGTTGGCCACCGCAGCCACCGCCGGAAGGTCGGTGATATAGCCGCCGGGATTGGAGATGCTTTCGCAGAAAATCGCGCGGGTGTTGTCGTCAATGGCGGCCTCAAGGGCTGCGGTATCGTCCAGATCGACAAACGTTGCCGACCACCCGAAGCGCTTGATGGTCTGGCTGAACTGGGTGATCGTGCCGCCATAAAGCCGGGTCGATGCGATGATGTTGCACCCAGGCCCCATCAGCGGAAACAGCGCCATGATCTGGGCCGCGTGGCCGGATGAGCAGCAGACCGCCCCCACGCCGCCTTCCAGTGCGGCAACCCGGGTGGCCAGCGCTGAAACGGTGGGATTGGTCAGCCGCGAATAGATGTAGCCGACCTCTTGCAGGCTGAACAAACGGGCCGCGTGCTCTGCATCTTTGAAAACATAGGCGGTGGTCTGGTAGATCGGCACCTGACAGGCCCCGGTGGCCGGGTCCGGCGCGACCCCGGCGTGAACTTGCAGTGTATCGAATGCATAATCGGTCATCGTCGTTCTCCCGGAAAGAAATCTGCGGCACCCTAGCCGAGCCTCACCCGGCGCACAATGTCGCAGCGCGGGCCAGGATTGCGCGGAAACCCAAGCAATGCAAACGGCTTTCCGGTGAAGCGGCGCCGGCGAAAGACTGTTCCAGAGGGCGGCTTGTCTGAAGAAAAACCGTCTTGATTCTCGTTGGCTGAAATACTCCCGCCGGAGGCTCCTTTGTTCTGACAAGAGCCTCCGGCGGGAGTATTTCAGCCAACGAGAACCAGATCAGCGCATCCAGAGTCCCTCGCGCTTTATCGTGTTGCGAATGACTTGTTCGCGTCTGGGCAGGTTGTCGCGATCGAACATTGCGCGAATTCTTTGACCTTTGCCTTGATAGACCAGTTTTTTGATCGGATCGTAAGCGCGCAGCACTTTCTTGACCGGGTTGGGGGCGCAAATTTCCTCCAGCGCCAGAACGGCGCTGTCGCTTTCGCGGGCGTAAAGCAACGGGAACGCGCGGTAGTGGCAACTTGCCTTGCCATCGAGCCCGGCCAGCGCAGGGCCGGGTCGGCCGCCTCCGAAGGAATGGATCACCAGGGGCAGGGCAATCTGGTCAAGCCACGGGGCAAGGCTTTGGCACGCCAGCGCGTCGGGGGTGTCGGTCTTGATCGACACCGCGTAGTCGAGGAAGCGATTGCCAAACGCTACCGGATCGGCACCGAAGAACCAGCCTGCGTTGAAATAGAGGTAGCGTTCCCAGTATTCATCCGGCTGACTCAGGTCGAGCGACGCGGCAAAGTCCAAGCCAAAGCGGGTATAGAGTGATTTCCAGATGTCGGCATAGCCCGGCCCATAGAGTGGTGGCTCGGGCCAAGTGCCTTCGCGGCGCATCGAGGCGCTGGGGCGGGAGAAATCGAAGCTGACGTCAGACAAGGCTCCGGTGAAAATCGTGTCGGTGTCGAAAAAGACAAAGGGTTGGGCGTCGGGCAGAGCGGCCAACGCCTCGATCTTGTTGCCATAGGGATAGTTTTGGCCAAAGGCGCGGGTCTCGAACGGCAGAATCTGGGCGCCAAGGCTTTCCAGCAGCGCCCGCACCGGGGCGGTGATGCGGGTATCGCCTTTCCAACGCGGGCCGGGCTGCGGTTCGGCAATGAACAGCGTGCCGGGGAAATCAGGGTTTTGGGCGCGAAACGAGGCCGCAAAAATAACAGCCTCGTATTCAAGTCGCCCATTTTGGGCCACACAGAGGACGTTGAACGCTTGTTGTTTTGGCCTATCTGCCGCCATAGTGACCCGTGCCCCCCGTGATTTTGCAGCACTATAAAGCGGAACGCGGGGCGGCAAAAGGGAGCCTTCGGGGGAATTGCAGATGAGATGGATCGGAGTGGTGGCGGCGCTGGTCTGCGGAATGGGTCCGGCGGCGGCGCAGGACTTTACCACCGCGGCCGAAGTACGGCCGATCCTGGGGATGACGCGGGCCAATTGGGTCAGTCTGCGCGAATATGGCGGCGCCGATCTGATCTATTTCACCCATCTTCTGGCATGGCGCTGCGGGTTGTCGGCGATTCGATATGGGCTGAACGGGGATGCGCCGACGCAGGTCTTTGCTCTCGAGCCTTGCCATCAGGGTAGCGCCCAGCCAAACGCCATTACCACCGATGCGGTTTACGTCAAGCAGCCGATCGGTTCGGTGAAAACCTTGAGCGTCGTGGTGACCTATGACGATGGCAGCACCGAAAGCGCCGACTTCAAGCGCGCTCAGGTGCTGATGCACTAGACGCCCGAACCCGTCTGCACGGTCAATTCTCGAGAAATGGTGGGCGACCCTGGAATCGAACCAGGCACGAGTCGCCTCGGCGGAGTTACAGTCCGCTGCCGCACCTTGCAGCACGTCGCCCACTGGGGGCGGGGAATACCGAAGCCCCTCCAAGGCGTCAAGCGGGAAAATCCGTCGCGCTTTTGAGGGGGCGTTTGGGCTTGCCAAAGCGGGGGCTTCTGGCGCAAACCGGCCGGAACAGACCTTGAATCCGGTCTGGGCGGCAACAACGGGGGCGCGCGATGAAAAAACCAACCTGGGTTGTTGACAAGGAACGCACGCGCCGTGCCGCTTCGGCGGAAACGGTGTGGTTGTTCGGCTTGCATGCGGTGCGCGATGCGCTGACCAATCCGAGCCGCGAAAAGCTGCGTCTGGTGGTCACCAAGAACGCCGCCGACAAGTTGATCGACGCCATCGCCAAGGGCGGTATCAGCGCGGAGATCGTCGATCCGCGCAAGTTCGACGCCCATGTGCCGCTGGCGCCCGACTCGGTGCATCAGGGCGCCGCACTCGAGGTGCGACCGCTGCACTGGGGTAAACTGGACGAGGTCTGCCTTTCGGGTGCGGGCGCGCCATTGGTGGTGCTTTTGGACCGGGTCACGGATCCGCACAACGTGGGCGCGGTGCTGCGTTCGGCCGAAGTGTTTGGCGCGCGCGCGGTGATTGCCCCGGCGCGACATGCGGCGCCGGAAACCGGCGCTTTGGCCAAGACCGCCAGCGGTGCACTGGAACGTCAACCCTATCTTCGGGTCGTCAATCTGGCGCAGGCGATGGAAGAATTGCAGTCCATGGGCTATGTGCTTCTGGGTCTTGACGGCGACGCAACCGAGACGTTGGGCGAGGCGCTGGCGCGGATCGGGTCGCGCCCGGTGGGGCTGGTGATGGGCGCCGAAGGGCCGGGGTTGCGTGAAAAGACCCGCGAGACCTGCGATGCGCTGGTGCGCATTCCCTATCCTGGCGGGTTCGGGTCGCTGAACGTGTCGAACGCGGCGGCGGTGGCGCTTTATGCAGCCGTGACGCGCTAGATCACAAGTACTTCAGGCGGGTTTCGCCGGACACGCCGATCTGGCACTGTGCAGGTCTGCCCTACCGGAACCGGCTCCGCCATGATGCGCCTCGTTGCCCCTTTCCTTGCGTTGTTTCTGATCGCTTTGCCGCTTGCCGCCAAGGACCGGATGCATGCGCATGGAGATTGGGCATTGGCGGGCTATGATGCGGTTGCCTATTTCGTGGCGGGTGAGGCCCGGCCTGGAATGCCCGATCAGGCGCTAAGGTGGCACGGGCAGGTGTGGCATTTTGAAACTCGGGCCAACCGTGCCACCTTTGAGGCAAACCCAGCCGCCTTTCAACCGCAATACGGTGGCTACAGCGTTGTTTCGGTTTCTGAAAACGCCCCAGCGGCGGGAGATCCACGAATCTTTGCGATCCATGAGGGACGGCTATATCTGCTGCAATCTACGGCCGAGCGCGACGCATTTCTGCGCGACCCCGAGGCAGTGATCGACCGTGCGGCCCAGGTTTGGCGCAGGCTTTCCGGGCAATGAGTCCCTTCACATCTGCGCGAGAGTGCCTTTGGGGGACTTTAAGGTTGCGCAAAGGTTCCTATGTCTAATCACAGGCATGGTATCGGAACTACCGTGTTGAGAGATCACTGTCCCTCGTTCCGCACTTACGCGCCCGGCCCTTGGCTCGGGCGCATTTTTCTGCGAATCATGGTGCCATGACACAGCAAAGCAATGATGAAATCCGCCAGATCTTGAGCAAGACCCGCGTTATCGCCGTGGTCGGGCTGTCGCCGAATGTGGACCGCGCCTCGTATCAGGTGGCGCGCTTCATGCAGCAAAGGGGGTTTCGGATCATTCCGGTCAATCCGGGGCAGGCGGGTCGGCAGATTCTGGGCGAAACGGTCTATGCCGATCTGGCCGCGATCCCCGGTGATGTGCCGGTCGATATGGTGGACATATTCCGCCATTCGGAGGCCGTGCCCGAGGTGGTCGATGCGGCTTTGGCGCATCTGCCGGGGCTTGGCACGATCTGGATGCAGTTGGGTGTCGTACATGAGGCCTCGGCCGCCGTGGCGCGGGCGCGCGGGGTGGAAGTGGTCATGGATCGTTGCCCGAAGATCGAATATCCCCGCGTAATGACCGGGGTCTGAGCGGTAGGGGGGCTGTCTGCCCCCCGAAGGCCGACCCTTTCAGGGCCGTCCTCCTCCCCCCGAGAGTATTTTGCCAAAAAGAAGCGATCAGGCGGGTATGATTTCGGCGGCGGCGGCCAGCAGCGCCTCGGCGATGAAATCAAGCTCTGGCCGGGTCAGTCGCGCGGGCAGGCGCACATCGCAGGCGCGCATCAGCATGGCGCGGGTCTGTGGCAGGTCTGGCTGGTCAGGCAAGAATTGCCAGTTCCAGAACGCGCGGGCGTTGTCTTTGGAAAGACCAAAGACCTGAACCGAGACGCCACGCCGTTTGGCGGCGTCTTGAAAGGCGATGGCCTGGGGATCCGTCCAATCGCCGATCAGGTTGAACTGAAGCGAATCCGGAGCGCGGGTTTCGGGGGCCAGTGCCGACGGGACGTGCAACTGGGAAGAAGTGTTGAGCCTTGCCGCGACATGGTCATGGTTGGCACGGCCATCGCGCACGCGGCGGTCCACTTCGGCGAGTTGTGGGCGGATGACTGCGGCCGACAGGTTCTGCATCCGGGTATTGTAGAGGGGCAGCTTGTTTTGCCAGTGTTGGAAGCTGTTTTGCAGGCCGGGATGTTTCTTCCAGTTATGTTCGTAGGCGCCAGACATGATGATGGCGCGAGCGGCCAGTTCGGGATCGTCAGTCACGAGTATACCGCCTTCGCCGGCGTTGATCAGCTTGTAGGACTGGAAGGAAAAACAGCCGATCTTGCCGATTGTGCCAATTTTTCGCCCGTTCCAAAGCGTGCCCAGCGAATGGGCGGCGTCCTCGATCACCGGAATGGCGCGCGCATCGCAAAGCGCCATGATCGCCTCCATGTCCGAGGTGTGGCCACGCATGTGGCTGATCATCACGGCCGCAATCGTGCCATCGAGTTTGGCCTCGAAATCGGCCATGTCGACGCGGAAATTGTCGGCCACTTCGACCAGAACCGGCACGCAATCGGCATGGACGATCGCCGAAGGCACGGCGGCAAAGGTGAAGGCGGGGACCAGAACGCGCGCCCCGCGCGGCAGGTCCAGCGCCTTGAGCGACAAGAACAGCGCAGCCGAGCACGAGGCGACGGCCAGCGCATAGCGCACGCCCATCAGTGCGGCAAATTCTTCTTCCAGCAGGGCAACCGGGGCGCCTTCGTTGGTGTAGCGAAACAGATCGCCCGAGGCGAGCAGCCGGTCGATCTCGGCGCGGGCCGCCTCGGGGATGGGTTCGGCGTCATAGACGTTGGGCGCCTGGATCGGGGTGGCGACATGGGGGGCGCGAAGGTGTCCGTCAGCAGGCATTTGCAGCTTTCCTGAATGTCACATTTGGGAAAGCTGTAAAGGATGCGTCAGCCAAAGGCCAAGTGAAACTTTCATGTCGGCGTTTGTTCGCCGTGCGGGCGGGCTAGTGTCCCAGCCGGTCGCGCATGGAAAACCACGTCATCGCCAGCACCAGAATCGGCCAGCGCATCAAGGTGCCGCCCGGAAAGCGTGGCATTGGCAGGCTGGCCAGCAGGTCAAACCGTTCGGCTTGCGCCGCCACGGCCTCGGCAATGATCTTGCCTGCGAGTGTTGCCATGGCAACACCGTGCCCGGAATACCCCGAGGCCGACAGCACGTTGGGATGGGGCCGAATGAAACAGGGCATCCGGTTCATGGTAATCGCCAGCGTGCCGCCCCAGGCATGGGTGATGGGCACATCCTTCAGCGCCGGATAGACCTCGAGCATCGGCTTGCGCACGGTCTTGAGGATGTCGGGGAAGCGGTAGCCATAGCTTTCGCCGCCGCCAAACAGCAGCCGGTTGTCCTCGGACAGGCGCCAGTAGTTGACCACGAATTTGGTATCGGCTACGGCGACGTTTTCGCGCAGAACCTGCGCCACGCGGTCGCCCAGCGGCTCGGTTGCGACGATGAAATTGTTGATCGGCATGACCCGGTTGGCGACCTGCCCGTCCAGCCCGCCAAGATAGCCGTTGCAGGCCAGGACGACATGATCCGCCTCGACGTGGCCCTGTGCCGTGCGCACGATGGCGGTGGCGCCATGTTTGATGTCATGCACCACCGAGTTTTCGTGCAGCCGTGCCCCGGCGCTGGCCGCCGCCTGAGCCAAGCCGATGGCAAAGTTCAACGGGTGCAGATGGCCCGCGCCACGGTCGATATCGCCGCCCTTGTAGGCATCGGACGGCAGAATTGCCTGAAGCCCGGCGCGGTCCAGCGGGGTGATCTCGTCGTAGCCGTAATCGCGCGACAGCTTTTCGGCATAGGCGTGAGAATGGGCGACTTCGCGGTCGTGCCAGCAGGCATGGGCGATACCGGGACGGAAGGTGCAGGGCATCGCGTGGTCGCGGATCAGGTCCTTGACCAGCGCCTTCGACTCTTGCCCCAGATCCCAAAGCTTGCGCGCCGTGGGCAGTCCGACCATCTTTTCCAGATCATCCTGTTCCAGTCGCTGACCGGACCCGACCTGCCCGCCATTGCGCCCCGAGGCGCCAAAGCCGACGCGATGCGCCTCGAGCACGACGACATCATAGCCCGCGCGGGCCAGATGCAGCGCCGCCGACAGGCCGGTATAACCCGCGCCGACAATGCAGACATCGGCACGGGTGCGCCCCTTGAGCTGCGCAAAAGGTGTCAGCGGGGCGGCGGTTTCGGCATACCAGCTGCCGGGGTATTGGCCGGCGCGGTCATTGGCAAACAGAAGGTTCATACGTTCATCAACAGATGTTCGCGTTCCCACGGGCTGATGACCTGAAGGAACTCTTTGTGCTCGTTGCGTTTCACGGCCTGATAGACGCTGCAAAACTCGGGGCCCAGAAGATCTGTCAGGGCGGTGTCCTCGGCCATGAGATCAAGCGCGTCGCCCATGTTGTAGGGCAGCTCGTCGGCGCCCATATAGGCGTCGCCCGTGCATTCCGCGCGCGGCATCTTGCGTTCTTTCAGGCCCAGATAGCCGCAGGCGAGGCTGGCGGCAAATCCCAGATAGGGGTTGCAATCCATTCCTGCCAGCCGGTTTTCCAGCCGCCGCGCGGCCGGTCCCGAGATTGGCACCCTGAGGCCGGTGGTGCGGTTGTCGCGCCCCCATTCAAGGTTGATCGGCGCGGCGAAATCCGGGATATAGCGGCGATAGCTGTTGACGTAGGGTGCCAGCAGCGCGATCGCGGCGGGCAGGTGGCCTTGCATCCCGGCGATGAAATGCAAGAATGCTTCGGTTTCGCTGCCGTCGGCGTTTGAAAAGATATTGTTGCCGGTTTTGATATCGACCACCGATTGATGGATATGCATTGCCGAGCCCGGCTCGCCCTCGATCGGTTTGGCCATGAACGTTGCAAAACAGTCGTGGCGCAGCGCGGCTTCGCGGATCAGGCGTTTGAAATAGAAGATCTCATCGGCCAGCCTCACCGGGTCGCCGTGGTTCAGGTTGATCTCGATCTGGCCGGCGCCGCCCTCTTGCAAGATGCCGTCGATTTCGAACCCCTGCGCTTCGGCAAAGTCGTAGATGTCGTCGATGACCTTGCCGTATTCATCCACGGCCGACATCGAATAGGCCTGTTTGCCCGCCGCGCGCCGCCCCGAGCGCCCCATCGGCGGAATGATCGGCTGGTTCGGGTCGATGTTGCGCGCGACAAGAAAGAACTCCATCTCGGGCGCCACGATCGGCTTCCAGCCTTCGGCTTCATAAAGCGCCACGATCCGCTTCAGCACATTGCGTGGTGCCATTGGCACCGGATTGCCCTGCTGGTCGTTCACATCATGGATCACCTGCAACGTCACATCGGCCGTCCAGGGCGCAGCGGTGGCGGTGCTGAAATCGGGGGTCAGGATCATGTCGGGTTCGGTGAAGGCGCCCGAGGGGTTATCGGCCCACTCGCCAGTGATGGTTTGCAAGAAGATCGAGTTCGGCAAGAAGAACCGATCTTGAAACGCGAATTTCGAGGCGGGCATGGCTTTGCCGCGCGCCACGCCGGCGATATCGGCCACGATGCATTCGACTTCGTCCAGCCGGCGCCCGCCAATATAGTCGCGCGCCGCTTCGGGGAGTTTGTCCATCCAATCGGACATGGGATCTGCCTTTCAAGGGTCAGAGTGAGTTACGATCTTGGGTGTTTGAAGAAATCCGCGATCTGGTCCGCGATCGCGGCAGAGGAATTGTCTTGGCCGAGGCGCGCGCGGGCCTGATCCATCAGCGGATCGGGCACGATTCCGGGACCGCGCGTGCGCATCAGCCCGTCAACAAAGTCATCGGTGAATTCCGGGTGGGCCTGAACGGTAAAGGCACGGTCGCCGTAAACCAAAGCCGCGTTTTCGCAAAAGTCGTTGCAGCCCACGACCTCCGCCCCTTGCGGGACCTTGGTGACCTGATCGCGGTGCCAGGCGTTCAGCGTCAGCTTGGTGCCGCCGAAATCGTAGTCCTGTGGCCCGACCGCCCAGCCACCCGCATAGCGTTCGACCTTGCCCCCCATGGCCTGAGCAATGACTTGATGGCCAAAGCAGATGCCTACCAGGGGCACGGCCTCGGCAATGGCGTCGCGAATGAACGTTTCAAGGCGCGCGATGAAGGGGTGATCCTCATAGGCACCGTGGCGCGATCCGGTAATCAGCCAGCCTTCGCAGTCGTGGACCGTATCGGGAAAGTCCATGTCCTCGACATGGTAGGTGCGAAATGTCAGGCCGTGTTCAGCCAGAAGATGGGCGAACATATCCGGGTAATCACCAGCCTGCTCCCGAAGCATATCGGGGGACTGGCCAGTTTGCAGAATGCCGATCAGCATGGGATGCCTTTTGTTTGCGTTTCAAGAGCCTAACCTTGGCATTGGGGCGTGCGCAAGGGGGCTCGCAATGGATGTCTTCAAGGGCGCTTGCACGTCGCACAACGCCGGGCCGGAGGGCGGATTGCCCGCCGGCCCCGCAGTTTTGCCCCGGTCAGGATACTTGGCCAAGGGGCAAGCCTTGCTTGCGCCCCGCGGTCAAGGAGTCCCGCCAGAGACTTTTTCGGCCGACGCAGGATCTAAACAGTGTCGAGATACAGTTCCGATTGTTCCTGATCCGACAGTTCGGCCATGTAGTGCAGTTCTTGCCGCTTCGTCATCAAGAAGTTCTCGATGATCTCGGGGGCGAAGATGCGCTTGATATGCGGGCAGGTGGCGAAGGTCTCGATCGCGGCATGCCACGTTTCGGGCAATTGCGGCAGGCCCAGTTCATAGGCGTTGCCGACGATCGGCGGTGGCGCGGTCATCTGATCTTCAAGCCCGTTCAGCGCCGCCCCCAGTAGGGCCGCGATCATCAGATAGGGATTGACATCCCCCCCCGCGACGCGGTGCTCAATCCGGCGTGCGACAGGGCCAGAGGCCGGAATCCGCAGCGCCGCGGTGCGGTTTTCATAGGCCCAGCCGATGCCAGTCGGCGCATGCGCGTTCGGCACCAGCCGATCATAGCTGTTTTCGTGGGGCGCAAAGACCAGCGTCGAGCCGGGCAGGGCGGCAAGACAGCCTGCCACCGCATGACGCAGCTTGTCAGACCCGGCTGTGGTGCCATCGTTGAAGATGTTCTTGCCGTTTTCGTCCAGGATCGAGAAATGCGTATGCATTCCGTTGCCGGACCACATGTCATAGGGCTTGGCCATGAAACTGGCCGCGAACCCATGCCGCCGCGCCAGACCCTTGACCAACATCTTGAACAGCCAGGTATCGTCGGCCGCTTTCAGCGCGTCGTTCTGGTGCATCAGGTTGATTTCGAACTGCCCCGGCCCGGCCTCGGAAATGGCCGTATCTGCGGGGATGTCCATTTCCTCGCAGGCTTCGTAGAGCGCGGTGAAGAATTCGTCGAACGCATCCAGAGCGCGCAGGCTGAGGATCTCGCCGCCGGTGCGGCGTTTGCCTGAGCGCGGGCTGGGGGGAACGCGCAGCTTGGTGCCGGAATCGTCGATCAGGAAGAACTCCAGCTCGGTCGCCACCACGGGCGTCAGGCCCGCAGCGGTGAACCGACCGACGACGTTGGCCAAGGCCTGCCGCGGATCACCCGCATAAGGCCGCCCGTCCATGTGAAACATCCAGATCGGCAGCAGCGCCGTGGGCGCATCAAGCCAGGGCATCGGCATGAAACCGCGTTCGGTCGGCATCAGAACACCGTCCTCGTCGCCGGATTCAAAGACCAGCGGACTGTCTTCGATGTCTTCGCCCCAGATGTCGAGATTGAGCACCGAAAACGGAAAGCGCGTGCCGTCGGTAAAAACCTTCGACGCGAAACGTGCCGGAACGCGTTTCCCCCGTGCCACCCCGTTCAGATCCGCCGCAGCAACGCGGATCGTTCGCACCTCGGGGTGCTCTCTTAGCCAGTCCATTATTTCACCTGATGATTTGCGGCCTGACCTTGAGACGGGCAGTTCTTGCACCCGGCAGATGGCGGTTCAGGCGGCGGTTGATGACCCCAAACAAGGTGATCAGGGCCAGCGTCAGAAGAATGAAATAAAAGGCCGCGATCGGGTAGGGGACGAAAGGATTGAAGGTCTTGTCCGCGAAAAATTTCGCGTAATAAAGCGCGTCGCCATTTTGCCGGAGCGCCGGAAAGCCGGAAAAGAACACCAGCGTCGTGGCATGAAACAGAAAGATCGCTTCGTTGGTATAGCTGGGCCAGGCCAACCGCATCATCGTTGGCCAAAGCACGCGGCGGAACTTGTTCCAGCCCGTCAGCCCATAGGCATCGGCCGCCTCGATTTCCCCCTTGGGAATGGATTGAAGCGCGCCATAGAAGATCTGGGCGGAATAGGCGGCGGTATTGAGAAACAGCACGATCAGCGCCCCGGCCCAGGCACTGGTCAGCCAAGAGGTGGCAATGGTCAGCGTGGTGACGCCCAGCGGAATGTCGATCCCGGCACGGGGCAGCAGGACCAAAAGCTCGTAGGCCAGAAAAAACTGGATGAACAGCGGCGAGCCCCGGAACACGAACACGAACCACTCGGCGGGTTTGCGCAACCACGGGTTCCGGCTGGCCTTTGCCAGTGCCAGCGCGTTGGCCAGAAAAAAGCCGAAAGACAGCGCAAGAATGCCGAAATAGAGGTTCCAGATAAGCCCCGAACCGATCAGCGTGAACTGATGGCACAGGGTGAAATCCGTGCGTGGCAACAGTCTTTCGCCCAGCCCGATCGAGCGCAGGCCATAGTCGCCGATGATCTCAAGACAGCTCATGTGTCCGCCTTTCGCTGTGCTTCACCAGCCATCGTCGCCTGCCCACGCGACAGTCGGGCGGTGATGTGGCCCAGAACCGTTTCGGACAATCGGGTCATGCCAAGATAGAACACCAGCAAGAACAGGAAATACCAAACCCGCCAGTCGGGGTGCGGATAGGCATAGATTGCCGATTTTGTGGCGCCGAGTTCGCGCGCCCAATAGACGATATCCGCAACGCCAAGCAAGAACAGCAGCGGCGTGGCCTTTATCAAGATCATCCACAGGTTCGACAGGCCGGGTAGCGCATAGCTCCACATCTGCGGGATCAGGACCCGGCGGCTGACCTGACGGCGCGACATGCCGTAGGCCTCGGCGGTCTCAAGCTGCGCGTGCGGGACTGCCTGCATCGCGCCATAGATCACATTGGCCGCAAAGGCACCGAAAACCACTGAAAAGGTCGCGACGGCCAGGCTGAAGCCATAAAGTTCGTGCCACCACTGCGGGCTGGTTGACAGCGGCAACTTTGCCGCCGCGCAAACGACGAAATCGTTGCCCTGCCGGACCGGCTCGGTCCAATCCGGGCATTTGATTCTGTGGCGCAGATATTCCAGCCCCTGATCCAGCGCGACCGGCACAAACAGGAAGAAGACGATGTCAGGCACGCCCCGCACCATCGCGGTGTAGGCCTTGCCAAACATCCGCAAGGGCCAGAACGTCGACCGCGCCGCCAGCGCTCCGCCAAAGCCGAAGGCCAGCGCAACCGGGGCGGTCACGGCCATCAGCACCAAGACCACCAGAAACGAAGAATAGAACATCAGGTGCTTACCTGTGGTCAGGTAGCACAGAAGCCATGACAGCCCCTCAAGCCCGGATGGGTCAGCGCAACTTGCGAACATATGTGTGGTGGCGGCCCGGGTCGCCCGCGGGCCGCCTGTCCTTTCAGAAGATGACGGCTTCTGCGCCGAACCACTTCTGAATCAGTGCGTTCAGCGAACCGTCAGCCTTCATGTCAATGATGGCCGCGTCAAACTTGCCGCGCAACTCGGAATCGGATTTGCGGAACCCCATGCCGACGCCGTCGCCCAACTGGACCTCGCCGCCCGCCCAGACCAGTTCACCGCCGGCGCTCGTTTCAAATGGAACCAACGCATCCAGATCGGCAAAGACGGCATCTGCCTCGCCGTTTTTCACCGCCGCGATCGTGTCATCCATTGTGGCAAACTCGGCCAGGGTTGCACCGCTTTGAGCAATATAGTCGGCCTGAATGGTGCCGGTCTGCGCGGCGACAACGCCCGAGAGGTTGGCATCGGCGGTGGGGGCCAGATAACGCGACATCGTCGGCGGGATATAGGCCTGAGAGAAATCAATTGTCTGGCGGCGCTCTTCGGTGATGCTCATGCCTGCGATGATCGCGTCGTAGTTGCCCGACATCAGGTTCGGCACGATGCTGTCCCAGTCGTTGGTGACCCATTCGCAGGTCAGATCGGCGCGCTTGCACATCTCGTCGCCCAGCTCGCGTTCAAAGCCGTCAACCTCACCCTTGTCATTGATGAAGTTATACGGAGGGTAGGCGCCCTCGGTGCCCATCCGCACGGTTTGCGCGGCGGCCATACCGGCGCTCAACGCCAGGACAGAAGTCAGAAGGATCAGTTTTTTCATTGGGTTACTCTCCTGTTGAGTGGTCTTGTTTTGATTTTATACGGTCATCGTCGCCGAAAGAAACTGCCGCAGCCGGTCGGTTTTCGGCGCACCGAACAGGCCCTCTGGGGGGCCTTGTTCTTCGATCTTGCCCTGATGCAGGAACACGACATGGTCTGACACGTCGGAAGCCAGTCGCATGTCATGCGTCACCAGGATCATCGTGCGATGTTCGCCCGCCAGATCCTTGATGACCTTGACCACCTCTTGTTGCAATTCCGGGTCCAGCGCCGAGGTTGGTTCGTCAAACAACAGCGCCTTGGGCTCCATGCAAAGCGCGCGCGCGATTGCCGCCCGCTGTTGCTGGCCGCCCGAAAGCTGCGCGGGCCAGTTGTCGGCCTTGTCGCCGATACCCACCTTGTCGAGCAGCATCCGGGCCCGCTTTTCGACGTCGGCTGCGGGTTGGCCCAGCACCGTCACGGGTGCTTCCATCACATTTTGCAAGATGGTCATATGCGCCCAGAGATTGAACTGCTGGAACACCATCGCCAGATTGGTCCGAAACCGCACCACCTGAGCGCGGTCCGACGGGTGCCGGCGCAAACCGCTGCCGGTCCATTTCACGGGCTCGCCCTCAAAGAAGACGTCGCCGGACTGGCTGTCCTCAAGCAGGTTGCAGCATCGCAAAAGCGTTGACTTGCCCGACCCTGAAGATCCGATCAGGCTGACCACCTGGCCCCGCTGGGCAGCGATGGAAACGCCTTTGATGACCTCAAGCGGGCCGTAGCTTTTGTGCAGGTCGCGAATTTCAATGACGGGCGCGGTTGAGGTCAATTTCGGCTCATTCTTGTCGTGACGATCGTTTGGGTTCAGGCAGTTGGCGCGATTTTTTGGGCGATTGCAACGGCTCTGTAAAAGATAACGACGCTGTTTTCGTTACATTGTCAGGTCGAATGTATCAAAGTGGTTGTTTGCCTAGCGCAGCCGGGCGGTGACCCGCTGCCGGGCCAATGCCGAATCACGGTCATTGATTCCCAGCAGATTTGTCGCCAACCGGATCAGCGCATCTTCTTGCGCTTCGCGTTCGCCATCGGCCAAGGCCACTTCCCACAGCGCTTCGATCACGCCGATGCGGTCTTCATGCGCGATCATTTCCTTGAGCGCGCGGGTGAAGCGCACGGTATCGGGGGCTTCGGCTTCAAGCACCTCGGCCTTGTGGCGCAGATCGCCCGCCTCGGACACGCTCAGCCCCCTGCGCGTCGCCAGAACACGGTCGATCCGCGCCTTTTCCGTGATGTCATAGTGATCGTCGGCACGCGCCAGACGCACCAATAGCGCCGCCAGGGCCAATTCGGCATCCGGTTCGGTCAGCGGTGCGGGCGACGGGGCGACAAGGCGCGACAACAGTGTTTTCAACATGCCCGAACTATAACCCGCCTGACAGCCGCGGCAATTCAAAAGCCGGTTAGCGCGAGGTTTAGCCCAGCCAGCCCTCGACGATGCACAGGTCGGCCATGCTGACCGGCACCCGCAAGGCCATTGCATTTTGATATTCGGGGCTCGAATAGCAGGCGCGGGCCGCCGCGATGGTCGGGAATTCGATCACCACAGTGCGCGGGCGCAGTTCACCCTCGACCACCTCTTGCGCGCCGCCACGCACCAGAAAGCGGGCTTCGTATTTGGCGAAGGCCTTGGCGTTGGCCTGACGGTAGGCATCATAAGCCTCGGGATCATCGACCGTCACATGGCCGATCCAATACCCCTTCGCGGAACTCCGTGTCATCGTGGCACCTCCTGATGCCAAATTGGCAAGAGTCGCGGCCGCGGGCAACAGAAGATCTCCTGCCTCGTCAGCGCCCCCTTTTGGCCGACGCTTGCGTGCGGCGCGCGGGGGCCCGGCGCGGCGGCCCTATCAGACCAGGCGGCTTTGTTCCTTGGCCGCTTTCACGAAACCGGCAAACAGAGGGTGCGGCGCAAAGGGTTTGGATTTCAGCTCGGGGTGGAACTGCACACCGATGAACCACGGATGGTCCTTGATCTCGACGATTTCGGGCAGGCGACCATCGGGCGACATGCCGGAAAACTCCAACCCGCAGGCCTCGAGCCGTTCGCGGTATTTCACATCCACCTCATAGCGGTGGCGGTGGCGTTCTTCGATCTCGGTCGTGCCATAGACGTCAGCCACCTTCGAGCCGGTTCTCAACACCGCCGAATAGGCGCCAAGCCGCATCGTGCCGCCCTTGTCGTCATCCACCTTGCGTTCGACGCGATGATTGCCCTGCACCCATTCCTTGAGGTGATAGACGACCGGCGTAAAACGCTTGTGCCCCGCTTCATGATCGAACTCCTCCGATCCGGCATCAGTGAGCCCCGCCAGATTGCGCGCGGCCTCGATCACCGCCATCTGCATGCCCAGACAGATGCCCAGATAGGGCACACCTTTTTCGCGCGCATAGCGGGCCGCACGGATCTTGCCCTCGGTGCCGCGTTCGCCAAAGCCGCCGGGCACCAGAATGGCGTTGAAACCTTCAAGATAAGGGGCGGGGTCTTCGCGCTCGAAAATCTCGGCGTCGATCCATTCGGCCTTGACCTTGACCCGGTTCGCCATGCCGCCATGGGTCAGCGCTTCGGCAATGGATTTATAGGCGTCTTCAAGCTGGACGTATTTGCCCACGATCGCCACGCGCACCAGACCTTCGGCATTGACCATCCGGTCCATCACGTCTTCCCAACGGCTCATGTCCGGGCGCGGCGCGGGCGAAATGCCAAAGGCATCCAGCACCGCCTGATCAAGCCCCGCGCGATGATAGGCCAGCGGCGCCTCGTAAATCGTCTTGAGGTCATAGGCCGGGATCACCGCATCCGGGCGCACATTGCAAAACAGGGCAATCTTGGCGCGTTCCTTCTCCGGGATCGGATGCTCCGAGCGACAGACCAGAACGTCGGGCTGAAGACCGATCGAGCGCAGTTCCTTGACCGAATGCTGCGTCGGTTTCGTCTTCAACTCGCCCGAGGCCGCCAAATAAGGCAGCAGTGTCAGATGCATGAAGATGCACTGCCCGCGGGGCCGATCCTGGGCGAATTGGCGGATCGCCTCGAAGAAGGGCAGACCCTCGATATCCCCCACCGTGCCGCCGATCTCGCACAGCATGAAATCCACCTCATCGGCACCAACGGCCAGGAAGTCCTTGATTTCATTCGTTACATGCGGAATGACCTGAATGGTCTTGCCCAGATAGGCGCCTCTACGTTCCTTCTCAAGCACATTGGAATAGATCCGCCCCGACGATACGGAATCTGTCTTTCGCGCGCTGACGCCGGTGAACCGTTCGTAATGGCCCAGATCCAGATCGGTTTCGGCGCCGTCATCGGTAACAAAAACCTCGCCATGTTCAAACGGGCTCATCGTGCCGGGATCGACGTTGAGGTAGGGGTCGAGTTTACGCAGTCGAACCGAAAAGCCTCGTGCCTGCAACAGGGCCCCAAGCGCTGCAGATGCCAGCCCCTTGCCAAGCGAGGACACCACGCCGCCGGTAATGAATACGTATCGCGCCATTTGGATAGCCCCCGTGACAATGCAAGATTCAGTCTGCCGCCAAGCCAATCATGGCCAGCATCACGGGATTTAATACGTATATGATTCGCAGCCCGCCCGCAACTGGACCGCAAGCTATTGTTTCTGATGTGATCGACTGCCCTAGGGCTTGTATCAGTTTGCCGGCGGGGGCGTCAGTGGCGCATCCGTCAGCGCGGGCGGCATGGTCACGTCCGGCAGGGCGGGCGCGGCGTCCGTCGCCGGTTCTTGTGTGGTCGCCTGATCCACGACCGAGTTGCCCGTGGCCTTGCGCGCCGCAAGGGCCGTCAGCGAGATCGATGTGATGATGAAGCCTACCGCGAAGATCCACGTCAGTTTTGAAAGCGCGTTGGCCGCCTGCCGACCGCTCATCACACCGCCGCCGCCACCGCCACCGCCCATGCCAAGGCCGCCGCCTTCCGAGCGTTGCAACAGCACCACCCCGATCAACAAAAGCGCGAGGATCAGGTGGACGGTAAGAATGACGTTTTCCATGAAACCTGTAGCCTTTTTGCGATCTGACGCGCCTATCTAGGCGCAAGCGCCGAACGGTGCAAGGCCGATTGCGCCCCGGATGTCGGCTTTCAGCTTCGTCCAAATATCCCTGCCGGAGGCTTCCGTCCGCGCTGTTGGACGCTCCGCGGGGGATATTTGGACGAAGATGAGAGCCCCAGAGGTTAAAAACCGGTTCCCCCCGTGCGCGGGTCTCGCTATAGGTCGCGCGGTTTCACAAGACCTGAGGAGAGACAGATGGCCAATGTCGTGGTGGTCGGCGCCCAATGGGGCGACGAGGGCAAGGGCAAGATCGTTGACTGGTTGTCGGAACGCGCCGATGTGATCGCGCGTTTCCAAGGCGGGCACAACGCGGGGCATACGCTCGTGATCAACGGGACGGTATTCAAGTTGTCGTTGCTGCCTTCGGGGATCGTGCGTCCGGGCAAGCTGGCGGTGATCGGCAATGGCGTCGTGCTGGACCCGTGGTCGTTGTTT
Source organism: Rhodobacteraceae bacterium UBA6197 (assembly GCA_002422085.1). Lineage (GTDB taxonomy): Bacteria > Pseudomonadota > Alphaproteobacteria > Rhodobacterales > Rhodobacteraceae > UBA6197. The sequence goes on from DISZ01000005.1 coordinate 143,341, forward strand.
GCCGAAATCGAAAAGCTCCAGGCGCAGGGAGTGGAGATTTCGACCGAAAACCTGATGATTGCAGAAAATACGCCGCTGATCCTGCCGCTGCATCAGGATCTGGACCAGCTGCGCGAAGCGGCGGCGGGCAAGGCCAAGATCGGCACCACCGGGCGTGGCATTGGACCGGCCTACGAAGACAAGGTCGGGCGGCGGACCATTCGCGTGGCTGACCTGGGCGACGATGAGACGTTGGAGTCACGGATCGACCGCTTGCTCGCGCATCACGACGCGCTGCGCATTGGTCTTGGAGCGGCGCCGATCGACCGGGCGGAGCTGACCGCGAAACTCAAGGAAATCGCGCCGAAGCTGCTCAGCTTTGCGCAGCCAGTCTGGAAAGTGCTGGGTGAGGTGCGGCGCGCGGGAAAGCGCATCCTGTTCGAGGGCGCACAGGGCAGCCTGCTGGACATCGACTTTGGCACCTATCCCTATGTGACCTCGTCAACGACGATGTCGGGGATGGCGGCGACCGGCACCGGCATGGGACCCTCGGCCATTGGTTTCGTGATGGGAATCGTGAAAGCCTATACCACCCGGGTCGGCGAAGGACCGTTTCCGTCAGAGTTGTTCGACGCGGATGGCGTGAGGTTGGGCGAGCGGGGCCATGAGTTTGGGACCGTGACCGGGCGCAAGCGGCGCTGCGGCTGGTTCGACGCGGTTCTGGTGCGTCAGACCTGTCAGATCTCGGGTGTCAATGGCATTGCGCTGACCAAGCTGGACGTGCTGGACGGGTTCGAGACGCTGAAGATCTGCGTTGGATACGAGCTCGACGGCGTACACTACGATTATCTGCCCACGGCGGCGGTGCTTCAGGCACGGGTAAAACCGATCTACGAGGAAATGGACGGCTGGCAGGAAAGCACTGCGGGCGCGCGATCCTGGGCCGAACTTCCGGCGGCGGCGATCAAATACGTGCGCCGCGTCGAAGAGCTGATCCACTGCCCGGTGGCGATGCTGTCGACCAGCCCCGAGCGCGACGACACGATCCTTGTCACCGACCCGTTCGCTGACTGATGGCGCTTGCATATCGCACTCGGCGCCGTTTGGCGTTGTTGATTCTTCTGGTGGGCTTGCCCGCCTATATCGTGGTCGCAGTCAGTGCGGTGAACTGGGCTGACCGGACTTTTGGCCGGTTGCCGATCTATGCCGAAGTGTTGGTGTATCTCGGGCTTGGGTTCCTCTGGGCACTGCCGTTCAAGTCTGTCTTCCGGGGTGTCGGGCAAGCCGATCCCGAGGCTGAAAAAAAGACGGAGGGGCAAGACCCCTCCGCCTGATTCTTGCTGCCTGAGACCGGGCATCCGCTTGCGTGGTGCCTGGCCCTAGCGGTTCGCGCGCTTGGCCTCGCCGTAAAAACGCGACTGTTCGGCGATCGCGAACTGGCCGCGTTTGATCTTGGCGATCTTGCCTTGACGCAGCAGTTTGCCGAACGACCGCAGGCCTGCCTCGCGGTTGTAGTCGCCCGCTTCGGCGAGGGAGGCTACTTTCTTGATGATCTGCGGGCGCGAGAAGTGCGGGCGCCCTTCGACCGTCGCGGTATAGACCGCCGCTGCTTCGAGCAGATCCGAGAGTTCTTCCACCCCCAGCGATTCGGCGAAATCGGCAAAACTCTTGGCTTCTTCGACCGACAGCGGCGGGGTGTCATCCTCGTCGTCGTCGTCATTGAGCGAGGCGGCTCCGCCGGTGATCTGCGTGGTGCTGATCCGACGCGGGCGCACAACGGGCATATGTGCGGTGACCGAGGGGTCATCGCGATCGATGCGCTGCTCCGAGACCAGAACCAGCGGGGCGGGTCGCGCTTCGGGCACGGCCGGGCGGCGCGTTGCCGCATCGCCCGAACTGACCGGGCGGCGCGGATGCACGGCCCGCGTCAGGTCTTCGCGGTAGCGGTCCATTTCGGGCGCGGGCTCAACCACCGGGGCTTCTGATCGGCGCATCTTGCGGTCGGCGACGGTGGCCGCCACGGCTGCCTTCAGATGCGCGATCGCCGAAAAGCGGCGGCGGTTTTCCGTGCCTTCAAGCTTGGAGTTGGTCTCACGCAGCAGGCGCGACAGGTCGGCCTCTTGCGGTTCGCGGGTGACAATGCTTTCCGGCTCGGGGGTGCCGTCCTCGGAGGTGCTGTCAATGTCTTCGCCTTCGACGCTTTCGGCCGGTTCGTCATCCTTGGCATTTTCGCCGTCGACCAGTTCCGTCAACCCGGCGGCGATGCTGTCGGCGGGGGCGTCGGCGGCCTCCTCGGCGGGCACATCGGCGGGCACATCGACCCAATCAAGATTTTCGATCGGTTCAGAGTCGATCGAGCCGTTTTCGCGCTCGAGTTCGGCCAGTTCCCGCATCAACTCGGCTTCGGCCTCGGCGGAAAGCCCCGACGTGCTGGTATTCTCGGGGGTGTCGACCGGGCGTTCGGACTGTTCGAGGTCCGTCACGTCGTCGGCGTTGGTCTCGGCCAATGACTGACCGATCGCGGCCAGTACCGCCGCGTCGTCCGTTTCCGCGTCGGTATCGGGCTTGGATGACCCGGTTTCAGGCGATAGCGTTTCGGCGCGGCGCACCTTCAGGACGCGGGCGCGAATCCGTTGGGCCGATTGCGCCTCATCCTCGAGAGCGAGGCTTTCGATCTCGACGTCCAATGTATCCGCCGCCTCGTATGCGGGCGCCTGTTCGGCGGCCTCGTCCACGATCCGTTCCAGATCGTCCGTCGGGCCGAAAACGGTGTCTGCTTTGGCTACTTCGGGCCGAGCGACGTCTTCTTCGGCCGTATCGGCGGCAAGCTCTGCTTCCTCGATGTCCGCGGGTTCAACCAGATCGGCCGTGACAGAAACCGGGTCGGCCGCATCCGCGTCGGCAAGGTCAACGTCAGGTTCGACCGTTTCCTCCAGCGATTCGGCTTCGGGCGCATCTTGGGGCGCATCTTGCGTAGCGTTGGCTATTTCGGCTTCGCCCTGAAGGGCCTCTTCTTGCTGCGGGGCCTCGGCGTTGAGGGCTTCGGCCTCGTCCAGCCCGATCACGATCGTGTCGAGAATATCAGCGTCTTCCTGAGCCTCGCCCAGCAAGGTGACTTCGTCCAGGTCGGCGGAGTGCTCATCCTCGGCGGGAAGGTCCTCGTCCTGAGCAAAAAGCGCATCCAGATCTGCCAGATCGGATTTGGCCGTTTCAGCCTCGAGAGGTGCCGCGTCGTCGTCGGAATCGATCGAGGGCATGTCTTGGATGGCCTCGTCCGGCACCGACGCAGGCGCGGCTTCGGCGGATTTGTTCTCTTTGACCTGCGTCTTCGAGAGGTCCAGCGCATAGCCGAAGTCTTCCGACGGGTTGAAGTCCGCGCCAGAAAATGCGTCGGCGTGCTGATCTTCGACATAGCCAAGCGGGGCCGCCGCGCGGGCGTTGGCGACGGCGGCGCGGATGCGCTGCAGCTTGGACGCGACGCTGTCGTTGCTGACAGGGGCTGCGGGTGCGGCAGCAATTGCTGCGGTGGCGGCTTCGATCGGCATCGCCACGGGGGCAACCTGCGCGGCCGGTTGAGCGGTCACGCCCGGACCGTCGGCCTGTGCATGCGCGGTGGTTGGCGATTGCTCGCCGTCGGTGGCGGCGGGGCGGTTCAGTTCCTGAGGGCGCAGCACGATGCCGTTGGCGTCAATCTTGGCATCCACGCGGCGCTGAATTTCACGTTCGGCAATTCGATGCAGCATTTCTGCGTCCGGCGTGGGCGGTTCCGCCCCAAAGTACCGGTCGTCTGCCGCGAGGTCGCGGAAGTACTCTGCAATCGCCTTCATCGTTGAAAAAGGCTCGTCAAACCCCTCCAGCGTGCAGGAGAATGTCCCGTAAGACACCGTCAGAATCTTACTTGCACCTACCATGGAACGCTCACTTTCTCCGTTTCCCAGTTGATGCACCATCGGGGTGAATTGGTGCTTAAGCGTGAACCAAACGCGTCAAAGGCAAGGAATTTTTCAGGTCGTGATTGTGTTGTTGTGCCTTAATCGTCATCAATATCCCCATGATCGGGGGAATTGTCCATTCACAGCTTGGGGTAACACTACTTGGTGGTGGCCAATCCAGCGCATCGGATGTCAACGAAGCGTTGACAATCGCGCCGGTTCTGGTGGCCGCCGATGGCGGTGCCGACCGAGCCCTGGCGTTGGGACATATGCCCCGAGCGGTAATCGGCGATTTCGACTCGATCTCGGATGAGGCGCGCGGGGTGATTGCGCCCGATCGTCTGCATCCGATCCCCGAACAGGATAGCACCGATTTCGGCAAATGTCTGGCGCATGTCAGGGCGCCGTTCTATCTGGCGCTGGGCTTTGCAGGCCGGCGGCTTGATCATACGCTATCGGCCTTTGCCACGCTGGCGGCATGTCCAGCGCAGCGGGTGGTAATGATCGGCGATGACGACGTGGTGTTTCTGGCGCCACCGGATCTGGAGCTGGATCTGCCGGGGGGCACGCGGTTGTCGCTGTTTCCGATGGGGCCGGTTGAGGGCGCGAGTGTGGGCCTGCGCTGGCCGATCGACGGCATCGCGTTTGCGCCCTCGGGCCGGATAGGCACATCGAACGAGGTGACAGGTCCGGTACGGCTCAGCCTTGCTGGACCGATGCTGGTGCTGGTTCCGCGCTTTTGCCTGCGGCCCGCGTTGCACGGGCTTGGCGTGCGACCAGACGTTCACGGTGAATGATATAAAGCCCCGAGGCGACGATGATCGAGATGCCGATCCAGGTCAGCATGTTGGGGAAATCGCCAAAGACCAGATAGCCAAACAGCGTGGCGGTGACCATTTCCAGATAGTGCAGCGGCGCCAGCGTGCTTGAGGGCGCGAATTTCAGCGCATAGGTCATGGCCATATGGCTGATCGTTGCCGCCAGGCCGACGCAAAACACCCAAAGCCACATGATCCCGACAGGTGCTTGCAACGTCAGCGATGACTCTCCTGCAAGGTCTCCCAGTATCAGCATGGGCAGGCAGATCACCGCCGCGATCCAGGCGGTATGAAGCTGCATCGTCACCGGATGCATCTGTCGCGACAATGCCCGCGTGATCAACATGTAGAGCGCAAAGAAAAACGCCGTTCCCAGCGGAAAGAACGCGACCGCGCCGAAGACCGAGAACGAGGGTTGGATCACGAACAGCGACCCGACAAAGCCTACGACGGACGCGCCCAGACGGCGGGGCCCGACCTGCTCGCCCATCACCAGCTTGCCGATCAGCAAGATGATGAACGGTTCGACAAAGACAATCGCCAGTGCATCGGCCACCGGCATCACCTTGACCGCGGCGACAAAGCTGTAGGTGGCACCGATGGAAACGACCGCCCGCGCCGTGGTCAGCCGCAAGGCGGGGGTGGTCATTCGCCAGCTGAGACCCATGACCCAGACGATCGGCGCCATCAACGCGGTCTGCACGATGTAGCGGGCCAGCGTGACCCCGCCCACCGACACCTCTTGTGCGGCAAGTTTGGCGGAAACGTCGATCAGCGGCGCAATCACACAAAAGGCGATCATCAACGCGACGCCGGGCAGGGTACGGTCTTGGTCTGTCATCGCGCTGGGCTAGCGCGGCAAAGCGGGGGCGTCCATCCTGAAAACGACACTTTCAGGCATCGCGGCATCTTGTGCAGGCCCGCAGAGCCGTCCGGCCGGGTTTTGGGTGAGATCCCCGCCCTGGTGCGCGGGTCCACTTGAGGGGGCTTCTGGGCCTGACCAGAAGGCGTCGGACCAGCGTTTCGGCGACCGCCCGCCGCTGGCAGATACGCCGTCGCCTTCGGCCCCGAGGCCTTCAGCAGTTGGGCACGTTGACAGCTAGCCCCCCGAGCGAGGTTTCCTTGTATTTTTCGTGCATGTCACGGCCGGTCTGGCGCATGGTCTCGATGGCGGCGTCCAGTGGCACCAGATGCGTGCCATCGCCGCGCAGGCTTAGCGAGGCCGCCGAAACAGCCTTGATCGCGCCCAGCCCGTTACGCTCGATGCACGGCACTTGCACAAGCCCTTTGACCGGGTCGCAGGTCATTCCCAGATGGTGTTCCAGCGCGATTTCCGCGGCGTTTTCCACCTGCTCGGGGCTGCCGCCCAGAACCGCCACCATCCCCGCCGCCGCCATCGCGGCGGCTGATCCCACCTCGGCCTGACAACCGCCTTCGGCGCCCGAGATCGAGGCGTTGTGCTTGATCAGCCCGCCCACGGCGGCGGCGGTCAGCAGAAATTCTCCGATTCGGCTGGGGGCGGCGCCGGGCACATGATCCAGCCAATAGCGGATCACCGCCGGCAAGACCCCCGCCGCGCCGTTGGTGGGGGCGGTGACAACCTGCGCGCCAGCGGCGTTTTCTTCGTTCACCGCCATGGCGTAGGTGATCATCCAGTCGTTGATCACATGCGGTGCGGTCAGGTTTTTGCCCCGTTCGGCCAATAGTGCCTGATGTATCCCCTTGGCGCGGCGCTTGACCTTCAGCCCGCCGGGCAGGATGCCCTCGCCCTCCAGCCCGCGGTTGATGCAATCGTTCATCACCTGCCAGATCCGCGCCAGCCCGGCGTCGATATCCGCATCGCTGCGAAAGCGCCGTTCATTGGCGCGCTTCATCTGCGCGATGGTCAGCCCCGAGGCATGGGCCATGGTCAGCATTTCCTCGGCGCTGCGAAACGGGAAGGGCACCGGCGAGGGGGCCGCCAGCGCGCGGTCATCGACCGAGGCCTGTTCGGCGGCGGTCAACACGAAGCCGCCGCCGATGGAATAGTAGGTTTCTTGCAAGATCACGTCGCCCTGATCATCGGTGGCCGACAGGATCATGCCATTGGCATGTCCGGCCAGCGCCGGGCCGAAATCGAAGTTCAGATCGTGGTCCGGGTCAAAGCGCAGCACCGGCAGGTCGGGCGGCGTCAGGGTGCGCGTCGCGCGATTGGCAGCCAGCGCCGCCTCGGCGGCAGCGGCCTCATAGGTGTCGGGGGCAAAGCCCGCCAGGCCCAGGATTGTCGCACGGTCGGTGGCGTGGCCTTTGCCGGTATAGGCCAAAGAGCCGTGCAGGCTGGCCCGCACCCCGGCGGCGTGAAACGGCGAGGCGCGCAGGCTGTCCAGGAACCGCGCCGCCGCGACCATCGGTCCCATCGTATGCGATGAAGACGGGCCGACGCCGATTTTGAACATATCAAAGACAGACAGGAACATCTGGTTTCCTCAGGTGGCGCTGCCCTCGGGCGGGCAGGCAAGGGTGGGGGCGGTGAAGGGGGCGGGGCCAAGACCCTCGGCATCGGCAACACGCCGGGTGGCAGGGCGGGCTTCCAGCGCCGCCGCCATCGCGGCAAGGGCCGGAAATTGGGCCAGATCTAGCCAGCGGGGCCGATCTTCGGGGTAAATCGCCGCCCAGCGCAAAAGCGCGCCGAGATAGGCGGTCAACACCGACGGCGGCGCAAAAAGGTCGGGGTTGTCGGCGCAGGCCGTCTCCAGCAGCCCGAAATGCCGGATCATCCGCGTGGTCATGATGTGATGATACGCCTCAATGGCCGAGGCCGGCACATAGTCGCCCGGGTGAAAGATCTGCCGCATCTCTGCGTGGGGGGTGTTGGCGATAAAGAACAGCCATTTCAGAAAGTCGCCGCGGGCTGGGTCGGAGGGTGCAGGTGCAAGCTGGCCCGGCACGCGGTCGGCCAGCCACAACAAGATGGCGCCGGTTTCAAAAAGCGTGCCCTCGGGTGTTTCCAGCGCCGGGATCAGCCCGACCGGGTTGATCGCCCGATAGGGCGCGCAGTCTTGCGCGCGCATCCGGCGGTCAACCAATGTGGTTCGGTAAGGCAGGCCGGTCTCTTCAAGCGCCAGCCGAACGATCATCGAAGCATTGTCAGGGGCGTAATAAAGGGTGAACACGGGGGGGGCAAAACCGATCCTGAGGTTGAGACCATAACCTCACCTGACTCCAGTCCTTTATCCAGTCCGAAAGCGACCCATTCGGAGGATTCGCGCCGTGGTGCTTTTGGCATGCGACCGGCTGCCAATGTCGTGACTTGTTTGCCCAGCCCAGCCCGCCCCACCCGGCGCCCGCGCGCCAGTCATGCCCCACGCGCCTGCCTCACTGTTCCTGCCTGTCCCGGTGCCGCGTTGCGGGCGGGGCGCGTTTCACGTTGCGGGGGCCGTGTTGCGCGCAACTAACGGCCGTTTCTCGTCCCGCCCTCGTGCCGCATGCCCGAAGCGCGACCTTTCCCCCGTGTCGGCTTCGGACCCGGGTCTTGGCCCAAGTTCCCGGTCGACGCGAGTTTTGCCCCTCGCGCGGGTGGCATCCATGTCCTATAACCATGCTGACCTGCTTGAGGAGCCCGCCATGTCCGCTGAACTTTCCCCTATCGACAAGGCAAAATTTGCCGCCGCCAAACGTGCCGTTGATTTCGTCGAAGACGGGATGCGCGTCGGCCTTGGCACCGGCTCGACCGCCGCCTGGATGGTGCGCTGTCTGGGCGAGCGCGTCCGCGAAGAGGGGTTGCGCATTACCGGCGTGCCGACCAGTTCACGCACCGCCGATCTGGCGCGTCAGGTCGGCATCGAGGTCATCGGTCTGGATGCGGCGAAATGGCTTGATCTGACGATCGACGGCGCGGATGAATTCGACGGCGAGTTGAACCTGATAAAGGGCGGCGGCGGGGCGCTTTTGCAAGAAAAGATCGTCGCGACCGCCTCAGACCAGATGATCGTCATCACCGATGCTGCGAAGGAGGTGGTGCAGCTGGGGGCTTTTCCGCTGCCGGTCGAGGTGGTGCCGTTCGGCTGGCAAACCACCCGAGCGCTGATCGAGGAAATGCTGGTCAGCATGGACGTTCTGGGCCGCAACACCACGCTGCGGCTGAACGGCAGTCAGCCCTTTGTGACCGATGAGGGCAACTATATCGTCGATCTGCACCTGAACCGGATCGGCAATGCGCGGCAACTGGGTCTGGTGCTGAACCAGATCCCCGGCGTGGTCGAAAACGGATTGTTTATCGATATCTGCGACATGGTGATCATTGGTCAGGGCGATGGCCGGGTCGAATTGCGCGACGTCAACCAAGGCACGATCGAACATGACCGGATCGACTTTGCCGAGGCCGAGAATATTTTCAGCGATCTCGACTAGACCTCGATTGGCCCGCCGCTCATCAAGACGCTTGGGGGGGGTGACGCTGCCGGTGAGGCCACCAATCCGGCTGCGCCGCCGGGCCGGACTGACCGCGACCCGCGCGCGACTTTGCGGCGCCAGCGGGGCTGACGGGCCGTTTGTCGGCTGATCGCGCGGGGCCGATCCATCGCTTCTGGATGTGGCCGACAGACCGTGCTGCAGGGGGGGCAAGGACGCGTCGAACTGAATTCGCGCGCCGCTTGGCTTGCCCCGCCGGACAGGCGAGGCTAATCCTGTGCGGGCAGGGCAACCAGAAGGACAGCAGATGAGCTTTGACTATGACCTGTTCGTGATCGGCGGCGGCTCGGGTGGGGTGCGCGCGGCGCGGATTGCGGCGGGCGAACATGGCGCGCGCGTGGCTCTGGCCGAAGAATACCGGATGGGCGGCACCTGTGTGATCCGCGGCTGCGTGCCCAAGAAGCTGATGGTCTTCGCCTCAAGCTATCCGGCGGCGTTTGAGGATGCGCGGGCCTATGGCTGGAACGTGCAGCCCGCCGAATTTGACTGGGTTGCATTTCGCACCCGGCTCGAGGCGGAACTGAACCGGCTGGAAGCGGCGTACCGCAGCGGCCTGAAGGGGGCGAATGTCACCGTCTTTGATTGCCGCGCCACGCTGCAAGATGCCCATTCGGTGCGCCTTGCCTCGGGTCAGGTGATCCGCGCCAAACATATTCTGGTGGCCACCGGAGGGCGCCCCTTCGTGCCCGATCTGCCGGGCTCTGAACTCGCGCTGACCTCAAACGAGATCTTCAAGCTCGAGGCGCTGCCGGCCAGCGTTCTGGTGGTGGGCGGCGGCTTTATCGCCTGTGAATTCGCCTCGATCCTGAACGGGTTGGGCGTCGAGGTGACGCAGTTCTACCGCGGCGCACAGGTGTTGCGCGGCTTTGACGACGAGGCGCGCGGCCATATCGCCGAACAGATGGTCGAGGCGGGGGTGACGCTTCATTGCGGCACCGATGTGCTGACGCTGGAAAAGACCGCCGACGGGATTCGCGTCTCTGGCACGGATGGGTCCGAACGGACCTATGGCGCCGTGGTCTATGCCACCGGCCGGGTGCCCAATACCGACGGGCTTGGCCTTGCCGAGGCGGGCGTCGCGCTGGGCCGCAAGGGCGAGGTCAAGGTCGATGCCTGGAGCCAGACCGCCGTGCCCTCGATCTATGCGGTGGGCGATGTGACCGACCGGATCAATCTGACCCCGGTGGCGATCCGCGAAGGCCATGCCTTTGCCGATACCGTTTTCGGCGCCCGTCCGCGTCAGGCCGACCACGACCTTGTGGCCTCGGCCGTGTTTACCCAGCCGTGCGAACTGGGCTCGGTCGGGCAAAGCGAAGAGGCGGCGCGTGACGCCGGCCCGATCGAGGTTTACGCGACCTCGTTCAAACCGATGCGCAGCGGTTTTGCGGGCCGCAACCATCGGGTGATGATGAAATTGATCGTTTGCGCCGATACGCGGCGGGTCCTGGGCTGTCACATCGTTGCGCCAGAGGCGGGCGAGATGATCCAGCTTGCGGGTGTCGCCATCAAGATGGGCGCGACAAAAGAAGATTTCGACCGCACCTGCGCGGTGCATCCGACCATGGCAGAAGAACTGGTGACGATGCGAAAGCCAGTGCGTGTGGCTTGAATTTTCTCACTTTATGCCCAAGTGGCACACAACAGATATTGGAACTGAAAGGGTGAATGGATGAGCAACGGAGGTCCTTGGGGCAGTGGTGGCAACGGCGGCGATGACGACGACGAACCCGGCCACGGCAAAGAGGGACGCCGTCCGGGGCGTCGCCCCGGCGAGGGCACACAGATCCCGGAAATCGAAGAGATCATGAAAAAGGGCACCGAACAGCTGCGCGTCCTGATGGGCGGCCGTGGCGGGCGGGGCGGAAATGACAAGCGCGGTGGCCCCGGCGGGCCGAGCGGTCCGATGATCAACCGCTCGACGGTGGGCATTGCGGTGCTGGCGGCGGCAGGGCTTTGGGCCTATGCCTCGTTCTATACGGTGCAGCAAAGCGAACGCTCGGTCGAGCTGTTGCTGGGGAAGTATCTGCAAACCGGCGGGCCGGGCCTGAACTTTGCGCCCTGGCCGATCGTGACCGCCGAAGTGGTCCCGGTTACGGGTGAACGCGTCACCGAGGTCGGGTCGGGCAAGGCCGGAGCGCTGGACACCGGGCTGATGCTGACGCGCGACCAGAACATCGTCGATATCGAGTTTCAGGTGGTCTGGAACATTACCGAGCCGTCAAAGCTTCTGTTCAACCTTGCCGACCCGGAAGGCACGATCCGCGCCGTTTCGGAATCGGCGATGCGCGACATCATCGCGCGGTCCGAACTTGCGCCGATCCTGAACCGTGACCGTGGTTCGATTGCCGCCGATCTGCGCGCGGCGGTGCAAAAGACGCTCAACAGCTATGACAGCGGCATCAACGTGGTGCGCGTCAACTTCAACCGTGCCGACCCGCCGCGCGAGGTGATCGACAGCTTCCGTGCCGTGCAGGCCGCCCAGCAAACGCGCGACACGCTGGAAAAGCAGGCTGATGCCTATTCCAACGAGGTTCTGGCCAAGGCCCGGGGCGAGGCCGCCCAGCTGACCGAACAGGCCGAGGGCTACCGCGCTCAGGTGGTCAATGACGCCCAGGGCGAGGCAAGCCGCTTCGTCTCGGTCTATGACGAATATGTCAAGGCGCCGGACGTGACCCGCCGCCGGATGTATCTCGAAACGATGGAAAAGGTTCTGGGCGGAATGAACAAGGTCATCCTTGACGGGGTGTCGGGGGAACAGGGGGGCGTCGTGCCCTACCTGCCGCTTGATCAGTTGAACCGTAACGTGACGACACCGAAAGAGGGGACGAACTGATGGCCAGGATGAACATCATTGTGCCCGCTCTGGCGGTGCTGGCCGGGCTCGCGCTGTCGTCGATCTATATCGTCGATGAACGTGAACGTGCGCTGGTCTTGCAGTTTGGCGAAGTAAAGGTTGACCGCAGCCAACCCGGTTACGGTTTCAAGATCCCGTTGATCCAGTCTGTCGTGCGGTATGACAAGCGGATCCTGTCGCTGTCCACCCCGCCGATCGAGGTGACGCCGCTGGACGACCGCCGTCTGGTGGTCGATGCCTTCGCCCGCTGGCGGATTACCGACGCGATCGCGTTCCGCGAAGCAGTCAGCCTGTCCGGGCCGGAATCGCTGCGCGCCGCCGAAACGCGCCTCGCCGGCATCATCGAAAACGCCATCCGCGAAGTGCTGGGTTCGGTCCCCTCAACCACGGTCTTGTCAGATGACCGCACGCCGCTGATGAACCAGATCCGCGATCTGGCGCGCAAGGAGGCGGCCGCGCTGGGGGTTGATGTCATCGACGTGCGGCTGACGCGCACCGACCTGCCGGAACAGAACCTTGCGGCCACCTTCGATCGGATGCGCGCCGAACGGGACCGCGAGGCACGCGATGAAATCGCGCGCGGCGGCGAGGCGGCACAACGCGTGCGCGCCACCGCCGACCGGACCGTGGTCGAGCTGACCTCTGAAGCCCGCAAACAGTCCGAGATCATCCGAGGCGAGGCCGATGCCAACCGCAACGCGATCTACGCCGAAGCCTTCGGCCGCGACCCTGAATTCTTTTCCTTCACCCGCTCGCTCACCTCGTATGAACGCGCGCTCAAAGGGCAGAATTCGTCAATCGTGATGCGGCCCGATAGCGAGTTCTTCGACTATCTGCGCTCGGACACAGCCAAGTGACAACGGCACCATCGTCACCATGGGGGCCATGACAATCAGAGGGCCGGTCTTCGGATCGGCCCTTTTCCGTGCGGCTTCTTTTTGGCCGAAATACTCCCGCCGGAGGCTTCCTGCCTCTGCCACGCCTTGCCCTGTTCAGGCCTCGCCCCCCAAGCGGCACCAGACCCCGAGACGCCTCACATCAAATTGAGCCGGCAAGAGAGTCTTTCATTTGCCCCGCACGCGCCCTAGGTATTTATGAAAGTAGCGGCATTCGTTCGCGCGAAGGCCAATCTGATTGCGCAAGGGAGTATGCAATGACCTCACAGGCCCTTTTCCTGTCCACGCGGCGCATAGGTGTCCGGGTTCTGACAGCGACGGCACTGGCACTGGCGCTGGCGATCACGCCCGCCGTGCGTGCCGAGGCCCGTGCCGCACCCGACAGTTTCGCCGACCTGGCCGAAATGGTCAGCCCGGCGGTGGTCAACATCACCACCTCGACCACGGTTGCCGCGCCGACCGGTCCCGGACCGATCTTTCCCGATGGGTCCCCGTTTGAGGATCTGTTTCGCGATTTCGGCCTGCCGAACGGGCATGGCAACGGCGCGCCGCGCCGCTCGAATGCGCTTGGCTCGGGCTATGTAATTTCGGAAGAGGGCTATATCGTCACCAACAACCACGTCATCGACGGCGCCGACGAGATTGAAGTGGAGTTCTATTCCGGTGAAACCCTGCCCGCCAAGCTGATCGGCACCGACCCCAAGACCGATGTCGCGCTCTTGAAGGTTGAAAGCTCCAAGCCTTTGCCCTTCGTCACTTTCGGCGACAGCGATGTGATGCGGGTGGGCGACTGGGTGATGGCGATGGGCAACCCGCTGGGTCAGGGGTTCTCGGTATCGGCTGGCATCGTCTCTGCGCGAAACCGTGAACTGTCGGGCACCTACGACGACTACCTGCAAACCGACGCCGCGATCAACCGGGGCAACTCGGGCGGGCCGCTGTTCAACATGGACGGGCAGGTGATCGGCATGAACACCGCGATCCTGTCGCCGAACGGCGGCTCGATCGGGATCGGCTTCTCGATGGCCTCGAACGTGGTCAACAAGGTCGTCGAGCAGTTGAAGCAATTTGGTGAAACCCGGCGCGGCTGGCTTGGGGTGAAGATCCAGGACATTACCTCCGACATGGCCGAGGCGATGGCGCTGACCAATGCGTCGGGCGCGCTGGTCAATGAGGTTCCGCCGGGCCCCGCCGCCGATGCCGGCATGCTGGCGGGCGATGTGATCGTCTCGTTTGATGGCGGCGAGGTAAAAGACACGCGCGATCTGGTGCGCCGCGTGGCCGATGCGCCGGTGGGGCAGGCGGTGCGTGTGATCGTGATCCGCGACGGCAAATCCGAAACGCTGCTGGTCACCCTGGGGCGGCGCGAGCTGGCCGAGGGCGAGGCGGTTCCCGCCGCGGTTGCCAAACCACAGGCCGCTGAACGCGACATGCTGGGTATGACCGTGGCGCCGATCACCCCCGAGATCGCCACGGAACTCGGTCTGTCATCGGGTGCCACCGGACTGGTCGTCAAGGCGCTGGAAGAAAACAGCGAGGCCTATGACAAGGGCCTGCGCGCGGGCGATGTCATCACCGAAGCCGGTCAACAGCCGGTCGCCTCGCTTGACGATCTGGATGGGCGGATCAAAGAGGCCAAGGACGCAGGGCGCAAATCGCTGCTGCTGTTGATCCGTCGTGCCGGCGAGCCGCGCTTTGTCGCGCTGCCGGTCGAATAGGGACACTCCCCCCCCGTCGATCAGGGCGCCGTTCGCGGCGCCCTTTTCAATTGCCGTCCCAGGCCAGAAGGCCCAGATCGCGCGCCGCCCGCAGCGACAGCGCGGCGCTGTTCAGCCCACGTGGCGTCTGCCAAGCGCGCACCGCCGCCATGGTGCTGGAATCCATCACCCCGCTGACCGTGCCCCGGTAGACCCCGCGCGCCTTCAGCGCCCGTTGCAAGGTCGCGATCAGCTCGGGCGTCAGCGCGTCGGGGCAGGGGGTGCGGAACCATTGCTCCGCCCGCGCCTCGACGATCCGCTGGCGCGTTTCGGTGCGGTAGCTGGCGGGCTTTGTGACGGTGCCGCTCAAAGGGTCGCGTCGCTCGGCCGAGGCCTGCACATGTTCGGTGACGGTTTCGATCACCGCCGGCCGGGTCTGGCGTGCCCAACAGACACCGGGCGCGGGCATGGGCGCGGTCAGGCGGATTTCTCCGGCAAGGGTCGGCTCTGGCGCGGCCAGCGGCAGCGGCGCAGGCGTGCAGGCCGTCAGCGCCAGCATCAGCGCGAAGGACCAGAGAGGCTGGGACAAATGGGTCATGCAGGGCGCGGCCTTGGCTTTGGCAATTGCGCGTGACCATAGCCGACAAGCCGGTGCCGCGAAAGTCCGGAGCCGGAACCAAAGATCGCGATCGGCGGCTCTGGCAAATCGCCTCGGATTGCCCTAAACGCTTGGGGGAAATGGCAATGCCCGGACCAAGAGGCAGGCAAGGATGAATGCGATGGCAAAGATCACCTATATCGAACACAGCGGCACCGAGCATGTCATCGAGGTAAAACCCGGCATGACGGTCATGGAAGGCGCCCGCGACAATGGCGTGCCCGGTATCGACGCCGACTGTGGCGGCGCCTGCGCCTGCTCGACCTGCCATGTCTATCTTGATGACGCCTGGGTCGATCGCGTCCCTCCGAAAGAGCCGATGGAAGAAGACATGCTGGATTTCGCCTACCAGCCCGACCCGGTGAAATCGCGGCTGACGTGCCAGATCAAGGTCACGCCGGCGCTGGATGGGCTGGTCGTGCACATCCCCGAAAAACAGATCTGAACCGGGGTCGCCCCCGCGGCGGCCTTGCCATTCGGCCTGCGGCATCCCGATGATAGCTGCCCGGCTTGCGCGCAAGTTTCCCTGCGCGCCGTTTTTCGCGCCCGTGCGGTCGTATCCCGGCAGGTGCTTTCTCGTTCAGCGATGAATATGCACCCCAAAGGCCCCGCTTCGGGACCGCAAGAAAGGAACCGGAATGGACTCTTATGTGTTGACGGTGAAATGCCCCTCGACGCGCGGAATTGTGGCGGCAATTGCCAATTGCCTGACCGATCAGGGCTGCAATCTGACCGACTCGCATCAGTTTGACGACCCGCTGACGGGGCAGTTCTTCATGCGCGTCACATTTGTCTCGGAAAAAGGCACAAGCCAGGCGCAGCTGATCGAGGGCTTTGCCCCGGTGGCACAGGGCTTTGCGATGGATTGGGCAATCCACGCCGGAACCCCCCGGATGAAAGTGCTGCTGCTGGTGTCGAACTTCGGCCATTGCCTGAACGATCTGCTGTATCGCTGGCGCATCGGGGCGCTGCCGATCGACATCGTGGGCGTGGTCTCGAACCATCACAGCTATCAAAAACAGGTGGTGAACCACGACATTCCCTTTCACCATATCAAGGTGACCAAGGAAAACAAACCCGACGCCGAGGCCCGGCTCTTGGCGGTTGTCGAGGAAACCGGTGCGGAATTGCTTGTTCTGGCGCGCTACATGCAGGTTCTGTCCGATGCGCTCTGCACCAGAATGTCTGGGCGGATCATCAATATCCACCACTCGTTCCTGCCCTCGTTCAAGGGGGCAAACCCCTATAAACAGGCCTATGAGCGCGGTGTGAAACTGATCGGTGCCACCGCACATTATGTCACCGCCGAACTTGACGAAGGGCCGATCATCGAACAGGACACCGTGCGCGTCACCCATGCGCAAAGCGCCGAGGACTACGTCAGCCTTGGCCGCGATGTCGAGGCGCAGGTGCTAGCCCGCGCGATCCACGCCCATATCCATCACCGGGTCTTTCAAAACGGCAACAAGACGGTGGTTTTCCCCGCCAGCCCCGGTTCATATGCCTCGGAACGGATGGGCTGACGACTGCGCGCTTCTTTTTGGCAAAATACTCTCGGGGGGGGCGCCGCTCATGACATGAGCGGCGTGGGGGGCGGAAAGCCCCCCTTTTTTCCGCGATCCTGCGCGTGGTCGCAACGACGCGAAGGCGCACCCCCTGCTTTTGCTTTCCGCCCGCCAGCGGCGCCGATCAAAGGGCGCGCCAACCTATGTCGTGGCGGCAAAAACCACCCGGCCAGTCAATGGCCTCGACCATCGCATAGGCGCGGGCATGGGCTTCGCGCAGCGTGGTTCCGCGGGCGGTAACGCTCATCGCGCGCCCCCCGGTGGCAACGATCTGGCCATCGTGCGCAGCGGTGCCAGCGTGAAATACCATATGGTTGCTATCTCCGGGCAGCGCCTCAAGACCCGCAATCGGGGTGCCTTTGGCATGGCTGCCGGGGTAGCCCTTGGCCGCCATCACCACCGTCAGCGCGTGGTCATCGGCCCAATTTACCTGCATGTCGGCCAGTCGCCCTTCGGCGCAGGCCAGCATCAGATCCAGCGCCTGCGCACCCAGCCGCATCATCAGAACCTGACACTCCGGATCCCCGAAGCGGCAGTTGTATTCAACCAGCCGGGCGCGCCCGTCTTCGATCATCAACCCGGCGTAAAGCACCCCTTGATAGGGCGTGCCGCGCCGCGCCATTTCCGCCATCGTCGGACGCACGATCTCGTTCAGCGCCTGCGCGGCAACGGCGTCCGACAGCACTGGCGCCGGTGAATAGGCGCCCATGCCGCCGGTGTTGGGGCCGGTGTCGCCGTCACCGACGCGCTTGTGGTCTTGGGCGGTGCCGATCGGCAAGACGGTCGTGCCATCGCACAGCAGAAAGAAGCTGGCCTCTTCGCCGGTCATGAATTCTTCGATCACTACTTCTGCCCCGGCGTCGCCGAACTCGCCGCCGAACATGTCGTCGATGGCGGCCAGCGCCTCGGCTTCGCTCATCGCCACGATCACGCCTTTTCCGGCGGCCAACCCGTCGGCCTTGACCACGATCGGCGCGCCCGTCCGGGTGACGTAGTCGCGCGCCGGGGCGGCGTCGGTAAACCGCGCCCAGGCCGCGGTCGGGGCCGCGCAGGCGTCGCAAACCGATTTGGTGAAGGCTTTTGACGCCTCAAGCTGCGCCGCCGCTTGCGACGGACCAAAGGCCAGAATTCCGGCCGAGGCCAGCGCATCCGACACCCCCGCCGCCAGCGGTGCCTCGGGGCCGATCACCACGAAATCAATGGCGTTTTCCTCGCAGAAATTGACCACGGTCGCGCCCGACAGGATGTTGATATCGGCGCATTCCGCCAGGCTGGCGATGCCTGCATTGCCCGGTGCCACGATCAGCCGGTCGCATTTCGGGTTTTGCTTGATCGCCCAGGCCAGGCTGTGTTCGCGCCCGCCGCCCCCCAACACCAGAATGTTCATCCGCTTACCCCTCTTGGCCCGCCCTTCGGCGCGTTCTAAGGTCAAGGCGCAGGTGATACAAGGTTGCGCCATGGAGATGTTCGAACACGATGCCCCCGACCCCGGCAATGCGCCGGAATTCACCGTCTCGGAAATCTCCGGTGCGGTGAAGCGCGTGATCGAGGGTGAGTTCGGCCGGGTTCGGGTGCGCGGCGAGGTGGGGCGGGTTTCGCGGCCAGCCTCGGGGCATATGTATTTCGACCTCAAGGACGACCGCGCGGTCATCGCCGCCGTCAGTTGGAAGGGGCAGGTGGCCAAGATGCAGATCCGCCCCGAAGAGGGGATGGAGATCATCGCGACGGGTAAACTGACAACCTTTCCGGGCCAGTCGAAATACCAGATGATCGTTGAGGATGTCGCGCCTGCCGGGGCGGGCGCGCTGATGGCGATGCTAGAGGCGCGGCGCAAGGCGCTGGCGGCCGAGGGGCTGTTCGATGCGGGGCGCAAACAGGCGCTGCCCTATTTGCCCGAGGTGATCGGGGTGGTGACCTCGCCCACCGGGGCGGTGATCCGCGACATCCTGCACCGTTTGCGCGACCGCTTTCCGCGCCATGTGCTGATCTGGCCGGTGGCGGTGCAAGGCCAGTCCTGTGCGTCCGAAGTGGCCGCGGCGATCCGCGGGTTCAATGCGTTGGCACCGGGGGGCGCCCTGCCGCGCCCCGATCTGATTATCGTCGCCCGGGGTGGCGGCAGTCTTGAGGATCTTTGGGGTTTCAACGAAGAAATCGTGGTGCGGGCGGCGGCGGAAAGCCGGATCCCGCTGATCTCGGCGGTGGGGCACGAGACCGATACCACGCTGATCGACCATGCCTCTGATCGACGCGCGCCTACGCCCACCGCGGCGGCGGAAATCGCGGTTCCGGTGCGGATGGAGCTGCTGGCCTGGGTCGCGGACGCGGGTGCGCGGATGGCGCGGGCGACGCTGAGCCGCGCCGAGACGCGGCGCCAGCGTCTGGTGGATCTGGCGCGCGGCCTTGGCCGACCGCAGGCGCTGACCGGGCCTTCGCGGCAGCGCTTCGACCTTTGGGTTGACCGGCTAGGCCCGGCGCTTCGCGCGGCGATACAGGCCAAGCGCGGCCGGTTTGGCCCGGTGGCCGCCTTGGTCCGCCCCGATCTTTTGCGCCGCTTTCTGGCCGAGGAACAGCGCCGGATCGATCTTTGGGCCAGCCGACTTGCCCCCGCGTTGGAGGGGCGCCGCCGCCGCGCCGCCGAACGCCTGTCCGAGTGGTCCGCCCGGTTGCTTCCCGCTGCGCTGCGCAACCGCGCCGAGGCGTTGCGTCACACCACCCAGTCCCGGCAGGCGCTGATCGCCCTTGGCGGGCGGCTGCACAGCGCCCCGCGCGCCCGGCTCGAGGCTTTGACCGAGCGGCTCGACCGGCTGGACCGGATGCGCCAGACCTTGGGCTATACCGAAACGCTGCGGCGCGGCTATGCGGTGGTGCGCGCGGGGACTGATCTGGTCACCACCGAGGCCAAGGCCGCCACTTGCCCGGCCCTCGAGATCGAGTTTCACGATGGGCGCGTGCAGGTCGTCCCTCGGGCGGGCGACGTGCCCCCGCCGCCAGCCGCCCCTTCAACCCCGCACCCACCCACCCCGCCCGCACCGGCACCCGAAACCCCGCCCACACGGCCACGAAAGGCCAAACCCGACGTGCCGCCGGGGCAGGGCAGCCTGTTTTGAGGCTTGTGCCGCACCGGCGTGGGGCGCCGGCCTTTGGGGGCCTTTTCGGGGTGGTTCGTTGTTGCGATATGCCGTTCAGTCATGGCGCGAAAGCGCATTGGTCCATGGCTGCTGTGAATTGCCAGCCCTTTGACGCCTCGCCGTCATCGGCAAGATCAGGCCCCACCGGGTTTCCCGAGGTGGCCCGAACGGCTCGAAACCCAGTTTCTCGTAAACAGCAATCGCCCGCTTGTTGTCAGGATGAGGATCGGTCGCGATCACGGGCGCTTGCTCATCAAAGATTGCCTGCATTCTTGCGCTGATAAACGCTGAACCATGCCCGACACCGATCATTTCGGGGTCTCCGATATATTGGTCAATTCCCCGCGAACCTTTCGGCAGTCTGGCAAAATGGTGGTCTTGCCAGCCATGAACCGTGTAGTCCTGGATGAACGCGAAGGGACGTCCGAGGGTTGAAACAATCCAGCGCCTTACCCGAGCATCAGCCAATGCTGCTTCATCGTATGGCGCATCGACGTCCCACCATTCACGGACATGAGGCGTCGATTGCCATGCCATGAGCAAATCAAGATCATTCAGTGTGGCCTTGCGAAAACTGTATTGATGGGGTGTCATCCTGCGATCAGCCTGGCAGATCATTTTCCGGTAGCGATGGGCTCAGGCCTGACCAACACGGTCTTGCCACTAGACCTTTCGTTCTTGGGCTTTTCAGCCCTGGGCATCCCGCTGGCGGGCACCTGGCAAGCCGGCCAAGGCCCCCCGGCGAACGGCCCCTGGGCATTGAGGCCGGGGAACCGCGCGTTCCCGCCGGGGCGCTATACGCCAACCTCGGGGCCCGAGCAGTTCAGCGGTTCGGGGCTTTCGTCCAGCGATACCAGCGGTTCGTTTTCCTGATCGCCGTTGAAATAGGCCGTCAGCCCAACCGCCGAGTCGTGAAAGGTCCAGCATTGCAGATCGGGTTCGTTCTCATAGGCAAAGCAGATCAACCCCGCCTGTTCAAACCAGAACCCGGTCTTGCACTGGCCTTCGGTATAGGCCCAGACGACCTTGCGGCCCGGCAGGTATTGCTCGACCCCATAAGCCGAGCCATAGGCGGAATAGGTGATCGTGCGCCCCTGTGTGCGGCTGTCAAAGGCGTTCGCGTCAAGCGCCTCCTGGGCGTGTCCCGGTGCCGCCGCCAGCACGACCGCGATCAATGGCAGGGCGCCTCGGGCGGGTGCCGCAGACGCGCTTGCAAACGACCGTGCAGCCGCCCGTGTCATGGCGAAAATGCCCGCGAGGGCAGGGGGGGTGCGCATGAAGGCCTCCGGTTTTCTGTTGCCGACAGCCTGCCAGAAAGCCGCCCGAGCCGCCAGCCAAAGCCGCGTGATCGGCCTAGCGCGCGCGCAGCCTTGCGACGCGGCGGTCCATCGCCCGGCGCCAAAGCCGCGGGATCAGCGCCAAAGTGGCCATCGCAGGCAGCGACCTTGGCAGGATCGGGCGGTCGGGGGTGATCGTGCCCAGACGCAGCGCGGGGTATTCGCGCGCCGGATGGGCGTGATGGTCCGAGTGGCGCGGTGCGTTCAGCATCCAAAGCGATGACACCGGATGCGGGGCATCCCAGCTATGGGCGACGCTGACAGGTTCGTATTTGTCCGGACCGACGGTCCGGCGCTCCAGCCCGTAGTGCTGCACGTAATCGGACAGCAAAAGCTGCATCTGCGCGTAGGCGCACAATGCCAGATAGGCCAGCAGCCCGGTCAGCCCAAAGGCCATCACGACCAGCACCAGACATGCCGCCGCCCCGGTCAGATAGATCGCATAGGGGTTTGTCCGGCGCAGCCGGTCAATCACGCCCGACGCCGGGCGCTGGGCGGCGCGCTGGGCGGCGCGCTGGGCGGCGCGGTTTCGCTCCATCTCATAGCCGGCGACAAACGACCCCAGCCAAGCGGTCGGCGCGAACTCATAAAACCCCACACCCAGCGCTGCGGTGTTGGGATCGTCGGGCGTGGCGGCAAAGCGGTGATGCACCAGCCGATGCGCCGAGGTGTGATGCCCGAAAAGAAGCGAGATATAGACCCACATCCCCAAGGCAAAAAGCCGCGGATCGGCGCGGTGGATCAGCTCATGCGCATTGGCATTCGACACCTGCCCGAAGAACAGCCCAAACCCGAGAAACACCGCGATCCAACTGCCCAAGTTCAGCCCCGTCCCCCCCGAAAGCGCAAAGACCGCCAGACCCAGCGCGCCAAAATGCGCGACCGCCAAGCCAACCGATAGCCGGTCTGCCGCGGGGAACTCGGTGCCTTCGGGGGCATCGGGGGCAGCCCGCGCGATCAGCTCGTCCAGGGCAAAGATCAAGACCGTGATATAGCCGAAGGCAGCCCAGGCCCAAAGCCCGCCATAGACCGCCCCCAGCGCCAACAGGGGCAGTGGCGCCAGCGTGGCCACGGCAAAGGCCCGAACCTCGGGCACCTTCCGGGTCAGGGACTTGAACGGATTTGAAACGGGCAGTTTGCGCAGCATCGGACACCTCTTTGCGCCAGACTATACGCAATTTCGGCGAAAGAGGGGCAGACGCCTTGTCGCGGGGAAAAAATCGTGGCTTTTGGGCGTATGAGCGGTGAAATTCTTGTCATCTTCTGGTTCGGGCTGGCGCTGGTGATGGCGTTGGCGATGGGCGTTTACTATTGCGCGCAGGGGCCCGGCACGGCCAAGAGCGTGGTCAAGACCACCTCGGTTGCGGCGCTGGCGCTGCTGGGTCTGAGGCTCGAGGTGCCGGGTCTGGTGGTTGCGGGCCTTTTTCTGGGCGCGCTTGGCGACTATTTCCTGTCGCGTCCCGGCGAGCGTGCCTTTCTGGCCGGCATGGCGGCCTTTGCGGCCGGGCATCTGGCCTATCTGCTGGCCTTTGTCGAGGCGGGTGCCGACTTGCCGCCGCTTTTTCCGGCGCTGATCCTGATCGCCCTTGGCCTTTCAACCGAACTTTGGCTTGCGCCGCGCACCGGCGCGCTGCGCCTGCCGGTGCGCGGCTATGTGCTGATCATTCTGGCGATGGCGCTGGCCGCACTGGGCCTGTCGCCGGCGCTGGGGCTGCTCAAGACCGGGGTGCTGGCGTTTCTGGCCTCGGACGTGATCCTGGCGCTTGAGATCTTTGTTCTGCGCGACGGGCTGCTGCGGCGCATCGCCAAACATCTGCTGTGGGCACTTTACTGGTCGGGGCAGGCGTTGATCCTGTTCGGCTCGGTGTCCTGAGCGGCCTTCCTTTCGGGCGCCGGATTGATTAGGTGAGGGGCAATAGCGAAAGGGCCCGCAATGTCGTTTTTCAACAAGCTGAAATCCCGACTGCTGAAGTCTTCCTCGAAACTCGAGGAAGGGCTTGACGCGATCATCGCCGACGCCCCGGAACCGAGCCCCGAGACCGTTCCCGAAACCCGCCCCGATGTTTCCGCCGAAAGACCGGCTGCCAAGGACGAAGCCGCCGCCGCGAAAAGCGCTGCCTCCGCCTCCGCCACGCCGGCCCCAGCCCCCGCGCCCGCCGCCGCCGCCGCGCCCGCCGCCGCGCCAAGCCCCGCCCCGGAACCCAGCCGCAAGCCGGGCCTGTTCGGCCGTCTGCTGGGGCGCGGTGAGGCCGGCGCCGCCGCGCCGCGCCGCGCGTTGGATGACGCGATGCTTGAAAGCCTCGAAGAATTGCTGATCCGGTCCGATATGGGGGTCGAAACCGCCTTGCGGGTGACGGCCAATCTGGCCGAGGGCCGATTGGGAAAACGCCTGTCCACCGCCGAAATCCAGGGTCTTCTGGCCGATGAGATCACCCGCATCATGGAGCCGGTCGCGCGGCCGCTGCCGATTTACCCGACCAAGCCGCAGGTGGTTCTGGTGGTCGGGGTGAACGGTTCGGGCAAGACCACGACCATCGGCAAACTTGCCAGCCAGTTCCGCGCCGCCGGGAAATCGGTGGTCATCGCCGCCGGCGATACCTTCCGGGCCGCCGCCGTCGAGCAGCTTCAGGTCTGGGGGCAGCGCGCGGGGGTGCCGGTGCTGACCGCGCCCGAGGGCTCGGACCCGGCCTCGCTGGCGTTCGACGCGATGACCCGGGCACAGGAAACCGGCGCCGATCTGTTGATGATCGACACGGCGGGTCGGCTGCAAAACCGCGCCGACCTGATGGAGGAACTGGCCAAGATCGTTCGCGTCATTCGCAAGAAAGACCCCACGGCGCCGCACAATACGCTGTTGGTGCTGGATGCGACCACCGGGCAGAACGCGCTTTCCCAGGTTGAAACCTTCCGCAACATCTCGGATGTCTCGGGCCTCGTGATGACCAAACTTGACGGCACTGCCAAGGGCGGCGTTCTGGTGGCGCTGGCCGACAAATTCGGCCTGCCGATTCACGCCATCGGGATTGGCGAACAGATCGACGACCTCGCGCCCTTTGACCCGGCCGATTTTGCCCGTGCTCTTGTCGGTCGCGATGCATGACATGATCTGGACTCGGCTTGAACAATCCGCAGGCGTTGCCCGGATGGCGGCGCATCGGGGTCGCCCGGTGGTCGCGCCTCGATCCGCGCACCGGCGATGAGCGCCTGGCTGATCTCGCTGGAAGGCACCGAGACCGGGCATGCCGCTGCCCTTGGTCTTGCGCTGATGGCGGCATTTCTGCATGCGATTTTCGGCGCGCTCCAGAAGGGCCGGCACGATCCATGGCTGTCGCGAGCGGCAATCGACGCCAGCTACGGGCTTATCGTGGCGCCGGTCGCGTTCTTTGTCGTGCCTTGGCCGGAATCGCATCTGTGGCCGATTCTGGCCGGGGCCTTCGTGATCCATGCGGGCTACAAGCTTGCGCAGGCGATGACCTACAGCCGCGGCGCCTATACCGTGGTCTATCCGGTGGTGCGCGGCACCGGCCCGTTGTTCGCGGTGATCGGGGCGGGGCTGGTCTTTGGCGAACATTTCACAGTCGGACAATGGGCCGGAGTCGCCACCCTCCTGGCGGGGATCTATGGCCTTGCGGTCTACAACCTGCGCACCGTGACGCTCGATCGCGACACGCTGGTGCCGGCGCTGGGCTTTGCGGTGCTGACCGGCGCTTTCGTGGCGCTTTACACCACCTATGATGCTTATGGCATCCGCGCCACGCGCGATCCGTTCACGTTTCTGGCGTGGTTTTTCCTGATCGACGGCTGGTTCATGCCGGTGCTGACATGGCGGCGCTGGTGGCGGCTGCCCACATCGGAAATACTGCCGTTGATGCGGCGCGGGGTGATCGGCGCCTTTGTCGCCTTTTTCAGCTTTGGCGCGATCATGTTGGCCACCCGGCTGGACAAGGTCGGCGAGGCGGCGGTCTTGCGCGAAACCTCGACGGTATTTGCGGCCTTGATCGGTTGGTTGATCCTGGGCGAAAAGGTAGGGCCAAGGCGCACCGCGCTGATGGCGTTGATCGCGGCGGGTGCGGTGATTGTGGAATTGGCGGGGTAGGACAGATGGCGCAGCGGCAAGAGACAGATCAACAGACGGGCAAGCGGGCGGCGGGCAAGAAGATCAGCCCCTGGGTCAAGATCGGCCTTGAATTCGGCCCCTTGGTGGTGTTTTTCATCGCGTTCGGGCGGCTCAAGGACAAGACATTCCTGTTCCACGGCACGGAATATTCAGGCTTTATTCTGGCCACGGCGGGGTTCGTCCCGCTCATGGTGCTGGCCACATTGGTGCTGTGGCGGCTGACCGGGCGATTGGCGCCGATGCAGATCGCCACATTGGTGCTGGTGGTGGTCTTTGGCGGGCTCTCGATCTGGCTGAATGATCCGAGGTTCTTCAAGATGAAGCCGACGATCATCTACCTGCTTTTCGCGGGGCTGCTGACAGTCGGGCTGGTGCGGGGCAAGCCATGGCTGGCGCTGGTCATGGAGGAAGTGCTGCCGATGCAGCCGAAGGGCTGGACCATCCTCACCAGACGCCTGATCGGCTTTTTTCTGGGGCTTGCGGTCGCCAATGAGGTAATCTGGCGCAATTTCTCGGATCAGACCTGGGTGAATTTCAAGACCATTGGCCTGACCGTGCTGATGTTTGGCTTCTTCATGGCGCAAAGCCGGTTGTTTGCGCGCTACGCCCTTGAAAAGGACGACGAGTCCTGACTCTGGCCAGCGTTTGCGCCGGTTTGACGGTGATCGGGCCGCGCGATCTGTGGGCGGGTCGGATGTGGCACGGTGGCGATATGCGACCAGAAACGCGAAATTACCCGATCACGGCGGCCGAATTGTTGCAGAAATCGACTATATCACGGTGAAAGCGCGTTGACCTTGATCTGGCCAAACCGTAGCCGCGGCCCGATCGCGATAGCCGCCTTGACCCGGCCTCGGGCCGCCTGCGCGCCACTGCGGTGCCGCGACGCGGTGCCAGTGCCGACCGCCCATTTGCGGCGGGCCCGTGCCAAGGCCCGGACCACCGGGTTCGCATTCCCCCCGTTGACCCTGCCCGCGTCGCGCGCTACGCCGCGCTTGCGGCGCGATGCCGCAGCCGATTGCCGGAGGCCCCAATGAACGACTGGAAACCCCGCACCAAGCTGGTCCACGAAGGGACCCGCCGCAGCCAGTATGGCGAAATGGCCGAAGCGATCTTCCTGACGCAGGGCTTTGTCTACGACAGCGCCGAGGCCGCCGAGGCGCGCTTTGTTCAGCCCGGCGAGGATGAATTCATCTATGCCCGATACGGAAACCCGACCACGCGGATGTTCGAAGACCGCATCGCCGCGCTCGAGGGCACCGAGGATGCCTTTGCCACGGCCTCGGGGATGGCGGCGGTCAATGGCGCGTTGACCGCGATTCTGAAGGCCGGCGACCATGTGGTTGCGGCCCGTGCACTGTTCGGGTCTTGCATCTATGTGCTGGAGTTGCTGGGCCGGTTCGGGGTCGAGGTGACGCTGGTCGACGGGCTGGATCTGGGGCAGTGGCGCGCGGCGATGCGGCCGGACACCCGGGCGGTGTTCTTCGAGTCCATCTCGAACCCGACGCTGGAGGTCATTGATATCAAGGCGGTCTCGGACATTGCGCATGAAAACGGCGCGATCGTCATTGTCGACAATGTGTTTGCCACGCCGGTGTTCTCCAACGCGGTTTCGCTGGGCGCCGATGTGGTCGTCTATTCGGCGACCAAGCATATTGACGGCGGCGGCCGCGCGATGGGCGGTGTTGTCTGCGGTCGACGCGACTATATTCGCGGGCCGCTGGAAACCTATATGAAGCACACTGGCGGCGCGATAAGCCCGTTCAACGCGTGGATCATGCTGTCGGGGATGCAGACGCTGGATCTGCGGGTGCGGGCGCAGGCCGAAAACGCCCTGCTGGTGGCGCGCGTGGCCGAAAGCCATGCGGCCGTGGCCCGCACGATCTATCCGGGCCTTGGCAGCCATCCGCAACACGGGTTGGCGCTGGATCAGATGGGGTCGGGCGGCACCATGGTCACGCTGGATCTGAAGGGCGGGCAGGCGGCGGCGTTCCGGTTCCTGAACGCGCTGCGGATCATCAAGATCTCGAACAATCTGGGGGATGCGAAATCCATCGCAACCCACCCCGCCACGACGACCCACCAGCGCCTGCCGGCGGATCAGAAAGCCAGCCTCGGGATCACGCCGGGCCTTGTGCGGATCTCACTGGGGATCGAGGACGGCGCCGATCTGGTGGCCGATGTCGAGGCGGCGCTGGGCGCGGCCTGAGCGCCGCCCTACCCCCTCTGGTCAGCCCCGCCTCCACTGGTCAACGCACCTTCCCCGGCTCGGCGATCCCCGGCCAGTTTCCCGTCAGAAAGACGATAGCCGGCTGTGGTAGTGCTCGATCGAGCGGCGCGCGCGATGGTGCGACCGAAGCAGGTTCGCGCGCAGGAAAACCAGATTGTGCTGTGAATTCAATTCGAAATCCCGTGCGATGGGCACGAGCCCCTGTTTCATCAGCGCCACGCTGACATCCAGTGCCAGCCATTGCCCCTCCCAGGCTGCACGGTCCTCGACCTCAATCATGACGGCACAGGTCTTGGGCAGCAGTTTTTTTGCCCCGGCGATCAGGTGCCGCGAGGCGCCCTCGACATCAATCCACAGGGCGTTGCTGGGGCAATCAGGAAAGGCATCCTCCAACCGGGTAGAAGGCACCGTGACCTGCTTTACGGGATAAGTCTCGCTTGATCTGCCAAGCAGGCTGTTCGCACCAAAGTTCTTTACGCCATCGTCGCGGACATTGAAAGTCAACGTGCCGGTCGTGTCGGACACGGCGCAGTGGCGATAGTCAATCTGGTTTTCTTTGAACGGTTGGCTTGTGGCATAGGATGCGAAGTTTTCTGGGCTGGCCTCAAAGGCCACAATCCTTGCGTCTGGCAAGTGTTTGCGTATCGCCAGCGATGCAAAGGCGGTTTTTGCGCCAGCCTCGATGAACAGGTCGGGCTTGGTTTCTTTGACTAGGCCATAAAACAGATCTATCAATGCGTCGTTGGTCTTTTTGCGTAGCGATGAGTCCTGCCAGAAATTGGTGCCGCGTGCCCAAGACAGCAACTGGGCGTCATGCAATTGCAAAACCTCGTGGTAACTTACGAGCCCCAGTTTCTTGCGAAGACGCGAAAGGGTAGCCATGAACATTGGGAATTGCCTTTTCAAGAATTGAACGGACACTATATATCAGCCCTTGGTTGGTCAATCTGCGCCGATCAATCTGTGGCCAATCTGTCGGCCAGCGTCACTGCGGTGGCGCCTTTGACAAGGGAAATGACGCATTCCTATCTGCAAGAGCGCCTGTTGTGCAGTTTAAGGGACACATGCCGCAGTGCGTCCGGATGACCGGGCAAAGGACAGCAATCGGGGACCATCAGATGAACGTTTACGGCAAGACTGGTGTCGGCACGGCCGCCCCCCCGGCGCGCGAAGAGGCCGAGGCGGCGCTGGCCACGTTGCGCATCTGGGCCGCGAGCGCCACCGCGACCGAAGTCGCCTTGCTGGATCCGGCGATTGCGCGGCTGTTGCCGGGGCAGCCCTTGGGCAATTACCCCGACTTGTCGCGCCGCTATGACGCCGGGTTCGCGGCAGATGCCGCCTACAAGGCCGGGCTGCCGGATCTGCAAAACGGCCCCGCCAGCCTGATTGTGGGCGCGCGGGCACAGATTCAGCACGTCGGGATTTCGAATTTCCGCCTGCCGATCCGCTATCACACCCGCGATGCCGCGGGCGATATCACGCTGGAGACCAGCGTGACCGGCACTGTCAGCCTTGAGGCTGAAAAGAAGGGCATCAACATGAGCCGGATCATGCGCTCTTTTTATGGCCATGCCGAGCGCGCCTTTTCGTTTGAGGTGATGGAAGCGGCGCTGGACGACTATCAGGCCGATCTGGAGACGATCGACGCGCGCTTGCAGATGCGGTTCTCGTTTCCGGTCAAGGTGGAGAGCCTGCGCTCGGGGCTGAAGGGGTGGCAGTATTACGACATCGCGCTTGAGGTGGTCGAGGTCGCGGGGGTGCGCAAGAAGATCGTGCATCTTGATTACGTCTATTCCTCGACCTGCCCGTGTTCGCTGGAACTGGCCGAACACGCGCGGATGACGCGCGGCCAGTTGGCGACGCCACATTCGCAGCGCTCGGTGGCGCGGATCTCGGTGGTGGTGGAACAGGGCAACTGCCTGTGGTTCGAGGATCTGATCGACATCGCGCGCCGGGCAGTGCCGACCGAGACGCAGGTGATGGTCAAGCGCGAGGACGAACAGGCCTTTGCCGAGTTGAACGCCGCGAACCCGATCTTTGTCGAAGACGCGGCGCGGGTCTTTGCCGAGGGGCTGTTGGCCGATCCGCGGATCGGTGATTTCCGGGTTCTGGCCAGCCATCAGGAAAGCCTGCACAGCCATGATGCGGTCAGCCTGCTGACCGAGGGGCCGACCTTCGCCAGTGAAAGCCTGGATCCGCGGCTGTTTGCCAGTCTGCTGCATGGCGGATAGGGCGGTCGCGGGGGCCAGCCCCCGCACCCCCGGAGTATTTTGACCAAAAAGAAGCACGGGGTTTTGTGAACAATCGCAGAACATGGCTTGGCCTTGGGCGGCGGCGGCGCTAAGTTGGGCGGATGAATGGTCATGATGATGAGAGCGCCTTTGAAGGCGCGGCCCAAAGCCTTTCGCAGCGCGCCATGGCGGCGCGGCCCCAGCCTTATCTGGACGGGTTGAACCCGGCGCAACGCGCTGCGGTCGAGGCCATGGACGGGCCGGTGTTGATGCTGGCCGGGGCCGGGACCGGCAAGACCAAGGCGCTGACCTGCCGGATTGCGCATTTGCTGACCTGCGGACGGGTGCGGCCGAACGAGGTGTTGGCAGTGACCTTCACCAACAAGGCCGCGCGCGAGATGAAAGAGCGGATCGGCCATTTGCTGGGGCAAACGGTCGAGGGGATGCCGTGGCTGGGCACTTTTCATTCGGTCTGCGTCAAGCTGTTGCGCCGCCACGCCGAACTGGTCGGGCTGAAGTCGAATTTCACCATTCTGGATACCGACGACCAGATCCGACTGCTCAAGCAGTTGATACAGGCGGCCAATATCGACGAGAAGCGTTGGCCGGCGCGGATGCTGGCGGGACTCATTGATGGCTGGAAGAACCGCGCGCTGACGCCGGACAAGGTGCCGGGGGCAGAGGCTGCGGCCTATGACGGTCGCGGTGGCGCGCTCTATGCGGCCTATCAGGAGCGGTTGCGCACCCTGAACGCCACCGATTTTGGCGATTTGCTGCTGCATATGGTGGTGATCTTTCAGCGCCACCCGGATGTGCTGGCGCAGTATCAGCGCTGGTTTCGCTACATTCTGGTGGATGAGTATCAAGATACCAACGTGGCGCAGTATCTATGGTTGCGGCTGTTGGCGCAGGGGCATCGCAATATCTGCTGTGTCGGCGATGACGATCAGTCCATTTACGGTTGGCGCGGCGCCGAGGTGGGCAATATCTTGCGCTTCGAGAAGGATTTCCCCGGCGCGGTCGTGGTGCGGCTGGAACAGAACTACCGTTCGACCGAGCATATTCTTGGTGCGGCGGCGGGGCTGATCGCGGCGAATTCCGGGCGGCTGGGCAAGACCTTGTGGACCGACATGCAGGGCGGCGAGAAGGTCCGTCTGATCGGTCATTGGGATGGTGAGGCCGAGGCGCGCTGGATCGGGGACGAGGTCGAGGCGCTGGCCCGTGGCACCCGTGGGCTAGATCCGGTGGGGCTGAATTCGCAGGCGATTCTGGTGCGCGCAAGCCATCAGATGCGCGCCTTCGAGGACCGGTTTCTGACCATCGGCCTGCCCTATCGGGTGATCGGCGGGCCGCGCTTTTACGAGCGGCTCGAGGTGCGCGATGCGATGGCCTATTTCCGGCTTGCGGTGTCGCCCGAGGATGATCTGGCGTTTGAGCGGGTGGTGAATACGCCCAAGCGGGGCTTGGGTGACAAGGCGCAGCAGGTGATCCAGATGCAGGCGCGCAGCGCCGGGACCAGCCTGCTAGAGGCCGCGCGCGAGGTGCTGGCGCTTGGCGCGATCGGCGGCAAGGGCGCGGCGAGGTTGCGCGGCTTTGTCGATGGGGCCGCGCGTTGGCACGGCGCTGTTCTGGCGGGGGCCGACCATGTCGCGCTGGCCGAGCAGATATTGGACGAGTCGGGCTATACGGCGATGTGGCAGGCCGACAAGACGCCCGAGGCGCCGGGCCGGCTTGAGAATCTCAAGGAATTGGTCAAGGCGCTGGAGCAGTTCGAAAACCTGCAAGGATTCTTGGAACATGTGTCGCTGATCATGGACAATTCCACCGAGGACGCCGCTGAAAAGGTCTCGATCATGACGCTGCATGCGGCCAAGGGGCTGGAATTTGCGGCGGTGTTCCTGCCCGGCTGGGAGGATGGGTTGTTTCCCAGCCAGCGCAGCATGGATGAAAGCGGGCTGAAGGGGCTCGAGGAGGAACGTCGGCTTGCCTATGTCGGGATCACTCGGGCCGAACGGATCTGCGTGATTTCCTTTGCCGGGAATCGGCGGCTTTATGGTCAGTGGCAATCGGCCTTGCCGTCGCGGTTCATCGACGAATTGCCCGCCCGTCATGTCGAGGTGCTGACCCCGCCCGGGCTTTATGGTGGCGGCTACGGGGCGGCGGGGATGGGCTATGCCGGTGGCGCAGGCGGCTTTGGTGCCGGCCCGTCCGGGGTGCGGTCCGGGATCGAGGAGCGCGCGGCCAAGGCCGATGTCTATAACTCGCCGGGGTGGAAGCGGTTGCAGGACCGCGCCGCCCAACGCCCCGTGACCTCCGCCCGCTCGCCGGTGATCGACCTTCAGGCGGTTGCCGCGTTTTCGGTGGGCGACCGGGTGTTTCACCAGAAGTTCGGCTATGGCGCGATCATCGCGATCGAGGCCGACAAGTTGGCGGTGGCCTTTGACAAG
Source organism: Rhodobacteraceae bacterium UBA6197 (assembly GCA_002422085.1). GTDB lineage: Bacteria > Pseudomonadota > Alphaproteobacteria > Rhodobacterales > Rhodobacteraceae > UBA6197. Next base: position 175,679 of record DISZ01000005.1, read on the forward strand.
GCCGGCGAAAAGAAGATCGTCGCGGGGTTCGTGGTGCCCGCAGATCAGGCCGATGACGTGCCGTTCTGAGCGAGGCGGGCGGATGGGGGCCGGGTGGCGCCATGGTCTTCGGTCGTTTGCGGGCATCAGGGGCCGATTGCGGCGGTGCCAGAACGGCGCGCCCGCGCCACCGCCCGCCCGCCTTCGTCAGACCGTCAGCGTGGCGAACAGCCGGCTCAGGCGGCGCGCCTCGCCATCAAGGCCCCATGGCGGGTTCAGCACGAACATTCCCGAGCCGATCATCCCGTGGCCATCGCGGGCCGGCGGAAAGCGAACCTCGTGGATCAGCGCCTCGGGGTGGGTGCGGCGCAGCGCGGCGGTCATCGGCAGATGCGCCGCATTGGCCAGAATCGGATACCACAGCGCGATCACCCCGACATTCCATTTGCGCGCGACCTGAGCGATGACCTTCGGGATCAGCTCGTAATCGGATTTCACCTCATAGCTGGGATCAATCAGCATCACCCCACGGCGCGGGGTCGGAGGCGTGATGGCCAGCGCCATCTCCAACCCGTCGATCTGGCGAAAGATGCCGCCATGTGGGGCCATCGCCTCGCGCAGCGCAGTGAATTCCTGCGGGTGCAGCTCGGCCAGATGGATGTTGTCGATCCGCCGCAAAAGCTGTGCCGCCAACATCGGTGAGCCGGGATAGGCGGCGGGGCCATGTTCGGCGCGGGTGGCGGCCAGGGCACGCGCATAGGGGTGATCGGCGGCAAACCAGCCCAGTGTTTCGGCCCGCGAGATGCCTTGCGCCGCCTCGCCGGTCTTTTGCGCCGCGTCGCTGTCCAGCGCGTAAACCCCGCGCCCCGCATGGGTTTCGATATAGCTCAGCGGTTTGTCCTTGGCCGTCAGATAGCCCAGCATCGTGGCCAACAGCGCATGTTTGTGCACATCGGCCAGATTTCCTGCGTGGTAGCCATGTTGATAGGACAGCATCTTTCCCCCGTCGGTTTTCCCCCAGCTAGCGCCGCTAGGCTGCGCTTGCAATGACCGGATATGAAAACGGCGGCCCCGGGAGGAGGAGGGGGCCGCCGTTCTTGCACCTGGACCCCGGGAGGAGGTGGGGCCGGCAGATTTGTGGCGGCATCCCCAGGGAGGAGGAGGGGGATGCCGCCGGAACGATCGGCCCAGGGAGGAGGAGGGGCCTTTCGTAACCGTGCAGGGCCAAAGCCCCGAATTTTGTCCCGGCGCCACCGGGAAGGGAAGCGCGGCGGCCCCGGGAGGAGGAGGGGGCCGCCGACTTCATCACGAGACCCCAGGGAGGAGGAGGGGGCCTTCGCTTGGCGTTCCGGCAGCGGTTCGGTCGAACCATCGGGCCGGTATTTGAAGCGGCACCCTCAGGGAGGAGGAGGAGGGTGCCGCCGATTTCCAAGACCCAGGGAGGAGGAGGGGCCTCAGAGAATTCCGTGCCGTCTCAGTTGCCGTAAGCGGCTTCGATCGCGATCCGGGTCAGCATCGAGCGATGCATCCCGAGATCGGCCAGTTCGCGGGCCGACAGCTCATTGAGTTCCTTCAGCGTCTGGCGGTAAACCTTGCGGCGTTGGCGGGCTTCGGACAGCCCGGCCAGAAACGCCGCGGCGCGGTCGATAAAGCCAGCTTCAATGCTGCGGATGTCTTGCACGAGTGCCATGATAAGTGCCTGTCTGTTATGTTGCTCTGCGATGTTCTATCGCTGTTGGGGCTAACATGGCCTCTATGCTGCACCTGCACAATGGCACTTTGAATCAATGCTGCCATGCAGAAAATGCATAACGTATGCTGACCTAATTCGGGCGGTCCTGCGGCATATTGCGTAATTTCTGCGCATGTTTGTGATGATCTCTTGCCCTCGGCGGCAAAACCGCCACATTCAGCCCCGATGCAAGACACGAGGTTTCACATGACCGTTACAAAAGACACCGTTACCGCCGCGCTGCGGACCATCTCCGTGCCGGGCGGTGGCGACCTGATCAGCCGTGATCTGGTGCGCGCGCTGGTCGTCGAGTCGGGGGCGGTGCGATTCGTGCTGGAGGGTGACACGCCCGAAACCGCGAAGATGCTCGAGGCTCTGCGCCCTGCCGCCGAGGCCGCGCTGCGTGCCTTGCCCGGTGTCAGCACGGTGTCGGCGGTAACGACCGCGCATGGCCCGGCCCCCAAGGCGCCCAACCTGACGATCGGCGGCCACCCGACGCCACAGGCGGGGCCGCAAGGCGTGCCGGGCGTGCGCAATATCATCGCGGTCGGGTCCGGCAAGGGCGGGGTTGGCAAATCCACGGTTGCCTCGAACCTCGCGGTGGCGCTGGCGCGGGCGGGGCGCAAGGTGGGCTTGCTGGATGCCGATATCTACGGCCCCAGTCAGCCGCGGATGATGGGCGCCAACCAGCGCCCGGCCTCGCCGGATGGCAAGACGATCCTGCCGCTTCAGGCACATGGCGTGACCTTCATGTCGATCGGGCTGATGCTGAAGGAAGACGAGGCGGTGATCTGGCGCGGCCCGATGCTGATGGGTGCGCTGCAGCAGATGCTGGGGCAGGTCGCCTGGACGGCGGGCGGCAGCGATCTGGATGTGCTGATCGTCGATTTGCCGCCGGGCACCGGGGATGTGCAGCTGACACTGTGCCAGAAGACCACCCTGTCCGGGGCGATCATCGTCTCGACTCCGCAGGATGTGGCGCTGCTGGATGCGCGCAAGGCGCTCGATATGTTCAAGCGGCTCGACACGCCGCTCTTGGGGCTGATCGAGAACATGTCCACCTATGTCTGCCCGAACTGTGGCCATGAGGCGCATCTGTTCGGTCATGGCGGTGTGGCGGTCGAGGCCAAAAAGCTGGGCCTGCCGTTTCTGGGGGAATTGCCGCTGGATATTTCGGTGCGCCTCGCGGGCGACGCGGGCACGCCGGTTGCGGCGGGGTCGGGCCCGGTTTCGGATGCCTATGCCCGCATCGCAGCAGCCTTGGTGGCACAAGGCGTCGCCTGAGCCAGCACGGGACAGCGCCAAGGGGGGCCGGTCCAGGGCCCGAACCCTTGGCCCCCTTACCCTTGGCCCCTTGACCCACGGCCCCGCTGCGCATCGGCGCAGCGGGGCCGTGGTATTTCATGGGAATGACCCGCCCGAAAAGCCTTGAAAACCGAATCACCGCCGCGTGACAGCGCGTGTTTTAACGTTATTCACGCGTGATCGTCGCATTTTCCCGGCGGGACGCAAAAAAAACGTCTGAATTTGGGATTGCATGGGAAGCTGTTTTTGAGCGGCGTTTTAACTACATTTAGTGTTCTTGTAACTTTATATCGCTAATTGTGCTGCGATTGTGCCCGACCACTATCACAACCCTTAGTTTTCAAGCCACGCCGCACACCAGATCTGGCCGTTTCGACCACAAATTTCTGTTGCTTCCCGTGAAATCCCGTGTCATCCCTTGGTCATCGAAGGAAGCAGGCTCAACGGGACAACAAGATCCCAAAGGCGAAATAATAGCAGGTTTCATACAGGCACCCGCTTTTTTCGAACCAAGAGATCCGGCGCGCGAGCGAGCAGACATCCCCCCAGGTGGCGCGCGCAGTCGGACATACCCCTAAAAAGGGGCCCAGCGATGGGACAGAGCGGCGGATTGGGCAGTGGCAGCAGCCCGATCCGCCGTTTTCAATTCGGAAGGAGCGCGGGCCAGTGGCACGCAGGTTCAGAGGCTCAGAGACGTTCAAGGTGGACACAAAGGGTCGGGTTTCGATCCCCGCCGCCTTCCGCCGCGTCATCGAAGCTTCGGACCCGGACTGGGTGCCCGGCAACCGTCCCAATATCGTGATCGTCTATGGTGGCGACGGCCAGGACTGGCTCGAGGTCTATACGATGACCGCGATCGACGAGATCGACCAGCAAATCGAAGACATGCAGCGCGGCTCGCCGGAACGTCTCTGGCTTGAGGAATTGATGCATGGTCAATCGCTGGAAACCCAGATCGACGAAGACGGGCGGCTGGTGCTGCCGCAGCGCCTGCGCGAAAAGATCGGCCTTGCGAACGAGGCCTTCTTCATTTCGGCGGGCGATTACTTCAAGATCTGGCGGCCTGACACCTATCAGGCCAAATCTGGCGCCCGGACGCGCAAACTGACCGAGCAATACCCCGACGACTTTGACCCGCGCAGCCTTTTGCCCGCGCGTTCAAGGGGGTAAGCGATGACCCCGCCGGCTGCCGCGCCTCATACCCCCGTTCTGTTGCGACCGCTCCTTCAGGCGGTCGCGCCTGTCTCTGGGCTTTGGCTTGATGGCACTTTCGGGGCGGGTGGCTATGCCCGCGGCCTGCTGGGGGCCGGGGCCGATTGCGTGATCGGGGTTGACCGTGACCCCAGCGTGTTTGCCATGGCGGCCGAATGGGCCGGGGTTTACGGCGACCGGCTGCGGCTGGTCGAGGGCACGTTTTCGGATCTTGACACGCTGGCGGGGGCGCCGCTTGACGGGGTGGTGCTGGATCTGGGCGTCAGCTCGATGCAGCTCGATCAGGCCGAACGCGGCTTTTCGTTCCTGCGTGACGGCCCACTGGATATGCGGATGGGCGGCGATGGCCCGACCGCCGCCGATCTGCTGAACAGCGCCGATGAGGCGACCATCGCCGACATCCTCTATCACTATGGCGAAGAACGCGCCTCGCGCCGGATCGCGCGCACCATCGTCGAGTCGCGCAAGACCCAGCCCTTTGTCAGCACGCTGCAACTGGTGCGGATCGTCGAACGCTGCCTGCCGCGCCCGAAGCCGGGTCAAAGCCACCCCGCCACGCGCAGCTTTCAGGCGGTGCGGATCTGGGTCAACGATGAATTTGGCCAGCTTATCGCCGGGCTCGAGGCCGCCGAACGCGCGCTCAAACCCGGTGGGCGGCTGGCGGTCGTCACCTTTCATTCGCTGGAGGACCGCGTCGTCAAGCGGTTCTTGCAGGCCCGCTCGGGCGCCGAGGCGCAGGGCAGCCGCTATGCCCCGGCCCGCGCCGTGGTGACACCGGCCTTCACCCGCGTCAGCAAGGCGATTGCCCCCGACGCGGCCGAGCTGGACGAAAACCCGCGGTCGCGGTCGGCCAAACTGCGGGTGGCTGAACGCACCGAGGCACCCGCCGGGCGCGCCGATCGCACCACGCTTGGCCTGCCGGCCCCCGTGTTGAAAGGAGACCGCTGATGCGCAATCTGATCGTTCTGGCGACCGTTCTTTCGGTCATGGGGCTGGCGTTCTGGGCCTACCGTGAAAACTACCGCACCCAAAGCGCCCTGGGCGAGATGAAGACATTGCAACGCGACATTGCCACGCTGCGCGAAGGTCTGGGCGTGCTCAAGGCCGAATGGGCCTATCTCAATCGCCCCGACCGGCTGCGCGAACTGACCAATCTCAACTTTGAACGGCTGGCGCTGTTGCCGCTGCAACCGTCGCAGTTCGGGTCGGTGGCGCAGGTTGCCTTTCCGGCCGCGCCGCTGCCACCGATCCTCGAGCCCGTCGACACCATCGGTGACCTTTCGGAGGCCAAGCCATGATCCGCACCCCGCTGCGCCCGCTTGCACGTATTCTGTCGGCCCGTGAACGGGGCGAAAACCCCGACGCGATCGAACGCGAAAACATCCGCCTGCGCGGCGAGGCGGCGCGCGACCGCACGCGGCTGCGCGCCGAGGGGCGGCTTTTGGTGATGGGCGTGCTGTTCCTGATGGCCTTCGTGACGGTGGGGGCGCGGATGGGGGTTCTGGCCGCCGTCGATCCGCAAGAGCCGCAACTGGCCGAATCCGGCCCGGCGATTCTGACGCAGCGCGCCGATATTCTTGATCGTTCCGGGCGGGTGCTGGCCACCAACCTTGTCACCCATTCGCTTTATGCGCAGCCGCAGATGATGGTCGACCCGGCCCGCGTGGCGCAGGAACTGATCGAAATCTTTCCCGATCTGGATGGCAAACGCCTTTCGGCCGATTTGACCGGAAAGCGCAAGTTCTTGTGGATCAAGAAGAAAATCAGCCCCGAACAGATGCAGGCGGTGCATGACATCGGTGACCCCGGCCTGCTGTTCGGCCCGCGCGAGATGCGGCTTTACCCCAATGGCCATCTGGCCGCGCATATCCTTGGCGGCGCGCGTTTCGACAAGGAAGGCGTGTCCTCGGCCGAGGTGGTGGGCGTGGCGGGCGTGGAAAAGGCCTTTGACACATGGCTGCGTGATCCGGCCAATGATGGCGCGCCCTTGACCCTGTCGATCGACCTCACGGTGCAGGCGGCGGTCGAAGAGGTGCTGGCCGGCGGCATGAAGCTGATGAATGCCAAGGGCGCCACCGCGATCCTGATGGAGGTCGGCACCGGCGAGATCGTCGCCATGGCCAGCCTGCCCGATTTCGACCCCAACGACCGGCCCGCGCCGCTGACCAAGGGCGATGCCTCTGATAGCCCGCTGTTCAACCGCGCCGTGCAAGGCGTCTATGAACTGGGCTCGACATTCAAGATCTTTGCCGTGGCGCAGGCGCTGGAACTGGGGCTGGTCAACCCCGCCACGATGATCGCGACCCAAAGCCCGATGATCTATGGCAAGTTCAGGATCCGCGATTTCCACAATTACGGCGCGCAGTTGTCGGTCACCGACATCATCGTGAAATCGTCGAATATCGGCACGGCACGGATCGCGCAGATGATCGGCGCAGACCGCCAGCGCGCCTTCCTTGGCACGCTGGGCTTTCTCGAACCCACCCCGGTCGAACTGGTCGAGGCGCCCACCGGCCGGCCGTTGATCCCGGCGAAATGGAGCGAGATATCGGCGATGACGATCGGCTATGGCCATGGCCTTTCGGCCAGCCCGCTGCATCTGGCCTCGGCCTATGCGACGGTGGCCAATGGCGGGCGCAAGGTCGCCCCGACCTTGCTGCATGGCCAGCCGCATGCCCCGGGAGCACAGGTCATCAACCCGGATGTGGCCGCCGAAGCGCTGAAGATGATGCGCCTCGTGGTGACCCGCGGCACCGCCTCGTTTGGCGAGGTGCAGGGCTATCAGGTCGCCGGCAAGACCGGCACCGCCGACAAGACCAAACCGACGGGCGGCTATTACAAGGACAAGGTCATTGCCACCTTTGCCGCGGTGTTTCCGGTCAACGCGCCGAAATACGTGATGGTGCTGACGCTGGACGAGCCGGTCGAAACCTCGGGGTCAGAGCCGCGCCGCACCGCAGGCTGGACCGCCGTTCCGGTCGGTGCCGAAGTGATCCGCCGCACCGCCCCCCTGCTGGGCTTGCGCCCCGAGATGGAAGCCGCCGAAGACATGGGGCTGACGCTCGTGCGCAATTGACGCCCGAGGCCTCTGCACGATAAATGGCAGGGACAATCGGAAAAGGCACAAGATATGGGTGATATGGCAAAGTCCCTGTCGGATCTGGGCCTGACGGCGCAAGCGGGCCGCGAGGCGCAGGTCAGCGGGCTGTCGGTTGACAGCCGCAACGTCAAGCCGGGCCATCTGTTCGCCGCGCTGCCGGGGGTCAAGGCGCATGGCGCCGATTTCATCGGCTATGCGTTGCGGATGGGGGCGGCGGCAGTGCTGACCGACCGCGCCGGGGCGGAGCTTGCGCGCGAGGCGCTGGCGGGGTCGGGGGTCGCGCTGGTTCTGGCCGAGGATCCGCGTCAGGCGCTGGCCTGTGCGGCGGCGCTTTGGTCGGGCCGTCAACCCGAGGTCGTGGTCGCGGTGACCGGCACCAACGGCAAGACCTCGGTGGCCAGCTTTACCCGGCAGATCTGGACGCTTCTGGGGCTTGAGGCCGCCAATATCGGCACCACCGGCGTCGAGGGCGCCTTTAGCGCGCCCTCATCGCATACCACCCCCGAACCGATCACCCTGCACCGGCTGTTGGCCGACATGGCGGTGGCGGGGGTCAGCCATGCCGCGATGGAGGCCTCGTCGCACGGGCTGGCGCAACGCCGGCTTGACGGGGTGCGCCTTGCCGCCGCCGCCTTTACCAATTTCACCCAGGATCATCTGGATTACCACGCCACGTTCGATGACTACTTTGCCGCCAAGGCCGGGTTGTTTGCGCGCGTGCTGCCCGAGGACGGGGTCGCGGTGATCAACCTCGACGACCCGCGCGGCGCCGAAATGGCCGGGATCGCGCGGGCGCGCGGGCAACGCGTCATTGGCGTCGGCGCCGATGCCGCCGCCGAGATGCGGCTTTTGGGGCAGCGGTTCGATGCCACCGGGCAGGATCTGCGCTTTGGCTGGAAGGGGCAGGCGCATATGGCGCGGTTGCACCTGATCGGCGGGTTTCAGGCGGCCAATGTGCTGACCGCCGCGGCGCTGGCGATTGGTGCGGGGGCCGACCCGGACGCGGTTTTCGCCAGCTTGCCGAAGCTGACCACGGTGCGCGGCCGGATGCAGCTTGCCGCCACCCGCGACAATGGCGCGGCGGTGTTTGTCGATTATGCCCATACGCCCGATGCGGTGGCCACCGCGCTCTCGGCGCTGCGCCCGCATGTGATGGGGCGGCTGGTGGTGGTGCTGGGCGCCGGCGGCGACCGCGACACCTCAAAGCGGCCGCTGATGGGGGCCGCGGCCGTGCGCCATGCCGATATCGTCTTTGTCACCGACGACAATCCCCGCACCGAAGACCCGGCGTTGATCCGCGCCGCCGTGCTGGCGGGCGCGGTTGCCGCCGGTGGCGTCGAGACGACCGAAGTCGGCGACCGCGCCGAGGCGATCTTGCGCGGCGTCGATGCGCTGGGGCCGGGCGACGCGCTGCTGATCGCCGGCAAGGGCCATGAAACCGGTCAGGTCATCGGCACCGACATCTATCCGTTCGACGACGTTGAACAGGCCTCGGTTGCCGTGGCCGCGCTGGACGGGAAAATCTGATGGGCGTGCTTTGGACCTCGGCCGATGCCGCCGCCGCCACCATGGGTCGCGCGACCCGCGATTTCGGCGTGACCGGGATCAGCATCGACACCCGCACGCTGCGCCCCGGCGATCTGTTCGTGGCGCTCAAGGATCAGCGCGACGGCCATGATTTCGTGACCCAAGCGCTGGCCAAAGGCGCCGGGGCGGCGTTGGTCAGTCGCCTGCCCGAGGGCTGCAGCGCGTCCGATCCCTTGCTGATCGTAGAGGATGTCCTGGCCGCGCTGACGGCTTTGGGCCGTGCCGGGCGGGCGCGGGCGCGGGCGCGGGTGATTGCCGTCACCGGCTCGGTCGGCAAGACCTCGACCAAGGAAATGCTGCGCGCGGTGCTGGCCAGCCAGGGCTCGGTCCATGCCGCCGAGGCCAGTTTCAACAACCACTGGGGCGTGCCGATCACGCTGGCCCGGCTGCCGCGCGATGCCGATTTCGCGGTGATCGAGATCGGCATGAACCACCCCGGCGAAATCGCGCCGCTGGCGCGGATGGCCCGGCCGCATGCGGCGATGATTACCACCGTTGCCGCCGCGCATCTGGAGGCGTTTGACAGCATCGACGCGATCGCCGTTGAAAAAGCCTCGGTCTTCGAGGGGCTCGAGCCGGGCGGCGTGGCGGTCATCCCGACCGGCCTGCCGACCAGCGCGATCCTTGAAGCTGCCGCCCATGCCCATGCCGCGCGGGTGCTGCGCTTTGGCCCGACCGACGATGCCGACTATCGGTTGATCTCGGTGCAGATCGCGCAAGACAGCACCATCGTGCAGGCCAGCCATTCCGGAAGACCGTTGCTGTTCAAGGTGTTGACGCCGGGCCGCCATTTCGCCGCCAATGCGCTTGGTGTTCTGGCGCTGGCCGAGGCCGTGGGCGCCGATCCTGCCATTGCCGCCTGTGACATGGGCCAATGGCTGCCGCCCGCCGGTCGCGGCGCGCGCGAACGGATCTACATGGATATCGTCGACGAGCCGCAAAGCTTTGATCTTTACGACGATGCCTTCAACGCCAACCCCGCCTCGATGGCCGCCGCGCTCGAGGTGCTGGCCGCCGCCCAGCCGCGCGATGGCATCGGCCGGGTGCAAAAGGGGCGCCGCATTGCCGTCTTGGGCGATATGCTGGAACTGGGCCCCGACGAGGCCGCGCTGCACCGCGCCATTGCCGAACACCCCGCGATCAGCGTCATCGACGCGGTCCATTGCGCCGGGCCACGGATGCGCACGCTCTGGCAGGCGCTGCCGCGCCGCAAACGCGGCGAATGGTGCGAAACCGCCGCCGAAATGGCCGCGCGTGCGCATCATCTGGCCGATGCGGGCGATGTGGTGCTGGTGAAGGGCTCGAAAGGCTCGAAAGTCAGCCTCGTGGTTGACGCGCTGCGAAAACTCGGCCAATCGGGCGCGGCAGAGGCGCATGGCGCCCTCAAGGGAAAAGAGTAATGCTGTATTGGTTGACCGAACTGTCGGACGGGGGCGATGTCTTCAACCTGTTCCGCTATATCACCTTCCGCGCCGGGGCGGCGTTCTTTACCGCACTGATCTTCGGTTTTGTCTTCGGGCAGCCGCTGATCAACATGCTGCGCCGCCGCCAGGGCAAGGGGCAACCGATCCGCGATGATGGCCCGGCGACGCATTTCGCCAAGGCGGGAACGCCGACCATGGGCGGGCTTTTGATCCTTTCGGCGCTGTTGTTTTCGACGCTGCTCTGGGCGCGGCTGGACAATGCCTATGTCTGGATCGTGCTGGGCGTGACCTATGGCTTTGGCCTGATCGGCTTTGCCGATGACTACGCCAAGGTGACGCGGCAGAATACCAAGGGCGTGTCGTCGCGGGTCCGGTTCCTGCTGGGGCTGCTGATCGCCGCGGTGGCCGGGGCGGCGGCGGCATGGGTGCACCCAGCGGCGCTGACCAATCAGCTGGCGCTGCCGGTGTTCAAGGACGCGCTGTTCAACCTTGGCGTGCTGTTCGTGCCGTTTGCGATGATCGTGATCGTCGGCGCGGCCAATGCGGTGAACCTGACCGACGGGCTTGACGGGTTGGCGATCATGCCGGTGATGATCGCGGCGGCGACGCTGGGCGCCATCGCCTATATCGTCGGCCGGGTCGATTTTACCGAATATCTGGGCGTGCATTTCGTGCCCGGCACCGGCGAGATTCTGGTGTTCACCGCGGCGCTGATCGGCGGCGGGTTGGGGTTCTTGTGGTATAACGCGCCGCCGGCGGCGGTGTTCATGGGCGATACCGGCAGCCTTGCCCTTGGCGGCGCGCTGGGCGCGATCGCGGTCTGCACCAAGCATGAAATCGTGCTGGCGATCGTCGGCGGCCTGTTCGTGGTCGAGGCGCTATCGGTCATCATTCAGGTGCTTTACTTCAAACGCACCGGCAAGCGGGTGTTCCTGATGGCGCCGATTCACCATCATTTCGAGAAGAAGGGCTGGGCCGAGCCGCAGATCGTGATCCGCTTCTGGATCATCTCGCTGATCCTCGCGCTGATTGGTCTGGCCACGCTGAAACTGCGCTGACTTGGGCGGCGGGGCGGTATATTTCCTTGCCCGGCGCGGCCGCCTCGGGCCCGCGTCCGGCGCAGGCCCGATGGACCCCGTGGACAAGTCGAACCCCGTAGCCCCGGCAGACCCCATGGACAAGCCGAGCCCGGAGGGCGAAGCGAGCCCCGTGGACGTCACCCCGACCCCGCGCCCCGCGCGCGGCCCCATGGCGGCTTAGGCCCGATGGTCGCCCGTCCCCGCCCGACGCTGCGCGAGGCCGATCTTTACGCCCCGGTCAAAGCCTATCTCGAGGCGCAGGGCTATGTCGTCAAGGCCGAGATCGGGGATTGCGATTTGCTGGCCCGGCGCGGCGCCGAGCCGCCACTGGTGGTCGAGCTCAAGCTGACCTTTTCACTGGCGCTGGTGATGCAGGGCACGGCCCGCCAGACGTTGTTTGACGATGTCTATCTGGCGGTGCCGGTGTCATCGGATCGGGGCTGGAAACTACGTTACGGCGACATCTTGCGCCTGTGTCGCCGCCTTGGGCTGGGGTTGTTGGCGGTCAATGTCGCGCGCGCCACCGTCGAGGCGCATCTGGACCCCGGCCCCTACGCGCCGCGCCGGAACGCCGGGCGCGCCGGGCGGCTGTTGCGCGAATTCGAACGCCGCGTCGGCGACCCCAATACCGGCGGTGTGACCGGACAGGCCAAGATGACCGCCTACCGCCAGGACGCGCTGCGCTGCGCCCATTTTCTGGGCCGGCAGGGCCCGACGCGGGCTGCGATCCTCGCCCGCGGCACCGGGGTCGCGCGCGCCGCCAACCTGATGCGGGCCGATCACTATGGCTGGTTCGAACGGACGGCCCGCGGCATCTATGCGCTGACCCCGAAGGGGCTTGCCGCACTTGCCGATCACGCGCCGATGCTGGCCGACCTCGGCTGTGAGGACCGGGACATCTGCCCCCCGGAGGGCTGAGTCCGGCCGCCACCTTCTTCCGGTGCGCGCCTTCGGCACGCCACCGTGCGGCTCCGATCCGCCGCGCAGACCTGCCGCCGCGCCGCCTACGCGCGGCCACCGACCGCGGACCCGTCACCGCGCGAACCCGTCACCGCGCCGACCCGACCCGCCACCACCGCGCAGATCCACTGCCGCCACGACGTCGGCCCGCTTCGGCTCCCCCCAAAGGCCTACCCGGCGCGCCCTCCCTTTCGCGCGCGACCTGCCCCCCGGCGGGCCAGTTCGGGCGCCCAGATATCGCCCGGCGCGCCCTCCCTCCCGCGCCCTCCCTCCCGCGACCTGCCTCTCCCGCGACCTGCGCCGAGCTGCCGTCGCGGGCCGGCGCCCTGCCCGAACGCATGCTGCGCGGCACTCCGGGTCGATTGGCCGGACCGAGGCAGCTGCGATCCGGTTTTGCCCCTTTCCCTTTCGATCCGGGTCAAATATCCCAAACGGGACGGGGGCTGATGCTCTCGCGCGCAAAAGGTGGAGACCTCCGATGATTGCTGTGCAGGGCCATGAGGGGCAGAAGGTCGCGGTTCTGGGGCTTGGCCGGTCCGGTCTGGCGACGGCGGCCGCGCTTCTTGCCGGCGGGGCGCAGCCGCTGTGCTGGGACGACAGCCCCGAGGCCCGCGCCAAGGCCGAGGCGGCGGGCCTTGTGATCCATGACCTGACCCGTTCGGGCGCGTTTGACGCGCTGGCCGCGCTGATCGTCAGCCCCGGCATCGCGCATCTTTATCCCGCGCCGAACCCGATCATCGCCCGGGCGATGGCCGAGGGGGTCGCGGTCGACAACGACATCGGGCTGTTCTTTCGCAGCTGGGCCACCGCCGATTGGGACGGTTTCGATCAGACACCGAAAACCGTGGCCGTCACCGGCTCGAACGGCAAATCCACCACCACGGCGCTGATCCATCATGTCTTGCAGGCCACCGGCCGTCCGACCCAGATGGCGGGCAATATCGGCCGTGGCGTTCTTGACCTCGCTCCGGCGGAAAACAACGAGGTCGTGGTGCTCGAGCTGTCGTCCTACCAGACCGACCTTGCCCGGGCGCTGACCCCGGATGTGGCGGTCTTCACCAATCTGACGCCCGATCATCTGGATCGGCACGGCGGCATCGGCGGCTATTTCGCCGCCAAGCGCCGCCTGTTCGCCGAGGGCGGGCCCGACCGCGCGGTGATCGGCGTCGATGAGCCCGAGGGCGTCTATCTGGCCAACCAGCTGGCCGTCGGCCCCGAGGACGACCGGGTGATCCGTGTCTCGTCGGGGCAAAAGCTGGGCGATTACGGCTGGTCGGTTTTCGCGCGCAAGGGCTTTTTGGCCGAATGGCGGCGCGGCCGTCAGGTGGCCTCGATGGATCTGCGCGCGGTGTCGGGCCTGCCGGGGGCGCATAACCACCAGAACGCCTGCGCCGCCTATGCGGTGTGCCGCACGCTGGGCCTTGCCCCGCGCGACATCGAGGCGGCATTTCACAGCTTTGCCGGCCTGCCGCACCGCAGCCAGACGGTGGCAGACCGCGCCGGGGTGCGCTATGTCAACGACAGCAAGGCGACCAATGTCGATAGCGCCGCCAAGGCGCTGCAGGCCTTTGACAAGATCCGCTGGATCGCCGGGGGCTTGGGCAAAGAGGGCGGTATCGGCGCGCTCCGGCCCTATCTTGGCCATGTGACAAAGGCCTATCTGATCGGCCATAGCGCGCGCGATTTCGCGCTGGAACTGGGCCAGACCCCGCATGAGATCTGCGAGACGATGGCCGCCGCCGTCGCCGCCGCCGCGCGCGATGCCGCCGCCGGTGATACCGTGCTGCTGGCCCCGGCGGCCGCCTCTTTCGATCAATACCCGAACTTTGAAAAACGCGGTGAGCATTTCATCGCGCTGGTCGAGGCGCTGCCCGGCTGAGGCGGCCGCGGGGTGTCGCGGGCGGGCGCGGCGATCAGCCGGAGGCCCGCGCGCGGCGCAAGAACCGGCGCGGCGGACCCATGGCGGGGGCGCGGTGGCCCTGCGGAGGGGTGGCCCTGCGGTGGGGGTGGCCCTGCGGAGGGGTGGCCCTGCGGTGAGGTCGAAGCCCCCGTGCGGCGGGGTATCTACCCGGCGTTGGGGCGGATCAGTCCCGGATCGGGCGCCCGGACCGGCCCTATGTCTGCCCCGGATCAGGGCCTCATCAGGCCCGGATCGGGTCCGCATATGGCCCCGGATCGGCGGTTTTCCCTCCACGGACCGACTGTGGATCACGCCTATGTTTGGCCGTTTGCCCGCCCTGCGATGGCGTCAGACCCGCCCTGCGATGGCGTCAGACCCGCCCTGCGATGGCGTCAGACCCGCCCTGCGATGGCGTCAGACCCGCCCTGCGATGGCGTCAGACCCGTCCTGCGATGGCGTCAGACCGGCCCTGCGGCCGCCGCCCTTCGCGTCGGCCCCCTGACAGGCCTCAGACCAGCCCGGCGGCGGCGTGTTTGAGTTGCTCGGCCGAGGCGCGCAAGAGCGCCGTTTCCTCGGGCGACAGCGCCGGGAAAAGCGTCGCCTCGACCCCGGCCGCGCCGACGATCCGGGGCAGGCTCAGCGCGACATCGCGCACCCCCGCCACCTCGGCCGTGATGATCGAGACCGACAGCACCGCCCGCTGATCGGCGGCGATTGCCTGCACGATCCGCGCCAGACCCGCACCGATGCCATACCATGTGGCACCCTTGCCCTCGATGATCTTGTAGGCGGCGCGGCGCACGCCGGCGTCGATCCGGGCGCGGACCTCGTCGGTGATCGCGGCGCCGACCTGCGCGGCGAACGACGCGATCGGTTCCGAGCCGGCGCGCGCCGCCGACCAGGCCAGCACCTCGCTGTCGCCATGTTCGCCCAGCACATAGGCATGCACCGATTGGGGCGCGATCCCCAGATGGCGGCCGAGCAGGCTGCGATACCGCGCCGTATCAAGGATCGTGCCCGAGCCGATCACCCGCCCGGCGGGCAGACCCGAGGCGCGGGTGGCGATTTCGGTCATGATATCGACCGGGTTCGAGGCGATCAGCAGCAGCGCCTCGGGGGCGGCGGTGCGAACCTGGGCCACCACCTCGGCAAAGATCGCGGCGTTGCGCGACAACAGCGACAGGCGGCTTTCTCCGGGTTTTTGCGCAACACCGCAGGCCAGGATGACCACCCCCGCCCCGGCGAGGTCGTCATAGCCGCCGGCCCGCACGTCACAGGCATGGGCAAAGGGCACCGCATGGGCGATGTCCTCGGCCTGGGCGACGGCCAGGGCGGCGTTGCGATCGACCAGCACCACCCGGCTTGCGCCGCCGCGCAAGACCAACGCATAGCCCGCCGCCGAGCCGACCATCCCCGCACCGACAATTCCGACTTTCATCGATTGTTCCTTTCGCGCGATTGCCGGCGGATGCTGGCACAGGGTCGGGGCCACGTCCAGCCGTAGCGGCGTTGACGGGGCCCGCGCCGTGCCCGCGCCGGGCAGGGCGGGGGAAGCGCCGGGGGAAGTGCCGGGGAGGCGCCGGGGAGGCGCGGGGAGGCGCTGGGGAGGCGCGGGGAGGCGCTGGGGAAGTGCGGGGGAGGTGCCGGGGTGGCGGCATCCGGGGCGCGCGCATCGGCGGGGCGCACTGAAAGCGGGCCGCGGCGCGGTGCGGCGGTGGCGGGAGCCTCCGGCGGGGATATTTGAGCGAAGATGAAAACGCACAAAGCTTTGCCAGAGCGGGCAGAAGGCGCGATCTTGTGCTGGCGCGACGCGTCGTTTTTCGCTACACTCGTTCTCAGACCCGGCAAACGGGCGTGAACGAGGCAGTGACGGCGGTATCCCATGACTGAAATGGTTTTTGGCACCGTGCCCATCCGGGCGGGTGAACCTGTGCTTCCCCGTTGGTGGCGCACGATCGACAAATGGGCTTTGGCAAGTGTTCTGATGCTGTTTTGCATCGGCATACTGCTGGGGCTCGCGGCCTCGGTGCCCTTGGCCGAGAAGAACGGCTTGCCGCCGTTCTATTATGTGCAGCGACAGATGTTCTTTGGCGGGGTGGCGCTGGCGGCGATGGTGCTGGTGTCGATGCTCAGCCCGGTGCAGGTGCGCCGGCTGGGGGTGCTGGGATTTGCCGTGGCGTTCGTGGCGCTGATGCTGTTGCCGATATTCGGCACTGATTTCGGCAAGGGTGCGGTGCGCTGGTTCAGCTTTGGCTTTGCCTCGGTGCAGCCGTCCGAGTTTCTCAAGCCCGGTTTCGTGATCATGGTCGCGTGGTTCATGGCGGCCAGCCAGGAGGTGGCGGGGCCTCCGGGCAAGGTCTATTCGTTTGTCGTGATGCTGATGGTGGTGGCGTTGCTGGCGCTTCAGCCTGACTTCGGTCAGGCCAGCCTGGTGCTGTTTTCCTGGGCGGTGATGTATTTCGTGGCCGGGGCGCCGCTGTTGTTAATGAGCGTGTTGCCGGTGCTGGCCGTGGTGGGCGGATTTGCCGCCTATAACGGGTCCGAGCATTTTGCCCGCCGGATCGACGGATTCCTGAGCACTGACATCGATCCGCGCACCCAGATCGGCTATGCCACCAATGCCATTCAAGAGGGCGGGTTCTTTGGCGTGGGGGTCGGCGAGGGAACGGTGAAGTGGTCCTTGCCCGACGCCCATACCGATTTCATCATCGCGGTCGCGGCAGAGGAATACGGGTTGATTCTGGTTCTGGTGATCATCGCGCTTTACGCCGTGGTGGTGGTGCGGTCGCTGATCCGGTTGATGCGCGAACGTGATCCGTTCACGCGGTTGGCGGGAACCGGGTTGGCCTGTGCCTTTGGCGTGCAGGCGCTGATCAACATGGGGGTTGCGGTGCGGCTTTTGCCCGCCAAGGGGATGACGCTGCCGTTCGTCAGCTATGGCGGCTCGTCGGTGATCGCCTCGGGGGTCGCGCTGGGCATGCTTCTGGCGTTGACGCGAAGCCGGCCGCAGGGGCAGATTTCCGATATTCTGGCGCGGCGGGGGCGGTGATGGCGGCGCCTCGGCAACCCTTGCTGCTGATCGCGGCCGGTGGCACGGGCGGGCACATGTTTCCGGCGCAGGCGCTGGCCGAGGCGATGGTGCGCCGTGGCTGGCGGGTGCAACTGTCAACCGATGCGCGCGGGGCGCGCTATGCGGGCGGCTTTCCACATGTGGTCACGGTGACCGAGGTGGCCTCGGCCACCTTTGCGCGGGGCGGAGTTCTGGCCCGGGCCGCGGTGCCGTTCCGGGTGGCGGGCGGCATTCTGGGCGCGGTCTGGTCGGGGCTTC
Organism: Rhodobacteraceae bacterium UBA6197; assembly: GCA_002422085.1. Classification (GTDB taxonomy): domain Bacteria; phylum Pseudomonadota; class Alphaproteobacteria; order Rhodobacterales; family Rhodobacteraceae; genus UBA6197. Next base: position 193,285 of record DISZ01000005.1, read on the forward strand.
TGGACCGGCCGGTGGTGGTGGTCGGATTTGGCGGCTATCCCACGATCCCGGCGCTGGCGGCGGCGGTGCTGACGCGGGTGCCGCGGATGATCCACGAACAAAACGGGGTGCTGGGCAAGGTGAACCGGCTGTTTGCGCGCCGTGTCGACCGCTTTGCCTGTGGCACCTGGCCGACCGATCTGCCGCAGGGTGTGGCCGGGGTGCATAGCGGCAACCCGGTGCGCGCGGCGGTGCTGGAACGGGCCGGCGCGCCCTATATCGCGCCCGGCGACTACCCGATGAGCCTGTTGGTGATCGGCGGCAGCCAGGGCGCGCGGATCCTGTCGGATGTGGTGCCGGCGGCGCTTGCCGGCCTGCCCGAGGGTTTGCGCGCGCGGCTGCGCATCGCCCATCAGGCGCGCGCCGAAGACGCCGCACGGGTGATCGCCGCCTACGCTGAGGCCGGGCTCGATGCCGAGGTGCAGCCGTTCTTTGCCGATGTGCCGCGCCGCCTTTCCGAGGCGCAACTGGTGATTTCGCGCGCCGGCGCCAGCTCGGTCGCCGATATTTCGGTGATCGGGCGGCCCGCGATCCTGATCCCCTATGCCGCCGCCACGGGCGACCATCAGACCGCCAACGCGCGCGGGCTGGTCGATGCCGGGGGCGCGATCCTGATCCCGGAATCGCGGCTGACGGCAGAAACGCTGCGTGATCAGGTCGCGCTGGTGCTGGACAATCCGGGCGCTGCGGCGCAGATGGCGGCCTCGGCGCTGGGATACGGGATCCCGGATGCAACGGGACGGCTGGTGGACCTGGTCGAGGCATTGGTGAAGGACAAGACGTGATGAGTGCTGCTGCGGCGACGAAACTTCCGGGTGAGCTGGGACCGATCCATTTTGTCGGCATCGGCGGCATCGGCATGTCGGGCATTGCCGAAGTGCTGATGACCCAAGGCTTCAAGGTGCAGGGCTCTGACGCGAAAACCTCGAAGATCACCGAACGTCTGGTGGAACTCGGCGCCACCGTGTTCGAAGGTCAAAGCGCGGAAAACATCGGCGATGCGGCGGTGGTCGTGGTCTCGACCGCGATCAAGAAGGGCAACCCCGAACTGGAAGAGGCCCGCCTGCGCGGCCTGCCTGTGGTGCGCCGCGCCGAGATGCTGGCCGAGCTGATGCGGCTGCGGTCCAACATCGCCATCGCCGGGACGCATGGCAAGACCACCACCACCACCATGGTCGCCACGCTCTTGGACAAGGGCGGTTTCGACCCCACCGTGATCAACGGCGGCATCATCCATGCCTATGGCTCGAACGCGCGCGCGGGGGCGGGGGAATGGATGGTGGTCGAGGCCGACGAAAGCGACGGCAGCTTCAACCGCCTGCCCGCGACCATCGCCATCGTCACCAATATCGACCCCGAACATATGGAGCACTGGGGCAGCTTCGATGCGCTGCGCAAGGGTTTTTACGACTTCGTGTCGAACATTCCGTTTTACGGTCTGGCGGTCTGCTGCACCGATCACGCCGAGGTGCAGGCGCTGGTCGGGCGGATCACCGACCGCCGGGTGGTCACCTTTGGCTTCAACGCGCAGGCCGATGTGCGGGCGCTGAACCTGCGCTACGCCGCCGGGGTCGCGCATTTCGATATCGCGCTGCAAGGCGAGGCGCTGCGCACCGAGGGCGGCGAAGACACCGACCAGCCGTCGCTGATCGAGGGCTGCACGCTGCCGATGCCGGGCGACCACAATGTCTCGAACGCGCTGGCCGCCGTGGCGGTGGCGCGTCATCTGGGCATGAAGAAGGACGAGATCCGCGCCGCGCTGGCGGCCTTTGGCGGCGTCAATCGGCGCTTTACCAAGGTGGCCGAGGTGAACGGCGTCACCATCATCGACGACTATGGCCACCACCCGGTCGAAATCGCCGCCGTCTTGCGCGCCGCGCGTCAGGCGATCGCGGGCAATCCCCAAGGCCGCGTCATCGCGGTGCACCAGCCGCACCGCTATACCCGGCTGCATTCGCTGTTTGACGATTTTTGCACCTGCTTCAACGAGGCCGACGTGGTTGCCATCGCCGAGGTCTACGCGGCGGGCGAAGAGCCGATCAAGGGCGCCTCGCGCGATGATCTGGTCGCCGGGCTGGTCGCGCATGGCCATCGTCATGCCCGCGCGCTGCTGGACGACTCCGATCTGACGCGGCTGGTGCGTGAAGAGACGCGCCCCGGTGATATCGTGGTGTGTCTCGGGGCGGGCACGATTTCGGCCTGGGCGAACGGGCTTCCGGCCCGACTGGCGCAATAGGTGACGGCCGGGACCCTCAAACGACGGGTCGGCCTGGGCTTGCTGACCGCTTACGGCGTCGGTGTCATGGTCGGCGCGGGGATCTATGTGCTGATCGGTGTCGTGGTCGGGCAGGCGGGGGTCTGGTCGCCGCTGGCGTTCTTGCTGGCGGCGCTGGTGGTGCTGCCCTCGGCGCTGAGCTATGGCGAACTGGCCACCCGGATGCCCGAGGCGGCCGGCGAGGTCGCCTTTATCGAACGCGGCTTCGACAGCACCTCGCTGGCGGTGCTGGCCGGGTTGCTGATCGTGCTGGCGGGGATGATCTCGGGGGCGGCGGTGCTGCGTGGCGGGGTCGGCTATCTGGCGACGGTGCTGCCCTTGCCGGGCTGGGTGCTGATCGTCGCGCTGGGCGGGCTCTTGGGCCTGATCGCGGCGCTGGGAGTGCTGGAAAGCCTCGCCTTTGCGGCCGTGTTCACGGTGATCGAGGTGCTCGGGCTGTTGCTGGTGGCCTGGGCCGGGTTCACCGCCGCCCCGGTGGCCGACTGGCAGCTTGTGCCCGCGCCGCACTGGGCCGGCATCATCGGCGCCGTATCGCTGTGCTTTTTCGCCTTCATCGGCTTTGAGGATATCGAGAATCTGGCCGAAGAGGTGCGTGATCCGTCCCGCGTCCTGCCGCGCGCGATCCTGTTGTCGCTGGCGATCACGGCGCTGCTTTACACGCTGGTGGCGCTGGCGGCGGTGCGCTCGGTGCCGCAGGCCGCGCTGGCCGCCTCGGAACGCCCGCTGGCGCTGGTCTGGCAGGCGGGCAGTGCGCGCGGCACGGGTTTTCTGGCGCTGATCGCCTCGGCGGCGGCGGTCAACGGGGTGCTGGCGCAGATCGTCATGGCGGCGCGGGTGTTGTTCGGGCTGTCGCGGCGGGCGACGGTTCTGGCGGGGTTTGGCGCGGTGCATCCGCGCTTTGGCACGCCGCTGCGGGCGACGGTTCTGGTCGCCGTCGTGGTGATCGCGGCGGCGCTGACGCTGCCGGTCGCGGCGCTGGCCGAGACCAGTTCGGTGGTCATCTTGCTGGTCTTTCTCGGTGTCAACCTCGCCGCGATCCGGATCAAGCGGCGCGCCCCCGAGGCGCCGTTCCGGGTGCCGGGCTGGGTGCCGGTCGCCGGCAGCCTCGCGACTCTGGCTGCGCTGGCAACCGCATTCGGAGTCGGCACATGACCATTTCCCTTGTTCTTGCCTGCATCTGGGTTCTTGTCGCCACCGCCATCGCGCTGGCACCGCGCCGGTTTCACTGGCCGGGGGCCTGGGTGCTGGTCGCGCTTGGGGTGCCGTTGCTGGGCTGGGTCACGCTGCAAAACGGGCCCTGGGTCGGGCTGATCGTGCTGGCGGGCGGGGTCAGCGTGCTGCGCTGGCCAGTTGTGTTCCTGCTGCGTCGCCTGCGCGGCAAGGTATCGCGCGAACCCGCCGAATAGGCTTTGCGCAGGCCCGACGGGCTTGGCGTCGGGCGGCGTGCGCTACCATATCTTGTGGCGCGCTCTTGCCCGAAACCGGCCTCGGCGCTACACAAGGCGCCATGGAAAACGCCTCGCCCTTTGCCTATGCCCCGCGCGGCACGCTGACGCCGAACCGGTCTCTGGCCGATCTGACCTGGCTGCGCGTCGGTGGCCCGGCGGATTGGCTGTTTCAGCCTGCCGACATCGACGATCTGGCCGCGTTTCTGGCCGCGCTGCCGCCCGAGGTGCCGGTGCTGCCGATCGGCGTCGGCTCGAACCTGATCGTGCGCGATGGTGGCGTGCGGGCGGTGGTCATCCGCCTGGGGCGCGGCTTCAACACGATCGGGACAGACGGCGACACGGTGGCCGCCGGGGCGGCCGCGCTTGATGCGCATGTGGCGCGCCGCGCCGCCGAGGCGGGGCTGGATCTGACGTTTCTGCGCACCATTCCGGGGGCGATCGGCGGCGCGGTGCGGATGAACGCGGGCTGCTACGGTGCCTATGTCGCCGACCACCTGATCGAGGCCGAGGCCCTGACCCGCGCCGGTCAGCGCGTCGTGCTGACCCCGAGGGATCTGAAATTTTCCTACCGTCACAGTGCCTTGCCCGACGGCTGGGTGCTGACCTCGGCGCGGCTGCGCGCCCCTGCCGGCGATCCGGCCGCGCTGGCCGCGAAGATGGAGGACCAGATCGCTCGCCGCGATGCAAGCCAGCCGACCCGCGAGCGCAGCGCCGGTTCCACCTTCCGCAATCCGGCGGGGTTTTCCTCGACCGGGCAGGCGGATGATGTGCACGACCTCAAGGCCTGGGCGGTGATCGACCGCGCCGGCCTGCGCGGTGCCCGTCGCGGCGCGGCACAAATGTCGCAAATGCACCCGAATTTCCTGATCAACACCGGCGGCGCCACCGCCGCCGATCTTGAGGGTCTGGGCGAGGATGTGCGCAAAAAGGTTTTGCAGAGTCAGGGAATTACGTTAGAGTGGGAAATCATGCGGATCGGCGAATTCGGGCCGGTTGCGGGTGAAAAACAAGAATAATCCATGGGGCTAACCCCGGGAGAGGCAAGCGTGGCGGGTGTGTCGAGCAGGACAGCCCACCTTGTAGCGGTAGTGATGGGGGGGCCTTCCGCCGAGCGGGAGGTGTCTTTGTCGACGGGGCGCGAATGCGCCAGTGCGCTTCGGGTGGCAGGGTTTGAGGTGGTCGAGGTCGATGCCGGCCACGATCTTTGTGCGCGTTTGGGCGCGCTCAAGCCCGATGTCGTCTTCAATGCGCTGCATGGCCGCTTTGGCGAAGACGGCGCGGTGCAGGGCCTGCTGGAATGGCTCGGGCTGCGCTATACCCATTCGGGGGTGCTGGCCTCGGCGCTGGCGATGGACAAGGCGCGCGCCAAGGCCGCGTTCGAGGCGGCGGGCCTGCCGGTCGTGCACTCGGTTCTGGTGCCGAAATCCGAGGCGATGGCGCGTCATGTGCTGCCCGCGCCCTATGTCGTCAAACCCAATAACGAAGGCTCGTCGGTCGGGGTCTATATCGTCCATGACGGGGCCAATACGCCGCCGCAGCTTGCCGCCGAGATGCCCGATCAGGTGATGGTCGAAACCTATGCGCCGGGGCGCGAGCTGACCGTGACGGTGCTGCGCGACCGCGCGCTTTGCGTGACCGAGATCATTACCTCGGGCTGGTATGACTATGCCGCGAAATACACCGTGGGCGGGTCACGCCACGTCCTTCCGGCGCAAATTCCTGATGCGATAACAACGGCTTGCCTTGATTTCGCCTGCCGCGCGCATGACGTCTTGGGGTGCCGCGGCCTGTCGCGCACCGATTTTCGCTGGGATGAGGCGCGCTGGCGGCAAGAGGGCGGTCTGGCCGGGCTGATCTTGCTGGAGACCAATACCCAGCCGGGGATGACGCCCACCTCGCTTGCGCCCGAACAGGCCGCGCATGTCGGGATCTCGTTCCCGGAACTCTGCCGCTGGATCGTGGAGGATGCCTCATGCGCGCGCTAGGGGCCGCTTCTCGTCCGGGGCCGCGCGCCGCGCCGCGCCCGCCCGCCGCGCCGCGCCGTGATCCGGCGCCTTCGCGGTTCATCTACCGCTGGAACCGGCTCTGGCTGACGCCGGTGTTTCGCGCGCTGACGCGGATCGGCCTGCCGGTCTTTGCGGTGGTGTTGGGGCTTGGCCTTTGGCTGGGCGACGAGGGCCGGCGCGCCGAAATTGTCGCCCGGTATCAAGACATCAAGCAACAGATCCAGCACCGCCCCGAATTCATGGTCAGCCTGATGAAGATCGACGGCGCCTCGCCCGAGGTCGATGCCGCGATCCGTTCGATGATGCCGGTCAAGCTGCCGGCCTCGTCCTTTGCGATCGACCTCGACGCGCTGCAAGGGGTGATCGAGCGGCTCGATGCGGTGGCCGATGTGAAACTGCTGATCCGTCCCGGCGGCGTGCTGGAAGCCAAGGTCACCGAACGCGAACCCGCCGTGCTTTGGCGTCGCGCCAGCCGGATCGAGATGCTCGATGCCGAGGGCCACCGGGTCGCCACGCTGATCGCGCGCGAAACCCGCCCCGATCTGCCGCTGATCGCGGGCGAGGGGGCGCAGTTGGTGGTGCCCGAGGCGCTTGCGCTGCTGGCCGCCGCGGGTCCGATCCTGCCGCGCGCGCGCGGCCTTGTGCGGGTTGGCGAGCGGCGCTGGGATCTGGTCCTTGACCGCGACCAGCGCATCCTTTTGCCCGAACAGAACCCGGTCCGGGCGCTGGAGCGGGTGATTGCCATAGATCAGGCCGAAGACATCCTCGCGCGTGATTTCACCCATCTCGACATGCGCAGCGAACAACGCCCGACGATCCGGCTCAGCGCCCCGGCGCTCGAGGAGTTTCGCCGCATCACCGGGCATGAAACGAAAGTGAAGGCGCTCAAATGAAAGTTGGCAAATGACCGATTTCCATCAGTCCCAACGCGCCATGCGCGCGATGCGCAAGGCGGCGATGCAACGCGGCGTGATCGCCATTCTGGATGTTGGCAGCTCGAAGATCGCCTGCCTCGTGCTGCGTTTCGACGGGCCCGAGCATTTTCGTGACACAGACGGCATCGGGCCCTTGGCCGGGCAATCGGCGTTCCGGGTGATCGGCGCGGCCACCACCCGCTCGCGCGGGGTGCGCTTTGGCGAAATCGACGCGATGGTCGAAACCGAACGCGCGATCCGCACCGCGGTGCAGGCGGCGCAAAAGATGGCCAACCAGCGGGTTGACCATGTGATCGCCTGCTTTGCCGGCGCCACGCCGCGCAGCTACGGTCTGGCGGGCGAGATCGACGTTTCGGGCGAACAGGTCAGCGAACAGGATGTCGCGCGCGTGCTGGCGGCCTGCGATGTGCCCGACTATGGCGCCGGCCGCGAGGTGATCCACGCCCAGCCGGTGAACTTTGCGCTCGATCACCGCTCGGGTCTGGGCGATCCGCGGGGCCATGTCGGCAACCGTCTGGCGGTCGACATGCATCTGCTGACGATCGATGCCGCGGCGGTGCAGAACCTGATCTACTGCATCAAGCGCTGCGATCTGGAACTGGCCGGTATCGCCTCGTCGGCCTATGTCTCGGGCATCGCCTCGCTGGTCGAGGACGAACAGGAACTGGGTGCTGCGTGCATCGACATGGGCGGCGGCGCGACCGGGGTTTCGGTATTCATCAAGAAACACATGATCTTTGCCGATGCGGTGCGGCTTGGCGGCGATCACGTCACCTCCGACATCGCCAAGGGGTTGCAGGTGCCGATGGCCACCGCCGAGCGGATCAAGACCTTTTATGGCGGCATTCACGCCACCGGCATGGATGACCGCGAACAGATCGAACTGGCCGGCAATTCCGGCGACTGGGAAAAGGACCGCCGGCAGGTCAGCCGCGCCGAGCTGATCGGCATCATGCGGCCGCGGGTCGAGGAGATCCTCGAAGAGGTCCGCGGCCTGCTGGATGCGGCCGGCTTTGACCACCTGCCCAGCCAGCAGATCGTGCTGACCGGCGGCGCAAGCCAGATCCCCGGTCTGGACGGGCTGGCGGCGCGGATCCTCGGGCAGAACGTGCGCCTTGGCCGTCCGCTCAGGGTGCAGGGCCTGCCGCAGGCGGCGACCGGGGCGGGCTTTGCCTCGGCGGTGGGCCTGTCGCTCTTTGCCGCGCATCCGCAAGACGAATGGTGGGACTTCGAGATCCCCGCCGAACGCACCCCGGCACGCTCGCTTCGGCGCGCGGTGCGCTGGTTCAAGGACAACTGGTGATTCCCACGCGCTGACAGGTCGGGGATTATTTCCACCAGATGATGACGTATGCGCGAAATACCGCCTGCGAGGGCGTTTGCCTGCCTATATTTTGTGGAATCCTTGTGTTTTTTAGGTGACGTTTCGCGGTTTCGCAGGTAAATTCATCTGAATTGCGGGGAATTTCGGCCGGCACAGGCCGTCATACAGAACAGGCGGGAACCAATGACCTTGAATCTGATGATGTCGGACCACGAAGAGCTCAAGCCACGCATCACCGTGTTCGGTGTCGGCGGGGCTGGCGGCAATGCCGTCAACAACATGATCGAAAAGGCGTTGGAGGGGGTCGAGTTCGTTGTCGCGAATACCGACGCGCAAGCCCTGCAGCAGTCCAGATCGGCGGCCCGCATCCAGATGGGTGTGCGCGTCACCGAAGGGCTGGGGGCGGGCGCGCGTCCCAGCGTGGGTGCCGCTGCGGCGGAAGAGACGATCGAAGAAATCGTCGACCACCTGGCCGGGGCGCATATGTGCTTCATCACCGCCGGGATGGGCGGCGGCACCGGCACCGGTGCGGCGCCGATCATCGCGCAAGCCGCGCGTGAACTGGGGGTGCTGACCGTTGGCGTCGTCACCAAGCCGTTCCAGTTCGAGGGCAACAAGCGGATGAAGCAGGCCGATGACGGCATCGAGGCGCTGCAGAAGGTCGTCGATACGCTGATCATCATTCCGAACCAGAACCTGTTCCGTCTGGCCAACGAAAAGACCACCTTTACCGAAGCCTTCGCCCTGGCCGATGACGTGCTTTATCAGGGCGTAAAGGGCGTGACCGACCTGATGGTCCGCCCCGGCCTGATCAACCTCGACTTTGCCGACGTGCGCGCGGTGATGGACGAAATGGGCAAGGCGATGATGGGCACCGGCGAGGCCGCGGGCGATGACCGCGCCGTGCAGGCCGCCGAAAAGGCGATCGCCAACCCGCTGCTGGATGAAATCAGCCTGCGCGGTGCCAAGGGCGTGCTGATCAACATCACCGGCGGCTATGATCTGACCCTGTTCGAGCTGGACGAAGCCGCCAACCGGATCCGCGAAGAGGTCGATCCCGAGGCCAATATCATCGTCGGCTCGACGCTTGATCCCAGCATGGAAGGCATGATGCGCGTCTCTGTCGTGGCGACCGGCATTGATGCCGTTCCCGCCACCGCCGAGGTTCCGGTGCCGCGGCGTCGCATGGCCGAACCGCTGCAACCGACCCATGCGCCGGCCGCCGCCGAGCCGCAGCCCGCCCCCGCCCCCGCCCCTGCCGTCGCGGCCCAGGCCGCCGCGCCGCAAGCCCCGGTCGCTGCCGCGCCGCAACCGGCTCCGGCCCAGCCCGTGGCCGAGGACCGTACGCTTTTTGACACGCCCGCGGCGACCTACGAGGCCGCCACGGCTCAGGGTGCCGACGGCGATCTGCCGCCGCCCGCCTACCGGCCGCAGGCTCCGGCGCAACAAGCCCCGCGCGATCTCCATGTCGACGAAGACGCGGGCGTCTTCGTGGCGCCGCGTCCACGGTCGCCGGGCACGCCTTCGCCCGAGGCTCTGGCCCGGCTGAAAGCCGCGGTCAGCAATGCCCCCGCCGGCGCGCAACGGCCGATGGCGCAACCGATGACCGCGCACCGCGCGCCGCAGCCCGCCGCGCCGCAAGACAAGCCGCGCTTCGGCATCAACACCTTGATCAACCGGATGACCGGGCACGCGGCAGAGGCGCCGGCGGCGCCCGCGCCCCAACCCGGCCCGGCGTCGCGCCCGGCCGCGCCGCAACACGCCGTCTATGAGGACGAGCCTGAATCCGACCCGGAACAGGACCGTATCGAAATCCCGGCTTTCCTGCGCCGTCAGGCGAACTGAGCAGTTCACAATGCGATTGAAAGGGCTGGGGTTCTCCCGGCCCTTTTTCTTTGGATATCAACGCATTAAGCCTCTCTCGGCAAGCTTCTGCCAAACCCCTGTCCGATTGTTTCAACCCGTTACAAAGAGTGAGTTGTTAACCGCGTCGCGCTTGCTTAGCTGATGCTGCGAGGCTTTGACCCTTTGGTCAGAGTGCTTTGTGAAAGGGCACCCCCGTGCAGACGACGATCAGATCCGCGGCACAATTCGATGGCATCGGCCTGCATTCCGGTGCCCGCGTGCGCATGGTCGTGAAGCCGGCGCCGGCGGGGCATGGGGTGGTGTTTCGCCGCACCGATGTCACCGGTGCCGATCCGCTGGTGCCCGCGATCTGGGATGCGGTCACCCCGTCGCGGCTCTGCACGCTGGTGGAAAACGCCGATGGCGTCAGCGTCTCGACGATCGAACATGTGATGGCGGCGCTGGTCGGCGCCGGGGTGCACAATGCCCTGATCGAGATCGACGGCCCCGAAGTGCCGATTCTCGACGGCTCGTCCGCGCCCTTCGTGGACGGGATCCGCGCGCAGGGCCTGACCCTTTTGGGCGCGGGGCTGCGCGCGATCCGTGTGCTCAAGCCGGTCGAGGTGCGCGAGGGCGCCGCGGTGGCGCGGCTTGATCCGGCGCCGGCGCTTGAAATCGACTTTTCGATCGACTTTGACGATGCCGCGATCGGTCATCAGGCCAAGCGGCTGAACATGGCCAATGGCGCCTTTGTGCGCGAACTGATGGATTGCCGCACCTTCTGTCGTCAGGCCGATGTCGAGCTGATGCGCGCCAATGGGCTGGCTTTGGGTGGCACCTACGAAAACGCCGTGGTGGTCGAGGGCAACCGGATCCTGTCGCCCGGCGGTCTGCGCCGCGCCGACGAGGCCGTGCGCCACAAGATGCTGGATGCGGTGGGCGACCTTGCCTTGGCGGGCGCGCCGATTCTGGGCCGCTACACCGGCACCCGCGCCGGCCACGCGATGACCAACCGGCTGCTGCGCGCGCTCTTTGCCGACGACTCGGCCTGGGAATGGACCGATTGCACGCCCGCGCAGGCCTATAGCCTGCCCGGCGCGGGGGTCTGCGTCACGCAAAGCCCCAACCTCAACCTCAACCGCAAACTCAGCCCGAAACCGGGCCGAAAATCGGGCCCGGCTCTGCCCAAACCCCGCGGTCAGAGCGCGGTATTTGCCTGAGGCAAATTGCACCGGCTTCCCAAGCTGTTGATCCCGGGTGTGAAAGGCGTTTTGCGCCCCGGATTTTTCTGTGCTAGGACGAATGAAACAGCCGCTTCGGGCGGCACTTTGATGATGACAGGCAACGGGATAGGGCAGGACATGGCGCGCGGCAGATCGGCGGCTCAACTGGTCGGAAGTCTCGTTTTGGCATCCGTTTTGACGGCCTGCGCCGGTGGCGACAAGGAACCGTCGCTGGAAAGCTTTACCGCGCAGGAAATCTACAAGCGCGGCGAATACGAGCTGGAAACCGGCAATCCGCGCAAACCCGAAACCGCGCTGCGCTATTTCTCCGAGGTCGAGCGCCTCTACCCCTATTCCGAATGGGCCAAGCGCGCCTTGATCATGCAGGCCTTTGCGCAGCATAAATCCAAGGATTACGAGGCCGCCCGCGGTTCGGCGCAGCGCTTTATCGACACCTATCCCGGCGATGAAGACGCGGCCTATGCCAAATACCTGCTGGCGCTTTCCTATTACGACCAGATCGACGAGGTCGGCCGCGATCAGGGCCTGACCTTCCAGGCGTTGCAGGCCTTGCGCGCGGTGATCGAGGAATACCCCGATAGCGAATATGCGCGCTCGGCGATTCTCAAGTTCGACCTCGCCTTCGACCATCTGGCGGCGAAGGAAATGGAAATCGGGCGCTATTACCTGAAAAAGGGCCATTACGCCGCGGCGATCAACCGCTTCCGCGTGGTGGTCGAACAGTTCCAGACCACCTCGCACACGCCCGAGGCGCTGCACCGTCTGGTCGAGGCCTATCTGGCCCTGGGTCTGACCGACGAGGCCCAGACCGCCGGGGCGATTCTGGGCCATAACTTCCAGTCCTCGCCGTTCTATGAAGACAGCTATCGGCTGCTGACCGGTCAGGGGCTGGCGCTGGAAGCCAAGGGTGACAGCTGGCTGAGCAAGGTCTACCGCCAGGTGCTGCGCGGCGAATGGCTCTAGCCCGGCAGGCCGTGACCGGAAGGGCCGTGACCAGAAGGGCCGTGACCAGAGGGGCCGTGACCAGAAGGGCGGGGACCAGAGGGGCGGGGACCGATGCTTCGATCACTTGAGATTCGGGATATGCTGCTGATCGACCGTCTGGAACTGGGGTTTCAGCCGGGTCTGAACGTGCTGACCGGCGAAACCGGGGCCGGCAAGTCGATCCTGCTTGATTGCCTTGGCTTCGTGCTGGGCTGGCGCGGCCGGGCCGAACTGGTGCGCGCCGGCGCCGATCAGGGCGAGGTCACGGCGGTCTTCGATCTGCCGCCGGGTCATGCCGCCCATGCGATTCTGGCCGAGGCCGGGCTGCCGGGCGGGTCCGAGCTGATCTTGCGCCGGGTCAACGCCGCCGACGGGCGCAAGACCGCCTTCATCAACGACCGCCGCGCCTCGGGCGAGGTGCTGCGCAACCTGGCCGACACGCTGGTCGAACTGCATGGCCAGCATGACGACGGCGGCCTGCTCAATCCGCGCGGCCATCGGGTGTTGCTCGATGCCTTTGCCGGGCACGACGCCGATCTGGCCGATCTGCGCGCCGCCTGGACCGCCTGCACCGCCGCCCGCCGCCGCCTGACCGAGGCCGAGGCGGCGCTGGACGCGGTCCGGACCGAAGAGGATTTCCTGCGCCACGCCGTCAAGGAACTGGACCAGCTTGCCCCCGAACCGGGCGAAGAGGCCAGCCTCGATACCCGCCGCCGCCTGATGCAGGGCGCCGAAAAGATCCGCGCGGATGTGGCCCGCGCGCTGTCGGCACTGGGCTCCGAGGGCGCCGAAGGGGTGATGCGCGATGCGAACCGCTGGCTTGAAGGCGCCGCCGAAAAGGCCGAGGGCCGACTCGAGGCGCCGCTGGCCGCGCTCGACCGCGCGCTGATCGAACTGGGCGAGGCGCATCAGGGGGTCGAAAAGGTGCTCGAGGCGCTGTCGTTTGACCCCTATCAGCTTGAGGCGGTCGAAGAACGGCTGTTCGCGATTCGGGCGCTGGCGCGCAAGCATGGCGTTCTGGCCGATGATCTGGGCGACTTTGCGCAGGGCTTGCGCGACCGTCTGGCGGCACTGGATGGCGGCGCGGGGCAGATCAAGGCGCTTGCCGCCGACCTCGCCACGCAAGAGGCCAGCTATGACGCGCGCGCCGCCAAGCTTGGGCTCGCGCGGCGGGCGGCGGCGCGGCGGCTGGATCGGGCGATGGCCGCCGAACTGGCGCCGCTCAAGATGGAGCGCGCGGTTTTCGCCACCCATGTCAGCGCCGCCGATCCCGGCCCCGAGGGGCGCGACAGCGTTGCCTTTACCGTCGCCACCAACCCCGGCGCCCCGGCGGGGCCGCTGAACAAGATCGCCTCGGGGGGGGAATTGTCGCGCTTCTTGCTGGCGCTCAAGGTCTGCCTGTCGCAGGGCGCCGATGCGCTGGTGATGATCTTTGACGAAATCGACCGCGGTGTCGGCGGCGCCACCGCCGATGCGGTCGGCCGCCGTCTGGCGCGGCTGGCCGGCGGGGCACAGGTGCTGGTCGTCACCCACAGCCCGCAGGTCGCGGCGCGCGGCGGCCACCATTGGCGCGTCGAGAAAAAGGTCTCGGGCGGGGTGACCACCTCGACCGTGGTGCCGCTGGCCAAGGCCGACCGGGTTGATGAGATCGCCCGGATGCTGTCGGGCGACCGCGTGACCGAGGCCGCCCGCGCCGCCGCCAGCGAACTGCTGACCCCCTGAGCCCCGCGCCACCCCCTGAGCCCCGCGCCGCCACCGCCTTTGACCGCGCGCCGCCCTCTTTTTTGACCGCATCGCCCCCTGAGTCCCGCGCCGACCCCGCACCGTCCCCCAAAGGCCCCCTCAGCCGCAGACCGCCGCTCTGATCCGATGAACGGCTTTCATCTTCGCCCAAATATCCCCCGCGGAGCGACCCGTCCTTGCCGCCCGCGCCAAAGATGCGGCGAAGGCGCCGCCATCCCGGCCCGCCTCCCGCAACCTTCCGGCCTAGCCCTCGGCCACGAATTGCGCGGCGACGATCTCCCAGCCCTTGGCGCCGACGCCCAGTGTCGCGGCCAGAACCGCGCCGATCCGACCCGCATCGGTGCCATCGACATGCACGATCCCCGACAGCACGAAGCGCTGGATCAGCACCGCCGCATGCGGCCCGAGCGGGCGCAGCTTGCTGCGTCCGGTGACCAGCCGGGCGCGGGCGAAGGCGCCCGACATCTCGCCCGCCAACAGCGCGGCGATCTCGGCGCGGCCTTCGGCGGCGCCGCCGGTCAGGCTCAGAAAATCGGCGTCCTCGGCAAACAGCTCGGCCAGCGCCTGCGCATCGCGCGCGCCCCAGGCCAGGGCAAAGGCGCGCGGCAGATCGGCCGGCGCATTCAGGCTCATGGCGCGGTCTCCGGGGCGTCGGAACCGGGCACCAGCTTGCCGGGATTGAGAATGTTCAACGGGTCCAGCGCCGCCTTGAGCGCGCCCATCACCTGCCAGCCCGCGCCGTGTTCCTCGGCCATCAGCCCGCGCTTGCCGATCCCGATGCCATGTTCGCCGGTGATCGTGCCGCCCATCGCAAGGGCGCGCCGGGCCATCCGCCCGGCCAGCCGCTTGGCGCGGGCCAGCTCGTCGGCATTGCCGCGTTCAAGCAACAGGATCGCGTGGAAATTGCCATCCCCGACATGGCCCAGAATCGGCCCGGTCAGCCCTTCGGCGGCGATATCGGCGCGGGTTTCGCGCACCGCCTCGGCCAGCCGCGACATCGGCACGCAGATATCGGTCACCAACCCCATCGAGCCCGGCCGCGCGGCAAGGCAGGCCGGGTAGGCGCCGTGCCGCATCTTCCACAGCGCGCCGCGGGCCTCGGCGGTGCAGGCCCATTCAAACCCGGCGCCGCCCATCTCATCGACCAGTTCGCCAAAGCGCGCGGCCTGTTCGGCCACCCCCGCCTGCGAGCCGTGAAACTCGACCATCAGATGCGGCTTTTCGGGCAGATGCGTGCCGGCATGGGCGTTGAAGGCCCGCGCCACCGCCGCGTCAACAAACTCGATCCGGGCAATCGGTATCCCGAGCCCGATCGTCGCCATCACCGTTTCAACTGCCCGGTCGAAATCATCAAAGGCGCAGACGGCGGCGCTGATCGCCTCGGGAACACCGTGCAGCCGCAAGGTCAGTTCGGTGATGATCCCCAGCGTGCCCTCGGACCCCAGCATCAGCGCGGTCAGATCATAGCCCGAGGACGATTTCGCCGCCCGGCTGCCGGTGCGGATGATCCGGCCATCGGCCAGCACCACCTCGAGCGCCAGAACATTGTCGCGCATCGTCCCGTAGCGCACCGTGGTGGTGCCGCTGGCGCGAGTCGCGGCCATGCCCCCAAGGCTGGCATTGGCGCCCGGATCGACCGGGAAAAACAGCCCCGTCGCGCGCAGTTCGGTATTCAGCGCCTCACGCGTCAGCCCCGGCTGCACCACCGCCTGCATGTCGCCCTGATGCACCGCCAGAACCCGGTTCATCCGCCCCATGTCGAGGCTGATCCCGCCTTGCGCCGCCAACGCGTGCCCCTCGAGCGAGGTGCCGGTGCCCCAGGCGACCACCGGCACGTTTTCGCGCGCGCAGATCTGCACGATCCGCGAGACTTCCTCGGTTGTTTCGGGGTAGGCCACGGCATCGGGCGGCATCGGCGCGAACCAGGTTTCACTGGCGCCATGCTGGTCGCGGTCGGCGGTCGCACGGCTGAGGCGGGGCCCGAGAAGGGCGGCAAGGTCGGTCAGGGCTTGGGTCAGGGGCATGGGGTTCTCCGGGGCAATCGCGCCCGCGACCCTAGGCCAAGGCGCGGCCGGGCAAAAGCCCCCGCAAAGCCGATACGCCAAAGCCCGCCGCCCAGCGCCCATGGCGGCGGGGGAACGCTCCGCGGGGGATATTTGGGCGAAGATGAAAGGTCGGGCGCTCCGCCGGATTTGCGGTGGGCGCGCGCGGGGGATTTGCCGTGGCGAGGTGGGGCGGCGCGAGGTGGGGCGGCGCGGGGTGCCAGCGCCGGGCCGCGCTGGGGTTGGCCCAGCGCGGGGATGCACCGCAGGGAAGCGCCCGCGTGGGCGCACCTGCGGGGATCGGGCACAGGGATGCACCTGCGGGGATCGGGCACAGGGATGCACCGCGAGGATCGGGCGCGCAACGGCGCCTAGATCGGCGCGCAGGCGCGGCGAAGCCAGTCTTTCGCGCGGGCCGAGACGCGCGGCGAGATCTGGCGTTCGACCTCGGCGTGGTAGGCATTGAGCCAGTCGCATTCGCCCGGTGACAGCATTTCAGGCAGCAACAGGCGGGTGTCGATTGGCACATAGGTCAGCGTGCGAAACCCCAGCATCGCGCGCGCGTCGGCATCGGGCAGAGCGGCGGCGGGTTCGACCAGCACGAGGTTTTCGATGCGAATGCCAAAGGCGCCCTCGCGGTAATAGCCCGGCTCGTTCGACAGGATCATGCCGGGTTGCAGCGGCACCTCGCTGAGCCGCGAGATCCGCGCCGGGCCTTCGTGCACGCTGAGATAGGCGCCAACGCCGTGCCCGGTGCCGTGGTCGTAATCCTGCCCGGCCAGCCACAGCGCCTGACGCGCCAGCGGGTCCAGATCGCGCCCCGCGAGGCCCTTGGGCCAGCGCGCGCGCGACAGCGCGATCATGCCTTGCAGCACACGGGTATAGGGCGCGCGGGCGGCCACTGGCGGCGGGCCGACGGGCAGCGTGCGGGTGATGTCGGTGGTGCCATCGACATATTGGCCGCCGCTGTCGACCAACAGCAGCGTGCCTTGGGTGATCGCGCGGTTCGAGCCTTCGGTGACCCGGTAGTGGACGATCGCACCATTCGGGCCGGCGCCGCAGATCGTCTCGAAGCTGATATCGCGCAGCCCGTTGCTGGCGCGACGAAAGTCTTCAAGCGCGCGGACCACGTCGATCTCGGTCAGGCGGCCCTCGGGGGCGTTGTCGTCAAGCCAGCAGAGAAACTCGACCATCGCGGCACCGTCGCGCAGATGGGCGGCCTGCATGCCGGCGATCTCGGCGGGGTTCTTCAGCGCCTTGGGCAGCAGGCAGGGGTCATCGGCCCAAAGGATCGCGGTGCCGTTCTCGGTCAATTCCAGCGCCACCTGATACGGCGCCGAGGCGGGATCGACGCGCACCGGGCCGCGCAGCCCGCGCAGGGCGGGCGCAAAGGCCGCCTCGGGGCGCAGCGTGATTTCCGCGCCCAGATCGGCGCGCAAGCCGGTGTCGAATTTCACCGGGTTGGCGAACAGCGTCAGATGGCCGGTGTCGTGCAGAATCGCAAAACCCTGCACCACCGGGTTGCGCGCGATATCGGCGCCGCGGATGTTGAGCAGCCAGCACAGGCTGTCGGGCAGGGTGATGACGGCGGCGCGGGCACCGCTGTCGCGCAAGCCCTGTGCCAGACGGGCGCGTTTCGAGGCGCTGTCTTCGCCGGCAAATTCCAGCGGATGCGCAAAGGCGGGCGCGGCCGGAGGGGCGGGTTGATCTGGCCAGATCGCATCGATCAAATTCCTGACAGGACAAAGGCTTATGCCGCTGTCTTCAAGCGATGCCTTAAGATCGTCGATCTCTTTTTGGCTGTGCAGCCAAGGGTCAAAGCCAACCTTCGCACCGCCGACCTTCGCGCCACTGGCAAGGGCGTCGCGCAGCCAGGCGCCGGGCTTGGTCTCGGGCCAGTGCACCGGGGTAAAGCTGGCCAGGTCGATCTGGCTGCGCACCTGCACCCGGTAGCGCCCGTCGATGAAGACGCCGGCGCGGTCGGCCAGCACCACCGCAAACCCCGCCGAGCCGGTAAAGCCGGTCAGCCAGGCCAGACGGTCGTCATGCGGCGCGACATATTCACCCTGATACGCATCGGCGCGCGGCACCAGATAACCGGCCAGCCCTTCGGCCGCCATCACCGCGCGCAAGCTCGCCAGACGCGGCGCGCCGTCGTCCGGGCAGGTGCGGCTAGTGAAATCCTGAAACATCAACTGGCCTTTCGAATCCCGATCATCCGGGCGCGGGCGCGCGGGTTGGCATCAAACAGGCTGGCCAGCTGTTCGGTCATCGCGCCGGCCAATTGTTCGACATCGGTAATGGTCACCGCGCGCTGGTAATAGCGCGTCACGTCATGGCCGATACCGATGGCGATCAGCTCGACCTGACGCTTGCGCTCGACCATGGCGATCACGTCGCGCAGGTGTTTTTCAAGGTAGTTCGCCGGGTTCACCGACAGGGTGCTGTCATCGACCGGGGCCCCGTCGGAAATCACCATCAGGATCTTGCGCGCCTCGGTCCGGCCCACCACCCGGCGGTGCGCCCATTCCAGCGCCTCGCCGTCGATGTTTTCCTTCAACAGGCCCTCTTTCATCATCAGCCCAAGGTTCGCGCGGGTGCGCCGCATCGGCGCGTCGGCGGATTTGTAGATGATGTGGCGCAGGTCGTTCAGCCGGCCCGGCTGTTGCGGCCGCCCTTCGTTCAGCCAGCGTTCGCGCGACTGGCCGCCCTTCCAGGCCCGCGTGGTAAAGCCGAGGATCTCGACCTTGACCGAGCAGCGTTCCAGCGTGCGGGCCAGCACATCGGCGCAGATCGCCGCGATCGAGATCGGCCGGCCCCGCATCGAGCCCGAGTTGTCGATCAGCAGCGTCACCACGGTGTCGCGAAACTCGGTGTCCTTTTCGACCTTGAACGACAAGGGCGTGGTCGGGTTGGCCACCACCCGCGCCAGCCGGCCCGCGTCCAGCGTGCCTTCCTCGCGGTCGAATTCCCAAGACCGGTTCTGTTGCGCCTGAAGCCGGCGTTGCAGCTTGTTGGCCAGCCGCGACACTGCCCCTTTCAGCGGTTCAAGCTGCTGGTCAAGATAGGCGCGCAGGCGTTCCAGCTCGGCCGGTTCGGCCAGATCTTCGGCGCGGATCTCTTCGTCGAAATCGGTGATGTAGACCTTGTAGTTCGGGTCCGCTGCCGAATGGGGCGCGGGCGGCGGCGGTTCCAGCGGGGCTTCGGCGTCGGGCATTTCGGCCTCTTCCGACAGCTCCTGATCGGCCAGATCATCCATGCTGACGGTGGTCTGCGACTGGTCTTGCTCGTCGTCCTGGCTACGCTCGGGCGAGGCCTCGCTGTCGTCGTCTTCACTGTCGTCGCGCGACTGGTTGTCGCCCGATTCCTCATCCTGTTCGGCGTCCTGATCGTCGCCCTCATCGGGTTCGTCCAGATCGGGGTCATCGCCCAGCTGGTCGGCGTAGCCCAGATCGGCGATCACCTTGCGGGCCAGGCGCGCAAACGCTGCCTGATCGGCAAGGTTATGATCTACTTGTGAAAAATCGTCAGAGGCCTGCTGCTCAAGGAACGGGCGCCACAGGTCCAGCACATGCGCCGCCGCCGCCGGAAGCTTGCGCCCGGTGGCCATTTCGCGCACCAGATAGCCCGCCGCCACCGCCAGAGGCGCCTCGGATTGGCTGCGGATCTGGCCATAGCCCTTGCGCTCGGCCTCATGCGCGATCTTGGCGTCGATATTGGTCAGCGTGCCGGGCATCTGGCGCGCGCCAAGGGCCTCGCAGCGGGCGGTTTCCATCGCCTCGTAAAGGTCGCGCGCGATCTGCCCCGAGGGGTTGTAGCGCGCGAAGGTCGCCGCGTCGTGGTGCCGCCGGCGCAGCGCCAGCGCGTCGCCGGTGCCCCGCGCCAGCATGATTTCTTCGCGCGACATCCGGCGACTGACCTGCGGCAGCCGCATCGTGTCGCCGGCGACCCCCGAGGGGTCGACGGTGAAGGTCACCGTCAGGTCGCCGTCATCGGCCAGCGTCTTGGTGGCTTCGGCCACCGCCTTCTTGAACGGATCGGCGGGGTTGTCGGTGGGTTTCATGTCAGCCCCCGGAACGGGTGTCGGTGGGTGCCTGAGGGGCGCGGTCGCCCCTCCTGCAGATTGAATTACCGCATCGCCTGCGACGCTGCCGACTCGGGCAGTTCCTCGTCAAACAGCTTTTGATAGAACTCGGCCACGGTGGCGCGTTCCAATTCGTCGCATTTGTTGAGGAAGGTCAGCCGGAAGGCATAGCCGATATTGCGGAAGATCTCGGCGTTTTGTGCCCAGGTGATGACGGTGCGTGGGCTCATCACGGTTGAAAGGTCGCCGTTCATGAAGGCGGTGCGGGTCAGGTCGGCCACCGTCACCATCTGGGCAACCGTCTTGCGGCCCTTGTCGGTGTTGTAGTGCGGGTTCTTCGACAGCACGATCGCCACTTCGGCATCATGGCTCAGGTAGTTCAGCGTCGCGACCAGCGACCAGCGGTCCATCTGGCCCTGGTTGATCTGCTGGGTGCCGTGGTAAAGCCCGGTCGTGTCGCCAAGGCCGACCGTGTTCGAGGTGGCAAACAGCCGGAAATACGGGTTCGGGGTGATCACCTCGTTCTGGTCCAGCAGCGTCAGCTTGCCGTCGGCCTCAAGCACGCGCTGAATGACGAACATCACATCGGCGCGGCCGGCGTCGTATTCGTCGAACACGATGGCGGTGGGGTTGCGCAGCGCCCAAGGCAGGATGCCTTCGTGAAACACCGTGACCTGCTTGCCATCGACCAGCTTGATCGCATCCTTGCCGATCAGGTCGATCCGGCTGACGTGGCTGTCAAGGTTGACGCGCACGCAGGGCCAGTTCAGCCGAGCTGCGACCTGTTCGATATGGGTCGATTTGCCGGTGCCGTGGTAGCCTTGGATCATCACCCGGCGGTTATAGGCAAAGCCGGCCAGAATCGCCAAAGTGGTGTCGGGGTCGAATTTGTAGGTCGAATCCAGGTCGGGAACGCGATCGGTGCGTTCGGCAAAACCCTTTACCTTCATGTCGCTATCGATGCCAAAGACATCGCGGACAGAGATTTCCTCAGTGGGTTTCGCATTCATTTCCAGCATCATATCCGCCATATACTTCGCGCCGCGTCCGTGCCGCGCCCAACCCGCGATTTGTGGAACATTCTGCCAAGGGGTGCAAGGGGATGGGAGGTCGCATTGTGCTGGGCGGCGCCAATCGGTAACCTTGCGCCGACCGGGCGGGCCAGTTGTGGCCCGACGCGCGGTGCGAACAGGATCTAACCGGTGAGGGGTGTGCGATGAGCGGTCTGCTGGCGCTGCTGGATGATGTGGCGGCGATCGCCAAGGTGGCGGCGGCCTCGGTCGATGACATCGCCGGGCAGGCGGCAAAGGCCGGTGCCAAGGCGGCGGGCGCGGTGATCGACGATGCCGCCGTGGCGCCGAAATATGTGCACGGCTTCGATGCCAGACGCGAATTGCCGATCGTCGGGCGGATCGCGCTGGGGTCGGTGCGCAACAAGCTTCTTTTGTTGTTGCCGGCGGCGCTGGTCCTGTCGGCCTTCGCGCCGTTTCTGATCGTGCCCTTGCTGATGCTGGGTGGCGCCTATCTGTGCTTTGAAGGCGCCGAGAAAGTCTGGCACCTGTTTCGGCCGCACGCGCCTTATGCCGATGGCCGGGTCGCGCAGCAAAGCGCTGAGGATGCCGCCACGCTCGAGGCCAGCAAGGTGGCCGGGGCGGTGAAGACCGACTTCATCCTTTCGGCCGAGATCATGACCATCGCGCTGGCGACGCTGCCGGCGCAAAGCGTCTGGATGCAGGCGCTGGTGCTGGCGCTGGTCGGGGTCGCGATCACCGCGCTGGTCTATGGCGGGGTCGCGCTGATCGTCAAGGCCGACGACGTCGGGCTTTGGCTGGCGCGCAAGGCCCGCACTAGGGTGCTGCGGGCCTTCGGGCGCGGGTTGGTCTGGGTGATGCCGGGGTTTCTGACCGGGCTGACCATCGTCGGCACTGCGGCGATGATCTGGGTTGGCGGCGCGATTTTGGTGCATGGGCTGGAGGGCTTTGGCCTGACCGCGCCCGGCCACTGGATCGAAGCGCAGGCCGAATGGGCGCGGCAGGCGCTGCCCGAGGGCGCCGGGGCGACGCTTCTGGCCTTTGTGCACTGGGCGGTGACGGCGCTGTTTGACGGGCTGTTCGGATTGGCGCTGGGGCTGGCGTTGATCCCGGTGGTGGCGGGGGTGATCGACCCGCTGATCGTCGCGCTGAGCGGCGGCAAGAAGGTCTGAGCCGCGCCGGTTCCCGACCCGCTGATCCTGCCGCGCAGGGGGGCTCTGCCCCCCTGACCCCCCGGAGTATTTGGCCAAAAAGAAGCGCGATCAGGCCCTGCGCGGCGAAGAGCCGTTGCTGCAGTGGCAGGGGGCGGCGCGAGGTCCGCCACGGCGCGACATCGCAATTGCGTGAGCCGTGCAACAAACCGGGGGTGGGGTGCGTAGGGCAAGGGGAGCCTCGCTACGGGGCATGGATCGGGAGGCATGAGATGCAACGCAGATGGGTTCTGGCCGGGCTTGGCGGCATGATCGGTGGATTTGGCGGCGCGGCGACCGGTGTCGCGGCCGAGGTGTTCGAGGTGACCATGAGCGCGGCCGACTGGCGCGCGCGTCTGTTGCCCGAGGCCTATGCGGTGCTGCGTGAGGAGGCGACCGAGCGGGCGGGAAGCAGCCCTCTCGATGCCGAATATGGTGCCGGGCTTTATCACTGTGCGGGCTGTGATCTGCCGGTCTATTCGTCCGAGCAGAAATTCGACAGCGGCACCGGTTGACCCAGTTTCTGGGCGGCGCTGCCCGATGCGGTGCGCAATCGCGCCGATCGGTCGTGGTTTGGCACGCGTGTCGAAGAGCACTGTCGCCGTTGTGGCGGGCATCTTGGCCATGTGTTTGACGATGGCCCGGCGCCAACCGGCAAGCGGCACTGTATCAACGGGGTGGCGCTGGTGTTCCGCCCGGCCTGAGGCGCGCGGCCGGGCCGGGGTGCAGCGGGCGCGCGCTGCCGGCCGATCTGCGAAAACGGCGGGATGCGGAGTTGGGCGCGAACCCGAGCGGCGCGGCAGGGCGCGGCGGCGGCAGGCGGCAGGGCGCGGCGGCGGCAGGCGGCAGAGCGCGGCGGCGGCAGGCGGCAGAGCGCGGCAGGCGCGGGGGCGCCAGAACCGGGGACGTCAGAACCGGTGGCGCCAGAACCGGGGGCGGCGGCGTGGCGTTGCGGGGTGTCGTGCGGGCGAAACGGCGCGGCGGATTGTGCGGAACGGCGCAATGGCGTCGCGTCGCGCGATGGATCGGGCGGCGCGTGGGTGAAACCGGTGCAAGGATTTGCGCGCGGCGTCAGTCGCGGAAGTTGCGGCTGTCCTTGATCTGATCCCAAGCCCAGACGACCTCTTGCAGGCGTTCTTCGTCCGAGCGGTCGCCGCCGTTCATGTCAGGATGAAGTATCTTGATCAAAGCCTTGTATTGTTTGCGAATATCGGTCTTGGACATGGTGTCCTTGGCCTCGAGGATATCGACGGCCTTGCGCTCGGTCGGGGGCAGTTTGCGGCCGGCGGTCTGGCGGCCGGGGTTCTGGGTGGCATTGGCGCCGAGGATCTCCATCGGGTCGGCAACGCCGTGGCGTGCCCAGGCGCGGCTTTCGTCATTGGCACGGTTGAACGGTTTGGTCGGGCGTTCCCAGACCGTGGCATTGTCGATGAAGGCCTGAAATTCCTCTTCCGACTGGCCCTGAAAATAGTTCCAGTTCAGGTTGTATTCGCGCGCGTGTTCTTTGCAGAACCAGTAGTATTCATCCAGCACCTTGGGGCTTTTGGGCGCGCGATAAAGCCCGGCCTCGGTGCAGCCGGGCTTGTCGCAGCCCCGCGTCGAGGTCTCGAACGCGCCCGACATGCCACGCTTGCCCTTGGCCCGGCGCTTCTTGTCGGAAGCGGCCGAGATATCGAAACCGAAAGGGTCGTTTCTGGTCATGGCATTCTCCGGGGCGTGTCTGGCCGGCCTGTTCGACTCGGGCCATGAAGTTTAGGGTATTTGACGGGGGGCGAAAGAGGCATGAGGGCTAAAATGCGTGTAGTGGATGAAATCAGGGAAAAGCTGGCGGTGTTTCGCCCCGAGTTGTTGCAGGTGGACGATGAAAGCGCGCGTCATGCGGGTCATGCCGGGGCGCGACCCGAGGGGCAGAGCCATTTTCGGGTGCTGATCCGGGCCAGCCAGTTCGCGCCTCTGTCGCGGCTTGAGCGGCACCGGCGGGTGCATGCGGCGCTGGGGCCCGAGTTGCTGGCGCGCATTCACGCGCTGGCGCTGGAGGTTTCGGACTAGGCCGGGGGGCGCCCCCGCCGCATGATGGCGAGGGTTGCGAGATGTCGCGAAGAAGAAGCCGCAAGGGATGGGGCTGTCTGCGCCACCGCGTGATGAGAAGGGGCTGCCTGTCGCCGCCGCGACGTTGGCAGGCGCGCGCCTTCACCTGATGGGGCTGGTGTGTCCCGGCGGTTTGGCAGGGGGGCTGTCTGCCCCCCGGTGTCGCTTTGAAAAGCGACACCCCCCCCCGAGGATATTTGCACGAAGATGAAACTGCGGGTCAGGCGGGCTGCGCGGCTTCGAGCTTGGGTTTGGTTTCGGCCGGTCCGAGGCGCGGGGCGATGCCCTCTTCGGAATGGGCCGTCAGGCGGCGCGGCGACGGCGCCTGTTCGTCGTGGGCGGCTTGTTCCGCGGCGGCGGCGGCCTCGGCCGAGAGCGGGCGGCGGAATACCAGCAGGTTGTGATAGACCGTGGTCTTGCCGGTCAGGCCGCTGCGTTCCTCGCAGGGCAGCGTGTCGGCGCGCAGGTATTCCCAGCCCTGCCGGGCCAGCTCGTTGATCGTCGCGCCCAAGGCATGGGCAAAACGGTCGGCGCCGGTTTTCAGCCCGCGTTCCTTTTCGCCCCGGTTCGGGGCGGGGACGAGCTTGTATTCGAAAATCTGCATGGGCCACCTCATCTTTGGCGCTGTTCTACCCGATGCGGCGCGGGGGTCAACTGACGAAGGGGTGAGGCGCGCCGCGAGGTGGCGGCTTGTCGCCAAGGCATTGGCCCGGCTGCCGTCCAAAAGGGGGCGGGCCGATCCGCAAAGGCATCCATAGGCAAATATGATGTCCTTGTGAGGGAAATAATATCCCGAAAATCAAGCCTTTGGCCCGGGGCAACGGGTGGTCCGGCACGGCGGGCAGGCGGCCTCGGGCGGCCGCCTTGGGGTCACAGACCCAGCTTGCGCGTCACCAGTTCGGTGACCGCCGCCGGGTTGGCCTTGCCGCCCGAAGCCTTCAGGACCTGGCCGGTGAACCAGCCCGCAAGCTTTGGATTTTCCTTGGCTTTTTCGACCTGCGCGGGGTTTTGCGCGATGATCTCGTCGACCATCGCTTCGATCGCCGTGGTGTCGGTGACCTGCTTCATGCCGCGCGCGGTGACGATTTCGGCCGGGTCGCCGCCCTCGGTGTAAACGATTTCGAAAAGATCCTTTGCGATCTTGCCCGAGATGTCGCCCGCCTTGATCAGCCGCACGATCGCGCCCAGTTGTTCGGGGCTGACCGGGCTTTCGCCAATGTCGTGGCCCTCTTTCTTCAATCGGCCGAAAAGTTCGTTGATGACCCAGTTCGCGGCCAGCTTGCCATCGGTGCCCTCGGCCACCTTTTCGAAATAGGCGGCGTTCTCGGCCTCGGCGGTCAGCACGCCCGCGTCATAGTCGCTAAGGCCGAAGTCATTGATAAAACGTAATTTTTTTTCATCCGGCAGTTCCGGCATCGCGCCGGCGATGGCGTCAACCCAGGCCTGTTCGATCTCGAGCGGCAAGAGGTCGGGACAGGGGAAGTAGCGGTAATCATGCGCCTCTTCCTTCGAGCGCATCGACCGGGTTTCGCCCTTGTCGGGGTCGTAAAGGCGGGTTTCCTGGATGATCTTGCCGCCGTCTTCGACGATCGCGATCTGGCGGCGGGCCTCATAGTCGATCGCCTGCTGAATGAACCGCATCGAGTTCATGTTCTTGATTTCGCAGCGCGTGCCGAGGTGCGAAAAATCCTGTGTTTCCTGATACTTCTCATAGGCGCCGGGTTTGCAGACCGAGACGTTGACATCGCAGCGCAGGTTGCCGTTTTGCATGTTGCCGTCGCAGGTGCCCAGGTAGCGCAGGATCTGGCGCAGCTTGGCGACATAGGCCGCCGCCTCTTCCGGGCCGCGGATATCGGGGCGCGAGACGATCTCCATCAGCGCGACGCCGGTGCGGTTGAGGTCGACGAAACTCATCGTCGGGTCCATGTCGTGGATCGACTTGCCGGCGTCTTGTTCCAAGTGGATGCGTTCGATCCGCACGTGCCGCGCGACGCCCGGACCCATCTCGACAATGATCTCGCCTTCGCCGACAATCGGTTGATAAAGCTGGGAAATCTGGTAGCCCTGCGGCAGGTCGGGGTAGAAATAGTTTTTTCGGTCAAAGGCCGAGACCAAGTTGATCTGCGCCTTCAGGCCCAGCCCGGTGCGCACTGCCTGCGCCACGCAATACTCGTTGATCACCGGCAACATGCCCGGCATCGCCGCGTCAACAAAGGCGACGTTCGAGTTGGGCTCCGAGCCGAACAGCGTCGAAGCGCCCGAGAAAAGCTTGGCGTTCGAGGCGACCTGGGCGTGGACCTCGAGGCCGATCACCAGTTC
This sequence comes from Rhodobacteraceae bacterium UBA6197, assembly GCA_002422085.1. GTDB lineage: Bacteria > Pseudomonadota > Alphaproteobacteria > Rhodobacterales > Rhodobacteraceae > UBA6197. The sequence goes on from DISZ01000005.1 coordinate 219,882, forward strand.
CCAATCGGATTTGGCGCCGGCGATGACTTTGGGTTCGGGGCTGCGCGCGCGCGGATGATCCAGCATGTCTTGGTCCTGTCTTGAGGTTATCGCCTTCTAGGACAGGGGCGCGCGCGGGGCAAGACCAAGCGGTGTTGCGTCGGGGCTTTGGCGATCTCCGGGGCGCAGCTTGCCCGCTGGTCGCGCGCCTCAGCAGGAAATGCCGCGTTGCGCGAATTCACGTTTGAGCCGACGCGCGGGGGGCAGCGCCTCGGGGGGCAAGGTTTCGCGCGCGCCGTCCGACATTTCCAGCACGCATTCGTCGTGGCTGAACAGGTTGCGGGTGACGTTGGCCTTGCGGATCCGGGCCAGCGGCACGGTCTTTTCGCGGCGCCCCTCATAGATCTCGAGCCGGGTCGGGCCCAGGCGCATCCCGGCGCTGGGATTTTTCAAGAGCCGGTAGATGACGATCAGCAGATAGGCCCCGACAGGGGCGGCGGCCATAACCGCGCCGGTCAGATAGGCCACATAGGCGGTCAGCATCCCCACGCCCAAAGCAAGGTAGGTGCCGGGGCGGCGGGCCTGAAGGTGATAATGATAATGATCTTGTGTCATGCGCCCTATCAGCCGCCAAATAATGGCGCGATCAAGGCCAAACCGAAGGCAAATTTGCGAACTGTTGGGGCGGTTGAAACAGTGGGCCCGCCGGGCGCGGATCGGTGCCGATTCCGCGCCCGTTTGGAAGGGCTTAGCTGGCGGCGGCCAGACGGGTGACCATTTCGGTCAGATCGCGGCTGAGGCCGCTTTGGGCGGCGATTCTGGCCAGCTCGGCGCGGATCAGGGTCTGGCGCGCGGCATCATAGCGCGGCCAGGTCTCGAAGGCGGTCGACATGCGCGCGGCGATCTGCGGGTTCAGCGCATCGACCCGGATCAGCCAGTCGGCATAGAACCGGTAGCCCGCCCCCGAGGCCTGATGAAAGCCCGCGTGATTGGCCGAAAGCCCGCCCATCAGCGCGCGAAAGCGGTTCGGATTGCGCCACTCGAACTCGGGCAGGGCGGCAAGCGTTTCGGCCAGCGCGGGGGCCTGTTCGGGGCGGGCGTGGGCCAGTTGCACGGTGAACCATTTGTCCATCACCAGCCGGTCGGTCTGCCAGCGCGCCTTGAAGGTTTCGGTAGCGGCGCGGGCGCGCCCGGCCTCGATCAGGCAGGCCAGCGCGGCCAGCTGCTCGGTCATGTTGTCGGCGCTTGCAAACAGCGCCTCGGCGCGCGCGCCCCGATCGAGATGGTTCAACAGCCCAAGACAGGCCAGCCGCAGCGCACGCTGGCCCGCGGGGCCGGCGTCGGGCGCATAGGGGCCGGGCACGCGCATCGCATCATAGGTCGCGCTCATCGCGGACTCGTGGGTCTGGGCCAGCGTGCTGGCCAGACGGTTGCGCGCGGCGTGGATTGCCTCGGGGTCGGGGGTCTGGTCCGCGGCATGCAGGGCTTGGGCGATCTCTTCTTCGCCGGGCAGGCGCAGGCACAGCGCGCGAAACGCCGGGTCCAGGGCTTCATCGCGCAAGATCCGGCCCAGCGCGTCGAGATGGTCGGGCGCGGGGTCGGCACCATTGACCATGGCGCAAAGCCCGTTGCGCGCCAGGGTGCGGCCTGCCTCCCAACGGGTGAAGGGATCGGTGTCATGTGCCATCAAGAAGGCCTGTTCGGCGGGGTTGGTGGCATGGTTCAGCACCACCGGCGCGGCAAAACCCCGGTTCAGCGACAGCACCGGGCGCGCGGCAAGGCCGGCAAAGGAAACGCTTTGACGCGCCTCGGTCAGTTCGATCACGGTGGTCGGCAGAACCTCGTCGCCATTCGGCGACAGCAAGCCCAGCGCCAGCGGAATGACCCGCGGCGCCTTGTCGGGCTGGCCCGGCGTGGCCGGCGTTGACTGGCTGAGGGTCAGCGTCAGCGTGCCGTTTTCATAGCTGTCCTCGACCGTTACCCGCGGCGTTCCGGCATCGGTGTACCAGCGTTTGAACTGCGTCAGATCGCGGCCGGTCGCGTCTTCGAACACCTTCAGCCAATCCTCGATCGTTGCCGCCTCGCCATCGTGGCGGGTGAAGTAAAGATCAAGCGCGGCGCGGTAGCCCGCCTCTCCGACCAGCGTTTTCAACATGCCGATGATCTCGGCGCCCTTTTCGTAGATCGTCGCGGTGTAGAAATTGTTGATCTCGACATATTGTTCGGGGCGGACGGGATGCGCCAGCGGCCCCTGATCTTCGCGAAACTGGCGGGCGCGCAGGGTCAGCACGTCGTCGATCCGCTTGACCGGCGCCGAGCGCATGTCGGCGGTGAACTGCTGATCGCGAAACACCGTCAACCCTTCCTTCAGGCATAGCTGAAACCAGTCGCGGCAGGTGATGCGGTTGCCGGTCCAGTTGTGAAAATACTCATGCGCGATGATCCCCTCGATCCGCTCGAAGTCGGTATCGGTGGCAGTCTCGGGCGAGGCCAGAACCCATTTCGAGTTGAAAATGTTCAAGCCCTTGTTCTCCATCGCGCCCATATTGAAGTCGTCAACGGCCACAATGTTGAATATGTCCAAGTCGTATTCGCGGCCATAGGTCCGTTCGTCCCACGCCATGGCGCGTTTCAGCGCCGCCATCGCAAAGCTGCAGCGGCCCTCGTCGCCGGGGCGGACGTAGATGTTCAGCGCAACCTCGCGGCCCGACATCGTGGTGAAACTGTCGGGATGGGCGGTCAGGTCGCCGGCCACCAGCGCGAACAGATAGGCCGGTTTCGGCCAGGGGTCGTGCCACTCGGCCCAGCCCGGACCGGCGGCCACGGGGTTGCCGTTGGACAGCAGCACCGTCGCCGGATCTGCCGCCTCGGGGGCCTCGATCCGTACCCGGAACGGCGCCATCACATCGGGGCGGTCGGGATAGTAGGTGATCCGACGAAAGCCCTCGGCCTCGCATTGGGTGCAATACATGCCGTTCGACATGTAAAGCCCCTGCAGCGCGGTATTGGAGGCGGGGTTGATCTCGACCTCGGTGGTCAAGGTAAAGCGGCACTCAGGCAGGGCGGCGGGGTGCACCGTCAGGCCGGTTTCGGTCAAGAGGTAGTCCGCGCCGGTCAGCGCCACGCCGTCGATCGCAGCGCCGATCAGGCGCAGCCCCTCGCCATCCAGCACCAGCGGCGCACCTTCACGCTGCGGCTCGAACGCAAGTGCTGCGATGACCCGCGTGGCCGAAGGCGCCAGCCTGAAGGTCAGAGCCACCGACGCGAGACGGAACGGGAAGGGGGTATAATCGGCCAGACGGATCGGACGTTGGGTCTGCACGGGCGCTCTCCGGGGGTTGGGTATGATGCGGCACGCTAGCCAGCGACGGGGTGGGGTTCAACAGGGCTTTGGCAGGTTTCGGGCAAGATGCGGTGCTGTGGTAATATTTCCTTACCAATATGCGCCTACCGCGCCTTTTTCGGGTGGATTTCTTGCCCGCCCTGAGGCAGTCTGCGCCACAACGGCACTACGCGAGACAAAGGAGACCAGGATGACTGTTCGTATCATGCGCAAGGGCTTGCGGGTAGACGGGTGTCTTGCGCGCTTTGTCGAAGAGCGCGCCTTGCCCGGCACCGGGATAACGGCGGATCGGTTCTGGACCGGTCTGGCGGCGCTCTGCCATGATCTGGGGCCGAAGAACCGCGCGCTTCTGGCGCGGCGCGACGGCTTGCAGGGCCAGATCGACGCCTGGCACCTGGAGCGACGCGGCCAGCCGCATGACGCGGCCGCCTATGCCGTGTTTCTGCGCGAGATCGGCTATCTGCTGCCCGAGGGGCCGGATTTCAGCATCGAGACCGGCCCGACCGACCCCGAGATCGCCAGTGTCTGCGGGCCGCAGCTGGTGGTGCCGATCATGAACGCGCGGTTTGCGCTGAACGCGGCGAATGCGCGCTGGGGTAGTCTTTACGACGCCTATTACGGCACCGATGCACTGGGTGATCTGCCGCAGGGCGCGGGCTTTGACGCGGCGCGCGGCGCGCGGGTCGTCGCGGCCGCCAAGGCGCATCTGGATCAGGTGGTGCCCTTGGCGGGGGCTGCGTGGGCGGCGGTGACGGGGCTGGCGCAAGACGGCGCGGCGCTGGTTCTGCAGACCGCCAGCGGGCCGGTCGGGCTGGCTGATCCGGCGCAGTTTCTGGGCACCGCACCCGAGCGGGGCGAGGTCTTGCTGGGCTGCCACGGGCTGCATCTGCGGCTGGTGGTGGATCCGCGCACCCCGGTCGGGGCTGCGGACCCGGCGGGGATTTCGGACCTGATCCTGGAATCCGCGCTGTCGTCGATCATGGATTGCGAAGACTCGATTGCGGCCGTCGATGGCGAGGACAAGGCCCTCGCCTACGGCAACTGGCTGGGGCTGATGCAGGGCGATCTGGCCGAAGTGGTCGAAAAGGGCGGCAAGACCTTTACCCGCCGGCTGGCCCCGGATCTGGCGTTTGTCACGCCCTCGGGGGCGCCACTGGTGCTGAAAGGGCGGGCACTGATGCTGGTGCGCAATGTGGGTCATCTGATGACGACCCCGGCGGTGCTGGACCGCGACGGCCGCGAGGTCGGCGAGGGGCTGCTGGATGCGATGGTGACGACGCTTTGCGCGCTGCATGACCTGGCCAAGACCGACGGCGCGCGCAACAGCGTCACCGGCTCGGTCTATGTCGTCAAACCGAAGATGCACGGCCCCGAAGAGGTGGCCTTTGCCGACGAGATGTTCACCGCCGTCGAGGCGGCGCTGGGCTTGCCGCGCAACACCGTCAAGCTGGGCATCATGGACGAAGAACGCCGCACCAGCGCCAATCTGAAGGAATGTATCCGCGCCGCCCGCCACCGCGTGGCCTTTATCAACACCGGCTTTCTGGACCGCACCGGCGACGAGATCCACACCTCGATGGAGGCCGGGCCGATGGTCGCCAAGGCCGAGATGAAGTCGCAGCCGTGGATTTCGGCCTACGAGGACCGCAATGTCGATATCGGTCTGGCCTGCGGGCTGGCCGGGCGGGCGCAGATCGGCAAGGGGATGTGGGCCGCGCCCGACCGGATGGCCGAGATGCTCGAGGCCAAGATCGGTCACCCGATGGCGGGGGCCAATTGCGCCTGGGTCCCCAGCCCGACGGCGGCGACCTTGCACGCAACGCATTATCACCATGTCGATGTCGCTGCGCGTCAGCACGAGATCGCGCAGATGCACCGGCCGGCGCGTCTGGATGACCTCTTGACGATCCCGCTGGCCACCGGTCGGAACTATTCCGAGGCTGAGATCGCCGATGAGATCGAAAATAACGCACAAGGTATTCTGGGCTATGTGGTGCGCTGGGTCGATCAGGGGGTGGGGTGCTCGAAAGTGCCTGATATCCATGACATCGCCCTGATGGAAGACCGCGCCACCTGCCGGATTTCGTCGCAGGCGCTGGCGAACTGGCTGCATCACGGCGTGGTCAAAGAGGGCCGCGTGATGGAGGCGCTGCACAAGATGGCGCGGGTCGTGGACCGGCAGAACGCGGGCGATGCGGCCTACCGGCCGATGGCGCCCGGCTATGCGGGGCTGGCGTTTCAGGCGGCGTGCGATCTGGTGTTTCTGGGGCGGGTGCAGCCCTCTGGCTATACCGAGCCGGTGCTGCATGCGCGGCGCGCGCAAGTCAAGGCAGCGCAGCTCAAGGCAGCGATGTGAGAGGAGCAGGCATGACACATATTGATCTGGCAGCGGCGCGGCGGATCGTGACCGAGGCTCTGGCGGCGGGTATCGGCGCCGGGATGAAGCCGCTCTCGGTGGTGGTGCTGGATGCGGGCGGCCACCCGATCGCCTTTGAGCGCGCCGATGGCGCCAGCCCGGGCCGGTTCGAGATCGCGCGGGCCAAGGCCTATGGCGCGGTGATGCTGGGCATGGGCGGGCGCGCGCAGATGGCGCGGGCCGAGGCGCAGGGGTTCTTCATGGCGGCGGTGAACGGGGTCTTTGATGGCCGGGTTCTGCCGGTGCCGGGCGGAGTGCTGGTCAAGGATGCCGCCGGCCGGGTGATTGGCGCCGTGGGCGTGACCGGCGATACCTCGGACAATGACGCGCTGGCGGCGCTGGCCGGCATTGAAGCGGCCGGACTGGCGGGCGAGGCCTGACGGCCGAGCGGTGACGCCTTGACGGCCGGGCTGGTGACGCCTTGACGGCCGGGCTGGTGGCGTCTGACGGGCTGGCGGTGACGCCTTGGCGGCCGGGCGGGTGGCGGCTGACGGGCTGGCGGTGACGCCTTGGCGGCCGGGCGGGCGCCGCTTCCGGCGCCGCGGCGGCTCGGGCGGCTGTTTGCAGAGGGTTTGACCAATGTTTGCCTCGGCGGTTTGACCGGTGCGGGTTTTGCTGGCGCGCCGCGCAGATCTTGCGGCGACATCGCTTGAACGGGGCAAATTCCGTCAGCGCCACGATCCGCCCTGCGGGTATCGACCTGAGGGCCGCGTGAGGTTAAGCTGCGGCCAAAGGACCGCAGAAAGGGCAATCAGGGATGATGCACGCGCGCCCCGTGGTGGGGATTATCGGCAATTCGTACGAGATGAATGATCGCTATCCGGTGCATGCCGTGGGGACGATGAATTCCGCGGCAGTGGCCGAGGTGGCGGGGTGCTTGCCACTGTTGATCCCGACCGATCCGCGCTTTGTGTCCGTGCCCGAACTGATGGCGGTCTGCGACGGGTTCTTGTTGACCGGCGGCCGGCCCAATGTCCACCCCGCAGAGTATGGCCAGCCCGAGACCCCGGCCTATGGCCACTTTGACCGGGCGCGCGATGCGATCACGCTGCCCTTGATCCGGGCTTGCGTGGCGGCGGGGCAGCCATTCTTCGGGATATGCCGCGGCTTTCAAGAGGTGAACGTGGCGATGGGCGGCACGCTACACCCTGAGATCCGCGAATTGCCGGGGCGGATGAACCACCGCATGCCACCCGACGCCGAACTGGCCGAGCAATTCGCGCCGCGCCACATGGTCCATCTGACCGAGGGCGGGCGATTTCACCGGATCCTTGGCGCAAGTTCGGTGCTGACCAATAGCTTGCACGGTCAGGGAGTGTGCCAGCCCGGTGCGCGGATCGTGGTCGAGGGGCGGGCCGAGGACGGCACGCCCGAGGCTATCTTTGTCGACGGGGCCGATGGGTTCACGCTGGCGGTGCAGTGGCATCCCGAATGGAACGCGGCTGCGGACCCGGTGTCACGGCCGCTGTTCGAGGCCTTTGGTGCCGCCGCCCGCGACTGGGCGGCACAACGGTCGGGACAGGCGCAGGCGACACAACGGCAGCCGGGACTGGCGGTGGTCTGCGATCGGGCGGGCGTCTGACATTTTTCGAAACCGGATCAAAGCCCTGCCGCCAGCCATGGCGCCGGGTCGGCCTTGGGTGCCGGGTTGAGCCTGCGTGGTCGGAAGCCACGCTGAACCGGCTGCGAATTTGCGTGTCGGTTGCGGTGGTCGGCGGCGGGCCGGCCGATGGATCGCGGCCGCGCGGTGCCGTGGTCGCGGCCGAAGGGGCGATGGTGGCGGCAGGCTTGCCACGTCTGGCCACGGCCGATGTCGTGCGGCGGAGCCTCCGGCGGGAGTATTTCGACCAAACAGAAGCCGGGCTTACAAGATCGTTCGCAGGTGCCACAGTTCGGGGAAAAGCTCGACGTCGAGCATTCGGCGCAGGTAGCTGACCCCGGCAGTGCCGCCGGTGCCACGTTTGAAGCCGATGACGCGTTCAACCGTAGTGGCATGATTGAAACGCCAGCGGCGAAAGTAATCTTCGAAATCAACCAGTTTTTCGGCCAGCTCATAAGCCTCCCAATGGCTTTCGGGGGCGGCGTAGACCCTGTGCCAGACCGCCGTCAGGGCCTCGGACGTGATCCAGGGGCTGGCGATGTCGCGGGCAAGGATCTCGGGCGGGACCGGCAGGCCGGAACGCGCCAGGTGGCGCAGGGCCGCGTCATAGATAGAAGGGCGGGCGAGTTCGTCGGTCAGCTTTGCGAGGATGTCGGGGCGGTGTTCGTGCGGGCGCAACAGGGCCGGGTTGCGGTTTCCGGCAACAAATTCGATCAGCCGGTATTGCCAGCTTTGAAAGCCCGAGCTTTGGCCGAGGCTATCGCGGAAGGCGGTGTAATCGGAGGGCGTCATCGTGCGCAGCACGTCCCAGGCGGCATTCAGTTGCTCCATGATCCGCGAGACGCGGGCCAGCATCTTGAACGCCGGGCGCAGGCTGCCCTGCAAGATCAGGTCGCGCGCGGAGGACAGTTCGTGAAGGGCCAGTTTCATCCACAGCTCCGAGGTCTGGTGCTGGATGATGAACAGCATTTCATCATGTGCGCTGCCGAGTGGGCGATGCGCGGTCAGGATCTGATCGAGCGCGAGGTAGTCGCTATAGGACATGCGCCCGTCAAAGGACATCTGGGCACCGTCGCGGGCCGGGTCGAAGGGGTCGGTCATTGGGACCTCCGTTGCGAAAGGGAAAGGCGGCCGCGTCGGGTGGCGGCCCTGCCGTCGCGCGCCAAGACCATCGAGACATTGCGCCGGTCCGCGATCCGGTCGCGAGCCCGCCTGGGTCGCGGGCGGTGGGGCGACGGGGTGGCGGCGCGACAGAGTGGCGGCTGCGCGCGGCTTGGAGGGGGGCGGCTCATCGGCGGGGCTTGGGCGTCAGCGCCATACGAAAGCGGTCGATCGCGACGCCGTTGCGCCACAGAGTTTCGGCCGCGACAAGCCGCCAGCCGTGACGCAGCAGGAAACGCTGGAAGAAATGGCTGGCCTCGGTGGTCAGGCCGGGCAGGTCGCGCGCGCATGCCCAGTCCAGCACAGCGCCATGCAGCCGTGCCGCAACGCCGCGCCCCATCCATTCGGGCAGGACAAAGGCAAGGTCGAGGTGGCCATTCATCTCGCAGGTCATGAACCCCACAGCGTCGGTGCCGGCACTGGCCAGCCAGCCCGCTTGCGGGGCCAGGCGCGCGGCAAAGGCCTCGGGCATCGGCCGGCCGTCAAGGATCGCGGGCATCCAGGCGGCGCGCTGGCGGGCGGTATAAAAGCGCCCGGCCCCGTCGCGGATGGCCGTGCGCATGATCTCGAAGATCAGGGGGGCATCCGCGGCGTTCATCGGGCGCAGCGTCAGGGTCATGTCACCCGCGCCCGGGCCTTGTGTTCGGGGCGGTCCCACAGATCCCGGGCCATCACCTCGGTCAGAACGGCGATGGCGCGGTCCACGTCGCCTGCGCCGATGTAAAGCGGGGTGAAGCCAAAGCGCAGGATGTCCGGGGCGCGGAAATCGCCGATCACACCGCGCGCGATCAGGGCTTGCATGATGGCATAGCCTTCGGGGTGGTGGAAACTGACCTGAGAGCCGCGCATCGCATGGTCGCGCGGGGTGGCAAGGCGTAACGAGGGGCAGGCGGCCTCGACCCCGGCGATGAACCGATCGGTCAGCGCCAGAGAGGCGGCGCGGATATCGGCCATCGTGGTCATGTCCCAGATATCAAGTGCCGCCTCGAGTGCGGCAAGCTGCAGGATCGGCGGGGTGCCGACGCGCATCCGCTCGATACCGCGGCCCGGGCGGTAGCCGGGGTCAAAGGCGAACGGCGCCGCATGGCCAAGCCAACCCGACAGCGCGGGTCGGGCGATTTCGGCGTGACGCGGGGCGACATAGATGAAGGCCGGGCCGCCCGGCCCCGCGTTGAGGTATTTATAGGTGCAGCCGACCGCGAAATCGACCTCGCACCCGGCAAGATCCACCGGCACCGCCCCCGCCGAATGGGCCAGATCCCAGACCGTGATCGCCCCGTGTTCATGCGCCTTCGCGGTGATCGCCTGCATGTCGTGCTTGCGCCCGGTGCGGTAGTCGACCTCGGTGATCATCGTCACGGCGACGCTGTCGTCGATCGCCTCCAGCACCGCCTCGGGGGCAACGACGCGCAGACTGTAACCCCGGCCCAGCGTGCGGCACAGCCCCTCGGCCATATAGAGATCCGAGGGGAAATTTCCGCTGTCAGACAGGATCACCCGCCGCGTCGGGTTCATTTCCAACGCCGAGGCGATCGCCTGGTAGACCTTGATCGACAGCGTATCACCCGTCACCACATGGCCCGGCTGGGCGCCGATCAACCGGGCGATGCGGTCGCCCACGCGCGAGGGCTGCGCCATCCAGCCGGCGCGGTTCCAAGCGGTAATCAGCATCTCGCCCCACTCGTCGGTTACCGTGCGCGCCACGCGCGCGGCCGCAGCCAGCGGCATCGGCCCCAACGAGTTGCCATCGAGATAGACCATTCCCTCGGGAAGGTGGAAAAGGGCGCGGGTGGCGCTGAAATCGGTCGTCATGCTTTCCCTCGGTTTGCGGCACGATTTGGGCAGAATCCAGATGGATTTGCAAGGGTCGCAGCCATTTGGGCGCAGCCTTCGCGGCACGCAGCACGCAGCACGCAGCACGCAGCACGCAGCATCGCGCACGCAGCACGGAACCCCCGGCGCGCGCCTCGGGGGGGGTGCAATCGCGGACGCGCCGGGCTATGCCACCCTTGGGGTGGTGGGAAAAGGGGGCGGAATGCAACGATGGATCGGTGCGGTGGATCTGCCGCCGGTATGGATGGCGGGGTTTGCGGCGTTGGGCTGGGGCCTCGCGCGGCTTTGGCCACAGGCGATGCCGGGGGGCACGGTGCTGGGCGCGGCGCTGGTGCTGGCGGGGGGCGTGTTGATGACGCTGGCGGCGGCGCAGATGGTGTTGAGGCGCACCACGTTCGTCCCGCGCCGCGACCCGTCCGCACTGGTCACGGGCGGCGTCTTCGCGCTGTCGCGCAACCCGATCTATCTGGCCGATGCGGCAATCCTTGCCGGGGTCCTGATCTACGTCGAAGGGCTTTGGTTTCTCTGGCTGGTTCCGGCCTATGCCGCCGTCATCACCCGGCGCTTCATTCGCGGCGAAGAGGCCCGGATCGCGCGCCATTTCGGCGCCGACTGGCAGGCTTATGCCGCGCGCACCCGGCGCTGGCTCTGACCCGCCGTTGCGAGTCCCGGCACCGATTCAGCTTCGTGCAAATATCCCCCGCGGAGCGTCCGCCCTTGGCAGATGCGCTGCGCGCGGTGTTGGGGGGCGCCAGTTCGACCGCGACAGGTGCGGCAAAGCCGCAAGGTCATGCTGCGCCGCCGCACGGGGCTTGTGAAACTTTGTTGCGCGATGCTATGAATTTTCGGCCATATTCGGTCCACCCGGGCAGGTAGCCCGTGACGAGGGGGAGATACAGTGAAGATCGGGGCTCCGAAGGAGATTTTTGAAGGCGAGGCACGCGTGGCCATGACGCCTGACAGTGCGGTGCAGCTGCAAAAGCTGGGCCATCAGTGTTTCATCGAAACCGGGGCCGGGCTGGCCGCCGGGTTCTCGGACGCGGCCTATGCCAAAGCGGGCGTGACGGTGCTCAAGACTGCGGCGGCGCTGACCAAAGAGGTCGATGTGCTGGCCAAGGTGCGGCCCCCGGTCGAGGCCGAGGTCAAGCGGCTGGGCAAGGGGCAGACGCTGATTTCGTTCTTCTATCCTGCTCAAAACAAAGAGCTTCTTGAAAAAGCGGAAAAGACCGGCGCGACCGTCATCGCCATGGATATGGTGCCGCGGATTTCGCGCGCGCAAAAGATGGACGCGCTGTCGTCGATGGCCAATATCGCCGGCTACCGCGCGGTGATCGAGGCGGCCAACAATTTCGGCCGGTTCTTCACCGGGCAGATCACGGCGGCGGGCAAAGTGCCTCCGGCGAAGGTTCTGGTGGTGGGCGCCGGGGTGGCCGGTCTGGCCGCGACCGGCACCGCGGTCAGCCTTGGTGCGATCGTCCATGCCTTCGATGTGCGCCCCGAAGTGGCCGAACAGATCGAATCGATGGGCGCCAATTTCGTCTATCTCGACTTTGCCGAGGCGCAGGACGGCGCCGCGACGGGCGGCTATGCCGCGCCCTCGAGCCCCGAGTTCCGCGAAGCGCAACTGGCCAAGTTCCGCGAACTGGCGCCGGAAATGGATATCGTCATCACCACCGCGCTGATCCCCGGTCGCGATGCGCCCAAGCTGTGGCTGGCCGATATGGTGGCCGCGATGAAGCCCGGCTCGGTCGTCATCGACCTTGCGGCGGAACGCGGCGGCAACTGCGATCTGACCGTTGCCGACCAGAAGGTGGTCAGCGACAATGGCGTCACGGTGGTCGGCTATACCGATTTCCCCAGCCGGATGGCGGCGCAATCCAGCACGCTTTACGCCACCAACATCCGTCACATGATGGCGGATCTGACCCCCGGCAAGGATGGAGTCATCGTCCAGAACATGGAGGATGACGTGATCCGCGGCGCGACGGTCGCGCATGACGGGGCGATCACCTTTCCGCCGCCGCCGCCCAAGATCGCGGCAATCGCCGCCGCCAAGCCCAAGGAAAAGGCGCGCGAGTTGACGGTCGAGGAAAAGCGCGCCAACGAAGTCGCGCTGTTCAAGAAACAGACCACCTCGCAGGTGACGCTTCTGGGGGTCGCCACGCTTTTGCTGCTGGTGGTCGGGGCGTTCGCGCCCGAAAGCTTCATGAGCCACCTGATCGTCTTTGCGCTGGCGTGTTTTGTCGGCTTCCAGGTGATCTGGAACGTCAGCCACAGCCTGCACACGCCGCTGATGGCGGTGACCAATGCGATCTCGGGGATCATCATTCTGGGCGCGCTGCTACAGGTGGGCTCGGGGTCGTGGCTGGTGGTCTTGCTGGCGGCGATTTCGGTGCTGATCGCTTCGATCAACATCGTCGGCGGTTTCCTTGTCACCCGGCGGATGCTCGCCATGTTCCAGAAATCGTAAGGGGAGGGTGACGCAATGACGATTGGTATCGTAGCGGCGGCCTATATCGCGGCGGCAGTTCTGTTCATCCTCAGCCTTGGCGGCCTCTCGGGGCAGGAAAGCGCGAAACGCGCGGTCTGGTATGGCATCGTCGGCATGGGGCTGGCGGTCGTGGCCACGGTCTTTGGCCCCGGCATCGGCAACTGGTTCATCATCTTGCTGATGATCGCCGGTGGCGCGGTGATGGGGTGGTATGTGGCCTCGCGCGTGCAGATGACGGAAATGCCGCAACTGGTCGCGGCCTTGCACAGCTTTGTCGGTCTGGCGGCGGTTTTCATCGGCTACAACGCCGATCTGGAACTGGGCCGGATCATCGCGCTGCGCGAGGCGGCCACGCCCGAGGCGGCAGACGCGCTGAATGCGCTGGCGGGCTTTGCGGCAAAGCTGGCGCACAAGACCGCGGTCGAGATTTCGATCCTCAAGGTCGAAGTGTTCCTTGGCGTCTTCATCGGTGCGGTGACGTTCACCGGCTCGGTGGTGGCGTTCGGCAAGCTGGCGGGCAAGGTTGACGGCAAGGCGAAAAAGCTGCCCGGCGGGCATTTGCTGAACGCGGCGGCGGCGATCGTCTCGGTGATCTTGCTGGTGATGTTCGTGCAGGGCGCGGGGCTTTGGACGCTGGTGCTGATGACGCTTCTGGCGTTCTTCATCGGCTACCATCTGATCATGGGCATCGGCGGGGCCGACATGCCGGTGGTGGTGTCGATGCTGAACAGCTACTCGGGCTGGGCGGCGGCGGCGATCGGCTTTACGCTGGGCAACGATCTGCTGATCGTCACCGGCGCGCTGGTCGGCTCGTCGGGTGCGATCCTGAGCTATATCATGTGCAAGGCGATGAACCGCAGCTTTGTCTCGGTGATCCTTGGCGGCTTTGGCAATACCGCGGGGCCGGCGATGGCGATCGAGGGCGAACAGATCGCGATCGACGCCGAAGGCGTGGCGGCGGCGCTGAATGATGCGGATTCGGTCATCATCATCCCGGGCTATGGCATGGCGGTGGCGCAGGCGCAGCAGTCGGTGTCCGAACTGACGCGCAAGCTGCGCGCCAAGGGCAAGAACGTGCGCTTTGCGATTCACCCGGTCGCGGGCCGTCTGCCCGGCCATATGAACGTGCTGCTGGCCGAGGCGAAGGTGCCCTATGACATCGTGATGGAGATGGACGAGATCAACGAGGACTTTCCCTCGACGGATGTGACCATCGTCATCGGCTCGAACGACATCGTGAACCCGGCCGCGCAAGAAGACCCGGGCAGCCCGATCGCCGGCATGCCGGTGCTGGAATGCTGGAAGGCGAAACAGGTGTTCGTCAGCAAACGCGGGCAGGGCACGGGCTATTCCGGTATTGAGAACCCCTTGTTCTACAAGGAAAACACCCGGATGTTCTATGGCGATGCGAAAAAGTCTCTGGATGCGCTTTTGCCGATGATCGACTAGATCAGTTGCCACGATCCTGGTTTCAAGACCTGGGCCCCGCCGGTATCGGCGGGGCCTTCTTGCGCCCAAGACCTCGGCTGTCTGCGTCCGAAACGGCCGTCGCGCACAGGCTTGACCGCAGCGGTTTTCGGCAGCCTCCATGTTGCCACCACCGCGTCCGCGCTGTGACATTTCCGCCCGGTATGCCGATGTATTCTGGCAAGCCCTTGTCTTCAGGCTGCTTTTTGCGCCTCGACTCGGTCTAATTGCGCTGCCGGTGCCGTTTGCCCATCCCGGCAAGGACCATTGACCATAGGACCACCCGATGAGCCCGACTGCCGATCACCCGCTGCGCTATGCGCTTGTGAATGAACTTCATGCCCGGCCGTTTCCGCAGCTTGGGGTGCCAAGCCATGCGGTTTATCTGGCGATCAAAGAGCCCGCGGACGCGGCCAACCGGAATCGGGCGGCAGATCTGGCGCATCTGAACGCCTTGCTGATGCGCCATGGCGCGGCGCAACCGCAGCCGGGTGCCAGCCACTACGCCGGAGTGATCGGCAAACATGCCCTGAAATGGGAAAGCCACACCGAATTTACCACTTATCTGGCCTTTGCTCCGGGGCTTTCGAAGCGGCCCTTCGACCCCGCCGAGGCCGAAATCTTTCGTGACGACTGGGTCGCGGCGGCGCCCGGCAAGCGGCTGGCGGCGGTCAGCATCCGCGTTGAGGCTCTGCCCGAAAACCCCGACGACATCAATCCGCAGCTTGCGGAATGGTTCGTGCCCGAAAGCCTGGTTTGCGCCTGGGTGCTGGAGGGGGCCGCGGTGATCGCGGGGGATTTCCGCATTGATCCGACCGGGCAGATGCGCTTTGCGGTATTCGTGCGGCCGGGCACCGGGCCGGGCCGGGTCGGGCGGATCGTGCAACGGATCTGCGAGATCGAGACCTACCGCGCGATGTCGATGCTGGGCCTGGGCCGCGCGCGCGCCCTGACGCAGCGATTGAACGCGCTGGACCCGCAGTTGTCGGCACTGGTTGCCGGGATGACAAACGAGGCACGCCCCGCCGAAGGAACCTTGCGCGAATTGCTGCGGGTGTCTTCGGAACTGGAGACCCTGGCGGTGCAGAACTCGTTTCGCTTCGGCGCCACCGGGGCCTACGAGGCGATCGTGACCCAGCGTGTCGAGGTGCTGCGCGAAAGCCGGTTCGAAGGCAAGCAGAAGTTTTCCGAATTCATGATGCGGCGCTATGATCCGGCGATGCGGACGGTGAAATCGGCCGAGGCGCGGCTGAATACCATGCTGGAACGCGCCGCGCGGGCGGGCGAGTTGCTGCGCACGCTGGTCGATGTGGAACGCTCGGCGCAAAACCAGCTTGTGCTGGAAAGCATGGACAAGCGGGCCGATCTGCAACTGCGCTTGCAACATACCGTTGAGGGGCTTTCGGTCGTCGCGATCAGCTATTACGCGGTCTCTCTGGCGGGCTATCTTGCCTATCCTGTGGGCAAGGCGCTGGGCATCAGCAAAGAGATGATGACCGCGGGGCTGACGCCTGCGGTGATCCTGGCGGTCTGGCTGATGGTGCGCCGAATCCGGCGCGGCTTTCACTAGGCGGGCGCGTCATCATTTCGGCAAAACAGCATGTTACGGCGCAAAGTCAATATGGAATACCGCGTCGGATCTGGCGCTTTGGCGACGGCGGAATCTATCACCGGATCAGCCGTTCTGGTCAGGACCCTGATCCGGACACCACCGTCAGACTGTCACCCTGAAGGCGGCGACGTCAGCGCAGGGGCGCCCAAAAGCCCGCGACCGGCGCTGACGGACGGGCTGGCCGAAGCGTGAAAGCCACAGCTTTGGCGATCCGGGCGACAACCCGTGGCGCGGCGACTTCGCTGAAACCTGCAGTCGCACGAGCCTGCCCGGCGCCGCCCGCCGGGGCCGCTGGGCACCAAGCCTTGCCGGGTGCGCAACTGGCCACCTGTCCAGCGCGGGCGCCACGCCCATCAGCGGCGCGGTGCTGGCCTTCGATGGCGGACTTGATACTTGATCCGATCACCCGAGAGCTTGTCTTGCACGCGCAGGACCAGCGTCTTGAGCCCGCCGCACCGCGTTCATCGGCTTGCGCCCCGCGCGCGATTTCCGGCCCCCAACCGGCTTGCGCCTTACCCGCGCCAGAACCGCACGAAAATCCTCGCACGGCACGACGGGATTGATCTCGACCAGAGGTGCCTTCTTCGCAGCAAGGCTTGCCTGACGATCTGAAAGATCAAGGATACCCAACTGTAGCCTGACTGCCGACCGTCAAATCACAATGGCCCGAAACGCACCCCGTCTGCGGTTTTCGTGCAATGTTGTGAGGGGTTTGCAAGACTGGCGATCCGGGCGGAGGAGGGATGGTCCGCATCCGGCTGCAAAGTCCGCGCGTGGATGCGCCTGCACCCGCGGGTCAGTCGTTTTCCATCTTTTCCATGAACTTGCGCAGGTTTTCGGCTGTGCACGCCTTGCCGGTCAAGCTTGGGAGGCCTTCGGCAGTCATGCGTTGCGCGATGGCCGGATAGCTTAACCCGTCATTGCGAAGCCTGCGGGCGCGGCCAAGACCCGCTTCGGCGCGGGCGGCCTTGTGTTCCATCCATTCGTGCTGCCTCTGGCGCCAATCCGTGAAATGCGCCTGTGGGTCGAACGTCTTGCCATCTATCGGCATCGCTTCTGGCGGGATCGGTTCGGTGCGAATGCCGGTGCGCTTCATCCAGTCGTTTAGAAAGCCGAGGCGGCGCCAGCCCTGCACCTCCCGGAAATCGACATAGAGCAGCACGGCGCCGTTGGCGCGGCACAATCGTTCCACCTTTGCCAATGGCACTAGAATGATGTCGGTGCCACGATCCGGCTCCAGTTCCAGAAGGGCCTCTTCATGGATCAGCCGATAGGCTTCCGCCTTGGCGCATGCCCGGATCGCCAGCAACCAATAGCGGATCGTCCGGCTCAGCTTTGCGGCCTCGTCAATGTCGGGCGGCAAGGCTGCAAACCCTGCCCATGGTACCGGAAGCGTCCAGTAGAATCCGATGGCGGGTTTGGTCAGGTCGATTGCCTTGCGGTTGGCGGGATGCGGAAAATTCCGAGCACGTCGCACGGGGTCCGCCCGTTTCTCATAGTGCGAATATCCCATCAAAGGAGAACGAGATGAAAGAGGCAATTGCCTTCCTGCGCTGGCGGCACTGTTGCCCGGCGTGACCCGCGCCGCCATTGAGTCCGGTGCGATGCTGCGTGCCGAGTTTCACCGTGTTGGCGGGCCGCGCGGTTCCGGCGCGCACGCCGATGTTGACCGCGCGCTTGAAGTGTTGCTGAAAGCCCGGCTGCAAGCCCTTCATCCTTGCCGCTGGAACGGCGAAGAGACGCGCAGCGATGCCATTGATGGCCGCGAAATCCGGGTAGTGGACCCCAATGATGGCACCAGAGAATTCTTGCATGGCCTGCGCGGTTCGGCGATCTCGATGGCCCTGTTGCGCGACCGCAAGCCGGTGTTGGGGGTGGTTTTTGCCCCGGTCGCACTGGACGACCATGGCGATCTGATCGTTTGGGCCGAGGGCGCGCGATTGGCGCGTAGCGGCGAGCCGGAGATGCGGACCGACGCCGCCGCGCCCGGTATTCTGGCGCTCAACGCCAACGCCGCCGATTACGCGGATCACAATTGTCGCACCATGCGCGGTTTTCGCGTGCGCGCCTTGCCAGGCCCGGCCTACGTCTGGCCCTTGCGGCGGTGGGAGATGTTGATGTCGCCGCAAGCCTGATACGAAGTGTGGCGCCTTGGAATTTCGCGGGCGGCCATGCGCTGCTGATTGGGGCGGGGGGCAAGATCGTGGATCGCAAAGGCAAACCCGTCGAGTACCACGCGCTGTCGTTCGACGGTGTCATCGGTGGCCGCCGGAAGGGTGTCGACGCGTTGTTGGCAAATGCGCCAAGTGCCGGGGCCGCCGTCGCCCGGCGGCCTGCCACGCCTTCGCGCCGCACGCCATTGGCAAGCCAACTGGCCCGCGCGCAGGTCTGCCTGCTTGGGCAACTCGCCGGGGATGCCTTGGGGTCTGCAGTCGAGTTTCGCACTGAAGCGGGCATTGCCTGCCGCCATCCGGATGGCGTGACGCGTCTTGCCGATGGTGGCCATTGGAACCTGATTGCAGGCCAGCCGACCGATGACAGCGAATTGGCGCTCGCTCTGGCGCGTGGCGTGGTGGCGGAAACGGGCTTCGACGCCAGAGCGGTGTCAGCGGCCTATGTGTCCTGGTGGCAGTCCGGCCCGTTCGACATCGGCGGCACCATTTCCGGCGGTATCGCGGCGCTTGCGGCGGGGCGCATGGCCAGCTCTGACAGCCGGTCGGACGGCGCCCTGATGCGGGTCAACCCGCTGGGTATCTTTGCCAAGGGCGACCCGGCGCTCGCGGCGCGACTGGCAGAAAAAGATGCCGCTCTGACCCATCCGCATCCGGTCTGCCGCGCGGCCAGCGCCGCCTATACGGCGGCAATCTCTGTGGGTATCGCCTGTGGTGGACCGGAAAAGATGTGGGCTGCGGGCCCACGCCCATGCCGGTTCGGGCCCTGATGCCGACGCCGTTCGCCAGCGCCTGCTGGCGCCACGACACGCCAGACCCGGCGACTATCAAAACCAGATGGGCTGGGTGCTGACCGCGCTGCACAATGCGTTCTACTGCTTGATGCGCGGCACCGACCTTGCCGAGGCGGTCAGTGCGACTGTGGGGTGTGGCGGTGACACTGACACCAATGCGACAATCTGCGCCGCGCCACTGGGCGCAGCGCAGGGCCGCGAGGCGGTTCCGCTGCAATGGCGCAACGCGGTTCCGAGCTGCCATCCGGTCGATCGGCCCGATGTCCAGCATCCGCGTCCGACCCTGTATTGGCCCGACGACGCCCTTGATCTGGCTGACTCGCTGCTTGTTGCGGCTCGCTGACGTGATTGGCGTGGGGCTGGGCTCGTGATCGCGAAATCCCGAAAGGAAGCGATCTTGTGGGGTGTTGAACGGCTGGAGGACCAACAATGGGCGCACCTGCAAATCAGGCTCGATGGCCCTGTTGACGTCTGCGTTCTTGCCGCTCATCAGACTCACCGTGGCGATCAACCTTGCCATGGTGGTTTCCTTGCGCGAGTTTTCGCGCCCGTTTGATGGCGTGGCGACGACGCGCCCGTTGGCGCGCTACCGGGACACAACCGGCAGAATTGCAGCGGGTTGAAGGGTTCGAACACAGCCGATCGCGGTTTTCCGGGGCAGGTGCAACGCCGCGACGATTGTGCTGCCACGGACCCGGCGGGATACATCGAGGGTGCGTCTTGCGAGATGATTCAGTATTGCCTCCAGCCGGTTGACTTGCCGGCGCGGGCAAAGAGCAACCCTTTCATCGACCTGCTTGCACCGCGTGAACACCGTGCCTTTCGAGATACCGCGCAATCGCATGGCTTGCACCAGCCCGTCGATGCTTCGGGTCGAGACGCCGCCCATCCAGACGTTCTGACTGGGGTCTTGCGGGTCTCGAGAACGCCAGGGAAATAACGGCTCTGCCGCCTCTTCGGCACCTTCAGATCCAGCGTTCCCAGTCGGGTGCCGAGAGCGCGGTCCCGCCCGCCTTTGCGCTGCGCCACGCGCGGCTTGGCGCCGATCAGGCCGCCGGCATCGCTCACCATCATCAGCCGCAGAACAGCTTTTGCAATCGCGCGCGACAGGTCGCCCTGAGCGTGCCTTTGCAGACGTCCGGCAAGGCCCATATTGGTCTTGGGCGTCGGGGGACCCGGGTGGTGTGTGGGTGACGTGCCGCCCCCCCTCGACCCCACGCCTCGATGGCCACCCATGGTCGGACCGGCCGCGCCGACGACATTTCGCTACGTCCTCGGAGGCCACCCGTAGCAGCGCGCCGGGCGCTTGCGCAATCTGACAATACCGCGCCGGTGCGCTTGCCGCATCCGAAACCGACCCCTGTCAAATCCAGCGACACTCGCCACGGATGAGGCGCCAGCGGGGGGCCGGAGAGACAGAAGAACATCGCTTCGGGCCGACTTTCGTGACCGATCCGAAGTTCAAAAGACGCAGTGGTCGAGAGGAGATCCTCAGGACAATTTTCCAAAACCGCTATCTTGCCTTGCCCGGTATCCTGAAGGTGTCTTGCCGAACATCGCTTTGAACAGGCGCGAAAACTGGGCTTGGTCAGAAAACCCAAATCGGTAGGCGATTTCGGCAATGGGCGCCGGATTTGGCAATTCCAGAATGTCGCGCGCGGCTATCAACCGCTGTTCACGAATGTATTGCGACACCGTGACGTTTGCCCCGGAAAACAACTCGTGCAGATAGCGTTTGGAAATTCCGCAGGCCTCGGAAACCATTTCTGGCGACAAGCCAGGGTTGGCGAGGCTGGCGCGGATCATCGCTTCGGCGCGCCGCAGATGGGCCGCCCGCACGGATGATCGCACCCCGTCGTCGGCATCGGATTGGCCATCGAGGGACAGGGCCAGAAGCTCGATCAACTGACGCCCCAGGACTTGGGCGCTGTTTCCATCCTGAGGAGCCTGGGTGAAGATTTGCTGGGCGAACATGGTAAACAACCCGCCAACTCCGGTGTTGCCGTCAAATATCTTGGCGCAAAACCGATCGGGTTGGCGCAGCTTTTCGCACAGCATGGCCTTTGATATCTTCAAGACACACAGATCGTTCGCGGCAGAATACGAGAATTTGTAAGGCTCATCCCCGCGCTCCAGCAAAAACCCGCCCGGTTCGCAGCGCACATCACGACCAAGCTGGCGAAATTCCACCGGGCTACGGCGCGGAATGGTGATCAGGTATTCCTCGTCGCTGGCCTCTGAAATATGGCGGGGGCGGCGTTCATATTGC
This sequence comes from Rhodobacteraceae bacterium UBA6197, assembly GCA_002422085.1. Classification (GTDB taxonomy): domain Bacteria; phylum Pseudomonadota; class Alphaproteobacteria; order Rhodobacterales; family Rhodobacteraceae; genus UBA6197. The sequence goes on from DISZ01000005.1 coordinate 241,018, forward strand.
ATCGCCTCTGTTTGCAGTCGCGATATTGAAACCTGCCCGATCACGCGTCGTTCCAGGTGGCCATTGAAAGTCGCGGCATCGCGAAAGGTCAGGTGCAGCGGAAAATAGGTTTCGGCAATCACCGCATCCCAGTGCGCCGCACGCTGGGCTGGTGGCGTTGTGGCGGTGCTATGAGCGGTCGCAGTCACGGCAACGCCCTCCCCCAAACGCTTCGCCTCGCATTTTTCGTAAACCCTACCCCCCAAGCGTGCAAGATAATTTCGCACAACCATGGCGCCAGTGCACCCTGTGACAAAGTTTCGTGCGCTGTGGAACAAATCGGCGGTCTTCGTGCACGGACTGACAAAAGATCGCGCACCCTGACGCAATACCGAATAGCTGCATTGCGTCAGGGTAATCCCAGAAAAACGAGAGGCCGAAGAATCGGCACGACCCAGGGAGAACCATCCGTATCAGGCCTTCGGGCATGGCCCCTGACTCGTGCACCTTTTCTGCGGCGTCTTTCCAAAGGGAGATGGACGATGACCAAACGCAAAGTGGATCCGATTACGCTGTCGGTGGTTCGCGGGGTGCTGGAGACGACGCAGCGCGAAATGACGCTGACACTGGAGCAGACGGCGCGCAGCTCTGTTTTCAACCTTGCGCATGACTATTCGACGGCCCTTTTCAACGCAACGCCAGAGATGATCCTGCAAGGTCAGGACATTCCGATCCACCTTGGCAGCCTGATACCGGCGATGAAGTCGGTGGCCAAGTATTTCGAGGGCGATATCCACGACGGCGACCTGATCTTGCACAATGATCCGGAATACGGCGGGTCGCACATCATCGACACCTGCATGTATTATCCGGTGTTCTATGAGGGCGAACTGGTGTTCTGGACCGTCTGCAAGGGCCATTTGACCGATATCGGCGGCCCGGTGCCTGCAGGCTATAACCCCGCCGCGAAAGAGATTTTCGCCGAAGGCTTGCGCATCCCGCCGATCAAGCTGTGGGACAAAGGCAAGCCGCGCAAGGACGTGATGAACCTGTTGCTGACCAACATGCGCGCTCGCCGCGACCAGGAGGGTGATTTCAATGCTCTGATCGGGGCCTGTCAGGTTGGCGCGCGCAACCTGCGCAATCTGATGGACAAATACGGCAAGGAAACGGTGCAAGAGTGCATTGCTGAACTGCTGGACATGGCCGAAGCCCATATGCGCAAGCTGATCGCCGCCGTGCCGGATGGCACCTATAGCGGCACTGCCATTCTGGAGGATGCCGGCCACGGCTTTGGCGATTTTGAAATCCGCGCCGAGGTGACGATCAAGGGCAATGGCGTTCACATCACCATCGCTTCGCCGCCTCAGATCCCGTATTTCATCAACAGCTATGAGGGCAACAGCTATTCTGGGGTCTATCTGGGGCTGATGATGTTCGCGCAACTGCCGCCACCCTATAACGAGGGGCTGTATCGCTGTGTGACCGTGGACATGGGGGCCAAAGGCTCGCTGTGCAACGCCAAGTCGCCTGCGCCGCATATGAACTGCACTACCACGCCGATGGAAACGCTGACCGATGCGGTGCGTCTGGCCTTTGAACAGGCCGCCCCCGACAAGGTTTGTGCGAGCTGGGGCCACGCCAATGGCTGCAATATCGCGGGTTGGGACAAGCGGCACGACGAGGAATATGTAACGATGGTTCTGGCCTCGATCATCTCAGGCGCGGGGGCGACGGCATCACAGGATGGTTGGCATGCGGTGGGGCCAGAATGCTGTTTCGGCGCGCTGACCAGTGGTGATATCGAGATGCTGGAGCACAGCTATCCGATCATCATTCACCGCTACGGCTTGATGGAAGACAGCGGCGGCGCGGGCAAGAACCGGGGCGGCTCGGGCACCTGCTGGGAGGTCGAGCCGCTGGACACGCCGATGACATTGATCACCTTCGGCGAGGGCCGCCGCATTCCGGCGATGGGGGCGGCAGGCGCGAAATCGGCGATGATTGCACCCAAAGTCGGTCGGCTTGAGCTGACCCGAAATGGCGAGGTCGAGGTCATCACCGATAACGTGATCGAAACCATCCAGCCTGGCCAGCGGGCGGCCAACCGCAATCCCGGTGGCGGTGGCTTTGGCAACCCGTTCCAGCGCGAGGTGCAAAAGGTGGTCGAGGACGTTCGCAACGGTCTGGTCAGTCTTGACGGTGCGCGGCTGGATTATGGCGTGGTCATCACCGACCGGGATACGCTGACAGTCGATAGCGCCGCCACCGCAAAACTGCGCGCCGCCTAATCCGCATTTCACACCGACACGCCTGCCGACTGGTCGCGCCCCGTGCTGCGCCCGCAGGCCTGTCATACCCTGAAAGGATCACTTGAATGCAAAACCAATATCGCCTTGGCATCGACGCAGGCGGCACCTTCACCGACTTTATTCTGGCCGATCGCAAGGGCGAGGTGCGGATATTCAAGGCGCTCTCGACGCCAAACAATCCCACGCTTGCCATCCGCAATGGTCTGAAGCTGATCGAGGAAGAAACCGGAATCTCTCCACGCGAGATCGTGTCGAATTCCGACCTGTGCATTAACGGCACCACAGTCGGGCTGAACGCGCTCATCACCCATAACGGCGCCAAGACCGGCCTGATCGCCACCAAGGGCCACGAAGACAGCATCGAAATCCGCCTCGGCCACAAGGAAGACGGCTATCGCTATGACCCTGAATATCCGCCGACAACCATGCTGGTGCCGCGCTATTTGCGCCGCGGTGTGTCCGAGAGGGTGATCTCGACCGGCGCGGTCTACACCGTTCTGGATGAGGAAGAGGTGCGCGAAGCCTGCCGTCATTTCATCCGCGAGGGTGTGGAATCCGTAGCGATTTCCTTTGTCTGGTCCGTGTTGCACACCGCACACGAACTGCGCGCCGCCGAAATCGTGCGCGAAATGATGCCGAACGTGCGCCTGACCATCGGCAGCGCCCTGTATCCGCAGGTGCGCGAATATACCCGCACCTCAACCGCCGTCGTGAACGCCTATCTGGCCCCGATCCTGCAACGCTATGTCGAGGCGGTAGATGGCTATTTCCAAAGCTTGGGTGCGCGCCATCCGGTGCGGTATTTCCAGTCCAATGGTGGGTTGGCACTGGGCAACGTGGTGTCGGATCAGTCGGTCTATGCCATCAATTCCGGCCCCGCCTCGGCACCTCAGGCGGCGCTGTATGTCGGTCAGCCGTGGGATCTGAAGAACATCATCACCGTCGATATGGGCGGCACTTCTTTTGACATCACGCTGACCCGCGACGGGCGGGCGAATGTGTCGAAAAACATCGACTTCCTGCGCTACCGCATCGGTATTCCAATGATTCAGGTCGAGACTCTGGGCGCGGGCGGCGGGTCGATCGGGTGGATCGATGATATGGGCCTGTTGCAGATGGGGCCGCAATCGGCGGGCTCTGATCCGGGACCGGCCTGCTATGACCAAGGCGGACAGCGGCCGACCACCACCGACGCCAACCTGATCCTTGGCTACCTCAATCCCGATGGTCTGGTGGGAGGTCGGCTGCCGTTGAACGTGGAACGCGCGCGCACGGCGATCAAGACGCATCTGGCCGATCCACTGAAACTGACGGTCGAACAGGCGGCCTTTGGCATGTTCACCATCGTCAACAACAACATGGTCAACGCCATCCGCCGCGTGTCGGTGGAACGCGGCTACGACCCGCGGGATTTCGTGCTGAACTGCGCGGGGGGGGCCACGGGCGCGCATATCATGGCGCTGGCGCGGGAAATGGGCATCACCAAGGTATTGATTTCCAAGCTGGCATCGGGGCTTTGCGCCTTTGGGCAGATCCTGTCGGATGTGAAATACAACTACATGGCACCCGCTCCGGTGCGGCTGGAGGGGGCCGAGTCCGCCGCCCGTCTGGATGCGCTGTTCAGCGGTCTGGAGGAGCGCGGGACGAAAGACCTGAAAGCGGATAATTTCACCGAAGACCGCATCTCGATCCGCCGCAGTCTGGACATGCGCTATGTCGGCCAGGTCCATGAATGCACCGTCGACGTCGAGGCCTTCGCCATCGACGAGGCCGCTTTGGATCGCCTGAAAGACGCCTTCCACACCCGCCACGAAGAGCTTTACACCTATTCCGAGCCGCAAAGTGCCGTCGAGGTGGTGAACGTCGAAAGCGCGATTTCGGGGGCGGTGGACCGTCCGACACGGATGGTGATCGCGGCAGGGCGCGGTGCGCATACCGCATTGAAGAGCACCCGCCCGATGATCTTCAACGCCGAGGGTATTGCGCAAGACACGCCGGTTTATGACGGCGCGCTGCTTGGGGCGGGCGATGCGCTGCTGGGGCCCGCGGTCATTCAGGAAGTCACCACGACACTGGTGATCGAGCCGGGATGGCAGGCCGAACTGGATGCAACCGGCGTCTATGTCGTGACGCAAACGGCGGCAGCGTAAGATGGGGCTGGCGCTGGAAAACGTGGGGGTTTCCTTTGGCGGGTTTCAGGCCCTTGGCGGGGTGTCTTTGACAGTCCGCCAAGGGCAGGTCATGGGGCTGATCGGTCCGAATGGCGCTGGAAAAACCACTTGTGTCAATATCTTGACCGGATTTCAACGCCCGACTGAGGGACGTGTCAGCCTGGGCACACGCGATGTGTCACGCCTGTCAGCCCATGCCCTGCGCCGTCTGGGCGTGGCGCGAACCTTCCAGGCGGGGCGGCTTTTCACCGGCCTTGATGTGCTGGACAATCTGGCGGTCACCGGCGTCGGCCTTGGCCAATCGCGCCATCACGCCGAGGTCGAGGCCATAGCGCTTTTGGACTGGATGGGCTTGACCGGCATGCAAAGCCGGTCTGCCGCGGGGTTGCCCTATACGGATGAACGCCGCGTGGCGATTGCCCGCGCTCTGATCGGCAAGCCGCAGTTCCTGCTGCTGGACGAACCCGCCGCGGGTATGTCCGAACCCGAGGCCGCAGACCTCGCAGCACTTATTGCCCGCATCGCCACCGAGTTGGGGGTAGGGGTGCTGCTGATCGAACACAATGTCGGGCTGGTGCTGTCGGTCTGCGCGCATGTGGTCGTGCTGGATGGGGGCCGGGTGATCGAAACGGGCGACCGCGCCGCCATCCTGTCCAGCCGCGCCGTGCGCGAGGCCTATCTGGGTGCCGACCATCAGGAGGTCGCGTGATGTCCAAGCTGGGGATTTTCGATTTGTCGGTGCGCTATGGCAAGCTGACGGCCGTCAATAATATCTCTTTCACCGTTGCCGAGGGCGAGCGGGTTTTCATCTCGGGGCCGAACGGGGCGGGGAAATCTTCGCTGCTGGCGGCGATTGCGGGAGAGGTGCGTGCCGCGCATGGCCGGATCGAGATGGATGGCGACATCCTGTCGGGCCGCGTTCCCGAGGCGATCGCGCGACGTGGGTTGTCGATGGTGCCGGAAGGGCGGCGGATTTTTCGCGCGCTGTCGGTGCAGGAAAACCTGATGGTCGGGGTCGGGTTGCGCCGTGACAAAACGGCGGTTCCCGACGATCTGGAGGCGATCTATGCCGCTTTCCCGATCCTTGGAACCCGCCGCCACGCCAATGCGGGAGCCTTGTCGGGCGGGCAGCAGCAGATGCTGGCGATTGGCCGCGCGCTGATGACCAATCCCAAATTGATGCTGGTGGACGAACCGTCATTGGGGCTGGCCCCGCGCGTGGTCGACGAGGTTTACGACCGCCTTTGCAGCCTTCAGGCACAACGCGGCCTGACGCTGGTGATTGTCGAGCAAAGCTCGGCGCGGGCGGGGCGCGTGGGGGGGCGGATGCTGCTGCTGCGCGGGGGCCAGATCGTGGCCGATGGTGATGCCGCCAGTTTTGCCGCCGACGATTTGTTGAAGGAAGCCTATTTCGGAAAGGCCGCGCCATGACGCTGCAACTTGTATTCGATGCGCTGTCCCTCGGGGGCATCTATGCGATTGCCGCGCTGGGCATTGCACTGATTTTCGGCGTGATGAAGTTGGTAAACTTTGCCCATGGCCAGTTCATCGCCTTTGCCGTCTTTGCGCTGATCGTGCCTTCCACCGATGCGGTGGCGGTGATGGGGCTGGGTGCGGCACCTGCACTTGTGCTGGTGCCTGCGCTTTTGGCGGTAGGCGCGGGGTTGGCGGTGGCGTCGGAATATCTGGTGTTTCGCCCGCTGCGGAATGTCTCGCCCGTGGCGCTGATGGTGGCCAGTTTCGCGCTGGGTGTAGTGATCCAGAACGCCTTGCTGGTGATCTATGGCGGCAGACCCAAGGCGATCAGCCTGTGGCCCGAACTTGGCAAACCCGTGCGCCTGCTGGGGGCCGAGGTGCCGATGCTGCAAATCATGGTGATCTGTGCGGTTTTGCTGGTCCTGGCGCTGCTGGCGATAATGCTCAAACGCAGCCGGGTCGGGCTGGAGATGCGGGCGGCCGCCGAAGATTTCGGCATGGCGCGGTTGCTGGGGGTGCGGGCCAATGCGGTGATCGCCGGAGCCTTCGCGCTGTCGGGGGCGCTGGCGGCGACGGTGGCTCTGGTGCTCGTGGCGCAAACCGGTGTGGCTGATGTGCGGATGGGTGGGCAGATCATGTTGATCGCCTTTATCGCCACCGTGGTCGGCGGCATGGGCAGCTTGCCCGGTGCGGTGGCCGCAGGGTTTGCGATTGGTGCCGTGTCTGTTGCCTTGCAAGCCGTCCTGCCGATCGAGGCGCGGCCTTTCCGCGACGCCTTCCTCTATGGCCTTGTTATCCTTGTTCTTCTTCTGCGTCCACAGGGGCTTTTTGCCTCTGCCAGCGCCAAGCCGAGGGTCTGATATGACCGAACACCAAGCCCGTAAACTGGCCAGCTTGACCACGCCTTTGCTGCTGATCGCGCTGCTGACCGCCTTTGTGCTGCTGATCGACGCCTTTGGCGACCGCTCGCTTGGTCGTATGGCTGCCGAGACGTTGATCCGCGTCACGCTTGTGGTGGGGTTCTGGATATTCGCCGGAAATTCGGGCGTCATCAGCTTTGGCCACGCGGCTTTTGCCTGTGTGGGGGCCTATGTCTCGGCCTGGATGACGCTGAAGCCCGCGATGAAATCGCTGTTGCTGCCCGGTCTGCCTGATTGGGTGGCGCAAGCCGAATGGCATGTGCTTCCCGCAGCGGTAGTGGCGGGAGTTATGGCCGCACTGCTGGCGCTGGCGACGGGGGCCGCCATTCTAAGGCTGTCGGGCATTGCCGCCTCTATCGCCACCTTTGCCTTTCTGGCGATGGTGAACACGATCTGGGCGAACTGGACGCCGGTGACAGGCGGAACGTCGTCCGTCGTGGGTCTTGCACGCTATGTCACTCCGTGGGTGGGGCTGGGCTGGGCATCGGTTGCGATTGTGGTGGCCGCGATTTATGGGGCGTCGGCATCGGGGCTTGCGCTGCGTGCCACCCGCGAAGACGAGGTCGCGGCAAGTGCCAGCGGCATCGACCGTTACCGCCACCGCCTGGCCGCCTTTACCGTTTCGGCGTTCTTCTGCGGTGTCGGTGGCGCGCTGATGGGCCATCTCATCGGCGTCATCAATCCCGACGGGTTTTATCTGAGCCTGACTTTCCTGATGCTGGCGATGCTGGTGGTGGGCGGGATCGGCAGCCTTTCGGGCGCCGTGGTGGGGGTGCTTGTCGTTTCGATCGCGGTCGAAGGGCTGGTCCGCCTGGAGAAGGGCGTCACACTGGGTGCAACCCAGTTTGCGCTGCCAGCGGGAAGTCAGGAAATCCTGATCGGCCTTGCCATGATCTTCGTTCTGATTTTCCGCTCTGCCGGTCTGTTGGCGGGGCGCGATCTCATCTTGCCTGCCGCGTGGGTCGCGGGGCGGGCGAAAACAACCAAATGACCCGAACAAACAACAGGAGAAAGCTATGAAATACCTGACCCTTGGCGTTGCGCTTGTCGCGGCGCTGGCAACGCCGGTGATGGCGGACGACATCACGGTGGGCTTTGCGATTGCCAAGTCTGGCTGGATGGAAGCCTACGACACACCTGCCGCCACGGCTGCGAAAATCCGCATTGGCGAGATCAATACAGCGGGCGGCCTTTTGGGAAAGCAGCTCAAGTGGATCGAAGCGGATACCCGTACCGACCGTGCCGAGGCCGCCAAGGCCGGGTTGGAAATGGTGGACCAGGGCGCGCAGATGATGGTGGTCTCTTGCGACTACGATTTCGGTGCCCCAGCTGCCCTTGTGGCCGAAGGCGAGGGCATGAATTCGTTCTTTCTTTGCGCCGAAGATGTGAAAGCGGGGATTCAAGGCGTGGGCCCGAATGCCTTCTCGTCATCGGTGCTGGCGCCTGTTCAGGGCGCCACGATGGCGGAATGGTCCTACAAGACGCGCGATGCCCGCAAGGCCTATGTGCTGGAAGATACGTTCATCGAATACAACAAGGGTATCTGCACCGGCTTTGACTGGATGTTCCCACGCCTTGATGGGGCGGAAATCGTCGGGCGCGATACGTTCAAGAACGATGACGCTTCCATAGCAAGCCAGATTACCCGGATCAAGGCACTGCCCCAAGAGCCGGATGTGATCATGCTGTGTTCGGTGATGCCGGGGGCCGCGGCGGCCGTCCGTCAGATCCGCGCCGCCGGGATCAATTCGCTGATCCTGAACGGGTCTGCGGTTGACGGCAGCTATTGGCTGAACGCCACGCCCGACCTGTCCGGCTTTGTCGTGCCGGTGCAGGGCTCGATCTATGGCGACGATCCGCGCCCCGAGGTCGAGGCTTTCAACGCGGCCTATGAAAAGGCCACCGGAGCGCGGCCAGCCAGCCAATACGCCTATCCGGGCTATGTGCTGATCGACCTTTGGGCCAAGGCGGTGGATCGCGCAGGCACGGTCGAAGGTGCCGCTGTGACGGCAGAGTTGGAAAAGATGAAGGATGAACCGACAGCCTTTGGTCCGCGCAACTTCTCGTCCGAATTGCACCACCAGAACACCGCGCTGATGCAGATCATCGAAATCACCAACGGCAAACCCGCCCGCGTGGACGAATGGCGCATTTCCGAACCCGTCCCGATGGACGTTCTGATCGCGAAATAATGCGCCCGCGCGCCCCTGTCCTCCCCCAAAGTGGGGCGCGCATCTTACAGATAGGGCGGAGTGCAGGCTGAAACTACGATGGCCTCGCGGTCGCCCATATTGCGGAAACGATGTGGGGCGGTGGAATCGAACAGATAGCTGTCGCCCGCCTTCAGCACCGCCATCTGCTCTCCCACGGTCAGTTCAATTTCGCCCGCAATCACCACGCCGCCTTCGTTGCCAATGTGTTCCAGCATCGTCTCGCCTGTGTCGGCGCCGGGTTCATACCGCTCATTGAGGATTTGCAATCCATGCGCCTTGGCTTCACCCACCTGCTGTATCGTGATGCGCCCGTGCATGGTTTCCATTTTCGTGTAAAGCCGCGTCGTCAGATCGCGCAGTTCATGAGGCTTGAAGAAAACAGCACTGGTCTGCGGGGCGTCTGGTTCGAAAAATTCCGACATGGTGACCTTGAGCCCGCCCAAGATCTTGCGCAAAGAGGCTACCGACGGGCTGGACCGGTTGGTCTCGATCATCGAGATCTGGCCATGCGGCACATCCGATGCCTCGGCCAATTGCCGCTGCGACAGACCCGCGCCCACGCGCATTTCCTTCAACCGGCTTCCTACGTCGAATTCTTGACTCATTTCGCCCCCTTGATTGCATGCAGCATAGGTCAGGCAAGAATCTTGTGCAACTTTTAGAAATAAGTTGCTCAAAATATTGAGCATGTATATCAATAAATACAGAGAATCATCGGAGCAAGCCATGACCCAATCCGCCACCACCGCCCTGATCTCCCGCAAGGCCGCCGCCGTCGCGCGCGGTGTCGGAACGCGCGGTATCTATGCCGTCCGCGCCGAAAACGCCCTGCTATGGGACGCTGATGGCCGTCGCTTTATCGACTTTGCCGCCGGCATCGCCGTCAACAATACCGGCCACCGCCACCCGCGTGTGATGGCCGCTGTCGCCGAGCAGGCGCAGGCCTTTACCCATACCTGCTTTCATGTGGCACCCTATGAAAGCTATCTGACCCTGGCCGAGCGTCTCAATGCGTTGACACCTGGAAATTTTTCAAAGAAAACAATGTTGGTAACCACCGGAGCCGAGGCCGTCGAGAACGCGATCAAGATGGCGCGGGCCTATACCGGGCGGTCGGGTGTGGTCTCGTTTTCCGGCGCTTTCCATGGTCGCACTTTGCTGGGTATGGCGCTGACCGGCAAGGTCTCGCCCTATAAGAAGGGTTTCGGCGCGATGCCGCCAGAAATCGTTCATGCCCCGTTCCCGAACGATTTTCACGGGATCTCCGAGGCCGAGGCGATTGCCGCCCTGGAGCGGCTGTTTGCCAGTTCAGTTGACCCCGAGCGTGTTGCGGCGATCATTATTGAGCCTGTACAAGGTGAAGGCGGATTTAATATTGCACCGTTCGGTTTCTTGCGCACTTTGCGCTCGATTTGCGATCAGCACGGTATCGTTTTCATCGCCGACGAGATTCAGGCAGGTATGGCGCGCACGGGCCGGATATTCGGCTTTGATCATGCCGGTATCGCGCCCGACCTGGTGACGATGGCCAAGGGGCTGGCGGGCGGCTTTCCGCTTTCGGCGGTGACAGGACGCGCCGAGATTGTCGATGCGCCGATGCCGGGCGGGGTCGGGGGCACCTATGCGGGCAACCCGCTGTCGATTGCTGCGGCCAACGCCGTGCTGGATGTGATCGCCGACGAAGACCTTTGCGCGCGGGCTGACCAGATCGGTCAAATCATCCGCGACCGTCTGGGCGCGATGGCCACGCGTCAAGGCATGGCCTGCGTTGGCGATGTGCGCGGGCTTGGCGCGATGAACGCGTTTGAACTGGTCAAGGACCGCGAAACCCGCGCCCCAGATGCGGCCCTTGCGGCGGCGATCGTGGCCGAGGCCGAGGCGCGTGGGCTGATCCTGCTGTCTTGCGGCACCCGCTACAACGTCATCCGCCTGCTGCCGCCCCTGACCATCCCGATGGATCAACTGGCCGAGGCCTTGGACATCATCGAAGCCTCTGTCGAGGCTGCGATTCAGAAAACCGCCTGATTACTGCTCTTCCAACTGGGCCTGCCTGTGCCGCCTTTTGGGCGTGTGGGCCCGCTTTTGCCAAAGGGTCCGCCATGTCTGAACCGCATTTGAATCTGATCGCCGGCCAATGGGTCGGGGCTGAAGATCTGACCGAAAACCGAAATCCATCCGACCCGTCGGATCTGATCGGACTTTATGCCAGCGGCGGTGCCGAGGATGTGGCGCGCGCATCGGCGGCGGCCCTCACGGCCCAAACCGCGTGGTTTTCCGCTGGACCGCAGCCGCGTGCCGATGTGCTGGATCGGATCGCCACGCTGATAGAGATGCGGGCCGTTGAAATCGGCACCATGCTGGCGCGCGAAGAGGGCAAGATCCTGCCCGAGGCGATTGCCGAGGCCCGCCGCGCCGCACAGATCTTCCGCTTTTACGCCGGCGAGGCCTTGCGGATCTCGGGCGAGGCGCTGGCATCGGTCCGCCCGAACGTGGACATTGAAATCCTGCGCGCGCCCTTGGGGGTGGTGGGCCTCATTACGCCGTGGAATTTCCCGATTGCTATTCCGGCATGGAAGATTGCACCGGCGCTGGCCTACGGCAATGCGGTCGTGTTCAAGCCTGCCGATCTGACGCCGGGCACAGCACATCTGCTGGCGCAGGTCATTCATCAGGCCGGGTGCCCTGCGGGGGTGTTCAATCTAGTGATGGGGTCAGGTGCACGGGTGGGGGCGGCCTTGGTGGCTGACCCGCTGATCTCGGGCATTTCCTTTACCGGATCGGTGCCGACAGGGCGCGGCATTGCGCGAGCGGCGGCCGAGACGATGAAGAAGGTGCAGTTGGAAATGGGCGGCAAGAATCCGATGGTGGTTCTGGATGATGCCGATCTGCCGACCGCCGTTGCCGCCTGTCTGAACGGGGCGTTCTTTTCCACCGGCCAGCGCTGCACGGCATCCAGCCGGTTGATCGTGCAGGCGGGAATTCATGATGCCTTTGTGGCAGAGCTCTCGCACCAGATGCGGGCGATGCGGGTCGGCCCAGCCTTGGAGGCGGGCAGTCAGATGGGGCCGGTGGTCTCTGGCGCGCAACTGCAAAGCAACCTGCGCTATGTAGCGTTGGCGCGGGGCGAGGGCTGCACGGTGATCGGGGGCGAAGCCTTTGGCGACGCAGGGTATTTCCAAACGCCTGCGCTGTTTCTTGGGGCGGACAATGCGATGCGGGTGGCGCAAGAGGAAATCTTTGGCCCCTGTGCTGCGGTCATCAAGGTCGATGATTTCGATCAGGCCTTGGCGGTCGCAAATGACAGCCCCTTCGGCCTGTCAGCGGGGATTTGCACCTCTTCGCTGCGCCACGCCCGCGCTTTCAAGCACGGCGCAAAGGCGGGAATGGTGATGGTAAATCTGCCCACGGCGGGGGTCGATTACCATGTGCCCTTTGGCGGCACCAAAGGCTCGAGTCAGGGCGCGCGCGAGCAGGGGCGCCATGCGGTCGAGTTCTACACAACCATCAAAACCAGCTACAGCTATGCAGGCTAGGGTGATGGGCAAAGACATGATCCTGACCATCAACCCCGGCACAACCACAACCCGGATCGGCCTGTTCGCGCCGCAACGGGGGCAGGTGCGGCCCCTGCTGGAAGAAACGGTCGAGCATGACGAGGCGGTGGTGGCTGGTTTCGCCAGCATTGCCGCACAACTGGACTATCGCGCGGCGGCATTGCGCGCGTTTCTGGATGGGGTGCCGGGCGGCGTGCGTCTGGCGGCAGTTGCCGGGCGGGGCGGAATGCTGTGCCCGGTGCCAGCCGGGGTGATCGCGGTGAACGCCGATTTGGTAGATTTCGCGCTGCATCGCCCGGTCTATCACCACGCCTCGAACCTTGGTGCGCCCTTGGCCGAGGCGATTGCGCGCGGCCATGGCTGCCCGGCCTATATCGTCGATCCGGTATCAGTCGATGAACTGCCGCCGGTGGCGCGGGTGTCGGGTTTTCCCGAAATACCGCGCTTCAGCTTTGTCCATGCGCTGAACATTCGCGCCTGTGGGCGCAGGCTGGCCGCCGATCTGGGCAAACCGTTTTCTGAATTGAACGCTGTTGTCGCCCACCTGGGTGCCGGATTCTCAATTGCGGCGCTCAGGGATGGGCGGATCGTGGATAGCTCCAACCGGATGGAGGTGTCGCCCTTTTCACCCGAAAGGGCGGGGGCTTGCCGCCCATCCCATTGATCGAGCTGTGCTATTCCGGGAAATATGACAAGGCTACGCTGCTGAAACGCCTTTACGGGCAGGGCGGGGCTTTTGCCTATCTGGGCACCAAGGACATGCGCCGCGTCGAGGCGATGATCGAGGCGGGCGACGAGGCTGCCGCGCTGATCCATGACGCGATGCTGTATCAGGTGGGGCGCGCGATCGGGGCGATGGCGGCGGTGCTGGATTTCGCGCCGGACGGGCTGATCCTGACTGGCGGCATGGCGCATAGCGCGCGGGTGGTGGCGGCGATCCGGGCGCGCTGCGCACCGCTGGCGGCGCTGCATGTCTACCCCGGATCGGACGAATCCCGCGCGCTTGCCGAAGGCGCGGCGCGGGTGCTGGCCGGGCAGGAAACCGCAATGACGTGGCCGATCAACCCCGAGGTGGCAGTATGGTGATCCACAGTTTTGACGCTTTGCGCGCCGCGATGGCGGGGCGTGCTCCGATGCATCTTGCGGTGGCGGGCGGCGATGATCCTGCCGTCATGGCGGGTGTGGTCGCGGGGTTCGAGGCTGGGCTGATCGCTTCGGCCACGTTGACCGGTGATCCGGGCGCGCTGCGGGCGCTTGTTCCCGAAACCTGGCGCGATCAGGTGCGCTTGCTGGCTGCAGACAGCCCCCAAATGGTGGCCACACTTGCAGTGGCCGAGGTGCGGGCCGGGCGGGCGAATGTGCTGATGAAGGGGCATGTCGATTCCGCCGCCTATCTGCGCGCCATTGTTGACCGCGCAACCGGCATCCGTGCAGGCGGAGTGCTGTCCAACCTGACGCTGGCACAAATGCCTTCGGTGCCGCGTCTGATCGGGGCGACGGATAACGGAATCATCCCTTTGCCCAGCTTGGCGCAAAAGCGGGCCATATTGCAAAACGCCCGCCCACTTTTTCTGGGTTTGGGGCTGACGCAAGTGCGCGTGGCCGCGATTGCCGCGTCAGAAAAGCTGTCAGATCGCCAACCCGCCACCGGCGATGCGGCGACGCTGGCCGCGGAAAGTCGCGCTGGGCAATTGCCGGGCCTGATCGTCGACGGGCCTTTCGGCTATGACGTGGCGCTGTCGGCGCAGGCTGCCAAAGCCAAGGGGCTGTTGGGGTCTGACGTGGCAGGCCGGGCCGATCTGATCCTGTTTCCGAACATCGAGTCCGGCAATGCGACGGTCAAGGCGTGGAAGCTGCATGGTGGGGCGCAAACCGGCAGCATCGTTTTGGGAGCCTTGGTGCCGGTGCTGCTGAACTCGCGGTCGGACGGAGCAGCGCAGCGCGTGCTGGGGCTGGTCATGGCGCAAGCCATTCGGGCGGGGCAGGGACTATGATACAAACCGTTGGCATTGTGGGCGCGGGACAGATGGGCAACGGCATCGCCCATGTCTTCGCGCAGGCGGGCTATGATGTGCTGCTGAACGACATCTCGGCAGCGGGGTTGGAGACGGCGGTTGCAACCATCGCCCGCAATCTGGAACGTCAGGTGATGCGCGGCAAGGTCTCGGAGCAGGCCAGGGCCGCTGCGATGGCGCGGATCAAGACCACGCTGGTTCCGGCAGATCTGGGCCCCTGCGATCTGATCATCGAGGCCGCGACCGAAAAGGAAGATATCAAGGACAAGATCTTTGCCAGCCTGCTGCCGCATCTGGGTGCGCAGACGATCCTGACCTCGAACACCTCGTCCATTTCGATCACGCGGCTTGGAAGCCGGACGGACCGGCCCGAAAAGTTCATGGGGTTTCATTTCATGAATCCGGTGCCGGTGATGCAACTGGTTGAACTTATTCGCGGAATAGCGACGGACAAGGAAACCTACGATTCACTGCTGGTCGTGGTGGGGCGGCTGGGCAAGACCGCCGCCAGTGCCGAGGACTTCCCCGGTTTCATCGTGAACCGCATCCTGATGCCGATGATCAACGAAGCGGTCTACGCGCTTTTTGAAGGCGTGGGGTCGGTCAAATCCATCGATGGCGCGCTCAGGCTGGGCGCGAACCACCCGATGGGCCCGTTGGAGCTGGCGGATTTCATCGGGCTGGATACCTGCCTGGCGATCATGAACGTGCTGCACGACGGGCTGGCCGACACCAAATACCGCCCCTGCCCGTTACTGACGAAATATATCGAGGCTGGCTGGATGGGCCGCAAAACCCAACGCGGATTTTACGATTATCGCGGGGAAATCCCCGTTCCAACCCGGTAGAGGAGGATTGCAATGAGGGTTTTGGTGCCTGTCAAACGGGTGATCGACTACAACGTGAAGGTGCGCGTCAAAGCGGATGGATCGGGAGTCGATCTGGCCAATGTGAAGATGTCGATGAATCCGTTCGACGAGATTGCCGTCGAAGAGGCGATCCGGCTGAAGGAAAAGGGCGTGGCGACCGAGGTTGTCGTAGTGTCAATTGGCGTAAGGCAAGCGCAAGAAACCCTGCGCACGGCTTTGGCGATGGGCGCGGATCGCGCCATTCTGATCGAAGCCAACGACAATGTGCAAACCGACATCGAGCCTTTGGCCGTGGCCAAACTGCTGGCCGCCGTGGTGCGCGACGAGGCTCCGGGCATCGTGCTGTGTGGCAAGCAAGCCATTGATAATGATATGAACGCCACCGGGCAGATGCTTTCGGCACTGCTGGGCTGGTCACAGGCGACGTTCGTGTCTGAACTGGCGATTGACGGCGGCAAGGTAGTGGTCAGCCGCGAAGTTGACGGCGGGCTGTAGTCCATTTCCGTGGCCATGCCGACAATCGTGACCGTCGATCTGCGTTTGAACGAGCCGCGCTATGCGAGCTTGCCGAATATCATGAAGGCCAAGGCCAAGCCGCTGATTTTCAAGACCCCCGCCGACTACGGCGTGGAAGTAACTCCACGTCTGACCGTGATGAAAACCGTTGAACCGGCAGGTCGCAAGGCGGGCATGAAGGTCGCCTCTGTGGATGAACTGATTGCGAAACTTGCACATGAAGCGGGGGTGATCTGATGGCCGTTCTGCTTGTTGCCGACGTAAATGAAGGCGCTTTGGCGACCGATGCCGTGGCCAAGACCCTGGCCGCCGTTGCCTCATTGGGCGAGGTGCATGTGCTGGTGGCAGGAGCGGGCGGCGAGGCAGCCGCGGCCGAGGCGGCCAAGCTTTCTGGCGTATCAAAAGTGCTGTTCGCCGACGATCACGCCTATTGCCACGGCATGGCGGAATCGATTGCAGCTTTGGTGGTCAACCTTGCGGGAAGCTACCGCCACATCTGTGGTGCTGCGACCGCCTTCAACAAGAATGTGCTGCCGCGCGTCGCGGCTTTGCTGGACGTGATGGTGATCTCGGACGCAACCGCAGTGATCGACGCCGATACGTTTGAGCGCCCGATCTATGCGGGCAACGCCGTGCAAACCGTGAAGTCTTCGGACACAAAAAAGGTTTTCACCGTGCGCACCGCGACATTCACCGCCGCGGACGCGACGGGTTCGGCTGTGGTCGAGAACGTCGACGGACCGGGCGACGCTGGGCTTTCGGCTTGGGTTGCTGACAAGTTGGCAACCTCGGATCGTCCCGAACTGACCTCGGCCAAAGTGATCGTGTCGGGCGGGCGTGGCGTTGGTTCGAAAGAGTCCTTCGATCTGATCGAAGGCTTGGCCGATACGCTGGGGGCCGCCGTTGGTGCAAGCCGCGCGGCTGTTGACTCGGGCTATGCCCCGAATGACTGGCAGGTCGGACAGACCGGCAAGGTCGTGGCACCGCAACTCTACGTGGCGATCGGCATCTCGGGTGCGATCCAGCATCTTGCGGGCATGAAGGACAGCAAGGTGATCGTGGCGATCAACAAGGACGAAGAGGCTCCGATTTTTCAGGTGGCTGATTACGGTCTGGTGGCCGATCTGTTTGCCGCCGTGCCGGAACTGATCGCAAAGCTCTGACCGACAACACAAAAACGCGGGCCGTCGTGCCCGACACCCCTTGCGACACGCATCGGGTGGCACTGTTTCACATTCCAAGAGGCTCCATATGAACGCTCCTACCTTTCGTGACTCTGTCGACGCCATGTTCCGACGCGCCGCCAAAATCCTTGATATGCCTGAGGGGCTAGAGGAGAAAATCCGCGTCTGCAACTCGACCTATGTGGTGCGGTTCGGGGTTCGGCTTCGTGGCAAGATCCACACCTTTACCGGGTATCGCTCGATCCACTCCGAACATATGGAGCCTGTAAAGGGCGGCATCCGCTACGCGCTGGATGTGAATCTGGACGAGGTCGAGGCGCTCGCGGCCTTGATGACGTATAAATGCGCGTTGGTGGAAACGCCTTTTGGTGGCTCGAAAGGTGGTCTGTGCATTGATCCGCGGGCCTGGGAAGAGCATGAACTGGAACAGATCACCCGGCGCTTCACTTACGAGTTGGCAAAGCGCGGGCTGATCAGCCCCAGCCAGAACGTGCCTGCGCCGGACATGGGCACGGGAGAGCGTGAAATGGCATGGATGGCCGATCAATACGCGCGCATGTTCACCTCGGATATAAACGCCCGCGCCTGTGTCACCGGCAAGCCGCTGAGCGCGGGCGGGATCGTGGGTCGGGTCGAGGCCACCGGGCGTGGGTTGCAATACGCGCTGCGCGAATTCTTCCGTCACCCCGAAGATGTGCAGATCGCGGGTCTGACGGGAAATTTGCAGGGCAAGCGTGTGGTGGTACAGGGGCTTGGCAATGTCGGTAGCCACGTCGCGCGCTTTCTTGCGGACGAAGATGGGGCAAAGATCATCTGCGTGATTGAAAGAGATGGCGCAGTTTTCAATCCGGATGGTCTGGATATCGAGGCGCTGGTTTCGCATCTGGCGCAAACTGGCGGAGTCGCGGGTTTTGACGGCGCAAGTTATAGCGCCGATGGGGCCGCCGCACTGGAAACTGAATGTGATATCCTGATCCCTGCTGCGCTGGAGGCGGCCATCCACGCCGGAAACGCCGCAGCGATCCGGGCCCGATTGATCCTCGAGGCCGCCAATGGCCCGGTGACGGCCGAAGCGGATCAGATCCTGTGTGCGCGCGGGGTTGTCATTATCCCGGATCTTTTCGCCAATGCGGGCGGTGTGACGGTATCCTATTTTGAATGGGTCAAGAACCTGAGTCACATTCCCTTTGGCCGGATGCAACGGCGACATGACGAGGCGCGCAATCACCTGCTGGTTGACGAGCTGGAGCAACTGGCGGCGAAACTGAACATGGGCTGGACCTTGTCGGAAAGGTTCAAGCAAGCGTTCCAGCGCGGCGCGGACGAACTGGAACTGGTCCGCTCGGGTCTGGATGACACGATGCGCACGGCCTACCAATCCATGCGTGCACTTTGGCACAGCGATCCGCGTGTGACAGATCTGCGCACGGCGGCTTATTGCATATCCATCGGCCGCGTTGCCGAAGCCTACAGGTCCAAGGGTCTCTGACGAAAACCGACGGGCTATGGCATTTGGGCAGGCAGGGGCGTCATCCCTGTCTGCGCCTCACCTCGCCGAAAAACCAAAGCAAGCCACGGTCACGCCAGCCCTTGCGCCACGCCGTGCGCGGCTTGGCCCGTTCACGGCCGCCGGCATGGCTCGCGATCATCAGCCGCAGAACAGCTTTTGCAATCGCGCGCGACTGGTCGCCCTGAGCGTGCCTTAGCAGACGTTCGGCAAGGCCCAAATTGGTCTTGGGCAGCGGGGGGCCCGGGTGGTGTGTGGGTGACGTGCCCCCTCGCCGGTGCCGCACAGTGTCAAGATCGGGCAGCTGCATGTTGCCACAGGGATGAAACACATGGGTAACGCATGAGAATCGGGGCGCTCTTTCGCAGACCGAAATCTCGACATCGGTGCCGGGGCACAAGATCTGCCCCTGTCTTTTGCGCAAGCGATCCGTCACCCGGCGCGTTCTGGCAGGGCGGGTATCGATCACGCTGGGCCGAACGCGCATGAACGCTGTCGAGGAGGCGCTGGCGCCTTATCGTCCCTCCGGGATCTTCAACGCGGATCAGGGCCCCTTCAATCAGCCGATGCCCGCGGCGATGGCGGCGCGCCCGGGGCCGAAAACCACGTGCAAAACGCCCGGAACCTGCTCGGATCAGGCGAACCGTCTGGCGTCAACGCAGGATGGTCAGGCCTTTGGCGAAGGTGGTCAGCGACCGGCTGCCATCGTCTGTGACCAGAATATCATCTTCGATCCGCACGCCGAAGGCGCCGTTCTTGTAAAGGCCGGGCTCGTTGGTGAAGACCATGCCCGGCTCCATCTTCTGGTGGTTGCCGCGCATGATGTAGGGCGCCTCGTGCACGTTGCGGCCGAGACCGTGGCCGGTCTTGGTGCGAATACGGTCGGCGTAGGGCGAGGCTTCCAGCACCGAGGTCACCGCGTCGTCGATATCATGCGCGGTGACACCGGGGCGGGTCATGGCATGGCCGGCAAGGTTGGCGCGCAGCACGGTATCGTAGACGGCCTGCGCCTCGTCGCTGGCATGACCCAGAAACACGGTGCGCGTGATGTCGGCACAAAAGCCGCCACGGCGCCCGCCAAAATCCAGCAGCAACGCATCGCCCGGCTTGACCGCGTAGTCAGCACGCGCGTGCGCATGCGGGCGGGCCGAATTGTCGCCTGCCGCGACGATCGGGCCAAAGGACTGTTCCTCGGCGCCTTCGGCGAACAGCGCCAGCGTCAGGATCTGTTCGATGTCCTTTTCGGTCTGGCCGATCCGCACCTGATCCAGCGTGCGCTGCAGGGCGCGTTCCGAAAGCTGGATCGCATCTTCCAGCGCCGCCACCTCGGCGGGCGATTTGTGCAGCCGCAGGCCTGAGATCTGACGCTCGGCGTCGACCATGCGCAGGCCGGGCCAGGCGGCGGCCATCGCGTGATGCACGAAGACCCGCATCGCCTGCCCCTCGACCGCCACCGACCGCAGCGCCAGATGGCGGGCCAGCGCCGCGAAGGCGTCGTCATAGCCGGTCTGGTCACGCCAGTCGAACACCTCGCCCTCGAAGTTCAGCAGATCGAACGAGCGCAGTTCGAGATTCGGCACCAGAGCCGCCGGCGCGCCTTCGGCCGGAATCAGCACCACCAGCGGACGCTCAAGGCTGTGAAAGTCCTGGTGGAACAGGCGCACGAAGTTTGGCCCCGGCACCAGCGCCACGGCATCGACGCCAAGTGTGCGGGCAATCTGACGATGTTCGGCGTAGCGGTCGGTCATCTGGCGGGGTTCCTTGCAGGCGCGGCGATATGCCCGCGCGTTTGGCGCCAAATTGTGCGATTGCCGCGACAAGTGCAAGTTCCGCCGCAACGTCGCGGAGGCCAGATGGAGTTCAAATGCGCCGCGCGACGTGCAAAACGGGCTTGCCTATCGCCAACAGCAGCCTAAGCTGCCGCGATGATATTGTGGCGCAATCTCAAAGCGCCGACGATGACCAACAGGAGGACATCCGGGATGAAACTCAAAACCAGTCTGCTTGCTGCATCGGCCATGATGGCGATGCTCGCCGGGGGTGTGAACGCCAAGACCCTGATCTATTGTTCGGAAGGTTCGCCCGAGGGGTTCGACCCCGCGCCCTACACCGCTGGCACCACGTTCGACGCCGCCGCACGCACCGTCTACAGTCGTTTGGTGGAATTCGCGCCCGGCACCACGTCGATCGTTCCCGGCCTTGCCGAAAGCTGGACGATTTCGGAAGACGGGCTGGAATACACCTTCAAGTTGCGTGCGGGCGTCAAGTTCCAGACCACCGATTATTTCACCCCGACACGTGATCTGAACGCCGATGACGTGATTTTCTCGTTTGACCGGCAAGGCAACGCCGACAACCCGTTCAACCAATATGTGGCGGGCATCTCCTACGAGTATTACACCTCGATGGGTCTCGACACGATGATCAAGTCGATGGAGAAGGTTGACGATCTGACCGTCAAGTTCACGCTGAACGCGCCCAACGCGCCGTTCCTGGCCGACCTTGGCATGGACTTCGCCTCGATCGTGTCGAAGGAATACGCCGACACGCTGATGGCCGCTGGCAAGGGCGCCGATTTCAACAATCAGCCCGTCGGCACCGGCCCGTTCGTGTTTGTCGCCTATCAAAAAGACGCGGTAATCCGCTACAAGGCCAACCCAGACTATTTCGGCACCAAGCCGATGGTCGACGATCTGGTCTTTGCCATCACCACCGACGCCGCCGTGCGCGCGCAAAAGCTGAAGGCGGGCGAATGCCATGTCATGCCCTATCCGGCCCCGGCCGACATCGAGGCGCTGAAGGCCGATCCGAACCTGACCGTGATGGAGCAGGCCGGCCTCAACGTCGCCTATCTGGCCTATAACACGCTGCAAAAGCCGTTTGACGACCCGCATGTGCGCAAGGCGCTGAACATGGCGATCGACAAGCAGGCGATCATCGACGCCGTGTTCCAGGGCACCGGCATTGTCGCCAAGAACCCGATTCCGCCGACCATGTGGAGCTACAACGACGCGGTCAAGGATGACGCCTATGATCCCGACGCCGCCAAGAAGATGCTGGCCGACGCCGGTGTCAGCGACCTGCACATGAACATCTGGGCGATGCCGGTGCAGCGCCCCTACATGCCCAACGCGCGCCGCACGGCCGAGTTGATGCAGGCCGACCTTGCCCGGATCGGCGTGACCGCCGAGATCGTTTCGTATGAATGGGGCGAATACCTCAAGAAGTCGACCGAGCTTGACCGCGACGGCGCCGTCATCCTTGGCTGGACCGGCGACAACGGCGACCCGGACAACTTCATGAACGTTCTGCTCAGCTGTCAGGCGGCGGGTGAAGGCGGCGCGAACCGGTCGCATTGGTGCAACGAGGAATTCTCGGACCTGTTGGCCAAGGCCGCACTTGCCTCGGATATCGACGAACGTACCCGGCTCTACGAGCAAGCGCAGGTGATCTTCAAGGATCAGGCACCCTGGCTGACCATCGACCACTCGACGGTGTTCATGCCGATGTCGACCAAGGTAACGGGCTATGTCATGAACCCGTTGGGCACGCATGCCTTTGATACGGTCGATATCGCTGAATAAGAACTGAACACTTTGGGCGGGCACGCGGGGAAAGCCTCGCGTGCCCGTGGTTTGCAAACATGATAAAATTCATCCTAGGGCGGCTGTCCTACCTGATCCCGACCTTCATCGGGATCACCATCGTGGCCTTCGGCTTTGTCCGCATCCTGCCGGGCGACCCCGTGCTGCTGATGGCAGGCGAGCGCGGGATGAGCCCCGAACATTACCAGGAAATGATGGCGCGGCTGGGCTTTGACCGACCCATCTGGCAGCAGTATCTGGACTATCTCTGGAAGCTGCTGCACGGCGATTTTGGCAACTCCATCGTGACCAAACAGCCGGTTCTCAGCGATTTCCTGACGCTGTTTCCCGCGACGCTGGAACTGGCCTTCTGCGCCATCGTCATCGCGGTGGTGATCGGCGTGCCGGTCGGCGTGCTGGCGGCGCTGAAGCGTGGCTCGTGGTTCGATCAGGTCACGATGACCTCGGCGTTGGTCGGCTATTCGATGCCGATCTTCTGGTGGGGTCTGCTGCTGATCATCCTGTTCTCGGGCAACCTTGGCTGGACCCCGGTATCGGGCCGGATGTCGCTGCTGTACTATTTCCCGACGCCAACCGGTTTCATGCTGATTGACAGCCTCATGTCGGGGCAGAAGGGGGCCTTTGCCTCGGCCGCCTCGCATCTGATCCTGCCCTCGATCGTGCTGGCAACGATCCCGCTGGCGGTGATCGCGCGGCAGACCCGTTCGGCCATGCTGGAAGTGCTGAGCGAGGATTATGTGCGCACCGCGCGGGCCAAGGGGCTGACGCCGCGGCGCGTGGTGGGCGTGCATGCGCTGCGCAACGCCATGATCCCGGTGATTACCACCATCGGCCTTCAGGTCGGAGTGCTGATGGCGGGCGCAATTCTGACCGAAACGATCTTTTCCTGGCCGGGGATCGGCAAGTGGATGGTCGATTCGATCTCGCGGCGCGACTATCCGGTGGTGCAAAGCGGCTTGCTGTTGATCGCGGGCATCGTCATGGTCGTCAATCTGGTGGTCGATCTGCTTTATGGCCTGATCAACCCCCGCATTCGGCACAGTTGAGAACAAGATGGCAGATACCACCGCCTCCAAATCGCCCGCCCCCGGGACCAGCCGCCAGATGTTGGCCGAGTTCTGGTTCTATTTCCGCGAGAACCGCGGCGCAGTCTATGGGCTTTATGTTTTTCTTGCGCTGGTCGCGATCGCGTTGCTGGCGCCGTTGCTGGCGCCGCACGACCCGATCATCCAGGACCGCGGTGCCCTGCTGGTGCCGCCGTTCTGGCAGGACGGTGGCAACGCAAACTACCTTTTGGGCACCGACGCGGTGGGCCGGGACATCCTGTCGCGGCTGATCTTCGGCGCACGCTATTCGTTGTTCATCGGGGTCGTCGTGGTGACGATCGCGCTTGTCGGCGGTATCGTGATCGGGGTGGTTGCCGGGTTCTTCGGCGGCTGGATCGACATGGTGATCATGCGCGTGATGGACGTGATCCTGGCGTTCCCCTCGTTATTGCTGGCGCTGGTGCTGGTCGCGGTGCTGGGGCCGGGGCTGACCAACGCAATGATCGCCATCGCCATCGTCTCGCAGCCGCACTTTGCCCGGCTGACGCGCGCCTCGGTGCTGGGCGAAAAGGACCGCGAATATGTAATGGCCGCGCGGGTGGCGGGGGCGGGCAACATGCGGCTGATGTTCCGCACCATCCTGCCCAACTGCCTTGCGCCACTGATCGTTCAGGCGACGCTGTCGTTTTCGGGTGCAATTCTCGATGCCGCGGCACTTGGCTTTCTGGGTATGGGCGCGCAGCCGCCGACGCCGGAATGGGGCACGATGCTGGCCGAGGCGCGGGAATTCATCTTGCGCGCCTGGTGGGTAGTCACATTTCCGGGCCTTGCGATCCTGATAACCGTGCTGGCGATCAACCTGATGGGCGACGGCTTGCGCGACGCGCTCGACCCCAAACTGAAGAGAAGCTGAGATGGCCACGCTGCTGGAAATACGCAACCTCACCGTTGCCTTCGACACCGCCGCAGGCCCGTTCAAGGCGGTTGATGGAATCGACATCTCGGTCTCGGCGCGCGAGGTGCTGGCGATCGTCGGTGAAAGCGGGTCGGGCAAATCGGTGGCGATGCTGGCGGTGATGGGGCTTTTGCCCGATACCGCCAAGGTCACCGCCGATGTGATGCGGTTCGACGGGCGGGACTTGCTGCCGATGACCGACCGAGAAAAACGCGCAATCATCGGGCGCGAGATCACGATAATCTTTCAGGAACCGATGGCCAGCCTGAACCCCTGTTTCACCGTCGGCTTTCAGATCGAAGAGGTGCTGCGCCGCATCCTGGGCATGTCGGCCCGCGAGGCGCGCGCCCGCGCGGTGGAACTGTTCGCCGCGGTCGGCATCCCCGAGCCGGAAGAGCGGTTGCGCAGCTATCCGCACCAGATGTCGGGCGGGCAATGCCAGCGGGTGATGATCGCCATTGCCATCGCCTGCAACCCCAAGCTGCTGATCGCCGACGAGCCCACCACGGCGCTGGATGTGACAATCCAGAAACAGATCCTCGATCTGCTGGTGGACCTGCAGGAAAAGCACGGCATGGCGCTGATCATCATCACCCATGACATGGGCGTGGTGGCCGAAACCGCCGACCGGGTTGTGGTGCAGTATCAGGGCCGAAAGATGGAAGAGGCCGACGTGCTGTCGCTGTTCGAGACGCCGAAGACCGCCTATACACGGGCACTGCTGTCGGCGCTGCCGGAACACGCCATTGGCGGGCGGCTTTCGACCGTGTCCGACTTCATGGAGACCCATCAAGGCGAGGAGAGGTGATGGCTGCCCCGGAACTTGTGATCGAAGGCCGCGACATCACCCGCGACTATACCTTGCGAGCGGGCCTGTTCGGCACCTCGCGCACGATACACGCCGTCAAAGGCGTCAGCTTTGCGGTCGAACGCGGCAAGACGCTGGCGATCGTGGGGGAATCGGGTTGCGGCAAATCCACGCTGGCGCGGATCATCACCCTGATTGACCCCGCGACCAGCGGCACCCTGCTGATCGAAGGCAAGCCGGTCGACATCGCCCATCAGCGCATGACCAAAGCGCTGCGTGCGACCGTGCAGATCGTGTTTCAGAACCCC
Organism: Rhodobacteraceae bacterium UBA6197; assembly: GCA_002422085.1. GTDB lineage: Bacteria > Pseudomonadota > Alphaproteobacteria > Rhodobacterales > Rhodobacteraceae > UBA6197. The sequence continues at coordinate 266,456 of DISZ01000005.1, forward strand.
TATGGCTCGCTCAACCCCCGCCAGAAGGTGGGCGACATGCTGATGGAATCGTTGATTCTGAACACCGACGCGCCCGCCCCGGAGCGGCGCGAACGGGCGATGGCGATGCTGACGAAGGTCGGTTTGCTGCCCGAACATTTCAACCGCTATCCGCATATGTTCTCGGGCGGCCAGCGGCAACGGATTGCGATTGCCCGCGCGCTGATGCTCAATCCGCGCCTGCTGGTGCTGGACGAGCCGGTCTCGGCGCTGGACCTTTCGGTGCAGGCGCAGGTGCTGAACCTGCTTCGCGACCTGCAGGACGAGTTCAACCTGACCTATGTCTTCATCAGCCACGATCTGTCGGTGGTGCGCTATCTGGCAGATGAGGTGATGGTGATGCTGAGCGGCGAAGTTGTGGAAAGCGGCAGCCGTGATGCGCTGTTCAGCGACCCGCAGCATGCCTATACGCGCAAGCTGTTCGCGGCCACGCCAGTCACGGATGTGGGCGCCATTCGCGCGCGTCTGGCGCGCCGCGCCGCGGCCCCGGCTGCGCAATAGTCGGCCACGATGGCGGCGGATCGGCCTGCCACGGTCGGCCAGGGCGGCCCCGGCCTGATCCGCTTTGGCGGCAGCTGGGGGCTCTTGTGGCGGGGCGTGCGGGCGCCATGATGGTCACCGGCCATCGGCGGTTCGAGGAACGGACTGGAACCTTCGGCACACCCGCATCGGTTCACTTCGAACCTGCGGTCGGGTCCCAGAACCTGCTCGAGATCCGCAGCCCGGTAGTGACCCTTCGTCTTGCATCGGGGGCAGCGCACCGCGATCAGCATGCCCAACGAAGTGACCTGCGCGACACGTTGCAGGCGCGACACGTTGCAGGCGCAAGGGATTGGCGGGCGGACGCGAGACGGCCGTGGCGGGAACATCGCGCGGGTATTTGCCGAGGCAATCCTCTGGGCATGGTGAGGGCCGCTCTGGCAAGACCATGGCCACGGTGCGAAAAGCCCGCTTTTGCTCCCCCAGACCTGGGGTGCATTCCCCAGTTGATGTTCGAAATCCGCAGCCTTCCGGTTGACCCTGCCGCCATGGACGGGTCGCCCGGTCGCGCGGATGCGGGTCGGCCCGAGAGGGATTGCGGCTTTGAAGAACGACGGTGCTCGGCTCACCCGAGATCTGAGAAACCTTGCTCGATTGCCCTGAAAGGAAGATCGATCGAGCCAAATCGCGAAGGAAATGCCCGCGCCGCCGCAAAAAGCGACAATTCCAACCAAGGCGGCGGGAAATCAATGATTTTGCCCTGCAGCAGTTCAGACAGCTTACGTCTGGCCTGGGCGATCTGTTCTTGCGTCTGCCCTGTTCCGGCTTTCGAGACAATTCCCAAGGCGGCCATGCCCAGTGTGCAGGCCCGCGCGTTCCAACCGATATCGCACAGGGCGCCCTCTCGAATATCCAGATCCAGCGTGAGAAGGCTTCCGCAGGTGGGGCTGCGGCAGGTCACCGTCACATCGGGCGCTGCCAATCGTCGGTCGAAACGCACCCGGGCGGCCAGGGCCCGGATGCGCGGTTGATATAGCGCAGCGAGAGACGCGTCGCTTTCAGTCATTGTCAGGCGCCGTCGGCCCGAGGCGCGGTTTGGCGGCCAAGGACTGCAAGGAATTGCAGCGCAAAATGCAGACCTCGACGCACGTCCTCGTCCCCGACGGCACGCAGCAGGCCGATGCGGGACGGCACGGGCTTCACGGCCGCCTGGTTGGCCGCGTAGCGCGCGGCGTTGGACAACATCCAGGCGTTGCTGATCACGTCTTCATAGGCCATCATCAACTTCTGGATCATCGCGTCGTCCGCCATGTCGACGCCATCCGAGGCGAGCGAGAGCAGGTCAACCACATTGTGCAGGCGGCGGCCCTGTATCAACGGGGCAAGCTTGTTGGCCAGCTCGACGAGGCCGGCCTCGGTCGCCTCGTCTGCAAAGGCACTCTTTTGATTGAGACGTTCAAGAAGCGGCGTGTCCGCTCCGGCTGCGGTGGGATTCGCCATGGCGTCCTCCTGTTCTGGAATGTGAAAAAATCAGATGATGCCGCGCGCGACGGACCAGTAGATGCCGCGATTGAACGCCTTGCGCATCAAGCCCCCAACCTTCGTGGGCGGCGTCGGATGCACATCTTCATCATAGTTGTACCAAAGCGGCATACCTGCCTCGAGCCCCATCTGGGCGACAGCCTGGACCTTGCCGTCATAGGCATCGACGGTCCGGCCCAGCCGCAAGTCGCCAGCAATGTTATTGGCAATGACGGGGGATTGGTTATGACAGGAACCGCCTGCCTTCGAGATGGGCAGATCAACCGTATCGCCCATCACATAGGCATTCGAATAGCCATCAAGCTGAAGCGTTCTGCGATTGGTTGGCAGCCATCCCTCATTGTTGGGGGCCTGCGAGACACCGCTTTCCAACACGGCATCAACAGCCCGGATCGGCGGGGTCGACATCAGGATGTCGAAGTCCTGCTCTTCACCTTCCGCCGAGATTGCGACCTTTCGTTCAGCGTCCACCTTGGCCAGCGTAAAGCCACGTTCATATTTGATCCCGCGTTCTTCGAAGATGGGCGGCAGGACGTTGCAGACCTCTTCCTGAAGGAACAGGCAGTTGCGCAGCAATTGTGAAACCGTCGGATAGGTATAGACGATCTCGACCTGATCGCGGACGCCCTTGCGGCGCAGATACTCGTCAAGCATCAAGGTGGTTTCCATCGGCGCGATCCCGCATTGGTGCGGCACGTTCGGCGTCTCGGGGAAGTTCACGGTGATGAAGACACGCCCCTTTTCCAGCTTGCGCAACTTTTCCGACAACTGGCGCGCCGGGTCGTATTGATAGAAATAGTCACCCGCTTCCTTCAGCCCCTCGATCCGTTCGGGGGCCGGGATGCAGCCTGTGGAGACGACAATGTAGTCGTAGCCGATGGTCTTTCCGCTGGCCGTCTTTACCTTCGATCCGGCAAAGTCGAACGCGGTGACCTTGTCGACGCGAAAGTCGATCTCCGGGCGCAGCAGTGTGTGCTGCTTGCGGCGCAGTTCGCCTTCGAAAAACATGTCGAAGGCGACATACATGAATGCCGGTTTGTAATAGTGCCACGGGCTGTCCGACAGCATCGTGACCTTTACCTTTCCGGCAGAAACTTCGGCATACAGCTTGTTGACGATGCTGTTGGCAGTCATCGTCCCGCCGATCCCTCCGCCGACCACGAGTATGTGCTTTTGCATGATACCTCCCCCTGTATTTGCCGAGGGCTCAATGTCATGGCGCGACGCGCCTTCCTCTCAGTGACCCATGCCGGCTGAGCAATAGTAGCAACACGTTTTCCCTTGCTGCCAAGTGCGGACCCTTCCAATCTGGAAAGGAGTGCTACAATCAAGGGCACGAGGGAGGGCAGAACGATGTCGGACCGAATGGGCGATGCGCAGAAAACGGCGGTGCTAAAGGCGGCAGTCCAGGAACAGATCATCGAGTGCCTGAATCGCTTTTATGCAATGGAAACAGGCATGTGGGGAAAGCCCGTTGATTGCCTGATCATACGCACGGTCGTGCAGGGGCGATTGCAGGGCAAGCTTTATGATCTTTCCGCACTCGCCGAAGTGCTCGACTTGCCCATCAGCACGCTTCACCGAAAAGTCAGCAGCTTGGAGCAGAGTGGATATTTGCGGCGGGAACCTGCGGGGAAATCGATTCTGATCTCGCCGACGGAAAAAACCAGCGTTGATCTGGATCGGTCCTTCGATTCCATGGTCGCGACGTTGCAACGCCTCTACAAAGGTGATTTCGACTTCAAGACAGAAACCATCTGTATCAAGGTGAATAGCCTTTAGAACCTTGGATGCCTTGCTGTACATAGCGTTCGATTTCGCATGCGCCCGAAGCTGCGGAACGGGATTGCGGTGCATCCGAAACCGCCGAGCTTGGCGCAAAGCGTGCCAGCGTTGCCGCCGACCTGCGCCGGTCGTTCCGTGGCGCGAATATCGAAAAACGCATGGCGTCGCGTGTTGACGTGAACAGCCGGCTTTCGACGGAGTTGCGGCCTTCGTCGCTTTCCATCTTGGCGTTGCGCTGCTCATGGTAGCCGTGGATCAAGCGCGTTCCGCGCCTTCAAAGCCGATGCGAAACGTTCCGCCAAGTGTTCATCGAAGGCAACTTTGACCGCAATAGCCCCAAGCAACCGCCCAAGCGTGTGCGCTTCGATAGACTTCATCGGGCGCCACGCGGCCTTAGGCCAGTTCGGGGTCGTCGGCCCACAACGCAACGGCGGACCGCATCAGATCGACTGCGCGCGTGGTCGGCGGTGATGCGTGCCTGTCGCATCGCGAAGCTTCTGTAATTGCACTAGTTACAAATATTGAAACGCAGAAGAATCAGTAAATCTCAAATGGAACAATTACTCAAATTCAGGGGGAAACGACGCACTTGCCAGCATATGCAAATAGCATGTGCCCAATGATGACCTGACCATGTTACCAAATCGTAACCTCAAGCTTCGCCGCTGACAAATACCCTGAGGCGATCATAACTACAGGAGTTATCACGATAAAAAGGCTGCATTCTTGAGTTAGGTTTCAATAATTGCGATCTGCACGTTACGACTTCGTAACGTTTTTCACCTCGGTTGTTAAAATATCTGAATCGCAATGCTTTTCTCGACAGGGTTTCGATCTCGGTGCTAGCATCCAGATATTAACTTCGACATCCAAGCGGCGAAGGGTTGGCCTTTCGGTCTGTGTTTTGGCGACACAGACTTCGGCAGAGGTTTGCCCGGTGGCAGGTGCAGCGCCGCGATGCGACTGGGGAGGGATATGCGATGTCCAGCATTGGCCTGCAGGCCGAACCTTCGTATGGCGTGCCCGGCAAGAAACGCTGGGCGATGGTGATTGATCTGAGGCGCTGCATCGGCTGCATGGCCTGTGTTGCGGCTTGCAAGGCCGAATATGATGTGCCGCTCGGGGTCTGGCGCACGACGGTGCGGGTCAAGGACACAGGCTCCTTCCCCAACACCCGGCGCAATTTCATGCCGCGGCTGTGCAACCATTGCGACAATCCGCCTTGCGTGCGCAACTGCCCGACAGCAGCGACCTACAAGCACGAGGACGGGTTTGTGCTGCAACGCTACGAGCGTTGCATCGGCTGCCGCACCTGTATCGCGGCGTGCCCCTACAATGCGCGCTTCATGTTGCCGCGCAACCGCACCCGCGTCGGCATCAACAGCGTCGTAGACAAATGCACGTTCTGCGAGCATCGGGTTTCCCAAGGGCTGGTTCCGGCTTGTGTGCAGACCTGCATTGGCCGGTCGCGGATCTTTGGCGATATCAACGATCCCAACAGCGAAGTGGCCAAGATTGTCGCGACGCAAAAGACTACGACGCTCAAGCCGGAAAAAGGCACCAAGCCGCAGGTCTACTACATCAAGCCCGACCGGGTCGGCACCGAGCAGGTTCTGAGTGCGCCCGAATCCTACGCCGCGCGCTCTGATGCCGAAGCCTTCTATCGCCACAACAACGGCAGCCGTTTCTTTGGCGGCACGCTCTGATCCGGGGAGGATGAAATGTTCGAATACCTGCCGATGCACATCGCCCCTTGGGGAATCGAGATCGTCATCTACTTTTTCCTGATTGGCATGGCGAGTATGGTCTTTGCCGTGGCGGCGGGGCCTGCAACTTTCGGAGCGATCGCCGCGCCGTTCAAGGATTTCGAGGTCACCGGGTCGATCGTGGCGCTGGTGATGCTGGCGGCCGTGGTGCCGCTGCTGATCCTTGATCTCAGCCAGCCCTACCGCTTTTTGAATCCGATCCTCTACTTCCGCTGGACCTCGCCGCTTTCGTGGGGATCCTTGTTCCTGCCGCTGTTCGGCCTGGCCATCCTCGGATTCCTCTACGGGATCTATCGCGAACAACCGACGGTTCAACGCTACTCTGCAATCCTTGGCACCCTTCTGGCGTTGAGCATGCCGATCTACACCGGGCTTGATCTGATGGTGAACCAGACCCGTGAACTCTGGGCCAACCCGACGATTCCGGCGTTGTTCGTGTCTCTCTCCATCACCTCGGGGGCGGCACTCGTTGCCCTCGTGCAGCTTGTGCGGGGCAGGTTGACGCAGGAAGCCACGCGCAAGATCCGCTTCATGATCGCGTTTTCGACCTTCGTCAGCTTCTGGATCTTCCTCGGGCTGCTGATGACCATGCTCTACGGCTCGGCAGAGCTTCAGGGCGCGCTGGGCGCCATCAACAGCGATTACGCGCTCGAATTCTACGGGCTCGGGTTGGTGGTGGGCATTCTGGTGCCGATGGTTCTGGTGTTCGGCCCGATGATTCACCCGGTAATGAACTTCGGCCGCAAACCGGCAGTCGTCACCCTCGCAGGCATTTGCGGTGCCATCGGGGCCTACATGCTGCGCGACGTGCTGATCCATGCCGGTCAGCTTGCACAACTTTATTATTGACACCCCGTCCGGCAGGTATCCGGAAAGGAGCGACAAGATGGGTCACATCAAGAACATCCAGACCAACCGCCGCGGCTTTCTCAAGCTCGGCGCCAGCGCAACGGCAGCCGGGGCCGCTTTGGCCAGCACGCGTCTTGTGGCGATGGAATACGACCTTGGCGGCGCCGATTTTTCTGCTGTCACCGGCGAGAAACGCACCGCCGTGCCCTACACCTGCATGGCCTGCAACATCGAAGATGGCGGCATCGCGATGGTCGAGAATGGTCGCATCGTCAAACTCGAAGGCAACATGGATCACCCCAACACCCGCGGCAAGCTTTGCGCCAAGGGCAATTCGGGTTTTCTGCATGTCTATGATCCCGACCGGATCATGTCACCGCTTTTGCGGACCGGCAAACGTGGCGAAGGCAAGTGGAAGCGCATCAGCTATGATGAGGCCACCAGCCTGCTGGCTGAAAAGCTGCGCGCGGTGATTGACCGTTCTCGCGAGGCCAATGACCCCTCAATTCTGAACGAGATGGTGGTCAAGTGGGGCCGCAACCGGACTGGCGGCGGACTTGACCGCTTCATGCACGCGCTCGGGTCGAACGCGCTGATCAATCACACCAATATCTGCGAGTCATCAAAGAAGGTCGGCCTGGAGCCCTCATGGGGGCCCGACATCGAATCCTGCGACTGGGCGAACACGAAATACATTCTCAACTTCGGTTCGAACGTCCTCGAGTCGGCGTATTTCATGAACCCGAACGCGCAACGTCTGGTCGATGGCGTGGTTGGCAATAACGCAAAAATCGTCAGCTTTGACGTGCGTTTGTCGAACACCGCTGGCTATTCGCATGAATGGTTCGCGCCCTATCCGGGCACCGATTCCGCGATTGCGCTGGCGATGGCGCATGTGATCATGACCGAGGGCCTGCACGACCGTGATTTCATCCGCGACTGGACCAACGTCACCGAAGCGCAACTGCTGACGCATCTGGCCCCCTATACGCCCGAATTCGCCGAAGAGGAATCCGGCGTTCCGGCAAAGGACATTCGCCGCATTGCGCGCGAATTCGCGACCACGAAGCCCGCCACGACGTTTTCGTATCGCGGTCCTTGCAAGCACCTCTGGGGCGCCTATCAGGAAGCCGCGATCCATATGCTGAACGTCATTACCGGCAATATCGAGAAGAAAGGCGGCTACTGTCTGCCGCGCGGCATGGGATGGCCGCAGCCCTCGCCGAACCCGCCCAAGGGCGCGGCGCCCAGCGTCATCGCGGCGCCGCCGCTTTATCCGCTGGCCTCGCACCACGTTTCGACCAACGCGCCCTACATGATCATGCGCGGCGAGGCCAAGGTATCGGTCTGGATGAGCTATTACGACAACCCGGTCTATTCCTACCCGTCCAGCCATGTCTGGGACGCGTTCCTGCGCGACGAAAGTCTGGCGCCGTTCACGGTGTCGTTCAGCTGCTACATGTCGGAATCGACCGAATTGGTCGATCTGATCATTCCTGACGTGACCTATCTGGAACGGCACGACCCGGAATCGATGCCCAGCGGGCTTTATCCCTGCCTTTCGATCCGCCAGCCGGTGATCAAGCCGCTCGGAGGCACACAGGAGTTCCGCCAGACAATGATCGATGTGATCCACAAGGTCGATCCGGACGGAGCGCTCGGCATCAGGAAATACTTTGAGTTCGAGTCCGTCGAAGACTGGATGCGCCAGCATTTCGACAATATTCCCGGACTGAAGGAGGAGGGCGGCTGGGATCATATGAAGAAGGTCGGCGTCTGGCCGGTCTATGGCAAGGTCAGCAAGGACGACGGCAAGCTCGTGGACGACAACGGCGACGAGATAGTGGCCGAATATGGCCTTCACACCGCTGAAATTCCCGCCTCGGCCATGGCCGGCGCGGTCGTCGAGCCGGATGGCCGCATCACCAAGGACGGCGCGACCATCGGTGTGCAGATCAACGGCAAGAACCACACGGGCTTTGGCACGCCCTCGCGGAAGATCGAGATCTACAAGGAAAGCTTCCGCACCTACGGCTTCAACCCGCTTCCGGTCTACAAACGCCTGCCGTCACGCGACAAGAAGCCGGCCGAGATGATCCTGACCACCTTCAAGGTCAACGTGCACACCCAAAGCCGCACGGCCTCGCTGAAATATCTGGCCGAGATCTATCACAAGAATCCGGCCTGGATCAGCCCGGCGCGCGCCAAGGCGCTGGGTATCGCCGACGGCGATCTGGTGCGGATCACCTCGTCGCTGGGCTACATGGTGACGCGGGCGCACCTGACCGAGGGCATCCACCCCGAGGTGGTCGCCATTTCCACCGCCTGCGGCCACTCCGGCTATGGTCGGCTGGCAACGTTGAAGCACAAGGACGCCGATGCCGAATGGGCGCTTGGCGGCGATCCCGACATCACCAACAACGTCTGGTGGGATGACAAGGGCGTTCACCCGAACCCGATCATCCGGCTATCGATCGACCCGATCGGCGGCTCGCAGGCATGGTTTGACACCGTGGTCACGGTGACGCCCGCGCAGCCGGGCGACACCTATGGCGATACCAACGTCAGCGTCGAGGAATCGATGAAGGACTATGAGGAAACGCTGCGCTACGCCTACACGGGCGATTTGCACCGCGCCGCGCACCAAGAGGTCGATGTGGACTGGAACAACCTGCCGCATCCCGCCGCCAGCGACGGCCACTGACACCTTGAAACGGGGCCGGTGCAACCGCCGGCCCCCTAGCACGAGATCGAGCAGGAGAGCAGCAGATGCAGGCCGACAAGTTCGTGATCCCAGCCGACATGGCCCCCGTGAAACGGCACGAGAAGGATACCGACGTGTTGCGCGCGCAGGCCGGGCTCTATGCGTTTCTTGGTCGCTGCCTCGAGGCCGAGGTTGACGCGGCTTTGTTGTCGACGCTGCGCGGGCCGCTTTGCAAACCGCTGGAGGAATTGGGCGTCGACCTTGGCGACGATGTGCGCTCTGGCGACCCGCTTGCGGTGCTGGCCGATCTTGGCGAAGAGTTTGCGGCGCTTTTCGTGGTGCCCGGTGCGGTGCTTCCTTATCGCTCGGCCTATGAAACCGGGCGATTGTTCCAACCGCAAGCAGACCTTGCCACCGCCGCCTACCGCGATGCCGGATTCGAGTTTCGCAACACCCTCTCTGGCGAGTTTTCCGATCATGCGGCGGTGATGCTGGCTTTCGTCGGTCGCCTGCTGGAGCGTCAGGTCGAGGCTGCGGAGACCGGCGACGCCGAGGCCGCAACGGGTTGGCAGCGTCGGCGCGAACATTTCCTTCAGCATCAGATGGGCGGTTGGATCATTGGCTGGAGCCGCCGCGCTCGGACCTGCGCCCGGCACCCATTCTATCGCGCCATTCTGGGGCTGACAGAGCAGGTGGTGTGGGCCGACATCTGCGACATTGTCGACGAAAAGGCCCTGCAACGATTGGTCAAGGCGAACCGCCGACCGTTGATGCGGCAAAAGACGGACCACGAGTTTCGCAAGGCTTCCGGATTATAAGGGGCACGGCATGCGCGGCACAGACAGGATACTGATCGTCGAGGGCTCGGGGCGTGGCTTTCTCAGCCACTATGCGCATGCGTTGGCGCTGGGGTTGCACCAGCGCGGCCACCACGTGCGACTTGTCACCGCGTCCCACGATGAACTTGCCGACTGGCCGGCCCCGTTCGAGCGCAGCGCGAACCTGCGCCCCGGCATCGCCGGTTGGCTGACGCTGATGCGCGAAGTGCGCGCTTTTGCACCCTCCGTCGTGCATTTCCAATGGTTGTCGAACCCGGTCAGCGCCGCGGCTTTCGTGCGCTGGGCGCAGCGGCAAGGTGCGGTCGTGCTCTATACGCCGCACAACCTGCTGCCCCATCGCGGCCGCTGGATGACGATGCCGCTATTTCGCAGGCTCTACCGGGTGTTCGACCGCATTGTCGTGCGCGACACCAACATGCGCTGGGCGGCAAGCGAAATACTTGACGTTGACCTCGACCGGATGTCGATGGCGCTCGGCAGCCCGAACATCATCGCCAGCCCACATGCCCCGCGTCGGCTGCCCGCCGAGGCCGAACCGCGCCGCGCTGGGGAAATCCGCGCATTGCACTTTGGTCACGGCAACCCGCGTAAAGGGGTGGAGCCGCTGTTGCGGGCATTGGCTCGGATTGATTGCCCCGCAAACCTGCACCTGATGCTCGCCGGCGCTGGCGTTGCGCGTGATATCGCCCCCGAGGTGATAAGATCCGCGCGCGCAAAGCTCCGGATCAGCATCATCGACCGCTATCTGGCGCCCGACGAAATCGGCGGGCTGTTCGAGCAGGCCGATCTGGTCAGCATGCCCTATTCCAAGCTTTGCCGCAGCCCGATCCTTGATCTGGCGGCAGCGTTCCGCAAACCCGTGCTTCGCACCGCGCGCGTTGAAGCCACGAGATTTGTCGATGGCCATCACGGATGGACCATCGAAAGCGGCGATTTCACGGCCTTCGGCGCGGCTCTGGCCCGCCTTGCCGCCGCGCCAGACCATCTGGGCTCACTCCGGCAGGCCTTGGCCGCCGACACGGGTTTTGACGCCGAAATGAACGCACTCGCGGCGCTGCACAGCGAAATTTATACGCGCGCAGTCACCGACCGCGGCGATTTTCGCTTTGCGCAGCGCCGCCGTGCCGTGCCGTTGATCGCGGGGGAATAGCCAATGCGCACCGTCATCGTCATCGCGCCGAAAACCAAGACGCGCCAGCTTGTGACCTTGCTGAACAAGCACCGGGTGATATTCGAAGAATTCCGGTTGCTGTCAACCACCGAGACCGGCGAAGAGCTGGAGCGCGAAACCGGGTTGGAGGTCACGCATCTTTTTCCGGCGCGCAAGGGCGGCGACATTCAGCTTTGCGGGTTGGTCTGCACCAATTCGATCGCGGCGGTATTTTTCCTGAACGATCCGCTGTCAAACTCGCCCGAAGACCCCGATATTGCTCCCTTTTTGCGCGCTTGCGACATCAACAACGTGCCGCTTGCCACCAACATCGTGACGGCGCATGCGCTGGCAGGCTGGCTGGGGCGTCATATCGAGGCGGCGACAGCGCGCCACGACGACGCCGAGAGCGACGCCGGACGAGCCCTGCAATGAGCGTGTTTTCAACGGCCAGCGCCGCGGCTCGCCCGGCAAGTGCACTTACCGTCTCGGCCGGGTATTGCATCAATCTGCGCGGGCGGATCGAGGCGTGCACGCTTTGCACCAAGGCCTGTCATGCAGGTGCCATCTCTCTTGGCGCCGAATCCGTCAGCATCGACGCCGATCGTTGCGTGGCGTGCGGCGCCTGCGTGCCCGTCTGTCCGGCGGGGGTCTTCAGCCACAAGGGTTTCGACCCGGAGACGCTGCTGCGCACCGCCGTGCACCAAGGGGTCGCGCGGATCGCCTGTGCTCAGGCATCCGAACCGGGCGCAAGCGCCATTCCGTGCCACAGGATGCTTGATGCGCGCCTGCTGGCGGCCCTGTTTGCCGCGGGGGCGAGCGAGATCGAGGTGGTCGGCAGCGAAACATGCGCGGGTTGCCCCGGCGGCGATGCGCGCCCGGCGCTCGCCTCGGCAGTCTCGACGCTTGGCAAATGGTTCGGCCGGGCGGCGCCAACGGTGACATTTGCCCCGCACCTCGGTTCGGCGCCACCGGCGCGGCAGGCCATCGAGCGCCGCCATTTGCTGCGCGGTGCATTCCGGGCGTTTTCACCCGCGGTCGAACCCGCCGCGAGTCCGCCAAGTTTCGATGACCTGGTGTTGTCGGACGATTCCGAGGATGCCCTGCCGCGTCCGGTTCCTTACCAGGATCTGCTTGCCCGCGCGCGCGCAACCTTGCCGTTTCGCAAGAGTGGCCAGGTCGGTGGAACCACGCGGCAGATTTCCGATGCCTGTTCCGTCTGCATGGCTTGTGCCGAGCTTTGCCCCACAGGCGCGCTTGCCGACGGGTCGGAAGACGGGCAACAGGTCGTCAGCTTTGACCCGGCACTTTGCACCAACTGCACGCTGTGCCTGAAAATCTGCCCGATGGCGGCGATTGCCGGCCGCACGCTGCGCGGCGTGCCCGAGGCGGTCGCGGGCCGTGCGCCGCTGTTCAGCCGCGCGGTTCGGCAGTGCCAGGTCTGCGGCGGGGTTTTTTCGGGCGACAGCGCCCGACTCGACGTTTGCCCGGCCTGTGAGAATGACAGGGAAATGGAGGATGATTGGCTGGACATGCTGAGTGGCTAGAGGCGGGCCGTGGGCGACAGCCCGCGCCACGGCAGCCCTTTTGGTGGCAACTGCGCTGACCTGGATCTGGTGGCAAACGCCGCGCACACCGGACCAGCTTTTTGCCAGACGGTGCCGCACCTGCCACCCGCTGCCCAACATGGCGGCCTATCGAAAAAGCGAGATCAGGGGGATCGTGACCACCATGCTGACCAAGAACGGCGCTGACGAAGTCATCACCCCTGACGAAGCGCGCACGATCATTGCATACCTGGAAGAGGTGGCCCGACCATGACCCGCGAACAACAAACCCGGACCCCGTTGGAAACCGCAGTGCTTGCTACGCTTGCCGGCATCACCGTGGGCGAAGATGGCCCCGATGTGGTGTCGGCCGGGCATGTGGCCGAAGTGGTATCGACAGGCGGCGCAATCCGCGTGCTGCTTGATCCCGCACTGGTGGCAACCGAGGATGGCGAGGCGCTGGCCGAAATCATGCGCGAAGTCGTTGGCGCGGTTCCCGGCGTAGAGCGCGTGATCGTGAAGCCGCGACCACAGAGCGTTACCCCAATTCTTGCGCAGGCGCCGGGCGTGGTGCTGGCGGTGCATAGCGGCAAGGGTGGGGTGGGCAAATCAACGCTGGCGGTTAACATTGCCGCGGCCCTTGCACACGGTGCGGCGGGCCGCCCGCTGCGCGTTGGAGTGCTCGATGCCGATGTCTATGGCCCGTCGGTGCCGCTGCTGCTGGGCGTATCCGGCCGCGCCCAGACCACGGCAGACGGCAGCCGAATTGCGCCGATGGCGGCACACGGGCTCAAGGTGATGTCGCTCGGGTTCCTGATGCCCGAAGGCAAGCCGCTTGCCTGGCGCGGGTCGCTGGTGTCAGAGGGCCTGCCGCAACTGATTGCCGAGGTCGATTGGGGCGCGCTTGACATTCTTGTGGTCGATCTGCCGCCCGGCACGTCGGATGTGCATCTGGCGCTGGCGCAGGCGGTGCCGATTGCGGGCGTGGTCGCAGTGACTGCTCCGGGTCAGATTTCGACCGACGACGTGCGCCGCGGCCTCGAGATGTTTGCCGACATCGCCGTGCCCTGCCTTGGCCTGATCGAGAATATGAGCACTTTCGTCTGCCGTAGCTGCGGCACCGAGGTCGCGTTGTTCGGTGACAATGGTGGCAAGGATCTGGCGCTGGAAACCGGGTTGCCGCTGCTGGCGCGCATCCCCTTTCTGCGCGACGTGCTGACCGCGTCCGAGGCCGGAACGCCGCTGGTTCTTGCCGAGCCGGCAGCTCCGTTTTCGCAAACGATCACCGCGCTTGCGCGGCGCCTTGCCGACGAATTGGCGCCGCAAATGAAGGGAGATACCGCATGGACTCAGCATTGAACGAAGACGGCGCAGGCGTGGCCTCTGTGGCTGGTGCGCGCGACATCGTGCTTGTGGCCAGCGGCAAGGGCGGCGTTGGCAAATCGACCGTGGCGGTCAATCTGGCGGTGGCGCTGGCGCGGGGCGGCGCCCGCACCGGCATCGTCGATCTTGATCTCGCCGGGCCGTCCGTCGCGCGGCTGACCGGCACCGACGAGGTGCCCGAGCTGCGCGACGATGGGCTGGCAATGCCGGTCGAGCGGCATGGGCTGAGCGTTGTGTCGCTGTCAGCGATGATCCCGCCCGAACAGGCGCTGGTCTGGAAAGGGCCGCTGGTGGCGCAAGCGGTGACGCAGCTGTTTCGCGAGGTCGCCTGGCCCGACCTCGACATTCTGGTGGTCGATCTGCCGCCGGGCACGGGGGATGTGTTGTTGAGCGTGGTCGAGCAAATGCCGGTTGCCGGAGCGGTGGTGGTGACCACGCCCGAGCGGATGGCGAGCATCGATGCCGAGCGCGCGGTGGCGCTGTTTCACGAACACGACATTCCGGTTTTCGGCATCGTGCGCAACATGGCCGAAATCATATGCCCCTGTTGCGGCGAGGCGCAGCCGTTGTTCGAACCCGCCGCGGCGGTCGACGTGGCACGGCGGATGCATGTGGCCGACCTTGGCGCCATTCCCGCCGACCTTGGCGCGTCACGGCAGGCGGCCCGAGGTATTCCGATCATGGCGGCCGCGCCCGACGGGGTGACAGGGCAGGCCTTTGCGGCACTGGCTCAGGCGGTCATCGCGGCGGTCGGGCGCGAGAGGGTGGCCGCGCAGAACCAGCGCCACGGCGAACGAAGCATATGGGAGATGATCAATGGCAACTGAACCCGGTGCGGCGGCGCAAACCCCGACACGGCCAAGCGTCTTTGTGGCGTGCGAAGGCGGCGCGGCCGTTGCGGGCGCCGATGCGGCGATCTGCACGCTCGCAAGCGCCACTGCTGACGATTTGCGCGATGGCGGCATCATCTGGCTTTGGGCGCCCGGCGACACGCTGCCGGCCGCCGCGCGGGTCTGCGTTGCCGCGACCGGCTTGGTGGCCGCTGCGGAACTCGCCCGAATTGCCCCCGCCGTGTTCGTGGTTCCCCGCGTTGAGGTCAGGCGTGCGATCCGCAATTACGGCTTTTCGCGCGACAATTCCGGCAGCGGATTCAATACCTTTCAGTTGGATCCGGCCACAGTTGCGGCGTTCACGGTGCTTGATGCGGGCACAGACACGCCACTTGCCGACTGGCTGCGCCGTGCCGGTGAGCTTGGGTTCTCGGAAGTCTGGCTGCAATGCCCTGACAGCGCAGGCGTCAGGACAGACCTGCTCGTACAGGCGCATCGCGCCGCGCCTGAACTGGGCTTCTGGGTCACGGGCGACTCGCGCTGGCTGCGTCGGGTCGAAACCGCACAAATGCCGCCGGGCCTTGCCGCGCTGGTGGTTGCGCCTGCCGGCCTTGCGGATTTCCCGCCCGAGGTGGTGGCGCCGGTTTGACTGCCGTTCCGATCGGGGCGGCGGCACCGCAGTTTTGTCGCAACAATGGCGGTGCTGTGCTAGTCTGATTTTCGGAAGGAAAAGGCGTCGCGGCAAACGCGAGAGGTTTCGGTCGGATCGCTCAGGAAGGAGTGATGAACCCATGATCGGCAGACGTCGATTCATCACCGCCATTGCTGCTATGGCAGGTATCACGCCAAGTTCCGGGGCGTTCGCGTCGCTGGGTGCCAGCGGCGAGTTGCGGGTGGGGCTGACCGCCGTGGTGGTGCGCGAATACATGCGTTCCTTGAACCAGCTCAGCGAGTATCTGGCGTTGCGGATCGGGCGCCCTGTCAATTTCGTGTATCGCCGTTCCTACTCTGACATCATGGATATGCTGGCGCGGGGTGAACTCGACGCCGCATGGGTGTGCGGCTACCCCTTTGTCAAGCTGCGGACGCCCGAATATCTGACGATTGTAGTGGCACCGCTCTATCGTGGTGCGCCGCTTTATCGCTCGCTCTTGATCGTGCCCAAGAGCAGCGCCGATGAGACAATTTCCGATTTGCGCGGCAAGGTCTTTGCCTATTCCGACCCGGATTCCAACTCGGGCTATCTGGCGCCGCGCGCCGCAATTGCCGAGGCGGGTTTCGACCCTGACCAGTTCTTCCGCATGGCGTTCTTTACTTACAGCCATGCCGAAACGGTGCAGGCGGTGGCGCGAGGGGTTGCCAATGGCGGTGCCGTGGACAGCTATGTCTATAACGTGATCCAGAAATACGAACCCGAGGCCGTTGCCGGAACCCGGATCATAGCGCAGTCGCGGCAGTTCGGGTTTCCGCCGATAGTCGCGCGGCTTGATCTGAGCGCCGAGGTGCTCGACCGGTTGCGGACAGCGTTTCTGGGCATGGCAAGTGACCCGCAGGCGACCCCCATCCTCGCGCTGTTCGACCTCGACGGGTTTGCCGAGGTAACCCCGGCGCTTTACGCGCCGATCCGCGATATGGCGCTGAAGGCAGCGGCCGGAACAATTGCCGCCGACGTGAGGCAGCCATGAGACGGCTTGACCCGCGGCACTGGAGCCTGATGACCAAGCTTCCGCTGACCATCATCGTCATGGTTTTCGGCTCGGCGATGATCATGGGGCTCATGGTGATCGACCGCGACGCGACCCGCCAGTCAGCACGTCTTGGCGCGCAAACGTTCGCGCTGGCGCGGGCCATCGCGGCGGCTGGCGAGAATGCGGTGCTAAGCCGGGATATCTGGCAGCTTTATCGCACGCTGGACCAGCTTGTGAACCGTGCCAGCCCCGACTCCGGTGAGGTGCCGGTGATTGACGCGATGTTCCTCACGCCTGATGGCGTGGTGCTGGCGCACACCGACCCGGCGGCGCACCCCGTGGGCATGCCGATGGCCACCGGCAGCGATTTTTCGCAGCAATTGATCTTGCATGTGCTGGCCACGCAAACCCCCGAACTGGTGCCTGCAAGCGTTCGCAGCGAAGGCTCGGTCGATGCCGTGGTGCCGATCCGGGTGGATGAAACTGTTGTGGGTTTTCTGGTGTTGCGCAGCACGACCGCGCCGATGCTGGCGCAATTGCGCAAGGATGCGACATTGGTTGAGATATTCTCGGTCAGTCTGGCCTTGGTGATGAGCACCTTCGGCGCCCTCATCTCGCGTCGCATGGTCAGCCCTTTGCACAAGCTGGCCGACGGGCTGGACGCGGTGTCGCGCGGTGACCATGATGCGGTTGCCGACGTCAGAACCGGCGACCGTGACGAAATTGGCCAGCTAACCGAGCAATTCAACCGCATGGTGCGCGAACTTGCGCGCAACAAGCGGCTGGAACAGGACCTTGCCCGCGCCGAGCGCCTTGCCGGTCTGGGCCGGTTCGCGGCGGGACTTGCACATGAGGTCAACAACCCGCTCGGCGGCATGAAGAACTGCGTCAACATGCTTGCGCGCCGCCCCGACGATGCCGATCTGGTGCGTAAATACCTGCCACTGCTCGATTCAGGGCTGAACCGCATTTCGGCAACCATTCAGGCATTGCTGGGCGAGTTGCGCGGCGAGAACAATGCGCATCCGTGCAAAATGAATTGCCTAGTCGATCTGGAAGCGCTGGTCCGCGCCGAAATCGGGGACCGCCCGATTGGCCTGGATTGGCAGGCCGGCAAGCTGGATCTGGCGGGTAAATCCCTCAGCTGCACCTGTCCGCATGTGCATCAGATCGTGATGAACCTGACCCGCAACGCCATCGCCGTGATGCCCGACGGCGGCAGCCTGAAGGTTGCTGCGCGGCGTGAGGGCGCAACGCTGACGCTTGACATCGTCGACACCGGGCCCGGGCTTGACGCGGCTGCGCAAGCACGTTTGTTCGAGCCTTTCTACACGACCTCGCCCAATGGCACCGGGCTCGGGCTCTGGATCACCTACGCGCTGGTCAACCGCATGAATGGCAGCATCGGCGTGGAAAGCGCACCCGGTCAGGGCACGCGGTTCACTGTGGCCCTGCCGCTGCTCGAGCCATTCGCACTGCCCAGGAAGGAAGCCAACCGTGCCGCGTGACGATCAGATCAGCCCCGCCGCAACCGTTCTCGTGATCGACGACGACGAGATCATGCGGATTTCCTTGCAGGACCGGCTGCAAATGGAGGGTTTTGAAACCTTCACCGCCAGTGACATCGCCAGCGCCCGAAAACTGCTGGCAAAACAGGATTTCGATCTGGTCGTAACCGATATCCGCCTGCCCGACGGCGATGGGCGGGCGCTTTTTGAAGAGGTCTGTCGTTATACCCCCGGTGCGCCGGTCATCCTGATGACCGCCTATATTTCGGTGCAGGATGCGGTGGCGCTGACCAAGGCGGGGGCGGTGGATTATCTGACCAAACCGTTCGATCTGGATGAATTCGTCGTCAAGGCGCGCCGCGCGATCGAGCGCCTGCATGATCTTCGTGCCGCCTCGAAGACAGCACCCGGCGACGCCGAGGCACCTGCGGGCACGAACATTCTTGGCCGCAGCGCCGCACTTCGCCGGATCGAGAAGATCGCGGTTCGCATCCACAACGTCGACAGCCCGATCTTGCTGTCGGGCGAGTCAGGCGTTGGCAAGAAGGTCGTCGCGCGCTTCATCCACCGCAATAGCGCGCGCGCATCCGGACCCTTTGTCGCAGTCAATTGCGCTGCCCTGCCTTCGGGGCTGATCGAGGCCGAACTGTTCGGCGTTGCGGCCGGAGCCACGCCCGGCACCGAGGGCACGCGCATCGGCCGGTTCGAGCAGGCGCAGGGAGGCACGATCTTTCTTGATGAAATCGCCGAGATCCCGGCCGACTCGCAGGTGCGGCTTCTGCGGGTATTGCAGGAACGCGAAGTCACGCGCCTTGGCGGGGCACGCCCCATAAGCCTGAACGTGCGGGTGATTTCAGCGACGCAGCGCGATCTTGAACAGGCGGTATCTGAAGGGCGCTTCCGCTCGGACCTCTACTGGAGGCTGAACGTCATCCATATTTCTGTGCCGCCGCTGCGCAAACGCCCCGAGGACATTCTGTTTCTGGCGCGCCAGTTTGTCGCCGAACAGGCCGCGCTGCTCGGCAGGCCGATTCTGGGGATTTCCGCCGCCGCCGAGGCCCGGCTTTCGCAGATGGAGTTTCCCGGCAACGTGCGCGAACTTCGCAACCTCATCGAACGCGCGGCAGCACTCGCTACCGGGCAAAGGATACAGGAATATGACCTGCTGCTGGATGACTCTCTGGCCACAGAGCCCGTCCCGGCGGACGCAAATCAAGACCTGAAATCGCAGGTGGAAAGCGCCGAGCGCGCCGCAATAGTCCACGCGCTTGAGGAAAGTGACGGCGCCATCCAATCTGCGGCAGGCATGCTCGGCGTGTCGCGCAAGACCCTTTGGGAGAAGATGCGCCGCTACGCGATCGTGCGCGACGAAATCGCCTAGTCTGCGTCAACGCCACAACGGCGCGGGCGGGAACGGCTGGTCGGCGCAGCACTTGCGGCAGGGCTTGATGCCGGCGGGACGCGGCCGCGCAGGAGCACGGGCGTTGAGCATGGCGCCACTTGGCGTGATGACGTGGTTGCAACGCGGTCGGGCACTGACCTGTGCGGATCTTTGCAAGGCGGGCGGGCCCTGTGCCGCGCATTGATCCTTGGCGGTGATGCGGCCGGGCTGCATCTTCGGATGGCAGAGGCCCCGAAAGTCTCTAGTCGCCCTCAGGGCTCTGCGCCCTTGCCGCAAGAAACGACTGACCGTTGGCGCATGAATTATAACGCATTCTCCTGCCGGGCCATGGGATGCGGTGTTTCAAGAGCCGCTGGCCGATTTGGTGATCCGCGGATTGGGTCCATATCAGCGTGCCGGGCTCAGTCGCGCGCGCGTGCCCGATCTTCCGTGTAACGACGCTTTGGTCCGTGCTTGCTGCGAGGGGCAAGGACGACGGTGATTTCCAAGGCGTTGCCAAACGGGTTGCTGAAGGGCCGCGAGCGGCCCGAGGATTTGCAGGCTGAGGCCGGGTTGATGAAAGATCCCGGGATCCAGTTGATCGAGCCAATGCCGCGCGCCGAGTGGACGGTGCAATTGCCGGGCTTCGGCGGGGCTGCGGCCGACAGGTTCAACTGCTTGTCGGTCAACCCGCCCGAAGCGCCGTGCAACCGCGCCGGAGCCGGGATCGCGCGGTGACAGTCAACACATATGCGCCCGCCAATAATGCCGCCTGCGCCTTCAAACCCCGGTATTCGGCACCGGCGCCGATTGCGCTTTGGGCGCGGGCGATTTCAAGGTCAAGGTCAAGGTCAAGGGCAGCCCGGACGGGCCGGCATTCTGTGGGGCGATCCGGACTGACCGGAAAAGGGGTCGGATCGCATTGCCTGATCCCCTGTTGATACCTGGCTTGCCAGCCATTCTGACAGGGCCACCCGTCAGAAAACTGGCCGTCTATGGCTGGGACTGCGCCGGGGCCGGGTGGCGCGCAAGAGAGCCAAGCGGAGTTGTCGTGCAGCGGAATGCAAGACGGGCCCATCGAACGCACCTTGATCATTGTGACGACGAACCTCGGCTTGGGCGAATGGCCCAAGGTCTTCGAAGACGTGA
The DNA here is from genome assembly GCA_002422085.1 of Rhodobacteraceae bacterium UBA6197. Taxonomy (GTDB): domain Bacteria; phylum Pseudomonadota; class Alphaproteobacteria; order Rhodobacterales; family Rhodobacteraceae; genus UBA6197. The sequence goes on from DISZ01000005.1 coordinate 287,096, forward strand.
AGATGGCGCCGGCGCTTCTTGACCGCCGGACCCACCATCGCGACAGCGTCGATACTGGCAGCGAGTATTGGCGCTTCAACACTCGGGAATGACGTCCTGAGCCCCGCCGACCCGATACGGTTGCGCTGTGGGCAGGCTACACCGCATCGGGCCGGCTTCTCATGCGCCTGAAAGACGCCAGTTCCGGACACCTGCCGGGGGGCAAGGTTCGGTGTCGGTTGGCAGCACCGGGCGAGCGGCAGACAGTGGCACGCGCACCATCCGGGCCGACTTTTCGGCGGCCCGTCATCTTCGGATGTCCACACCCTGCGGGATCGTCAATGCAGTCTCAANNTCTCAAGATCGACGCTCAAGTGACGTCCAGCGCCCAGATTCCGGACGATTTGTTGCCCATTGCGAGCGGGTTCTGTTGGAGGCTTCAGGAACGCCGCAGCCATGATCTTCGGCGTGCGCTTTCATATGACGTTTTCATCGCGACTTTTCCGGGGCAGGGGGGGTGCCGACGGTGCGCGTCTTGCCGAAGGGGCGGATGGTTTCATTGGGTTCGAGACAGCTCTTGATCCCCTCGAAATCCAGCGTTTCCTCGGCCTCCAAACGCGCCACCAACAGCTTGACCTGGTCAATGTGGTCGTCAATGAGTTCGGCTGCCTTCTTATCGGCCGCTTTCAGCAAACTTATCACCGCCTGATCCACCCGCGCCGCTGTTTCGTCGGCAAAAGTGCGGGGTTGAGCGATCTGTTGCCCGAGGAAGGGATGATCGTCGCTTTCGCGCAGATCGATAGGGCCGATCTCTGGGTCCATCCCCCAGCGCGCCACCATGGAGCGCGCCAACGTGGTGGCCCGACGGATATCATCATCCGCCCCCGAACTGACAGAACCGATGAGTCGCTTTTCTGCGGCGCGCCCCGCCAGAAGCGTGACCAACTGCACCCGCAAATAGGCCTCGGGTAGGGTATGACGCTCGTTTTCCGGCAGCATATGGGTGCTGCCAAGGCTGCGGCCACGCGGAATGATCGTCACCTTGTAGAGCGGATCGGCCTCGGGGTTATAAAACGCGGCAGCGGTATGGCCAGACTCGTGAACCGCCAGCCGATGCTTTTCGTCGGGCTGGATTGCAAGCGTGCGCACCGTGCCCATCATCATTTTGTCGCGCGCATCGTCCAGATCAACAAGCGTGATTTCCGCGCCAGAACGGCGCGCGGCAGTGATCGCCGCCTCGTTCAGCAGGTTCTTCAGATCGGCCCCGGAAAAGCCCGGCGTGCCTGCCGCGACCTTGTCCAGATCGACATCGTGACGCAGCGGCAGGTTTTTGACATGGACATCGAGGATCGCCCGGCGCGCCACCTTGTCGGGCAGCGACAGGGTGACGTGACGATCAAACCGACCGGGGCGCAAAAGCGCCGGGTCCAGCACATCGGGACGGTTTGTCGCGGCCAGCACCACCACGGCCTCGCGCGCGGTGAACCCATCCAGTTCGGCGAGAATTTGATTCAGCGTCTGCTCACGCTCGTCATTGCCACCGCCCAAGCCGGTGCCGCGTATGCGCCCGATACTGTCCAATTCGTCGATGAAAATGATCGCCGGGGCCTGTTTGCGCGCCTCCTCAAACATCTTGCGCACCCGTCCTGCACCGACGCCGACAAAAACCTCGATGAACTCCGAGCCAGAGGTGGAAAAAAATGGCACGTCGGCCTCGCCCGCCAACGCGCGGGCCAACAGCGTTTTGCCAGTGCCCGGCGGGCCCATCAGCAAGACACCGTGCGGCACCGTAGCCCCCACTTTTTGAAACCGGTCGGGATCGCGCAGGAACTCAACCAGTTCCGAAACCTCGCGCTTGGCCTCGTCCTGACCTGCGACTTCCGCAAAGGTGACCTTGCGAGCGGGATGGGCAGGTTTTGAGGATCGGCCGCCCAGAAAGTCACCGATCCCGCCGGGCAATCCACCGCTGATGCTGCCGCCCGCCATCCTGCGGCTGAGCCAGAAATAGAAAGCGAGGATCAAGACCCAAGGCAGAAATGACCACAGGAGAGAGGGGTTCTGGGGCTCTTTGGCTGTGATGGTGACGCCGGCCTGTTCGAGAAGAGGCAGGAGCTCGGGATCTGGCTGCTGAGGAGTTACCGCGCGAACCTGCGCGCGGCCATCCTCGGCCGGATTGCGCAGCACGGCCACGATCGCATTGGCTTCAAGCGTTGCCTCTGTGATGTCACCCTTGCGGATCAGGCTTTTGATTTCGCTGTAGGCCACCGCGCGCGGCGCGGGTTCACCAGTCTGAAATTGCGACGACAAAAGCGCAAATACCGCGAAGCCTACCACCAGGGGCCACAACAGGCGCCCGAGCGTCGAAGGGCCTTTTGGCTCTGGCGGTGCGATATGATTTCCCATGTCCTGTCCTCCGAGAGCAAAGCCTCGCCCTCTTCTGCAAGAATCCGCAGCGAGACGGACGTCAACGCAGTTTAGCCTGCATCAGATCGCTTTCATACGCTTTGACGCAAATCAACGATCTGTGGACCGGTGCATTACGCTCGCGTGCGAGTGAACATTAAGCTGACCGTGACCGGAGTTGGTGGGTTTCGCTGAATACCAGACCGCCCCGGGCCTGTGGCGCGCGTCCAAGTGCTGCGTTGCGGCGCAAACCGCATCGCGGGCAGCAGAGCTGGCCGTTCATCCGAAGCCAGACTGTCGCGTTGGAAAACCCGGCTTGATAGCTGCGTCGATGACCGTCTGAAATTGAACGCGAGCGCCTGCCCGTGGTCCGCAGGCGCTTTGCGGGATCGGCAGGAGTAGTCGGTGGCCGCCGAGAACGTGGAGAAATGTCGTCGGCGCGGCCGGTCTGACCTTGGGTGGCCATCAAGGCGTAGGCTCGAGGGGGCACGTCACCCACGCACCACGCACCAAACGCTGCCCCCCGACGCCCAAGATCAATATGGGCCTTGCCGGACGTCTGCAAAGGCACGCTCAGGGCGACCTGTTGCGCGCGATTGCAAAAGCTGTTTTGCGGCTGATGATAGTGAGCGATGCCGGCGGCCTGATCGGCGCCGGCCGCCGTGAACGGGCCAAGCTGCGCATGGCGTGGCGCAAAGGCTGGCGTGACCGCGCGCTCGCCACCTGGCCGGGAACGGGGGACCTGAAGGGCCGAAGCGGCGGCAGGGCCGTCATTTCCCTTGGCATTCTCGAGACCCGCAAGACCCCGGAACAGGCACTGGGGGCCGTCATTCAGGATCTCTGGAAGGGCGGCGCCTCGCCCCGAAGTGTGGACGGCCTTGTGCAGGCCATGCGGTCGAGCGGCATCTCGAAAAGCACGGTGTTCACGCGGTGCAAGGAGGTCGATGAACGGATCGGCGCGTTCCCGAACCGCCCGTCGTGCAGCGAGCGGCCCCCTGTCTGGCCGGATGCCACCTGTCGCAAGCAGGGGGGATCGTCAGTGTGGCTGCGACAATTGCCGGTGCCACCAACTCGGAGGGGTGGCATGAGTTTATCGGGCTGAGCGTCGGGTCATCGGAAGGCCGCGACCTTAGGGATGAACTTCCTGCGCCGCCTGAAAACCCGCAGTCTTGACGGGGGACGCCGGTGATCGGCAATGCCCGCACTGGCCTGAAAGGCGACCATCGCCCGCGTCTATTGGGCAACATGGCCGCGCCGACGGGTTCACCGGATGCGCAATGCCTTGGCCTGCCGCCCGCCGTCCAAAAGGGCCGCACCCCGTCGGAGCCGCTGCAATCCGGCGGACATTCGATCAACGCCCAAAGCGGCCATTCCGCCAATGGGCTGCCTCGGATCATCTGCGCAAGCTGGCACCAATCGCGCTGTTCATCGTGCTTGTGGCTGTCACTTTCGATATGCCGAAATTCAGCTTTGGCTTCTGGGGTAGGCGGACGCCGGATCTGGGCAGCATCGTGGCTCAGCTCAAAAGCGCCATGCCGGTGACGCTTTGCGTTTTTATCGGGACAGAAAGGGCCAGCGTTGTCTCGGGGCGTGCCGCAAAACGCGCGGATATCGGCCGCGCGACGATCATCGGCTTTGTCATTGCGCTTTCGGTCTACCTGCTGGTTTCTCTTTTGTCGTATGGCTTGATGAGTCAGGCGGAACTGGCGGGTCTTCCGGCAGCCGCCTCGATGGCCAATGCGCTTGAACAAGCGGTCGGTCCTTGGGGCTCGGTCGTTGTGCGCATCGGGCTCGTGGTCCCGGTCGCGGGCGCGTTCCTGAGCTGGACCGTGTTTGCTGCGGAAATTCCCTGTCGCGCGGCCAAAGAGGGCATGTTGCCGGCCGTGTTCGCCACCGAAGACAAGAATGGTTCGCCCGCGGGTGCGCTGTGGATCACCAATATCTTCGTGCAGATCTTTTTGATCGTCACGCTTTACGAAAACTCGACCTATCTCGCGCTGTTCTACATCGCCTCAACCGCCACTCTGGTGCCTTATGTGCTGTCGGGCGCCTATGCGTTCAGACTGGCGCTCGGCGGTGAGGGCTACAAAGCGGGTGAGCGGCGTGGCCGCGACATGTTCTATGGTGGGCTGGCCACGGTTTGCGGTGCATGGTTGGTCTGTGCGGCGGGCCCGGCCTATCTGCTGATGTGCGCCATTCTCTGTGCCGCGAGTGTGCCGATCTGTTGGTATGCGCGCGCTAAAAGCGGTGAAAAGCCTTTTTCGGGCGTCGAAGACTGGATCGGCATCGGCATTGTCGTCGCCGCCATCGTCGCCGCCTATCAGATGTGGACAGGCGCGATCAGCGCGCTGTAACCCCGGTCAGTTTGGAGTGTTGAAATGACTACGAATGCGAAGCTGGGTGTCCATTCCGAAACCGGGAAACTGCGGCAGGTGATTGTCTGCCGCCCCGGTCTGGCTCACCGTCTCCTGACGCACTCGAACTGCCAAGAGCTGTTGTTTGACGATGTTTTCTGGGTGAAGCAGGCGCAAAAGGACCATGACGTCCTTGCCAGCCTGATGCGCAACGAAGGTGTCGAGGTGCTGGCCTTCCGCATCCCTGAATCGCGCGCGGCGATGCACCTTGATACCATCTTTACCCTGTGCGGCGGCGATGTGGTGACGACCTTCAAGGAGGTCGCGGATGAGCTGGTCTGCTAAGATATCCGGCCCGGCGAGGGCGACGCTCCACTGTCGTTCCGCCACGACCCGCGTCCAATCTTTGATATTGTGGCCGAGGTGCTGGGCTACAAGACACTGCAAATCGTGCCGACCGGCGGCAATACCGAAGAAGAACGCGCCCGCGAGCAGTGGAACGACGGCAACAACGTGCTGGCGCTGCGCCCTGGCGTCGTGGTGGGCTATGACCGCAATGACGATACCAACGCGGCCCTCAAGGCCGCCGGGATCGAGATTCTGGCGATGCCGGACGCCGAGCCTGGCCGGGGCCGGGGCGGTGGGCATTGCATGAGCTGGCCGACCATCCGTGATGCACTTTGATCTGAAAGGATTGCTTAAATGGCTTTCAACCTGAAAAACCGCAGCCTGTTGACGCTGCGCGATTACACCCCGCGCGAAATCGGCTGTCTGCCGAAGCTGGCCGCTGACCTCAAGACCGCAAAATATGCAGGAAACGAGGTGCCAACGTTGCAGGGCAAGCACATCGCCCTGATCTTCGAAAAGGGTTCGATGCGCACTCGCGTCGGTTTTGAGGTGGCCGCCTAGGATCAAGGAGCGCGCGTCAACGGCGAAAGCCGTTTGGCAGATCGGCGTGACGGTTTAGACTTGGTGCCGGTGGCGCAAGAAGTATGGCTGCATGAGTCGCGATTGACTTAAGCTCAGGACCCATTGATTTCAGGTTGGTTGCGTGATTCACAGCTCCGAAAAAGGAGCGGTGACATGTCTGATCTCTTCTGGCTGAGCGACGCACAGATGGCGCGTCTGGAGCCCTATTTCCCGAAGTCCCACGGCAAGCCGCGCGTCGACGACCAGCGCGTTCTGAGTGGGATTATCTTCATAAACTGCAATGGCTTACGGTGGCGTGATGCGCCGAAAGAGTATGGTCCACACAAGACGCTATATAACCGTTGGAAGCGGTGGAGCGACATGGGTATCTTTGCAAAGATGATGGCTGGCCTGGCCGCTCAGCACGGCGAGAAAAAGACAGTGATGATCGATGCGACCTATCTGAAAGCCCATCGCACCGCGTCCAGCCTGGGCGCGAAAAAGGGGGGCGTGGCCGCCTGATCGGTCGCACCAAGGGCGGCATGAATACGAAGCTGCATGCCATCTGCGACAGTCAGGGGCGCCCGATCAACTTCTTCGTCTCTGCCGGACAAGTCAGCGATTACATCGGGGCGAAGGCGCTGCTCAGCAGCCTGCCGAACGTCGATTGGTTGCTCGGAGATCGCGGCTATGACGCCGATTGGTTCAGGGAAGCGTTGGAAGACAAAGGGATACGCCCCTGCATCCCCGGACGAAAACAACGCAAGATCCCCGTCAAATATGACAAGCGCCGCTACAAACGCCGCAACCGGATCGAGATCATGTTCGGCAGGCTCAAGGACTGGCGCCGTGTCGCAACCAGATATGATAGGTGCCCCAGGGTCTTCTGCTCAGCCATAGCTCTCGCCGCAATCATCATCTATTGGCTATGAGTCCTGAGCCTAGTGCCAAGGGCAACTAGCCCCGGTTCGCGTGCACCGACGCAGCCGGGGCATTTTTACATGAACTTCTTACGTAGTCGGAACGCGCGAACGTCGCGTGCATCCAAGTTGAACCACTCGCCGTTCATGCGCTTTTCTTTGAAGCGATTGTGCCAATAAGCTTCTATGCCACTTGGATCATCGGTTTCGATACTATGAATCGGCTTTAGGCCTTCGGCGAGTTGCAGACCAATTTCATACTGCCGCCGGTCAATAGAATTGGTTTTGCCTATTTTATAGTATTTTCCCGACTTGACCATGTAGACGTAGCCTGTCGGCAACGGGTCAAGACGTTCAATGACTTCGGCATCCGCGCCTTTTTCTGGCGGTAATGTCGCGATTGCCTCAAGAAGCAGGCGTTCGGCTGCGGAGTTTGGCGAATTTTCCAACGCGGCGGTAAGTCTCTCGCGCCGATTGCCTAGGTGTTTTCGTATAGCCCCATGCGAAGGAAAACCGTCGTCGCTACGCTTTTTCATGCGAAGGTCGCCTTCGGTCGGTATGCGCCCAAGTTCTGCGATAAGATTTAGATACGCGTCAACGACGTCTTCCTTCTCAAGACTTTCGTTGCGTTCGTTTGCAGAGAAACCTGCTTCTTGAAGCGCGTCACCCCACTTAGTCCAGTATCGACCAAACCAATCAGTGTAGGAAATCCCTGTGCGCTGTTCAAAAGATCGGCGTCCGGGCGGCTTGCCTTCTGTCTTCGCAAGCTGACGAATAAATTCTACAATCTCTTCTCTGGTTACTGCCATAGCCCGTTTCGCTCTTATGTTCGAATTACTGGCCACTTTAGTTCGGGCTTGCATGGTGTGTCACGCGCGAAGGCGCGGTATTGATCGGGCGGAACGAAGCGGCGCGAAGGCCACCACACGCGGTCACGTCTTCGTGAGCGTTCGACGGGCTGCAAAGGCGCGAACAACCCCCGCAAAAGCAAGAGTAGGTTGTTAGTAGAATTCGTGTCGCGCCAATTTTCCCAATGAAATAAATGGTGATTGGCTCCGGCGGTAGGGATCGAACCTACGACCAATTGATTAACAGTCAACTGCTCTACCGCTGAGCTACGCCGGAACACGAGGCGGTGTATAGCGGCGCATTTCGGGGGCGTCCAGAGGGTTTTGTGGATTTTTTGGCAAAGCGTCAGGCCTTTGAATAGAGGCTGCTTGCGGACGGGGCTCCGTTCACGGTGACATGGTTTTTGGTCACAAGATCAATTAGATGAGCAAAAATATTGCGTTGGGCCGCAGCCATCAGGGCGGGGGGCGTGTCGGTGTAGATGCGGGCAGATAGCTCGGCCGGGGTTGCGGGGCTATCGGCCAGGGCAGCCAGGATCTGGGCGGTGCGGTCTTGGCGGTGGCGTGTCAGCTCGTCCAGACGCCGACCAGTGTCACGAACCGGATCGCCGTGCCCAGGGTAAAAAGCCCGCGCGTCAACAGCCCGCAGGCGCTCGAGCGAGGTGAAATAGTCGCTCAGATCCCCGTCGGGAGGCGAGATCAGCGTGCTTGCCCAACCCATCACATGGTCGCCACTGAAGGCGATGTCGCGCCATTGAAAGCACAGGTGGTTGCAAAAATGGCCCGGCGTATGCAGCGCGGTCAGTGACCAATCGCCATGGCTGACGGTATCGCCATCGGCCAGGCGGACATCGGGGTTGAACTGGCTGTCCACACCTTCGCCACCGCCCGCGAGCCCGGTCTCGGCCAGGGCCGCCATCACCGCCGAGCGCCCGGCGGAAGGGGGGCCGAAGGCCAGCACCGGCGCCGCTGTCGCTTCGGCCAGGGGGCGGGCAAGGGGCGAGTGGTCAAGATGCGCATGGGTCACGAAGATGTGGCTGATCCTCTCGCCGGGGGCCAGCGCCGCAAGGATCGCATCCAGATGGCCGGGCAGGGCAGGGCCGGGGTCTATGACCGCAACGTCGCCGGTGCCCAGAATGTAGGTGTTCGTCCCCGACAGCGTCATCGCCGAGGGGTTCGCGGCCCGCACCATTCGCACGCCCTCCTCCAAAGGCACCGCAGGCAGATCATTCATCTTGCGCTTTCCTATGTTGCGCCGTGTCGCTAGGCTTTTGCCATGAATTTCGACTGGCTCAAAGGAATGATGCCGCGTGGGCTTTACGGGCGGGCCGCGCTGATCCTGATATTGCCGATCGTCACCATCCAGCTTGTCGTTTCGGTGGTGTTCTTGCAACGCCATTTCGAGGGCGTGACCGAACAGATGACCACCACGATGCTGCGCGAGGTGGGCTATCTGGCGGAACTGGTCGATCAGGCGCCCGATCCGGCCGAGGCCGTGCGGGCGGCGAACAGTGTCGCCGTGCCGCTAGGCCTGTCGGTGACGCTGCCGGTGGCGGCGAGCAGTGGTGACAAACGCGTTTTTTATGATTTGTCGGGGCGGGTGGTGATTGCCACGTTGCGGGCGGGACTGAAGCAGATCAGCATGATCGATCTGGCCAATCTGCGCGAAGTGCGTCTGGTCATGGCGACGCGTCACGGGCCGATGCAGATCGTTTTTGAACGGCGCCGCGTGTCGGCCTCCAACCCGCATCAGTTGATTGTCCTGATGCTGACGACCGGCCTGCTGATGACGTTGATCGCCTTCATATTCCTGCGCAATCAGTTGCGGCCGATTCGGCGGATGGCCCGTGCCGCAGAGGAATTCGGCAAAGGGCGCGTGGTGCCCTATCGGCCGGCGGGCGCGGTCGAAGTCCGCTCGGCCGGGGCGGCGTTTCTGGACATGCGCAACCGGATCGAACGCCAGATCGAGCAGCGCACCTTGATGTTGTCGGGGATCAGCCATGATCTGCGCACGCCGCTGACCCGGCTGCGACTGGGGCTGTCGATGCTGCCCGAGGATGACGACGTGGCCGCGCTGGAACGAGATGTGGCCGAGATGGGCAAGCTGGTTGACGCCTTTCTTGAATTTGCCCGCGACGATGCCGCTGATGATGTGCCCGAAACCCTGCCGCCCTGCGCTTTCGTGGCGCAGATCGTGGGGGATGCGCAGCGCGGCGGGCTGCCGGTCACCCTGGCCGAGTGTCAGGGCGAGGGCACAGCCACCTTCCGTCCCGATGCGCTGCGCCGCGCACTGGAAAACCTGATCGGCAATGCGGTGCGCTATGGCAGCCGGGCGGTGGTGACCGTCGGGTTGGGGCCGCGCGCGCTGAAGATCACCGTTGAGGATGACGGCCCCGGTATCGCACCCGAACTGCGCGAAGAGGCGCTGCGCCCCTTTACCCGGCTTGATCCGGCCCGCAACCAGAACAAGGGGCAGGGGGTCGGGCTTGGCCTGTCGATCGCCGCCGACATCGCCCGCAGCCATGGCGGCACCATCCGTCTGGGTGAAAGCGAGGCTTTTGGCGGGCTGAAAGTGGAACTGGTGCTGGCGCGCTAGACCCGTTGCCGCAGGTTTCCCATGGCGCCGCGAATCCCTTGCCGCCGCGCGCGCGGACGCGCATTGTCAACAAGCAGCCAGTGACAGGTTGAACCCGTGCCCATCCCCCCCTAGATATGGGGCAGAACGGGAGGGGCCAGGGCTGCCGCAAGGGCGGGGCCGGTGTCCCTCTGCTAGAGAGGAAACGCGATGAACGAAGCTCTTTCGACCTCATTCCCCGTCCTGCCTTTGCGCGACATCGTGGTTTTTCCGCATATGATCGTGCCGCTGTTCGTCGGCCGTGAAAAGTCGGTCCGCGCGCTGGAAGAGGTGATGGCCGAGGACCGCCAGATCCTGCTGGCCAGCCAGATCGACCCCGGCGTCGATGAACCCGATACTGACGGGATCTACCGCGTGGGCGTGCTGGCCAACGTGCTGCAATTGCTTAAACTTCCTGACGGCACCGTGAAGGTGCTGGTCGAGGGCAAGAGCCGGGTGAAGATCACCGGTTTTCTGCCCAACGTGCGCTATTTTGAGGCCAATGCCGAGGCGCTGGTGGAAACGCCGGGCGATGAGGATACCGTCAAGGCGCTGTTGCGTTCGGTCGGCGAAGAGTTCGAGCGCTACGCCAAGATCAAGAAGAACATCCCCGAAGAGGCGCTGACCGCCGTTGCGGAATCGCGCGAACCGGAAAAGCTGGCCGATCTGGTCTCGGGGCATCTGGGGCTGGAAGTGGGCCAGAAGCAGGAGCTTCTGGAGACGCTGGATACCGGTGCGCGGCTGGAAAAGGTCTTTGGCCTGATGCAGGGCGAGATGTCGGTGCTTCAGGTGGAAAAGAAGATCAAATCCCGCGTGAAGAACCAGATGGAGCGCACCCAGCGCGAATACTATCTGAACGAGCAGATGAAGGCGATTCAGAAGGAATTGGGCGACGGCGAAGAGGGCCAGAACGAGCTGAACGAGCTTGAGGCCAAGATCGCGGCGACCAAATTCTCGAAAGAAGCGCGTGAAAAGGCTTTGGGCGAGCTGAAAAAGCTGAAATCCATGAGCCCGATGAGCGCCGAGGCGACGGTGGTGCGCAACTACCTCGACTGGCTGCTGGCATTGCCCTGGGGGGTGAAGTCGCGGGTCAAGAAGGATCTGGCGGCGGCCGAAAAAGTGCTGGATGACGACCATTACGGGCTGGAAAAGGTCAAGGAACGGATCATCGAATATCTGGCGGTGCAGGCGCGTTCGGCCAAGCTCAAGGGTCCGATCCTGTGCCTTGTCGGGCCTCCGGGCGTGGGCAAGACCAGCCTCGGGCGGTCCGTGGCGCGTGCCACCGGGCGCGAATTCATCCGCATCAGCCTTGGCGGGGTGCGCGACGAATCCGAGATCCGGGGCCATCGGCGCACCTATATCGGCTCAATGCCCGGCAAGATCATTCAGGCGCTGAAAAAGGCGAAAACCACCAACCCGCTGATCTTGCTGGATGAAATCGACAAGATGGGGCAGGATTTCCGCGGCGATCCGGCCAGCGCGATGTTGGAGGTTCTGGACCCCGAACAGAACGCGACCTTCACCGACCACTATCTTGAGGTCGAATATGACCTCTCGAACGTGATGTTCCTGACCACGGCCAACAGCTACAACATGCCGGGGCCGTTGCTGGACCGGATGGAGATTATCCCGCTGTCTGGCTATACCGAAGACGAAAAGCGCGAAATTGCGCGCCAACACCTGATCTCCAAACAGATCAAGAACCACGGGCTGAAGAAAGATGAATTCAGCCTGACCGATGCGGCGCTGGAGGACATCATCCGCCACTATACCCGCGAGGCCGGGGTGCGTAATCTTGAACGCGAACTGGCCAAGATCGCGCGCAAGGCGGTGACCGAGATCCTGAAAGGCAAGACCAAGACCGTTGTGGCCGACGTGGCCAAGGTCGAGGAATACCTCGGCGTGCGCCGCTATCGCTATGGTCTGGCCGAGAAAGAGGATCAGGTCGGTGTGGTCACGGGTCTGGCCTGGACCTCGGTCGGCGGCGATCTGTTGCAGATCGAGGCGCTGAAACTGCCGGGCAAGGGGCGGATGAAAACGACCGGCAAGCTGGGCGATGTGATGAAGGAATCGATCGAGGCGGCCAGCAGCTTCGTGCGCTCGATCAGTCCGCAGATCGGGGTCAAACCGCCCAAATTCGAGACGGTGGACATCCATGTTCACGTCCCCGAAGGGGCGACGCCGAAGGATGGTCCTTCGGCCGGGGTGGCAATGGTTACCTCGATCGTATCGGTGCTGACCGGGATCCCGGTGCACAAGGACATCGCGATGACCGGCGAGGTTACGCTGCGCGGCAATGTGCTGCCGATCGGCGGGCTGAAGGAAAAACTGTTGGCGGCCCTGCGCGGTGGCATCAAGACCGTGCTGATCCCCGAGGAAAACGCCAAGGACCTGACCGAGATCCCCGAGAACGTGAAACAGGGGCTCGAGATCATCCCGGTGTCGAATGTCCGCGAGGTTCTGTTGCGGGCGCTGGTGCGGGTGCCCGAGCCGGTGGAATGGGACGAAGCGGCCGAAGAAGCGGCGGCGCAGGCAGCGCGCGCGACCGGGACCGAAGGGCAGGGCGCTACGGCGCACTGACCTGGTTACGCAGCGTGGCCGACGCCCGGCTGAAACGTTTAAGGCGCGCCATGAGGCGCGCCTTATTTCTTGATCGCGGCCCGTGTCAATCCGGGGTGGACGTGCTGCTGCCACTTCCACTGTTCGAAGCGGCAACCACGGCCAACAGCAGCAAGATCGGGATAATAATACCCGGGTTGCTGGACGACGACTGCTCTACGACGACGGGCTCTGCCTCGACAGCAGGGGCAGAGTATCCACCAGCCTGTGCAAGACTCACAGTGCAGGCTAACACACAGGGAACCAAAAACAGTTTGCGCACCATATCGACCTCCGGTTGTTGCTAAAACACGCTTGAAGCCTGCGCCGGATATTTTCTTGCGTCAATTACGCGAATGGGCGCGTTTGCATGATTTATGGGGTATGTGGCTGATTTTTGGGGCGGACCCCTTCTCGTCTATAGATTATTGACCAGTCCAACCCTAATCTGTTGCTGAATCAGAAACAGAACGAGGCAGGTCATGGACAACACGACTGAGAACGAACCGACCGCCGCAAGATCTGCGGCAGGACGGACGAAGGCGGCAAGGGGCTCGGCCAAGGTGTCGGCCAAACCCGCCCGAAAGGCGGCTACGTCGAAATCGGCCGCAAAGGCTGCGTCTCGCACGTCAGCCGCGCCCAAGCCGGTCACTGCGCCTGTCACCACCCCGGTTGTCGCCTCGGTCAATCTGTCGGTCGTGCCGGCCAAGGCGATGCCGACTGATACGGAGACGCGCGCAGGCGAAACCGACGGCACCGGCGCGGTGCTTTTGCGCAAGAAGGACTTTGTCGAACGTGTCGTCGCCGCCTCGGGCGCCAAGAAGAAAGACGCGCGCGACGTGATCGACGCCACGCTGAAGCTGTTGGGTGAGGCACTGGCCGCCGGCGAGTCGGTGGTGCTGCCGCCATTTGGCAGGGCCCGCGTCAGCCGGCAGGTTGACCGCAAGGGCGGCGAGATGTTGGTCGTCAAGCTGGTACGCAGCGATCAAGGCAGCGCCAACAAGCCCGATGAAACCTCGGATGAGGCCCTTGCGGTGGGCGAAGACTGACGCTAAAAGCCCCGTCACCGGGTGATTAGCTCAGTGGTAGAGCGCTTCGTTCACATCGAAGATGTCAGGGGTTCAAATCCCTTATCACCCACCATTATTCCTGAAAGCGCGCCCCTTTGGGCGCGTTTTACTTTGCGCGGGCAGGCTGTGGTGGCTGTGGGAAAACGCAGCGCTTGGGCCTTGCGCGGGGCAGGCTCGGCAGGCTAGAAGCACGCCATGCGGGGGTGATTAGCTCAGTTGGTAGAGCGCTTCGTTTACACCGAAGATGTCGGGGGTTCGAGCCCCTCATCACCCACCATCCCTATCCGTCGTGCACCTGCGCGCAGGCCTTGCGCATCCACGGCTCTGGGCACTCCCCGTTCTTGCCCTATCTTTTCTGCTTTGTCGGCCCGATGCCGTCCAACGGAGGAAAAAAGATGAGCTGGAACCCCGCGCTTGACCCCGATCTGCCCAAAGGCGATGCGGTGGACCTGATCGAGACCGTCATCGTGCCGCGTGCCCGCGATCTGGGCGGGTTTGAGGTGCGCCGGGCGCTGCCCTCGGTGGCGCGGCAGATGGTGGGTCCGTTCATCTTTTTCGATCAGTTCGGCCCGGTCGAGTTCCTGACCGGGCAGGGGATCGACGTGCGCCCGCATCCGCACATCGGCTTGGCCACGGTGACCTATCTTCTGAACGGCAAGATGCACCACCGTGATTCGCTGGGCACCGATCAATGGATCACCCCCGGCGCGGTGAACTGGATGATGGCGGGTCACGGAATTACCCATTCCGAACGGACCGATGGGCCGGTGCGACAGACCGGGCAAAACCTGTTTGGCATTCAGACCTGGGTGGCACTGCCAAAAGGCGCCGAGGATGAGGCCGCCAGCTTTACCCACCATGCGCAGGCCGATCTGCCCTTGCTGCAAGCCGAGGGCAAATCGCTACGGCTGGTTTTGGGGTCGGCCTGGGGGGAAACGGCGCCGGTGGCGCTGCCCTCCGAGATGTTTTACGCCGATGCCACGCTGGCGCCCGGCGCGGGCCTGCCACTGCCCGACAACCACGAGGATCGCGGCGTCTACGTGCTGCAAGGCACGATCACCGTCGGCGGCCAAACCCATGGGGCGGGGCGCATGCTGGTGTTTCGCCCCGGTGACCGGATCAGTGTGCATGCCGGGCCGCAGGGGGCGCGGCTGATGCTGCTGGGCGGTGCCACGCTGGAAGGCCCGCGCTATATCTGGTGGAATTTCGTCGCCTCGTCGCAAGACCGGATTGATGCCGCCCGCGAGGCGTGGCGCGCCGGCGATTGGACGCATGGCCGGTTCCGTCTGCCACCCGATGACAATGCCGAATTCATTCCCGCACCGGCGCACTGAGCGGCGCGCCCAAGCCGTCAAACGCGGCTTTTGGCCGTTGAAAACGCATGCCGCGATGCCGGCAAAAGCGGCCCCGCAAGATACGCGTTTTTTGTTGTCGCCCCATTGACGCCGCCGCCGGGGGTGCGTAATACCCATCCCACGCTCGGGCGGCGATCCGGGTGGGTGGAGTTGCGGTTGTAGCTCAGTTGGTTAGAGTACCGGCCTGTCACGCCGGGGGTCGCGGGTTCGAG